>NZ_ML762440.1:49092-80816 GCF_009498735.1 Gracilibacillus oryzae
AAGAGGAATAACAGGAAAACAGAGAAGCACGAGCAAGTGATTTCCCGTTAATAAGAGGAATAACAGGAAAACAGAGAAGCGCGTACCAAGGATTTCCCGTTAATAAGAGGAAAAACAGGAAAACAGGGAAGCACGTACCAAGGATTTCCCGTTAATAAGAGGAAAAACAGGAAAACAGAGAAGCACGTACCAAGGATTTCCCGTTAATAAGAGGAATAACAGGAAAACAGAGAAGCACGAGCAAGTGATTTCCCGTTAATAAGAGGAATAACAGGAAAACAGAGAGCACGAGCAAATGATTTCCCGTTAATAAGAGGAATAACAGGAAAACAGAGGATCCCGAGCAAATGATTCCCCGTTTTTAACATTACGTCTTTTATATGAAAAAATTCAGGCAAAGCAAAATAAGGACATATCGGAATCCCTCTGTCCATGTTGCTTATTTCTAATATATTCATTATACTTCCTAATAAAGAAAGCGGTTTCTTGCATGAGTCTTATCTGCATAATAAAAGAATATACTTAACTCAAAGGAGGGGTTCTCTATTTTTGAAGGCAATCGCTATGTTCAGAACTTGCTTGGTATATTTCATTCATTAAGTTTAAAAAGCAGGATAGCTCTAATTTTTGCGATAAGTACATTTATTCCGATGATGTTTACAGTCATTTTTTCTTATTATTCGATGTCTGATATTTTAACGAATAAACTGCATGATTCCATTCAAAGTAATTTACAGCAAGTCCGGTTGTCAATGGAGAATACAATTGATGATTTGAACTATGTTTCACAGCAAATTGCCTACTCTGAGAATATCGTGTTCAAACTGAATGCCTATCTGGTGATGGAGCAGGGATATCAGCGTGCCAAGTATTATGATGATGTGAAAAAAGAATTGAATTTAATTACTTTCAGCAACCCTAATATTGGATTGTCTCTTGTTTATATGGAAAATGACCGCAATTATTTATTCAACAGTCATGGGGTTAAGGAGGGATTCAGGTTAAGGAATGATCCACTGTTAATTGAAGGATATGAAATGCATAATTTCGGTCCGCATGTCAGTATGGAGAGGTATAATGAGGGTTATGTATTATCAACGATCAGGCAATTAAATATTACGGATCGAGAGGACATATATGTATACCTAGAATCGAATTTCGATCTCACAAAAAATTTACTTCGCGAGGCACGGAATGTGGATGAGACAAGTTATCTTCTTGTTGATGACGCCAACAAAGTGATTTACAGTGGCAATAAGCAATTTACTTACGGTACATCTTTTTTAGCTAATAGTAATGTGAAGGCAGGAAAGGAAGCTGGCCATTATTGGTTCAGGGAAGTAACCAGCCGCGGCTGGAGTATTATCGCACTCATACCGATAGCTGAATATCAGCAAGAAGTAAATCACTGGGTGAAGCAAATGATTTACTTTGCCATATTATTCGTATCATTAAGTTTAATTATTGCACTTTTATTATGGAAAACATTATATAAGCCATTAAATCAGTTTAATAATGAAATTCATCTAATGAAAAATAATAATTTTACATCAGAAGTCATTCAAACAAATATACCAGAATTCAGGGAGCTTACGACACAATTCCGTCATATGAAAAAACAGATTGCCAGCTTAATCAACGAAATCGAGCATAAGGAACGAAAGCGTGCAGACCTGGAAGTTGAAAAGCTCGTTCATCAAATTAATCCGCATTTTTTAATGAATACATTAGATACAGCAAGGTGGTTAGTTGTCTCAGGTGATAAGAAAGAAGCAACTAATCTATTAACATCATTGAATAAAATTCTTTATTACAATATGGGGAAACTGGGCTTTCTCTCCACATTAGAGGAAGAATTAGATTCAATGGAACAATATATAAAATTACAACAGATTCGCTATGATTTCGAATATTCTCTGCATGCTTCTGTTCCTCAAGCTGTATTACATTCACCTGTACCACGGTTTATCCTCCAGCCGATTGTAGAAAATGCCATCTATCACGGATTAGTGGATGAAGGAAACCTCGAAATTGAAATTCGCTTAGCAGATGACATGATTATATTGAAAGTAAAAGATGACGGACGTGGTATGCCGAAAGAAAAAGTAGATGCTATTCTTGCGGGAGATTCCTACCAGCAATCCAAAAATGGAATGGGCATTGGGTTGAATTATGTAAAACGAATTCTGGAAAGAACGTATGCACACAAAGCAACCATCACAATGGAAAGTAAGATGGACGAAGGTACGATAGTTATCTTACGCATTCCTTATATAAAAGGAGGAAGCACTGATGATTAAAGTGTTATTAGTAGAGGACGACAAGCTCGTAAGAAAAAGCTTAATAGCAACATTTGACTGGAATGCTTTTAATATGGAAATAGTCGGTGATGCAAAAAACGGCGAGAAGGCAGTGGAATTCCTTGAAAATAATGCGGTCGATTTATTGATTACAGACCTGGCGATGCCTGTCATGTCAGGTATTGAGTTAATTCGTGTTGTGAAAGAAAGATTCCCTCAAATATTTATTGTCGTCCTGTCCTTGCACCGGGATTTTGAATATATTCAAGAAGCCTTGCGATTAGGCGCCATTGACTATATTGCAAAGGTGGAGCTGGACAGTGATAATATGGATCGGACATTAGACAGAATAAAGACAAGAATTAATGAAGAAATAAAGAAGTCGCAGCAGTCAATGGACTGGCAGAATTTTTCTAATGGATTAATGGTATTGTTTGAGAATATGACACCCGCTAATAAACAATTAATAGAAGATGTTGTTAAAAAGGCAGAGAAAACATACCTTTCTGCAGACAGCTTATTCATTCCTTTAGAAAATGAAAAGGAACAAAGCGATTTTATCCAGCGAATGGAAGCAGTATCTAATTGGGACGAAGAGTTATTAGTAATTCCGATAATCAATCAATCCAGTAAAATTTCGCAATTACAGGAACTGGTTCACCAATATAAAGAAACTAGTATGTTCTATGAGTTGAGTCCAACTATAAAAGTAAAAATAATAGAAATCGACCATATCGGTGTTTCAGTTGATACAGTCAAACAGAGTGAAGGGATGAAAAGTTTACGCGAAGAACTTCTTTTACTCCATTGGGTTTATAAACAATCTGCTCTGGAAGAACTGCTGGCCGAACTAAAACAGCTGAGGTTACCCAAAAATAAACTGAATGATTTGCTGATTATGACAATAAACGAATGTCGCCGTATTTATGCAGATATTTTATCAACAGAGTTAACATTACCCGATGCATTTCATTCTTGGTATGAAGTGGAGAATTGGTTTTTTCAGATAAAAGAACAGATACATGAGACAATCTTTAAAAAGACGGTTCCCCATGAAACAAGTCAGTACATTATTAAAGCTATTCATCTTATTGACAATCAATTAAGTGATAATATCACGGCAACAGATATGGGCATGCAAGTGAATATGAGCCGCAGTTACTTTTGTACCTGCTTTAAACAGGTGATTGGGATCACATTTCATGAATATGTCAAAGTATTAAGGATAAACAAAGCGAAGAACTATTTAGAACATACTGTTGAGAAAGTTTCGAGTATTGCTGAAAAAGTCGGCTATTCTGATGTGAAATATTTCAGTAAAGTATTTAAGCAGGAAACAGGATTCCTACCTAGTGAATATCGAAAGAAATGGAGAAGGTTATAAAAATGTCTTATGGAAGTAAGGCAAATGTTCTGTGAAATTATAAATGGAAAATTATTGATGTGAAATATTAACAGAAGTCCCCGTTATTTTGAGAACATATCACTTATTGAATGCGCTTTCACAAATGGTATGATGAGATTGTAGAAAATTTCATAAAAAGGAAAGGGGAAGCAAAATGAAAGTTAATAAGAGCGTGTGGGGGTTTTTGGCGATTATCTTTATCTTACTGCTTGTTGCTTGTTCTAATGAGGAGACTGCTACAGACAAAGAAGAGACAGACAATTCAACAACAAAATCGACAGAGCCTGCAGATCCATTTGGTAAATATGAAGAAACGATTACCATTGCAATTGGTCAAGAGGTTGATCCCAGTGACACAAGTTTACAGGATGGAGACACACCGTTGGATAATCAATACACCCGTCATGTGATGGAAAATTTAAATATTGAAGTCGAACATGCATTTACTGCCTCCCCATCTAATTACGATCAGAAGGTTAGTCTTGCCATTGCCAGTAATGATCTGCCTGATGCGATGGTGGTAGGACCTGTAGAATTAAGGCAGATGGTTGAAGCTGACCAGATTGCTGATCTTACCGAAGTATATGAGAACTATGCTTCCCCAGCGATAAAGGAAATTATCGACAGCTCTAATGGGGTCGCTTTAGATAGTGTGACATTTGACGGAAAGATTATGGCCCTCCCTAACTCGCAAGCGGGAGCAGATGGTGTACACAATTTATGGATCAGACAGGACTGGCTGGATAAGCTCGGGCTTGAACCACCTGAAACGATTGAAGAATTAAAAGAAGTAGCAAAAGCATTTGTGGAACAGGATCCTGATGGAAATGGAGCAGATGATACGATTGGATTAGCTGGGCCTGATACTAGTAATAAATTATATGCTAATTTTATCGAGTCAACAAATAATTTATACGGTTTTGACGGGATTTTCTCTGCATTGCACGCATATCCAGGTTATTGGCTGGAAGGTGATGATGGCAGTCCTGTCTATGGATCTATCTTGCCTGAAACAAAAGAAGCTCTAGAAGTTTTAAGAGAGATGTACAGTGAGGGGCTGATAGATCCCGAGATGGGAGTAAGAGAAGATTCAGGTGAGTCTATTATCAGTGGGAATACAGGAATGTTTTTCGGTCCTTTCTGGATGCCTTATGGTCCGTTAACAGATGCAGTAAAAACGAATCCGGATGCCAATTGGCAATCATACGCTTTACCTTTAGATTCAAATGGGGAATATACCCCTCACCTGAGTACAACTACAACGCAATTTGTAGTGGTCAGAAAAGATTATGAACATCCGGAAGCTGCAATGAAAATATTAAATAATCTATTAGCAAATGAATCAGAATTTGATCCAAGTATTGGAGGACCAGGCTACTATCCATTACGACTTGTATATGCTCCTGCTGATGAAATGGAAGTTACGACAGTTGCACTTCGAGAAGTACTGGCAGGAACGAAACAGCCAGAAGATTTCTACGATATGCCAGCATATAAACTATTAAAATCTGATGTAGACACAATCTTTGATGTAAAGCTAGAACCTTACGATAATATGGCTATTCAATATTGGGATATCGAAAACCATCTGGGCCAATGGACGAGAGCCTATTCTGCATTAGTTGGCACGGCACCGTTAGTTGACACTGAAATTAATGGAGTAAAGAGCTTGATTTATTCCCAGACAAAAACGATGGAGGACAGGTGGGTTAACTTGAAAAAGCTTGAAGACGAGACATTCCTGAAAATAATTATGGGCACGGAGCCTTTAGACTCATTTGATCAATTTGTTGAGGATTGGAAGCAGCAAGGTGGAGAGCAAATTACAAACGAAGTTGCAGAAGCGGTTCAATAATTTCTCCAGCTTTATAAAAGGCGTCGAGAATGTTCGGCGCCTTCCTCATCGTAAAGTTTTGCCATGCAGGATGACTGATTGCAGAGAAAGGAGTTTAGGCTGATGCGAACAAAAGGTTTTGCTAAGCATTATTATTTCATGCTTGCACCTGGCTTTGTCTGGTTAATTTTATTTAGTATTGTTCCGATGTTTGGGATCGTCATTGCCTTTCAGAATTATAATCCCGGCCAAGGTGTATTTGGATCAGAGTTTATTGGACTGGAAACATTTAAGTATATGTTTACACTGAATGACACAATGAATGTTTTCTATAATACGATCTTCATTGCCATCATGAAGATAATTGGAAATTTAATTGTTCCGCTCGTTTTTGCCTTAATGTTAAATGAAGTCCGTTATATGGGCTTAAAAAGATCGATTCAGACAATTGTCTATTTGCCACACTTTCTTTCATGGGTAATTTTAGGTGGAGTTTTATTAGATATATTTGCTTACCAAGGTCCTGTTAATCAGATGCTTGGAGCCTTTGGTGTTGATCCGGTTTTATTTTTTGGACGTGCGGATCTGTTCCCTTTTCTGGTAATTGGAAGTGACATATGGAAGGAATTCGGTTTCAATACCATCATATATTTAGCTGCATTAACTGGAATTAATCCTGCTTTATATGAAGCAGCAGGTATTGATGGTGCCAATCGATTAAAAATGTTATGGCATGTAACCTTACCAGGTATTCGTACAACTGCCGTTTTGTTAGCGGTATTGAGTTTAGGAAACGTATTAAATGCTGGTTTTGATCAGATTTTCAATTTATATAATCCACTTGTCTATTCCACTGGTGACATTATTGATACATGGGTTTATCGCGCTGGTTTATTGAATTTGCAGTATGAATTAGCGACAGCAGTCGGGTTGCTGAAATCAGTGGTTGGTTTTATCTTAATTAGTCTTTCTTATTATCTTGCCTATAAGTTTACCAATTATCGAATTTTCTAAAAAGGAGGATAAGCAAATGTTAAGAAGTAAATCATTATCTTCCAAAGTGGCAGATGTTGTATTAATTTCTATCCTTGTCATTGTGGCCTTAACTTGTATTCTGCCTTTATGGTATACGCTCTCATTATCACTAAGTTCCAAAACGGCAGCAGCAGCTGGTGCTGTTGCTTTATGGCCGGTAGATTTCAATTTTGATTCTTATAAACAACTGCTGCAGGATGGTCAGTTTTTCAAGTCATTTTGGATATCGATCCAGCGTGTCGTATTGGGAGCAGGACTTAACTTTATTATTGTTCCATTAATGGCATATCCTTTATCCAAAACAGTCAAAGACTTTAAAGGCAGAAATGTGCTGATGTGGACATTAATTTTTACGATGTTATTTAATGGTGGTTTGATTCCGCTATATTTAACAATTAAAGGTTATGGGCTGATGAACAGTATTTGGGCATTAGTATTAGTTGGCGGTGCCCAGACAATTGTATTCAACATTATTTTAACCATCAATTTTTTCAGGAATTTGCCGAAATCATTAGAAGAAGCGGCATTAGTCGACGGTGCCGGTCCATGGTATATTTTGTTTAAATTGTATATTCCCTTATCTATCCCGGTACTTGCGACAATCTCTTTATTTAGTATTGTGTACCACTGGAATGAATTTTTATATGGACTGATTTTCATGACAAGAGAAGAATTCTATCCATTACAAACATATATTCAGCAATTAGTCGTTTCTGTTGATCCGTCCACAATGACAGAAGATCAATATAAACGAATGAGTGAATTATCCAACAGAACTCTTGATGCAGCAAAGATATTTATCGCCATGATCCCAGTGTTACTTGTCTATCCGTTTTTACAAAAGTATTTTATTCATGGTATTACTCTAGGCTCTGTGAAAGAATAAAGGTGGTGACAGAATGGAGCGTATCTATTATGTAACAGATTCAATTCTGAGGTTAGTTTATATAAACTTATTAGCGATCCTCTTTTCATTAGCTGGACTGATCATTTTTGGCTTCTTCCCAAGTCTTGTAGCCACATGTCATCTGATGAGGAAATGGCATATGGGGGAAAGTGATCTCCCTGTAACGAAAACGTTTATCAAAATATACAGGCGAAGTTTTTTAAAAAGTAACCTGATTGGACTGGCATATGTCTTAATTGGCGGTTTATTATATATTAATTTATCGATTGCTGAGATCGTACCGAATGAATTCGTTCAATTAAGTTATTATCCAATTTTTACTGTTCTCATTGTTTTTCTCTCATGCAGTTTGCTGGCAATTCCTATTTCCTTGCATTATCAAGTCACATTTTATTCTTTAATCAAACATTCTTTTCTCCTGCTATTTGTCCGGCCATTGTTAACATTGATGCTCCTTGGCAGTGTTGCTGGATATGTTCTATTGTTAAAATTGATTCCTGGGTTATTTTTGTTTATTGGTATAAGTCTGTTTGCCTGGCTGATTTTGTATTATTCATTAAAAATCTTTCATAAGGTGCCATTAAATATTGAAGCAGAGTCACTATAGGTTGGTTGTAATTGAATAGAGATGCAGTTATGCAATGTGTTAAGAAGAGCATCCCGAATGATGCTCTTTTTCTATTTAATGAATAAATATTTAACAGTGTGAAAACGACTTCTTTGCTATTAAAATGAAAATTAAGGTAAAATAGAGTTAAACAATATAGTGATTCGTTTATACAGCATCCAAGTAAATACTCATGATGGTACAGATGGAAGGCCTGTAAAAGTCATAAAACCTACAGATGAAAGCGTATAACAATTTGTGCGCAAAGCGGATGTTTTAGAAAGTTGTTAATCAGGTTAACGGCCAAGAAAATGGTGAGAGTAGCATCTTTAACAATGTGATTGGTAAAAAAATTGGAGAGGTGAAACCGAATGGAAAAAGTGAGAGCTGGAATTATTGGTTTAGGTGTGCAAGGAAAAAAATATGCATCCATGATTTTTGAACAGAAAGTAAATGGCTTGGAGCTGACTGCCATTAGTTCCCGGTCAGAATCAAAGAAAGAGTTAGTGGAACAAGAGTATCCCGGTGTATTATTTTTTGAAAATTATCAGGATTTACTGCAATCTGCTCAAGTAGATGCAGTCATCATCTGTGTTCCGCATTACCAGCACCCTGAAACCGCTGAAGATGCGTTGAAGCATGAGAAACATGTGTTAGTGGAGAAACCGATCGCGGTGGATGTTAGTCAGGTCGAATCTTTGCTTAAAACGGCAAAGGACAGAGATCATCTAACTTTTGCGATGTTATTCAACCAGCGTGCCAATAAAGTCCACCAACGGATAAAAGAATTACTGGATAATAAAGCAATTGGGGAGATAAGAAACTGGAATTGGACGGTAAGTACGCATTGGCGAACACAAGCCTATTTTAATCAGAATGAATGGCGTGCAACATGGAAGGGTGAAGGTGGTGGTGTTCTAATAAACCAGGCATCTCACCAGATTGACTTAATCCAATGGTTATTCGGAATGCCTGACAAACTATATGCTAATTTAAAATATGGATCCAAACGTGAGATAGAAGTTGACGATGATGTCACCGCTTTTTTCCGTTATGAAAATGGATCAAGTGGCACATTCCAAACAAGAACTCATGACTATTTTGGTGAAGATCAGTTAGAGATATTAGGAGACAAAGGGAAGATCATTGTTACAGACAGTGAAAAAATAGTGATAAAGACATTCGATCAGCCGGAGCAGGAATGGAGCAGTTCATTGTCACTTGAGGAAATGAACGCAATCCACAATAATCCCGATCAGTATACAGTAGCAAGAGAAGAATACCGTGAGGAAAAAAATGCTCCATATATTTCGATCCTTGAAAATTTTGCTTCAAGCATCCTGACAGGAAAAGGTCTGATTGCAACAGGCATTAGCGGGGTTAACAGCATGGAAATTATTAATGCCATTTATTTATCTGACTGGTTATCTCAAGAGGTTTCGCTGCCTGCAGATCAGCAGAAATTTAAGGAAGAACTAGGGAAGAGACAAGCTTGAATATAATTTCAAGAGAGTAAAAATAATACTCCAAAATTACAGCTATCCTTTTTTTTTATAGACATTAATGAATAAAAATTCATAAAAAACCATGACAATTGCCGCGAATATTGGTAAACTATGAAAAGTGAAAAAAATGTCGAAACAGCAATAGTTCGATGCTATTGCTGTTTTTTCTGTGCGAAGTGGGGCACGATAAATTTATGGAGGTTATGTGATGGAAGGAACGATATATTCACTGATTCCAGCTGTGTTAATGCTGGTTTTAGTACTTTTTACAAGAAACCTTTTACTTTCTTTAGGGACAGGCATTGTTGTTGGTTCTCTATTAATTCATGACTTTAATGTTTTCAAAAGCCTTGAAGAAATATGGCTCGTATTCCGTAATATTTTTTATACCGCAGATGGTTGGAATCTTGGCAGTATATACTTGCTTAGTTTCTTATTGTTACTAGGCATCATGACAGTATTTATGACAGCATCTGGAGGCAGTAAATCATTTGGTGACTGGGCATTGAAAAGAGTGAAGACAAGAAGATCAGCCCAGCTTATTCCCTCCTTTTTGGGGGTAATCATTTTTATTGATGATTATTTCAATAGTTTAGCTGTCGGGCAAATTGCGAGGCCTATTACAGACCGCAACAAAGTATCAAGAGCGAAGTTAGCTTATTTTATTGATTCTACTTCAGCTCCTGTTACAGTCATTACACCAATTTCCAGCTGGGGTGCCTATATTATCGGGACATTGGGTACTATTTTCGTGTCATTGGAGATTACGGAATATCAGCCATTAGAAGCTTTTGTCAAAATGGTTCCATATAATTTCTATGCATTTGCTGCAGTCATTCTTGTTTTTCTTGTAGCTATTTACAACATCAACATTGGTTCGATGAAGAAACATGAAGAACGAGCAATTGAAACAGGACAAGTTTTTGATCCGAACAAGCGAAGCAAGGCACTGAGCGCAAAGGAAAATACGTTAGTTAACCAAAACGGAAAAATACTGCATCTTTTAGTTCCGATTGGTGTGCTGATTGTTGTGACAGTTTCGGCAATTCTGATTACAGGGAAGATGGAAGTTGAAGGGGAAGCAACAATCCTGACAATGTTTGAAAATACGAATGTTAATCTCAGTTTATTTACCGGAGGCTTGGCAGCCGTTCTTATTGCTGGAGTGCTTTATGTTTTATTACCTGGTAAAAAACTGTCGGTAACAAAGGTATTAAAAGATGGATCACTTTCGATGCTGCCAGCCATATATATACTGGTCTTGGCATGGATGATTGGCTCCGTTATTGAAACAATCGACACGGGAGGATATTTAGCTGAACTAGTAAAAGATTATTCATTTAATATAAATTATTTAGCACTCTTATTATTCCTTCTTGCAGGCTTTATGGCATTAGCAACAGGAACGTCCTGGGGAACATTTGGGATTATGCTGCCAATCGCGGCACAGATTGCTGTTGCGTATGATGTTTCATTAGTTCTGCCAGCAATGTCAGCAGTACTTGCAGGAGCCGTTTTCGGAGATCACTGTTCACCAATTTCTGACACTTCGATCTTATCTTCCACTGGGGCAGGATCTGATCATATGGATCATGTGACAACCCAATTGCCTTATGCATTTATCAGTGCGATAGCTGCAGGGATTGGCTATTTCTTTTTAGGGTTTACCGGAAGTATTGCTATTGGTTTTCTTCTTATGCTAATAATTGTGGTTGTTGCAGCATTCATCTTTTATCGGATTGGAAAAAAAGCTGTTCAATAATCAAAAAACACATCCAAGCGGGTGTGTTTTTTTGATAATGATAATTGTTTGTGAAGTTTTTGTAGGATAACAGTAAATTCCACATATGTGTTGCTATAATGATCATAAGTTTATGATGAGGTGATTCTTATGAATATTACAGTTGTCGGCACAGGATATGTCGGTTTATCCAATGCCGTTATATTAGCCCAAAAACATCATGTGATTGCATTGGATATAGTAGAAGAGAAAGTGAAGATGATCAATGAAAGAAAGTCGCCAATTTCCGATCCGGAATTAGAACAATTTCTGAGTGAGAAAGATCTGCTGTTAAAGGCGACAACTGATTTTGATGAGGCAATGAAGCTGGCAGACTTTGTTATTATTGCAACACCAACCAATTATGATCCAGAGCGTAATTTTTTTGATACAGAATCAGTGGAAGTAATTGTAGAAAAAGTACTGCGGTTGAAAACAAATCCCTGCATTATTATTAAATCGACTGTACCTGTCGGCTTTACAGAAGAATTGAAAAATAAGTATCAGACTGATCATATAATTTTCTCCCCTGAATTCCTCAGGGACGGCAGGGCATTGTATGATAATTTATATCCATCAAGAATAGTCGTCGGGGGCCAATCTGCCGAAGCAAAGCTGTTTGCTGATTTATTAGTGGAAGGAGCTTTAAAAGAAGAGATTGCTGTATTACTGACAAAATCGACAGAAGCAGAAGCAATCAAGCTGTTTGCCAATACATATCTAGCGATGAGAGTAGCTTTTTTCAATGAACTGGATACATATGCTGAAGTAAGAGGGCTTGATTCCAGACAAATCGTCGAGGGAGTCGGCTTGGATCCGAGAATCGGCAATCACTACAATAATCCTTCCTTTGGATATGGTGGGTACTGTTTACCAAAAGACACAAAACAATTGCTGGCAAATTATCAGGACGTTCCTAATAATATGATTAGAGCAATTGTGGAGGCAAATCAAACGAGAAAAGATCATATCGCCAGTCAAATAATGAAACAATCACCTGCAAAAGTGGGGATTTACCGTCTTGTAATGAAAGCAAATGCGGATAATTTCCGGGAATCTGCTATTATAGGCGTAATGGAAAAATTACTGAAAAGCGGCATAGAAGTAGTAGTTTATGAACCTGCACTTGATGGTGGATTTTTTTTAGGGGCGAAAGTCTTGAGGAACTTAAAGGAATTCAAGGAACAAGCTGACTGTATTATTGCCAATCGCATAACAACTGATATAGAAGATGCAATGGATAAAATTTATACAAGAGATTTGTATCAACGTGATTAATTTATGCTGTTGGCGACATATTTCCTGGGAAATTCCGCTTAGTTGCGGGAAAATACACTTTTTGGTATTTAGTAAACTTATGATAAAATGCAGGCAAAAGAACCAGGAAGGAAGAGTATGTTGAGAAAAAAACCTAATGAACTTATTGTTTACGAATCGTTAGCACTGCGAAAGTCTTTATCAAAAGCGGAAACAAAAAAATATAAAAAATTAAAAAGGGGATATGAAGGAGAGCTCCTCTTCGATGCTTATCTCGAACCACTCCAGCGCAATTACCTTCTCCTCCGCGATGTCTGGCTCTCTTCTAATAACAAAACTTTTCAACTTGATCATACCCTCTTAATAAATAATGCTATCTATTTGTACGAAGTAAAGAATTTTATCGGCGAATACTATTATTCCAATTATAAGCTGTATCTTTTTTCAGGCAAGGAAATTGACGATCCATTAATACAGTTAAAAAGAACAGAATCATTATTGTCCCAATTGCTTCATCTAGGCTATCAAGTCCCCATTTATGCTGCCGTCGTCTTCATCAACCCCGAATGCACGATCTTCCAAGCACCAGCTACCAATAAAATTCTCCTGCCAACACAATTAAATCGGTATTTTCAGGCAATCCCCGATTCTGTAACGCTAGATCCTGTTTTCCCCAAATTAGCAAACAAGCTAGAATCCATCAGATTGGAAAAATCCCCATACGAGACTCTGCCTGACTATCAATACAAAGAATTGAAGAGAGGAATTCCCTGCATTCATTGCAGAAGTTTTTACACCAAAGTAGAAGGAAAGGGATGTATTTGCCAAAAATGCGGCGAGCGTGAACGTTTTCAATCAGCTATTCTACGGACTGCTGAAGAGTTTATGATACTTTTCCCAGGGGAGAAAGTAACAAGTGAAAGAATATTGGAATGGTGTAACCTCCAAGTTAACTTAGAACGAATTAGGTATACCTTGCAGAAAAATTTTGAAATGAAAGGCAACAAAAAAGGGGCTTATTATATTAGAAAGAATTTAGAATGAAATATAAATAGTTAGAGTGACAAGGTTGGTGGGATGATTATTGTTAAACCCAACATTAAGTGGAAAACGAGAGGGTGGCGCAGCGTATTTCTCGTTAATCGGGAGATAAAGTGGAAAACGAGAGGCGTGGCGCAGCGGATTTCCCGTTAATCCGGAGATAAAGCGGAAAACGAGAGGCGTGTCGAAGTGGATTTCCTGTTAATCGGGAGATAAAGCGGAAAACGAGAGGCGATGTGAAGTGGATTTCCTGTTAATCGGGAGATAAAGCGGAAAACGAGAGGCGAGGCGAAGTGGATTTCCCGGTAATCTGGAGATAAAGCGGAAAACGAAAGGCGGTGCGCAGCGGATTTCCTGTTAATGTGGAGATAAAGCGGAAAACGATAGACGGTGTACAGTGGATTTCCTGTTAATCGGGAGATAAAGCGGAAAACGAGAGGCGTGTCGCAGCGGATTTCCCGTTAATCGGGGGATAAAGCGGAAAACGAAAGGCGATATGAAGCGGATTTCCTGTTAATCGGGAGATAAAGCGGAAAACGAGAGGCGAGGCGTAGCCGATTTCCGGTTAATCCGGAGATAAAGCGGAAAACGAAAGGCGTGGGAAAGCGGATTTCCTGTTAATCCGGAGATAAAGCGGAAAACGAAAGGCGAGTCGAAGTGGATTTCCCGTTAATCGGGAGATAAAGCGGAAAACAAAAGGCCAGACTCAGCAAATTTCCCGTTAATCTAAATATAATGTAATAATCTACATCCGCTTCATCAGCGTCTTACTGGTTATGACATCTGCTTCATACCCTGCCCCTCCATTTGACATCCCCACACCCCATTGTGTAAACTGATACTAATTAAATACAGATTGTTTTCTAGGGTTCCGCAATCATCTACACATTATTGGACTGGTCCGAGAGAAAACACACAGTTAGATTTACTGTGACACGGAAGGACAAAAGCCTAGGAGATAGATTATATCTCTGGGGCTTTTTATTTTTAGATGAAAAAGGAGAATGAGAATGTATAAAGAATGGTTGAAAATTGTCTTTGCTGCAGTTTTTGAAGTGATTTGGGTGGTTGGATTAACTTATGCAGATACCGTACTGGAGTGGGGTGGCACGGTTATTGCGATTGTGATAAGTTTTTACTTTCTGATAATGGGGGCTAATAAGCTGCCGGCTGGAACGGTTTATGCTGTATTTGTCGGGTTAGGAACTGCTGGAACGGTACTAGTTGATATGATTATCTTCCATGAACCGTTTAATATATGGAAAATCGTATGTATTGCCATCTTGCTTATTGGTATAATCGGCTTAAAGTTAACAACAGATGATTCTAAGAATGGAGGTGTCGCTTGATGGAATGGGTGATCTTAATTTTGTCAGGATTATTTGAAATGACAGGTGTAATTATGATCAGCAGATGGCATCAGACAAAAAATTGGAGAGATTTGCTTCTATTGATCTTAGGATTTAGCTTGAGTTTTATCGGTTTATCTTATGCGCTCAACTACATTGCAATGGGGACTGCATATGCGATATGGACAGGGATTGGAGCGGCAGGTGGCGCCATTGTTGGTATTATCTTTTTTAATGAATCAAGGAATATGAAAAGAATTTTCTGCTTAGCTTTAATTATTTTATCTGTAATCGGATTGAAGTTAATTGGGTGAGACTGACCACCAAGGTATATCCAAACAGGGGCAGTCTCATGTAATTTTTTATGGAAAAAAATTGGAATAAATAGCGGGAGGAACCGCAAAGCATCTTCCATTCGCCCGAGAAAGCTGCAGCAGAAAGTAACGCTTTGCTTAACAATAAAGAAAATGTATTCCATCGATTATACAAGTCATCCTGTTTTCTGGCAGGATGACTTCCCATTTCTTATCACAGCAATAATATCCCATAATTAAAATCTCACTTTATTCTTTTGCCTCATCGCCTTCGGTATATACACACAATATGGTTCACTTTCTAAATAATCACCAGTTGCGGCATATGCTCTGGAGCGGGAGCCGCCACAAACATGGCGAAATTCGCACACACCACATTTCCCTTTATATTGATCAGGATCACGTAATTGCTTTAATATAGGCGAATTGCGATAAATGTCTGGAAGAGTCTCTAGTCTTACATTGCCGACTTTTACTGGCAGCAGTCCACTTGGATAAACATCACCGATATGGGAAATGAAAATAAAGCCATTGCCATCGTTCACCCCCTTAGGTGCTCTACCCAGACCATCGACAGTTCCTGTTGCGCCATTTTTAAGAACATTCTCAAAAGCTATTTTTGTTTCCTGCTTTCGTGCCTTTTGCTGCAGGACAACCCTGCGATAATGCTGTGCAGCTGTTGTCTTTATATCAAAATTACTAGATTGTGATACATTGTATAACCATCGGAAAACTCTCTCATGATCTGCAGGACTGATCATATCTTTCTCTTGTCCTCTGCCGACAGGAACTAAGAAAAACACACTCCATAACACAACATCAAGCTGATCCATTAATAATTTCATTTCCTCTAAATATTCAACATTATACTTAGAAATGACGGTATTGATTTGCAATGGCATGTGTAATTCATGTAAATATTGAATTGCTTCCATTGTCCGGTCAAAAGAACCGCTTGTCCCACGAAAATGATCATGAATTTCAGCATCAGGGCCATCAATGCTAAAAGCCCAGCGAGCTAAACCGATCTCTTTTGCTTTTTCCATCACTTGTCTGGTCACATTGGGAGTAGCAGAGGGGGTCATCGAAACACGGACACCTTTATTGATTGCATATGCGGCAATATCGAACAGATCCTCTCTTTCTAAAGGGTCTCCACCTGTAAAAACAAGTAATGGATTGTTCATCGAATGAATTTGATCAATAAGCTGTTTCGCTTCTTCAAAATTTAACTCTCTGGGATCCCGGTGGTGTTGTGCATCTGCTCTGCAATGGAGACACTTTAATGCACAGGCTCTCGTTACTTCCCAAATGACTATAAATGGGTCTTTATGATAATCTCTCATCAGAAATGAAGGAATATTTTTCAACAGTATAACTCCTTTCCAATCTTCATATAAATGAATATATAATAAGATGGAAAGAAATGTTGTGATAAATTACACACAAAAAAACAGATCACGAAACGTAATGATCTGTTTTGGCAGTTTACCATGGT
Source organism: Gracilibacillus oryzae (assembly GCF_009498735.1). Taxonomy (GTDB): domain Bacteria; phylum Bacillota; class Bacilli; order Bacillales; family Amphibacillaceae; genus Gracilibacillus; species Gracilibacillus oryzae. Next base: position 65,925 of record NZ_ML762440.1, read on the forward strand.
AATAGATAGAACAGCACACAAAAGAAATGAGCTATAGAACCAGCTAAAACAAATGTATGCCAAAGTGCATGATGATATTTGAATCCTCGCCAAACATAAAATACCGCGCCAACCGTATAGAATAAACCGCCAATCACTAGCCATGCTATGCCATTTGGATGCATATTCTCTACAAGCGGCTGCCACGCTAATACGATTAGCCAGCCCATCAGTACATACAATATTGTGGAGAAAAAGAGAAATTTCTTTACAAAAAAAGCTTTAAATACCGTTCCGCCAATTGCCAGTCCCCAGATGACGCCAAATAGTGTCCAGCCTTGCCACCCTTGAATGACAAGAAAGAGGAACGGGGTATAAGTACCAGCAATAAAGAAATAAATCGACGAATGGTCAAGAACTTCAAACACATTTTTTGCTCTTCCTTTTGGGAGACTGTGTAACATTGTCGAGGATGTATAGAGAAGAACCATTGTTGCTCCGAATACGGTAAAACTGATAACATGCCATGCTGTTCCATATAATGATGCAAAAACAATCAGAATAACTAATCCAGCAATACTTAGCACCATGCCAATACCATGTGTAATAGAGTTAGCTATTTCCTCACCTTTAGAAAATTCATGCGTTGAACCCATGTTCTAGCTTCCTTTCCATTAACCATTAATATATTTTCCTCACAGCGTTAACTGTCTGCAAAAATCCGCGTCAAAAATTTAAGTAACACAAAATAAGCGGAGATAAACAGAAGCTAAGCAAATTTCTTTAATGATCAAAGTCTTCCTTTATTATGTTCCTTTTTTACCAAGATTGCAAATATGCACAATTATCACTGCTCTAACCGTCTGTCATACCCCTAATGAACAAAGTTTCAATTTATCGTAAAAAATTAATTAAATAGTTTGTTCTTTGCACAAACTTAGTTATAATAGATGGTGTATAAAATTGTTAGCGTATTCATTAATGGAATTTTATTTTGAGAGGAGTCCTTCTTATGCCAAAGATTCTAAACCCTGTTTTACCAGGATACCATCCAGATCCCTCCATCGTCAGAGTGAATGATGATTATTATATTGCTGTTTCCACTTTTGAATGGTTTCCTGGTGTCCAAATCTATCACTCTAAGGATCTGGTCAATTGGGAATTAAAAAGTTATGCACTTACCCGATCTTCGCAGTTAAATATGCTGGGAAATTTAAATTCAGGCGGTGTTTGGGCACCTTGTTTAACATACAGTGATGGTATGTTTTATCTTATTTTCACAGATGTAAAAAGCAGAAAAGGAGCATTTAAAGACACACACAATTATTTAGTGACAGCAGAAAATATCGAAGGTCCCTGGTCTGAACCAATCTATTTAAACAGCAGCGGTTTCGATCCATCCTTATTTCACGATGATGATGGCAGGAAATGGCTTGTCAATATGATATGGGATCATCGAAAAGGGACCAATTCTTTTGCGGGAATTGCTTTGCAGGAGTATTCCCCAGAAGAACAAAAATTAATAGGACCGATCCGCAACATTTTTAGAGGAACAGTATTAGGGAAAACAGAAGCACCACATATTTATAAGCGGAATGGTTATTATTATTTACTGACAGCAGAGGGAGGAACAGAGTATAACCATGCTGCGACAATGGCACGATCTCCATCCCTGTTCGGCCCGTATGAAGTGGACCCAACCAATCCGATTTTAACCTCTGATCAAAAGGCACCCGATCAATTACAAAAAGCAGGACATGGCTGTTTAGTAGAAGCACAGAATGGCGAATGGTATATGGCACACTTATGTGGTCGCCCTGTTGTTGAAGATAAGTGTATTTTAGGAAGAGAAACAGCGATACAAAAATGTTACTTGACAGAAGATAATTGGCTCAGAGTCGTTGATGGACCTGATCCAAGTAACGAAGTGGAAGCACCTGATTTACCGGTCTTTCAACCTGATCAGCTGTCGAATCATGATGACTTTGATAAACCTCAGCTGAAGTTATATTGGAATGCTCTAAGAAGAACTTTTGAAGAACCATGGTTTTCCTTAACAGAAAGGCCAGGCTATCTCCGTTTATATGGTCAGGAATCAATGAATTCATTCCATCGTCAAAGTATGTTAATGAGGAGACTGGAGCATTTTCATGTGGACATAGAAACAGTAGTAGAATTCGATCCGGAAAACTTTCAGCAGATGGCTGGTTTAATGGTATATTATGATACAGAGGATTATGTCTACTTAAGAGTTACCACACACGAGGACTTTGGTAAATGTATTGGCATAATAGAAACAAAGCATGGTAATTATGATGAACTTCTTGATCAGGATATTGCCATAACAACAGACACACCAATCTATTTAAAGGCAAGAATAGACAGACATCTGCTGCAATTCTATTTTACAACAGTAGAAAAGGAATGGATAAAGCTTGGAGACCCAATCGACATTGGACATTTATCAGATGATGATTCTGACTATGTAAGATTTACTGGAACATTTGTGGGAATAGCAGCCCAGGATATCAGCGGCCAAAGGAAACACGCCGATTTTGATTATTTCCATTACAATGAGAGACTTTGATCAGCATAGTTATCAATGACGGTTAGGACTGTGATAGAGTCATAGATTAATAGGAGGGTAAATAAAATGAAGAGAGCATTAATTTTTCAAGGTGGCTGGCAAGGTCATGAGCCGGAGAAGGTTGCAGCAATATTGGCAAGACTATTAAAGGAAGAAGATTTTGATGTAAAAATCACTGATACATTAGATACTTTAAAAGAGGATGACCTGACTCAATATGATTTGATTGTTCCTAACTGGACGCAAGGAACAATTGAGCAAGACCAGTTACAGCCATTACTAAAGGCTGTAGAAACAGGAACTGGGCTTGCAGGATTGCATGGCGGAATGGGAGATAGTTTCCGGATGGAAGTAGACTATCAATTTATGGTTGGCGGCCAATGGGTTGCACACCCTGGAAATGATGGGGTGGAATACCGTGTAAACATTGTAGATCCCGATCATCCGCTCACAGAAGATATGGAAGATTTCACTGTGAAATCAGAACAATACTATATGCATGTGGATCCGGTAGTGAAGGTTTATGCAACAACCCGATTTCCGGTAGCGGAAGGTCCTTATCAAACAAATGGTGAAGTAGATATGCCTGTAGTATGGACGAAAAAGTGGGGGAAAGGCAAAGTATATTATTGCGGTTTAGGACATGTCGCAGAGATAGTCGAAATGCCGGAAGTGTTAAAATTAATGCGAAAAGGCATGGTGTGGGCGAGCCGATAACGGGAGGAGCAAGAATAGTGAAAAAGTTAAATGCAGGAATTATTGGTTGTGGAAATATTAGCAAAATATATTTAGAGAATGCTGGCAGGTTTCAAAATTATCAAATTCAGGCAGTTGCTGATCTTGTATTAGAGAGAGCACAAGCACGCGCTGATGAATTTCAGGTTCCAAAAGAATATACAACAGATGATTTATTAGCAGATCCGGAAATTGATTTAGTGATTAATTTAACCATTCCTGCTGTCCATGCAGAGATTGCCATCAAGGCATTGGAAAATGGGAAGCACGTCTATGGAGAAAAGCCATTAGCTGTCACAAGAGAAGATGCCAAGAGAATAATAGATGTTGCCAGAGAAAAAGAGCTGTATATTGGCAATGCACCTGATACGTTTTTAGGCGCAGGAATTCAGACATGCAAAAAACTGATTGATGACGGCATGATTGGTGAGCCAATATCTGCAACCGCTTTTATGATGGGGCCAGGTCATGAAAGGTGGCATCCAGATCCGGCGTTTTATTATCAGGTTGGCGGTGGACCAATGTTTGATATGGGTCCTTATTATTTAACCGCTCTCATCGCTTTAATGGGTCCAATTAAACGTGTCACAGGTTCAGCACAGACAACATACAAGGAACGAACAATTACAAGCAAAGAGAAGTATGGAGAGAAAATTCAAGTGGAAACACCAACCCAGATTAATGGTGTGCTTGATTTTGAAAGTGGTGCTGTTGCCTCTATTATTACAAGTTTTGATACATGGCACCACCGTTTGCCACACATCGAAATTTATGGAACAGAAGGCAGTCTGGTCGTACCAGACCCGAATACCTTCGGAGGACCTGTTTTTCTAAGGAAAAAAGATGACAGAGAGTGGCAGGAAATTGCGATGACGCATGGATTTGCTGATAACAGCCGTGGACTTGGTGTGGCAGAAATGGCTGATGCTATTATACAAAAAAGAAAAGCGAGAACGGATGGTGAGCTTGCTTATCATGTGCTGGATGTTATGCACGGGATCCATGATGCCTCCGATCAGGAAAAACATTATTATACGATCAGCAGCTGTAAACAGCCAGAACCTTTGCCAATTGGAATAGAAGAAAGTAATTTTTCAACTAAATTGAAAGGGTAAGGTGATGTAAATGGAATCAGGAAAAAGTAAATCTGTTCGTGTCGGCATGATTGGTTATCAGTTTATGGGGAAAGCGCATAGCCATGCTTATCGTGATTTGCCATTTTATTTTGATAATCCGTTAAAGCCGGAATTAAAAGTAATTGCAGGACGAAATGAAGAAGCTGTTAAAGCAGCACAAGAGAAATTTGGCTGGGAAGCGTACGAAACGGATTGGCGGAAAGTGATTGAAAGAGAGGATATTGATGTTATCGATATAGTCACACCAAATCATACCCATGCAGAAATCGCAATTGCTGCAGCAGAAGCTGGCAAGCATATTATTACAGAAAAGCCATTAGCTTTAACTGTTGAAGAAGCTGAGCAAATGCTTGCAGCTGTGAAGAAGAATGGTGTCAAGCATATGATCTGCCATAACTACCGGTTTGTTCCGGCAGTTCAGTTTGCCAAAAAGTTAATTGATCAGGGGAAAATTGGTCGTGTCTTCCATTATCGTGCGAATTATTTACAGGATTTTATTATTGATCCGAACTTTCCGCTTGTCTGGCGCCTGAAGAAGGAGGTATCTGGTTCTGGAGCATTAGGGGATATTGGTGCACACAGTTTAGATATGGCACGGTTTCTGATAGGTGAGTTTACCGAAGTCAGTGCAACAATGGAAACCTTTATCAAACAAAGACCGATTGGTGAAATGACTGGTGGTTTAAGCGCAAAAGGTGATGCCAGTAAGATGGGGGAAGTAACCGTGGATGATGCGGTCGCTATTATTGCCCGATTTGAGAACGGAGCACTTGGTACATTTGAGGCAACCCGTTTTGCAGGTGGAAACCGGAATAAAAATAAATTTGAAATCAATGGGGAAAAAGGGTCGATCCGCTGGGATATGGAAAATATGAATAACCTTGAAGTATACTTTGCGGATGATAAGGAAGGTGAACAAGGATTCCGTTTGATCAATTGTACGGAAGAGGTGCATCCGTATGCAGGAGCTTATTGGCCAGCAGGACATATCATCGGTTATGAACATACATTTATTCATTTAGTTGATGAATTTTTCCGCGGGTTAGCAGAAGATTATCAGCCGACACCGAATTTCGAAGATGGAGTTAAAAATCAAATCTTACTAGAGGCTATTGAAAAATCCGCAGAGGAAAGACGCTGGGTTAAGATCGAAAATGAACGAATTAGCTAATAAGAGAAGACGGCAAATTTTATCAAAGCCCTCTGTAAACTAACTGCTTTTTCTCCTGATAGCACAAGACCGGGCAGAAATATGCCCAGTCATCTTTCTAAAAAAGCCAGGCATATTAGCCTGGTTTTTCTGTTTTGCTCTTTTTTTTCGGATAAATAATAATCATTCGATACATTAGCACATAAAGCCAGAGTATACTGATCAACACAGCAATATTATTGGAAACTGGTAAATAAAAGAGAATATGATAACAAATTAATGGAAACAACAAAGCAAAGCCAGTCATTTTCCAAAGCTGCTGGTATGCGAGCTTTCGATGTAAAAATGTTCGAATAATAAACGCTGGAAATGCAAGCACAGAAATACTTGCAATAACAAGAAACATCATCAGAAAAGGATAGGAAACAATAACTTGCAATAGAAACTGCGAATAGCTTAAAACCGATTCATCAGCCTCAAATGTGATGATATTTAAAATGACATTTGGCAGGAAAGTAATAAAAAATAATAAAAAAAGATAAACAAGTGTATCTCTCATACTGACACGATTTAATTGAAATAATGCTTCTTTTCGTGGGAGTTTGGCACAATTTTTAATAATGGAAATAAGAATCATTGACTTCCTCCACCATCACTATTCTTTATCAATTTTCCGGTAGCCGCTATTAAAGTAAAGAATAGGGTTGCCTTCATCTTCAGATAATTCGATTTTATCAACACTTGCAATTAAAAGAAGATGATCACCTGCTTCTACCTGATTGACAACGGTACAAGCGAGCGTTCCCAGACTGCCAGGAATTACAGGTACACCATCTACCTCTGAAAAGTCATGGAATTCTTTTTCTATTTGCTTTGCGAAAATCATGGAAATCTCCTGTTGCTCTTCTCTAAGAATACTGATTCCAAATCGCTTAATTTTTTCAGCATTTTTATAAAAATGTGTCCGCTGGTCAAGGGAAATGGTGATTAACTGAGGCTCAAGGGATACAGACATAAAAGCATTGACTGTCATGCCTTGTATTTCATCATCAAACGTTGTTGTAACAATGGTAATTCCAGTAGCAAATTTGCTCATTGCTTTGCGGAATTGCTGTGAACTCATGTACATCTTCCTCCTAGTTTAGAAATCTGTTAGTATATTTTAACATAGTCAGCCAGGAAAACTCCCGCTTGAATCGTTTGAAGGCTAAGCCAAACGATGAAGGGGAGTTAAAATGGCTTGCTGTCGTACTGTTAGACTGATAAGCTCTTAAGCTTCTTCTTCATATTCATAGGTGACTTCTTCCAAGTCCTCATCAAATGTGACAATTAAGTGATATCCTTTGAAAAACCAGGCATCTGTTGTATCGATAAAGAAAGTAATTCCTTCTTTTTCAGTTGAAGCAAAAACTTCACCTGGCTCTTCTTTTACTTGAAATGCTAAAGAGAAACCTTCATGAATAGGACTGGAACCGCCGTATTTTGCCTGGAACTTTACAGTGTCACCATCTTTAAGCTCCACTTCCTCTTTAAACCAGTGCAGTGCTTTATCCGTTACTTTTATTTCCATTCCTTTCACTCCTTATATCCTATTATAAAAATATGCTCATGACATCCAATTATTTATTAATACCTATTATTACAATAACTCTTTATTAGCGGAATGTGTAATAATTTGTTTTTAAATGAGAAAAGAATACTAGAGGTTTTGTCATTCTAATCGATTAATTTAAATAATGCTAGTTCTCCATTGAGGGTAATACTCGCTTTGACCATGGAAAGTGCGACATCTGCTTAATTCAAAAGTAATTACGGAATGTCTTCTCTTTATTGTTGACACAAATAATCCGGACGAGTTCATAATCGACCGGATTGTAGTACGGACAAACTGCTATTGTCCCATCCTATAGAATATTGTCAGCTGCCTAACTCTCAACAGATGCTTTTTTTGTTATTTGCTAGAAATTATTAAACAGAATATTATTTTCTAAATGGATATGCTGAAAGGTGTTATTTTCTAATTCCTGAAGACGGGCATACGTCAGGCGATAGGAATTGCAGGCACCTTCTGGCAGTTCATAGTTGTTAGTCAATTCGTTCATTTCTTTTAACAGGTTACCAACATGGTCATGGTCTTCTTCCATCGTTTCATTTAATAACCGGATTTTTTCTGCCGTTTGTGGATCTTTTGTTTTTTCATATTCTTTAATTAATGGAAATAAATCGTTTTCTTCCTCAATCATATGTGCTTCCATTTCCATTTGGAACATATGATATAATTTGTGTAATTTTTCGAGATGGGGGTGATTCGCTCCATGTACTCTGTAAATCTTTGTAACAAACTGATTTAATGGTGGTAATTCATTTTGCAAGTATTGGTGATGATTTTGCAAAATGTGATCAACAAGCTCAGAGTCGCTGATTTCATCCCAGTTTACTTGTTTATTACCTGCATCAAGCCATTCTGCATAAGACTGATTAATTGTTGATAAGAGGGACTGGATATCTACTTTACCTTTTTTCTTTTCATTCACAACAGATAATGGCTGGTCACCGCCACAACAAAAGTCTATTTTTGCTTGTTTAAAAAAATCACTCGCTTTTGGGAATGCTTTTACAATAGCCGCTGGCGTATCAGTTAATTGGAAAGTTGTCATTTTGATTACCTCCTTATTATATCTATAACAATAGCAAACTTCACAAAAATCTAATGTGATTCATATCACATACCCGGGAAATGTACGAAATTTTCAATTATCTTCAGTCTTTGTTATACTTATAGTGCGTGTTCAAAAGCCGGCAAATTAGAAGCAAGAAGGTTGAGGCGGTGCAGTGAGGAGCCTCGGAACGTATGGTTTGAATACGTGAGAAGCGGACTCGCAAATCAACGAAGAGATTCGCCGCTTATCATTTGATGGCTTTTTGAACATCCTCTACTAGTGCGTGTTCAAAAGCCGGCAAATTAGAAGCAAGAAGGTCGAGGCGGTGCAGTGAGGAGCCTCGGAACGTATGGTTTGAATACGTGAGAAGCGGACTCGCAAACCAACGAAGAGATTTGCCGCTTATCATTTGATGGCTTTTTGAACATCCTCTTATAGATGAGTAGCAAAACCTGTAATAAGAATTAATCAAAGGGGGTCTACTGATGGCGGTTAAACATACAAACTTCCGTGGGGATGAATATTTTCTTCATGTAAGAAAAACAAGCAAAGGAAATCCAAGTTATTATTTTAAAAAAGATGATGATATTACAGAAGTTGAGGAAATTCCTGAAGGATATGAAGTGTATGAACACCCAAATGGCAGAGTTTACTTAACAAAAAAAGCAAACAAGAGAATTAATGATAAAGAAATAAAAATATTGGATGAAGCTATGAAAAAACACAGTCCGATCAAAGATTATAAATTGGATGTGAAACGGGACAGAGTCTACATCTTCACTTACGAAAATCCATTTTCCGTACATGAAATTCCTGCTGTTGTTGAGGTATTATCAGATCCAAAATATAAAACCTATGAAGAAAAGCTATGTTTTACCCTGGTTGATAAAGAAACAAGAGAGTTTCAGGTAGAGAGAAGAACATACATAGGTGAAAAATATGGACAATGGCTGTATTTGGAAATGTCAGGTGATTTAAAAAAAATAGCGGAACATTATGTTCAATACTTGGGCAAGGAAGAATTCTTTGAACTAGAATAACGAAGCTTGAATAATAGCAAGCTTCTTTTTTTTATTTGACCTATTGAATTATTCTATGTTATCAAGTGCTTTAATTAACTCACTAAAATGTGGCTTGATGATAAAATCCTTTGCTCCATATTGTAAAGCTGAAATCACATTACTGCGTGTCGCTAGAGAAGAAGATATAATGACATTTGCATGTGGATCGAGCTCCATAATTTTCTTTAATGCGTCTAAACCATTTGATTTAGGCATGATAATATCCAGTAATACAATGTCAGGCTGGAGCCTCTGGTACTGCATAACAGCATCTAAACCATTCTTTGCTTCACCAATTACTTTATAGGGATGTTTTTCGATGATTTGCTTTAGCCATTTACGCATAAAGGTGGAGTCATCGGCAATAAGTACGGTTTTTTTCATAGTTGGACTCCCTTAAATTATTTCATTCTTGTTTATTGGTATCATTATTTTACTTTAAAATTTAGCTGAAGTGAAGAAAATTCGATAAAATTCTACTCTTTTCTTATTGTTTCGTATTAGAAAAACTCATATTCGCTTGCGGACTTCAAATTATCTACTATGTCAAACAGAACTTTTTCCAAAAGGTAAAAAAAGAAGCCTGAAAAACAGGCTTCGCAATGTGTTATATTAAATATAATAAAGCTTAAAGTTAATATCCTGGTCATGGTTACCAAACCCTTGACCAAATAATGTAACTCCTCCGATATTTTCGGCATCCTCTTTTACTTCTACTCTTAATTTCCAACCGTCCGTTTTTGTATCCAGATCATTTATCGTAACATCAGATAATGGTTCACCATCCATATATGTACCATGTGTAGTAATCCGAATGGTCTTTAACAACCCATATTGATTAATATTACTTGGCCACCATTCAGGAGTGAATTTTCCTCTTGTATCAGCAAAATCTCCAGGGCTTACCCATGTGCCCAGTTCGATATCGTTTAACGAAAACGTTATATCAGAAGGCCATACTTCATTGGAAAAAGGGAATTCAGATGATATTTCAAAACTGATATCAAACTGCTGCAGTTCATCACCACTTTTAAGAAAGTTAGGCGTTTTGTACTCAATAAACCCTTGTGTAAACCACAAAATCCTTGCATCCATTCTTTTAGGATCCATAAAATATTTCGAATCATCCACTGGTCCTACAAAATCTTTGCTTGTCGCAATCCCACATGTCGGCAATACAAAATAGTCGGTGTAATGGCCTACAGGTACAGATGTTTCGTAAGTTGCAAATGAATGATAAATCTTTTTAGGGAAATTAATTTCGATATGATCAATTTTTAGGATGGAAATTCGTTGAAGACCAGATTTCCCTGGAATCTTTTCTGTTCTGATAATGCCCGCTTTCTCTAATTTCTCTATATGTTTTGTCACAATCGGACTGCTAATCCCTAAAGATGAGGATAGTTCTTTGATGTTCATCTTATTTCGAGATAACAGGTGAATAATTTGAATTCTAACCTCACTTGCTAACGCTTCATAAACAGGCAAGGAAGACTTATCTATTTCTAATTGCATGTTGATCAACCACTTTCTCTCAAATTAATGATGTAGAACAATATTGTAATTATGACACACATAGGTGTATTAATCTATTATACCATTCCAATGTAAAAAAACAGAGATAAGTTAATTAATTTGTTTAAAAAAGTTTTTTTGTGTGGAATGGAATTATAAAACCCCCTTTCAAATAGCGAGATTAATGAAAATGTTAAACAAGTTATCAATAACTTTCAGAGGTAATAAAAAAAGTTATTGACTAAGCGGAGGGTAGTATGTATATTTAATATAAATATAAAAGGAAATATTATCAATATTATCCTTTTGATTAATTATAATTGACAGAGGTGGTTGTATTGAATCATGGACATTTATTACGATTCATTCTCTATTCTTTAGTAATGTTTCATGTTATTTCAGGATTTAACATAACAGTACAAGCTGAAGAATCGGATCAGCAAACCGCTAATGACATTGTTGGAGATATTCGGATACTTGATGAGAAATACAGTTCGTATATTCAAAACGAGGAAATGAATGTATACGAAGGTGATCCAATTATTCTTAATGATGTAAGCGGTTTAGTTGAAGGGCGAGAACTTATAAGTACATTTCGGTCAGAAGAAGTGATACAGATTAATCCTGCAGGTGAAGCAGAAATTATTATTACTGCACCTGAAAAAGCTCTCTACCAAATAGGGTTGCAATACTTCATTGAAGGGGAGCAAATATTACCTTCCCAATTGGAAGTAGAGGTAAATGGAGAAATTCCTTTTTATGAATTAAGAAATATTGTCTTTGAAAGCAAATGGGAAAATCCAAAAGAATGGAGCAAAGACAAATATGGGAATGAAATTGTCCCGCAGCCAGTTAAGGTTGATGAATGGCAGACGAAGTTCCTGATTGATTCAAGTTACCGGAATAGTGATCCGTTTTTAATCCCGTTGGAAGAGGGGGAGAATACACTGACCCTCAAATTAACAGAAGGTAACCTGTTATTTAAGCAAGTGATTCTCCAAGGTCCAACAGAGTTAAAACCATTTGAAGAACAGAATGTAGAGGGAAATGAGTATATCGAAATAGAGGCAGAAAGACATACATACAAAAATGATTCTTCTATACGATCTGCTGGTTCGTACAATTTTGATCTAACACCATATGATACCAGTGATATTGTCCTCAATCATATCAATGCAGATTCTTTTAAAACAGCAGGCCAAAAACTGTTTTATGAAGTTGAAGTAAACGAGAGCGGTTACTATTATTTAGGCGCTCATTATGATCAAAGTGCAAAACCTGACTTTCCTGTTTTTATGAACATTTATATCAATGAGAACATTCCTTTCCAGGAGTTTAAGAACTATCCAATCAGCTATACAACGAATTATACAAATATGACCTTTTCTGCTGAAGATGAACCTATACCTGTTTATTTAGAAAAGGGTAAAAATACGATAAGTCTGGAATTAAGTTTGGATCCCATTAAGTCGACTATCGAACAGGTAGAACAGTTAAGTGCAGAAATTCAGGCATTATCTCTGGAGCTTACTAATTTAGTAGGACCAAATGTTGACCGTAATCGGGATATTGACATTGAATCATACATTCCGGGTACAGAGGAACTGTTAGTTAGCTGGGCTGATCAAATGAAGGCGCTTTATAATGAAATGAAAGCGTTCAATCCGAATGCTGAAGAAATCGGTACTTTCTCTTCGCTGGTCATTGCAGAAGAACAATTAAGAAGCTTAGCGGAAGATGTAGATAAACTGGTTGTCCGGAAAAATGAACTGTCGACAGGTACTAACTCGATTACAGCACACCTTGGAAACTTGCTTCAGGAAATGAATAATAACGGTGTTGCAATAGATAAATTATATTTTTATCAAAATAAAGGAGATATAAGTACAGGTGCAGGTTTTTTTGCTAAACAATTTGCCAATATAGAGCGATTATTTACATCGTTTGGAGATCAGGATTATACGGTTAACAATGTGAATGAAGAACATTTACAAGTATGGGTAAACAGACCGCGTCAATATATTGAGATTATGCAGCAGCTTATCGACGAACAGTTCACAGCGGAAACTGGCGTTAAAGTTGATCTGTCCATTATGCCTGATCAAAATAAATTAATTTTGGCAAATGCAGCAAATGAAGCACCAGATGTTGCTTTAGGTGTAAATTATGCCTTACCTTTTGAAATTGCCATTCGTGGTGCACTCCAGGACCTTAGCCAATTAGAAGGATATGAAGAAGTTGTTCAAGTATATCCTGAGGGGATGCTCACACCGGCAAAAGTGCAAGGTGGTGTCTATGCTTTACCTGATACGATGAATTTTTGGGTATTATTCTATCGTACAGACATCTTGGAAAGATTGGGGTTAGCAATTCCAGAAACTTTAGACGAAGTAAAAACATACTTACCTGAATTACAGCGGAAAGGGATGAATTTCTTCTATCCTACTGCAGGTATGCCAGGGATGAAAATTTTTGCGGGGACAATGCCAATTATATATCAGAATGGCGGAAGATTTTATGATGAAACAATTGATAATACGCTATTGAATGAAAACGGTACCATTGAAGGTGTGAGGGAATTAACAGAATTATTTACGATTTATAATGCTCCGTACGATGTGCCGAGTTTCTATCAGCAATTCCGGGATGGTTCCCTGCCGATCGGTATTTCCGATTACAATATGTACAACTTAATCGTAAATGCTGCACCAGAAATTGCCAATCAGTGGGAGATAGCCCTTATTCCAGGTAAAGAAAATGAAGCTGGCGAAGTAGAACGCTGGTCTGCAGGTGGTGCAGAAAGCAACATTATGTTTAAAGATACCGGTAAAACAGAAGAGGCTTGGGAATTTATGAAATGGTGGGCAAGTACAGAAGTTCAAGTAGCTTTTGGTAATACGCTGCAGACAACATACGGGAAAGAGTATATGTGGAATACTGCCAATATTGAAGCATACAACGGGCTTCCTTGGTCATCAAGTCATAAAGAAGTAATCCTCTCCCAGGCGGAATGGATTACCGAAGTTCCCCGCGTGCCTGGCAGTTACATGCTGGAACGTGAGTTAAGTAATGCATATAATTCGATTGTTCTGGACGGTGAAAATTTACGTACAGCCATTGATTTGGCAAGTAAACGAGTAAATCGTGAAACAAATCGCAAATTAGAAGAGTTTGGTTTTATGAAGAATGGGGAACTTCTGGAACCTTACTATAATCCGGAAGTAAATACCGAATAAACGGAGGGCAAAGCAATGTATAAAGATAATAAGAGTCCTTATCTCTTTTTGCTCCCATATTTATCAATGTTTTCCTTGTTTATTATCATTCCTGTTGGGATGGCAATCGTATTGTCATTTACTAACTTTAACACAATTGAGAGCCCGGATTTTGTCGGGTTTCTCAATTATATCAATCTGCTGACACAAGATGAGATCTTCATGCAATATGTTTTGCCTAATACGGTGCTGTTCGCCTTGATAGTTGGACCAGGCGGTTACATATTATCTTTTTTACTTGCATGGAGTCTGGCACAATTAACGCCATTACCGCGTATGATTCTGGCCTTAATTTTTTATTCCCCATCGATGACACAGGGTGTGGCGATGGCGGTTGTGTGGAAAGTCATCTTCAGCGGGAACCAGGCAGGATATGTTAATAGTTTATTGATGCAGTGGGGGTTTATTACCGAACCAGTTATCTGGTTACAGGATACAAGATTTATTTTGTTAATCATGATTATTGTCGCATTATGGAGCAGTATGGGAGTCGGGTTCCTGGCCATGCTGGCAGGTGTCTTGAATGTAGATGAATCGCTTTATGAAGCGGCTGCCATTGATGGAATCAAAAACAGATTTCAGGAATTGATCTATATCACCATCCCTTCGATGAAACCGCAAATGTTATTTGGGGCCGTAATGGCGATAGTTGGTACATTCTCAACAGGGGCAATAGGGGTCGAATTAACCGGTTCCAACCCAACGCCGTCCTATGCTGGTCAACTTATCGTGAACCATGTGGAGGATTATGGATTTATCCGTTTTGAAATGGGATACGCTGCCGCACTGTCAGT
>NZ_ML762441.1:0-27874 GCF_009498735.1 Gracilibacillus oryzae
ATGTAAATGAGTAAGATCCCTCAGAGACGATGAGGTAGATAGGTTCGAGGTGGAAGCATGGTGACATGTGCAGCTGACGAATACTAATCGATCGAGGACTTAACTAAATTTAACGAAAGTTTGTTGCTTGTTCATAATTTCTTATCTAGTTTTGATGGTATATTTACCACAATCTTATACATTGTCTGGTGACGATAGCGAAGAGGTCACACCTGTTCCCATGCCGAACACAGTAGTTAAGCTCTTCAGCGCCCATGGTAGTTGGGGCCTTGCCCCTGCAAGAGTAGGACGCTGCCAGGCAAATAAAAACCTTTTAGTTTTTTAACTAGAGGGTTTTTTAATATGTTAAAATAAGTAGTATGTATAATAAAAAGTGAATGTAATGAGGTGATCACTTGGAAGAAAAGATTAAATTACTGACAAATGAAGATTACAAGGATGTTTTTGCACTATCACAGTTTGCATTTCAATATTCACTGACAGATGAGCAATTGAGAAAGAAAGAGGAAGAAGCAAGCCGACATAATATTTGGGGATGGATAGAAGACGGACAATTAGCCGCGAAAGTTCATCTGATACCATTAGAAGTACATATAAATGACCAAACTGTAAATATGGGTGGAATTGCATCTGTAGCATCCTGGCCAGAATACAGGAGAGGTGGAATCATAAAAAAATTATTAAGCCATACTTTACAAACACTGAGAAGAGAAGGCTACACCATTTCCTATTTGCACCCATTTTCTGTTCCTTTTTACCGCAAATATGGATATGAATTAGTTTTCAACAATAGGGATTATGAAATTCCAATAAAGCAGTTCCAAAAAGAATGGCATACGATTGGATATATGAAAAGAATTGATAAAGAGGATACTATACTGCAAGAAATCTACGAAGATTATATAAAAAATTATAATGGCTCCATTATAAGAGATATCGATTGGTGGAAGCAAAGAGTAATAAATAATCACACAATGATAGTAGCTTGATATGACGAAAATGAGAACCCTGACAGTTATCTACTCTATTATGTAAAAGATCGTATCCTTTATGTAGAAGAGTTTGCTTATCGCTCTTTAAATGGCCTAAAATTGTTAATGCAGTTTATCCAGAATCACGATTCTATGGTTGATAAAGTGAAAATGAAAGTTCCTGATGAAGACTTTATCCCACATTTATTTGATGAACCTCGATTTGAACAGAAAATAAACCAATACTTTATGGCTAGAATTGTGAATATACAAGAATTCCTCAACAATACCAGTTTTAGAGAAGTTGATTCCTATCACCCAATTACACTTATCGTAGAGGACGACTTTATTCCACAAAATCAAGGTGCATACAGGATTCAGGGAGACGGGCAGATTGTCTCTGTAAATGAAAATGAGATCGATACAAAAAATGCTGTTTTCTGTAACATACAGCAGCTTACGCAAATGCTTCTAAGCTATAAAAGACCAATTGAATTAGAGCGTCTGTCCTTAATCAAAGGAAACCACAATACAATTGGACAACTTGAGAAATTAATACCAGAAAAGCAAACATACTTACCTGACTTTTTTTAGTCACTCTTTAACAAGGGTGGCTTTTTTTATGTCCTAAGCTCAAAAAATCGTATAAATCAGAAATACATTCGTACAATTTAGGGTATAAATGAATAATAGGCTGGAGGTGTTGTCATTTTGCTAGAAGAAATATTCGATTTAGAATTTATTGAAGCAATTACGAAGCTGATGATTGCTTTAATATTAGCAGGTTTAATTGGCTTAGAAAGAGAGATGAATCGTCACTCAGCTGGATTCAGAACTCATATATTAGTAGGGATCAGCTCTTGTCTGATGATGATTTTATCAATAAATGGGTTTGATCAATTTATTCAGAATTATGACAATGTTCAATTTGACCCTGCAAGGATCCCATCGTATGTTATATCAGGTATAGGCTTCCTGGGGGCTGGTACGATTATTGTAAATGGAAGAACAGTAAAAGGTCTAACAACTGCCGCTTCTATTTGGGCAGTCGCTGGATTGGGCTTAATCATTGGAATAGGAATGTATAAAGAAGCCATCATTACAACCGTAATTATCTTAATCAGCTTAGTTTTATTGAATAAGATGGAGAAAAGGATTCATAAAAAGAATCATCAGATTGTTTTTGAAATAAAATTAACGGAAGATAGGAATACAGCAGAGTTTCTTGAGCAAATTCAATCTTTCCCTATAGAAATTAAGGAATTCGATATAACAAAGGATAATAATGGGTTCCGAAAAATTAAAATGTTTATTGACGTTACCCATAAGAAAAAAGGAATGAGCTTACATGAATGGTTATTGGAGCAAAAGGATATTGAGAAAATAAAAATGAGGTTCCATTAATGTTTTTAAATGGACAATCTAGGAAATAATAATAGCGAACAATATAGTTGCAACAAATGAAACATCCGATATAATAAAAGTATAGTCAAATATAGTCAAAGTCAGATAGGAGGAGGGAAAATGCGAAACATTTCAGATATTATTGAGGAATATTTGAAAGCAGTGATGCAGAGTAATCAGGCAAAAATAATTGAAATAAAACGCAGTGAGATTGCTGATCGTTTTGAGTGTGTACCTTCTCAGATTAATTATGTCATAAATACAAGGTTTACATTAGAAAAAGGCTATCTCGTTGAGAGTAAACGCGGAGGCGGAGGATATATCCGAATCAGCAGGATAACCAATAAGGATAAAGCAAAATTAATTGATGAGATAATCGCAATGATCCATCCAAAAATTTCGCAACAAAAAGCGGTAAATATTTTGGAAAGATTATTTGAAGAAGAACTGATCACAAAGAGAGAAGTAAAGTTGATGTTAGCAGCATTGGATAGAGATACACTGTCTTTCCAGCTACCTTTAAGGGATGAGATACGGGCAAGAATAATGGCTGCGATGTTACATGCCTTAAAGTACCAATTTTAGGAGGTGTGTTACGTGGAGTGTCAAGAATGTAAACAAAATCCGGCAACATTGCATTTCGCCCAAGTAACGAATGGCGAGAAGCGTGAGATACACGTTTGCCATCAATGCGCTAAGGAAAAAGGATATGTAACGCATGATGATGAGTCATACTCTTTGCATAATCTACTGTCAGGGTTATTTAACTTTGATCCGGAAAAGTTACACCATTCTACCCATAATAAACCGGCAGGCAATCAGATGGAATGTAAGAAATGCGGGATGACATACCAGGAGTTTGCCCAAATTGGTAAGTTCGGCTGTGCATCATGTTACCAGACGTTTTCCGGGCATTTAAATCCTATATTCAGACGAGTGCATAGTGGCAATACTACACATGATGGCAAGGTTCCTAAGCGTGTTGGTAAGGACATATCAGCACGAAGAAAAGTAAAAGAACTGAAGTGGAAATTACAGCAACTGATCGCAGAAGAAGCTTTTGAAGATGCTGCGAAGATTAGAGACCAAATTAAAGAGATGGAGAGGACACTCAATCAGAGGGAAGAGGGGGAGGACTAAATGGGATTAGAGCAATTTATTAATGAAGCAATTAGTCCATGGTTAAAGGAAGATGGCCCCGACAGTGATATTGTAATGAGCAGTAGAATAAGATTAGCAAGGAACTTTGAGAAGTCCCCTTTCCCATTGATTGCAAATCAGGAACATCTTGACGGGATTCTATATTTTTTAGAAAAAGAGTTTAACCACAGATCTTATGCTAATTATGAACAATTAGAATTTGTCAGAATGGCAGATCTTAAACCTACCGAAAAGCAGGTATTAGTAGAAAAGCATCTGATCAGTCCGCACTTGGCAGATAAATCAACATACGGTGCAGCACTAATATCTAAAAATGAACAGGTTTCAATCATGATTAATGAAGAAGATCACATTCGAATGCAATTATATTTTCCCGGCTTTCAATTAGAGAAAGCTTTAGAAGAAGCCTTTCAGATTGATGATTGGTTAGAAGAAAAGATTGATTATGCGTTTGATGAAGAAAGAGGATACTTAACCAGCTGTCCCACAAATGTAGGAACAGGCCTTCGAGCTTCCGTCATGATGCACCTGCCTGCACTTGCGATGACCAGAAAATTGAACAGAATGATACCAGCAATCAATCAGTTAGGTCTTGTTGTACGCGGAATTTACGGGGAAGGCAGTGAAGCATTGGGTAATATTTTTCAAATATCGAATCAGGTGACACTTGGGAGATCTGAGCAGGATATCATAGAGGATCTTACAAGTGTTGTAGAGAAATTAATAGAACAGGAGCGGCATGCAAGGACATTATTACGTCAGCAGTCGGAACTAGAATTAGAGGATCGGATATTCCGTTCCTATGGAATATTGGAACACAGCCGGATTATTGAATCAAAGGAAACAGCAAAATGCCTGTCTGATGTCCGACTGGGCATCGATTTAGGATATATTCATCACATTTCCAAGTCTATTTTAAATGAACTAATGGTACTCACACAGCCGGCATTTCTGCAGCAATATGCAAGAAGGATGCTGACACCCCATGAAAGGGATGTGTTCAGGGCATCTTTGATCAGAGAACGCTTTACGTTAGAGCAAAGGGAGGAATTATAAATGATGTTTGGCAGATTCACTGAAAGAGCACAAAAGGTATTAGCTTTGTCGCAAGAAGAAGCAGTCCGCTTAGGTCACAATAATATTGGAACAGAGCATATTTTATTAGGACTTGTTAATGAGGGAGAAGGTATTGCAGCAAAAGCATTACATGCAATTGGCCTTGGTGCGGAAAAGATTCGTGAAGAGGTAGAATCCCTAATCGGTAAAGGCAATCAAGTATCACAGACAATCCACTATACGCCTCGGGCGAAAAAAGTAATTGAACTATCAATGGATGAAGCAAGAAAATTAGGCCACTCCTATGTAGGGACAGAGCATATCCTGTTAGGTCTTATTCGCGAAGGGGAAGGCGTCGCTGCTCGCGTATTAAACAATCTTGGAGTAAGCTTGAATAAAGCTCGTCAACAAGTGTTACAGTTATTAGGCAGTACAGAGAATAACAGTTCGAATGGCAGAAATGCTAATCAAAGCAACAGTGCTTCCACGCCAACATTAGATTCACTGGCAAGAGATTTAACAGCTATTGCTAAAGAAGGAAACATCGACCCTGTTATTGGCCGGAGTAAAGAGATTGAGCGTGTTATTCAAGTTCTCAGCCGCAGAACGAAAAATAATCCAGTATTAATTGGGGAGCCGGGTGTTGGTAAGACGGCGGTTGCTGAAGGTTTAGCACAGCAAATTGTTCAGAACGAAGTACCGGAGATCCTGCGTGATAAACGTGTAATGACATTAGATATGGGTACAGTTGTAGCTGGAACAAAATACCGCGGTGAATTTGAAGACCGCTTGAAGAAAGTTATGGAAGAAATCCGCCAGGCGAACAATGTTATTTTATTTATTGATGAATTGCATACTTTAATAGGAGCTGGCGGAGCAGAAGGTGCAATTGATGCATCGAATATTCTGAAGCCATCACTTGCTCGTGGTGAATTGCAATGTATTGGTGCAACAACATTAGATGAGTATCGTAAGTATATTGAAAAGGATGCAGCACTTGAACGAAGATTCCAGCCAATTCAAGTCGATGAGCCGACTGTTGATGAATCAATTCAAATTTTAAAAGGTTTAAGAGACCGCTATGAAGCACACCACCGTGTTACGATTACAGATGATGCCATTGAGGCTGCAGCTAAATTATCTGATCGCTATATTACCGATCGTTTCCTGCCTGATAAGGCGATTGACTTGATTGATGAAGCGGCATCTAAAGTACGTTTGCGCTCTTATACAACGCCGCCAAACTTGAAAGAGCTTGAGCAGCAATTAGAAGATGTGAAGAAAGAAAAAGACGCGGCTGTTCAAAGTCAGGAATTTGAAAAAGCAGCAGCACTTCGTGATGATGAACAGCAATTGCGGAAAGAATTGGATCAAACAGAAACAAAATGGAAAGAAAAGCAGGGACAAGAAAATTCAGAAGTGGTAGTAGAAGATATTGCCAGTGTTGTTTCTACTTGGACGGGAGTTCCGGTGTCTGCTTTAACGAAAGATGAAAGTGAACGACTGCTTAATATGGAAGATATCCTGCATAATCGTCTGATTGGTCAGGAAGAAGCAGTAAAGGCTGTATCAAAGGCGATTCGCCGTGCACGTGCAGGCTTGAAAGATCCAAAACGCCCGATTGGTTCCTTTATTTTCTTAGGACCAACTGGTGTAGGGAAAACAGAATTAGCCAGAGCGTTAGCAAAGTCCATGTTTGGTGAAGAAGATGCCATGATTCGAATTGATATGTCAGAATATATGGAGAGGCATTCCACTTCTAGACTAGTAGGTTCTCCTCCAGGATATGTTGGATATGAAGAAGGCGGTCAATTAACAGAAAAAGTTAGAAGAAAGCCATATTCTGTTGTTTTATTAGATGAGGTGGAAAAGGCTCACCCGGAAGTTTTTAATATTCTTCTGCAAGTGTTGGAGGATGGGCGTTTAACTGATTCCAAAGGCCGTACAGTTGATTTCAGAAATACTGTGCTGATCATGACCTCAAATGTTGGAGCAAGTGAACTGAAACGTAATAAATATGTTGGTTTCAGCTTAGGGGACGAGGAACAGAATTATAAAGATATGCGTTCAAAAGTAACGGAAGAATTGAAAAAAGCGTTCCGCCCTGAATTCCTGAACCGTATTGATGAAACAATTGTATTCCATTCATTAGAGAAGAAACATATGAAACACATTGTGGAATTAATGGTAAAAGAATTGCAGAAACGTTTGATTGAGCAAGAAATTGACTTTACTCTTTCTGATCAGGCTATTGAAAAGATTGCGAAAGAAGGTTTCGATCCGGAATATGGAGCGCGTCCGCTTCGTCGCTCAATTCAAAGGAATGTCGAGGACTTACTTTCTGAAGAGTTATTAAAAGAAACGATTCAAAAAGGACAGAAAGTGACAATTGATCTAGACAAAGAAGGAAATTTTGCGATTGTATAATAATAAATAATTAAGAATCGGAAGGATCCCATCCCTTCCGATTTTCTTAACTCACAACATGGTAAAAAATGTATGATAAAGACGTATAAAAGAGCGGCATTGATAAATGTGAGTATTTTTTTACAGTTTTTCCATACATCTTTAATTAAATTGATAGAACTTTGTAACTTATAGTGCAGGTCAATCGTATATAATAAAAAGGAGGGTTTTTTTTGGCAAAGAGAAAGTCTAAGTTTGTATGCCAGTCATGTGGATATGAGGCGCCTAAATGGATGGGCAGATGTCCTGGATGTAATGAGTGGAATACATTGGTAGAAGAAGTGGTAAAGACAAATACAACAAGAGGAAATTGGGCATCCTCCCCCTCTGCAACACATAAGCCAGAAAGAATAAGCCAAATTAAGTCACATGATGAACCAAGAATTAAAACAAAAATGGGTGAATTAAATCGAGTATTAGGCGGAGGAATTGTTGCAGGGTCACTGGTTTTAATTGGGGGAGATCCGGGTATTGGTAAGTCTACCTTACTGTTACAGGTATCTAGTCAACTAGCTTCCAGCGGAGTAGATGTACTATATATTTCGGGTGAGGAATCTACTCGACAGACAAAACTGAGAGCAGATCGTTTAGGAATCGCAGCAGATCAGTTATTTGTTCTATCTGAAACCAATTTAGTAGATATAGCGAATCAAATTGACACGTTAAAACCTAGTTTTGTAGTAATTGACTCAATTCAAACCGTCTATAAAGATGAAGTAACCAGTGCACCAGGCAGCGTCTCTCAAGTCCGGGAATGTACTAGTGAACTGATGCGAATCGCCAAGCAAAACAATATTCCAATTTTTATTGTAGGTCACGTAACGAAAGAAGGGTCAATTGCTGGCCCGAGGTTATTGGAGCATATGGTGGATGCAGTTCTGTACTTTGAAGGGGAAAGACATCATACTTTCCGTATTTTAAGAGGTGTAAAAAATCGTTTTGGAAGTACGAATGAAATGGGAATTTTCGAAATGAAGGAAGAGGGGTTAACAGAAGTATTAAACCCATCTGAAATTTTCTTAGAAGAGAGATCTCAGGGAGTGGCCGGATCGACTATTGTTGCCTCCATGGAAGGGACACGCCCGGTACTTGTCGAGATCCAGGCATTAATATCACCGACAAGCTTTGGAAATCCAAGGCGAATGGCAACAGGGATAGACCACAATCGTGTACCTTTATTGATGGCCGTATTAGAAAAACGTGTAGGCCTTATGTTACAAAATCAAGATGCCTATGTAAAAGTTGCAGGTGGAGTAAAGTTAGACGAGCCTGCGATTGATTTGGCAGTTGCTATTAGTATTGCTTCAAGCTTTAGAGACCAAACACCTAATCCAGATGATGTATTGATCGGTGAGGTTGGTTTGACTGGTGAGGTACGCCGGGTGTCCCGCATTGACCAGCGTATTCAGGAAGCGGCGAAGTTAGGATTTAAAAGGGCAATCGTACCCGCTAAAAACATTGACGGATGGACTCCTCCAAAGTCGATTGAAGTCATTGGGGTACAATCAGTACAGGATGCTATTCGTGTAACTTTAGGCCAATAACAAGGTTTAAAATGAAAAAAATTGGAGAGAATATTCTATAGGAGGTGAATGTGGTGCTAAAAAGATTTGTGCAAATATTTTTCATAATTGCAGGTGGTACCGCTGGATATTTATATATTCCAGATTTATTGGAGTTAACTGGATCTTTTGAAGGGACATGGTTGATGTCACCGTATGTTGCCCCATATGTAGGATTGGTGTTTGGTGCTATTATATTTTTTATTCTATCATTATGGTGTACGGAATTTATCGTAAGCTTTTTTAACTGGTTTGAGGAGAAGTTGCTGAAGGCTCCGGTTGCAGATTTATTGTTTGGAAGTCTGGGGATTATACTTGGTTTAATCATTGCCTACTTCCTTAATGAGCCAATCCAGGCAATTGGGATTAAAATTGTTTCACAAGTATTGCCTATTTTCTTAAGTGTGCTGTTTGCTTATTTCGGTTTCCAAGTAGGCTTTAAGCGGAGAGACGAATTCCTCAATTTACTGACAATTACAAGAAAAGATAAAAAGAAAGCATCATCTGTTGAGGAGACGGCAACTGATATGCCAAAACCTAAGATTCTGGATACCAGTGTGATTATTGATGGCCGGATTGCGGATATATGTCAAACAAGTTTTCTTGAGGGTACGATTATTATCCCGCAATTTGTCTTAGAGGAACTGCAGCATATTGCTGATTCATCAGATGCTTTAAAGCGGAATCGCGGAAGAAGAGGACTGGACATACTGAACCGCATTCAGAAAGATTTACAGATAAATGTGGAAATCTATGAAGGGGATTTTGAGGAAATCCAGGAAGTCGACAGCAAACTGGTTAAATTAGCAAAAGTTATGAACGGTATTGTTGTTACCAATGACTTTAACTTAAATAAAGTTTGTGAGTTTCAAAAGGTATCTGTTCTCAATATTAATGATTTAGCAAATGCGGTGAAACCAATCGTGTTACCGGGTGAAGAGCTTGTAGTGCAAGTGATTAAAGATGGGAAAGAACAGAACCAAGGCGTTGCTTACTTAGATGACGGAACTATGATTGTCGTAGAAGAAGGCAAGAGCTATATTGGTAAAACGATTGATGTTATTATCACAAGTGTTTTACAGACATCTGCCGGAAGAATGATCTTTGCCAAACCAAAATTGCTTGAAAAAGCATTATAAAAAAGGTATAACATATAGAGGATAGTAGAAGAAAAGTGATAACATATGATGTTATCACTTTTCTTTGCATAACATCACAAAAAAGTTATATGAGGTGCCGGAATGGTAGAATATCATGTCATTGTTTTAGCCGCTGGCCAAGGGAAGCGGATGAATGCAGGAAAGAATAAGCAATTTATTCAGCTGCAGGATAAGCCTTTAATCGTACATACTTTAATGAACTTTATCCAAGATGAGTGGTGTCAATCTATTTATATGGTGATAAGTCAGGAAGATCAACTGGCCATGGAAGGATTGCTTAAGGAGCATTTCCTGTTTGACCATGTTCACCTTGTTCATGGAGGAAAAGAGCGACAGGAGAGTGGCTATCGGGGAATAAAGGCAATACAGCCAGTTCAGCCTGATGCTGTTGTCATGATTCATGATGGTGCGAGACCATTTGTCGAAAAGAAGCACTTACACCAGTTAGCTGTAACGGCAAAAGAGGAAAAAGCAGTCTTATTAGCTGTACAGGTTACAGATACAATCAAACGGAAAACAATAGATAGTGTCGAAACATTGGACCGATCTTTTTTGTGGGCAGCACAAACCCCGCAGGCTTTTCATTATAGTCTCATAAAGAAAGTGCACGAAATGGCAAATGACCAAGAATTTTTAGGAACAGATGATGCTTCACTGGTAGAGGAGTTCATGCCAGAACAGCAGGTGAAGATAGTGGAAGGCAGCTATCAAAATGTGAAACTGACAACACCTGAAGACTTGCTCCGTGCCGAGCTGATTCTAAATAAGAAAGGAGAGGCTTAAATGTTTCGAATAGGACAAGGCTTTGATGTTCATCAATTTGCTGAAAATCGTCCCTGCATTATCGGCGGGATAGAAATACCCTATGAATTGGGCTTACTGGGGCATTCTGATGCAGATGTTCTGTTGCATACGATTGCGGATGCTTTACTGGGCGCTATTGGGGAAGGAGATATTGGGAAACACTTTCCAGATACCGATCCCAAATTTAAAGATGCAGATTCTCAAAAGTTATTGCAACATGTTTGGCAGCTAGTGAAAAGAGATGGTTACTCACTAGGGAATCTGGATTGCACAGTAATTGCACAAGCACCGAAAATGGCGCCACATATTGAGTCGATTCGCGCCAATATTGCACGATTGCTTGAAGCAGATACTGGTCAAATAAATGTGAAAGCAACAACAACAGAAAGTTTAGGATTTACTGGAAGAAAAGAAGGCATTGCTGCACAAGCAGTTGTTTTGTTAATTAACAATAGCGAAAATTAAGTGTTACGACCACATTTTTACTAAAAATAGTGATAAAATATTAGAAGAATTAAGCGATTGTTCGTTTATCTATCATTCATACAGAAGGAGTTTTAATCATGGCAAATAATGTAAGAGTACGTTATGCACCGAGCCCGACAGGACATTTACATATCGGTAATGCAAGAACGGCTTTATTTAATTATTTATATGCAAAACATTTAGGAGGATCTTTTATTATCCGGACAGAGGATACCGATGATAAGAGAAATGTAGAAGGTGGAGAAGAAAGCCAGTTAATGTACCTGAAATGGCTGGGAATTAAATGGGATGAAGGTGCAGATATTGGCGGAGATTATGGCCCTTACCGTCAAACAGAAAGATTGGATATTTACCAAAAGTATGTTGATGATCTATTGGAACGCGGGCTTGCATACAAGTGTTATATGACAGAAGAAGAACTGGAGAAAGAACGCGAAGAGCAGCGTGCCAATGGACAAGTTCCGAAATACTCTGGCGCACACAGGGATTTAACAGAGGAACAAATCAAGCAATTCGAAGCAGAAGGCAGAAAGCCAAGTATCCGATTCCGTGTTCCTGCGAATAAAACATATACGTTCCAGGATATTGTAAGAGATAAAATCACGTTTGAATCAAGTGACTTCGGTGACTGGGTAATGGTGAAGAAAAATGGCATACCAACATACAACTTTGCTGTTGCGATTGATGATCATTCAATGGAGATCAGCCATGTATTGCGCGGTGAAGAGCATATTTCGAATACACCGAAACAGATGATGATCTTTGATGCGTTTGGCTGGCAAGCACCTCAATATGGCCATATGACGCTGATCCTGAATGAAAATCGCAAAAAATTAAGTAAACGTGATGAGCATATCCTTCAGTTTATTGAACAATACAAAAATCTTGGTTATATCCCTGAAGCATTATTTAATTTTATTGCATTATTAGGCTGGTCACCTGTTGGGGAGGAAGAGATATTTACACAAGAACAGTTTATTGAAATGTTCGATCCTGACCGTTTATCAACGTCCCCTGCCATTTTCGACCCGGCAAAATTGAAGTGGATGAACAATCAATATATTAAACAAGCTTCCCTTGATGAGGTTGTAGAGCTAAGCTTACCGCATTTAATAAAGGCAGGCAGGTTACCAGAAGAAATGGACGAAAAGCAGAAAGCATGGGCTGTTGATCTTATCCGCCTATACCATGAGCAACTGTCCTACGGTGCGGAGATTGTTGAGTTAACAGAGCTATTCTTTAAAGAAACAATTGAGTATGGGGAGGACGCAATGGCTGTCCTGAAGGAAGAACAGGTGCCGGAAGTTATGGAAACATTCCTGGCGAAGTTCGATGAAATCGAAGAACTGTCTCCAGAGGAAATAAAAGCAAGCATTAAGGCAACACAAAAAGAAACAAAGCAAAAAGGGAAAAAACTCTTCATGCCAATTCGTGTTGCAACAACAGGGCAGGTACATGGTCCTGAGTTACCTAATGCCATTTTCTTATTAGGAAAAGATGTTGTCAAAGCAAGATTAAATCATGTATTAGAATTAATTAAATAAGTGACATTTCTGCATGAACTCTATATAATAAAAACAAATATGTTATGAGCGTTGAAGAGGAGAAGTAAACAAGGAGTCCTTCTACAGAGAAAACCACCAATCGGCTGCGAGTGGTTGAAGGAGTCGTTGTTGAAATGCACCTCCAGAGCTTCTTTTTGAACAAAGTAGGAAAGAACGGTTCACTCCCGTTATCCAGTGCGAAGTAGAGGGGTTTCTTAGTAGGACTCCTAAACAGAGTGGGACCGCGCCCAAAAAGCGTCTCTGTGTTGTTATGACACAGAGGCGCTTTCTTTATTTATCAGGTAAGAAAGTATAAACGGAGTTGTCTAGCTCCAAGCGCCTGCCCCTCGAGGTCTTAAGCGATCCTGCTATGTGGCAAAGATCGCCACGTCGCAGTTTCGCTTAAGCTTGTCGGGGCAGAACGGGCGCTTTGCGCTTTTCTTATATATTCGGTCACCATCCTAAGAAAATTCAGCTAGGGTGTAGCAGATATCAACTTTATCTCAGTTCTCTACTCTTTTTGGAGAAAGATGTAGACCCGGAGTGTTGATAACTTAAGGGGGAAATGTTTCGATGGGGTTTTTTAAGTTATTAAAAGAAGATATTGATGTTGTTTTCGACCAAGATCCTGCAGCAAGAACCTATTTTGAAGTTTGCTTAACATACTCAGGTTTACACGCGATATGGGCTCATCGAGTGGCCCATGCATTTTACCTGCGGAAATTCTTTTTCCTTGCAAGAGCCATCTCACAGGTCAGCCGTTTCTTTACAGGGATTGAAATACACCCTGGAGCAAAGATTGGCAAACGTTTCTTTATTGATCACGGGATGGGTGTTGTGATCGGGGAAACTTGTGAAATTGGAGATAATGTCACCATCTATCAAGGTGTAACGCTTGGTGGTACAGGTAAAGAAAAAGGCAAACGCCACCCGACTTTAAAGGATAATGCACTTGTCGCTACAGGGGCTAAGGTACTGGGCTCGATAACAATAGGAGAAAGCTCCAAGATAGGTGCAGGCTCTGTTGTCTTAAAAGATGTACCAGATCACTCGACTGTTGTAGGTATTCCGGGACGTGTAGTGATACAAAACGGGGAGAAGATAAGAAAAGACCTGGATCATCACAAATTACCTGATCCAATGAGCGAAGTAATAAAAGAAATGGAAGCCGAAATTCTTCGGTTAAAGCAGGAAATAGAAGCAATAAAAGGAGTGAAGCGTGATGACAATTAGTATTTATAATACGATGAAGAGACAGAAAGAGGAATTCAAGCCAATTGAACCAGACAAGGTGAAAATGTATGTCTGCGGGCCTACTGTTTACAATTATATCCATATCGGCAATGCAAGACCGGCGATCGTTTTTGACACAGTGAGACGTTATTTTGAATACAAAGGTTTTGCTGTTGATTATGTGTTGAATTTCACTGATGTTGATGACAAATTAATCAAAGCTGCAAATGAGTTAGGTGAAGAGGTACCGGTAATTGCCAATCGCTTTATTCAAGCTTATAAAGAGGATGTAGGGGCATTAGGTGTAAAAGAAGCGGTACATCATCCTCGAGTAACAGAGTCAATGGATGATATTATTGCATTCATTTCCACGTTAATTGACAAAGGGCATGCTTATGAATCAGAAGGTGATGTTTATTTTAAAACAAGATCGTTTGAAGGTTATGGAAAGTTATCTCATCAGTCCATTGATGAACTAAGGTCAGGTGCGAGAATTCAAGTTGGTGAGAAGAAGGAAGACCCGTTGGACTTTACCCTATGGAAAAAAGCAAAAGACGGAGAAATAGCATGGCAGTCACCATGGGGGCAGGGCAGACCTGGATGGCATATTGAATGCTCCGCAATGGCCAAACGCTATTTAGGTGATACGATTGATATTCACGCAGGAGGTCAGGATTTAGCATTTCCTCACCATGAAAATGAGATTGCCCAATCAGAAGCAGGGAATGGCAAATCCTTTGCAAATTATTGGATGCATAATGGTTATATTAATATTGATAATGAGAAAATGTCAAAATCTCTCGGTAATTTCGTTTTAGCACATGACTTAATCCAAAAACATGACCCAAAAGTGTTGCGGTTCTTTATGTTGAGTGTCCATTACCGCAATCCGATCAATTTCAGTGATTCACTGCTGGAGAGTGCGAAAAACAGTTTTGACCGAATTGAAAATGTGATGACAAATCTGAAACACCGCAAAGAAACAAGTCTGGACTTAGTCAGCGATAACCAGAAGTGGCTAGATAAAATCAGTAAAATTGAAGAAGATTTTGAGCGGGAAATGGATGATGACTTTAACACAGCGAATGCGATTGCGGTTATTTTCGATTTAATCAAAGAAGCAAACACTTACCTGCAAAATAAACAGACACACACAGAGGTTATCACTGCATTTGAGAATACAATGAACCAGTTATTGCAGATACTAGGTATCACACTTGAAGAGGAAACCCTTCTGGATGAAGAGATTGAACAATTAATTGAACAGAGAATCGCTGCAAGAAAAAATAAAGACTTTGCATTAGCTGATCAGATAAGGGATGATTTAAAAGACCGCGATATTATTCTTGAAGACACACCTCAAGGTACCCGCTGGAAACGAGGATAAAATGGAAAAAGCAAAAGAACTAAAAAGTTTAGCATTAGCTTATATGGGTGACGCTATTTATGAAATTTATATAAGAGAATATTTAATTGAAAAGGGAAATGTAAAGGTTCAGGCAGTGCATCATCACGCTGTACAATTTGTGAAAGCAACATCACAGGCGAGAGTTATTCAGGCATGGCTAGATGCAGATGTGTTGTCTGATGAGGAGCGAGCGATCGTAAGAAGGGGACGAAATGCCAAATCCGGCTCAGTCCCCAAAAATACGGATGTTCAGACATACCGCTACAGCACCGCATTTGAAGCATTGTTGGGTTATTTATATTTGGATGGACAAAAGGAACGCCTGGGACAACTTATTAACGATGCAATTGTATTAACAGAGAAAGGAGAGGGGTAAAATTGGGACAAGAGTGGATCGGCGGTAAGAATACCGTAATAGAAGTTTTGCAATCCGGTCGTACGGTAGAAAAAGTTTTTTTGATAGAGAATTTGAATCAGGGACTGGCGAGGAAAATAGAATCAATGGCAAAAAAGGCAAATGCCACTGTCCAGCGTGTGCCAAAGAAAAGGCTGGATCAGCTTCTTGAAGGAGGCAACCATCAAGGAATTGCTGCCCTTGTTTCAGCTTATGAATACAAGACGCTTGATGATTTATTTGATGTGGCAGAATCTAGAGAAGAAGCTCCTTTTTTTCTTATATTGGATGAAGTGGAAGACCCTCATAACTTAGGTTCGATTCTGAGAACTGCAGATGCAACAGGGGCCCATGGGGTTATCATTCCGAAACGCCGAGCGGTTGGTTTAACAGCAACTGTTGCCAAAACTTCTGTTGGTGCAATTGAGCATATTCCTGTTGTTCGGGTAACGAATATTGTTCAGACAATAAAAGAATTAAAGGAAAAGAATGTATGGGTTGTCGGTACAGAAGCAGAAGCAACAGAAGAATATCGCAAATTAGATGGAACATTACCGTTAGCATTAGTTATTGGAAATGAAGGCAATGGTATGAGCAGGTTAGTTCGGGAAAATTGTGACTGGACGATAAATCTTCCAATGAGGGGGCATGTTTCATCATTGAATGCTTCTGTTGCAGCAAGCATTCTTATGTATGAAGTGTATCGAAAAAGGTTTCCAATCGGTGAAGAGTGATGGACGTTTTGCTAGTAGACGGTTACAACATGATCGGAGCGTGGCCGGAATTAAAAGTTCTAAAAGACAAAGATTTAGCACAGGCCAGACAGCTGCTTGTCGAGAAAATGGCAGAATACCAGGCATACCGAAAAAGACGAGTAATTGTAGTTTTTGATGCTTATGAAGTCAGAGGTGTGGAAAATCGCTACAAGCAGTATAAAGTAGAAGTTATTTTTACAAAAGAGAATGAAACGGCTGATCAATGTATTGAGCGTTTAGTAAAAGAAATAAAAAATGTAAAAACAAAAGTGTTCGTTGCTACATCAGATTATACGGAGCAGCGGACCATTTTTGCACAAGGTGCATTTCGCGTATCGGCCCGAGAGCTAGCTATTGAATTAAAAGGTATTCAAAAAGAAATTAATCAAGATATAAAAGTCCATCAACAAGCAAAAGCAAGAAGCAAAATCCCTATAAATGAGGATGTTTTGCAAGTATTTGAAAGGTGGCGCCGTGGTAAAAAATAGAAAACGGGCAGTTGACGTATCTTAAGCGCTTCCTGTATAATATTGCTATTATCAGACTGTATTAACTATTATATGGCATTATGCTAGGGGGAGTTCTGATTACTACCATGCACACAGTGAATGATGACTTGAATTTTCAATTGTTGGGAGATAATGAGTTGCTGCGGCTTATTCAGGATGGGAACACCAATGCATTGGATTATGTAATTAACAAATATAAGCCGTTCGTTCGAGCCAAAGCAAAATCCTATTTTCTTGTTGGAGCAGATGATGAAGATATTATACAAGAGGGAATGATCGGGCTTTACAAAGCGATAAGAGATTTTCGTCAGGAAAAGCAATCTTCATTTAAAGCATTTGCGGAATTATGTATTACGAGACAAATTATAACTGCTGTAAAGACTGCGACAAGACAAAAGCATATGCCACTTAATTCATACGTGTCGTTGGACAAGCCTCTATATGAAGAGGGATCAGAACGAACTTTATTAGATGTACTGGAAGCTACAATTGCAATAGATCCGCAAGACCTGATTGTGAACCAGGAGAAGTATGGTGATATGGAATACAAGTTAGCTGAAATATTAAGCAGATTAGAAAGGCAAGTTCTTCTGCTCTATTTGGAAGGGAAAACATATCAGGAAATTTCGGTAGAATTGAATCGTCATGCGAAATCAATTGACAATGCACTGCAAAGAGTAAAGAAAAAACTTGAAAAATACCTTGAAGAAAGTGATATATATATTACATAATTATACTGCCATCCGTTGACAGTCTTATAGAACCATGCTACATTAATAAGGGTGAAAAAACATGGGAAAAAAGATCGTCCTTGCTTGCGAGGTTTGTCATAATCGTAATTATAGTACACATAAAAATAATACAAATACACTCCGTGTAGAAGTGAAGAAATTTTGCAAAAATTGCAATCGGCATACCATTCATAGAGAAACGAAGTAGTTATACCGGTAGTAGAAGACAGTTTGGAGGTACCTGCAGTGAACCCAGTAACTTTTTTGAAAAATGTTAGTCGGGAAATGAAGAAGGTTTCATGGCCTAGAGGACGTGAACTAACTCGTTATACGATTACAGTTATTGTTACAGTTGTTTTTGTTGCTATCTTTTTTGCAATTATAGATCTAGGAATCACTCAATTATTAAATTTACTAGTTGAATAAATAGCATTTATATATGTTATACTAATGATAAATAAGTTATTACAAAAACCCGTTCATCGGGTTTTTTAATATGGACAGAATTTAATACTGTATAAAGTCAGTTTACAATCACTGCGTCATAGATTTACATCGGGAACGTGACAAATCGAATAAGGGAGGGACGGGCGGATCATCGCCCTCTGCAAATGGAAAAAAGATGGTATGTTGTACACACCTATTCAGGTTATGAAAACAAGGTGAAAGCAAACTTAGAAAAACGTCTTGAATCAATGGGGATGGAAGATAAAATTTTTCGCGTGCTGGTTCCTGAAGATGAAGAGACAGAAATTAAAAACGGCAAGAAAAAAGTAGCCAAAAAGAAAGTGTTTCCTGGCTATGTGCTTGCTGAAATGGTAATGACAGATGACTCCTGGTATGTTGTACGGAATACACCAGGCGTTACAGGGTTTGTAGGCTCAGCTGGTTCGGGTTCAAAACCCACACCGCTGTTAGAAGAAGAAGTAGAAACAATTTTAAAACGAATGGGCTTCAACGAGCAGGTTACAGAAATTGATTTTGAAGTAAATGAAACAGTAGAGGTAATTGATGGACCATTTAATAACTTCTCAGGAACGATTGAGAAAATAGATTTAGATAAGCAAAAAGTCAAAGTTCATGTGAACATGTTTGGACGGGAAACCCCTGTAGAATTAGACTTTTCGCAAATTAGAAAAATGTCATAGAAAAAGGAATTTTAAGAAAGTAGAGATATGCGCTTGCATTTTTCTCATAAAAATGCTAAAATTCTTATGTTCTTTATGCCTCGAGTATAAGGTTGTTATTTATTATAAGATATTTGAGTGGGAGGGTAAAAAACCCTATTACCACATCACGGACTTAAGGAGGTGTGTCTCGTGGCTAAAAAAGTAGAAAAAGTAGTTAAACTTCAAATTCCAGCAGGAAAAGCGAATCCAGCACCACCAGTTGGGCCGGCACTAGGTCAAGCAGGTGTAAACATCATGGGATTTTGTAAAGAGTTTAATGCTCGTACACAGGATCAAGCTGGTTTGATCATTCCAGTAGAAATCTCGGTTTTTGAAGACCGTTCATTTACATTTATTACAAAAACTCCACCGGCAGCAGTGTTGCTTAAGAAAGCAGCTGGTATTGAAACTGCTTCAGGTGAACCAAATCGCAATAAAGTCGCTACACTAAAACGCGACAAAGTGAAAGAAATCGCTGAACAAAAGATGCCAGATTTAAATGCGGCTGATGTTGAAGCTGCTATGCGTATGGTAGAAGGTACTGCACGCAGCATGGGTATCGTTATCGAAGACTAATATCTCACAGCGTTTGACAAAGGCGGAAGGTTGCGGTAGTGGAGGATTGCTTCATGTCGCAACCTTTGTTGTGGGGAAAAGCTTCTTCGCAACAAGGACATTTCCGTTTTTGAAGTGGGAGGTATAACCGTTAAAACCACAAAGGAGGAAATAATAATGGCTAAAAAATCTAAAAAACAACAAGAAGCACTAAAACTTGTTGATCGTACAAAAGCTTATGAAGCAAAAGAAGCATTAGAATTAGTTCAAAAAGCTTCTACAGCAAAATTTGATGAGACAGTAGAAGTTGCATTTCGTTTAGGAGTAGACCCTAAGAAAGCAGACCAGCAAATCCGTGGAGCGATGGTATTGCCTCATGGTACTGGTAAAACACAAACTGTTCTGGTTTTTGCTAAAGGTGATAAAGCGAAAGAAGCAGAAGCTGCAGGTGCTGATTATGTAGGTGACCAGGAACTTATCAACAAAATTAACCAAGGCTGGTTTGATTTTGATGTAGTTGTTGCAACACCTGATATGATGGCTGAAGTTGGTAAATTAGGTCGTGTATTAGGACCGAA
Source organism: Gracilibacillus oryzae (assembly GCF_009498735.1). Taxonomy (GTDB): domain Bacteria; phylum Bacillota; class Bacilli; order Bacillales; family Amphibacillaceae; genus Gracilibacillus; species Gracilibacillus oryzae. The sequence continues at coordinate 19,947 of NZ_ML762441.1, forward strand.
AGGCTTAATGCCAAACCCTAAAACAGGAACTGTAACATTTGAAGTAGAAAAAGCTATTCAGGAAATCAAAGCTGGTAAAGTGGAATACCGTGTAGATAAACAATCTAACATTCACGTACCAATCGGAAAAGTTTCCTTTGATTTAGAAAAGCTTGTTGAGAACTTCAACGCTTTAGCTGATACTGTTGTAAAAGCTAAGCCTCAAGCTGCGAAAGGTACTTACCTTCGTAATATTGCTGTATCATCAACAATGGGTCCTGGTGTAAAAGTAGATCCATCTGAATTTGCGAAATAATTAGTGCTTGACTTTTAGTTGTGAATCATATATAATTCACAATGGTTAAGTTAATTACTATCAATCATATACGTTATACCGTAGACAGTAGGTGCCCTAGTGCTTAATAACCTACCGAGGTGTGTCTGGATAAATAAATGAGTAAAGATACTATCTTTATTCAATCACTATCAGTCATAAAACCTCCATGTCTGCATGGGGGTTTTCTTATGCCGGTATAATGATCGCATAACAGGAGGTGGAAATATGTCAAAAATAATCGAAGCAAAGAAACAAGTTGTTTCAGAAATCGCTGAAAAACTTCGTGACAGTCAATCAACAATTCTTGTAGATTACCGTGGCTTGAGTGTAGCGGAAGTAACAGAATTGCGTAATCAACTTCGTGAAGCTGGTGTGGAGTTCAAAGTGTACAAGAACACAATGACTCGCCGTGCGGTAGAAGAAGCAGAATTAACTGGATTAAACGATATCCTAGTAGGACCAACAGCTATCGCTTTCAGTAAAGATGATGTTGTAGCTCCAGCGAAAGTACTAAATAATTTCGCGAAAGAGCATGAGGCACTTGAAATCAAAGGTGGCGTTGTTGAAGGTTCAGTAGCTTCTCTTGATCAAATCCAAGAGCTTGCAGACCTTCCAAACTACGAAGGTATGGTTTCTATGCTACTCAGCGTACTTCAAGCACCAATCCGCAACTTTGCTTATGCAACAAAAGCAATCGCAGAGCAAAAAGAAGAACAAGGTGCGTAATCTATTATTTTTACCAATTAACAATATGTTCGAAATAAATAATAAAAAATTAGGAGGAATTGAACATGTCTAAAGAGCAAATTATTGAAGCTATCAAAGAAATGTCTGTTCTTGATTTAAATGATTTAGTAAAAGCAATCGAAGAAGAATTTGGTGTAACTGCAGCTGCGCCAGTAGCAGTAGCAGGTGCTGGTGCTGGAGAAGCAGCAGAAGAGAAAACTGAATTTGATGTAGTACTTGAAAGTGCTGGAGCATCAAAAATCAAAGTTGTTAAAGCTGTTCGTGAAATCACTGGTCTTGGTCTTAAAGATGCAAAAGATCTAGTAGATAACGCACCTGGAGCTATCAAAGAAGGCGTATCTAAAGATGAAGCTGAAGAAATGAAAGCTAAATTAGAAGAAGCTGGTGCTTCTGTAGAATTAAAATAAGAAACAATTGTCAGAGAAGCTCGCTTGATGAAGGCGGGCTTTTCTTTTTCTATAAACAGAGAAGTTATAATAAAAACACTTTGATGCAATACTGAAACTATAACATATGGCATTATTGCTGGTGCTGAATACTTATTAAATCAATGATAATTGTCTTTTTACAATAGGAAAGGTGGTTGCACATTGACTGATCAATATTTCACTAAAAATCCTAATGTCGCAAGCGATCGGAAAACGTGGTCATATACGTTGAATGACAGGCAATACAAATTTACAACAGATAACGGGGTTTTCTCTAAAAATGAAGTTGACTTTGGATCAAAGACAATGATTGAAGCATTTATCCCACCCGAAATTAATGGTCCCATTCTGGACTTAGGTTGTGGGTATGGCCCTGTTGGAATCGCAGTTGCGAAGGAAAATGAAGATTATGAAGTTCTCGGTGTTGATGTCAACCTTAGAGCGGTGGAATTGGCGAACGAGAATGCCAGACAGAATGGTGCGGGTAATGTTACATTTATCGAGAGTGATAAATTTGAAAAGTTAGATGGGAAGAAGTTTGCTGCAATACTTACGAATCCACCTATACGTGCAGGGAAGAAAGTTGTTCATGAAATGTTGGAAGAGTCACAACAAGCATTACTTGAGGGTGGAGAGCTATGGGTTGTGATACAGAAAAAACAGGGTGCTCCATCAGCTCAAAAGAAATTGGATGAACTATTTTCCGCTGTTGAAGTTGTGGCAAAGCAGAAAGGTTATTTTATTTTTAAAGCGAAATAGTTTGACTACAAATCTTTATTGTGGTAGTATTGAAAAATGCCAATAGGACGAAAGTTTGTCAAGTATAATTTTTTTAATTAGTATAATTTTTTTCTGAATTGGGAAAACTACTCAATATGTTGCATTATACTTATTGGAAATTATGGCATTATATTAGCTAATAGAGTTATCTACAAACAACCTTTTTGATTCCTTATTTATTTCCACAGATTTTATGAGTAATTGAATAACATCTGTTATTACAGATGTCAATATAAAACTTGTGTAAAACTCACAGGTTTGTTCGGTTTGTGAAAGCCGAATCTTATGTATGACACTTACTAAATTATACGTTCTATAGCGAAAATGTCAATCACCTATAGTCAGCGATGTATAAATGGTAAGTGTGGTTTCATTTATTGCCATATTAATTGGCGAATATCTTTTATTATTGATCGAGAGGTGAATCAGTTGACAGGTCAACTAGTTCAGTACGGACGGCACCGCCAACGAAGAAGTTATGCGCGTATCAGTGAGGTATTAGAGTTACCGAATTTAATTGAGATTCAGACAGATTCCTATCAGTGGTTCTTAGATGAAGGGCTGAAAGAAATGTTCCAGGATATCTCCCCAATTGAAGATTTCGCTGGAAACCTTTCATTAGAGTTTGTGGATTACAGTTTAGGAGAACCAAAGTACCCTGTAGACGAGTCAAAAGAAAGAGATGTAACATACAATGCGCCTCTTCGTGTGAAAGTTCGTTTAATTAATAATGAAACAGGCGAAGTGAAAGAACAAGAAGTTTTCATGGGTGATTTCCCGCTCATGACAGAAACTGGAACTTTTGTTATTAATGGTGCAGAACGTGTTATTGTATCACAGCTTGTGCGTTCGCCAAGTGTGTATTATAACGCGAAAGTAGATAAGAATGGTAAACGTGGTTATGCTGCGACTGTCATCCCGAATAGAGGTGCCTGGTTAGAATTTGAAACAGATGCCAAAGATGTAGTGCATGTTCGAATTGACAGGACAAGAAAGCTGCCTATCACTGTTTTACTAAGAGCATTAGGGTTCAGTGATGACCAGGAAATCATCTATCTGTTAGGTGACAATGAATACTTAAGAAATACACTGGAAAAAGACAATACAGAAACAAGCGAAAAAGCTTTGTTAGAGATATATGAGCGTTTACGCCCTGGTGAACCGCCAACAGTTGAAAACGCAAAAAGCTTACTTGTGTCAAGATTCTTTGATCCTAAGCGTTATGATCTGGCACATGTAGGACGTTATAAAATCAATAAGAAACTTCATATACAAAACCGGTTGTTTAACCAGGTATTGGCAGAACCAATTGTTGATACAGAGACTGGTGAAGTGATCGCTAATAAAGGCGATAAATTAGACAGACGCCTGCTTGATAAAATATTGCCGATTCTCAACTCTGAGGATAAGCCTTTCGGTGAGAAAATGCTCGAGCCTCACGAAGGTGTTCTGGAAGAGCCGATGAGAATCCAGTCAATCAAAATAATAGATCCGACTGACCCAGAAGGAGAAAAGACATTAACAGTAATCGGTAATTGTAATGTTGATAATTCAATTAAAAACATTACTCCTGCTGATATATTATCTGCTATAAGCTACTTCTTCAATATTTTACACCAGGTTGGAGAAACTGATGATATTGACCACTTAGGTAACCGTCGTCTGCGTTCTGTTGGTGAATTGTTACAGAACCAGTTCAGAATAGGTTTATCAAGAATGGAACGTGTGGTTCGTGAGAGAATGTCTATTCAGGATACATCTTCCATCACACCACAACAGTTGATTAACATCCGACCAGTAATTGCGTCGATTAAAGAGTTCTTCGGCAGCTCGCAGTTATCACAGTTTATGGATCAAACCAATCCATTAGCAGAGTTAACACATAAGAGACGTCTATCTGCATTAGGGCCTGGTGGTTTAACGCGTGAGCGTGCAGGATTTGAAGTGCGTGACGTTCACTATTCACACTATGGACGTATGTGCCCGATTGAAACACCTGAGGGACCGAATATCGGTTTGATCAACTCCCTATCATCATATGCAAAAGTTAATAAATTTGGTTTCATAGAGACTCCATATAGAAGAGTAGACCCTGAAACAGGTAAGGTCACTTCAAGAATGGATTATTTAACAGCAGATGAAGAGGATAATTATGTTGTAGCACAGGCAAATGCGAAGCTAAATGAAGATGGAACATTTGCTGATGATGAAGTTATTGCTCGTTTCCGTGGTGAAAACACCATTGTTAAACGTGAAAAAATCGATTACATGGATGTATCGCCTAAACAAGTAGTGTCTGCTGCGACCGCTTGTATTCCTTTCTTGGAAAACGATGACTCCAACCGCGCCCTGATGGGTGCGAACATGCAGCGTCAAGCAGTACCGTTGATGCAGCCGCGATCTCCGATTGTTGGTACAGGTATGGAATATGTGTCAGGGAAGGACTCTGGTGCAGCTGTTATCTGTAAACATGAAGGGATTGTAGAAAGAGTAGAGGCGAAAGAGGTACTGGTCCGCCGTATCTCTGAAGTAGACGGAAGAGAGGTCGAAGGAGACTTAGACCGTTATCGTCTGCAGAAATTCATTCGTTCAAACTCAGGAACCTGCTATAACCAGCGCCCGATTGTTGCAAAAGGCAATCGTGTTACAAAAGGTGAGATTCTTGCCGATGGCCCTTCAATGGAAGATGGAGAGTTAGCTCTAGGTCAAAACGTATTAGTTGGTTTCATGACATGGGAAGGGTACAACTATGAGGATGCCATCATCATGAGTGAGCGCCTTGTTAAAGATGATGTTTACACTTCTATCCATATTGAGGAATATGAATCAGAAGCCCGTGATACGAAGTTAGGACCTGAAGAAATTACTCGTGATATTCCCAACGTAGGGGAAGACGCATTACGTGATTTAGATGAGCGTGGCATTATCCGTGTTGGGGCAGAAGTAGAGGATGGAGATCTTCTCGTTGGTAAAGTTACACCAAAAGGGGTAACAGAATTATCAGCAGAAGAGCGTTTATTGCATGCGATCTTTGGTGAGAAGGCCAGGGAAGTTCGTGATACGTCCCTTCGTGTACCTCACGGTGCCGGCGGTATTGTTCTGGATGTTAAGATCTTCAACCGTTCAGACGGTGATGAATTGCCTCCAGGTGTAAACCAGCTTGTTCGTGTGTATATTGTTCAGAAACGTAAAATTCACGAAGGTGATAAGATGGCCGGTCGTCACGGTAATAAAGGGGTTATCTCAAAAATATTGCCGGAAGAGGATATGCCATTCCTGCCTGATGGTACACCGATAGATATCATGTTAAACCCATTAGGGGTACCTTCCCGTATGAACATCGGGCAAGTGTTAGAGCTCCATTTAGGTATGGCGGCAAGACAGCTGGGTATTCATGTTGCATCACCAGTATTTGATGGTGCCAGAGAAGAAGATGTTTGGGAAACACTTGAAGAAGCGGGATTAGCCAGAGATGCTAAAACGATTCTTTATGATGGCAGAACAGGTGAGCCGTTTGATAACCGTGTCTCTGTAGGTGTTATGTATATGATTAAACTTGCGCACATGGTTGATGATAAGCTGCACGCACGTTCAACAGGTCCATACTCACTAGTTACACAGCAGCCATTGGGTGGTAAGGCTCAATTTGGTGGTCAACGTTTTGGTGAGATGGAGGTATGGGCGCTTGAGGCATATGGTGCTGCATACACACTGCAAGAGATTCTGACAGTAAAATCAGATGATACAGTAGGACGTGTAAAAACATACGAAGCGATCGTAAAAGGTGACAATGTCCCAGAACCGGGCATCCCAGAATCATTTAAAGTATTGATCAAAGAGCTTCAGAGTTTAGGAATGGACGTTAAGATGTTATCAGGCGATGAACAAGAAATTGAACTTCGCGACGATGACGATGACGATGTCCACTCAGCAGATAATTTCAATCTGGAAATTGAAGAAACTACTAGTTGATTGATTTGGAAGGGGAGATGCGGTTTTTCCTGACTAATTACACATGGCGTATCAGTCAGGGAACTGTATTTCCTTCTCATGCAATATAGAAAATCCGGAAGATTAAAAGGGAGGTTGACCCCTTGTTAGATGTAAATAATTTTGAGTATATGAAGATAGGATTGGCATCACCAAATAAAATCAGATCATGGTCATTTGGTGAAGTGAAGAAGCCGGAAACCATTAATTACCGTACACTTAAACCAGAGAAAGATGGTTTGTTTTGTGAACGGATTTTTGGCCCGCAGAAAGACTGGGAATGCCATTGCGGGAAGTACAAACGTGTGCGTTACAAAGGTGTCGTTTGTGACCGCTGTGGTGTAGAAGTAACGAAAGCAAAAGTACGTCGTGAACGAATGGGGCATATTGAGCTTGCCGCACCAGTTTCACACATTTGGTATTTCAAAGGAATTCCTAGCCGTATGGGTCTTGTATTGGATATGTCACCACGTGCATTAGAAGAAGTAATTTATTTTGCTGCATACATTGTGACAGATGCAGGAGATACAGCATTAGAAAAGAAACAGTTGCTTTCTGAGAAAGAGTACAGAGCATATCGCGATAAATACGGAAATACTTTTAAAGCCCAAATGGGTGCTGAAGCGATTAAGAAAATCTTACAAGATATTGACCTGGAAAAAGAAGTGGAATTACTTCGTGAAGAGCTGAAATCTGCACAGGGGCAAAGAAGAACCCGTGCAATCAAGCGTCTGGAAGTATTGGAAGCTTTCCGGAACTCAGGAAATGAGCCGAGCTGGATGATTATGGATGTATTACCAATCATCCCGCCTGAATTACGCCCGATGGTTCAATTAGATGGTGGCCGTTTCGCTACCTCTGATTTGAATGACTTATATCGTCGTGTGATTAACCGTAATAACCGTCTGAAACGCCTGCTTGATCTTGGCGCGCCTAGCATTATTGTTCAAAACGAAAAACGTATGCTGCAGGAAGCAGTAGATGCATTGATTGATAATGGTCGTCGTGGCCGTCCTGTAACAGGGCCTGGTAATCGACCATTAAAATCACTTTCACACATGCTGAAAGGTAAACAAGGTCGTTTCCGTCAAAACTTACTAGGTAAACGTGTTGACTATTCAGGTCGTTCGGTTATCGTTGTTGGACCACATTTAAAAATGTATCAGTGTGGTCTACCTAAAGAGATGGCAGTTGAATTATTCAAGCCATTTATTATGAAGGAGCTAGTAGAACGAGGATTAGCTCACAATATTAAATCAGCAAAACGGAAAATTGAAAGATTACATGCAGAAGTTTGGGATGTATTAGAAGATGTAATTAAAGAGCATCCGGTCTTGCTTAACCGCGCACCGACATTGCACAGACTGGGTATCCAAGCATTTGAGCCAACTCTGGTAGAAGGCCGTGCGATCCGTTTACACCCGCTAGTATGTACTGCCTATAACGCCGACTTTGACGGGGACCAAATGGCGGTTCACGTTCCATTATCAGCAGAGGCACAAGCAGAAGCGCGTATCCTGATGTTAGCAGCACAGAACATCCTGAATCCTAAAGATGGTAAACCGGTTGTTACACCGTCACAGGATATGGTATTAGGAAACTATTACTTAACAATGGAACGAGAAGGTGCCATTGGAGAGGGAATGGTATTCAATGATCTTAATGAA
>NZ_ML762441.1:27884-74659 GCF_009498735.1 Gracilibacillus oryzae
TTGCACACACGCATTGCTGTACAGCATTCTACATTAAATAAAGCAACATTTACTGAGGAACAACAAGGCAAATTACTGATTACAACAGTAGGGAAACTGATCTTTAATAACATGTTACCTGAATCATTCCCATATATGAATGAACCAACTCAAAAGAACTTAGAAGAAGTAACACCAGATAAATACTTTGTTGAAAAAGGTGTGAATATCAAAGAAGAAATCACTAGTCGTGAACTTATTCCGCCATTCAAGAAAGGTATTCTTGGAGATATCATTGCAGAAGTATTCAAGAAGTTTAAAATCAGCGAAACTTCCAAAATGCTTGACCGTATGAAAGATCTAGGATTCGCTTATTCAACGAAAGCCGGTATTACAGTAGGTGTAGCTGACATCGTGGTTCTTGCTGAGAAGGAAGAAATCCTGACTGCATCACAGGCGAAAGTTGATAAGGTTCTGCAACAATTCCGCCGTGGTTTAATTACGGATGAAGAACGTTATGATCGAGTTATTTCTATCTGGTCACAAGCGAAAGATGATATCCAAGAACGACTCATGAAAACATTAAATCCGCGAAACCCAATCTTTATGATGAGTGATTCCGGTGCCCGTGGTAATGCTTCCAACTTTACTCAGTTAGCGGGTATGCGTGGTCTAATGGCCAACCCGGCTGGTAGAATTATTGAGTTACCGATCAAATCAAGTTTCCGTGAAGGTTTAACAGTACTAGAGTACTTTATTTCCACACACGGTGCGCGTAAAGGTCTTGCCGATACGGCACTTAAGACTGCTGACTCTGGTTACTTAACGAGACGTCTGGTTGATGTTGCACAAGATGTTATCATCCGTGAAGAAGACTGTGGTACAGACCGTGGATTGACAGTTTCATCTATAACAGAAGGTACTGAATTAATCGAACCATTAATTGACCGATTAATCGGAAGAACAGCATTCCAAAATGTCTACCATCCGGAGACGAAGCAATTAATGGTCGAGAAAAATGAAGTTATTACAGAAGATATTGCCAAAGAGATTGAAGAAGCGGGTATTGAAGAAGTTACCATCAGAACAGTATTTACATGTAACACAAAACATGGAGCATGTAAAAAATGTTATGGCCGTAACTTGGCAACTGGTGAAGAGGTTGAAGTTGGTGAAGCTGTCGGTATTATTGCAGCACAATCAATCGGTGAGCCAGGTACACAGTTGACAATGCGTACATTCCACACTGGTGGGGTAGCAGGTAGCGATATCACACAAGGTTTACCGCGTATTCAAGAGATCTTCGAAGCGAGAAATCCAAAAGGTCAGGCAGTTATCTCTGAAATCTTCGGTATTGTTAAAGATATTACGGAAGTAAAAGACAAACAGGAAATTGTCATTCAAGGTGCTATTGAAACAAAAGCCTACACTGCGCCATACGGTTCCCGTCTGAAAGTTGCGATCGGGGATGACGTAGAAGCTGGTCAGCCTTTAACAGAAGGTTCAATCGATCCGAAAGAACTGTTGAAAATTAAAGGTATTGATGGAGTGCAGTCTTACTTGCTGAAGGAAGTACAAAAAGTATACCGTATGCAAGGGGTAGAAATTGGTGACAAGCACGTTGAGGTAATGGTTCGTCAAATGTTACGTAAAGTTCGTGTAGCAGACGCTGGAGATACAGAAGTATTACCAGGTTCATTACTTGAAATTCACCAATTCAGGGAATCAAACAAGCAAGCACTATATACAGGTGGTCAGCCTGCTGTTGGTCGCCCGGTATTATTAGGTATTACAAAAGCGTCACTGGAAACAGATTCATTCTTATCTGCCGCATCATTCCAGGAAACAACAAGAGTTCTGACAGATGCTGCGATCAAAGGTAAGCGAGATGAGTTACTGGGACTTAAGGAAAATGTTATTATTGGTAAGCTTGTTCCAGCTGGTACTGGTATGCAGCGTTATCGCCGTATTAAAGAGAAAATGGCTGAAGAAGCAATTGCCAAAGAAACAATAACTGACGAAGTAACACCATAAGATAATTAAAATAATATTGGATAAGTGCTCAATCTTTGGGCACTTATCCATATAGTTAAAATTCACTTGATATTCAACAAGGTGATCATACGGAAGAACTTGAATGAAAAAATGTTGATTTTTCAAAATAAAAGTTGACATTGAATTTATAGGATGATAGTATATTTAAGGTGCTTCCGTTATCCTTGTGACTTTGGAGGATATAATCGATGTCTTATGAAAAAGTGGCACAGGTAAATATCGAGAAGATTATCGGAACAAAACAAGTTTTAAAAGCCATTAAGAATGGTGAAGCAACAGAAGTGATTATTGCAAGTGATGCAGATACTCAACTCATGGGAAAAGTATCGCAAGCTGCAAAGAATCACAATATCCCTATCTCATATGTTGATTCTATGAAAAAACTAGGAAAGACATGTGGTATTGACGTAGGGGCTGCAACGGTAGCAATCAAACAGTAAAGTTTTGGCAAACATCAGAAGTTTGTGAAAACTTTGTTTTTTGCTTTAATATGAACCACCTGGATGTGTGGTATTACATTTCATTTTTGAGAGGAGGAAATATTCATGCCAACTATTAATCAGTTAGTACGTAAAGGTCGTGTTTCTAAAACAAAGAAATCAGATTCACCAGCACTTAACAAAGGTTATAACAGCCGTAAAAAAGTTGCTACTGATCAGTCTTCACCACAGAAACGTGGAGTTTGTACTCGTGTAGGTACACTTACTCCAAAGAAACCGAACTCTGCATTACGTAAATATGCCCGTGTTCGTTTATCTAACCAGATCGAGGTAACTGCGTACATTCCTGGTATTGGTCATAACTTACAAGAGCACAGCGTTGTATTAATCCGCGGTGGACGTGTAAAAGACTTACCAGGGGTTCGTTATCACATTGTTCGTGGTGCACTTGATACATCAGGTGTAGAAGGACGTATGCAAGGCCGTTCAAAATACGGTGCAAAAAGACCTAAAAAATAATTGAATTGATAAAATGAAGGGAAGGAGGGAAAGATATGCCACGTAAAGGACCAGTAGCAAAACGTGATGTCTTACCAGATCCGTTATATAATTCTAAACTTGTAACACGTTTGATTAACCAAATTATGGTTGATGGAAAAAGAGGGAAAGCTCAAAAAATTCTTTATAGCGCGTTTGAATTAGTTCAACAACGCAGTGGACAAAATGCGATGGAAGTATTTGAACAAGCAATGAAGAATGTAATGCCTGTACTTGAAGTACGTGCTCGCCGTGTAGGGGGTTCAAACTACCAAGTGCCTGTCGAAGTTCGCCCTGAACGCCGTCAAGCGTTAGGTCTTCGTTATGTTGTGAATTATTCTCGCTTACGCGGAGAAAAAACAATGGAAGAACGTTTAGCGAATGAAATCTTAGATGCTTCTAACAACACAGGAGCAGCTGTTAAGAAACGCGAAGATATGCATAAAATGGCAGAAGCTAACAAAGCATTTGCTCATTATCGTTGGTAAAATAGTCTATGCCTTGTTCAGCCCCAAAAAAGTGTGTAACTCTGGAGGGGCTAAGCAGGTGCTGCAGGCAGCCAGCAAATAAACCAAACTATACTTAATATAGGAAGGAGAAAGAATCATGCCTAGAGAGTTCTCCTTGGAGAAAACACGTAATATCGGTATCATGGCCCACATTGATGCTGGTAAAACAACTGCAACAGAGCGTATTTTATTCTATACTGGTCGTATCCACAAGATTGGGGAAACACACGAAGGTGCTTCTCAAATGGACTGGATGGAACAAGAGCAGGAACGTGGAATCACGATTACATCTGCTGCAACAACTGCACAATGGAAAGGTCACCGTATTAATATCATTGATACACCAGGACACGTAGACTTCACAGTAGAGGTTGAGCGTTCATTGCGTGTACTTGATGGTGCGGTAACTGTACTTGATGCACAATCAGGTGTTGAGCCACAAACAGAAACAGTATGGCGCCAGGCAACAACATATGGTGTACCTAGAATCGTGTTCGTTAACAAAATGGACAAAACAGGTGCTGACTTCCTATACTCTGTAGGTACTCTAGGGGATCGCCTGGGAGCAAATGCGCACCCAGTACAACTTCCTATCGGTGCTGAAGACGAGTTTGAAGGAATCATTGACCTTATCAACATGGAAGCATACTTTTACTTAGATGATCTAGGAACTCGTGCTGAAGCGAAACCAATCCCTGATGAATACAAAGAACAGGCAGAGGAATATCGTACAGCATTAATTGAAGCTGTAGCAGAATTAGATGAAGAGATGATGGAACGTTATCTAGAGGGAGAAGAATTTTCTAACGAAGAACTTAAAGCAGCTGTACGTAATGCTACATTAAGTGTAGAATTCTATCCTGTATTCTGTGGTTCAGCCTTCAAAAACAAAGGTGTTCAGTTATTGATTGATGGTGTAGTAGATTACTTACCAGCTCCAACTGATATCCCGCCAATCCAAGGTATTGTTCCACAAACTGAAGAAGAGGTTGTTCGTAAGGCAGATGACAACGAACCATTCTCTGCGCTTGCATTTAAAGTTGCAACAGACCCGTTTGTTGGTAAACTTACATTCTTCCGTGTATATTCCGGGACATTAAAATCAGGTTCTTATGTTAAGAACTCTACAAAAGATAAACGTGAACGTGTAGGACGTATCCTGCAGATGCACGCAAACTCTCGTGAAGAGATTGATGAAGTATTTGCTGGAGATATCGCTGGCGCTGTTGGTTTGAAAGATACTAGTACTGGAGACACTTTATGTGACGAAAAGAGCTTAGTTATCTTAGAATCAATGGAATTCCCAGAACCAGTTATCTCTGTAGCGATTGAGCCTAAATCAAAAGCTGATCAGGATAAAATGGGTATTGCATTAGGTAAGCTAGCTGAAGAGGATCCTACTTTCAGAACTGAAACAAACCAGGAGACTGGTCAAACAATCATCTCTGGTATGGGTGAACTTCACCTTGATATCATTGTGGATCGTATGAAACGTGAGTTTAAAGTAGAAGCAAACGTTGGTGCACCACAAGTATCTTACCGTGAAACATTCCGTGCTTCAGCGGAAGTGGAAGGTAAATTCGTTCGTCAATCTGGTGGTCGTGGTCAATATGGTCACGTTTGGATTAAATTTGAGCCAAACGAAGAAGGCGCTGGATTTGAGTTTGTTAACAAGATTGTTGGTGGGGTTGTACCGCGTGAATACATTCCATCTGTTGAGGCTGGTATTAAAGACTCGATGGAAAATGGTGTATTAGCAGGTTATCCACTTATCGATGTGAAAGCTTCATTATATGATGGAAGCTACCATGATGTTGACTCGAACGAGACTGCGTTTAGAGTAGCTGCTTCTATGGCACTTAAAGCTGCGAAAAACAAATGTAACCCAGTACTATTGGAACCTATGATGAAAGTAGAAGTAGTAATTCCAGAAGAATACATGGGTGATATCATGGGTGATGTAACTTCTAGACGTGGACGTGTAGAAGGTATGGAAGCTCGTGGTAACGCACAGGTTGTTAAAGCCTTTGTTCCACTTGCAGAAATGTTCGGATATGCAACAGCACTTCGTTCAAACACGCAAGGTCGTGGAACATACACTATGCACTTCGATCACTATGAAGAAGTACCGAAGAGTGTTGGTGAAGAAATTATCAAGAAAAATGCAGGGGAATAATTGATTTTTCTTGCAATCTAAAGTATAACTTGTATTATAGGCTTAGAAAAGATTTTCGGATCTTTTCTAGCTGAGATACATTTAAATATAATAATACATTTCATTTAATTTAAAGGAGGAAATACACATGGCTAAGGAAAAATTTGACCGTTCCAAAGACCACGTTAATATTGGTACTATTGGACACGTTGACCATGGTAAAACTACATTAACTGCTGCAATTACTAATGTACTTTTCAACAAATTTGGTAGAGGGGAAGCTCGTGCATACGATCAAATCGATGGAGCTCCTGAAGAAAGAGAACGTGGTATCACTATCTCAACTGCACACGTTGAGTATGAAACAGATACTCGTCACTATGCACACGTTGACTGCCCTGGACACGCTGACTATGTTAAAAACATGATCACTGGTGCTGCACAAATGGATGGTGCGATCCTTGTAGTATCTGCTGCTGATGGTCCAATGCCACAAACTCGTGAGCACATCTTACTTTCTCGTCAAGTAGGTGTTCCTGCGATCGTTGTATTCTTAAACAAATGTGATATGGTAGATGACGAAGAGCTTCTTGAATTAGTAGAAATGGAAGTGCGTGATCTATTATCTGAATATGATTTCCCTGGTGACGATGTACCAGTAATCAAAGGTTCTGCACTTAAAGCTCTTGAAGGTGAAGAGCAATATGTAAATGCAATCCTTGAACTTATGGATGCTGTTGATGAGTATATCCCTCGTCCAGACCGTGATACTGAAAAACCATTCATGATGCCAGTTGAGGATGTATTCTCAATCACTGGTCGTGGTACTGTTGCAACAGGACGTGTTGAGCGTGGTGTTGTAAAAGTTGGTGACGAAATCGAAATCATCGGTCTTGCTGAAGAAGCTGCTAAAACAACTGTAACAGGTGTTGAAATGTTCCGTAAGCTTCTTGACTATGCTGAAGCTGGTGACAACATTGGTGCACTTCTTCGTGGGGTTTCTCGTGAAGAAATCAACCGTGGTCAAGTATTAGCTAAGCCAGGTACAATTACTCCTCACACTAACTTCAAAGCTGAGGTTTATGTACTATCTAAAGAAGAAGGTGGACGTCACACTCCATTCTTCACAAACTACCGCCCACAGTTCTACTTCCGTACTACGGATGTAACTGGTGTTGTTCAACTTCCAGAAGGTGTTGAAATGGTAATGCCTGGAGACAACGTTGAAATGACTGTTGAACTTATCTCTCCAATCGCGATTGAAGAAGGTACTAAATTCTCAATCCGTGAAGGTGGACGTACAGTAGGCGCTGGCGTTGTTGCTACAATCACTAAATAATTAGTTTTATAAAAAAAGGCAGATAGTCTCTACTATCTGCCTTTTAATTTTAAATATGCCACTTTGACAACTGTTGGCATAGGCAGTTATTTAGTGTCATAATCTTTTGGCTTCATCACTATTTTGCTACGGACATTATCAGGGAAGAAGGACAGACAATGGGAAAGAAAATAATCAAATATTTATTTCTTAGTATAGCGGTGCTACTGGTTGTCGGAATAGCAGGTTTTTATATTTGGTCCCAACAAACCTATCAGGCATCAGAAAATCTAGAAAAATTAGTTGATAATAATCCAAAAGAAGAAGATTGGCTGCTGTTTGAGCCGAACGTCGAAACTGAAACAGGGATTATCATTTATCCTGGTGCAAAGGTTGAACCTGAAGCATATAGTTATCTGGCACAGGAGTTGAGCAAACAAGGTTATTTAGTTGGTATTCCAGAAGTCATGCTTAATTTTGCAATTCTGGACAGCAACAAGGCAGATGAATTAATTAAGGAGAGAACAGATATAAGCCGGTGGTATATTGGAGGGCATTCTTTAGGTGGAGTTTCGGCGTCCAGTTATGCTATAGAGCAAATTGATAATATTGATGGACTTTTCTTTTTAGCTTCCTACCCAACTGCAAATAGTGATCTCTCTGCAACAGAATTGCCGATCCTTTCGATATATGCAGAAAATGATGGGTTAAGTACAGTAAATGAGATAAAAAAGAATGAAGTCTACTTATCAAGTAATGCAACATTGTATAAGATAGATGGGGGAAACCATGCACAGTTTGGTTTATACGGAAAACAAAAAGGTGATAATGATGCCACTATCTCCCCGAAACAACAGCAAGATGAAATTATCAAAGTACTCAATGATTGGCTGGATAAACAGTCAAGTTATTAACATTGAAAACAGTTCTGACAGCAGCTATATTGCCTTCCTTATACAAGATTTTATAAAAACAAAAAAAATTCATAGAATATCTTATTTTACCTTGCAATTTATTGCCTAATTATATATAATAAACAATGTTGGTCATAAAACAGGCGATGATGCGGAAGGTTGTTGGCACACCCGGCCCCTTTGCCATGGCTAGTGTGTTAAGGAATTTCCGCGGAGAAAGTCTATTATAAAATGGGCGAAAAGGAGGGAAAATAATGGCAAAAGAAAAAATTAGAATTCGTTTAAAAGCGTATGATCACCGTATTTTAGATCAATCTGCAGAGAAAATTGTAGATACAGCAAAAAGATCTGGTGCAGGGGTATCTGGACCAATCCCGTTACCGACTGAAAAATCAGTTTACACGATCCTTCGTGCGGTACACAAATACAAAGATTCTCGTGAGCAGTTCGAAATGCGCACACACAAACGTCTAATCGACATTGTAAGTCCAACACCAAAAACGGTTGATGCATTAATGCGTCTTGATTTACCGTCAGGTGTAGACATTGAAATCAAATTATAATATATATAACATTCTAGGAGGTGTTACGGATGACGAAAGGAATCTTAGGTCGCAAAATCGGCATGACTCAGCTTTTCTCAGAAGAGGGCGAATTAATCCCTGTAACAGTAATCGAAGCTGAACCAAACGTTGTGCTGCAAAAGCGTACACAAGAAAATGACGGATATGAAGCAATCCAGATTGGTTTTGCTGATCAGAAGAAAAACCGCACAAACAAACCTGAACAAGGGCATGCTGAAAAAGCAAGCACTACCCCTAAGCGCTTCATTCGTGAAGTCCGTGGCGTTAATCTTGATGAGTATGATTTAGGTCAAGAAATTAGCGTAGAGGTATTTCAAGCAGGAGATGTAATTGATGTAACAGGAACTTCTAAAGGGAAAGGTTTCCAGGGTGCTATCAAGCGCCATAACCAATCACGCGGACCAATGAGTCACGGTTCTCGTTACCATAGACGACCTGGTACAATGGGTCCAATTGATCCTATGCATGTTTTCAAAGGTAAAAAATTACCAGGGCAAATGGGTGGAGAGCAAATCACTATCCAAAACCTTGAAATTGTAAAAGTTGACGCGGAACGCAATCTTCTTTTAATCAAAGGAAATGTTCCAGGTGCAAAAAAATCATTCGTTAAAATTACGAGTGCATTAAAGGCTAACTAATTATTAACTGAAGGGAGGATATGTCATGCCTAAAGTAGCACTATTTAATCAAAGTGGATCACAAGTAGGTGATGTGGAAATCAGCGATGCAGTGTTTGGAATTGAACCAAACGAACATGTACTACATGATGCTGTATTAATGCAACGCGCATCACTTCGTCAAGGAACACATGCTGTAAAGAATCGCTCGGAAGTACGTGGTGGTGGACGTAAACCATGGCGTCAAAAAGGAACTGGACGCGCGCGTCAAGGTTCAATCAGATCACCACAATGGGTAGGCGGTGGAACAGTTTTCGGTCCTACTCCAAGAAGCTACAGCTATAAACTACCTAAGAAAGTTCGTAGATTAGCGCTTAAATCTGCTCTTTCTTCAAAGGTTAAAGAAGATAGCTTAGTTGTTTTAGAAGGTATCGCATTTGATGCGCCTAAAACGAAAGAAGTAGTAGCAATTCTTTCTTCATTAAATGCAGACACAAAAGCATTGATCGTTACTGCGGATACGGATGCTGTATTAGTGAAATCAGCAAACAACCTACAAAATGTAAAAGTTTTATCTGTAAGTGAAGTTAATGTATTAGACTTGCTTACGCATGACAAGCTGGTTATTACAAAAGAAGCAGCTGAAAAAGCAGGGGAGGTGCTTGCATAATGAAGGATCCTCGTGATATTATTAAGCGCCCTATCATTACTGAAAACACTGCAGATTTAATGGCTGACAAAAAGTATACTTTTGAAGTGACAAAAGAAGCTAACAAATCTCAGATCAAAGATGCTATTGAAGAAATTTTCGGTGTTAAAGTAGTTAATGTAAATACTTTAAGCCGTAAAGGTAAATTCAAGCGTATGGGACGTTACGGTGGATATCGTCCAAACCGTAAAAGAGCTATTGTACAATTATCAGAAGACAGCAAAGAACTAGATTTCTTTGAATCATTATAATCTTATTTAAAAAGGAGGGAAAAAGATGGCGATTAAAAAATACAAACCAACCACTAACGGTCGTAGAGGTATGACAGTATCTGATTTCTCTGAGATCACAACAGATCAACCGGAAAAATCGTTACTAGCACCTTTAAGCAAAAGAGGTGGACGTAACAATCAGGGTAAATTAACTGTTCGTCATCAAGGCGGTGGACACAAGCGTAAATATCGTATCATCGATTTCAAACGCGACAAAGATGGAATACCAGGAAACGTTGCTACAATCGAGTACGATCCAAACCGCTCTGCAAACATTGCATTAATCCATTATGCTGATGGAGAAAAACGTTATATTCTTGCACCAAAAGGATTACAAGTTGGGCAACAAGTATTCTCAGGAGCAGATGCTGATATTAAAGCAGGTAACGCATTACCACTTATCAACATTCCTGTAGGTACTGTTATCCATAACATCGAGCTTAAACCAGGTCGTGGTGGCCAATTGGCAAGATCAGCTGGTGCTCAAGCGCAAATCCTTGGTCGTGAAGATAAATATGTACTTGTTCGTTTATCATCAGGAGAAGTTCGTTTAGTTCTTGCAACTTGCCGTGCTACAGTAGGTCAAGTAGGAAACTTAGAACACGAACTAATCAATATTGGTAAAGCAGGACGTTCTCGCTGGTTAGGCAAGCGCCCTACTGTTCGTGGTTCTGTAATGAACCCTAACGATCACCCGCACGGTGGTGGTGAAGGACGCGCACCAATCGGTCGTAAATCACCAATGTCACCATGGGGTAAACCAACACTTGGTTACAAAACGCGTAAACGCAACAAACCATCAGATAAATTTATTGTACGTAAACGTAAAAAATAACGGGGTTGAACGACGGGAGATAACACCCGTCCGCCAATCGCGAAGGGAGGCTTATCCATGGGTCGTAGCTTAAAAAAAGGACCTTTCGCAGATGACCATTTGATGAAAAAAATCGACGCTTTGAACGAAGGAGATAAGAAATCAGTTGTGAAAACTTGGTCTCGTCGTTCTACAATCTTTCCAAACTTTGTCGGTCATACGATTGCGGTATATGATGGTCGTAAACATGTGCCAGTATATGTAACAGAAGATATGGTTGGACACAAATTAGGCGAATTCGCTCCAACACGCACGTATAAAGGGCATGCTGGGGACGACAAGAAAACAAAACGTTAATTGAGAGGAGGTACTCCTAATGCAAGCTAAAGCTGTTGCGAAATCAGTTCGTATTGCTCCTCGTAAAGTCCGCTTAGTCGTTGATTTAGTTCGCGGTAAGAATGTCGGAGAAGCAATTGCGATTTTAAAACACACACAACGCGGTGCATCACCAGTTGTAGAAAAATTAATCAACTCTGCTGTTGCGAATGCAGAGCATAATTATGAAATGAACCCAGATAATTTAGTGATTTCTGAAGCATTTGTGAACGAAGGGGTTACATTGAAACGTTTCCGCCCGCGCGCACAAGGTCGTGCAACACAAATCAATAAACGCACGAGCCATATTACAGTGGTTCTATCTGAGAAAAAGGAGGGATAATCTGTGGGTCAAAAAGTAAATCCAACGGGTCTTCGTGTCGGAGTTATCCGTGATTGGGAATCTAAATGGTATGCTGGTAAAGATTATGCGGACCTTTTACATGAAGATATTAAAATCCGTGAATATATCGAAGGACGTTTGAAAGACGGAGCTGTATCTAAAGTTGAGATTGAAAGAGCGGCAAACCGTGTAAACATCTCTATCTCTACAGCTAAACCTGGTATGGTAATTGGTAAAGGTGGTTCTGAAGTAGAAGCACTTCGTAAAGCACTAAATGACTTAACAGGTAAAAGAGTACACATCAACATCGTTGAAGTGAAAAAAGCTGATTTAGACGCGAAATTAGTTGCAGAAAACATCGCTCGTCAATTAGAAAACCGTGTTTCATTCCGTCGTGCACAAAAGCAGACAATTCAACGTGCAATGCGTGCTGGAGCTAAGGGTATTAAAACTCAGGTTTCTGGTCGTCTTGGCGGTGCTGATATGGCAAGAGCTGAACACTACAGTGAAGGAACTGTTCCACTTCATACTTTACGCGCTGATATCGATTATGGTACAGCAGAAGCAGACACCACTTACGGTAAACTAGGTGTTAAAGTATGGATCTATCGTGGTGAAGTCCTTCCAACAAAAAACAATAAGTAAGGAAGGGGGAAGACGCATTATGTTAATGCCTAAACGTGTAAAACATCGTAAACAACATCGTGGTAATATGAAAGGTAAAGCGAAAGGCGGTACTACTGTTGCATTTGGTGAGTTCGGTCTTCAAGCAACAGAAGCCTCTTGGATTACTAGTCGTCAAATCGAATCTGCTCGTATAGCGATGACTCGTTATATGAAGCGTGGTGGTAAAGTCTGGATTAAAATTTTCCCTGATAAGCCATATACGAAGAAACCTCTAGAGGTACGTATGGGTTCTGGTAAAGGTGCTCCTGAAGGATGGGTAGCAGTAGTAAAACCAGGTAAGATAATGTTTGAGATTGCAGGTGTATCTGAAGAGGTGGCTCGTGAAGCACTTCGTCTTGCTGCTCACAAATTACCTGTTAAAACGAAATTCGTAAAACGAGAAGAAATTGGTGGTGAAATCAATGAAGGCTAATGAAATTAGAGAACTAACCACTGCCGAAATTGAACAAAAGATTAAGTCTTTAAAAGAAGAGCTTTTCAATTTGCGTTTCCAACTTGCAACAGGTCAATTGGAAAACACTGCACGTCTTCGTGAAGTGCGCAAATCAATTGCACGTATGAAAACTGTTGTTCGCGAAAGAGAGCTAAGCGTAAATAACGGATAAATAAAGGAGGTTAGCCTCAGATGAGTGAGCGTAATAATCGTAAAGTTTATACTGGACGTGTCGTATCTGACAAAATGGATAAGACCATTACAGTTTTAGTTGAGACATATAAGTTTCATAAATTGTATGGCAAACGTGTTAAGTATTCTAAGAAATTTAAAGCTCATGATGAAAACAACCAAGCTAAAATCGGCGATATTGTTAACATCATGGAAACTCGTCCGCTTTCGGCTACAAAACGTTTCCGTTTAGTAGAAGTTGTGGAAGAAGCTGTAATTATCTAATATAAAGTTCGCTCGGAGAAGTTCCGAAGGGAGGTACACGAATATGATTCAACAGGAATCTCGGTTAAAAGTAGCAGATAACTCTGGTGCGCGTGAGGTACTTACTATTAAAGTATTAGGTGGATCAGGTCGTAAAACAGCGAATATCGGTGATGTAATTGTTTGTACGGTGAAGCAAGCAACACCAGGAGGCGTTGTTAAAAAAGGTGAAGTAGTAAAAGCTGTTATTGTACGCTCTAAAAGTGGTGTAAGACGTAAAGACGGTTCTTACATCAAATTTGATGAGAATGCAGCTGTTATTATTCGTGACGATCAAAGTCCAAGAGGTACTCGTATTTTTGGTCCAGTAGCACGTGAATTACGTGATGCTAAGTTTATGAAAATCGTATCTCTAGCTCCAGAAGTACTATAAGGCACGTAACGGAAAATACCGTGTAAGGAGGTGCGAATAGCATGCATGTAAAAAAAGGTGATAAAGTTCAAGTTCTTTCTGGTAAAGATAAAGGAAAGCAAGGGGTAATCCTGGCTGCATTCCCTAAGAAGGATCGTGTACTTGTAGAAGGTGTAAATATCGTTAAGAAACACGCAAAACCGTCTCAAGACAATCCACAAGGTGGTATTATTAATCAAGAGGCATCGATTCATGTTTCTAATGTATTGCCAGTTGATCCTAAATCTGGCGAACCAACTCGTGTGGGATATGAAGTTCGTGATGGAAATAAAGTACGAATCGCTAAAAAATCTGGTGAAGCTTTAGATAAATAGGATTAGCGATGAAAGGAGGTTTACGTGATGAACGCATTAAAAACAAAGTACAATAAAGAAATTGTTTCTTCATTAGTAGAGAAATTTAATTATAAATCCGTAATGGAAGTACCTAAAGTTGAGAAAATCGTGATTAACATGGGTGTTGGTGATGCTGTGCAAAACTCTAAAGCACTAGACGCTGCAGTAGAAGAATTAGCACAAATCTCTGGACAACAGCCTGTAATTACAAAAGCGAAAAAATCAATCGCAGGTTTCCGTTTGCGTGAAGGAATGCCAATTGGTGCGAAGGTAACTCTTCGTGGTGAGCGTATGTACGATTTCCTTCAAAAATTAATTGATGTATCTTTACCACGTGTTCGTGACTTCCGTGGTATCTCTAAAAAGGCATTCGATGGTCGTGGAAATTACACTTTAGGTGTTAAGGAACAATTAATCTTCCCTGAGATTAACTATGACAAAGTAAGTAAAGTTAGAGGGATGGATATTGTTATTGTTACAACAGCGAATTCCGACGAAGAAGCTGCTGAACTCTTAACTCAACTTGGCATGCCTTTCCAAAAATAAGCGAGAAAGCTAAGATAAGGAGGGAAAAGAGTGGCTAAAAAATCAATGATCGCAAAACAAAAACGCCCTGCAAAATTTAAAGTGCAAGAATATACTCGTTGTGAGCGTTGCGGACGTCCACATTCAGTAATCCGTAAATTTAAACTTTGCCGTATTTGTTTCCGTGAACTTGCATATAAAGGTCAAATTCCTGGTGTTAAAAAAGCAAGCTGGTAAATCCCCGAATAGGGAAGGAGGTAATGAGAAATGGTTATGACAGATCCAATTGCAGATATGCTAACTCGTATTCGTAACGCTAACATGGTGCGCCATGAGAAATTAGAATTTCCAGCGTCGAATCTTAAAAAGGAAATTGCAGATATTTTAAAACGTGAAGGTTTTATCCGTGATTACGAATATGTTGAAGATAACAAACAAGGAATCTTACGTGTATTCTTAAAATACGGTACAAATGAAGAACGTGTAATTACTGGTCTTAAGAGAATCAGTAAACCAGGACTTCGTGTTTATGCAAAAGCTGATGAGTTACCTAAAGTATTAAATGGTTTAGGTATTGCAATCGTATCTACTTCTAAAGGTCTTCTTTCAGATAAAGAAGCACGTACGCAAGCAATCGGCGGAGAAGTACTTGCATATATTTGGTAATATATTTTCAGATGACAGGAGGTGTAAAGCATGTCTCGTATAGGTTTAAAACATTTAGAAATTCCACAAGGTGTGGAAATTAAAATTGATGGTGGTCATGTAACAGTTAAAGGCCCTAAAGGTGAATTGAGCCGACAATTTAGCGAAGATATGACTATCAAAATTGAAGATAACATTTTAACTGTAGCGCGTCCAAGCGAAAGCAAAAAGCACAAAGCTTTACATGGTACTACTCGCAGCTTAATCGGAAACATGGTGGAAGGAGTCCACAAAGGTTACGAAAGAGCACTTGAAATTCAAGGGGTAGGTTACCGTGCGCAAAAGCAAGGTCAAAAGCTTGTTGTGAATGCAGGATACTCTCACCCAGTTGAAATCGAACAAGAGGACGGAATCGAAATCGAAGTACCGGCAAATACAAAAGTAATTGTAAAAGGTATCGATAAAGAAAGAGTTGGAGCTGTAGCTGCTAACATTCGCGCCATCCGCCCGCCTGAGCCGTACAAAGGTAAAGGTATCCGTTATGAAGGCGAATATGTACGTCGTAAAGAAGGTAAAACTGCTAAGTAAGGTTAGGTAGGGAACAGAAAGGAGTGACCTAGATGATCACAAAGCCTGATAAAAATAATGTTCGTAAAAAAAGACATTTCCGTATCCGTAAAAATTTATTCGGTACTGCTGAGCGTCCACGTTTAAATGTATTTCGTTCAAACAAACACATCTATGCTCAAATTATTGATGATGTAAACAATGTAACAATTGCTAGTGCATCAACAGTTGACAAAGATTTTAACTTAGAAGGTACTGGTAACGTGGAAGCTGCGAAACAAGTTGGAGAACTTGTAGCAAACCGTGCGAAAGAAAAAGGAATTACAAATGTAGTATTTGATCGTGGTGGATATTTATATCATGGTCGTGTTAAATCATTAGCAGATGCTGCTCGCGAAGCAGGTCTTGAATTTTAATAAAAAAGGAGGGACATATGTTGCGTACTAACATCGACCCAAATAAATTAGATTTAGAAGAACGCGTTGTAACGATAAACCGTGTAGCTAAAGTAGTAAAAGGTGGACGTCGTTTTCGCTTTGCTGCACTTGTAGTAGTTGGAGACAAAAATGGTCATGTAGGCTTTGGTACTGGTAAAGCACAAGAGGTACCAGATGCGATTAAAAAGGCTATTGACGATGCTAAGAAAAACTTAATCAATGTACCGATCAGTGGTACTACTATTCCACACCAGATCCATGGTCAATTCGGTGCTGGTAATATTCTTTTAAAACCAGCTGCTGAAGGTAGTGGGGTTATCGCTGGTGGACCAGTGCGTGCGGTATTAGAGCTTGCTGGTGTAGGTGATATTTCATCTAAATCATTAGGTTCAAATACGCCAATCAACATGGTTCGTGCAACTATCAATGGACTTAGCGAATTAAAACGTGCTGAAGAAGTAGCGAAACTTCGTGGTAAGTCTGTAGAAGAATTGTTAGGATAGGGAGGGAAAAGATATGTCTAATCAGATAGAAATTACCCTCAAACGCAGTGTAATCGGTAGATCAGAAGTACAAAAAGCTACTGTTCAAACACTAGGTCTTAAAAAGATTCATCAATCAGTAGTCCGTGAAGATACTCCTGTCGTGCGAGGCATGATCAACAAGGTATCACATTTAGTAGAAGTTAAAGAAGTTTAATTAAATTCACTGTAAAGAGGAGGTGCTCGCATGAAACTTCATGAATTAAAACCATCACAAGCGAAAAAGAAGAGAAATCGTGTAGGTCGTGGTATGTCTTCTGGTAATGGTAAGACTTCTGGACGTGGACACAAAGGTCAAAAAGCTCGTTCCGGTGGTGGCGTACGCCCAGGTTTTGAAGGTGGTCAAATGCCTTTATTCCAACGTTTACCTAAACGAGGATTCACAAACATCAACCGTAAAGAATATGCGATTGTGAACTTAGAAACACTAAATAATTTTGATGAAGGTACTGAAGTAACACCTGAACTTTTACTTGAAACAGGTACGATCAGCAAGGTAAAAGCTGGAGTTAAGATTCTTGGTAACGGCAAGGTTGAGAAGAAACTAACAGTAAAAGCTCATAAGTTCTCTGCTTCTGCACAAGAAGCAATCACTGCCGTGGGCGGTAAAACTGAGGTGATCTAATGTTTCGTACAATCTCCAATTTTGTGCGTGTGGCTGATATCAGACAAAAAATTATATTCACACTTCTAATGTTAGTTGTATTTCGAATTGGGACTTTTATTCCTGTACCTTTTACAGATCGAAGTGCAATTAACTTTATGAATGAACAGAATGTTTTTGGATTACTGAATACCTTTGGTGGTGGAGCATTACAAAACTTCTCCATCTTCGCAATGGGGATTATGCCTTACATTACTGCATCCATTATCATGCAATTATTGCAGATGGATGTAGTACAGAAATTTTCCGAATGGAAAAAGCAAGGTGAGATGGGCCGTAAAAAGTTAGCACAAGTTACGCGTTATGCGACAATTGTGCTTGCTTTTATCCAAGGATGTGCTATGGCAATCGGTTTTAATGCAATGTCCGGAGGTATGTTAATTAGTGATCCAGGAGTTGGCAAGGTTCTGGTAATTGCTATTATATTAACTGGTGGTACAGCATTTTTGATGTGGTTAGGGGAGCAAATTACAGCACATGGTGTCGGTAATGGAATCTCTATCCTTATTTTTGCGGGTATCGCAGCAGCAATTCCGAATGGTGTGAATCAAATTTACGCACAGTACTTTGGTTCAGGTGCTGATGATCAATTATTTATTAATATCATTATTGTACTGCTAATTGTTTTACTGATTATTGCTGTTACAGTAGGAGTAATCTTCATTCAGCAAGCACTTCGTAAAATCCCAGTACAATATGCAAAGCGTCTAGTAAACCGTTCACCAGTTGGCGGGCATTCAACGCATTTGCCTCTTAAGGTTAATGCTGCAGGAGTTATTCCGGTTATCTTCGCAGTATCATTTATTCTTGCACCTAGAAGTATCGCTGGATTCTTTGAGGATAATCAGGTTGCAACAACTATTTCCAATATCTTTGATTACACGCAGCCTGTTGGTATGATTATCTATGTTGCCTTAATTATTGCCTTTACGTATTTCTATACGTTTGTTCAAGTAAATCCTGAACAAATGGCAGATAATTTGAAGAAGCAAGGTGGTTATATACCAGGTATACGTCCAGGTCAAAATACGGAAACTTATTTAACTCGTGTAATGTACCGTTTAACTTTTGTTGGAGCACTGTTCCTAGCAGCAGTATCCGTATTACCTATCGCGATTGGTAGTGTAGCTGGCTTGCCTGATGCAGTCCAAATTGGCGGTACTAGCTTGCTAATTGTAGTCGGTGTAGCTTTACAAACGATGAAACAATTAGAAGGACAATTAGTGAAACGTAATTACAAAGGCTTTATTAAGTAAGGATTGTAGCGGAATAGATAGAGAGCGAGGGGAAAATCGTTGAATCTTATCCTAATGGGCTTGCCTGGTGCTGGTAAAGGAACACAGGCAGAAAAAATTGTAGAGAAGTACCAAATCCCTCATATTTCAACTGGAGATATGTTCAGATCAGCAATAAAAGAAGGAACAGAGCTAGGACAAAAAGCGAAAAGCTTTATGGATGAAGGCTCACTAGTTCCAGATGAAGTTACTATTGGCATTGTTGAGGAGAGATTAGGCAAATCTGACTGTGAAACAGGATTTTTGCTTGATGGTTTCCCAAGAACAATCGCGCAAGCTGAAGCTTTAGATCAACTGCTTTCTAAGATGAATAAAAGTTTAGATTATGTGCTGTATGTTGATGTTGATAAAAACGAACTAGTCGAGAGATTAACTGGCCGTCGCATATGCCCAACTTGCGGAGCAACATACCATGTTAAGTTCAATCCCCCTAAACAGGAAGGGATTTGCGATAAAGATGGTACGGAGCTTATTCAACGCGAGGATGACCAACCAGGCACAGTTAAAAACAGACTAGAAGTTAATATTGAACAAACACAGCCTATGCTGGATTTTTATTCAGATAAAGGAAGTTTAGTTACAATCGATGGTTCTCAGCAAATTGATAAAGTATTCCAGGATATTGATGAAAAATTAAAGAACATTTTATGATTTTTTATTGATATTGTTGGTATAATGATAAGGTACACGAATCGTAAGCAGGCTAAACTTAAAACCTAAAGTGTTGGTGATGTTAGTTGAGCGAATCCGAGAGGTATCCGGAATTAGGTCAAGTTGTTCAAATCCTACAAGGACGAGAAGCAGGTCAGTTTGCAATTGTTATAAAAAAGCTAGACAGTCGTTTTGTGTTATTGGCAGATGGAGATAAGCGTAAATATGATCGGCCTAAGAAGAAAAATGTCCAACATATTGCGCCTGCAAATTTTACATCTCCTGAAGTACAAAAGAGCCTTCTCGAAACAGGGCGCGTAACCAATGGAAAATTGCGTTATGCTATTAATAAGTTTGTCACTGAATTCCTGACAGATTTGAAGAAGGGAGATCAACTCGATGGCGAAAGACGATGCAATTGAAGTCGAAGGTACTGTAATTGATACATTACCAAATGCAATGTTTAAAGTAGAATTAGAGAATGGTCATACCGTTCTTGCTCATGTCTCTGGTAAAATCAGAATGCACTTTATCCGCATTCTTCCAGGTGATAAAGTAACGGTTGAACTTTCTCCATATGATTTAACAAGAGGTCGTATTACGTACCGCTATAAATAAAATGCTCCGATACTAGAGGAGGTATGGAAGATGAAGGTAAGACCATCTGTAAAACCTATTTGTGAAAAATGTAAGGTTATTCGTCGTAAAGGAAAAGTAATGGTAATTTGCGAAAACCCTAAACATAAACAAAAACAAGGATAATATTGAAGGAGGTGCACGCATAATATGGCACGTATTGCTGGTGTAGATGTTCCGCGTGATAAGCGTGTAGTAATTGCATTAACTTATATATACGGAATCGGAAAAACAACTGCTCAAAAAGTGTTAGAAGAAACTGGTGTAGATCAGAACACTCGTGTTCGTGACTTAACAGAAGAAGAATTAGGTCAAATCCGCCAAAAAGTCGACAGTTATACAGTGGAAGGTGATCTTCGCCGTGAAGTATCGCTTAACATTAAACGTCTAATTGAAATTGGTTCTTATCGTGGTGTACGTCATCGCCGTGGGTTACCTGTTCGTGGTCAAAAAACGAAAAACAACTCACGTACACGTAAAGGCCCAAGAAAAACTATGGCTAACAAAAAGAAATAAAATAAAGGAGGTATGCTAATTTATGGCTCGTAAAACTAATACACGTAAGCGTCGTGTGAAAAAGAATATCGACACAGGTGTTGCTCATATTCGTTCTACTTTTAACAACACAATAGTAACAATCACTGATGTGCAAGGTAATGCGGTTAGCTGGAGCAGCGCTGGTGCACTTGGTTTTAAAGGTTCACGTAAATCAACACCATTTGCTGCACAAATGGCTGCAGAAGCTGCTGCTAAAGCTGCGCAAGACCATGGTATGAAGTCATTAGAGGTTACAGTGAAAGGACCTGGTGCTGGACGTGAAGCAGCAATCCGTTCACTTCAAGCAGCAGGTTTAGAAGTAACTGCCATTGTTGATGTAACACCAGTTCCTCACAATGGTTGTCGCCCGCCAAAACGTCGTCGAGTATAATATTTGTTAATCTGTCTATAATGGTTTATGATAGCTGAATAGAATGAGAATCTTTCAATTGACACCATTGCAGTCGACAGACGCTAAAAAACAATTGCAGAGTGCAGAAACGGGAACTGCCTACCTGGGGAATGTCGGTTAGACTATTGTCTAACCGGGGTTTCGACGTTTTGAAGGAGGGTTTATGAATGATCGAAATTGAAAAACCAAGAATAGAAACAGTAGAAATCAGCGATGATGCTACTTACGGAAAGTTCGTTGTAGAACCACTAGAACGTGGATATGGTACTACACTCGGTAACTCCTTGCGTCGTATCCTATTATCTTCACTTCCTGGCGCTGCGGTAACATCTGTGCAAATAGATGGAGCACTTCATGAGTTTTCAACGGTAGATGGCGTTGTAGAAGATGTCACTAGTATTATCTTGAATCTTAAGAGGCTTGCCCTTAAGATTTACTCTGATGAAGAAAAGACGCTAGAAGTAGATGTACAGGGAGAAGGAAAAGTTACGGCTGCGGATATCATTTTTGATAGTGATGTCGAAATTTTAAATCCGGATCTTCATATTGCTACATTAGGTGATAATGGTCATCTGAAGATGCGTATTTCAGCAAAAGGCGGCAGAGGTTATCGCCCAGCTGACTCTAATAATCATGACGATCGCCCAATTGGTGTGATTCCAGTTGACTCTATCTTCACACCTGTTCAAAAAGTGACTTATCAAGTGGAGAATACAAGAATCGGGCAGGATTCTAACTTTGATAAACTTACTTTTGATGTAACGACAGATGGAAGTATCCGTCCTGAAGAAGCAGTTTCTTTGGGTGCGAAGATATTTATGGAACATATCAATATTTTTGTCGGATTAACAGATGAAGCAAAAAATGCTGAAATTATGATCGAGAAGGAAGAAGACCAGAAAGAGAAAGTACTTGAGATGACAATTGAAGAGCTTGATTTATCTGTCCGCTCTTATAATTGTTTGAAACGTGCAGGTATTAATACTGTTCAGGAACTTGCTCATAAATCTGAAGAAGATATGATGAAGGTTCGTAACCTTGGTCGTAAATCTTTAGAAGAAGTGAAGCACAAATTAGAAGATCTAGGTCTTGGTTTAAGAAACGAAGACTAATGGAGACATCTTGAAGAACTTTAACGAAGGAGGGGAATTTCCATGGCTAGAAAGTTAGGACGTACAACAGATCAACGTAAAGCTTTACTACGTGGTTTAGCTACTGATCTTATCATTCACGAACGTTTAGAAACAACAGAAGCAAAAGCGAAAGAATTGCGTTCAGTTGTTGATAAAATGATCACTTTAGGCAAACGTGGAGACATCCATGCTCGCCGACAAGCTGCGGCATTCTTATACAAAGCAGAAGCAAATGAAAATGAAGATGCTGTTCAAAAGCTATTAAATGACATTGCTACTCGTTATGAAGAGCGTCAAGGTGGATACACAAGAGTGTTGAAATTAGGACCTCGTCGTGGTGATGGGGCTGAAATGGCGATCAGTGAGCTTGTTTAATTAAATGAGTGAAGCAGGAAGGGGGCAGGGGCCAATCTCAATATGAGGTGCATCCAAGCCCTTTTTTTGTTGTGTTACAATCTTTATAGACACACACTCAGATGGAAGATAGCCAAGTTTTCTTGGCTTTTTTTATTGCTTCCTGTTTCTATGATATGTAATTCAAAAGTATTACTTCTAATAAAATCATTGGTTTTTTTGATACTTTTCTCTCATTTATCGGAAATTTTGAAACATTCTCATTTCCAGACCGGTATATTTCTATATAATATGGAATAGATGAGGAGTGACAAATGTGAAAAAAGTTATTATATTTTTATTCTTAATTTTGTTAATGGCTTGCTCTAATGATGTAGTTGGAGATTCAGCAGGCGAAAAGCAGGAAACAGAAGACAAAGCAGTTGAAGAAAGCAGTGAAGAAACTCAATCGAAATCAGGGATAACCGACGAGATTGTTGAGATATCTTTAGCAACTGACTTTGAGACTATTCAACAATTACCAGCTGGTGTCCTTACAAAAGACATTCCCTATGAAAAAGACACTGCCCAAATATTATTTGGTTTAGACGAACTGGATGAATCTTATCAAAAGGAATTAAAAAATGCTGTTGCTCCAATTGCCGATGAAACCGATGATCCAGAGACAATTGCAAAGTCTTTGATTTATTATGCAGGCAGTCCCAGTCTTGCTAAAATAGCAACAGATCTGGAGAACTTTGAACCGAGTTTCAAAGAACCCCTGCTGCCGCGCCCTGAAAAGGTGCAAAACGGTGGCAAAATAGAAGGGGAAAGCCATGCTTACATATTATTGGATGCAAGTTCAAGTATGCTGTTGGAATCAGAAGGAACGCAAAGAATGCATATTGCTCGTCAGGCTGTCTCAAGTTTTGCTCAGACAATAGGAGAATCCAGCCAAGTTTCATTGGTAGCTTTCGGCCATAAAGGTGATGATAGTGATCAAGGGAAAGCAACATCCTGCTCAGGAATCGAAGAGGTTTATTCACTCGCTGACTATGATGATGAAGCGTTCACTCAGTCAGTTAATACTATCGAAGCAAAGGGCTGGACACCATTGGCAGCAGCAATTGAAAAAGTAAGTGAATTAAGCAGTAACATAGAAGGTCATATCACTATATATATTGTCAGTGATGGTGTGGAAACGTGTGACGGTGATCCGGTTAAAGCTGCAGAGACATTTGCAGGCAATGCAGACAATAAAACAGTGAATATTATTGGTTTCCAAGTGGATCAGGAGGCAGAGGCGCAACTGACCAAGGTTGCTGATGCAGGCAAAGGGGAATACTATGCTGCCAATAATGAAGAAGATCTGCTGTCAACAATAGAGTATGAATGGTTACCATCGACACTTGACTTGGTTTGGGCACCGGTAAATAAGACACCAGACGGTTTTGACATTACCTATGAAAGACAGGAAGTTGATGAGCTTAGTTATGGCTTGAGGGATTCGATGAAACGAGAAAATCACCGGTTTGAAACAGTACTTGATCTCTTGCTGGAAGACGAAATGATTACAGAATCAGTCAAACAGCAAATTGAAGAAATTCTTAGTAAGCGAGAAGAAGAGATAAAAGCCTGGAATGAAGACCTTCGAGAAACCAAAAGAGATGCAGTAGTTAATAAAGCAGATGAGATAAAAGCAAAGGTAGACGCATGGGTGAAAGAGATGGAGGCAATAAAAGAATCAGTTCAATAATCAATCTGCTTCACACTTCATGTAGTGTGAAGTATTTTTTTGTGAAAGGGTAAGTTGATTGAAGGCATGGATTGTGGACATAACTCTTTTTAATATCTTCTTCTATTGGAGTTATACTTTTATATCATCCCCTAATTTTTTTAAAAACTCCCAAACTGGAGTAAAGTAATTCCACTATCTTTTATGATAAAATAAAGGGGTGATTTCCCGGGAAATAATGACTGAGGAGTACAAGAAATGACAAAAATAGAGTTTCGAGATGTATATTTTCGATATAATGAAGACGAAAACTGGGTGCTGAGAAATATCAATCTTTCTATTAATGCTGATGAATCAATAGCGATAATTGGACATAATGGTTCGGGAAAGTCCACGATTGCCAAATTAATCAATGGTCTCCTTATTCCACAAGCAGGGGATATTCTTATAGATGGTGAAAAGATAACAGAACGAAATCTATGGGAAGTACGAAGAAAGGTAGGAATGGTGTTTCAAAATCCAGAGAATCAGTTTGTCGGTACAACTGTAATGGATGATGTAGCATTCGGCCTGGAGAATCGAGGAATTCCCAGAGACGAGATGGTTCACAGGATTGACGAAAGCTTGAGAGAAGTTGGCATGCAGGACTTCTTCCTTCATGAAGCCCACCATCTATCAGGGGGGCAGAAACAAAGAGTAGCGATTGCGTCTGTCATGGCTGTTCAACCTGAGGTTTTAATATTGGATGAAGCAACATCCATGTTAGATCCTTTAGGAAGAAGGGAAATCATCCAAACAATACAACATGTAAGGCAGCAACACGGATTCACAATACTGACGATCACCCATGATTTGGATGAAATCAGTTCTTCGGATAGATTATTGGTGCTTCAAAACGGTAAATTAGTGATTGATACAAAGCCAAGAGATTGGTTTGCACAAACGGAAGATTGGGAAAGCTTAGGTTTAATTGCGCCATTCACGACAAAACTTGCCAATATATTAAAAGATCATGGGTACAGATTCCCCTCACATCCACTAAATCATGAGGAGTTAATAGAAGCGATATGGACATACAATTTGAAAGAGTAAGCTATATATATCAGCCTAATACACCATTTTCCCATCAAGCTTTACATGAGATTGATTTAACGATTGATTCAGGAGAATTTATCGCCATAGTCGGACATACTGGATCAGGGAAATCAACTTTATTACAGCATCTCAATGGACTGCTAATCCCAACAATGGGAACAGTAAAAATAGGTGAGTATGTGTTAAATAAAGATAACAAAAAGCAGGACCTTAAAGCATTAAGGCGAAATGTCGGGATTGTGTTCCAATATCCGGAACATCAGTTGTTTGAAGAAACAGTGGAAAAAGATATTGCCTTTGGACCAAAAAACTTTGGTATTCCAGAAGAGGAGATAAGTCAGCGAATTACTGGTGCGATTCAGGAAGTTGGTTTACAGGAAGCCATTTTAGCAAAATCCCCCTTTGAATTAAGTGGCGGACAGATGAGAAGGGTTGCGATTGCCGGTGTTTTAGCAACAATGCCGCAAGTCCTTGTTCTGGATGAACCTACTGCCGGACTGGACCCATATGGTCAGAAAGAAATGATGGAGTTATTTTTTCGCCTGCACAAGGAGAGAAACCTGACGACGATCTTAGTCACACACAAAATGGAAGATGCTTTTACATATGCTGATCGAATGATTGTTTTAGAGAAGGGGAAGAAATACTTGGTGGGGCCGCCTGCTGAGGTATTCCGGGATCGTTCGCTGCTTAACAATGTCCAGCTTGAGCTGCCGGAAGTTTTATTGTTTTTAGAAAAGATCAAATCAAGTTTTCCTTTTTCCATTGATTATAATGGGCAATCAGTTGAGGAATTAGCGATAGAGCTTGGCCAGCGATTAAAGGAGTTAAAGAGAGAATGAAGTCATGGTTAGTTATTGGCCAATATGTTCCAGGTAACTCTATTTTACATCGTCTCGATCCACGGACAAAATTGTTGTTGATCTTTAGTTATGTCATTATTGTCTTCTTTGCGAATAATCCAGCTAGTTATGCTGTTTTAACATTTTTTGCAATCGGCGCGATCTTTTTATCGAAATTATCCATTTCCTATATTTTAAAAGGTATTACACCAATCTGGTTTTTTATTATATTTTCATTTCTCATCCATTTGTTTTTCACAAGAGATGGTGAGGTGTTATGGCAGTTCCAGCAGATTACCATATACTATGGCGGTTTGATTCAAGGTTTGACTATTTCTTTACGTTTCTTATTGTTAATAATGGTCACCTCACTGCTTACGTTAACTACTTCTCCGATGGAAATAACGGATGCACTGGAAAATCTGTTAGCACCATTGCAAAAATGGAAGGTTCCTGTCCATGAGCTGGCCTTGATGCTCTCCATTTCGTTAAGGTTTATCCCAACATTGATGGATGAACTCGATAAAATATCGAAAGCACAGGCATCCAGAGGTGTTGATTTAAAAACAGGCTCACTTAAAAGCAGGATTTATGCTGTTGTGCCGCTGCTTGTTCCACTATTTATCAGTGCGTTTCGAAGGGCTGAAGATTTAGCAATGGCGATGGAAGCCCGTGGCTATCGCGGTGGAGAAGGGCGGACAAAGTTAAGGCAATTAAAATACACCATGCTGGATTATCAGGCGGCAATCATATATCTAGTGATAATAATCATATTCTTCTATTTGCGGAATTAATGAAAAGGAAGTGAAGGCAATGCGAATGAAAGCAATCATAAGTTATGATGGCACGCAATTCTCCGGTTATCAAGTCCAGCCGAATAAGCGAACAGTACAAGCTGCAATAGAGAGTGTGCTGCAGAAAATGCATAAAGGAGAATTAGTACGCGTGACAGCATCAGGCCGGACGGATCAAGGAGTACATGCGGTTGGACAAGTCCTTCATTTTGATACACCTTTAGAGATTCCGAGTGATGGATGGAAAAGGGCTTTAAACACGATGCTGCCTGCAGATATTGAAGTGAGATATGTAGAACAAGTTTCCGATCAGTTTCACGCCCGTTTTGATGTAGACGGAAAAGAATATCGTTATTTTCTTTCAAATGAGCCTGAACGTGATCTTTTTAAGCGCCATTATCAGCATCATGTACGTGAGCGGCTGGATACAGATGCAATGGAGAAGGCATGTCAACTGCTGATAGGGACACACGATTTCACTTCTTTTTGTGCTGCCAATAGTAATGTCAAAGGGGATAAGATCCGCACCATACACCATGCTAGTTTAATAAAAGATGGAGCTCAGATTGCTTTTCAAGTCAGAGGGAACGGTTTTCTTTATAACATGGTACGGATCATTGTTGGGACATTAATCGAAATTGGGACAGGGAAAAGAGCGGCAGAAGATATAGTGACAATTATTGATGCAAAGGATCGCGGCAATGCAGGGCACACAGCACCGGCACAAGGGCTGTATCTTTGGAAAGTAGATTATAAAACGAATGTTGACAAATTACCAAATCACCCTTGACCTTGACGTTGCGTAAAGGTATATGATGAGTACAGTCAAGGAGGAAATGCGATGGAATACACAGTAAGCCAACTGGCAAAGTTATCTGGTGTGAGCGGCCGCACATTAAGATATTATGACCAGATCGGATTATTAAAGCCTGCATATGTTAATGATTCTGGTTACCGGATTTATGGAGAAAAAGAGACAGATTTGCTGCAGCAGATCCTCTTTTTCCGTGAATTAGAGATTAGTCTGGAAGATATCAATAAGATTATCAACCAGCCGGACTTTGATCAAACTGAGGCTCTGAGAAACCATTATGATGAGTTACAGAAAAAGCGTGATCGCCTTGACAGTATCATCAGTACAGTTGCAAAAACACTTGCAGCTAGAGAGGGTGGAATGGAAATGTCGAATAAAGATAAGTTTGATGCATTTAAAGAGAAATTAATAGAAGAAAACGAACAAAAATATGGGGAAGAGATCCGGGAGAAATACGGTGATAAAACGATCAATGAGAGTAACGCCAAATTGAGAGGGATGTCGGAAGAAGACTTTGAGGTTATGAATAAATTAGAAGGTGAGATCATCACTCTGCTGGAGAAGTCATATAAGACTGGAGACCCGGCATCGGATTTAGCACAAGAGCTTGCTCATAAGCATAAGGAATGGTTAATGTATTCATGGCCATCATATTCCGAAGAAGCACATGCTGGATTAGTGGATATGTTTGTTGCGGATGAGAGGTATACTGCTTATTATGATAAGCATGTAAAAGGCGGGACAGCTTTTTTGCGTGATGCTGTCCTGAATTATCTTGATAAGAAGTAAATGGTGACAGAGCGGCTCAAAATATTTCCATTGAGCACTCTGTTTTTTTGCTTATAGCCTTGACATTTAGGCTAAATTGTTATAATATGATCTATGGCATTTTATTTCTAAACCACGAATAGCCCCGGAAAGTTACTCGTGTTAGAATATAAATCGGATTAGATAAGCGTTATCGCTTAATAAAAATTAGACAATGGAATTACAGATACAGGAGGTAAACCAATCATGCGTACAACTTTCATGGCAAATGAAGCAAATATCGAACGTAAATGGCTTGTTGTAGACGCTGAAGGTCAAACGTTAGGTCGTTTAGCTAGTGAAGTAGCATCAATCCTTCGCGGTAAGCACAAACCAACATATACACCGCATGCAGATACTGGTGATTATGTAATCATCATCAATGCAAGCAAGATCCATTTAACAGGTAAAAAATTAAGTGACAAGCTATACCGTCGTCACTCTAACCACCCAGGTGGATTAAAAGAACGTACTGCAGGCGAAATGCGTGAAAAATATCCTGAGCAAATGTTAGAACTAACAATCAAAGGGATGTTACCTAAAGGAAGCCTTGGCCGTAAAATGGGTAAAAAATTACACGTATACAGAGGCGCAGAGCACAAACATGAAGCACAAAAACCAGAAGTTTACGAACTTCGCGGATAATTAAAAGGAGGTCTATATAGTGGCACAAGTACAATACTACGGTACCGGACGCCGTAAAAGTTCAACTGCTCGTGTACGTTTAGTACCAGGTACTGGACGTATCGTTGTAAATAACCGTGATGCGGAAGATTACTTCCCATACGAAACACTTCGTACAATCATTAAGCAACCTTTAGCTGCAACTGAAACTGAAGGCAGCTATGATGTATTAGTAAACGTTGATGGTGGAGGTTTCACTGGTCAAGCTGGTGCAATCCGTCATGGTGTTTCTCGTGCATTATTAGAAGCTGATCCAGAATACCGTTCAACTTTAAAACGTGCTGGATTCTTAACTCGTGACGCTCGTATGAAAGAACGTAAGAAATACGGTCTTAAAGGCGCTCGTCGTGCACCACAGTTCTCAAAACGTTAATATTTCAACATATAAAGCACCTTTTCCAATTTGGATTAGGTGCTTTTTTCATGCGGAAAATTAGTTTATGACTCCATTTTTTCTTCCAGATAGATATTCAAATATATAACTTTCAAGTAAACATAATAAATACTAATAGGTGGCTAACAGTTATTTGTGATTTTTTATTTTTAAAATGAACGATTTCCCCCAGTTAGTCGTATTACATATAAATCATTATTGTATGGAGTAGATCTCATGGATGAAAAGGAATTAATTCGAAAGGCGAAAAAAGGAGATACATTGGCGCTTTCGAAACTGCTGCAACAGAATTATTCGTTCCTCGTAAAGTATTTAATGAAAGTTACCCTTCATCCACAAATCGCTGAGGATTTAACACAAGAGACGATGATGAAGTGTATTGAAAAAATCCAGCTGTATAATGGTGAATCCAAGTTTTCCTCATGGCTCATTACGATTGCAACGAACCTTTTTATCGATCAACAGCGCAGAAAGAAGCGGGAGAAAAACTGGCTGAAGCAGGAACAAGCCCTCCGAAAAATGAAATGGAATACAGCCAATAGGAACGAAGAATGGACGGATGTCATTGATGTACTTGCTCGAATTAATGAAGAAATACGT
This sequence comes from Gracilibacillus oryzae, assembly GCF_009498735.1. Lineage (GTDB taxonomy): Bacteria > Bacillota > Bacilli > Bacillales > Amphibacillaceae > Gracilibacillus > Gracilibacillus oryzae. The sequence goes on from NZ_ML762441.1 coordinate 58,010, forward strand.
ATGCCAATCGTGTTAAAGCATTATTACGGATATTCATATAAGGAAATTGGAAAAATGATGGGTATTGCAGAAGGGACAGTAAAATCCCGAGTTTCAAATGGTCTAAAAAGTGTACGAAAGGAGTTGGGTGAAATTGAAGAAGCAGGATCCTGAAAAAAGTAATTCTATGTTGGATGATGAAGATGAAGTAACGGTTAAGCAATTAATAGATGGTTTAGAAAAACTGGAACAAATAAATCCAGTATCTGCTCCAAACTTACAATGGTTCCAGCAGCATGTTGAATTAGAGAAAAAGAGAATACGAAAAAAACAATGGAAAGACCTCCTTGCGTTTATCTCTTTTGCCGTATTTATGCTTTCGGTTGTGATTGCTGTCGTTTATCGTCAGCCAATTCTATTTCTTTATTTTCAGCTTGTGGGGATTATCTTATTGCCATTAGCTCTTAATAACACTAGAAAGAAGGTCAGTAATGAATGAACTCAACTGAACTAAGCAGCATACCGCTTTTGTTATGGATCGTGATTGCATTCATTCTGATTTGCCAGGGTTCATGGTTGTTTTGGGATGCTCGGAAGAGGGGACACAATGCTTGGCTATGGGGATTTTTAGGCCTTATTCAATTTCCTACGTATCTTATTATCTATCTTATTTTTATAAGAAAAATATTAAAAAGAAAAATCTCAGGAGCAGATTCCTGAGATTTTTTTTGCAGTAAAGAAAGTATAAACGGAAATGTCTAGCTCCAAGCGCCTGCCCCTCGAGATCTTAAGCGATCCTGCTATGTGGCAAAGATCGCCACGTCGCAGTTTCGCTTAAGCTTGTCGGGGCAGAACGGGCGCTTTGCGCTTTTCTAACGTAAGTGAACGATTAGACAAACGTAATCGTATTAAGAGTAAATAAACAATTAGGAGGGGAAAAAATGAATGTATCGTTAAATGAAATCCCTTGGGGAGCGATTGCGCCAATTATTGTCTTACAGTTAATTCTTATGATAACCGCATTAGTCTCTTGTATTAGAGAAGAAAAAACGAACGGCCCCAAATGGATGTGGATTCTTGTTATTCTCTTTATCAGTTTACTAGGACCGGTGATTTACTTTGTTGTTGGGAGGAGAAATGATTAATGGAATTATTAAAGGCATGCGATTTAGCAAAAAGCTTTGGAAATACCCATGCTGTGAAAGGAATCAATTTTCATATTGAAGAAGGCAGGTGTGTTTCATTACTTGGACCAAATGGGGCAGGAAAAACAACGACATTAAAAATGTTATCTGGGTTGTTGGAACCGACTTCAGGCAGTATTGATTTTAAAGGGGAAAAAGCAAAGGATTTAAGGGAGTTTATCGGATATTTACCTCAGTACCCTGCTTTCTATAATTGGATGAGCGGAAAGGAGTTTCTTGTTTTTGCGGGACAATTGGCAAAGCTCAATCGTAAAGAAGCAGAAATAAGAAGTGAAGAATTACTGGAACGAGTGGGTCTGACGAATGCGAAGAAAAGAAAGATAGCGGGTTATTCTGGTGGAATGAGACAGCGCCTCGGATTGGCACAGGCACTGATTCATCGCCCGAAATTACTAATGTTAGATGAACCTGTTTCAGCACTCGATCCACTTGGCAGACGGGAAGTGCTGGACATGATGAGAGAGATTAAAGAGGAAACAACGATTCTCTTCTCCACTCATGTCCTTCACGATGCAGAAGAAATAAGTGATGACATTCTTATTATAAATGCCGGGGAAATTGCGGTATCAGGCAGCCTGGGAAGTGTAATGGAAAAGTATCGACAACCTATTCTACACATTGAATTCGAATCACAGGCTGCCGATTGGCTTAAGAGTATAACAAGTTATAGCGTTGTATCGGAAGTAGACATTCAAGGTAATAAAGTCAGCATCGTATTAAACGATATGGTAAATGGGAAGCAAACAATATTACAAGATATCGTCGATAGAAAACTTCCGATTCTTAAGTTCGAGACTTCTCAAACAACATTGGAAGATTTATTTATGAAGGTGGTGAAGGCATGACACAATGGACTGTTCTTTATCGAAAAGAAATGACAGAAATGGTGCGGAATTATAAAATTTTATGGGTTCCAATTGTCTTTATTCTGCTAGGCGTCATGCAGCCGGTTAGCTCGTATTATATGCCGGAAATTCTGGACACTTTTGGCGGGCTACCAGAAGGGACAATCCTTGAAATGCCTACTCCAACTGGGGAAGATGTATTAATGCAGGTTCTTTCTAATTATGGGATGCTCGGTGTACTTATCCTTGTTTTGAGTGCAATGGGTGTCGTATCCGCAGAAAGACAGAGTGGAGTAGCAGGGATGGTGATGATTAAACCAGTGCCATATTCCTCGTATATATTATCGAAATGGGCTGGGTTACTGACAATTACACTTATTACATTGTTTATTGGATATGCAGCTTCCTGGTATTATACCAGTTTACTTATTGAAACAGTCGATTTTGAGCGCATTTTTCAAAGTGTATTGATCTATAGCATATGGTTAGTTTTTGTTGTTACATTGACGCTCTTTTTTAGTACGATAATGAAAGGAAATGGCGGTGTTGCTTTTGTTACCATTTTTGTGGTCTTTGGCCTTTCGGCGGTTACATCCATTCTGGGGGAGAATATGAAATGGAGTCCGGCTGCAATGACGGAGCACACAGGACAGGTCTTGTTGTCAGGAGAACCAGGTTCTGGTTTCTTGCTAGGTTTTATTACAACTATTGCTATTATCATTGTCGTTCTCATCGCATCCATACAAATCTTTAAGCAAAAAGAGCTATTGGAATAAAGAAGGTATCCTGCCTTTTGTATTCTCTTTTGTAAATTTTTCCAGGAGGACCTTAAAGGCATGATATGAATAGTCGTAGAAAGAATCCTTTAATATAATTGAAGTAAAGAGAATATGGAGGATAATAATGGATAAAGACAAAGTATTGCAAGAGACAGAAAAAATGGTGAAAACAGCACTGATAGATGAGAAATCTGGTCATGACTGGTTACATATTAAGCGAGTGAAGGGAACGGCAATAGAAATTGCACAAAAGGAAGGGGCAGATGTCTTTGTTGTGACGCTTGCTGCATTATTGCATGATTTAGCTGATGAAAAGATTGTAGAGAGCGAAGAAAAGGCTTTATCTGAGATTAGAGACTTTCTTCTTGAATTAGGTGTAGATGGAGAAGACATCGAACATATTCTAACTATTATTACCACAATGTCCTTTAAGGGAGGAAATAATCGGCCAGTTGAGAGTCTCGAAGCCCAAGTTGTCCAGGATGCTGACAGGCTGGATGCTATCGGAGCAATAGGTATTGCGCGCTGTTTTACTTATTCAGGCAAAGTTGGTCAACCAATCTATAATCCTGATTTGGGAGTTAGAGACCAAATGACTATCGAGGAATATAGAAATAATAAGTCCAGTGCCATTAATCACTTTTACGAGAAGCTGTTGAAACTAAAGGATCTGATGAACACGGAAACAGCCAAAGAGTTAGCAGCCTCCCGCCATGATTTTATGGAAAAGTTTTTGGAGCAATTTTATCAGGAAACCAGGGAGCAAAGACCTTAGATCAATGGTGGAAATCACCTTTTAACGAAACCATTCTGTCAAAAGAATCATGGTGATAAAGCCAAAAATAAAGGCAATGGTAGCCATCCGCTCATTTCCGTCACCATGACTTTCTGGAATTAACTCCTTATAGACAACAAAAAGCATCGAACCTGCTGCAAATGCTAAGCCAAAAGGTACAATATTCTCAAAAGCACTCCCAAAGAAGATGCCGATAAAGCCTGAGCACATCTCAATCAATCCGGTTAAACTGGAAAGAACAACGGCTTTTAATGGCTTTACATTTTGTGTTACTAAAAATAATGCTACTAAAAATCCATCAGGTATATTCTGCAGTCCAATCGCAAAGGCAACAAGGGAGCCGATGCCTTCCTCATTATTATAATTACTAATGCCAACAGATAACCCTTCAGGTAAGTTATGGATGGACATGGCAATCAGAAACAAAAATACGATTCTGGGATTGGCTGATGACTGATTAGCAGAATGGTCTAAATCGGTATGCGGGAGCAGGCTTTCGATAAGTGTAAGCACAAAGGTACCTATTAGCATTCCGATTACCAAAACAGTAAGATTGGACAGTTTAATAGCAGACGGTATCAGCCCATAGGCAGATGCCGCAACCATAATTCCCGCTGTATATGCTAATAACGTATCTTTCCCTTTATGTGAAACATCCTTTATTAAAAAGGCTGGCAATGCACCAAGGCTTGTACAAAGTGATGAAATAATAATATGGGTTATAGACATATAAATCCTCCGATAATAATTGGAATGAATGCATTAAGGAACTAATCCCTAGAGTATATGTATTAACAGATTGCAAAAAATATGATGATGTTAAAATACATCTAATCATTAACGAGCAGAATAACATTTTTCAACTCTAGATATAGGAATGTTTACCATTATTCCATTCGTGGTAGAAGTAGAAATGTAAGATATAACACAAAACTATTATTAGAGGAGTGTTGTTTAAAGATGGCTAGGATAGCAACAGTAATTACCGACGATTTTGAAGACGTAGAATATACGGATCCGGCGAAAGCATTTAAAGATGCTGGACATGAAGTTGTGACAATTGAGAAAGAGCAGGGCAAAACAGTGAAAGGTAAACAAGGAGATGCTAATGTAACAATTGATAAGGCAATCGATGATGTATCACCAAATGACTTTGATGCATTATTTATTCCAGGTGGTTTCTCTCCAGATCAATTAAGAGCAGATGACCGTTTTGTAAAATTCGCCAAACACTTTATGGATGAGAAAAAGCCTGTATTCGCAATCTGTCACGGTCCACAGCTGTTAATTACAGCAAAAACTTTAGAAGGCCGCGATGTAACAGGATTCAAATCAATTCAGGTTGATTTAGAGTATGCTGGCGGAAAAGTGCAAGACAAAGAAGTGGTTGTCTGCCAAAACCAGCTGGTTACAAGCAGACAGCCAGATGATATCCCTGCGTTTATTGAAGAATCAAAAAAACTATTGAAATAAGATCATGAACCTGTCGAGCAGGCAAGCGAAGATTGAATATGTAAGTAGAAAGTGGCCTTTTCCCGATAACCGGGGAAAGGCCATTTAATTTTCCGGATGCCAAAACAAAATTCGTCAAAATTTATCTAATGGTAACTGTTTTCCGTGTAAAAACCTCCAAAATCCCCACAAACAATTATCCCAAAATGGAATAAAACGTTTTTGTATATAAATTATAAGATCGGTTTGTTGTTAACGCTTACAATATTGGTTATTTTGAAATGGTAAGCAAATTATTTATTTGAAAGGAGGAACGAAATCCACTTTGTAAATGGTCCCAGTCTGGAAAGAGAAGGATGCACGAGAACTTAATAAAAATGGAGGGATAGAATGAAGCGTTGTGCTTACATTGTGATTTGTCTGATTGTCTGTTTTTCAATTTTCCCAGCCTATAGCCCGGTGTCAGAGGCAACGGAAGAAAAAGAGCTACTGGCATTCCCTGGTGCGGAAGGTTTCGGTCAATACTCTAAAGGTGGCCGAGGAGGTGAGGTATATCATGTCACCAGCTATGAATTGACTGGCCCTGGTACCTTCCATGATGCACTTACAACAGCAGGAGATACCCCTCGGACGATTGTGTTTGACATATCTGGTGAAATTACCATCCCTCAAATTATTGTGCGGAACAAAGCAAATATTACAATAGCCGGACAAACTGCACCTGGAGATGGTGTGACAATAAAGGGCAATAATGTCCGTTTTGTTGATAGTCATGATATTATTATTCGCTATATGCGTTTTCGCCTTGGAAAAAATGACTTCCAGGATGACGCCTTGTATTTTGAAGATTCTCAAAACATCATCATCGATCACTCTTCTTTTTCATGGGGAACAGACGAAAACTTATCGATTCTAAGTAAGGAATATGAAAACCCGAAATCGAAAAATATTACAGTTCAATGGTCGATTATTTCAGAAGGGCTTTTGACACATTCAATGGGCGGGCTTATTGAGATGAATCCAATCACTATGCATCATAATCTGTATGCCCATAATAATGATCGCAACCCGAAAACAAAAGGTCAAATCGATTTTGTTAATAATGTTGTCTATAACTGGGGCGGCTATCCTTATGTAGCAGGTGGAGAATCTGGTACGAAAGGATATGGCAATGTTGTCGGTAATTACTTTATTGCCGGAATAAATTCAGCAAATCCGGAGTATGCAGTCGTACGTGGTAATGAAAACTACAGCTTATATCTTCAGAACAACCGGATTGACAGCAACAAGAATGGTATCCTGGATGGAAGAGACACTGGGACAGATATGATGGAGAAGGAGAGACCAAGTGTTATTGTCAATGAGCGTTTTGCCTATCCTCTGACGAATGTCGAAGAACCAGAACAAGCCTATGAACATGTTCTGGGGTATGCTGGAGCTTCTCTAGTCAGGGACACTGCAGACCAGAGGGTAGTATATGATGTGAGAAATCAGACGGGTGCCATTATTGGAGAAGAGGGCGATGTTGGCGGTTATCCAGTGTTAGAAAAAGGAACTGCTCCCGCAGATACGGACAGAGACGGTATGCCTGACGAATGGGAGTTAGCCAATGGGCTTAATCCGAACAACCCTGAAGACAGAAACGGCGATAACAATAACAATAGTTACACAAACTTGGAAGAGTATCTAAATGAGTTAGCGGCACCAGCTTTCCCGGAAAATTATCCGATGGAGCCTCCTGTATGGAATGAGGATCCTTTTGTGCCGCCTGTGGTGCAGCCTGAACCAAAACCAGAGCAAAACCCTGAACCTGCACTCTTACTGGATGGAGAGATAATAAAAAATGTTGTTATAAATGATAACAGCGGCAATGGTGCAGAAAATGCGAGTAAATGGTCGGTTGAACAAGATATGAAAGAGGGTGATCTTGTAGCCGGAGACAGAAGTGCCTATCGTTTTACCTCTATCCCAAGTGAATTGCAAGGTGTGGAGTGGATACGGTCAGCTGTTAATTCAAGAAGTGCTACAAGTGAGGATTTGGTATCCTTCTATCTAACAGCAGATGCCTATGTTTATGTTGCTCATGACTCACGAATTAGTTCAAAGCCGGAATGGTTATCGTCTTATGAAAACACTGGTCAAACTATTCAGGATGATCAGCCAGTGACATTTGAACTTTACCGAAAGCATTACCCGGCAGGAACACAAGTTGTGATGGGACCGAATAACAATAGTAAGAGAATGAACTATTTTGTATTAATACAGCCTGCCGATGATAATCATGAGGCACCTAGTGAGCGTCCTTCTGATTTGGCAGCTGAGGAATCTGCAACGAAAGTTTCGCTGAATTGGTCTGCTGTAGATGGAGCTTCAGGTTATCTGATTTACCGCTCTTCCTCGAAAGATTCGAACCTTAGAGCTATTGCAAGCTCGGATACGAATTCATTTACAGACAATGGGGTGGAATTGGGAGTACATTATCACTATCGGATTTCCGCAATAAATTCGGGTGGAGAATCAGCTTTATCTGATTCAGCAGAACTTTTTGTCTATGATCAAAATGAACCTGCACCTGTTGCGCCGAATAATGTGGCAATCACTGAAACAAAAAGCATTACCGTTGGACTGGAATGGGAGCCTGTAGAAGAAGCGATTAGTTATAGTGTATACAGATCTGCAGAGCCAGATGGAGAATTTACTAAAGTAGCGAGTACAACGTCAGCTGTTTATACGGATAAACCTGTAGAACCTTCCACTACCTACTATTATAAAGTAGCAACAACTGGTATCGGTGGGGAATCTGAAATGTCTGGTACTGTCAGTACGACAACAAAAGAAGCAATTAGTTTGCCTGGAATACCAAATGGCCTGACATCAGGAGAAGTTAGCACCACTTCTTTAGAATTAAAATGGGAAGCGGTAGTAGATGCGGAGAGCTATGATATATATCGAAAGGCAAACAGTGAAGCTAATTACAGTAAGGTAGCAAGTATAAATAAGACATTCTATAAGGATACAGGTGTCAGTGCCGGCCAAACAGGCTACAGCTATAAAGTGGTTGCAGGGAACGAGATGGGAGAATCAGGTTTTTCAGAAGAATTATATGTGGAAATGCCATTACCTGATGCGCCATCTGAGTTAAAGGTCACTTTAGTTGGAGAGGACTTTGTTGGATTAACTTGGACATCGAACGGCGGGGCTGATCAATATAACATTTACCGAAAAGCAGGTGAAGAGGTTGAACATGTTGGTTATGCGAAGGTGGACACTTTCTATGACCGGACAGCGGAGCCTGGAGTTAATTATACGTATTATGTTAAGGCAGCATATGCCGATAGAGAATCAGAGTCATCAAACTCGGTAGAAGCAAAACCAGGATACTTGACGGTTTTAACTCATTACATGCAGCAATTCGAACAATCCGGAGACTTGGTTGGGCCTGCTGTAGCTCAACTAAACAATTCGCTAAAGCAAGTGGATCATCATCTGAAGAAGGATTCAACTAAACAAGCGAGCAAATTTCTATCTAAATATACAGATCAACTGGATAGGCAGAATCAAAAAGGAAATATCTCACCATTAGCAAAATCCTTATTACTTCATTATGCTGATGCGTTCCTGGAGGATTTGAACAGATAATTCGATTATGGGAGTATGAGGTTAAAAATCCCTGTTCTGTTAATAGAGGACAGGGATTATCTTTTCGCTATTCCGCTCTTTTTTCTTTTTTGACTTTCCTTAACGTATGTTTTGTTCCCCAATCATGCATTGCTTCTAAAATCGGCTGCAGACTTCTCCCATACTCTGTGATCGAATATTCCACTTTTGGCGGCACTTCTGGAAAAATCACTCTTTCTACAATATCTTCTGCTTCTAATTCTCTTAATTGCTTTGTTAACATTTTTTGTGTGATCCCGGGTATACTTCTCCTAAGCTCATTAAAACGCTGAGTACCGTGATTTAATAAATGTAGCAATATAATTGGCTTCCATTTGCCGACAAGAATACTTAAGGCATCTTCTACACGACAGGCATTAGGCTCATATTTCATTTTCATACCTCCTGACAGTATCATTTAGGATACTATATATCTTTAAAGTGCGTACTTACATCTTTTGCTTATAGCATCCATAATAACATATGTAAAGAGTCATAATAACAAGTTTTCCTTAAAAGAAAGGTTGTGCAAAATGGAACAATTTCGGATTAATCCAAGCAAAGGATTAGAATTTGGTATATATACATTAGGCGATCATTTGCCGAACCCAGCAACTGGTGAAAGAATTTCGGCAAAGCAGCGGCTTGATGAAATCATTGAATTAGCCAAGCTTGCTGATGAAGCGGGAATTGATTTTTTTAGTGTCGGTGAAAGTCACCAGGAGTATTTTACAACACAGGCACACTCTGTTGTCTTATCAGCTATTGCGCAGGCTACAGAGAAGATTAAGATTGCAAGCTCCTCTACTATTATCAGTACATTAGATCCTGTCAGGGTTTATGAGGATTTTGCTACAATTGACTTGATCTCAGGCGGGCGTGCAGAGATTATTGCTGGCAGAGCTTCACGTGTCGGAAATTTTGAACTATTAGGCTATGACCTCCATGATTATGAGGAGTTGTATGAAGAAAAGTTCGATTTGCTGCTCAAGATTAATAAAGAAGAAGTGGTTAACTGGAGTGGTAAATATCGTGCGCCATTAAGAGATGCAAAAGTATTGCCGCGACCATTAAACGGTTCGATGCCAATCTGGCGGGCAGTTGGAGGACATCCCACAAGTGCGGTCAAAGCGGGATATGCTGGTGTTCCGATATTCCTTGCATCACTTGGCGGTCCTGTCTCCATCTTTAAACGAACAATTGATGCATATCGAGATGCATTAACACAGGCAGGGCATGACCCAGCCAGGTTCCCTGTGGCGACTGCTGGATTTTTCTATTTAGCAGAAACGACACAGCAAGCACAGCGGGATACGTATCCATCTGTCAATGAAGGAATGCAGCTTACCAATGGGCGTGGTTTTCCAAAACAGCATTTCGCACAGGGTGCAAGCCCGCGTGATGTGATGAATATCGGCAGTCCACAAGAGGTAATTGAGAAAATCCTCTATCAGCATGAAATGTATGGTCATCAGCGCTATATTGCACAAATGGACTTTGGTGGCATCCCTTTTGAAAAGTTAAGAAAAAACATTGAGTTAATCGGCAAAGAAGTATTGCCTGCAATAAGAAAATATACAGCGAAGCAGGAGGGTCAGCAATGAAAGTAGTCTTTCTTTCAGGTTCCATTGTTGGTTCCAAAACAAAAACTGCCATAAGCTATGCGATGAATAAATTGGCAGAAGCCTATCCGGATACAGAAGCAGAGCTGTTAGACTTGGCAGAATATGAAATCCAATTTAGTGATGGCCGAAACTACTTAGATTACAGTGGAGATACAAAGTATGTAACAGAAACATTGATGAATGCAGATGCTATTGTAATTGGAACACCAATATTTCAGGCCTCGATACCAGGTACCCTGAAAAATATATTTGATCTATTACCAGTTAACGCATTTCGAGATAAAGTTGTCAGCATGATAATTACGGCTGGTTCTGCAAAGCATTATTTAATTGCGGAACAGCAATTGAAACCAATCCTTGCCTATATGAAGGCGCAAATTGTTCAGACATATGTCTTTATTGAAGAAATAGATTTTCATCGTAAAGAAATCGTTAATGATGATGTCATTTTTCGGGTTAATCGCCTGGTAGAAGATACAATGGTATTAGCTGAAACTTATCAAAAAATTAGAGAAGCGCAAGAAGCAAGCTACGATTTTTAAATAAGTTAGGCATAACCGTTTTGCTTGTCCCATATAGTTTAATTAAGAATGGCAGTATGGGGGGAAGCGGTATGCCGCGTGCAGTGAAGATTTTTCTCTGGTTAACAGGACTTTTGGTTTTAATTATATTAATTCAATATCCAATGCAGAATGCAATGGATTCATGGCGGACATGGTCTCTGCCACTTGCAGGGAAGACAATTGTGCTTGATCCGGGCCATGGGGGAGCAGATGGCGGTGCGGTCGGCTCTGATAAAACACAAGAAAAAGAAATCGCGTTAAATGTTACGAATATACTTAGAGACTACCTTCAGCAAGCTGGTGCTACCGTTTATCTGACGCGTGAAGGGGATTATGACTTAGCGGCAGAAGACACAAAAGGATTGTCGCGTAGAAAATCAGAAGATATTCAGCAACGAGTAGAGTTTATCAATGAAAAGGAAGCGGACTTTTTTCTAAGTATTCATTTAAATGCATTATCTGACGGCAGGTGGAAAGGTGCCCAGACCTTTTTTCATCCAGGCAGATCGGAAAATGAACAGCTGGCAAAATTTATTCAGGCAGAAATCATCCGCAATCTGGAAAATACCAAAAGGGTAGCTTTGCCAATCCATCAAATCTTTATTCTTAAATATGCGGAAGCACCTGGAGCACTTGTAGAAATCGGTTTTTTGTCTAATAATGAAGAATTAAGGTTATTAACATCGGATGAGTATCAACGTAAAATGGCTGCAAGTATTTATGAAGGGGTATTACGATTTGTGACCGAAGGGGAGATAGAGGATTAAATAGTGTATGGTTTTAGCGGGTTCCATTGCCCGCTTTTTTACATATAAGAAATGTATGGATTGGCCAGTCAGGAGGATGGAAGCAATGAAACTTACGACAATTGGATTTTGGGGGGCATATCCCAGTAAGAATGAAGCTACTTCGTGTTATTTGCTGGAAGAGAAGGGTAAAAAGATAGTGATTGATTGTGGAAGCGGTGCTTTAGCGAAATTACAAAACCATATAGAATTAACCGACTTGGATGCAGTTATTATTAGTCATATCCATCCAGACCATATTGCAGATTTATATTGTTTGGAATATGCCATGTTAATTCAACAGCAATTAGGGAATCGGCAGAAGCCGTTAGATGTTTTTATATATACAGAAAATGTAAGTCATCTTCCTTTCTCCTATCCAGATATTTTTCAAGTAAAACAAATTAAGGAAGATAGTCAACTGCAAATTGGAACGCTTAGCTTCTCTTTTCATAACAACCTGCATGAGATTCCGTGCTGTGCGGTAAAAATAACAGATCAAGCCGGGAAGTCTTTTGTCTATTCCGGGGATACAGGCTATACAGAAAGTTTCGTTCAGTTTGCTCGTAATGTCGATACATTATTAATCGAATGCAGTTTCTTTCTAGAGCAAAAAGGGCTTGTAAAAGGGCACTTATCAACAGTGGAAGTTGCGGAGATTGCAGAGAGGGCTGATGTAAAACATGTGATACTCACGCATTTTCCTCACTATGGCAGCATCGAACAGTTAGTAAAAGAAGTACAAGCACTTAGCAGTAAATCTGTTGATTATGCCAAGGAAACCTTGTCTATTACTATATAGTGATTGTTTAGCAACTTATGTTTTACGTTGTAAGTCAGTACGTTTAGTATTCAGAGAATTTATCACAGAAGCTAATCATCCTGACAAGTTACACAAATGAGCTGTGGAGGATTTAATTCCCCCAACTGATCAAAGTCTCACTTTATGTTATACTAGCACTTAAGAAGATAAGATTAAAATTGAGGTGACCTATTTTGCTTACGGAACAAAATGTTATCGAACTCTTACACAAAATGAAGGATCCGTTTTTGCATAAAACATTTAAAGAAACGGGAGGCATTGAAGAGGTATCGATTAAGTCAGATAAAAATCATGTCAGCGTGAAATTAGCAATTGCTAAAACGAATACAGGAGAGCAAATGCAACTGCAGCAGGAACTGGTAGGGACTTTGAAGCAATTGGGAGCGGCTACTGTTGGTCTTAGATTCTCTCAATTACCTGATGAAGTGATAGCTAAATTCCAGCCAACAAAAGAGGAAGACCCTTCTTTGTTAAGTGAAAGCTCAAAGACAAAGTTCCTGGCAATTGCCAGTGGTAAAGGCGGTGTCGGTAAATCGACTGTGACTGTTAATACAGCAGTAGCACTTGCCAGGCTGGGAAATAAAGTTGGGATAATCGATGCCGATATATATGGCTTCAGTGTACCTGATATGATGGGTGTTGAGGAAAGACCGAAACTGAAAGGCAATAAAATTGTCCCTGTTGAGCGTTTTGGTGTAAAGATCATTTCAATGGGATTCTTTGTTGAAGATAATTCACCGGTTATCTGGCGCGGTCCTCGACTTGGGAAGATGCTGGCTAGTTTCTTTAAAGAAGTGGAGTGGGGAGAACTGGACTATCTATTATTAGACTTGCCTCCTGGGACAGGGGATGTAGCATTAGATGTCCATAATATGATTCCAAGCTCGAAAGAAATTATCGTAACTACACCACATCCTACTGCTGCATTTGTTGCAGCTCGTGCAGGTCAAATGGCAATCAATACAGATCATGAAATCTTAGGTGTTATTGAAAACATGTCTTACTTCGAGAGCAAAGTAACAGGTGAGAAGGAATATGTTTTCGGTAAAGGTGGCGGAGATAAACTTGCGGAAGTATTGAATACAAAGGTTATCGGCCGTTTATCTTTACAACAGCCATATGAGGAAGAAGGCGTCTTTGCACCTTCTGTTTATCAGGAAGATCATCCAAATGGACAAGAGTATTTAGAAGTGGCGAAACAAATTATCGAGAAATTATAAGATATAACAAAAAAGTCTAGCGGAAAAGCTAGACTTTTTTGCTGTATGAAATGAAGAATTAGCTGCTTTGTTGTTCCTGGCTACCTTCTCCGGATTGCCCGCCTTCACCGCCACCCTGGCCGCTCTGACCGCCTTCCTGAGATTCGCCGCCCCCATTGTCAGCAGGTTTCATTTCTTTGGCTGCATTCATTAACAATTCCGCAATTTTTGCCTGAAACATTGGAGAACTAAATGTTTCTTCCATTAATTTTTCTAAGTGGGAACGGAATTGCTGCCCTGTTAAAACCTGTAATGTTATCTTTTCCATATCAGGGTTGCTGAATACTTCCATGAGTTTCGTCTGGTATTCCGGGTCGCTCATCAGTTTTTTCATTACGTCTTCTTGTTTTTCCTGGAGAGCTAATGCGAATGATTCGACAAATTTAGGATCCTGGAACATTTTAGACCAGAACTCTTTTCCTTGGTCAGACGATAGTGCACCTTCAACAGAATCCTTTACTACTTTTGCATCAATTACGTAGGTCTGTTGCATATCATCACTTGCAAGTACCTCTGTAATGGCCTTTTTTCCTTCATCTGTTTTTAAAATATCTGCAACCATCTTTTTTGTACCTTCATAATTGCCTTCTTCTTTCCCTTCTGTGTTACCACCACCGCCGCATGCTGTTACGAAAAGCATGATTATAATTAAATATATATAGACTTTATTAGCATTCATACATACCTCTACCTTTCTGTATGTCAAATCTGTGTACTAATAATATGGAACTTATCAAAATTTCTATGTATGAACAGCGCAAAAAAAAATGGTTCATGGTAAAATGTTTGGAGGAATGGAAATAGAGGTAGGAGGATTTTGTCTTGAAAAGCCGTAATGTTGTTCGCTTGTTTTTTTCTACATTGCTAATAGGGGGTTTTTCTACTCTTATTACAAGTTTTTTTGTGAAAACGGAAGCTTATATCAAATTTATGAATCCGTTTGATTGGTTTGAAGTATTTGGACTGGTGATATTTTTCCTTGCACTGGGATTTGTGTTCAGTTTAATTAGTCAAATGGGTTACTTTGCATACCTGACAGTTAATCAATTTGCTTTAGGATTGTTTCGAAGTATTTGGCCATTATTGCAGGTTGTACTCATTGTCTTTGCTCTTTTTGATTTAGTTTATTTCCGTTATCGTTCTGTAGAAGATGGATCTCTCGGTATTTTTATCATAACTGCAATTGCTTTACTTGTTTATGGATTGGTTATTGCTGCAATTAAAGCTAAGGAAACAAACAGGAAAGCATTTATTCCGGCCTTGTTTTTTATGATAGTGGTAACATCAATAGAATGGGTGCCTGGACTAAGAACAAGTGGTGGAGACTATGCCTGGTTAATGATCGTACCACTTATTATTTGTAATACTTACCAGCTGTTAATTTTACACCGGTTGACGAAAGACAAAAAATAGACCTCTCCTTCAGGAGGTCTATTTTTTGGCAGGCTCTAATTCCTTTTGTGTACCTTCAGCATGTGTAATTAACTCTGAAATAGTCAGAAGGCTTAATTTTTGCTGTTTTAGTTGAGGGATAACGGTTGCTAATGCCTTATCCGTTTGTTTTACCGAATCGGAAGCATGCAGCAAGATAATGGAGCCAAACTTCACTTCTGATAATATGTGTTCAGTAATAACAGCTGTTCCAGGATTTTTCCAATCATTTGGGTTAATGCTCCAATGAATCATTTTTAAGCCTTGATTTTCTATTATTTGAAGCATTTCTTTGTTCAAAAAGCCATTTGGCGTTCGAAATAAGTATGTTTCCTCATAACCGAGCTTTTTAAAGGTTTCTTTTGCTTTGGCAATATCTGATCTGATCTTTTCGATATCTTGTTCTTCGTATGGCGCATAACGGTAACCAAGCATCCCAATTTCGTGCTTTGATTCTTTTATCATGTCTAGTAAGTCCGGATGCCGCTCTGCCCATTCACCACTCACAAAAAAGGTAGCAATGGCATCAGATTTTTTTAATTGGTTGAGGATAGGTTCAACTTGTTCAGAGCCATGGCTAATATTAAAGGTTAATGCAATGGATGGATGATCCTTGTTACCGGTGTTCAATGCTTTAGGCTCCTCTTGGTCAGAGAAAACAGTAAAAGAATAATTAGTACCAAGAAATATGAAAATGGCTGCAAATAATGCTATCGGGATGATAATAAATAGTTTCTTTTGTTTTTTTATATCTACTATATAAAGTCGTCGCATTTGCTTCCTCCCTTTATTAGGCTTGTTTCATTCTATGAAGAAGGATTTCTAATTATGATGTCTAATTATGTTTAATTTTGATAAAAACAAGGAATAAAGGAAATAGTAATAGAGGACGAGGTCGTTAAAGGTAGGGAGTGATAGTAATGCTGGGATTATTAATCAGCGACAAAGAACAAAATGAATTAGAGCATGTAATTAAAAGAGAGTTAGAAGAACTGTTATTAGATCTAGAGGATAATCGTATTGATCAATTAGTGAAGCAAGCAATGCGTGAAAGATATAAGGTTCTATTTCGATTATTTGCAAGAGTGGCAGCAGAAGATGAAATAAAAAGATACATCCCCAAACAAGTTAAGATTGAATAGTTTCCCAAGAAACTGTGCTTAATGAATAATATTAGGCATAGTTTTATTTTTTTTAAAAAAACTCTTGCCTGACTCTGAAATATATGATATATTATTTTTTGTCGTCACGAGATGACGGAAAAATGCTTTGAAAATCTTAGTGAAATAAGTGTTAAAAGTTCTAAAAAAAATGATTGACAACTTTTCAAAAGCATGATATATTATATTTCGTCGCAAAAAACGACAAACAAATAATTGATCATTGAAAACTGAACAAAACAACCAGTATGAAAGAATATTTAAGAAACAAGCTAGCTTTTAGAAGCGAGC
>NZ_ML762442.1:0-7375 GCF_009498735.1 Gracilibacillus oryzae
CTTGCTTAAGAGCGGGAAGGAAGTCTGTTCTATCCACCGCCTAAAATATGGAGGGGTTTTTCAGTGGCCTCGAACAGCGCGAGCCGAAGATCCCGCAGAAAAAGCGCACTTTGCTTTTTTGAGGAAGCTGAAGCCGTGCCCACGGTAAAGAAGACACTGCTCAAGCGCATTTTATTTGAGTAGATGTCGCCCTTATGCCCTTGGGTGAAAGCGAGTGTTTTTCACCAGCGGTGGGTCTGCACTTTCATCTTTAGTACATTAGTAAGTCACACATTTAGGTTATCAAAACAGCTCATTAACAAAGGTATGGGTGATGGAGACGAGGCTGTCGCAGACTGTTTGGACGATTTGTTCGCCTCCGCTTGCTACATGAGATAAAAATGGCTGATCTTCTGGCAGGATTTCTTTTGGCTCCTGTTTTATTTCATCAATAATTGCTTGTCGGTCAACGATTAGCTCATTATTCATTTTACCGTCTGTTTTAGGTTCTTCCGCTGTGATTACGGGCACTCCTTGTTGAGATATATCTGGAGATGTCCGGTCAACCCCCAGATATAAACCAATTGAAAATATAATACTCATGACAAGCAGATAAAAAACATACTTCATTCTCTACACACCCCTTATTGACCAGAAACTTTTTCTGCGTCCCAATAATATTCACTAAAGATTTCTGCAAATACTTCTGAGGTGTTATAAAGTTCATCCATCGTATTATCCACCCCACCGAATTCCACTGTTAAAGCATTGCCGGAAACATCCTGGTTGTAGACCCCATTTCTGCCTGCTCCCCCATACATTTGTACACCTCGGCTTAATCCTGGGTATTTCTTTTCCAGAATTTCGTGAAGAGCGGAAGCCAATGCCAGGTTTTGTTCATAATTCGGATTATCTCCGCCAATAACAAACATTAACTTGGCATATTTTTTCCCTTTAATATTGATGGTTGTTACGTCTGCTCTCATGCTGTCCCTGTGCAGGTCAAACACAAAGTTGAGATCTTTGTTTTTAGTTAAGGCTGTTTCCACAACACTTTTGGAAGCCTTATAGGAATGAGCGGAATAATCCCAGCCGTTATTTACAAGAATCGCGCCAATATCTGTACCGTCAACTGTTGTACCAATCCCTTGCTGTTCCAAATCTTTTGCTAATTGATCACTAACCTTTGTAATATTTACTTCATGATGAAAAGCTCCATTCGGATCGGACACATCAGGAAGGTGTGGTAAAAAAGATTCCCTGTTGTGTGTGTTATAAATATACACAACTTCTTTATCACCAGTAGTTTTTTCCGCTACCGGTTCTTTTGGCGGAGTCGGATCTGGTTTCTCTTCAGGCATTGTGGCGTCTCTTTCCTCTAACACCACATCCAGCGGCGGGTTTGATTCCACCGTTAAGTTGGTATAATCTGTACCCTGGCCGGCAATTAATATTTGATTATCATAGGTGCTGAAGCCGGGAATTTCTCTGCTGACCAGGCTTCTTACATCGTGCAGCCTGATATTTGCTCCAACTTCAAATAATACCTTCCATAAATCCAATTCAGGTTCATCTTTTGGCAGAGCTTCCTTGAAGATTCGATTTTCCAAAATAAACAAGGAGAGAAAATGAGCTTCTTCCACATTACTTGTCCACTTTTTGATTGTAGTTGACGAAACTCGGTAATTTGGCTCTAAACTTGTCATTACACCAACGACGATGCACATCGTAAAAAATGAAATAATAAAAGCAGCAATAACTACCAGAATTTTATGCTTAGAAAACAACAAGACTCTTTTTTTTCTTGAAAAAGATCGATTCATTTCGTTCCCCTCTCTATCAACTCTATTACATTTACTAGAAATGTATGTCAGTTGAAAGAAGAGTAGAACTACTATTTTTATCACAGCGCCAACCGTCTGTGACATCCTGAACGAAAAGCTTGAAGTAAACACGAAGAAAGTAAGTGGGGGATACAAAAAACCCCCACTGATTACAGTCTCACTCTATTTTGTATAAGAAGAAGATGTATCTATTTCCACACTTTCATGTAAGGCAGCATTGATCCCTTTTGCCAAAAGATGGGCCATATCTTCAATGTAACCGTCAATTTCCTTTGGTGTGACCATTAAGTTATGACCAAGAGGTGTTAGTACTTCCTGCATCAATGCTCTTTTTTCCTTGTCATCCAGTGATCCAACCATTCCTAATATTTTTTGCCTTTTCTCAGGGGAAGGCAAGTCCTCATTTGTTAATTTTCTTGAGCCAAAATTCATTCCTGCCGGTGTTAATGATTTGGAAGGCTTATCTTTTTCATTCCATTCCTTCCCTATATGTTTCAGCACATAATCGATTGCATCACTTGTTATCGTTACAGCATCTACTACTGTAGGTACCCCGATGGCAATTACAGGAAGTCCTAATGTTTCTTTGCTTAACTCTTTTCTTTTATTTCCTACTCCTGAACCTGGGTGAATTCCTGCATCAGACAATTGAATTGTCGCATTGACTCGCTCGATTGATCTAGAAGCCAATGCATCAATGGCAATAACAAAATCCGGCTTTAATTTTTCAATAACACCTTTTATAATGTCACTTGTCTCTATTCCTGTCACACCCATGACACCTGGATTAATGGTGGCAACCCTGCGGTATCCCTCTGCAACATATTCTGGCTGATGCACAAATAAATGATTGGTTACCAGCACTTTTTCAATCGCCAATGGGCCCAGGGCATCTGGAGTTACATAACGGTTTCCAAGCCCGACAATCAGACCTGTCGCATCTTTTGAGATCTGATTTTTTTCCAGTAATTCAATTAATTGTGTGCATACAGCTTGAGCCGTTTCATGCTGTAAGTTGGTATCCTGCTTTTTAATGGCATCTGAATAAATCGTACGGTATGACCCTGGCCCCTTCCCTATTTGCTTTCCTCCTTCAGTGTCTACATCTACATAAGTAATGCGAATGTTTCCTTCCTTTTTGTCCGTAATTTTCACACCATTTATCTGATCCTGTTTTTCTTTTTGGGTATCTTTCTCCACGTACATTTCTTTTGCTTCTACCGCTAAATCTGTTCGCACACCAAATTCCTGATTATCCAAAAAAGAACACTCCCTACATTCATTTTGCATTAGTTTTTTCCGTTCGGTTTTATTTGATACATTTAGTCAGAGAATAATTTTTATTGATAAATTTGCAAAGCTTTGGTAAAATGTCTTTTGACCCAATTAAAGTAATGGTACGATGTAAGATGGAGGTGAATAGAATGGCAAATATTAAATCAGCGATCAAACGTGTACGTACGAATGAAGACCATCGTTTACACAACCAATCGATTAAAACAGATATGCGTTCACATATTAAAAAAGTGGAAACATTAGTAGATGCGAAAGATGTGGATTCAGCGAAATCAGCTCTTCAAACAGCTGTTAAAAAAATCGACAAAGCAGTACAAAAAGGTTTAGTCCATAAAAACAAAGGTAATCGTCAAAAAGCAAGATTATCTAAAAAAGTAAACGAAATTAGCGCATAATTAAGCAAAGCGTAAAAAGCCGCAATCATCATGATTGCGGCTTTTTTACACTGTTATCTTCTGCTTTCTCAACATAACGAGCTCATATAATAACAATTCAAATCCTAAATTTTTCTCTACTTTCCCTGTTTTCATATTCGCATCAGCTTCTGCCAATAATTGAAGAGCTTCTGTTAATTCACCATGTGAAAATTGTGCCTGCCTAGAAACCGAAAGTTTGGCTACATATGGGTGAATCTTTAGTTGGGAAGCCATTTGTTTCTGGTTATACCCTTTTTGATGTAATGTCTTCACATGAAGCAATGTTCTGAACTGAGATGCCAATAAGGCAATTAATTTAATTGGTTCTTCCCCAAGCTTTGCCAGATCTTTTGTAATATTAATTGCTTTAACCAGATTATTTGCAATGATTGCATCAACAAGCTTAAGCGCTGAGTTACTTTCATGGTGGGAAAGCAGCAATTCTGCATCTTCTAACCGGATGGTGTTCCCTTCACCAATATATAAAGCGATTTTTTCCATTTCTGATTGAAGAATCATCAGGTCTGTCCCAATCTCGTTAATCATGTAGGTAACTACTTCTGGTTCCACCTTAACATGATGGTTTTCGGCAATTCTTTCTAAAGCTTCATTCATATTCCATTCTTTCAATGGTTCACATGCAACAGCTTTAGCATGCTTTTTAAGTTGTTTTACTACTTTTTTCCGTTCATCTAATTTTTCAAATGGTGCGATAATAACCAAGATGGAATAAGGAGCAGGGTTCATCATATAACTGATTAATTCATCTGTTTGGTGATCTAGTTCGGACGCTGGTGGTTTTGCTTTTAAAAAACTTGCATTTGCTGCAAGAATGATTTTCTTCTCACCGAAAAATGGATAAGTATTTGCATCATTCACTACTTCCTGAATCGTTACTTCTTCAAGATCAAATATGGATATATTAGTCTCACGGTCCTCATCATTCATCGAGCGGTATAATGATTGTTTGATCTCTTCTATCATATAAGTTTCTGTTCCATATATGTAATAAACAGGTGCAATCTTCCCTTTGTTTATTTCTTCAATCGTCTCTAAATAATTCATTCTTTCATCCCCAATATGTCAATCAATAATCCTTTGTACAGAAAATGTTGATAATTTTTCTATTATGTTTTATTGTATAATAAGATTAGCATTAAGAAAAGCCGCTTTTATTTCTTACTTAATGAAAGAAGGGAAAGCTCTTTCACACCTTCCCTCCACAATCTATATCAACGCAGCTTCATCAGCCCTAGGTATCTAATCAAGCTGCGACATTTTCTTTACATATAGATTGACCGAAACACTGAATTATATTGGTGTAAACTCTTGCTAAGTGAGGGAATACTGTAGAAAAAAGGAACAATTATTTACCTAAGGAGGTTTAAGTATGAATAAATTCGAAAAGGAAGTTCAATCCAAACGTCATGATCTATTCGACGCTGGTGCTGGTTTTATTTTTTCATTTGCATTTTTTATGATCATCTTCTTTATTGCGGTAATTTTTGATGCGATTGGTTCATAATGATTAGGGAAACGGGACTTCTTGGTAAGTCCCGTTTTTATTTGTTTCTGCCGCTTTCTTGTTTGTATACTGTATCGTATGGAAGATAGGTTGAAAACGTTCCACTTCTCTGATTAAATATATAAGTTACTGCCCCATGCTTGTCTGTTCTGAGTATCGTATTCCCTGACTGTTCCAGCCGCTCCACAACTTCTTGATCCGGGTGGCCATACCTGTTCTCTCTCCCAACCGATATAATACTGAATTGCGGCATTGTTGCCTTCAGGAAAGCATCCGAAGTAGATGTGCCACTGCCATGGTGAGCTACTTTTAACACATCTGTATGTAAGTCTGGATACATGTTTATTAGCATTTGTTCACTTTCCTCTCCAATATCTCCTGTAAAAAGCCATGTTAGCTCACCAAAGCTTGCAGAAAACACTAAAGAATTTTCATTCGAATCTCCTGTATCAGCAGTTGGATGAAGAACATCTAATTGATAGTCTCCGATCGTAATTTGCGACCCTGCCATTGCCTCTAAATAGATAAAATCATTATTTATATGTTTATATTCTTCCATCGTTTGCTTATCAAAAAAGGAGGAGGTGATAAGATAATTAACAGGATAATCCTCCAAGATATAGGACACACTGCCAATATGGTCCGTATCCCCATGGGACAAGATGATTGCATCTAATCGGGATATCCCTCTTGACATTAGATATGGCCGAATAACCTGTTCATACACTGTGCTGGATGGGGAAGTAAAGTCTCTGTTCATCTTAGCACCTGCGTCTATAAGAAAAACACCAGATCGATATGGCAATTCCACAACAATCGCATCACCCTGGCCCATATCAAGAAATGTGATTCGCCCATTGCTGTCGAAATAAGGCAAAGCACTAATGATCATCATGCTGACAGCAAGTAATACACCAATGAAAAAAGCAGGTAACTTCATCTTTTTTTCGAGTAAAATGAAAAAAACAAGCAAAATACCATAATATACCGCAATATATACTGGCGGAAGTGTACCAACTGTCCAGGAGTAGGACAGGTTCTGATCAATAAAGTGGAGGATCTGCAGAAAGTTATCGTGTATGAAATAGAAGAAGCTGCTTAATCCCCGGACAAGAAATGGTGCCCACACACTGCAGATAATGATAAGCAATATAGGCAGAACAAAAAGGGAAAAGTAAGGGATTACCATCAGATTTAACAAAACAGTCAATGGTTGAAACTGGTAAAATGCATTAAGTTGAAGTGGTAAGATAATGAGCAGACTAATCAGGCTAATCCTTAGTATGATCCAGCCATTGCCAATCTCATCTGTTATTATTTTTTTAGAAAATAATATTGCATATGTCACAATAAAGCTGAATTGAAATGCAAGAGCATTGACAATAGACGGATCTGTCCATACCATTGCCAGAAATACAAAGCTAAGGACACTGGAGGTATGTAATGATACCTTCCATTTTTTAAACAGGATGAGCAATAAAGCAAGGATACTTGCACGCCAGACAGAAGGTGCCGCTCCCGCAATGACGGGATATACCGGTAGTATCAAGGCAACTATCCACTGCATTTGCTCCCTTGTCATCTGAATGACGTATAACCCGAAGAAATAAAGACATGTCAGCAATAATCCTACATGCAGGCCTGATATAGCTAACAAATGGGAAAGTCCCCAATCCTGAAAAAGGGTGATTGTTGCTTCGGGCAGTTGCTTCCTGTCACCGAAAAGCAATGCATTGATCCATCCATAGGTAAACGAATCAGCATGTTGGTTTACTTGTTCTAACAGCTGATTGCGCCAATCATATAAGTGCTGCAGGAATGATTGACCTTCACAATTGGTTTTTTGCATATCTGAAATAACAAATTGCCCTGCAATACCTTGATCTGATAAAAATTCTCCATAGTCAAATTCGCCTGGATTAGATGCATATAGATCTGTTTGAAAAGAACCGTTAACTGTACAAAGACTGCCATGCCGAAGGGTTTTTACTTTTTTATCAGAAGAACTTTCCTGATCAGGAAAATAATATACTTTTATCAAGGTATTTTGCTCCTTGATTTGAAAGTTAAAGGAAGAATAAGTATTTGAATGAATTATGTCAGAAGATATTCTGCCTTGAAGGGTTATATTGGAAGAGGGTTGGACAGGAGTTTGCCGATTATCAGGGGGATCTGCCAGGACATAACTTATCAAAAAAAATGCGAAGACGACAAAAGCAAATCGAATGGTCCAACGCTTTGTTCTGATAAAATAGATGAGCAAACATCCTAAAATAATACTGAACCACTGGTGACCTGTCAGCTTAATAGTCATT
>NZ_ML762442.1:7385-68968 GCF_009498735.1 Gracilibacillus oryzae
ATGACAAACCAGTGAAAATAGACTGTCAATCACACTCGCCTCCTCTATTTGGTAATAAATTCTGCCCACTAATGCACTGGAAAATAGCAGTTTATGTAGAATCTAAGCACATTAGTGAGAAGGATATATTATTTGTTAGGGTTTAGATTAATGGTTGTATGATCTAGCGCTACTTTTTCCACTTTTACATTAGCCTCTTGAAAAAGTTCAATGGCATATGGGTGATTCTTGTAATCTGTCGCATAATATACTGTTTTGATTCCGCTTTGAATAATTGCCTTACAGCAATTCAGACAAGGAAAATGGGTAACATAAATTTCCGCACCCTCTGTAGATGCCCCAAACTTGGCACATTGTATGATGGCATTCATTTCTGCATGAATGGTACGTACACAGTGACCGTCTATTACATAGCATCCTTCATCAATACAGTGGACACTGCCTGACACACTGCCATTATAACCGCCTGCAATGATTCTTTTGTCTCTTACTATTGTTGCACCAACCATCAGGCGCTCACACGTGCTTCTCAATGCCAATAAATGACTTTGAGCCATAAAATATTGATGCCAAGATATTCTCTCCATGAAAATGCTCCTTACATTTTTATTTATCTGTCTTCTTAAAAGTTTAGCGATACATGTCGAATGCGTCAATACACTTATGGAATTTGAATCAAATCCTGAATTCTTTCCACTGTTTTTTCCCCAATGCCGCTCACATTTGTCAGATCTGTAACCGTCTTAAACCTGCCATTCGTCTCTCGGTATTCTATAATGGCAGCTGCTTTTACTTCACCGATTCCTGAAATTGTCATCAACTCTTCTTTTGTAGCCTGATTGACTCTTACTTTCCCGTCACTGGTCTTTGCAGTTTGTACGGCCGTTCCCTCCTCCTGCCCAGCAATTAAAATAACCATTTCATCATAAACTCGTTCCGCCATGTTAATGGATTGACTGTTTGCTTCTTTCGTTAATCCTCCTGCCCTTGCAATCACATCCTTCACACGATCCCCTTCTCTAATTTCATAAACACCAGGATGGACAACCTCTCCTTTAATATCTACCATTTTGGTAATCTCCTCTTCCTCCATCTCCGTATCTTCTTCAACTGGATCAGCTTGCATGTCTATAGAAACATTCTCTTGCACCTGCTCGCTTTCCGTTTTCACAGAAGGATTAATCAAAATCCACAAAAAAATGACAAGCCCAAATACAATAACATACCAGTATTTTCTGAAAAATGTCATAAAATCTATCCTTTTACATAGAATGATATAGTGATTTTTATAGATAAGTATTTGCTTTACTTATGCGGAAAAAACAAAGGAGGCGAATAAAAATGAAATGGGGAATTATCGGTACAGGGAATATGGGGCAAGTCTTAACACATGCCTTTATCCAGTCTCAGCTGCTTAATCAAAACGATCTGTACGTTACGAATAGAACAATAGATAAGGCCTATCTGCTAAAGGAAACATATCCTAATATCCATGTTGAAGAAAATGTCTCGGATTTAATTGCTGCTGTTGATACGATTTTCATTTGTGCAAAACCAGGTCAAATTATCCCACTGTTACATGAAATAAAAAACAGTTTATCAGAAGTTCAGCTGCTTGTATCCATTACAAGCGCCTTGTCGATTGCTGATATTGAATCAATTGTAGACTGTCAAGTGGCAAGAATGATCCCTAGTATTACGAATCAGTCCTTAGCTGGGGTTACCTTGCTTACATTCAGCAGCAAAATTAACTTACCGCGGAAGGAATCATTTATCAAAAAGGTGAAAAGTTTCTCTGAGCCTGTGGAAATAGAAGAGAATATTGTACGGATTGCGTCCGATATTGTTTCGTGCGGACCGGCATTTTTTGCCCATTTAGCACAACAATTTATTCATGCGGCGAGCAATTCAACAGATATTTCAAACGAAAAAGCAACAATTCTCATGGAAAAAATGTTTGAAGGCTTTGGCACATTACTGGCAGATAATCATTTCAGCCTGGAAGAATTAATCGATAAGGTCTGTGTTACTGGAGGAATTACTGGTGTCGGGATTGCAAGCCTGGAGGAACACGGGAAAGATTTATTTCCATACTTAATTAAGGAAACACACCATAAGTTTTATGAAGAGAAGCAGCATATACGTGAGGAACTGAGTAGAAATATTTAATATTATTATAAAGCAAAGTTTAACAGAAAACTAGTAATATGCAATGATAAGATAATGTGAAGGTTGGGACATAACAAAAATAATTAATTTAAAAACGAACAAAAAATTCTCAAATTTTCATTCACTATTGTACTAATTTAGATACTGTTAGCACACCGCCGGGAAAAAATACTCGCTTTCACCACGGGTATAAGGGCGTCATCTACTCAAGCAGAATGCACTTGAGTAGTGTCTTCTTTACCACGGGTACGGCGGTCTGCTAACTTGGTAAAGAAACCCTCTTTACCAAGTGGATATTCAGCTCGCAATTTCCTTTGTCCCATCCTCTTTCTTAACCTGCATATACCTCCACATGATCTCTGCCGCTTCGTTTGGCTCTGTATAATGCCTGATCAGCTTCGTAGTATGCTTTTTCAAAGGTAAAGTCTTTTTCCTTGTCGTTTGTTGACATTCCAATACTGACTGTAATGGTCTCTTTTTTCTCTTTTTCTATCAGAATTGGTACTTCAGCCAGCAGTTTCTGAAATTCTTTAGCGATTTTCATTGCTTCATCCTGTTTTTTATCAATTAAAACAGCGAATTCTTCCCCGCCGATTCTTCCGACAATCGCATATTCACTTTTACATATAAAATATTCATCAAGTAAGTTGGCTAATCTTTTTAATACTTTATCACCAATAATATGACCGTAATTATCATTAAATTGCTTGAAATAGTCTACATCCAAAAGTAAAAAAGTATAATCATTATTGTCTTTGACTCTATTATTAAAACTTTCAATAAAAGAGCGTCTATTGGAGATGTTGGTCAAGTCATCATGATGAGCTAAATGATATAATTTGTTTTCAATGGCTTTCTTTTCTGTCAGATCCGTTATCACTAACAAGAGCATTTCATTTTGTTCATTCTTCCCTATTGGAACAATATTCAGCTGAAAACAGGAAGAGCGGTATTTCCATTCAAAGCTGATATTCTTCCTTTCTTGAACAGGCAGTATGATGATTTCATTGTACTGAAACAGTTCCTTTACATTCTTCCCTAACAGCTGATCATTACTTGCTTCCCATCCAAAAGTATGATGTAGAATATTACGTCCAGAAGGATTAATTTCTATCAATCTACAATGAAAGTCAAATAAAAGAATCCCTTCATCTAATGACTCCAGTATTTTTCCTCTCGATATCGGCCAGATAGAATTATAGTCATACCTTTTATTGACCATAATAAGCAAAATGGCCATGATTGAAAAAGATAACGCGACCTCTCCGGGAATGGAAACAGGGATAATGGAAAAAAACATAATAAAAGTCAAAGGTGTAACAATGGCGATAGCAGAAAGGATATGGCTGATTCTGAAGGAAGAAGGCAAGTCATTCATATTTCTCATTAATAAAACAACAGTGAAAATGTTTAAAAAGTTTGGATAGGCATATAGCAGCATTCCTAATCCAGTTGGGGTAACCGATATTTCGGTAAGATTCCATGTTTCCACAAGCTGAATACTTGAACGCATCCAGCCATGCCACTGGTTTGTAAAGATAAGCAACAGAGAAATAATCGAAGGAACTGCGAGCAGACATAAATACTTCAATGTCTTCGGATTATTCTGTTTATAAAGCTCCTGTGCATAGCCGAATAATGTGACTGGACTTAAAAAGATGGTAACCTGCTGTAAATTTCTTAACCACAGCATGGTGTGATAATCATCAATTAATAACTCTAAAGCAGTAAGCAAGACAAATATACCGATGAACAACATCGTAACAGATAATAATATTCGACTAAGGGTTCTTGGTTTCTTCAGTAAAATAATCCCAACAAAAAAAAGGAATAAGCCAAACATTGATAAATAGTATGTATATGGTTCTATCCACTCCAACATTCACGCCTCCAAAATAACTTTTCTAACTATAGTGAAGAATGGTGTAATTTATCATTTTTTCTCATGTTTGTTAACTGAAGTCTACCATTCTTCCTCCTTTTTAGCTACCCTTTTCCGCCTTAATTATGACAAGTAATCCATTCTGCTTCCCCTTTATTTGTCTAAAACTAAAATCAATGTCGATCCGTTTGAGGAAGTTTCCAGCAAAAGCTGTTTTGCCATTTTCATCATTAAAGTAAAACCTTGACCAAGAGAACTTTTTGTAGAAAACCCCGCTAACAATGTTGCTTTAGGAATTTCACTTAACAGGAATCCCGGTCCATTATCTTCAATGACAACATATACCTCATCTTCTGTCTGGTAAATATTCATTTTTCCATTATTAGCGTGTTTAATCACATTTGTCACCGCTTCAGAGATAATAAGCTGGTAGCTCATTATCTTGTCTCCGTCTGTAAGTATTTCCTCAAAAGCCTTCTTAGCTTTGTTTCTGGCATACGCTATATCATGCTTATCCATCAGAAATGCCGTACATAAATGTTCGCCTTTTTTATACTGATCAACCTTGTCAGAAGAAATAAGAAGTAATTTCCCTTGGGTTGCGGAAAATAGTACATCTCGGTATACCTTCCAGTCACTCTTAGTATGTACTATCATTTCACTCATTTGAATTTGTTTCAATAATTGATAAAAATGATCAAGAAAGCCTTTCGGATATGATAATTTGCTTAATTCGTTTTCTATCATAGTGCTATTCTTTATCCAGTCCAGGCCTTGTTCTGCAAGCTCATACAATTCCAGTACGCTCTGATCTTCTATTTCGCTTTTTCCATTTATTTGTACTAATTTCATAAAAAGTGACTGATGCTTCTCTTTATCTGTAAAAATAGCTAACTGACTAACAATCCAGGCAATGGTGAATGTTGATTTAAGTTGATCATAGGAATCATTAATGATATAGGAAGGATGGTTACTTTGATCGTCGATTGATTTCTTACGTTTTGTGTTTCTTTTCCGTCTTGAAAAATATTTTCTCATTACTGATTTTCCTTTATATTTTAAAATAACTTACGATAAAGTGAGACTTTTTAGTTTCTGTACCTACTGATATTAGCGTAATTTAACTGGAATCTTAGTGTCTATACTAAATTTCTTAATTGCAAATAATTATAATATAAATTTTCAAGTCTCATTTTTCTTCACACTTCATTTTAATTTACCTCAATCTCCCTGTTAAGTACAAACGTTCAGCAATTGGTAATATTTTCTTATATGGGTATCTGCCATATTCATCTGTTTCCTATAAGATGGATGATACTAATCTGACTTTGATTAAGAAAACGAACTGGTAATCTGGTTGTTCCCGCCCCACTGTCAATATAAAGTAATTTTCCCTCTTCCCATTCATAGATCCCCTGGTCAAAGGCTGGAAATACCCCCTGATCAGGCACGACGACAGAACCGACATACGGGAATCTTATCTGCCCGCCATGGGTATGTCCACTTAAGATCAAATCAATCGGTCTGCCTGATAAGTGCTTTACAACATTCGGAATATGTGAAAGTAACAGGATGAAGTTATCAGGATTAGCATGTTCAAGCAAATGAATCAATTTTTCACTTTTCGCTAATTTTCTGCCTGTACCGATAATATGAATTATTCCTTCATTGGCTTGCATATGAACTTCCTTATCGTCCAAAACTTGAACGTGTTGTTTCTTCAATTGCAACAATAGTTCACTTGTTAGCGGATTATCCCATTCATGATTCCCTGTTATATAGAGAATATTTGGGTTTACTTTTCTCATTTCCTTTACCAGAAGAATAACGGAATCAAGTTTTGTCGTTTTTCGATCAATTAAATCACCTGTTATCACAATAAGGTCTGTTTTCGCTTTTTTGATTTCTTTCAATATTCGTTGGTGATTTTTGCCAAACGTTTTATTGTGAAGGTCACTTATTTGTAAAATAGAATAGTTGTTTCCTTTCTTTAATTTATCTGTCAGCAGTGTAACAGAAGCTGTTTTAATAAAATTGGTATCATAATAAACCTTGCTGAGCAGGCCGAAAGTGGAGATAAGTCCTGTCATATACAAAAGTTTTTTCAGCATGATACTGCCCCTCTTTCTCGACATTTTTCATTTTCTTATTGTAAATTGCCATTAAGTTAATTTTTTTTTGAAAATTATGTAGTAATCTTATTATTTTTTTCGTCTATTGTACAGAGAGATATGATGGAAGGGGGGAGAGAGCTATTCAAGATGATGTACTAATTAACAAAGTAAGAACAGGAAACAAACAGGCATTACGTTTGCTGATCGAGAATTATAAGCACCATGTTTATAAAGTTGCTTATAGTGTCGTCCATGATGAGAAAGAGGCAGAAGATGTAGCACAGGAAACGTTTATAAAGATGATCGATGCTCTCCCATCCTATCAAAATCAAGGATTTAAAACATGGATAAGTAAAATTGCCTTACATAAAGCAATAGATGCCAAAAGAAAAAAGCAGCGTAAACAAGAAGAGCTGACAAGTTTTGAAGAAGATTACTTATATCCCGACGAAGGTCGTGTTGATCAAATGATATTAGAGAAAGAACAAAACCGCCTTGTTCATAAAGCTATTGATCAAATGCCAGCCAAATTTCAGGATGTAGTGAAACTATATCATCTTGAAGGCCGGTCATACAAAACGATTGCAGACAAGCTTGAACTGAAAGAAACAACTGTAAAAATGAGGCTCTACCGCGCGAGAATGTGGATGAAGGAAAATTGGAAGGAGGAAGATTTCTAATGGAACATATTCAAAATGAAAAGCTGTCAGCATATTGCAATAATCAGTTACCGGAAGAAGAACAAACCATCATTGATAATCATCTGACAGAATGTGAATCCTGTTTCTCTCTTTATCTTGAGGCGATTGATAACTGTCATATAGACCATTCAGTTTCAGAGTCTTTTACTGATAAAACTATGGAGGAATTAGAATTGTCTCCATTATTTAATCAAGAGTCCCGTCCATCATCCAAAAAGAAAAATCGCATAATGGCCCATTATCTTCTGGCAGCTGGCCTGACATTGATATTTACATTTAGCGGTTTATTTGAAAGTGTACTTCATTTATCCGAACAGACAGATGCTGTTCCTAAAGTTTCTGTATCGGAACAGTTAATGAATAAAACAACCGATTTTCTTGATCAAATAAAGGAGGACAACAACAAATGAACAAATCACCAATATTAGCGTTATTTCTCGCATTGTTTCCCGGCTTTGGCCATATTTATTTAGGCTATAAAGTCAGAGGAGTACTTTATCCGCTTTTCTTTTTAGGAGCTTTAGGTTTAGGTATCGTTACCGGTATATTAATCTATAGTGATGCTGCTTTTCTCCTATTCTTTGCATTAGCAGGAGCTGTATGGTTTATCAATATGATGGATATAATAATCACCCTCATCAGTCGCAAAGCAGTACCTGCTGCCAATACAGGGGATGACTATTCTACTTCCAATCTGATTCAAAATGAACGTTTCACTACAATTTTACTATCATTCATGCCAGGCGTGGGCCATTTTTATTTAGGGCTTACCCATCGGGGATTAACCCTTTTGGCAGCTTTCTTCGGGATTATTTCAATGGTTTTGTTTATCTCATTCTTAACAAGCGGCGTCTTTATGATCTTTTTACTAGCACTCCCTATCATATGGGTGTACGGCTTGTTTGATGTCATTCAATTACTGAATAAAAAGCAGGCAGGTGAAATACTGCAGGATAATACCATTATGGATGATTTCGACCAGCTGCGGCAGGAAAACAAGAAAAGCAAAATTCTCGCAACAGCATTATCTATCTTCCCAGGTGCCGGCCATATGTATTTAGGTTTGCAAAAAAGAGGATTACAGTTAATGGCTGCATTCTTGTTATCCATCTATATTCTGGATGTATTGCATTTAACCTTTTTCCTTTTTGTTATCCCGATTATCTGGTTCTTCAGCTTTTTTGATGCCTTGCAATCCGCTAATAAATACGAAGAAGGTTCCCTTGATGACATTCCGATTTTCAGGCAATTAGCCAATCACCAGCGCTGGCTCGGGTTGGGTTTAATCCTGTTAGGCTGTTTCTATCTGCTGGATTCGATTTTTATGCCTTTTATTGCAGATCAATTTCGAGAAATCTATGACATCTATATCTGGCATTATTATGATCAGTATTTTCAAGTAACCATTGTTTGTCTCCTATTAATCGGCAGTGGGCTTAGATTAATGATTGGCACAAAGAAACGGAAGCAGGTGAAAGAATAATGAGACAATGGCGCGTAGGTTCCATTTCAATGGGGTTAACTTTAGTAGGTTTAGGCATTATCTTGTTTATCTCTCAATTTTTCCATTGGGAGATAAGCAAAATAGCAGTGAGCTGGATTCCTGTTCTGTTAATTGTTTTAGGAATAGAGATTCTAATCTATCTGTTTACGGCGAAGAGTGAACAGCCTGTGATTAAATATGATATATTCTCCATTCTTTTTATTATCTTTATCAGTTTTGTCTCAATTGGATTTTATGTTGGAGCAAGTTCAGGGGTACTCGCTGCTGTAGACAATTATATTAATGATCAACAAGTGTCTGGTTCACTTCCTGTGATGGAGGAAGTGATTGATGAAAATGTAGAAAAAGTTGTGATTGATTCTCAAAATCATTTAACGAAAGTAACTGCAACTGAGTCAGAATCCATCTCTATTTTTGGTACTTATCAGACAAACAGCAATAAAAAATTAACAAAAGATCAAATAGCTTCGATCCATAAAGTTGGAGAGACTGTCTATATCAGTCTTTTCCCATCACCAACTGACCATGGATTAAACTATCAATTTACAACCTATTATCCGACAATTTCTTTACCAAATGATGTAGATGTGGAAATAACGGGACATATCAATGAAGTGAACTTAAACTTAACGGATATTCAAGCAAACTGGTATGTTGACAGTACGAATGTGGCTCATTTAAAAGACAAGGAACAGGCAAATCTTACTCTAATATTAGGCAATACAGGGGAATCAGCAGAAAAAGATGTGCAGAAATTCGGAGAAGGACAATACGCTGTTCAGTTTGGGAATGTTCAGTCAGTGAAGGAATTGCAATAAGCTTAAGTTCTATAACAATTGTAATTACGGAAAGTTAAATATCGCTAGAACATCAGCTTTTAGAAAAAATAGCAAAGGACTATTAATCTAGTTCCTTTGCTATTTTTTCATTATACTCCAAAAAAGACCCTGACCTGAATATATAATTGCACTAATATGTAAAAAGCTATTGTATATTTCCAGTTAAAGTGGATGCCGTTTTTAAATGGGTTTAAGCCGTTGACACTGCTGAGTGCGATCACTGGCATGATTAATGGTGATAACATAATGGAAATCGCACTTCCTGAAGTAATAGCCAGTACGACAAGCTCCGGCGGATAAGGAAGTTTAATTGTTTCGAGTATCCCGCCAACCAATACCATAACGGTTAATGGCCCTAACCCGACAAACCCCAGCAGAATTACAATAAAAGGCAATAAATAAAGTAAATTTAAGAAAGGAAAAACTCTCTGCAGTGAATAAATGCTGTCAACTATAGTTTGTGCAAAGTTGGTCTGATTTAGCGAATAAATGAGTAAACCGGCCCCCAGCATTACACATAATTGATAAGCCTGATGCTCCATTCCCTTTTGATAAAAAGTTTTCGCATTCGCGAGTAATTTTTCCGGTCTGCGTTTGTATAGATAATAAACCATAATCCAAACGAGGACGGTGAGCGGAATTAATACTAACAACTCAATTGAAACTAATGCCTGAATAACAAAAATCGAGCCAAATAAAGTAATAAAGAGCAAAAGAAATTCCCAAACGTTATGCTTCATCTTGCTGATATCTTCTGTATGTGCCAGTACATCCTCTATCTCCTTCTCCAGTCCGGATGTAAAAGAAATGCTGTAATGTTTTTCCTCAAAATAAGAAAACCCAATCGCGAGAATTATGCCTGCGAAGGATATAAGCAACCCCTGGATAATAGAAATTCCTAATGAAGCACCCATTATCTCCACAACGTAAGCAAAGCTCGGGATGCTGACAACCCACATGACAGATAGGCCGAACCCGCGAAGTAATGGAGTTGATTTGAAATTCTCCCATGCTTCTCCCTTTTCATTTTTCAAAATATAGCTTACAAATTGATACATCATCGTAATCGACCCAAACAGCAGGAAATAGGCAATAATTTGGGTAAAAGATATGATCCCAAAATAAAATTTCCGGCTTGTATTTAGGAATTTATGTGCATAGCCCATGAAAGATTCGATATACCTTTCTTCATGCAATACCCAGCTGATCATAGGAACAACGATTAACAGACCGATCATATTTCTCATCAGCAACAAACCGTTTTCTAATTCTGTTATAATAGAATTTCCTTGATAGATCATAATAAGTAACCCCACGAGAACAAGACCAAGCGGCATTTTTATTTGTAATACCGGCCGCTTGAGTACAGTGAATAACAGCAGAAAGAATCCACTGATAACAAGCCCAATATGCCCAACTCTGCTTGGGGAAAAATAAGTATAAAAATGTATAACCGTATAGAAAATGATAGAAAACTTTAATCCTGTACTTGCAATTCGATGCATCATGCCTGCTCCTAATCTCATCTGCTTTTCTTTATTGTATAGCAGATTGATCCATTTGAAAAATCATGTGCCGGCATTTGCAGCAGCTGCATTATTACTTTTCTCAATCGCATTTACACCCATTACAACACAGATTAACTCTTCTGTCTGGAGCCTGTTTTCCGTATTGTTAATCTCAAATGCTGGTGAAGAAAAAAAGTGGTTCATCCTTTTAAATGTTGCGACAGCATTTTCTTGCTTGTCACGAATTGTAAAATCACGGGAAAATGCTGGTGAGTGGATAATGTAGGTATCCTGGCCTTTCGTAGTGTAATAGTAGGTTTTCGAAAAACTGAATAGCTTTTGTTTCAGGATGCCTAATTCCTGTTCGGGACCGTAAACAATCCATTTACTTGAAAATGGTCGGAACTTTCCTGATGCAAGCATACTCCCATTATTATCAAAGACCGAAATATTTGATTTAAACGCACTTTTCAAATCCAGCATCCCTATTTCTTCGTTCTGGGCGTTTCTTATACTGGTTTTCCCTGCTGAGAAGAAATTATCTGAAATATAGATAATCTTATCCATTGTTCTATCCCCCTGTTTTAAAGTCTTCTATATGTACGAATAATGAAAACAAAACGTTTCATACAGAAACTGCCAATAAACACTTCACTTCTCTTTCTCAATTTTTTTACGTTATAGTTTTAAGGAATAAGGGGGTATTGATGGTGAATTCCTTTGTCACATTAAATGCAGTAGAAGAAAACACAAAGCTTTATTACAAAGAGTCCTTAATCTTTTCGCCTAGGGATTACAGACGGTTAGCGCTGTGATAAGAATTTCCAATCTTAATAATAAACAGGTTCTAACTTCCCAGGATAATTCATCTATGTTATAATAAAAAAGTATCAACTTGATAATAACCCACAGCTGGCACTGTGGGTAAAGATAAGCGGTTCCCCCAGAGGGTTCGGCTGCAATCAACGCATAGACCTCACCTAGTCACTTGCAGGGTAAATAGGGAGGTCTATTTTTTATTGATCAAATTAATGATCAGTGCGAGTAATGTGATAATCAAACCGCCAAATCCAAAAAGGACCATAAAAGTTTCATACATACTCACAGGCATCCCCCCTTTCATCAAGGGCTAGCCGACCTCACCTTAAAAGAACATTATCTTATTCGATTATATCATATTTATAATAGAATACAAGAACAAATGTTCTATCACACCTGCAAAAGAATACCCATCCTGTGATGAGTTATCTTTTAGTGTGAAATAGAGAAGAACCCTGAAGCTTGTTAAACCAGCTTGCAAAGATCCCCTCCTCACTTATTTTGACTTCTTTTAGCTTATCAGAAAAAAATGAATAATTGTTCTTGCCCTTATTTTTGGCATCATACATTGCTTTGTCAGCATTTTGAATCAAGGTTACTTTGTCCATTCCATTATCGGGATACATACTTATCCCTGCACTAACAGATATGTTCACTTTGTTTCCATCAAGAGTATAAGACTGCGTTGATGACTGGATGATTCTTTTTGCAATTTTTTCTATTTCCTGCTGATCGGTCTCCTCGAACACGAGAATAAATTCATCTCCCCCTATTCTGGCTATTACATCTTCTTCACGAATACATTTTCCGATTCTGTCCACCACTTCTCGTAACAATTGATCTCCTGCATCATGTCCTAACGTATCATTCACTTGTTTAAAGTCATCAAGATCGACAAACATCAGGGCAAGATTGTGACACTGACGTTTTGAGCGTGCGAGAGCTTTCTTGATATGGCGGTCAAGCATCTTGCGGTTAGGCAAATCGGTCAAATCATCAAAGTAGGCCATATGCCGTAATTCATTCTCAAGCTCTTTTTGTTTGGTAATATCCTTAAACTGTCCATTTATGCGTATGATAGTTCCATATTGATCTGTAATCGGTTTAGACAGCTTTGTGATCCACTTTTCTCCTTTTGTTGGATGGATGATTCTAAAATCTATTTGAACTTCCTTCCCACTGAATAAAAGCTGCTCTGCCTTGTTTACTTTATTTCTATCGGCTGGATGAATGAAATCTTTCCACAATTCGCCGTTACCGTTGAATTGATTTTGTGTCATACCGAACAGGACTTCCACTCCTTTTGAAAATTTAGTATGTTTATGGGTAAGGTCGAACATAAACAAGGTAACACCATCAAACGAATTAAAAAATTGCTCATACTCCTCGATTCGAACATGTAATTGTCCATATTGGGAATGAAGGTGATCCTTTACCTCGGTTAATTGACTAATGGCATTAAATTGCATATCATACTTCCGGCCCAACCACAGTGAAATGATTGTCAGTCCAATAATCAGCATAAATTCTATTAAACTGAAAAATGTATTCATTATAGATTGATAGAATATTGTCAACAATACAAGGAATATCACTGTCACTGTTGTTAAAAACCCTAATCTTCTCATCTCTTCACCTGTACTTTCCTGTAAACTCTGCGATAGTGATAAGTAATTTTACTATAAAGGTTAATTTGTTGTAAACGATAATATTCGACAAATTTCTCATTATTTCTTTGCATGCTGGTTTATGTTGCCAAATCATAGGGGAAATCCTATCACAGCAGACCATCCTCTCTATATTAAAAAAATCTCCAGAATGTAACATTCCGAAGATTTTCTTACAGGAGTTTATTGTTCCATTAGCTGATTAATTTCGACACTGATTTTCTGTTCTGGATTATGAAGAGGATGAACGGTAGCTTGTCCATTACTTCTGTCAACATGCTCGATATAAATTTTCTCTCCATTATAGGTAACATGAAACATCTCTGGTGAATTCAGTATTTCTTGTGCGCGTTGTGCATCCATATTCTCACACTCCTTTCGTGCTATCTTTTCCGTAATGAAGCAATCTATTCATGGGATACAGTCAATTTACGCCTGTTTTCTGGCAGTTGCTGCTTTTTTCTTTGCGGCAGGTTTTCGTTTTGGCTTCGCTTTTGTTTTGGTTTTCTGCAAAGATTTCTCCAGAGCTTCCATTAAATCTGTTACATTATCAGGCTTCTTCGGCTCTTTTGCTGTTGATACTTCTTTCCCTTTTCGTTTTTGTTCAATTAAATCCAGTAATGCCGTCCTGTATTCATCTGTATATTTTTCCGGTTCGAATTCTGTTGTCAATTGATCAATCAGCAACTTTGCTGTTTCAAGTTCTTTTGCGACAATCTTGTCTTCCTCCGGGACATTCGGCACTTCCTGGTAATTACGGACCTCATCGGGAAAGTGAATCGTCTCCATAACTAATGTGTTTTTGTATATTCGTACAACAGCCAGATGTTCCTTTGACCTTATCGTGATCTTAGCAACTCCTATCTTTCCTGTTTCTTCCAATGCTTCACGCAGCAGCACATAACCTTTTGTACCGCCGTCATTTGGTGAGAGGTAATAACTTTTGTCAAAATAAATCGGATCAATTTCTTCTAATTTGACAAAATCCACGATCTCCACAGCCTTCTCTTCCTGTTCATCTTTTATCGCCTCTAAGTCTTCGTCTTCCAAAATGACAAACTTATTCTTAGTGTATTCATATCCTTTTACCATTTCATCATTTGTCACTTCTTTATCACAAACTGGACATACTTTTTCGTATTTAACAGGAGAATGACACTCCTTATGCAGATTTCGTAATGGAATATCTTTGTTTTCAGTTGCTGAATGCAGTTTCACTGGAATATTTACTAATCCGAAACTGATGGTTCCTTTCCACATTGTGTGCATTGTTTCCACCTCTTTTTAGCATAGTTTTATCGAGAACCGTATGAATCATTCGTTAATTACGAAAAATAAAGTGAGACTTTGATCAGTGGGGGTTTTTGTATCCGCCACTGAACATTTGCGAAACTCATCAGGTTGCTTAGCGTCTGTTTATCCCCCCACTTACTTTCTTCGTATTACTTGAATCATGAAGAGGGAGTATTACAGGCGGTTGGCGCTGTGATAAACAAAGAACAAAGAAGGAGTTGAACTTTATGTGGCAGCCAATGTTACCGACACTAGCCGGTCATGTCGATGAACAGGAAAAATGGTTATATGAAGTGAAATATGACGGTTTCCGCTGCGGGTTAGAATGGAAAAAGTCTGGCATCACTCTCTGGAGCAGGAACAATCATGATTTGACAGAACAGTTTCCAGAAATAGTAACATGGTGTAACAACCATCAAGAATATGTAGCGAATTTATTGCCATTGTTTCTTGATGGAGAGCTTGTCATATTGCGAACACCTTATCAATCCATCTTCTCACAAGTACAGCAGCGCAGCAGATTGAAAACAAAGAAAAAGATTGAAATGTCAAGTACTGCCAGACCAGCAAGTTATATCAGCTTTGATATTGTCGAATATAAAGGAAAATCTGTTATCAATAAAACACTGTCAGAAAGAAAAAAGCTATTAGAAACCGTTTTTCGTTCGTTTTCTTTAGAAACAAATTTATTACAGGAAAGGCTTGCAATGGTCACAAGCTTCGAATCATTACAGGAAATGGAAGCACTTGTGTTTCTTCACCAGTGCGAAGGAATTGTGGTAAAAGACCGAAACTCTCATTATGCATATGGAAAAAGAACAGAAAACTGGCTAAAGGTGAAAAATTACCGCAAGATTCTAGGAGTAGTGGCAGGATGGAACTCAAAAAACGATTATTTTCAGACAGTCATTTATAATAACAAGCAGTGG
Source organism: Gracilibacillus oryzae (assembly GCF_009498735.1). Taxonomy (GTDB): domain Bacteria; phylum Bacillota; class Bacilli; order Bacillales; family Amphibacillaceae; genus Gracilibacillus; species Gracilibacillus oryzae. The sequence goes on from NZ_ML762442.1 coordinate 22,811, forward strand.
TCAGAACTGGGAAAAGTCAAAAATGGCATGAATCCGGAAGAAAGAAAAACAGTAACAACATTTATCCGTGAAAATGGAACAAAACAAAATGCATATTACTGGAAAGTAAATCCAAGTATATGTATCGAAATCAATTGCTTAGATGCGGAAAATCAGGAGTTGAGAGAACCGAATTTCAGCAGATTCCGTTTTGATTTAGAGCCGGAGGAATGTACACCAAAACAGCTGGCACTTCAATTAAGCCAACTGCCGGAAACCATTGAAGTAAATAAGCCGGAGAAGCTGCTTTTTCCTAATGTGTCAAAACAGGATCTGGTCACATACTACCGGCAAGTAGCCCCTTTTATGCTGCCTAGATTATCTGATAAACATTTAACCGTTATCAGATACCCAGATGGTATTGACGAAGATTCCTTTTTTCAGAAACATTTATCGAAAGCAGAACCTGCTTTTATTGAAACGGAAGGCGATCATTTATTGTGCAACAATCTTGATAGTTTGTTGTATTTCGCCAATCATGCAGCAATTGAATTTCATATCCCTTTTCATAAAATAAAAACAAAGAATCCTGATGAGATTGTATTCGATTTAGACCCCCCATCACTGGATCAATTTCCATTAGCAGTATTGGCAGCAAAATTAATCAGGCAGTTATTAGACTATAAAGGATTTGAATCATTTGTCAAAACCAGCGGAAAAACAGGTCTGCAAGTTCATACACCTGTTAAAGGTTCCATGAGCTTTGATCAGACAAGGGAATTAATGGAGGCAATTGCTCATGTGCTTGTGGACAAATATCCTGAATCTTTTACAACAGAACGGTTGATTAAAAACAGAGGAAATAAGTTATATATAGACTATGTGCAGCACGCACCGAAGAAGACCATTATTGCTCCATATTCCACAAGAGCAACAAAAGAGGCGACAGTTTCTACTCCATTATTTTGGGAGGAGCTTACAGAAGATCTAGATCCAAGGGTTTTCACTGTTAAGACAATTCCGGAAAGGTTAAATCAAAAAGGCTGCCCGTTCTTGATCGGCGGCTGCACCATAATTGATTGACTTGTCGTTATCAAGTACATATATCATCTGTTCCTCGCAACTTTTCCTTCGGGATATTACAGACTCTTAGTGTTGTGATAAACTTAGGAAAAATGGAAAAGAGGTGTTCTTATGGCGAATAATGGCTGTGTGAAATGTGGAAGCCGCAATGCCGCACAAAAATGACAGGAACTGGACTGTCGAAAATGTTTGATATCCAGAACAATCAGTTTGTCGTCATCTACTGCGAAGATTGCGGCTATTCCGAATTCTACAACAAGCAGGCATCAAAATCATCAAATATTCTTGATTTGTTTTTTGGATAAAAATAAAGAGGATGGGGTAAAGAAAATTTACCCCTTCCTTTAATCCGGACGAATGAATTCAATGCGCCCGCATAATTTGTTTCTTGAAACAGGAACTATCACTCTCTGCTTATTTTCAGTTACCTGCTTTGGAAGATTTATTGTTTTTCCAGATTAACTATTTATGGTACGACTCAACCTCTTCCTTCTTTTCAATCTTCCAGCAGAAAAGCTTCGTTTAATGGAACTTCTAAATGGGCCAAACCGTAATTTTCTTTTTCAAGCTGCTTGATATGTTTTTGAATTTCAACAACCTGGTATTTTGATTGGATCAGTTCATTTTTTAACATTTCCTGATATTTTTTATGCTGAGTTTCCCATTTTTCCAGGTCTTTTATTTTTTTCTCCCATTGTTTAATCCTGTTTTGTTCTGCTTCTTTAAAGGGGATGTTCACACTTAGTAAATCCTCTACCATTTCACTTAAATAATAATTTGCTTTTCTTTCCTGATTCTTTATCTGCAGTGCTGCACCCATATTGGATACAGTTGTACTCAGTTTTGCCAATAGCTTACGTTCCGCTAAATGTGAAGACTTGGAGCGATACAATTTGCCGATTTTTTGCTGAATTTGCTCATATGCCTGGCGATTTGCCTCAAATGACGGATTGACTTTTAATTTATCCAAGTCTGCATATTTCAAAATACTTTGCAGTGTCTTCTTTTCTAATATAATTTGATTCTTGGCATGGCGGATTTGCTTCTGGATCTCATTAATAATCGTTTGGTTCTCATCAAAATCGTTTTGGACGCCATCTCTTTCAATTTCCAATTCTATTAGTTCATGATGTAAGTTGATAAAGACATCATACCGGCTTTGCCACTCACTGAGAAAAGGATCAATATTTATTTCACTTACTTCCTGGGCATTCTTTAATAAAAGAAATGCCACTACCATTTCGATGATTTTATGGCGTGAAATACTCTTCATAGCAAAACGGTTGTTTGATAGCACTCTTTTTATTATCTCTACATCTGTTAAAACATCTATTGTGATAAGGCTATCCTGCCAAGCAGTGTTTATTTTATTCAGGTGATATTGAATAAAGAGTTGTTCTTTCTCCATATCATCTCCAGCTTTTAATTGATTTTCTTTTGGTATCTGCTTATATGTATGATGAAATATATTAGAAGACTGGGCAAACAAGCTGTCTTGATCTGTGTACTCCATTCCTCGCAATTTACATATTTTCGTCATTTCCAAGAAGATGTCGACATGCATTTTTTCCTCTGTTAGATCTGCCAGTTGATCTTCTTGTTCTATTCTATATTCTGCAAATTTAGTCTGACTTAATGAAAGTATATTGCCTGGTAATTGAAATAATAAAAAATATAGCATCCTTAACTCAGAGCCTTTACAACTAACAAGGCTTTTCACAAGATGTCCATCCATCCCCATCACTCCTATGTTGTCATGAAAATATTATACTCCATTTATTTGAAATGTATAGTACAAAAACAGTGTAATTGACAGAATTCTTTCTTGTTTGGATATTTAATTTCAGCCGGAAACAGAATGGGCTTCTAACTGTTTAAAGAACTTTTCCACTGTTCCTACTCCTACCCTGTCATATTTAGCAAGAATTAACAGTTCCTGTGGCAATTGGCCAATCTTTATGATATTATCTTCCTGCATCTGACGGAGGAAATTAGGAAACCCTTTAAAGTTATCTTCGGTTAAAGGGATATTTGCCAAGGCTTCTGTCATGATAATATACTCTGAACGGAAAAATAGAAACAGTTCGCCAGGATGCTGGTGGATTACATGTCTGCGGATTCTTTCCTCTTCCACGAATTGAATCAGATCTTTAAATAACCACGCTTCATTCTCTTCTTTATACCGTTTTACAAGTTTGGACATTCCCTCCATTTTCGCAGGTAATTCGCTCATAATTCGTGCCTGTTGGGCTCCGCCTAATGCGATCATAAATCGTTCCGCATTCTGGAATCGCTGCGGCAGCAAAAAAGCATCTCGAAGAAAATACGGGATTTCTATCTGTTCATTTTTATACGTTATTGTGCGGATGATCGTTTCACCTGGAATTGGTGCTGTTCTGGGTTTTGGCTTCTTTTTTGGTTCATCAGAACTTTTCACCTGATTAATTTGATCAATCAGTTTATTCTCCAGCTCTTTTAAGCGGGCATGCAGTTCCTGAATATCGTATCCATCTGCCTGTTCGATCGCAGGATCTCTATAAACTGGCACTTCTATTGTGGCAGAACCATACGTTTCCACATACCACTTGATCACAATATAAAGCGATTCCCATGCAGATAATGCCTCCGAAAAACGAAAACTTCTTGTCTGATGTGCTGCATCATTCCCTAACAGACGGATATTATTTATTGCATCACTTTGTTCTTTCATCATAAGGTCTTGATCATTTAAATAAAGAATGCGATCATGTAACCCCTTTTTCTCATATTCTGGTATATTTTCTAAACGGAAAACATGCTCGATAACTCCTTCGATAAAGACACGCGCATGTGTAAGCATTGTTCTGGGACTAGTAAATACACTGTATTCTAGTTCTCTGGCAATTTGGGCTAATTCATACGATATATCTTCAAGAAAATAATAAAAATAGGTTTGCTGCTTCATTTCATCTTACCTTTCGCTTAGATTGAGTCTTTTAAACAAAGAAAAGCAACTACCAAAAAGATAGTTACTTTTCCATCTTACTATATTGCCTCCCACAAATTCCATGGATACTGATTCGGCGGGATTGAGTCACAATACGTTTCTTCTTTTTTTACTGGATGGTCAAATCCGATACAATGGGACCATAAAGCAATTTGCTGTCCGGCTTTATTCCTTTTCGCACCATACTTTTGATCACCATAGAGCGGTAACCCTCTTGAAGCAAATTGCACTCTGATCTGGTGTGGTCGTCCTGTATGCAAGTTTATTTTGACAAGACTCAGATTACCGGAAGTTTCCAGAACCTGATAGTCAAGAACTGCTTTTTTGGCTTTTTCTTCCTTTTCAGAAGCTGTTCTTACGATATTTTCCTGTCTATCTTTAACTAGAAAATCTTCTAATCTCGCAAACTTTTTGCTTGGCAAACCGCGAACCACCGCTAAATATTGTTTGGTGACAGCATTCCTGCGAATCTGATCAGATAAACGCGAGGCCGCTTTTGATGTTTTGGCAAATACCATTGCCCCGCCAACAGGACGGTCCAGACGGTGGACTAATGCTAAATAAACATTACCAGGCTTCTGATAACGTTCTTTGATATCTTGTTTCAATAAGTTCAATAGATCCTCATCTTGTGAGCGATCTGCCTGAACCGGAACATTTACCGGCTTCTCCACTACAAGCAGATGGTTATCCTCATGCAGAATCGGAATCTCCATATTACCAAGACTCCTTTATTTAAATTGTTATCTTTATCATAACATACAATGCTGGACTGCGGGAAGTTGGGGGATATTGGGAATGAGTGTGCAGAATACAGCTTTTCATAAATGAATCTTCAATTAACGATTTTCCTGGCAACAACTGATTATTAGCAAAGCCTTTGTGTATTCGATATACAAGGGTTAACCACACTGTAATTAAAATGGTTTTACCTACAATATGTTTTTCAAAGTATTCATCTTATTTTTTCTCAGATTCGAAGGGAATCAATGACAACACTGAGAACAATACAAAAATTAAATATAAAGACTTTAATTCAAAAATTTTTAATACCCAGATATCAACGCAACCTATTAAAATTAAACCTACCATATTAAATAAAACAAAAGATATTAATTTATTATCCATTTTCTTCGTTATATAAATATTAATAGGTAATACACAACCAATAGTAAATAAATAGATTGTAAAAAAGACCATTGTAACGATCACTAGATTTTCAAACGTCGTAAAGTGAATTAAATCTGGTCCCGAAGTTCCTTCAATGAATTGAATGCTTAACGTGGTAACTAAAGCTACTACTATCGGTAATAAAATTAGCTTTATTTTAAAGTTTTTATTCATTAAATATACCTCAATTAGTTTTTATAAACCAGTACAGACGGACTGGTATATAAAAACAATTATAGTAAAAATTATATAAAACATCAATCTGAAAATCTTTTTATCAACCGTAATAGTCATTTCCATAGACAGATGGAACACGGCTTTTTCCATTATTACTGGAATGGGAGTAGTCTCTCCTCTGGGAAACAATGTCCAGACATTTTGGAATAATTTAATCAATGGAAAGTCTGGTATTTCCTCAATTGATACATTTGATGTGACGGATCATAAGGCAAAGATTGCTGGGATCATTCGTGATTTTGATGCGGAAAAAATATTGGGAAAGAGCGAAGCAAGGCGGTTAGACCGTTTTTCCCAATTTGCCTTGGCTGCAGCTGAAGAAGCTTGGGAAGATGCGAAGTTAGATCTTAATAATATCGATGCAGAAAGGCTAGGTGTCTATGTGGGATCTGGTATTGGGGGAATAGAAACATTAATTGAGAATATTGATACTCTCAGACAGAAGGGACCAAGAAGGGTCAGCCCCACTTTAGTACCTGCCATGATTTCCAATGCAGCTGCTGCTCAGATTAGTATTAAATGGAATGCAATGGGGCCTTCAATGTCACCTGTATCTGCATGTGCAATCGGAAACACCGCCATAGGAGAAGCTTTTAGACTTATTCGCTCTGGCGAAGCGGACGTCGTGTTTGCTGGCGGAACAGAAGCTGCAATAACAGATTTATCCATGGCAAGCTTTGGGAACGCTACTGCATTATCTCAAAGAAACAATGACCCTGAGAAGGCTAGTCGTCCATTTGATCAAGCTCGGGATGGGTTTGTCATGTCGGAAGGTGCTGGAATTTTGATCTTAGAATCTTTAACTCATGCACTAAGAAGAAAAGCTAAGATTTATTCGGAAGTTATTGGCTATGGTGCAAGTTCAGACGCACACCATATTGTAGCTACACACCCAGAAGGTAAAGGGGCTTTTAATGCGATGAGGTCAGCTATAAGAAATGCTAATATATCACCTGATGAAGTGAATGTGATCAGTGCCCATGCAACAAGTACAAAAGTTGGTGACATATCTGAGACAAAAGCAATGAAGCAGCTGTTTGGAGAAAAAGCATATCAGATTCCTGTAACTGCTAATAAGTCTATGCTAGGTCATATGTTAGGGGCAGCTGGCGGAGTGGAAGCAATTGCTTTAGCAATGAGCTTGAAGGAAGGGATAATACCTCCAACGATCAACTTGGAAAATCCTGATCCTTCATGTGACCTGGACTACGTGCCAACTGTTGCGCGGCAAATGAACATGAAAACAGGTTTATCTAACTCGTTTGGTTTTGGTGGGCATAATGCTGCTGTTATTTTAAAGAAATATGAGGATGAAACGATCTGTTCAAATAAAGTGAAACTTTGATCAGTGGGGGTTTTTGCATCCCCCACTAATCAATAGCTTTTGTTTATCCCCCGCTTACTTTCTTCGTGTTATTTGAAGAAATCTTTAAGTTTAAGGTATTAAAGACGGTTGGCGCTGTGATTAAGTTAACTTATTATTTCAACTTAACAGGCCCAGTGTATTCAGACAGTGGACGAAAGATTCGATTATTTTCTGCCTGTTCCAGAACGTGTGCACACCACCCTGCTGCTCTGCTTGCAGTAAAAGTTGGAGTGTAAAGCATTTCTGGTAAATCAACTGCTCTAAATACTGCCGCTGCATAAAACTCTACATTGGTATAAAGCTTTCTACCTGGTTTGTATTCCTCGAGCAAGGTAATAGCAGTATTTTCAACATGTCTGGCAATCGCGAACCAGTCATCCTCTGTTGATAAATCGCCCGTAATATCTCTTAGTGCTACAGATCTTGGATCATTCGTTTTATATACTCGATGTCCAAATCCCATCAGTTTTTGACGGTTCTCCAGTGCCTTCCTTAGCCAAGGTTCCGCATTGTCTATTGTCCCTATATCATGTAACATCTTCATCACTTCAGATGGTGCCCCGCCATGTAAAGGACCTTTCATTGCACCAATTGCGCCTGTGATTGCAGAGAAAAGATCAGACTCTGTTGATGTAATCACTCTTGATGTAAAAGTTGCTGCATTCATGCCATGTTCTGCTGTCAGTACAAAATAGGCATTAAGTGCCCTAACATGGGAGGCTTTCGGCAGCTCTCCTTTCATCATATATAAATAGTTGGCAACATGATCAAGATCTTGTTTTGGCGGGATAGGATCCAGATTATTCACTTGTCGATAGCGGTAAGTCAGAATGCTAGGTATAATGGCAATGATTCTGATTGCTTCTTCCACTGTTGGCGGCCATGCAGGTTGAGACTCCATTGCAGAAATGCAAGTTCGTAACACAGCCATCATTTCCATCTCTTCCGGTAAATCGTTCATAAGGTTTTTTAATCGTTCTGATAATTGCCTTTCTTTTGCTAACTTATCTTTGAGTTGCCTTAACTCCAATGGTTCTGGCAATCTTCCATATAAAAGCAGATGGACTGCTTCCTCAAAGTTATACTGTTTTGCTAATTGATCTGCATGATATCCACGAAAAATCAGCTTCCCGTTATCACCATCTATATCACTCAATTTGGTTTGTACTGCTACAACTCCCTCGAGACCTGGGCGAAAATTCATGAAAAATAACCTCCCCTATTAATGATTGATTTTAGTTTACAGGAGAATTATCATTATGAATATTAGTTAATTTATTTATAATTGATAAGAATTCATAATTAATTGGAGATGAGAAGATGAATATACATTGGCTTCGAACATTTGTAACAGCTGCAAAAAATGAGAACTTCAGGCAAACAGCGGAAGAGTTATTTTTGGCTCAACCAACTGTGACAACACATATTAAACAGCTTGAGAAAAACTTCCACACAAAGTTTTTCCGCCGATCTGGGCGTAATATCGTGCTAACAGAAGCAGGACATCGCTTCCTCCCACATGCAAATCTTATTTTATCCGCCTATGAAGAAGGAGCCCATGACTTAACATCATGGCATCAGGGCTATAAAAAAACACTGACATTAGCTGTTTCTCCGATCCTCGCTGCTTCCGTTCTTCCCTATATTATCAGACAGTTTATGGAGCGTTATCAGGAGATCGAAGTGATCGTACAGGTGTGCGAATCCAGTGATATTGGTGAAATGATAGAAAAAGGAGAAGCGGATATAGGATTATCAAGGATGCATCCAATTCAAACAACATTAACAAATCAAAAAATCATGGAAGAGGATGTGGTTTGTGTATGCCCGCATGATGGCGGTGACATGGAAAGCAGTCCACCAATCGATCTGGATTTCCTGATTGAAACACAGACATTATTTACTTTTAATCATCCCGAATATTGGGACAGCCTTTTAGCTGCAATAAGGGGAAAGCATCAGAGAATACGGACAATGATCGTTTCACAGGTGCATATTACCAAAAGATTTATCGAGGAGGGTTTGGGTTTTTCTTTTCTGCCGAAATCGGCGGTAAGACGGGAACTTATGGAAGGACGAATGCTTGAAGCCGACACACCGGGAATTCGTTTACCAAGGGCATCAACCTATATCATAACCCGCGGCGAATCGAAAGAAACGAGCATGTTCCAGACATTTTTAAGAGAATATTTTTCCTATTAGTCTGTTTTAAAAAACAAGCTTGTATTGAGGCTTTGAACTTTGTGAACATATTTCCTATGTTGTTGCTAGCTAGGTAAAGCAAAAAGAGCATGGGACATAACTAAAATATACGAATGATACTATAATGCAGAAAATGTACGCACATAATAAGCGTAGTCAAAATACTAAGCTCATGCGGGAACAGCGCGAGCCGAAGATCCCGCAGGAAAGCGGGATTTGCTTTCCGAGGAAGCTAAGGCCGTGCCCGCGGTAAAGAAGACACTACGAAAGCTTAGTGTGCTGGAGTAGATGTCGCACTTATGCCTGTGGTGAAAGCGAAGTATTTTGACGGAGCGAAATATGAACCAGTTTTTTCATGAACAAAAATCCGGACACGCTATTGAATGTCCGGGTTTTGATACGTACAATATAGTTTTGTTTCAGCCTCTACACCTATTAACAACATTTTTATATTGCAGACAAAAAATTATCTGTTAGAACTCCAAATCTCATTCGCTAAGTCCACGATATATTTTAATTTATTCCACTGGTCTTCTTCTGTTAATAAATTCCCGTGGTGTGTGGAAGCAAATCCACATTGCGGGCTTAAGCAAAGCTGCTCTAAAGGAACATATTGAGTCGCTTCCTCTACACGTTTTTTAATTTGCTCTTTGTTCTCTAATTCTCCTGTTTTTGAAGTAATCAGACCTAGCACCACTTTTGCACCGTCATTCGGGATATGGCCTAATGGTTTGAAACCGCCAGAACGATCATCATCATATTCCAGGAAAAAGCCATCCACTTTTTCTTTGGCGAATAATGTTGGGGCGATCAGATCATAGCTTCCTTCAAATGCCCAGTTTGAACGGTAGTTCCCACGGCATAAATGCGTTGTCACAGTTAAGTCACTTGGCTTGTCTTCAAGCACACCATTGACTACACGCAAAGCCAGATCAATTAAGAAATCTCTTGAAAATTCGCCATCATTAAATGGAATATCAGGTGAAGATAAACCAGCAATATATACATCATCAAACTGAAGGTAACGAACACCAGCATCATAGAATGCTTTCACTGCATCGCGATACGCCTGGATCACGTCGTTTGCATAATTTTCAATATCCGGATAAATGGATTCATCACGGATTCCGATATTGAATAACTGGTTCGGACTTGGAATCGTTTGTTTCGCTACCGCACGGCCACCAACAATTTCATTAAACTCTTTGAAATCCTGGATAAAAGGATGATCTGGGTTGAAAGAAATTTTTCCAGTATTGCGAACATTGTATTTTTCTGTTTCTTCCTCATTATTGAAGATATAACCAACTTCCGGAACATATCCTTCAATGCCGTTTAAATGCTCAAGAAAATCAGTATGCCAGAAACGGCGGCGAAATTCTCCATCTGTTACAAGTTCTAAACCTACTTCAATTTGTTTATCTACAATATGTGCAATTGCTTTATTTTCCACTTCGCGTAATTGTTCTGCTGAAATGCTGCCTTCCTGAAAATCTTTTCTTGCTTGTAATAGATTTTCTGGTCTTAATAGACTTCCTACATGATCTGCTTTGAATGGTCCTGTGATAGTTTTTGTTGTCATTTTTCATTCTCCTCTTTTGCTATAAATTATTCGCTCGTCATTTAGCGAATGTGTTAGTTTTTCAGATACTTGGTACTTGAAAATTATTACTGCGTCGGTTTACTTCGTTGCTAAAAATTCATGCTCTCCTTACATAAAAAAGGCCTTCTAAGAAGAAGGCCTTTAGTTAATAAAAGTCACTCTTCTTATCTTCTAGACTGAGAACAGTCTATTGGAATTAGCACCGGGTCTTCGATCAGACTGGTTGCTGAGACATCACAGGGCCAAATCCCTCCGCCTCTCTTGATAAGAGATACTATTAAATTAAATGATTAACTGATTGTTAGTTTAATATAACAAAGAATAAAAAGCAATACTTTTTTAAAAAATTCTGAATATTCTACTACTATTACTTAACAGCAGCTAAAGTTAACTGGTCACAAACCGTCTGATTCTTGCCATTATGTTTCGCCTTGTACAGCAGTTCATCTGTTTCATGAAAGAATTCCGATTTTGTAAAGTGCTTTTCAAGTTGTTTTAATCCAATACTTACGGTAATGCAATTGTTAAGTTCACTATGAAACTCATTCGCAATACGGTGACGCAACTCTTCTAAAATTTGATAGGTTGATTCCAGTGACTTGTTTGTCAGTAATACAGCAAATTCCTCCCCGCCATATCTTGCGGCAATATCTTCTTCTGTTACTTTCTCGGAAATTGCCTGAGCAACCCGCTTTAATACAATATCCCCATTGCTGTGTCCATGCAGATCATTGACTTGCTTAAAATTATCAATGTCTATTAAAGCCAGCTGAACTGGCATATCGGAAGTGACACACTGTTCATAGAGAAAATCCAGGTATTCATAAAAAGTTTTATGATTGTATAAATTTGTAAGCGGATCAATCTTCGTTAACCTTTCCATCATTGTGCTTTTGACAATTAACTGTTGTTCTTTTTCAATGGCATGATGCAAGTTATCAAGTACTTCATTTGCTCTTGATAAAACAATCCGAAAAATAGAATAACTGCCTAATATAACAAATACATAGCAGCTGAATTCATAAATCGTTATCGTATTGCGCATTTCCGGAATTAAGTATAATGACATAATGGCAATAAGATTAATATAGAGACTGAAGGTCAGCTTCTTTTGATCCAAATATACTAAGATCGCCGCCATTTGCAAAATAAACAGAATCTGCAATCCAGGGATTTCCAAATGCGTTACAATCACAGCATATATGAGCAGTGTCCCAGTCAATGTCATGAGAATATGATTGGAAATACCTCTTATTTTTATTAAATATGTAGTAATCCCCATTAATGCCAATTGAATCGTTGCCGGAATAATCAGCAGATTTAAGAAAAACCCTTCCGAATAATCTGGAAAAAAGTATACGGTAATAATCCATCCTGTCATATGTCCTGTAATTGATATAAGAAACAGTATCCAATATATAATAAGTATTTTTTCAGTCCACAGTTTGTTGTTTCTTTCAATATGATTGTAATTGGTCATTTTACCCATCCTTCGTTATTATTCCACTTTATCCATATTATTCGGGACTATCCACCTATCATAATCTTATTATGTAGTTTTATAATACCATACAGTAATAAAAAAATGACATTAATAAGCAATAGTTTCGCCGAACTTTCTTCCTATTTTAAGATCAAATGTGGTATTATTGCTGGCACAATTTAATATTTTGCTATTAAATACAGCCCATAATGAAATGGACCGTTTTGTTTAACAGGAAAGTGATCGTGGTATATCTTCATAGAAAGGAAGAATAGTCATGATTACAATATATCAGTCAACAGAAGATGGAAAATTAATAGAACTAGAAGATTTTAAACAAGACAGCTGGATTCATTGTACAGCACCGACAACGGAAGAAATACTACAGGTTGCTGAGAAATGCAGAATACCTGTAGATTATCTGCAAGATCCCCTTGATTCCGAGGAGTCAGCCAGAATAGAATATGATGAAGCAACAGATTGTACGATTATTATCAATGATTTTCCTGTACCTGGCGAGAATGAGGGCCAATTTCTATCCTACACCACCCTTCCCATTGGGATTATTATTACCAAATCCTATATTGTGACAGTCTGTCTGAAGGAAGCTCCTTTTCTAAACCAATTGCAGGATAAAATAGTTACCAAGATGAAAAGCAGGCTTGCACTACAAATATTATTTGCGGTTTCCACCTTATATCTTCAAAGTCTGGATAAGTTAAACAGACAGCGAATTACGATTGAAAAGAAATTAAAGCAATCTTTAACAAATAAGCAGCTCTTTAATCTGCTGGAAATTGAAAAAAGCTTAGTGTATTTTTTAACATCTATCCGTACCAATAATGTGGTGTTAAAGAAAATTCTGAGGGCTGAATCAATTCCTCTTTATGATGACGATAAGGATTTACTTGAGGATGTCCTGATTGAAAGCACACAGGCAATGGAAACGACGGAATTGTATTCAAGCATTTTAGATAGTATCACGAACTCCTATTCGTCCCTAATTTCAAATGAAATGAATTATGTGATGAAAACATTAACGCTTTTTACTATCTTTCTGACCTTGCCTACACTCGTTTTCAGTTTCTTTGGTATGAATGTGGCACTGCCAATAACCAATAACGGGCTATCTGGCTGGTTTATTACGATTATTATTTCTATCGTGCTTTGCATAGCAGTTGCGTTGTTTTTATGGAGAAAGAAGATATTTAAAAAATAGACAGAAAATGCCGAGCTCAAATGTATGAGTTCGGCATTTTTCAGCTACCATCATTTCGTTTATTTATTGCTGAACCAGTCAGCTTTTTCAAAATTTAGAAACGGGATTTCTGTATTGACTTCCCCTTCTACTCTATCAATTGCAGTATCAATGCCTTCCAGCCATCCACTAAAGTCAAAAACAGCTGGTTTCTGGTCACCGCCAAGGGCAAACCACACTTCTAACTGTTCTGGAAAATAAAGAGAAGTATGAATTGTGCCTGCCCAGTTTTTGTACAGATCGGAAAACAAGCCTTTATCTGTATCATTTAACAGATGATAGGCTTCCTCCCCATTCAATCCCTTCGAATAATTGGTTTCCATTAAATCCCGTCTTTTTATCGAGTCTTTCAGATAATGTCTGTTTTCTTTTAATTGCAAATCAAAATGATTGGTACAGGTATACCCTTTCCTGCATTCCACCCCGCGTGGTGATGCTTCTACAACCATTGGTTCCTGCTTCCCGTCATATAGAATATAACTGAAAGATCCACGATGAGGAATTGCTTTGAGCAACTCTACTGCTTCCTTTGTATCTGCACATTGTTCCAATACAATGCGTGCGATCATGTTACAGACAAATCCATTGCCAGGCCGTTTTCTGTTGATAAAGGTATAACCTAGAACAAGTCCTTTCTCATTCATCCCGTCACATCGACCAGTTATCCGCTGGCTGACACCAATCGTTGCATAACCAGCATCAGATGGTTTATAGAGATTTAGTATGCCATCATATGTTTTCGGATGATAATCATAGTTACGGACAAAATAGTCTTTTCCAATCATAATCGAACAGCCGGATTTCTGGATTTTTAACCTGTAGCCGCCAAATTCAAATAATACTTTTTGCCATGACCAGCCCAGTGCATCTTTCAATCCTCTAAACTCGTCCCAAATTTGAGGCGCAAATTTCTGATATACCTGTTTTGCTTCTTCTACATCGATCTGAAACAATGGTCTGCGGACTTTCCATTGTCTCTCCCTATTTTTTAAAATGTAAGAGTCTTTTAATTGTTCTCCCTGCATATAGCCATAATCATAATGAGAACCTCTGAATTGATTGATTTCCGCAAAAATTGTTTTCATGTTGAACACCTCTGCTCTTCTCTCTGTTTCACTGCCACGTCTCTCGCTGATTCATTTTACCGCTTTTTGTGATCAGATTTCAATTATGTGGTATTTAGTAATTACATAATATGGGAACATTTTGGTAAGCCTAACAGTTAGCATCAAAATTTCTATTACATATACTGTAAGCAAGAAGAAGGAAAGAGGGTCTAAAATGTGGAAGCTATCTCCTGAATTAAAAGCCATCAAGCAGGCTCTCAAACAAAACAAACTGCCAAACCATTCTGCTGATCTATCCTATGCAGAGGAGAAGATCGTCAGACAGATTGAAAAAGAAACAGAAAAACATAATCTGAACAATCTGACAAGAACAGCAGCTTATCTGGATTTTTTCACATCTTTTCCTGAATTGGAGTGGGCTTTTCTTGCCCATATGGTATCGAGAAATGCCGGCTGGAATATGACCGATTTGAAAGGAACTTTTTTATCTAAACTGTTAACATTAAAACAGCAGGAATATTTCTTTACTTTTCTGGAAAGAAGCAATTGGCTGATCTTCCAGGACGCTTATCCCCAGCTGCTTCTTTATCAGGAGAGCAAGTTACAACAAAGAAACTTATTTCATCTGCTGCCACAATTCGGTGTTTCTTCTTTTATGGTAATACTATGGAATCATTATTTACAAACCAAAAATGATAAGATGATCTCTACAGCACTAATAATTAATGAACAGCATTATATTGAAAACAGAGTGGTACATCATCCTGATTACCATGCCACGATTTTTGAATCCATTGAATTCAAGTTACAAGAACTGTTGGAATTAAATCAAATTCTTTTCCCTTCAAAAAGTGAGGAAAATACCAACGTTATCGGCCTATCTGTTCATCATTTTGCTGCTTTGAATGAAAGAATTGAGTTAGGAAAAAAATTATATCAGCTCCTGTTCGATGAAGAAAACTTTTCAGCGGTATATGATTTTGCCATCAACCATTCTCATACTGGTTCCAGAAACGATTTTTATCCGCAATTATTTAATACAGTCTTGGAAGAGACTCCATATGACAACTATCAGATAAGGCTGGAAAGATGTCAGTTACTCGCTGGTACCCATAGATTGTACAGTCCGAGACTCAGAGATGCGTGGGGGAATGTGCCGCAATTACCAGCCGATAAAGGGGACTGGTATCAGGATTGGAAAGTGATTAAATTATTGCAATCTGCCAAGCATTCAGTTTTGAAAGAAAAGATTCGGGATTCCTACTGTGATGGTTTAAAAAAACTGGAACTGGCAGTGCTTGCCAAGAGCACATTAACCAAATGATAGTCCTGTTAAAGGTAAATGATGATCACAGCGCCATCCCCCCCTTCAAGATTCAAGTAACACGAAGAAAGTAAGTGGGGGATAAACAGACGCTAAGCATCCAGATAAGTTTCGCTAATGATCAGTGAGGGTACAAAAACCCCCACTGATCAAAGTTTCCCTTTATATTCGCATTTCGTTTTGAAATGGCCGATACTTATGATAGTTCATATTTACTTGTAACCTTATGTAAACAATAGCCGTCTATTATAGGGGGTGGACTATTATATGAAAATGTCTAGATCATTACTTGCACTTGCTTTGTTTTTATCGTTATTTGGATGCAGCCATAGCACAAATGATACAAAACAGTCTGATACAGAAAATGAACAAATGTACGAAGGTCTTGTAGCAACTGAAAAGACATTGCCTGTTAATTTTTACGAGATTGCATTTGAAAGAGAAACAACACCTTTGTTTCAATACTTGATTAGAAAAGTGGTTAATCAGTCAGAATTCGAACAGACATGGGACTTTTATGAATTGGAAAACAACATACCGAACGTTAACTTTACCGAGAAAGACGTGTTGTTCATTGGAATTCAGGAGTCCGGAAGTTGTCCCTACACGATAAAAGAGGTTGAATTAAGCTCTGCAAACAATACGATGACAGTGCCTATATCTTATTTAAAACCACAAGAGGAATGTACTACTGATGCATCACCAAGAACATTTGTCATTCAAATTGATAAAGAAAAGTCTAAAAAAGTAGAAAGATTAGTTGTTGTTCAAAGCGGAGCAGAAACGAACATACCCTTAGAAAACTAACGATGGAAACCCTGATATTTGTCGGGCTTTCTAAATGTTAATCGAAATATCAACATTGCCAAAAGAAAAAGCCTATTCCTATTTTTCATGGAATAAGCTTTTTTTATGTTAGGATTGGAAAAAATCCAACAGTTCTTTTGCATGGTGGAATTCCTCGTCTGGCTTATATGGGCTGTTGGCTGGAATGCTTCTGTTTCTGTGATTCATCCATATTGCCTGCCAGCCAGCTTGCTTGGCACCAACCACATCTTTTTCAAAGGAGTCTCCGATATAAACCGTTTGTTCTGGGATACTATTTATTTCTGCTGCTACTATATCAAAAATCTCCCGTTTTGGTTTGGCGATTCCATGGGTACCAGAAATAAAAATATGATCTTTTCTGATCCATTTGTCCAGTTGCAACTGGGCTATTTTCAGTGCCTGATGGCTCTCCTCTCCATTTGTCAGGATTGCCAGCTGCTTGCCTTGCTGCTTTAGTTCTGTTAATAATTGCTTTATTTCCGGAAAAAGCGAGATTTTGCGCTGTTCCTCTTTGTATTCCTGATCAAACCGTACAGCCTCCTCTTCATCAATCTGGATCCCAAAATCTTCGAATGCTTTTGTTATTCTGCCAATCTGCCAGTCTTTAATCGATATTTCTCCCTTTTCACTTTGATCAAAAAGGATCTCACTATACTTGCGGCTTTTTCGGTAGATTTGATCCAACTGCTCATAAGTCTTGTCACTGTCGATTAATTTTTGGAACGTTCGATGGAAGGATAACGCCTGGTCATATAATGTATCATCAACATCAAAAATAATTGTTTGCAAAATTATCTGCTCCTTTCGTTTTATCATCTATATTAACACGATAAATTTTGTCAGCCAGTCAGTCAAACTGTCAGCCATTCTGCCAATCTTTCTTTTAATTCCGGATGAATGGGTTTAGAATGGTTTCTTTGATAGATTTTCTTTATTTCCAGTATGTTCACATCATCTTTTTCTTCTTTCAGTAAGTGATCCATGTCCTCTATTACATATGTTTTAACATCTGTGTTTACATCTTTTAAACGCTCTAGTTTCCGGTAATCTGATTGGATGTCAGCAGCTCCGGTGATTGCCAGCACAGGGCAGGAGATTTTTTTCAAGTCTGACAACAAATCATAAGCAAAATGCTCACGCGCCCATTTGGCTGGAAACGGAATACCTTGGACTCTGATCACATCTTTATCGGTATTCTTTATTTTTGCAAAAATGCGCTGGTTTTTCTTTTCTGTTCTTTTATCAAGCTGGAAGGTGCGAAACAACCAGCCTGAAAAGTTCTTCTTCGCTTTCAGTGCTGTAAAAGCTAATTCGCGCTGCCGTGCAGAAGCTTCCTCAAATGTTTCGCCACCACCGCTTAATAAAATGATTCCATCAAGCATCTCCCTTGCAGCTACTGCTGTTGCGATCATTGTTCCTTCACTATGGCCAAGCAGCATGATTTTTGTTCCTTGGGGCATCGTGTTTCTGGTATATTGAATGGCAGCCTGCACATCATTAATAGCATCATGCAAGCCTGTTCGCAGATGGTCCCCTTCACTCTTCCCCACCCCGCGTTTGTCATATCTGAATGTAGTAAAACCCTTACTGATTAAAAAATCCGCTAATTGTTTGTAAATACTAAAGTTCATCCATTTTTGATTGGCATTTCCGTCCCGATCCACTTTACCTGATCCCGGGATAAAAAGAATAATCGTATGTTGATCATTTTCTTCAGGTTTATTGATTGTTCCTGAAAGCATAACATCACTCTTAAACTTAATCTCCGTCATTTGCATCATTTCCTTTCTCCGGAATGATAATTGTCGTAAATTTTCGTTTTATCCGATCATTATCTGGCTCCAATTGCTGGTATTTTTGATATACGTTCTTTAATTCCTTTATCATCTCTAGAAACTCCTGATCAGATAAATACATATTCGCCTGTCTAAAGCTGATCCCGTCCTCCACTAAATTGATGTTTCCCTGCTCTAAATAATTACCATAATCGAGAATGGTGTTGGAGATAAACTGTGTAAATAACTCCAAATGCTCTTCCTTGGACAATTTCTCAAAATGCTCGGGACTGATACTTTCCGTGTTTGGCGCCAGGCTATAAACCCTTTCAACAGTCCCGCGCTTTTGATTTTCTTCCTGAATCACGAGCATTCCTGCTTGATAAAGATACTTGATATGCCGATAAAGAGTTGCATGAGGAGTCTTCGGCAAATATTCAGCAAGCTGGGAGGCTGTAAGATATTTGCCCCCAGCCAATGCCTGGATAATCTCAAATCTGACAGGATGCAAGATCTTTTTCCAATTTTTCATTCTGATCACCTTTTTTATTAGTATCTATTTTAATATTAGTATCATTTTTGATATTAATCAAGTGATTTTTTAAATTTAATATTATTGTTATGAAATGTTAGGCGAGTGATGAATTGTTGGTGTTTGTTTTAAATGATTACTGGGGAACTCGTATATAAAGCGGAAATCTCACACTCTGGCTCAGGTGATTTCCCGGTTATCTTCTTATTAAGCGGAAATCTTACCCTCTGACTCAAGTGATTTCCCGGTTATCTTCTTTTTAAACGGAAATCTCACACTCTGGCTCAGGTGATTTCCTCGTTATCTTCTTATTAAGCGGAAATCTCACACTCTGGCTCAGGTGATTTCCTCGTTATCTTCTTATTAAGCGGAAATCTTACCCTCTGGCTCAAGTGATTTCCTGGTTATCTCCTTATTAAGCGGAAATCTCACCCTCTGAGTCAGGTGATTTCCTGGTTATCTTCTTATTAAGCGGAAATCTTACCCTCTGACTCAAGTGATTTCCTGGTTATCTCCTTATTAAGCGGAAATCTCACACTCTGACTCAGGTGATTTCCTCGTTATCTTCTTATTAAGCGGAAATCTCACCCTCAGGCTCAGGTGATTTCCTCGTTATCTTCTTATTAAGCGGAAACCTTACCCTCTGGCTCAAGTGATTTCCTGGTTATCTCCTTATTAAGCGGAAATCTCACCCTCTGAGTCAGGTGATTTCCTGGTTATCTCCTTATTAAGCGGAAATCTTCACCTTAAATCAAGTGATTTCGCGGTTATTACAAAAAAATGAGCAACACCATCATGGCACTGCTCATTCAAACATTATTTTAAAAAAATAAATCTTCCTG
Source organism: Gracilibacillus oryzae (assembly GCF_009498735.1). GTDB lineage: Bacteria > Bacillota > Bacilli > Bacillales > Amphibacillaceae > Gracilibacillus > Gracilibacillus oryzae. The sequence goes on from NZ_ML762442.1 coordinate 42,546, forward strand.
TTGTGCTTTTATATTGACTACTGCCCGCTTTAATTCATGCTGGCATTCTTCGACGCGCAACTGTGCATTAAACAATGGTTCCATTGAAGTTCCGCTTCCATTAATTGCTTTGCCGCGGGCATCCTGAATCTGATCCTGCACTTCACGCAATTGCTGCTGTAATTGTTGAATTTCTTCGATATCTGCATCGTTCCTTGCCCGGCGAGTGGCGTCCTGAAGCTGTTGGGAGAGCAAATCAAGCTGTTCAATTTCATGGCCATTTTGAATTGGCATAAGTGATCTTCCTTTCAAAAACATTTCTTCCTTATGTTTTGTAAAAATTCAGAAATTAAACATTAAAAATATTAGTTCACATGTTTGATCTGGTCCGGATCATAACAGAATTCCTTCAATTGTGGCAGTATTTCTTTCATTTCATTATACCCTTGCTGATATAAATGAATCAGCTTTTTTCTGTCTTTTTCCATTCTCCCAACAGATAATTTCTGGATTGGACTGATAATAAAAACATTCCCTTTTCTTTCTTCCTCATATAGGTGTTGCAATTTCTCATTGTAAAGATGATGACGCTTTTCGATTGCATGCAGAAAATGGGGAAAATCTCGGTATTTTTTTCGGATTAACCAGTGAAAAGGTTCTGATTTTCTAAGATAGCCTCTGTTTTTCGTTAAAATTACGATATTTTTCTTGTTGCCATCTTTGATTGATTGCTCAATCGGAAGTGGTGCAGTGATACCACCATCAAGCAGTATCCGGTCTTCGAAATGAATAGCAGGTGCAATTAACGGAAGGGAACTGCTTGCACGGATAAGTGTAATCATATCTTGTGCATAGTTGGACTTATGGTAAAATACCGCCTCACCTGTCTTACAGTCCGTTGCACCAACAACAAATTCTTCTGTTGCCTGATAAAATGTGTCATAATCAAATGGATCTAATTCATTCATGATTGTTTCAAATAAAAAATCCATGCCAAATAACTGTCGTTTTGAAAACAAATTTCGTAAAGATAAATATTCTGGATGCTGGATATAATCAATATTGACCCTCTTGTTGCGATTGAGTTGACGTGAAATATAAGAAGAACCATTACACGCACCAGATGAAACACCGATTACATATGGGATGTAAATGTTTGCTTCCATTAAGTACTGCAGCACACCCGCAGTGTATACTCCCCTGCTTCCACCGCCTTCAAGAATTAAACCTACACCTTTCATATAATCTCCTACTCTGTTATTTTTTATATTGTCTCTCTTTCATTATACTCTTCCCAGTTAACATTATAGACTAAATTGCTTATAAATTGTTACCAGAATTGACGAACGCTTCTATTCATCATATGGTTGATTTATCAATAATTTTAAGGAGTGGTTTTGATGAATCCATTTAATAAAAAAATTACAGGGATATTTATACCAGTAAAAGATATCGAAAAAGCGCGCAACTGGTATTGTGAACTGCTGCAGATGGAACCTGCAGATGATTTCCCTGGTGGCCATCTGTATGTGTTGGAACTTGATGGAGTGAACGTGATACTCGACAGCAATGTTTACGCTGAAGAAACGATTTACAAGACACCTGCCTTTCACTTTAATACAGATAATATTGAAAATGCCTACAATTATATGCAAACAAAAAATGTTGAGCTCCTGTCAGACATTCAATTTGGTCACTTTTTTAATTTCAAGGATCCTGACGGGAACCACCTAATGATGTGTGAGTTAAAGTGAGACCTTGATCAGTGGAGGTTACAGACGATTAACACTGCGATAGAATAGGTTAACAGGAAATGCATGGACAAAAACCCTTGCATTTCCTTATCCCAATCATTCATCTAACACAACACGCGTATTGCCGATCATGTCATGGATGCCTTGTTTTTGTCTGGTAAACGCGACAAAGAGATATAACAATAACGTGATGGGAAACACACGGTGAATGAATCTTCCGACAACTTCACGGAAAATAAGGTCACTCCATCCTAATGGCATGCTGTCTTCCCGAACCACTTTTAAACCAAAGATCATCTTTCCTAATGTCTGATGGAAATATTTTGTCATAAACAAAAAGTAAAGATAAAAAACAAGCGCGCCTAAAATCCCATTCAATGTCCAATAACCTACATGAATCGTCGCACCGTCATTAATAAACTGAAATGGCAGCAGCAATATACCGTTAATGCTGAAAACGATGATAATATCAGCCAAATATGCCCAAAATCGCATCCAAAATCCGGCGTATCTTTTCGTTACATTATCTTCCATTTGCCCACCCCTTTATCGTGAATACAAATACATTGCACGCGGTGCATTGCCTTGCTGTAATAATTCCTTAATGCCGGTAAAATCTGTGTTATTTCCGAACATGTTCTGAATCTGCGCACCGAAAAACTGACCAAATGGCATCCCGTTTTCATATTCTACAACCCGGGAGCTGGCAAGATCATGCTCTTCTTTTATCATCGCAATCGTATCATCAAGGGAACCAATGGCGTCTACAAGCTCGACTTCCAATTCTTGAGAACCTGTATAAATTCGACCATCACCAAGCTCACGAACACGTTCTTCTGAAAGCCCTCTTCCCTCAACGATGACATCAACAAAGTCATTGTACATATCATCAATCATGGATTGTAATATTTGCCTTTCTTCCTCTGTCATTTCCCGGTAAGATGAGAGAATATCTTTGTGCTCACCACTTTTGATTGTATTAAAATCAATTCCCAGCTCTTCAGCCAATTGGGTGAAATTAATATTTTCCATAATCACACCAATCGAACCAGTCAAAGTTGCTTTATGTGCGACAATCTTGTCAGCTGGCGCAGAAACATAATAACCGCCCGATGCTGCTGTGTTACCCATTGACACATAGATCGGCTTGTTTGTTTCTTCTTTTATTTCATTAATCTTGTCATGGATTTCAGCACTCTCCACAACACCTCCACCAGGTGTATTAACATGTAAGACAATGCCTTTTACACTATTATCTTCTCCAGCATGTTCCAACATGTCCAAAAAGCGCTGATGATTATAGCTGGAAGTGTTCAAAAGCGAACTTGGTGTTGTATTCTGAATCACTCCATTCAAATGGAGTACTGCTATTTTACTTGCAGGGGAGCCTTCTTCTACCACTTTCTCACTAAATTCCTGATCTAAATCAGCAAAGTTAAAGGCTTCGTTCATATTTGCTGAAAGAATGCTTGACATAAACTGAAACCCCATCGAAATAAAAAACAAAGCAGCTGCAACAACTAGTGCAATCCACCGTTTCATGTTCATATGTACATACCTCCTTGTAAATGATAATCCTGAACGGACCAGCTTCACTAACCTTTACGAAACATGTCTGGAAAAGTTTCAGTTTAGCTTTGATTTCCTATCGGTAATATGTAAGAAAAACCTGCAGTCGCCATGACTGCAAGTTCGTATTGTTGATTAATTGTTTTCGTTTCTTGAATTGGAAGAAGCTTTTCCTCTTCTTTGTTGATCAGGTCTTTTTCCTTTACCATGCAGCTTTTTCCTTGGTGCGTATGAATCTTTGACCATTGTGATTCCCCTCCATTTTGAGTAGAATGCATCATAGAACAATGCTCTTTTAGGCTAACCTTTCCCTGTAAGAATATGCTTAGAAAAATCAGCAAAAAACCCGCAGATTCCTGCGGGCTTGCTTTTTAACCTATATAATTCTATCCCCAGACTTCTTCCGCAACTTCTTTGATTAGAAGAAGCTTATTCCATTGCTGTTCTTCTGTTAAAATATTTCCTTCTTCTGTTGATGCAAATCCACATTGCGGACTGATGCACAGACGATCAATATTCACATATTCTGCTGCTTCTTCAATGCGTTGTTTGATTGCTGCTTTATCTTCTAATTCACCCGTTTTGGATGAGAACAGACCAAGAACCACTAATTTATCATCACTTACATGTGCTAATGGTTCGAAACCGCCAGAACGGTCTGTGTCAAATTCCAAATAATATGCAGCCACCTTTTCTTTTGCAAATAAAATTTCCGCAATTGGGTCATAACCGCCTGAAGATGCCCACTTGGAATGATAATTTCCGCGGCAGACATGTGTTGTAATAACTAAATCTGCTGGTGCATTTTCAATTGCTAAATTATTTACTTTTAGATTCAGTTCGCCTACTTCCTGTACATTTGCACTATCATGTCTGCTTGCCCAATATTTTGGATCAACAAGCATGCCCCATGTACAGTCATCGATTTGCAAGCTGCGGCAGCCTGCATCATATAAATCCTGGATTACCGTTTGATATGCCTTCGCGATATCTTCTACAAGCTCATTTACGTCTGGATAGATTTCTTTTGTACTTTCACTGTTATCAGGACGTTGCAATTCAGCGAGAAACTGTGCCGGTGCCGGAATTGTTTGTCTTGCAACCACCGAGTCATCAGCAAATTGCTGAATAAATTTGAAATGATCGACAAAAACATGATTTTCGCCACTGATTTTTCCAGTTAATCTTGCTGTTTCCGGACGTGTTTCTTCTCCGTTAAATTGATATCCTTGTTCGATTACTTCTTTTTTCACACCATTTAATTCCCACATAAAATCTAAATGCCACCAAGAACGACGGAATTCCCCATCAGTGATCGCTTTTAATCCGACTTCTTTTTGTTTTTTCACTAGATCTTCTATTGTTTCATCTTCCACTTGTTTCAACTCTTGTGCTGAGATTTTCCCATCAGCGAATGCGGAACGTGCTTCCTTTAGCTTGTCTGGTCGCAGGAAACTTCCTACATTGTCATAACGAAATGGTGTGATTGTTCTTTTGCCTGCTGCTGTCTGTACTGGCATGATTCTCTCTCCCTCATATGTAAGTAATGTGAGATTAGTGTAGCATGAAAAAACATCCATAAGGTAAGATATAAAATCTATCGTTTGCTATAGTTTTAAACTATATCTGACTTATTTCATCTGCAATTGTTTCATGCAGGAGCTCGATATAAATTTTGGCCATCGGGCTTTGGACTACATGTTTATGGGTGATGTATCCTACTGTAATCCGTTCATCCACTTGTAATGGGACAGAGATAATATTTTCTCCATTTAATTCTTTACTGATCACCCCTGTGGAGATGGTATAGCCGTTCAGGCCGATCAGTAAATTAAACAATGTTGCCCTGTCAGTTACACGAATATTCTTAAGGCGTGTCAATGTGCTCAAGATTTCCTCCGAAAAATAAAAGGAATTATACTCCCCCTGTTCGTAAGAAAGATAAGGATAGGGCTCCAGGTCAGCTAATGTTACATAATCCTGCTGTGCCAATGGGTTATTTGAACTGATAAACACATGCGGTTTTGCTTCAAACAATTGCTGAAAAACTAAATTCCCTTCCCGCAAAAATTTGGAGATTACTTTTTCATTGAATCCATTCAAATATAATATTCCTATTTCACTTCTGAGATTGGTGACATCATCGATAATTTCATACGTTTTTGTTTCCCTTAACGTAAACTCATATTCCTCGCGGTTGTAATCTTGTAACAATCGTACAAAGGCACTTACCGCAAATGCATAATGCTGGGAGGATACGGCAAACTGCTGTTGCGAACTGTTTTGAGCATAACGGTTTTCTAATAATTCTGCCTGTTCCAGAACCTGCCTCGCATAGCCGAGAAATTCTGACCCTTCCGGAGTGATGATAATTCCTTTATTGGTTCTGGAAAAAATGGTGATGCCCATCTCCTTTTCCAGTTCTTTAATGCTGTTGGATAAACTCGGCTGACTGATAAACAGGTTTTGTGCTGCCTTACTAATGGAGCGGCTTCTTGCCACTTCAATTACATATTTGAGTTGTTGAAATGTCATTCATTTCCCTCCCTGTAGATAAATACTGTCTGTGTACTGTGTCTAAGTATATCACGTTTAATTTCCACATTGCGTGGAATAATATCCCTAAGAGGAAGGAGTAGATAAAAATGAGTAATCAAGATATACGTAAGCAAATAGAAAATATTCTGGAAAACAGTCATGTTGGTACATTAGCAACAATTAAGCAGGATCGCCCCCATTCCAGATATATGACCTATACACATGATGGGCTGAAATTATTTACCGCAACAAGCAGTGATACAGACAAAGTGGATGAAATTGAAAAAAATCCTTATACCCATATTTTACTAGGCTATGAAGGGGATGGCTTTGGTGATGCATATGTGGAATACCAAGGCAAAGTTAAAATTAATGAATCAGAAGATTTAAAAGAAGAATTATGGAATTCCTATATGGAAAACTGGTTTGATGGTCCCAATGATCCGAAATATATCGTATTGGAAATCGAACCACTGGCAATAAGGTTAATGAATAAAAATGGACAGGAGCCGAAAGAGCTGGATTTAGAATGAGACTTTTTAAAAGACCTGGGCAAGGGACTAATTGTCCGGGTTTTTTATTTGATGTTTAAAATCCCTTTATTCTTTAATTAGCCCCTTCCCTGCTCTCTTTTTGATGTTTAAACCGCTCTTATTCTTCATTCAGCACCTTCCCTGCACTCCTCTTGATGTTTAAAACACTCTTATTCTTCATTCAGCACCTTCCCTGTACTCCTCTTGATGTTTATAACGCTCTTATTCTTCATTCAGTACCTTCCCTGTATTCCTCTTGATGTTTATAACGCTCTTATTCTTCATTCAGTCCCTTCCCTGCACTCCTCTTGATGTTTATATTATTTTATGTGGTTACAGATTCCAGTTTATAGTAGAATTGGTTTAGGTGATTTTCTTAAAAGGAATTAAAAGGTACACAGATAACAGAAAATATCTGATTCATCATCAGCAATTCAGCGAAAGACGAACTGATAAAATTGTGAAGCAAATGTTGGAAGAGCTTATTAGAAAACAGGTGATCATATATGACGAAAACCGTTGTGCGTCTTGCAGCTTATAATCCTGCCTGGGAAGAACAATTTAGGTATGAAAAGCAGCGCATTCTTTCAGTGCTGGGTGACAAAGCGATCAGAATTGAACATATTGGCAGCACTTCTATATATGGCCTTTCTGCCAAACCAATCATTGATATCCTAGCAGGGGTAGAAGATCTGGAGATAGTCGATCACATTATCACACCACTTGAGAAAGTCAATTATGAATATATACCAAAACCCGAAATAATGGATCGTAAATTTTTTCGAAAGGGACCTTGGGGGCAAGGGACTGTTCATTTACATATCTGTCAGCATAATGGAAAGGAATGGGTGGAAAAATTGCTGTTTCGCGACTATCTCAGATCACATCCACAAGCAGCAAAGGCCTATGAAGACCTAAAGATGGAATTAGCCAATCTTCATACATATGACCGGCAAACTTATACAAAGAAGAAAGAGCCATTTATTCGCGAGATTATTCAAAGTGCACGAAAAACTATGTAAGTGTGTAACAGAATTCCAAGCTGATATGCGGGATGTCACAAAATAGTGAAGAAATAGAGCAATATCGAAAATGATCATTAAACCCCTTTGCAAACAGCTAACAACAATTTTCCAATTAAACATGCTAAAATAATCTTTGGATTAACTACATATTGGTAAGAGGAGATATTATGGAAAAAACAGGATTAGTTTTAGAAGGCGGCGGCAGCAGAGGTGTGTATACTTCAGGCGTGCTGCATTACTTGATGGAACAGAATATTTATTTGCCATATATAATCGGTGTATCGGCTGGTGCATGTAATGGTTCTTCCTATATTTCACGGCAAATGGAGCGAAATAAGACGGTCAGCATTGATTTTGTTAACCATCCGGATTATTTATCTTTTCGTAATCTAATCAAGAAAAAACAATTATTTGGGATGGACTTCTTATTTGACACTTTGCCGAATCAGCTTGTTCCGTTTGATTTTCAGACATATAACAATGCAGCGGAGGAATTTGTGATTGGTGTAACGGATTGTATCACAGGTGAGCCGGTATTTTATCACAAAACACAATATGCACATGATGTGTTGACACTGCTCCGCGCTTCCAGTTCACTTCCATTTTTTGCCCCTGTCGTAGAGTATGGTGATCGTATGCTGATGGACGGCGGCTTAGCAGACCCTATTCCGATTAAACAGTCGATTCGAGATGGCAACAATAAAAATGTTGTTGTCTTAACAAGAAATCGCGGATATTATAAGAAGCCTCAATCAATCAGCTGGTATATGCGCAAAAAATATAAAGACTTTCCAGGATTGTTGGAAGCAATGGAAAAACGCCATCTCATTTATAATGAAACATTGGAATATATCTTTGAGGAAGAGAAACAGGGCAATATTTTTGTGATTTACCCGCGGGAAAAGTTAACCGTTGGCCGTGTGGAGCGGAATAAAACAAAACTGATGGATTTGTATCATCAAGGAATAAAGGATGCTGAAGAAAATGTTCAGCCTTTAAAAGAATTTTTGGCATAGCTGATTACACAACAGCTATGCCAATATTTATATTAAGGGGGGAAACCCAAAATAACGATGTTACTCTTTCACTGATCCAATCAATACACCTTTCACGAAAAAGCGTTGCAGAAATGGATAGATAATAAGCAGTGGCAATGCAGAAACAATGATGACTGCATATTTAATTAAGCCTGCTGTTTTTACCTGTTCCACAAACGATTCCATCTGCCCAGCTTCCTGTGTATTCATGTCTATTTCATTGATAACCAGAATTTCTCTTAAAAACAGCTGAAGTGGATAAAGATTCTGATCAGAAATATAAATCAGGGCATTGAAATATTGATTCCATAGACTTACCCCGTGGAATAATGCCATTACTGCAATAATCGGTCCAGCTAATGGCAAGACGACTTTACGGAAAATATAAAAATCAGATCCTCCATCCATCTTTGCTGCTTCAACCAGTTGCTCTGGGATGTTCTGCTGAAAGAATGTCCTTGCAACTAAAATACTCCACGCACCTACTGCATTTGGAACAATAACAGACCAGATTGTATCCACCATTCCTAATGATTTTACAACCAGGTAAGTAGGAATTAATCCACCATTAAAAAACATTGTGAAAATAATGAACCATAAGATAATTTTTTTACCCATGACCTCTCTTCTTGACAGTGCATAGGCACAAGGTATTAAGACAAGTAAATGAATCAATGTCCCGAGAAGTGTGTAAAGAATGGTGTTACGGTACCCGATCCAGATATCACTGTTTTCAAAGACCTTTCTGTATCCCTCTAGCGTAATATCAACGGGCCATAGCCACATTCTCCCTGAACTAACCGCTCCTGGATCACTGATAGAGGCGCTGACTACAAATATTAATGGATAAAGAATGACAGCTGTCACAATTAGAAGAAATATTTTATTCACAATGTCAAATGCTTTATCAGATAAACTAACTCTCATCATTTTCACCTACCATAAGCTGTTATCACTCGTTTTCTTTGCGATCTGATTGACGGTTATCAGCAAAATAATATTAATCATCGAATCAAATAGCCCGATTGCGGACGCAAAACTGTATTGGCCCTCAAGCAAACCACTTTCATAGACAAAAGTCTGAATAACGTCAGAAGTGGAAGAGTTCAAATTGTTTTGTAACAATAATACTTTTTCAAATCCTACTGCCATAAAATTACCTAGACTTAAAATAAATAGGACAACAACGGTTGGCAGGATTCCGGGAATATTGATATAGCGAATTCGCTGCATTCTTGTTGCTCCATCGATTTTGGCTGCTTCATGGAGTTCAGGGTTAATTCCTGCTAATGCCGCCAAGTAAATGATCGAGCCCCAGCCAAGCGTCTGCCATACATCTGACCAGACAAAAATATGACGAAACCATTCCGGGCTTGTTAAAAATGGGACAGATTCGCCGCCAAGACTCGTAATCATGTGATTGGCAAGTCCTGTAATCGTGTCTAGAAAAGCAACGATCATTCCGACAATAACGACAACGGAGATAAAATGTGGTGCATATGTAATCGTTTGGACCCATTTCTTAAACGCACCATTTCTTAATTCATTCACAGCAAGCGCGAGAATGATCGGTAACGGAAACAGTGCCAGCTGGTATAAATTTAACAGCAAGGTGTTTGTCAGCAAGCGCCAAAAATAATAAGAATCAAAAAACCTTGTAAAATGGTCAAAACCAATCCAGGGACTGCCCCAGATTCCTTCCGTTGCATAAAAATCTTTAAAAGCAATCTGCACACCGTACATCGGCAGATAATGAAAAATGATAAAGAAAGTTAAAGCTGGAAGGAGAAATAAATATAGTTGCCAACTATTCTTAAATCTTCGCAAAAGCTTATGTATTTTACTTCTTTCTTTCTGCTTCTTGTCTATTTCCAGGTTAGCAGTTGTCATCCATCCAACCTCCTTTAGCTAGATTATGGAAGTACAATAGGCAGTGGATGCCCTATTGTACTTCATATATTTTGTTAAAACTTAGCTGTTCTTGAAACGTTCATATGCAGCATTCTGAATTTCCATATACTCTTCTAAGCCCATATCTTGAAGTGTTTGAACATAGTTATCCCACTCAGCAAAGGAAATTTCGCCTGTGATCAGTTTGTCTCTGGTTTCTTTGACATATTTCTCAATATCAGTTGCAAGTGCTGAGAATCTTCTGCTCTCTTCTTCTGTAAAAGTAAAAGCCGGCCATATTTCTTCAGGTATATATGGCTCTAGCCTTTCTGTTGCTTTTATGGAACTAGGAAGACTTTCCGAACCTTTAAAATAATCTTGTTTCACAATCCCTGGGTAGCCTCCCCCAAGCCATGTCATATATTTTGCTAATTCCTGTTCCATTGTTAAACCATCTGGACTATTGGTGATCTTGTCTAAATACTCCACCTCGCCATCTTCTGTTTCTTGATACGTTTCTCCCTCAAGTCCCATAAAGAATAGCTTGGCCCCTTCATCACTGTAAAAATAGTCCATCCATCGAACAGTGGCAGCTGGATTTGGATTTTCTTTGGTGATCACAAATCCTCCCATTCCAGCTAAAGAAGATCCCAAATCTGTATACATTTTGTCCCCATTTTCACCCTCCAGTGCATTTCCACCGGTAAATTTACTACCAACCTCTTCACCGAAAAGGGAAATAGTGTTGTGAAAAACGGTACTTCCATAAATGTTTTGTGCACCATTTGCTAAGAACTGGTTATAATCAATGGAGAATATATTCTGCTGGATCAAGCCTTCACTATATAATTTGTTAATATATTGCAACATTTGCTTATATTCTTCATCATCAGCGAAAAAGCGCAGTTCATCACTGTCTGAATCAACATCTATATACGGGTGCCTTATTCCTCTGTTTCCAAGACCATATGAACCTTTTATCCAGCCAACTAAACCATCAATCACTGTCCCGCCATATGGTATTTCATCTTGCTTGCCATTTCCATTAAGATCTGTTTCCTGAACTGCTTTTAAATATTGATAAAATTCTTCTGTCGTCTCTGGATTTTCCATTCCCAATTTATCTAACCACTCTTGATTGACCCAAGGACGAGCTCCATCAAGAACAGATAGGAAGTCAGGTTCATAAATCGTTGGCATGGAATAAATTTTTCCATTCGGGAAAGTTATCCCCTTCTTGATGTCTGGATTTTCATTCATTAATTTCTTTAAATTGGGTGCATACTGATCAATTAAATCATTTAGTTCAAGAAAAACACCTTGCTGTCCATATTCTAGTAAATCGAGATTGGATATATCTGCAGAGTGAAAAACATCCGGTAATGTACCACTTGCTAATGCCAGATTCCTTTTTTCTGCTAACGCATCTGTTGGAACCATTTCCCATTCCACATCAATGTTTGTCATTTTTTCATACTCATTAAAGATCATGACATCATTCCAGTCTTCATGGGTAGTTGCTGCTCTGTCTGCAAAGAATTTAAGCTGAATTTGTTCATCAACGATCGGCATTCCTGTTTCGTTAACTTTTTCGGAAGCTGTCTCTGCACTATCCTCCCCTTGTGTACCTTCTGCATTATTGCAGGCGGATAATAATAACACAGCACTTGTTGCAGCTAATAGACTTTTTTTAAGCTTCAAAACCTTTCCTCCTCAATATCCTTTAATTTCAAATTTAAAAAAATTCACCTTACGTTAACTGAACCTTTTTAGCAAATTCATAAACAACTGAAAATAATTTTAATCTGTCATCATGAAACATTGCCGACTCTTCTTTGAAAAAAATCTTTTAAATAAAGTAGATACTTGGAGTTTTGTTTGAATGCGATCACGGTATGGATTCCTTTTGAGCCAACTATACATGGCGCGAATACCAAAAAAGGGAAATCTGGAAGGAGAAATAATACAAATCTTTGTAAAACCCTCTGTATTTTGGATTTCTCTTTCTGCTTTTTATTGATTGGGCAGTTTAGCAAATGTCTGTATTATCTGGTACAATAGGCATCAAGTTCCATATTGTACCAGTATTTATTTAGTCAACCTTAACTGTTTTTATAACGCTCAAATGCGGCATTCTGAATTTCCATATATTCTTCCAAGCCCATATCGTTTAATGTCTGAATATAGTTATCCCACTCAGCAAAGGAAATTTCGCCAGTAATCAGTTTGTCTTGTGTTTCCTGCACATATTTTTCAATATCTGCAGCTAGTGCTGAGAATCTTCTGCTCTCTTCTTCAGTAAAAGTAAATGCTGGTACCAGTTGTTCTGGCAAGTATGGATCTAATCTGTCAGCAGCTTCTATTGCAGAAGGAAGACTTTCTGCACCTTGGAAATAGTCTTTTTTCACAATACCAGGATAACCTCCGCCAAGCCATGTCAGATGTTTGGCTAATTCCTGTTCCATTGTTAAACCATCCGGACTATTCGTGATACTGTCTAAGTATTGGATTTCTCCATCTTCTGTTTCTTCATAGGTTACTCCTTCTTTACCCATAAAGAATAATTTCGCACCTTCATCACTGTAGAAATGATCCATCCATCTTACTGTTGCAGCAGGATTTGGATTTTCTTTTGTGATGGCAAATCCTCCAAGTCTTACTAAGGAAGAACCAATGTCTACAAACATTTTTTCCCCATTTTCCCCTTCCAGTGCATTGGCGCCTACAAATTGTTCTCCCGTATCACCGAAAGATGTTCTCGGATTTGTAAGTACGGTACTTCCGTAAATGTTTTCTGACCCGTTTGCTAAGAACTGGTTATAGTCGATGGTATAAATATTTTGCTGAATTAAGCCTTCACTATATAATTTATTAATAAATTGCAGCATTTGCTTATACTCTTCTTCAGCTGGATAGAAGCGAAGCTGCTCATTATTTTCAGGGTCTAAATCCACATATTTATGGCGTGTTCCCAGATTTCCTAAACCATAGGCACCTTTCATCCAGCCAACTAAACCGCCAATTACTGTCCCGCCATAAGGGATCTCGTCATTCTTGCCGTTCCCATTTAGGTCTGTTTCCTGAACTGCTTTTAAGTATTGATAAAACTCTTCTGTTGTTTGCGGATTTTCCATTCCCAATTGCTCTAACCAGTCCTGATTAATCCATGGCCGTGAACCGATCAAAACGGACGTGAAATCAGGTGAATAAATGGTTGGCATCGAATAGATCTTGCCATTAGGGAAAGTTAACCCTTTTTTAATATCAGGATTTTCTTCCATTAGTTTCTTTAAATTTGGAGCATACTGATCAATCAAATCATTTAATTCAATAAAAACCCCTTGCTGTCCGTATTTTAATAAATCAAGATTGGAAAGATCTGCAGAGTGAAAAACGTCAGGCAGTGTCCCACTTGCGAGTGCCAGGTTTCTTTTTTCTTCCAACGCATCAGTTGGCACCATTTCCCATTCCACATCAATGTTGGTCATTTCTTCATACTCATTAAAGATCATGACATCATTCCAGTCCTCATTAGTGGATGCAGCACGATCCGCGAATATTTCCAGTTTGATTTGTTCATTAACAATTGGCATACCTGTTTTGCTGACATTGTCGGTATTTGCTGTCTCGGCAGTACTCTCCCCGCCAGACCCTTCTGCATTACTGCAGGCAGATAATAATAATACAGCACTTGTAGCAGCTAATAGACCTTTTCTGAGTTTCAATATATTTCCTCCTCTATCATCTTTTATTTTTTCAAATAGAATTATCCTATGGAAATTGTTTTGACTTTCTCGGCAGATTCATATGCAGCCAGAATGACCTCTACTGCTTTTAAGCCATCATAGCCAGATGTTGCCGGGTCTTTTCCCTCTGAAATATTTTGAATAAAATCTCTGATTAAGCTTTCATTCATGCTGTCTCCCCAGCCAAGGTTCTGCTCACTATAATGAACGGTCGAGACTTGTACATACTGTTTGAAAGCATCGACAGAAAGAATGCCTTCTGTTCCGATGATTTCAAGCGTCACATCGGCACCTGAGGGATAGTTTCTGTTTTTGGACCAGCTGCAATCAAGTGTTGCGAAGACGCCGTTTGTAAATGACATTGTCAGCACGCCTGCATCATCAATCGGCTTATCATGAAAAAGCTGGTCAACTTCCGCATAAACTTCTTTCACTTCACTGTTAATCAGTGAACGAATAACATCGACTACGTGTACTGTATGATCCATTACAGCCCCGCCACCTGATTTCTCTTTGTCCACAAACCAGCCGCCTGGATTTTTGCCTCGATTGGTTGCATTTATTGCAAGAACTTCACCAATTGTGCCGTTGTCGATTTCTGCTTTTGCTTGCATAATTGTTGTATTAAATCTAACTGGATAGGCAACTTGCAGCAGGACGCCGTTATCCTTACAAGCTTGGATCATTTTCTCTGCATCCTCTATTGTTGTTGCCATTGGCTTCTCCACAAGTACATGCTTTTTTGCCTTAGCTGCTGCAACAGTATGTTTACAATGGTGGATATTTTCAGATGTGATAATAACAGCATCAATATCCTGCTTCAGCAATTCTTCATATGATGAATAAAAAGTGGCATGAAGGTTTTCTGCAGCCTGTTTTCCTCTTGTTTCATCTTCATCGGTGACAGCCGTTATTTCTACATCATCCAGCTGGCTGAAGGCTTTGGCGTAGCTGTAGGCATGCATATGGGCAAAACTGATTACACCAATTTTCACATTTATCTCTCCTTCATTCATTTAGCGTAACAGGCTGGCCTGTTTCCATTGAACGAATCGCAGCCATCGAAATTTCAATAGCTTTCATTGCATCTTCAGGTGTGATCAATGGTTGCTTATTGGTTTCCACACATTCAATAAAATGTTCGAGCTCTTTATGGTGCGGATTTTTATTTAACGGGCTTTTTTGAACAATGGAACCAGGTGATGAAGCTTCCCCATTTGTTGCAATACGTAAAGATTTCTGCTGGTCACTGTTATAGGAAATCACACCATCTGTGCCTGACATCTCAAATTTTGCTGTAAAGTGATGGTGTGTCCAGCTTCCTTCCACATGGGCAATTACGCCATTTTTAAAGCGCAATGTTACCAAAGCATAGTCTTTATCTTTGACCTTCTGAATCGAGATACCTTTGGCATACACTCGCTCCACCTCGCCAAAACACCATCTTAAATAATCAAAATCATGGATAATTAAATCTAATATAAGTCCGCCACTTTTCCCGGCATCTCCATACCATTTTTCCCATTTTGGAAAAGCACTTGTCCGGGACATCCTGACAACACCAGGTTTGCCAATTTTGGATGAGTCCAGCAATCTCTTGGTAAGCTGATATTCTGGAAAAAAACGGACAACATGTCCAACAAAAAGATTGATCTGCTCTTGTTTACAAAATTGAATGATTTCCATTGCTTCTTCCACATTTCTGCCTAATGGCTTTTCGCAAATAATATTTTGGGTATAATGGGATGCTTTTTTTATGTATGTATGATGCAGATCTGTTGGTAAGCATATATCGACAAGGTCAATTGTTGTTAGTTGTTCCATTGCCTCTTCCATTGATGAAAAGACTGGTTCACCATGTAAAGCAATTGCTTCCGCCTTTTGGAGATCTAAATCGACGATTCCCGCAACTTTTACATTGTCCATCTTTTGATAGGCATTCATATGAGTTCTGCCCATCACACCAGCTCCAACTAGTAATAGATAAGTCAAATTGTTATCCTCCCTTCACTTTTTAATTTGCAGCACCTTGCCGCAAATCAAAAGTATCACATGTCAGAAACAGGTGTATATATGTCGTTTTTATAAGCGGAAATGGCGCCATTACGCTATTTTCCGGCAATTTTCCAAAGAAGAAAAGAAGATCGACATATCCAGATAAATTTGACATACCAATATGGCTGCAATGCTGTGGATTCAGGCTTTAAAACCAAAATAAATCCAACATATATTACAGCTTGATTGATTATAAAAAAACCACATGTTCCTATAGAGACATGTGGTTTTCTTACTAGTTTTTTTCAACAGTTTGCTTGCGGTATTGGCCCGGTGTTAACCCTTCTGTATTCTTAAACTTCCGGATAAAGTTGGCCACATCAAGATAGCCAATATTCAGGACAATCTCCTTAATAGAGAGGTTTGTCTCCACTAACTGCCGCTTTACTTCACCCATTCTGAGGTTCCAGACATATTGCGTAAACGTAAAGCCTGTTTCTTCCTTCATAAATTTGCTTAAAAAGGAGACTGATACTTGTAATCGTTCGGCAGCATTTTCTAAACTCAATTGATTGGAAGTATATTCCTTGTGAATATATTCTAAAAGTTTCTCCTTTATCATCACATGTTGGTTATCTTTTCTTGTATTCACTTCCTGGCAGATCCCTTTAATTAATGCCTGGACATTTGTTTCCAGCTGTTGAATGGAATGAAAGTCTGCCAGTTCATTAACTGCCTTTATCGATAAATCCAGCTTCATTTCGTAAACAGTTTTAATAATAAGATTGATAATGTCATAACACATACATTTGACTAAATAGATCGACATTTTCTTCTCACTTATGCTTTGAATCATTTTATCCAATGTCTCCTTGGCAACCTTCTCATCACCTTGTTTCAAACTCTGGATAAACTTCGCTTGTTCATTAACAGGATACCATGCCTTGCTTTCTCCCATTTCACTTATATCATCGAAATAAATAACATCATTTTTTAATGCGACAGGAAATTCCACTGCAGCAGATGCTTCAATAAAAGAACGGTTCACAAGACTTAACTCACGGTATATTTTCCCAACCCCTATTGTTGGGGAAAGCTGGGTATGTTCACATATATGTTCTTTCAATTGGATTAGAAAATGTTGCTGAATCTTTTCTGCAGATTCTTCTTCATTGGTCAAATTGACAATCATACCTATACCGTTATCATGAATTAACTCTACACCATAGCCTGTCCCATAGGAGTTGCTGACTTTCTGGAGCAATGGAATTAACTCGTCCTTATGTACTGCTTGTTTATTTCTCTCCTGCTTTTTGCCAAAAGAGACTATTAAAACATAGAATGCATGATCATGAAAAATAATATCCAGTTCCTTAAACAGGTTCCTATCATTGTCCGCTTCCCCTTTGAGGATATTCATTAACAGCTGATCCCTGACAAATGGCTGCTGGATATTGACTTTTTCCTGTAATTTCTCACTGTTTTCCACAATGGAATCAAACGTGTGCCGGATTCGGCCAAGTTCATCCTCTCTTGACAGGCTGGTATTCTGTACAGGATGCTTTGTCTTTAAATATTGAAACAGACTGTGAATCGGTCTGTATTGCTTTATTGACAAATAAATGGTGAAACTCAGGCCAATAAAGGCAATCAGTGTGACAATTAATATAATCGATGTTCGAAGGTCCGCTATACTTCCGTAAAACTGTGCGGTCGGCATTGCGGTAACATACTTCCAGCCATTCACGTCCGACTGCATCGAGATAAGCGAGTAATTACTTCCATTAATGTCTTTACTGATTACATCAGAAGAGTCTGCCATATCAATGATTGTCTCCGTTTGAACTCTTTCGCCATGGTTGATCGATGTGAGCAGTGTATTATCTTCTGAGAAAATATAAACATTCCCATCAAATTCACCTAACAATGGGTTGATTAAACTATTAATCGTCTTTTCCTTTACCATAAAAGTAACCGTTCCTAGTGGAAAAGGATTGTCAACAGGGACCGGAAATGTATAGGCAATCATCTTTTTCTGCTTTTCCTGGTTACCAGCTAACATTATGGATTGGATGACAGGCTGATTCGCTACATATAGTGTGTTGGTAAATGCTTGTCTGTCCTGTTCTGTAAATGAATACACATTGTTAATATAGTTGTCAATCGTGCCTATCCCGCTGGTTGTGTAGACATGGTCATCTGCACGGTAATGAAGCAGGAGACTCTCGGCAATCGAACTGTTAATATGGTATCGCTGCAGTTCTTCTATTGCGATCTTATCTGAATAAGGATTGGAAACCATATATGGTGTTAAACGTTCATCAAAGGAGATCTTGGCAGCTATCTCTGACAGCTGGTTCATATGGGAATCTGTTAAGTCTCTTACCAGTTCCAGTTTGTTTACATTGGAATGAACAACTTCTTCTCGCAGACTATTAACAGAATTATTATAAAAGATAGCACTGATAATAATAAATGGGATAAGAAAGACGAGCAAATAGGAAAAAAAGAACTTATAAAAGAGAGATGAGGTTAAATTTTTTAATTTGCTCAATTTATTTCCTCCTAATAAGGATTATACAAAACTTTCGTTCGATATAATCTTATCAGTTGATTGTTAAGGAAATATTAATTTTAGTTAAAAATTTCTCCAAACAATGTCAGGGAGGTCTAATATCAAGGACTTTAGTATAGAATAATGGGTGAATAACTGAGGGTATGCTGCTTGAGAAGAAAAAGGTTTCATTACCCGTAATTCGCATGTTGCTTTTGATTTTGTAACAGCATATGTTATAATAAATGTAAGAAAATATAAACTAAAACACCCGCAGCGGTAACTGCGGGTGATGGATAAGCGGTTCCCCGGAGGATCGGCTATCACTGTTGGATAGACCTCACCTACTCACTTAGTCGGTTAATAGGGAGGTCTATTTTCTGTTGATCAATGTGATGATCAAAGCGAGTAACGAAAGAATAAACGTACCAAAAGAAAACAGCACGACAAAGCTTTCGTACATACTCATAGCATCACCCTCTTTCAACAGGGGATTAGCCGACCTAACCCTAAAAGAACGTTATCCTATTCTATTATATCACATTTTTCACGAACGTATATTCTAGCACTAGCTAACAATTCTCACTTTTTCTTTGAACTGTTATCTGTGTTTAACCAGCGGATTGGGCTATTATTCACTTTATTAACCCCGGCATATTGGGTAACAGTTGGTACAACACTGTCTAAAGGAACAACATTATACGTATATGGCAGTTCTTCATCATAATTATATTGGAAAGTAAATGGATCTGACGGTGGATTCATCTTCTCCATATTCTCACTTCCGACAATATGAGACGACCATGCCCAGTTGCCTATCGTAGCCTTGTCATGCCACACGAATCCTCTGGTAAAAAGATTCTCCCCATTATTATCCCAGCTGCTTCCTGTATATGTGCCATATTTATTGGAAATATGAGAGTTAACGATTAAATTCCGGTTATAGGCATGTTGAAAGAGTTCTGCCCATTGTTCATCCATGTTCTTTGTATCCAGTCCTTGAATTTCTGCACCAATGATCGGCTCTGTAATATCAACAAATACAGAAGTATCTGCTGCAATGGAAGCACCATTTCTTGCATTAAGTGCTCGGGAAAGAGTGTCTCCGCCTCCAGCGTATTCCGCAATCGCGCTGACATTTTCCAGCACCTCTTCATGTGTCGAGTTGTCCAGATAAAGGTTGTAAGCATGACCAGTACCTTGGCGTATCATTGGAATTCTCTGCCCTACGTTCGTATAACGATTATAAGCAAGGGTTAAGCGAATTCGCTGATTGCCGTCCTTATAATTCGTTCCACTGCTGCTTACATAATCCATATAATCCTTGTCCCCTGAACCTGTTAAATGCACTTTGCTGTGAAATGCCGCAAATGCCATGATCTGTTCTTTCGTTGCTCCAGCATTGCGCATATTAGAATACACACTGTCAGAACCCAATTCTCCCGCATTATATTTTGCTTCCATAAACTGAATCGATTGATAAATATCGCTGTCTTTTGCTGGTGTCTCATCTGCTGGCAAGCCGAATTCAGACCAGGAAATCGTAATATTGGAGCCACCATTCTCTGTATCAATTAATCCATCTGCCGCAATTGAGAATTTACTGTGATCAATCCAGACATTATTCGCACCATTTACCTTAATAAATGTCCACCCAACTTCCTTGTGGTTGCCTGTATCGTCCCATTGCCACATGCCATCAAAATTCATATTTCTTATTACAATATCATTCGTTGATCGTTGCAGATTGATTTCTGTATGCCTGATTGTTTTCCCCTTTTTCGAAAAAATCGTCAGCCCATCCACATTATTAACATCCAGTTGCGAAACACCAGAGGCTGCCAGGTTTGGATTGGTAAAGCCGTTCATCGGATCGCGATATTGTTTAATAAAACGATATTTCTTCTGTTCTTCTTCTGTTAAATTTAAGGCATTCCAGCCAAGGTTTAAATCTTTCGCCACCTCGATTACTTTCACACTGTCATTTCCAGCATCAAGGATTGCCTGCAGGAACTCTCTTTCTGTCTTCACCTTTCGATAATAAGAGGTCCCTATATATTGACTACGATCATTTACACCTTCGGCAGCGTATCCAGTTACTGATAGAAAACTTTGGTCATAGTCTTTTATACTCCTTGTCGTGTTAGGGATAGAATCAATCTCTGCTGCACTTGCTGCTTCTATGCCACTGAGAAAAAATATGGATGGAAAGATTGTGAGCATAACGAAAAATATGATTACTTTGTTACCTTTCATTTCTATTCCTCCTTTATAACATGGTTGTTTTATCCATTGAATTCAAAAAAGGATCACCCTTTTGAAAACGGATTCAACTAAAGCATACCATAATCTAAGGTGCCGGAAATATGTAAAACTTGCTGAATTAATATTCATGAATTGTTAAAACAAGCATCAATCAAACCAATTACTCATGACCATTTTCATAAGAAAATATAAACACAGCAAAAAGCCCCTGGTTCATTATTAATCGCCAAGGACTCCTATGCTCAACTAGCTCTAATCCAATAATTTAAACATCCATTGATTTGCTTGTTGATATGCTTCATATACAGATACAGAGTGAAGGTTTAGTTTTTCTGTTAATTGATCAATCTTCGTCCAGTTTGCCTCCTCATAAGCTACAGCGAGCTGATAAATATCTGTCAGCAAACCAGGTTCTTCTTTTAATGCAGATTCAATTCGGTTATCTAACGATAAAGTATTTACTAATAGATCCAATGGCTGACAGAGAATTGCAGGCAGCTGTGAAAAATAGCCTACCAGAAATGCTTCTGGCTGATATTGCTGTGCTTTGAATTCTGCCAGGTTCTCACACATTTTGGCACGGTAATACGAACTTTTCACAAGTGCGTCGATTCCTTGCTTTTTGGTATGGTTCATGGAATCTCTTAGTGCAAGAATATATAACCATTTTTTGATTTCTTTTTTACCTAATAAAACAACTGCACGCTCAATCGAATTAATCCGTTCCATTCTCTGGTATGATGGGGAATTGATTAATTTTAGCAACTTATAAGAAAGAGATAAATCTTGTTGAATATACTTCGCTATATTAATTAAATAGAGATGATCGATTTGTTGAATCAGATCAACATAGGTTAAAAAACCGGAAGGAATCTCCACCATTTTCACCACTTTTGGCTTCATAAAGAAATAGCCTTGATACAGATGATAACCTGCCTTTCGGGCTTCGTTAAAGTCCTCGTCTGTTTCCACCTTCTCTGCGATCAGACGAATATGCGGATAAATCGAGCGGACAACTGCTGCGATTTTTTCCCTTTCTTTATTGTTGGAAGTGGCCATGAAATCTATTTTTACGTGGGTTAGATACTGTATCATATCAGCATCATGCCATTCCTGGAATGACTCTGGAGTAACATCATCTAATGCAAGCCTGTAACCACTTTCGGAGAGGCACTGAATTTTTTCTTTCATTTCTTTCGTTAGTGGAATATCTTCTAATAATTCAATAACAATATCATCTGGGGAGAAATGGGATAATAAATCTTTGCTAATTAAATTTTCTGTGAAGTTTATAAACACAGGATGAGATCCTGCTAATTGTTTAATCCCAATATTTAAAAATGCATGAATCATTACTTCAACAGTTGCTAAATCACCATCCCACTGCTGTGGTGCTTTTTCACTGCGATATAACAGTTCATATGCACATATTGTTTGATCTCGATCTAATATTGGCTGTTTTGCTAAAAGAACATTCTTCATCATAAATCCCACCCTGACTTTGTAATCGATAAAAAAAGACTAGAAAAATATAAATATCTGTAAATAAACATTACTTTTAATATCGACTAATAGCAAGGGAATCTTTAAGGATTTATAATAAATTTTGGAAATGGTTAAATTTTCATATAATTGATAATCGAATGAGTGATCAACCTTTCTTTTTTTAAACAGCCTGTTTTCTTTGCGGCTTCACTCTGAAAGCTAAAATTCCCGCGATTAATAAGAAAATAAAAGCAATCGTGAAAAATAGGCCATTAGTATAAATACCGTAGATCGCAACAATAAGTAAACCTGCCCCACTTAATTTGTTCCATTTCCATGCGAGAAAACCAAGGAAAATGGAAATAATCGAAACCCAGAACAGAGCAGCTTCATTACTTGTCACATAAATATCACCAAACACCTCACCCTTGGCTGTGACAAGAAAACCACTGAACGATCCAGACAAACCTCCTAAAATGGATAGTACTGTTACCAGAATTATCATTTATATTCCTCCCTCGTTTAATGAATGGCTCAAAATAGAAACTCATCCAAAAACTCTTGACAGGAACTATTTTAAGGAGAGAACTGGTAATATTTATGTCAGTAAACAGAATTTCGGATAAAAAAACTGACTACAGGATAGAGTCAGTATTGGTTTTATTTATTATTTTTAATTACCATCGATAATTTATAATTGACATGCTTGTTTAAGTCGATCAAAAAGTTATCCAGCAACTCATTGGAAGGAAATCTGCACTCAAGCAGGTAACAGCCATCACCGCTGATTTTATAGTTATTGATGATATATTCCTTTTGTTTTTCTGTGAAGGATAAGTATGGCTGGTGATAAGAGCTTTTCGTATAAATGTTTAAAAAAGCATGGATATGAAAACCCAATTTGATTTGATCGATGTTAATGGAATACCCTTCAATCACCCCATTATCCTCTAGTTTCGCGACTCTCGCGGAAGCAGCTGGTCCTGTCAAGTGGACTTTCTCCCCCAGTTCTTTCATCGTAATCCGGCTGTTTCTGGAAAGCTCATCTAATATCAGCATATCCGTTGTATCTAACATTCTCTAATTCCTTTCATTCATAAAGTCAAAATACCAAAAGACTTTATTTAAGCTATGTATTCCTTTATTTTCACAGTATAAACGAAAGATAGAGGAAAGAAAAGTAGTTACTATATATGTATATAGAGCACATTCGAATTCAACAGGTGTCCTAGAATATGCAGTCAGGAAATTTCTCATAAACCATTCTTAGATAATCCAGATAAGAAAGAAAAGCATTTCCGGAAGAAAAAGGAATTGCTAACGAAATATATGTACCTAAGCAGATTATCTAATTGGATCCCAACTTGGTGGGTTCCCCAATGTTAGAATCTGCTATCGTTTCAGAGATAGACCTACCCTAAGTGCTGAGCGGTTATACGGGAGGTCTATCTTATTCAATAAGGAAATTAAGAATTATCGAATCAAGTAGAAATTTTCAGCTATTGTAAGCATGTCCTCCTTTGAGATAGTGCCACTCTTAACAAACAGTTCATAATATATATTATTTTTATCCCATTTCAAAATTTTTGATCCATCATTTTCCCCGTATCTTCCTTCTACATTCTCCGTAATGGTTACTTTCTCTTCCGTATATTCTAAAGCGTTTTTCTGAAGGCCTGCCCTGTATGTTATCTCTTCCTGGTCTTCGTTAATAAAACGAACAGTAATATAATTATTCTCCATTCCAGCTAAACTCGCTATATCTACATTTGTCTCTACTGGTTCAAATGGAAGCAGCTTCGGGACTTCCGGGTTAAAAGTCAACACATGAGATGATTCTGTGATTTCTTCTTTGTCATAATCTACAAACTCCTTGGAGTCTGAATGAAAATTGCATCCAGCCAGGATCAGTACAAGTGTCATAACGATGCAAACAGATTTCTTCAAAGTGATGCCCCCTTTGCTATGGACACTGTAACATAAATTACCTTTTATTGGAAGGAATAATGCGTATCATTCAGCATGACCCTTATTAAACTGATAAATAGATTTCTTTGAACAGGATCCTGCCAGTCCTCTTCATATTCAGCCATCAACCACATCACTTCATCAAGGAAAACGTGCTGTATTGCCTTTTTCCACAGTGATTTTTCCTTATCGGTCAACGTTACATATTGTTGATACCCTGATAAGAACAGTTTCCATTCTTCTATTGTAATCATCCGATCAGGTGCAGTGTTATGCTCATTATGAAAAAGTAGTAATGCTAATGCCAGATCAAAGATTCTTGGTATCCAAGCCGCATTATCTGGATCAATTAGATATGGTTGTGGAATAAAAATGAGATTATTCGCTTTAAAATCATGAGGGGTTGCGACATGGGGTAATCCTGCATTGTGTATCACTTCTTGAAATCTCACACTTTCTAGTAACTTTCCTTTTAATCCTGTATTGATTTCTGCTTCAGCTTTTTTTGCATGTTGTATAATGGCGTTCATGCTCTCTTCTACCTCTTGTTGAGTGAAATCGTAAACATCATATGCAAGTAAATTAAAATTATTGGTAACAGGAGAAAGACTATGAATTCTTCCTAATAATGCTCCAGCTTCGTATATTTCTGTTTCTTTTCCTGAATATTTCTCACCTTCTATAAATGGATAAACAACGTAATTTGTTTCCTCAATTTTTTGTGGATTATCTACCGGCAACTTAACAGGTGTGACCACATTAATTCCGTTCTCTCTCAGCATCGCAGTATATGCCATTACATTGTCCGCTTTCTGTTGTGTACGTTTTACGATAACATCATTTCCTCCATAGCTTACGCGAAAAACGGGCGAGAATGGATAAATACTTACAGGCTCCTCCTTCGCCTCCAATCCAAATTTAGTTAGTATCTCTTTTCCACTGGTCATTTTCATTTCCCCTTGCCGGTTTATTTTAAAGTAGAGTAAACACGAACATTATTCGTGTTTACTCCGTGTTGATATGAAAAAAGTTTCTCTTGAATTTTTAATTAGTCACGAGCAATCGTATTATTCAGCTTCTCGCGATATTTGTCTCTCCAAGTTTCCGTATCCTTTACTAGGTCATCGCAAAATGCAGCCACATTTTCACCCGTAAGGTCCGTAACTTTCTTGCCATTAGCTGCCCCTTCTTCAAAAAGATCAAGAATACCGCCGAAAATACGTTTCGTGTCCTCCCAGTTTTCAGGACCTCCAGCAGTCCACATATATTTTTGAATCGCTTTATAAGCATTATGGTATTCGCTTGGAAGCGACTTCGCACGTGCCTCCATTTCCTTCCATTCCCGCTTATCATCCAGACTGCCGATAATTTTGTCAATTAGACTCATCTTATCTTCTCCTTTTCATTTCATTCGTTTTGAGTTCGTTAATCTTGCTCGAGATAAAATCCCATTTATCCCAAAATGATTCCAATTGTTCTCTGCCTGCTGCGTTTAATGTATAGAATTTTCTCGGTGGACCTACAGTGGATTTCTTTTTTTCAATGTCCACGAGGTTGTTTTTCTCTAGCCTCATGGTAATCGTATAAACAGTGCCTTCCACCACATCCGTAAAGCCAAGTTCCCGCAGCTGCTGGGTAATTTCATAGCCATATGTTTCGCCACGACTGATGATTTCAAGCACACACCCCTCCAGCAGCCCTTTCAGCATTTCTGTATTATTTTGCAAATTCATCCCTCTTTTGACGATCACTGTTATTCAGTACTTTGTATTACAGGTATTCAGTATCACTTACTACTAGTATAGTAACGCAGAGTAGTTTGTTTTGTCAAGCATGTTTTTTGGGAAAGTTTGTGATCGCGAGGGTTATTGGTTTTTAATAGTGAATATGCTAATCAGAAGCAGAGAACTTCAACAATAATTGTTATGATTGAATCTTTTTATCAAACTGTTTCGTATGTAATAAAAAATAAGATGAAATGTGCATGTTGGAACTTTAAATGAACTAAAGGAGCATTCCTGTAATGAAGAAATTTGAGGTTTGAATACAAAAAGCCTCCTTGGTATGATACGAGGTGTCCGATCG
>NZ_ML762443.1:0-20807 GCF_009498735.1 Gracilibacillus oryzae
AATGATCTGGCTGCATTGACGGCAGAAGAAGTACTTGCCCAGTGGAAAACAGAGGTAAAAGCTGGTGTGGGAATTAAACGGGCACAAAAGCTAGTAGAGAAGGCCAACAAAAGCATTGGCGTACAAGAAGGTCTAAGCTTCGCCAAAAAAGAGTTGCACCTCTTATTAGATCAATATGCCTTACATCAACAACAATTAGAAATGATGGAAGAGGATTTAGAAGAAATGGTAAAAGAAATACCTGGAGCAGAGGAAATGATTGCGATCAAAGGTATTGGCGCCATGACCGTTGCTGGTTTTTATGCAGAAGTAGGAGACATCAATCAGTATCGGCATCCACAACAGGTAATCAATATGGCAGGATACTCGCTAAAAGAACACAGTTCAGGGAAACACAAAGGACAAACCAGGATCACGAAACGAGGGCGTAGTAAATTACGAAAGCTTTTATATATGGCAGTTCGTCCACTCGTTGCCCATAATCCAACATTTCAGGCTTTACATGATTATTACACCAAACAAAAAGAACGCCCATTGAAAAAACAGCAATCCTTGATCGCCCTATGCGGAAAATTAATACGTGTTTTATTTGTCATTGGTCAACGTCAATGTGCATTTGATGGAAGGAAACTATTACAAGGAATCGCTTCAAAGTCCCAGTCAAACGTGGTTTAAGAAGAGAAATCATCAAGATAAAGTACAATTGTATTCAAAAAATGAGACAAACACCAACAATGCAGAGTCGGAGCTTATTTTTTCCATTCGGGCTTTAGACCCAGTAAAGGAGCATATCCGACCTCCACCATGTGGATACGCAGGACGAAGGAATTTGTGGCATTCAACCGGAGAGACATGGGAGGGTGAGCGACCACATTTAAGGTGGAGAATAAAAAGCATGGTCATCCCTATGTATAAACCAAATATATCCAATTTGGTCGGTAGGATGGATGCCCGTTAGTAAAATTCTTTCAAAAGAAATAAAAACTGTCAGAGTATCACAGCACACCATAAAAAAGGTGTTAAAGAAATTTTGAGAAAACAATAGTATTTTAAAGATATTTGAATTATATAGAGGGAGGAAATATATTATGCTGCAAAAGTTAACAAGGTCATCAACTGACAAAGCATTTTTAGGGATATGTGGAGGAATAGCGAACTTGTTCGGTATATCTTCTTTTATTGTAAGACTAATTTTTCTTTTCACTGCCTCAGTTTCTATTTGGGTGTATATATTTTTGTCATGGGAATTAAA
Organism: Gracilibacillus oryzae; assembly: GCF_009498735.1. Classification (GTDB taxonomy): domain Bacteria; phylum Bacillota; class Bacilli; order Bacillales; family Amphibacillaceae; genus Gracilibacillus; species Gracilibacillus oryzae. The sequence goes on from NZ_ML762443.1 coordinate 1,253, forward strand.
AGATAAGCCATCCCTATAATATAAAGTGAATCTTCTACGGAGTTATTTATTTAACTGTCGGGTGCTTATCTGGAGCAAGCAGATACGCTATTTCATTATTGAGCAGGTTAGTTAAAATAAAGGAAATCTAACCCTTTTGGTGAAATTTAAAGCAATAAGATAAAATACAGAAAGCAGGAGTTTCTTGTGTTAATTGATGTAAGGAGTTTTTTTGAAGAACGGAATTTAGAGGAAAGATTTTATCATTTTGAGATTGATGATGGGAGTGTTGAGGGATTATCTACACATTTTATAATTGACTTTCTAATTCAGTATGTAGATGAAATGAATAAAGATATTGCTATTTCTATCTTTCTTCTGCAAGAATTAAATGCCTCCAATGATTTTATTTTGGACGTTTATTTCCCAACTGTTGCGGAACAACTTATTGAAGACAACATTAGACTGAATAAATGGAAATCCATTGAGAAGAAGGTTGTAAATAATGAGAGTGTAACTTTCACAATCAAGGGGAAAGATGGACAATTAAATGAATATGAAGCTTTCAAAGATGAGAATGGAAAATATAAAATGAAGGAACCTGGATTTGAATTCCTAATTTACAACTCATTTAATTAATTTAGTAAGCGATTAGAAGAACTTTTTAATCAAGCCGTTTTTGATAACATTAAAAGGATAGATGACCAATATTTGTGAAATGGGAGTAGTGGAGAAAGAATGATCTTTCAATTAACAGTGGCATTTGTTCATTAACTTCTATATTTAGAAGCGCCAAAAGCTACTCCTCTTGAATTTTTTAACAAGCGGCTTTATTATCTTCTACGTGTGTTGGATTATTCTAATTACATAAACATGCTCGTTTGTTAATTAAGCTTTGCGCTCCCTTTGTATTGGCAATACATCTTCAGAATGGTTTATTTCTTTATCCACTCTTCATCCCATTGATAGTAAACATCTGCTAAAGGAACATTTTTAAATATCAAGTCAGGATATGGTAAAGCTATTTTCGGCTTGCTGTCTTCTTTAAAAAAGCGCAAATCAACTGATTCCCCATCAACTGGGCATAGCTCCCCTTTTACTATCGTGCATTGAAAAACAAATACATTGTATTCTACTTGGTCGCCGTTAGGATATGTAAAGCGAAAATCTTTTCCGCCAAATACTCCCAGCAATTTATTAGGTTTTACTGTCAGTCCTGTTTCTTCCCAAACTTCCCGAATCAGGGCCTCTGCAGGAGCTTCTCCTGGTTCGATTGCTCCTGCTGGTAAACTCCAGTATTCGCCTTCTCCTGAATATTGAAACAATATCTCATGATCACCATTTCTGATAATGGCTGCAACACTTGGCATAACAATCAGTTCTGTGCCGACTTTTCCGCGAAGTTGTTTATAATATTCAGAGATGGGCATAGTGAATGCTCCTTTTTATAGGTTTATGTACTCAATTACACAATAAATTTCGTAAACCACGCAATATATTCTGCCCCCCAGATGAATAAAAGCTGAGCAAGAATAGTTCCTAATAACCTGGAAATTACCATCATTAGTGACATACTTTTCAGCTTATTATAACTTCCTTTTTGATTTACTACATCATCTGCTATGACGGATAATTTCGGATCAATAAAAATAACCAGCAATATTGTTGCTATCCCATTTATTAAGCCAGATGCCATGATAGCTGTACTTGCTCTTTCAGGTGCTAATAAGGCTGAATAGAGTGCAGCTAATACTCCAATAGTATAAATCGCTGTTATAAGCATATTGACACAGAAAAGTCTTATTGGAATATCTTTCATTTTAGTATCTCTCAAATAGGAAAATTTAGGTAAGCTAAAATGTGTAATGCCTCGCTTTATGTACGCTAAAGAAAATATTCTTTTCACTAATGAAGGAACAGATCCTTTTTCTTGTGATAGATGAATGATTGCTCTTGAAAATAAAGCGATAAAAGTTGGTAACAACAGGATGCCAAATATCGTACCAGCTGTTGATGCACCAATAAGTACACGAAATTGGGCTTCGACAAATTCTAATGCATTCTCTTTCGGTGCATTATCTATAAGACTGCCAGTAAAAGGCTGCTGCATCATATTAGCCAGCCTTGAAACGATAACCATTATGTTAAAAAGTGATAAAGCAGAAGCTATCATTTTGACTCGAGCACCAGATAATCTCACTGCATAAGCAAGTGTCTCTATCGAATGGATGATAAAAATAAACAAAGCGATAAATAATACTTTTTCCGTGAAAAACTCCATTTCATTTCCTTCTTTTCTTTTATTTATTATCTAATGATATCAAAATCCAACCATATATTTCCTATTGAATTTCAAAAAAATTAAAAAATTAACTTTATAATGACATCCCACATTTAACCTAGTAGATATCATGATCATAATCTTTGTTAGTTTAATCTATAAGTCACGGGTTAAATTCTTGGTTTAACAAGTAAATATTCCGATAATCAGATAGCCTAATTTCTCTAATATTCTCTTTCATTTTGCACTCCTTATCTGCTTGTGAATGTTAACGATCAAACTTGTTCTTGTAATATTCACGTAATTCAATGGCATTATCCTGCCATTCTACTGGATATTCATAAATTAACTGACCAAGCACATCCAGGCATCTGTGCCATCCTGCAGCTGTATACATTGCCATTGTGCGGTCATCAAATGTATGACTAAATCTCAAGGTGCATCCTTGGTTTGTTTCATTTATCTTCATCTCTAACAAGTCATCAATTTCCTGGAAACAAAAGGAATATGGAGGATTTAATTCAGTAATGACAGCCTCATAGGTTGAGCCTTCCCCATCATCGAACTTTATTTTCCCGCCAACACTTAGTTCCATCTCTCCAGTCGCAAAAGGATACCACTGTTTGAAATAGACTGGATCCGTAATTTTACGAAATACCTGTTCTGGACTATAAGCATAATTGCGTTCAAAAATTAAAACTTGTCTTCCGTCTTTTTCATGAAGACTAGCGTAGTTGCTCATGAATGTTACCTCCTGTTTATGAAATTATTAGATTTTACTTTACATAAATTTCCATTTCACTAGTTAACACACTATGAACTCAAATCTTCCTTTATCATGGCATAAATATAGGGTTTCTGTCTAATTGCCAAAATGCTCCTTATGATTGGAGAGGTTAGCTTTTTATCCGATACCAATACTTATAGGCTTCGTTAAAACCCAGCTTTGAATAGAGATTTAAAGCTGGGCGATTAGTTAATACAACTTGAAGATATGCATGTTTGGCTCCATTTTCTTTTCCCCAATTCAAAATAGTAAAAATTACTTGTTTTCCATATCCTTTGTTCCTGTGTCTTTCATTCGTAACAATATCAAACAATCCGATGTATTCATCCTCTAAAACTCCCATTCCGCAAGCAAGAGGCTCATTATTGTCATTAAACAAAACTACATAGCATACGTCAGGCTTGATATTCTGTAACATCTTTTTTAATGTAGGCTGGTATGTTTCTTTTACATTATTTAATTCACAATAAACAGTAAACCATTTATCAGCTAAATAGTTATAATAAACAACATTAGCGGCTGGAGTTACGGCAACTTCCTTTAATGATAACAATTGAACACTTGTTAACCCCACTAATTCATATCCGTTTTGCTCGAGAATACCATCCAATTCTTTAGGAAATACATTTGTCGTGAGTTTATAAACAACTTTTAATTTCTCTTGTCGATAAATGTTTTCCATTTTTTCTATCTTTTCTTTTATCTCATCATTGGAAGAGTATAGTGGATTGATAGAATTCGCTCTTTTTGCATAACCATTCGAGAATCGTAATATCCAGCCATCAACAAGTTGTGTTTGAAGGGCCGGAAGAGCATTTATTGACAGTTCCTCGATTTTCCGTATGACCTTCTCATTATTCATTCGACATAATCTCCTTTGATTAGGATACTGAGATTTCTTTATTTAGTAACCTGTCCAGAACAGTTTCGCAATTTTTAACACTGAATATTCTGCTTCTATATCGATTCTCCTTATTTCATTACCAGATAGACTTGAACGATTGATCACCTTGATGGTTCCAAATTTTTATTTTTCCTTCAATTTTTTTCTCTATTTTAAATGATTGCAAATCAGTAAAAGAAGCTTGAAAAAACCGCTCCTTTTCCTAATGGAACACAGGCACTTAGCATCATCTTAAATATGATACAGTACAATAATCTAACTTTCATTTTTCTTCCACATATAGAAGTTATAGATTAGTTGACCAGCAGAAGCGATGAGGAAAAATAGTCCAAGCGATATTTTAGCCAACATACTCATATCTCCATTGAGATAAATAAAAATAAATGTCAAAATGAGTAAAGGGGAAATTATCAGTGTTCTAATCATTTTTCTTCTATAAGATAATCCGTAGTAATTTATTCTAAAACCTTTATCCACTTTAGATTTATCTTTAAAAATAACCGATAAAATGATAGTTATGAGTAAGGGAATAATAATAGCGGGAATCAGGAAATTTGCCAAGCTAGATCCTCCTTCAACAAGAATACTTATATTTTACCATAAAATTCTAAGATATCTTGTGGTATTGCCAGTAACAAGTCTTAAGAAGTACCTTTCACAAAGTTATGTCTACTTAATTTTAAAAATCGAATTCTTCCTTTATCTCATATAATTGAAAATAATCTTCTTCCAATACAATCGAAATAATCGTTTCTCCCTTTTTAAAAAAGTGGACATGACCCATTTGCTCCTTTTCTAACTCTTCCCAGCCCCAATTTTTGATTTCTTCAAAATACTCTTGTGGTGGATAAAGACCTTGATCTCCTCCAATATTATCCAGATGATATCTTTTGCCCTTATTAATATGAGGATTGTCAAAATGTGCATCGCCGGGTATGGCGTTAGATGGGACGGGTACTTCTTTATTTACTGTTGATTTTTCAAAACCGCTGATCTCTCCTGCAGCAGTGGAACAGCCAACTAAAATTCCTGTTAAATATAAACAGATAATTGTTTTTTTCATAATGGTCATGGTCACCTCTTATGTTTAGACGAATCGCTAAAGAAAATGTTTCATAATTTTGCTTTATTTAACTTGAACTTCTTTGACTGATTTGCGTTTTTTTGCATTTGAATCATTTTTATGTTCGATTCACTATGCCTGTAAACAAGGCAGTCTTATGGATTTCCGGAAACTAATAATTATTCGGTTTTTGGAGTATGCTACTCCTAACCAATAAGGAGGGAAGATGAATTCCATGATAACAAAATTTTTCTACTCTATTATATGTATAGCTTATATTTTCACTTGTCTGGCAGGATTAACTGTGTCTGCAGAAGATAATAAAAATGAGAAACAAATTGTAATTAATGAAACCAAAAAATATAAAGATACAGAAATAATACTGGAGCATTTATTGATTTCCCAGGATAAGACTACCCTTCAAATTCAATTGCACGGAGAGCAAGTGAAAGAATTAATTATTAAAAAGAAAGGTGACATATATGTCCACAGAACACCGAAAATAGTTGTTTTTGATGATAAAGGACACCCTCTAAAACAAGGTGCAAAAAAAGAAGATGAGCCAGATAAAGGTAGAATGATCCAAGGCAGAATGCATAATATTTCAGCAGATACAATAGAACTAACAAATTACTATGGACCAATAGAAAAACTACCCGAATTCATTAAGATAAAAGTAATGAATTTTAATTTTAATAAAGGAAATTACTTAAAGAATAATAATTCAATAGCAGAGTTTAAAGTTGATTTATAATATTAGCATCATTTCTTCAAAGTCAGAAAAAGAATACCATAAATACGTAATTATTGATGCGGAAACAAAATAAATTCTTTTAAGTGCAAACAGTGCGAAAACATTAATAAACCCATATAACAACTAACAATGTATTAGTGTTTTTTGGTATTTTAATCATTTCCTTATTCAATTCACTATGCCTGTAAACAAGGCAGTCTTATGGATTATCGGCAACTAATAATTATTCCGTTTTATTCACATCTCCTCACACCGTATGTTATAATATTCGTAAGAAAACAAATAACCCGCAACGGTCACTTCGGGTTATGGATAAGCGGTTCCCTAAAGCCAGGGATCGGCTATTGTTGGTGATAGACCTCTCTTACTGACTTTGCGGGAAAATAGGGAGATCTATTTTCGTTTGATTAATGAATCCACACCATAGTCCCTTACGTTTTGAGCTATTAATTATTTGTATTTATTCACATCTACTCACATCATATGTTATAATAATCGTAAGAAAACACATACTAAATAACCCGTAGCGGTAACTACGGGCTATGGATAAGCGGTTCCCTAAAGTCGGGATCGGCTATTGTTGGTGAATAGACCTCTCCTACTGACTTTGTGGGTGAATAGGGAGGTCTATTTTCGTTTGATTAATGAAACAATCAAAGCGAGTAATGCAATCAAGAAAGTGCCGAATGAAAACAGCACCATAAAGCTCTCATACATACTCATGGCATCACCCCCTTTCCATTGAGGGGATTAGCCGACCTGACTCTAAAAGAACATTATCCTATTTTATTATATCAAAGAAGAACATGTATTCCCTCATCATAGAGCTCAAATCGAGACTTATCAAAAATCTCCATTTTAAAAAAAGAGGGTCAACCTCCTCTAATCAGGCGATGATCAATATTTCATGCCCGTCAGCCCAATATGAAAACAGCTGCTGCGCTTAATTTCCTGGATCGTTCAATTTTCCATAAGATGTAAAATATCCATCTTCCAAATACCACTATCTTTCTTTAATCCATAAATAATTGATGAAGTATATTGTCCAATACTTACGGTTAATTCTACATATGCATCGTTTTCTGTTTTATTATCTTCCTTAACTTTAATGGAAGTATAGTATCTGTAATCGAGTGTAGAATGCATTTCTTTTAAATGAAAGCCTTCCGAATAATAACTTCCCCTAAAATTATCTAAATCTGGAAGCATACCGTCATCATATGTTAGAGAATAGATTGCTTCCACATCATCAACGACCACCGAATGAAGGTAAATCAGCACCATTTTTTCTGGTAAGAATCCCGATAAATGTTTTACATCTTTTTCCTTGGAAAAAAGGTTATAAGCTCTTAATTCGTCTTTTGTGAAATTATTTAAATAGGAGAATTCCTTCTTATTGTCGAGGTTTTTTTGTTGTTTGCTAATGGTGTCTTCGAGATCAGCTACTTTATCCTTTAATTCTTGCAGTTGGATTTGCTGTTTTTTTATCAAAACTTCTTCATTTTTAGTACAGCCGGCTGCGAACAATAGAATCACCATCGCGAGAAAAAACATCGTAAATTTTTCCATTTTTAGCCCCTTATTATTTATTTCTTTTTAAAAGTAAGACAGCTATTTCGAATAACTTCTCCAAATCATATTAACATTAAATTCCATGTTTCTGTATCTTTTTTAAAAAAATTGAAATGCTTAAATGTTGATGGTGTGAACTATCTAGGTAAATGCATAATTTTCTCATATTATTTAATTTATTCACATACAAAATACAAAAGTGGCAATTTTAATTAATTTTAAGTTTTTTATCAATAGATATTGATACCCCAGGAAAATATGTGTTACTTAACGATGAACTTTTTAGCTTTTCTAAGAGTTACACCTAGATTAAACCATTGGAGGAATTATGTTGGATATACTTTCAAGTGTGTTAATGTTCATTATTGCCGCTTACCTATTATATTTAGGTTTTAAACCTGACAGTTATTCAGAAGATAAAAATCTGGAAAAGGAAAAAACGCGATACATATCCTTTGACGATAATGCTAAACAAGGCTTATGGGGATTGGTGTTTTTATCTAACATTTCACTGTTACCTAAGTGGTTTAAAAGAATACTTAATATAATATTGGGCTCAGCCATACTATATTTTCTTTTCTTTTAACATCTTCAGTTATCAAGAAGGAGAAAAGATGTATCCTCTAGTTTATCGTAGGATACACCTCAATCTGATACTATTCTTGTTTTTTAGATAGTGATTCATTTGTAATTCTAATTCTTCATTTCATTGGCTCTGCTCTCACTATCTAAATAACTAATACCCTCTCCGAACATCCACCCTGTTCTTCAGCTCTTCCTCCCCTTCTATCTTCCGAAGTGTATCAACAAAACATTCCACCGCTTCCTCTGCTGTCGTCACTGCTGATATATGTGGTGTGATGGAGATATTCGGGTGCTGCCAGAATGCATGATCTTCAGAAAGCGGCTCATCTGTAAAAACATCAAGAACGGCAAACCTTACCTGCTCCTGATTCAGTGCCTGGAGTAAATCTCTTTCAGATACAGACTCCCCTCTTCCCACATTGATAAAGCCTACTTGAGACAGCTTCTCGAAAATCGTTTCATTAAATATAGTTTCTGTTTCCTCTGTTAGTGGCAATGTGTTGATAAGATAATCTATTTCAGGCAACAATTGAAGATGGGAATCCATTGTATAGACATCTTGGAAAAACTCTTTCTTTTTCCCGCTAAGGGAGACACCATAAACTTCCATTCCAAATGATGACAAAACCTCGGCAACTTTCAGGCCAATTGCTCCTGTTCCGTAAATCATTACTTTTGCTTCTTTCAGCATTTTCGGTGTTGCCGGCTGCCAATGCTTTTTCTGCTTCTGGTCCTGAAATTGATCGTGGTATTGTAGATCTTTTAGCAGATAGCTTAGACAATATTCACTGATTCTCTGGCCAAATGATGTGATGGTTCTTGTTAAAATCACATCTGAATTCCATTCTTTTTTGTATGTAAAGTTATCCACTCCAGCGCCTAAGGAATGCACCCATTTAACTTTGCTGTAGTCATAAGGGATGCTGGTTTTGAATGTGACCAAGGCATCTGCCCATTCCAGCTGCTCATCAGAGAGTTCTTCTTCTGTTAAAAAGCGAATTTCTTTTTTTAATGAATGTTTTTCTACTAACTGTTTCATTTCGTGATTCAATGGGCTTACAAAGATGATTTTGTTAATGTTCATTTTCTGCTCCTTTGTTATGTACAGTAAAACAGCACCTTCTAAAAAGATGCTGTTTTACCTTATATCTTATTGAAAATCTTCTGGTTTTTCAATGGTTGGTTTTGAATCTTTTTCCATTTTTGTTTCTGCTTTGGCAAGCTGGTTGCGTGCAAAGTCACGTCCGCCAATACCGAAGGCAATCGCAAATGCTACCATCAGACCGCCAAGGATTAGGATAAAGGCGATATTGACAATGGATGTTGCAAAATGCAGCTGGTCCAGTGTCATAAAGACAGCAAATACAATCACAACATATTTAATAATGTTAGCAGAAAGACCGCTGTTTGTATATTTTCTGATCATGTTTGCTAAGAAATGGGCTAATACCAATCCACCACCAAGGATTAACAATGCACTCACAAGGAATGGGATGTACGTAATAACTGCCCCGCCGATGGTATTTAAAACATTAAGCTGCAGTACATTTAATGCTTCGACTACAAAGAATACGATAATTAGCACTTGAACAATCATGCCAATTGTTTTGGATAAATTAAAGCGCATTTTGCTGCGGAAGTTATCTGTTCCAAGTGTATCGAAAATCTGGTTAATACCAGTTCCTTCTAACAGTCCTGTTAATAAATTGCCGACAAATTTACCAATATAGTACCCGACAATGATTAATACAATCGCAACGAAAATATTCGGAATCATTTGCAGTACATTGTTTAACACTGCTGTGATTGGATTCGAGATGGATTCAATTGCCAATGTTTCCAGTGCCATTGTGATAACAGGGATTAAGATAATAACAAATACCACGTTAGCCAGAATTGCCGATAACTTTGCTGTTGCTGCATCAGCTGACGCTGGTGTTGTTTGTGCTGGTTTCACTTTATTATACCATTTATCGACATTTACGGTAACAAGAAGTCGCTCGGTTAAATCTTTAATCAGTTTCGCGATCACATAGCCAATAATGAGAATAATAGCAGCAGCAATCACATTTGGTATAAAGCCAAGCAGCTTATCCATCATATTTGAAATAGGTCCTGATACAGAATCCATATTTAATGCATCAAGGATCGCTGGCAAGAACAAGATAAATACAAGCAAATAAACAAATTTAGCAATAGACTCGAGGAACTGCTTTCCTTTTGCTTCATCCTCCACTAATCTCGTTCTGCTCATCGTCCGGTGAAGACCAAATTTAACTAACAATTTCTGAATAATGTTTTTTGCAATTACGGCAACCACCCAAGCAAGAAGCAATAATAAAAGTGCTGCAATAACATTTGGTATTGCCTGAACAACCTGGTTTATCATATTGCCAAAACTGTGTCCTAAATCATTCATTCTACTCATCTCCTTTAATGCTTTTCTAGAGTACAAGTAACCGAAAGATGAAACTAATAAACATTTTTCTGCATATTTAACCAAATTGAAATAAAAACTGCTAATAATTGACATTATCAACCGTTTACAATTACCATGACCATAAAACTATAAAGAAATGTGCTATAATTGGCAGTTAGGACAACCATAGAAAAGGAGGATCAGCATGCAGTTAAGAAAATTATCCGCTACTTTTTCCATTGTGAAAATAGACCCATCAGATAATATTCCTTCATGGGCGGTCAGTGATCTATTTATCTCGATAACCAAAACAGATGAGGAATTATCGATTGTCTGTCCGACAGATAATGTGCCTGATAATGCACAAGTAATCGCGATCGAGCATGACTGGAAGTGTATCAAGATCGAGGGAATGCTTGATTTCGCGCTAACAGGCATCCTCGCTTCCCTTGCAAATCCGCTCGCTGACAATAATATCAGCATTTTTGCTATATCTACTTATAATACCGATTTTTTGATGGTAAAAAGTGAGGTTTTTGAAAAAGCTAAAGAGGTATTGGAAGCAGAGGGGCATCAATTCGTATAGGAGAATACCAGTCATTAAACCAGTTTTTTATGGTTTGGTGACTTTTTTTCTACTCGCAACTTCAACAAAATATGCTAAAATAAGGAAAGAGCGATTTACAGGTTTCAGCAGGGAGGGGCCAGCAGTCGATGTCTACATTTTGGTGGAAAATTATATTAATAATCGGTATTTTTATATTAATCTCATTAGCGTATGATACATTCATGAGAAAATGGCTGAAAGTAGAGAAAAAGGAATTCTTCTCCTATAATTTTGTCAACGAAAAGCATAGATTTGTCCACTGGTTCGTTACAATTGGTGGTTTAATCTGTATTTTCTTAACTATTCCTTTAAGTTTGGGAAGTTCCTGGTTTATGCAGCCTTGGTATCTCGTTATTATTATCCTGCCAATTCAGGAAGCAGCCAGAGCAGTATTCGAACGGAAATATGCCGATAATCCAAATGATTTTAAGTTTACCATTAGTCAGATTGTATTTACGCTCATCTGGATTTTTCTGTTATTTCAGACTAGATTTTTTGGATTGGGAGAAATAAAAGCATCAAACCTCCCATTGTAAGGTTTGATGCTCATGTGTTATCTCATCACATTGCCGCCAGAGATTTTCATTGACTCTCCAACAATATTTTTGGCGGCATCTGTTAATAGAAATGCTATGGCATTCGCAACTTCTGTTGGTTCTGTCAGTCTGCCTGACGGGATCGTATCAAGTGAATCCTGCTTTGCTTCCTCAAAGGACATGTTTTTCTTTTCTGCCTTTTTCTTAAACCCATTTCTCGCCATCTCTGTGTTCACATAACCAGGGCAGACGGCATTGACACGAATATTATGCTGGATTGCTTCCACCGCCATTGATTGGGTCCAGCCTGTCATCGCAAATTTGCTCGCTGCATAGGCACTGTTGCCATATGTTCCTCTTAAGCCGGATAAGGATGATACATTGACAATACTTCCTTGCTCTTGTTTGATCATTTTTTGATAGATTGCTTGGGTTAATTGGAATGTGGAAAAATAATTCACTTCCATTATTTTCTTAATGTCCTCTAAATCCAACTGATCAACAGTGGAACCGCCTGAAATCCCGGCAACATTGGCAAGACCTGAGATAAAGCCAAATTTCCCTTCTGCAGTCTCTATTAATTTATCAATATCCTCTGTTTTGCTTAAATCTGCTGCAATCGCGCAAATATTCGTTTCTTCTGTTATGTCATATAAGTCCACTTTCAACTGGTGCAATTTCTCTTCATTTCGACCGGTGATTGTTAGTTTTGCGCCCATATCTGCCAGTACTTTGGCTGTTTCTGAGCCAATTCCGCCTGTCGCACCTGTGATTAGAATGTGCCTGCCTTGTAATGCGTCTTGTGCAAAAATAGCCATTAAAATTCCTCCTTGCGATCATTGTGAGTCAACATGCTCATTCCCGCATCCGCTATCCCTGAAACATTGTGATTAAATAATCGTCGCTCTGTCATATTTACTGATGAAAGTATTTAAATTGGCTCTTATTGTAACAACACCCTGTCTGTTACGGGCTTCCATTATCGTCTCACCTGATAACATGGTGATTTGATGGAGTTCGCAGCGATTTTTTTGCAAAAGTTTTCTTGCCTCCCGTTCATTTACCGCAACAACCGTGACTTCTCCTTGATCTGTTTCAGCCAAAAAGCCGCTTAATTTGTGTTTTATGCCTGTATCTTTTTGATATGCTGTCAGAAGCTGCTTCATCCGTTCGTGATTATTTGCTTGAAAATAAAGATCAAGCTCCGTATCAGCAGAATCTAAGGAAAGCACTTTTTTCTCGAAAACTAAAAACATGATCAGGCTTTTTAGTCCAGTGTATTCTTCTTCGATCGAAATTTGCAGCAGCTCACGAAGCGTCATTTCCGCCATCCTCCTGCTCTGAAATGACACCTGTTGCTTTATTATAGTGAAACTGCAGGCTGCCAACCGCTCCGTCACGGTTTTTCGCTATTTGAATTTCCAGCCTGTTGCGTTCTGCCTGCTTATCATAATAATCTTCCCTATACAACAGCATCGCCACATCAGCATCCTGCTCAATACTGCCAGACTCCCGCAAATCAGACAATAGTGGCCGTTTGTTGTGGCGCTTCTCTACTTCTCTTGATAATTGAGCCAGTGTTACAACAGGAAGGTTATAATCTTTAGCGATAGCTTTCAATTGATCGGAAATGGCTGTAATGCGCAGATGCTCTGTGGGAAAAGGCTCTTTTGTCTGGATTTTCGTTAAATAATCGATAAAGACAATAAAAGAACGGCCAGGATGCTTCTTCATCACCCTGCGGATGTTTGCCCGGATGTCCTGAGTTGTCTGGAGTGTATTATCAAATATTTCGAGTTGATAGCGGTCAATTTCCCCAATCGCGTTTGCCCATTCTTGTTTCTTATCTGCTGATAAAAGGCGTGATTGCTTTAACAACATGCCGTTTATGCCTGTTTCTGAACTGATCAGACGTTTCAGTAATGCCTTTTTGTTCATTTCCAGTGAAAAAATGATCGGCACAACACCAGCTTTGGCTGCACCTGTCGCTAATTTGAGCATCAAGGCGGTTTTTCCCATTGATGGTCTTGCGCCAATAATGATGGAAGTTTTTTTCTCAAAGCCGATCAAAAGCTTGTCCAGTGAGTGTAGTCCTGTTGTCACCATATTGGCTGGGTCTGTCTCCTGAAATGGTTCGTCATATAATTGGACAAGCACATCTTTAACATCTGGTTCGTTTACGATCGATTGGTCGGCGATTCTTTCTAACTGGTGCATTAATTGCTCAATATCATGGTTGTTTCTGGCAAGATATTGCTGCAATTGGGCCTGGACAGATCTTTTCTGATACCCTTCAAGAACAGCGGACTGGTAGCTGTCAAACTGATTCACGTCTCCGTCCATTTTCAATGTGTTCAGAAAATCAATGCCGCCATGATCAATCAGATCCTGATAGCATGCAGACAGCAGGGTTACTTGGTCGAGAGCTTTGTTGTCATCATATAACTCTGCCATTGCCTGAAAAATCAGCCGGTGGATCGCATGCTCCATCATATCCGGTCTTAGTTTGCTTTCCTCTATCAGTGTCGGGTCATGCAGAAAACAGGCAAGCAGTTGTCTTTCCAGATAGGCGAATTCCATTATTCATTCCCCCTGTCCCATTGCTTAATGGTTTGTTCCCATTCCAGTTGCTCCATACTTTTTCGCTGCTGTTCGATTAGATATTGCTTTAAGCCAGCAACAGTCGGCGGATAGGTTTCTTTATCAATATAAGTCTGGATCATCAGGGAAAACTCCTGATCTGTACAGGACTCGAACTGCTGATACCATTCTTTGGCAACGTGAGGGTCCTCAAGCTTGATATTCCAGTTTGGAAAAAAGATGAATAAGCGGTTCATCAGGGTTTGAAAGGTTTTTTTCTCCATCAAAAATCAGCCACCTTTCGGATTGGACTGACATTGGCTGACTTCTGCTGGTGAAATTCGCGCAGCACATGCTCTGCATCTTCCCTTTTCTTTACCCCTTTATGAAACCAGTCGAGCAGGATCCGTTCAACATATTTCCAGCTCCGCTTCTCCTGAATGACTGCTTCTTCCATTGCTCTGATGACAACCTCAGTGGAAACTTCTCTCTCCCAGTCAGAGATTTTTTCCGCAATGATTGGTGAAATGCGGGCAATATGCTGACCAAAAAACTGGCAGGCAATTTGCTTATTATTATTATTACTTTTTTCTTTACTTTCCTTTACTTTCCTTTGTTCATTTATGTATTCATCTTGTTCACATGATGCAGACATGATGTCATCATTAATTTTTTCGTTAGGAACAGCAGCCAGATCATCAATCAACAGATAGTCTTCGACAATGTCGACCTCTTTCCTGCGTTTAACAATCTCCTTATATCGTTTCTGGATTCCTTTAGATGTCAGAATCTGGTGTCTTTCATACATGCCTCTGTCAAACAGATCTCTTTTCATACACTCTTCCACCACTTGCTGCACAAGGGCTTCTTCTGAGCGAATTTCATAAGCAAATAACAGAAGCCCATCTTTTGTCCAGTTACACCAGTAACCTTCCTGATAAATCTTCTGCAGCAATTTAATCACAATCGCAAATCCTTCTAATCCGAACTTACTTTCAATAAACTGAAATTTCTGATCCAAATGCACATCCAGCGGAAAATAGTCAACACCCTGTTTACACGGTCTAGCCATTAATATTCCTCCTCAGAAAAAGTCTTCTCATATCTATAATCAATTTCTGTGGAGGGAAAGTAGCATTTTTTTTATAATTAAAAAAAGCACTCTAAAAGAGCACTTTTATTTTCTACTGGCGAAAAAACTGATTAACGGCTTCCTCAGACCTCAGGTGTTTCTGTATCAGTTTCTCTAAGTCTTGCTCATTTTCAAATTCATCCAGCTGATTGCCATACCAATCCTGCAACTTCTCTTTTGTTACCGTGAATTAATTGTCCGTAAACTGGAATGTAATCCAATCTGCATTTTTGATTAAGGCGAACAGAAAGGTAGCGTTTGATATAACCATATGCTTCATTTCTTCTTCTACTTGTTCTGCATCAATATCATTGTATTCCAACGTAATGCCATATGGTTCTGTTTTGGTCTGAAGAGAAATCTGATTCAACTCTTTGCTGTGTGCCAGTTCATTTACGATATTCCCTACTGCACTATTGTCGCCAACATAGGAATTTTTATATTGAAACAAATCCGTGTTTGTCTCAGCGTTTAGACTGCACCCACACGTGAATATTACTAGCAAAAATACTGAAATAAAATAAAAGGTAATTCGCTTCGCTAATTCCTCTCCTTTCCTCCATTTTAATCATATTCAAAAAAAATCTGCTTAATAATTAATTTTATTGATCAAAAGCTTGTTTCAGTAACTGATACGATTTTACTTTTGCCTCAAAATCATAAATGTTGGTGATGATCATAAATTCGTCTGTCTGATAGAGCTCGCGTAATTGTTCTAATTCCTCTTTCACTTTGGCTGGTGTGCCGACAATGCATCGCTTGCGGTTTTTGCTGATTTCGTTTTTTTCTTCTTCTGTAAAGCCTTTTTCTTTTACCTCTTCAATGGAAGGAACCCTGGTATCCCGGCCTTTGCCAACATTGAGCAGCCACTTATCCTGGCTGAGGGCAAGTTCTTCTGCTTCGTCCTGAGTTTCAGCACAGACAACGAAAATGCAGACAATCGTGGCAGGTTCAGCCAGCGTCTGTGAAGCTTTAAAATTTTCGCGGTAACAATTCAATGCCTCTATTCCATTTTTGGGGCTTATAAAATGGCCGAAGACAAACCCTGCCCCTGCCTCTGCTGCGTTTTTTGCCCCTCTTTCCGATAAGCCCAGAACCCAGACTGGCGGGGCTGTGTCCATTCTCGGACCAGCCTTGACAAGTCTGAAATGATGTTCTCTTGGTAAACTGTTATGCAAAAATCCCTGCAAATCTCTGAGCTGGCGCGGAAACTCTGACAGTGATTTCTTCTGTCCGTCTAACAGTGCCTGTCTGGTGAGCTCAGAACCGCCCGGTGATCTGCCAACACCTAAATCAATTCTGTTTGGAAAAAATGCTTCCATCGTCTTGAAATTCTCGGCGATTTTATATGGGCTGTATTGCGGCAGCAGGACTCCTCCTGATCCGACGCGTATTTTATCAGTTACAGACGCAATTCTTGTGATCAGTATTTCTGGCGACGTGCTTGCTAAGCCGCTTGTGTTATGATGTTCTGCTACCCAATATCTGTGATAGCCTAGCTGTTCTGTGATTTGGGCGAGCTTTAATGTATTTTCTAATGTTTCCTTTGGGTTGGAGTTTCGTGATATTGGTGCCTGGTCTAAGACACTTAATCTCATAAGGTTCACCTGCTTTCTAGGTGTAAGTGTAGCTTTTTTTTAGTGGAAAAGAAAATGGTGTGCTCAGCTGGATGGGTTGAAAGCTGGTGAACCATAAGCAGAGCAACTCATTCATTTAGAACAGTTATTTTTTCTGCCCTAACGTCTCTACTGCTGTTTTCTGTTAAAAAGGATCTCTTTGCCAAAACTACCTCTACAGAATTGCCTCTTTCTATGTCAGCCATGGAGACTTTTTCACCGTTAATATTTAAAATCATGGTACTTGCCGTTGTTTGTACTTTACACATATAACCAATATCATCCACATTCCTTGCTAGCTTTACAATCGGACAATCAACGAGAACCTGATCATTATCCACTTCAGATACTGAACCTTCAAAGGACTTGGTAGTTAAACCAAAATATAAAGTAACGGACACCATTGCAGCAAAGACTGCAACAGTAGAGATGATGATGATTTTTTTCATATTATCGCCCCAAATTCTTTTTCATTAATTCTGTTCGGCAGCTGCTATCTTCCCCTCTTTCATTAATCGTTTTTTATCATCTAACCGGAAGATACCAGGATCCCAGTTCTCTAAACCTCCATATCCACCAATTATTTTGCCATCTATCTCATAGATCGTCGCTGAAAGTTTATCACCGTTCTGCTGTTTTTCCTTTAACCTATACGTAGTAATTGTCGCTTCTTTTCCTTTTTTATTATAAGCTTCCAGATCTAATCCCCCGCTTTGGATCATACTTATACGTTCAGGATAGTAATTCAAAATCTCCTTACTTGTGCGACATGTAGACTTTATATGCCAGTCATTTTCTAAGAGGAATGCTTTATGGCTTTCAGGGATAGTGTCTTTCGTATGACTGCATTCATTTTTGCTTGATGTTTCCGTTACCGAATTGGAATCGACTGTTAACCAGATCAGAAAAGGCAGAAAAATAATGAAAAAAGCTGTGATGACATAACGAATGATAATCCACTCCCTTTACGAATTCCTGGACTTTATACCTTTTTTTGCAGTAACCCAATGGAACCAAGTAATAGCTGGCCAATACTAAATAGCAGAAATTGCACTGTTGCGAGATACCATTCTTCCAAAAAAATAACTTGTAACACAATACAAAAGATAAATATTGCGCCAAAAATGCTGGTGATTTTCTCTGTCCATTCCTGTGGAAACTCAGCAAAAACACCAGTTCCCGATAACATAACAACCCCTGCCAGAAAAGCTCCTAAAGCTAAAAACATGTTATAAGCATTGGAGATGTTTTTCAGTAGAAATGTCCACCTCCTATTATTTCCATCTTTATTTTACCATAAATATGAAATCTGACTGGAATGAAACCGGATATTTTTCATAAAAAAAACACCAGAGTACTATACTGGTGCTATTCCTTTCTTTTTCATCAATTCAGGCAATCGGCGTACCGTTTTTAACCTGTTCACCCGGTTTTAAAAGAACAACATCATCCTCATCTGGTACCCCACCAATAACAAGGACTTCTGACTTAAATCCTGCGACTCTTCGTGGCGGGAAATTGACAACTGCGACCACCTGAATGCCAACTAACGTCTCCGCAGTATACCTTTTGGTTAGTTGTGCACTGGACTGTTTGATGCCAATGTCTTCGCCAAAATCAATCTGCAGTTTAATGGCTGGTTTACGCGCTTCGGGAAAAGGCTCTGCACTTATAATTGTGCCGATTCTCATATCCAGTTTTTGAAAATCTTCTATTGTTGCATGTGACAAAACGATTACCTCCTGAATAATTGGTATAGAATAATCATAACAATCAATGGTAATTTTGGGAATAAAAAAGCAGTTAGATGGAAGTAGGAACCTTGCTGATTTTTAACATGCTATTCGCATTTTTCTGAAATTCATATGGCACATTGATTTCTTCCACTGTGTAGCCATTTTCGGTAAGATAGTGTTTTATTTTTTCTAAATGCTCATAGCGTTTTCCCTCTAAATCGACTAAAGGAAAGATGCGGATTTCTTCTTTCGTCACTCTTAACAGTTCGTTGAGTGTGTTGATATGAAAATCGTAATCTAATCTGTCGGCATAGGTAAACAGAAAATGAGCAGACAAAAGCACATCAAATGCTTTCTCTTCAAAAGGCAAAGAAGGCAAAGTAACCGGCATGTACCGTTCACTGAATTCTTTCATATCACTGGACACATCGTGTAATGCTTGTAAACGATGGTGTCTCAGATCATCAATAGTGCGGAAATACTCCCATTTATAATTGCTTTTCGCTTTTTCCATATGCTCCATGGCATGGTCAATATCCTGCAGGCCTTTGTTCTTCAAATCCTCTTCCGAATGAAAATAGGCAATATCGCAAGCTGTGACATCCATACCTGATTTATTGGCGACAGCTGTAAAGGAACAGGCTCCCGCTGGACAATCGAGTATTTTTTTACCGTTTAACTCTTCTTCAGTAAATGAAAACATAGCCATATATTCTTCATATGTTCTGCCAAGGAAAATAATTCTTTCTAGATCTAATTTTGTTCCACTATTCATTAATCCGTCCGCTCCCCTCAACTTTTTATGTGATGGAACTATGTCCTCTTTTTGATCTTTGTATATATTCTACACTCTCACCAAATTTCCTTTGTCTTATTCAAGATAATGCTGCAGCATTTGCCTCATTTCCTTCTCTATATCTTTTTTCAATGTCTCAGGTCCCAGTACTTTTGCTTTCTGTCCCATTCCCAAGATCCATTTTTTGATGGATTGATCTCCATTCATT
>NZ_ML762443.1:20817-64730 GCF_009498735.1 Gracilibacillus oryzae
AAATCGTATGGCATTGTTTGGCAATTCTTCAATCACCTGATCATTGCTGTAGATTGATTCCTTCACTTGGTTGGAATATGGTGTTTCAATGATCAGGTCTACCTTGATCGGATCCTTAATAAAACCAAGTTGGGGAAATTGTTTGCGAATATCAAAAGCATCTGGCATCTCATAGTGATCAAATGTTTCTTTCACTTCATGTATGCGGATCAGTTTAAATGTACGCAAAGCTTTTTTCTTTTCACAATAAGCAACAGAATAAAGATTCTCATCATATACAACAAAGGCGTAAGGCTGAATCGTCCTTGTCGATACTTCATTTGTAGAAGCAGCGCCATATGTAAGTACAACTTTTTTCCTTTGATTAAATGCTTTATACAGCTTCTGGTAATGCTCCGACTGGTCACCAACTTCATTATTAATTAAGTAATCATTGGCGAAATAAAAATGCTTGCTGCTTAATTGTTCATCTCTTTGCGCTGCCTTGATTTTCTCCAGGGCATTTCTTAATGTCACATCATGTTCCGGCTGTTTCGACAAATAGGCCTGGATCGCAATTTGCAGTTGACGGATTTCTTCAGAATGGAAATTTCGAATCGGAAAGATCGATTTTTTATCCAAATAATATCCGCCATTTGCTCCACGTTCGCTTTCAATATAGATCCCCGCTAACTCCAGCTCTTGTTTATACTGGCGGATCATACGCGGTTTCACTTCCAATTCTTCCGCTAATTCATCAATTTTCATTTTGTTGCGGGCCATTAATAATTGTACCATTGCAAAACAATTGCTAAGTTTACTCATCAGAATCGTCCTTTGATTGTTATTGGTAGTCCTTTAATCACTGTGTAAATATACCTATTATTATAACAAAAGAAGACGCTTGAGACATCCATTTTTTGCATTTTTTAGTTTTGCTTTTTTTTTTAACAGGAAATCGTAGTGTGATTTCCTACGTTTTCCGGTTTATCTTCCTTTTAACAGGAAAACCCTGCTGGCTCGCTCTTTGTTTTCCCGTTTATCTTCCTTTTAACAGGAAAACCCTGCTATCTCGTACTTTGTTTTCCGCTTTATCTTCCTTTTAACGGGAAAACCATGCTGGCTCTTACTTTGTTTTCCTGTTTATCTTCTTTTTAACAGGAAAACCCTGCTGGCTCTTACTTTGTTTTCCGGTTTTTCTTCCCTTTAACAGGAAAACCATGCTGGCTCGCTCTTTGTTTTCCTGTTTATCTTCCTTTTAACGGGAAAACCATGCTGGGACTCTCTTTGTTTTCCGCTTTGTCCGCAAATAAACAAAGATTTCCGCTCGCTCTATCCATAAACAACCACTAAATCTATACAAAACCATAAAAAAAACGCCCCTCCCAAGAGGTGCGTCTATTTTTGACAAACAAAAAATATGCGGTTGCCTGCTTCTGCTTCCGGATCTTTGCTTGGAATGATGGAAAAATCGGCATAAATATCTAATACATTCAAACCTGATTGTTCGAGGAACTGGCGGTATGCAGCGACAGAAAATGTTCGCTGATGATGGGTTTCATCAAACCGCTCATAAAGCGCCCCTTCCTCATTCTGGATGAAGAAAGTTAAATCATGAAACAGTTCCCCGTCACGATCCCCTTCTTCACAGAACCAGACATAGGAAATATCGTCATAAATCTCTGCAAATGTCTGGTTGACCATATTTTTCTCAAAATGATTCAAACTGTGAACATCAAAGATAAAAATACCGCCAGGGTTCAGTGCATTGGAAACATTTTGAAAAACTTTCTGTAAATCAACCGTATCTGTCACATAATTGATTACATCACATAAACTGATGATTAGGTCGAAACCAGCCAGCCCGTCTAGTTTCCGGATGTCCTGCTTGATATAATCAATCTGGACACCTGCTTCTTTCATTGCAGACTGGGCATAGGAAAGCATATCTTCAGAAAAGTCAACACCTGTTACGTCCATACCATTTTTCGCCAGTCTTATGCTCATTTCGCCTGTTCCGCAACCAAGATCAAGTAGGCGAACAGCATGAGGACAGTGCTTCCTCATGATTTCATAGACAAATGCCTGCCAGTCATCATATGGGGCATCTTCCATTAGTACATCATATACATAGGCCAGCTTGGAATAGGCCATTTATAATCTCACTTCAAGCTGAGGAGCATCTCCCCATAGTTTTTCCAGATTATAGTAGATCCGTTCATCACGGTGGAAGACATGGCAGACGACATCACCTAAGTCGACAAGCACCCATCTTGCCTGCTCAAATCCTTCCAGTCGCTTTACATTTACTTCCTGTTCTTCCGCGACCTCTTTTACTTCACGGGCAATTGCCTGTACTTGACGTTCATTTGATGCATCGCAAATAAGGAAATAATCTGCCATTAAAGAGACTTCCTTCATATCCAGAATTGCGATATTCTCCGCTCGCTTGTCATCACAAGCTTTTGCTACAAGATCCACTAATTGTTTACTATCCATTAAGTTTCCTCCCTATTTTTTTAACATTAATCTTTCGTTATATAACTGAAATGTGTCAGGATATACTGGTTGTTCATGTTCCATTAAGAATAGTACCGTATGTTGTGCAGCCATCCAGCAGGCTTGGTCGATGTCATCATAGACGATTGCCCGAATATCTTCCACTCCGGGAGTTTTTCGCCCTGGCTCAATATAGTCGGCAATATAGATGATTTTATCCAGTAAAGACATATGCCGTTTCCCTGTTGTGTGATAATAAACAGCACTCTGAATTTCTGCGTCTTTTATTCCTACTTCCCGCTCGATCATGAAGGAGCCTACCGGGCCATGTAACAGTTCATCACCATATTCCAATAAATCCTGCGGCAGATTTTCACTTATCACCCAGCGGCGCATTTCCTCAACATCCCGGTATTTGGCATAATCGTGAAAAATGGCTGCCTGTTCTGCTTTTTTGACATCTGCTCCGTAGTGCTCTGCTAACTTTATAGCAGTCTCCATGACTCTGACAGTATGCTCATAACGTTTTTTCTTTAATTGTTTTTCTACAATTGCTAGTGCTTTTTCTCGTTCCAATTCGTTTCTTCCCTCACTTTATCTGTTCAAGACATGTTACTTTATCCTATGATCAAGCTTGCGTCTGATATAACTTCGATTTCTCGATGATTTCTCTTACAGCGTCTGTCGTGAAGTATCGAATGGACTGGCCTTTTGCTGCACGTTCTCTGATCATTGTTGAAGAGATATCGATTAAAGGCATTGCTACTTCTTCTACATTATATTCCGTTTTAATCGAATAGCCTGGCCGATTCACACCTGCAAACTGCACCATTTTATTTAATTGGTCAATCTTATGCCAATGGGGTAAATATTCGACCATATCCCCGCCAATGATAAAGTAAAACTGAACAGCTGGGTATTGTTTTTGCAAATCGTGTATTGTATCGATCGTATAGGACTTTCCTCTCCGGGTTAGCTCCATGTCATTTACCCGAAAGGCTGGATGGTCCTTGATCGCTGCTTTTGTCATCTCTAATCTTATCTTCCCGTCAGACTTTGCCTCATCCTTGTGTGGCGGCTGATAGGTTGGAATAAACCAGACCTCATCAAGCTGGAGCGTCTGATAAGCTGCTTCTGCCATGATTAAGTGTCCGAGATGTGGTGGATCGAATGTACCGCCAAATAAGCCGATTTTCTGCATGATTCCCACCTTCTTCTATGGCAAAGTTATCTCCTTGTTTTCGGTTGATTCTTTATATAAAACAATGGTGTTACCGATAATTTGCACTACATATGCATCTGTTCCTTCTGCTAATGCTTCTGCCACGTCCTCTTTTTCTTCCAGGCAGTTCTGCAAAATCGATACTTTGATTAATTCACGTTTTTCCAATGCCTCTGCTACTTGTTTTACCATATTCTCATTGACCCCGTCTTTTCCTACTTGGAATATGGGATTCAAATGATGTGCTTTTGAACGTAAAAAACGTTTCTGTTTACCTGTTAATTGCAAATTTATTCACCTCTTAGTTTCTGTTCCAGCTCGTCAACCAGATGGCTGACTTCCAAATTCTTCCCAGTCCATTTCTCGAATGCTAATTGACCTTGATATAAAAGCATGCTGTGCCCATGATGAATCTTGGCACCACGGTCTTTCGCATCCTTAAGTAGTCTGGTTGTAATCGGCTGGTAGACAATGTCACTTACAACCGTGCTTTCAAGGAGATTATCCAATCTGATAATTTGTTCCTCTATATTAGGCTTCATCCCAACTGATGTAGTTTGAATGATAAGATCATACTCATGTAGATGCTGTTCCGCTTCTAGAAAAGACATCACTCTTGAGGACGAGGAACCATCATTTAATGGCAAAAGTGCTTCCGCTTTATCTAATGAGCGGTTGGCAATATCGACAGTTTTTACCCCTTTTTGAACGATCGCACGATAGATCCCTCTTGCTGCTCCGCCAGCACCTAATAATAACACAGATGTGCCTGGATGCAAAAGATCCGGATATGGCTCGACTAAGGAACGGACATAACCTTCTCCGTCTGTTGAATAGCCTTTCCATTTCCCGTTTTCATTTACGACCGTGTTTACTGCACCAAGAATTTCAGCATCTTTGTCCAGTTCATCTAAATAGTCTACAATTACTTGCTTGTAAGGGACCGTAATATTAAATCCGTCAATACTCGCATTTTTTAAATGCTGAATAACGGAAGGCAGTTTTTCATGGTCTCCTTCATATAACTTATATTCCCCATTTAGGCCAGCTAAATCAATAAATTTTGCATGAATCCATGGTGATAATGAATGGCCGATCGGATGACCGATTAAGCCAAGCTTTAACGACATTTCCCTTCCCCCTGACAATATCTGTTTTTAAATCAGCGCATTGCGAATTGAAATCTGGATGCCTTTCGGTACATGAATCGTGACCGTAATGCCGCCTTCAGGAACAGTAATCCAGCCAAGTCCCGGAATAACAATATCGGTTTTTTCATGTGCTATTTTGAATGTCTGTCTCGTTAATGGTGGTAATTTTTCTAATGTCTCCTTACTTGGCGGCTGCAGCAGTTCTCCGACATGTTTTTCATAAAACTGGTCTGCCTGTTCAAGCTTTGTACGGTGAATCATCAATGAATTGGCAAAATAACAGACAAAAGACTGCTTCATCCCTTTTTCAAAATCGAACCGGGCAAAGCCTCCGAAAAATAATGTCTGCTGATCCTGGAGCTGATACACTTTTGGCTTGATCTCTTTTTTCGGTGTAATCAGCTTCAGATCCTGATCTGTTACATAGTGCACCATCTGGGAACGATTGACAACACCTGGTGTGTCAAACAATGATGACTGCTCATCTAATGGGATCTGGATAAAACCTAATGTAGTCCCAGGAAAATATGATGTCGTGATCGCGTCATTCACTCCGCTGGAACGGTTGATCAGCTGGTTAATAAATGTTGACTTCCCAACATTCGTACAGCCGACAACATACACATCCTTATCCTCTCTCATTTCTTCGATTGCCTGTTCCACCTCTTCAAAACCGTAGCCTTTCGCAGCGGAAATCAAGAAAACATCCTGAACTTTCAGACCATAATCACTGGCTGTTTTCTTCATCCAGTGTATTAATTTATTCCGGTTCGTCGATTTTGGCAACAAATCAACTTTATTTCCAACTAATATAATAGGATTATTGCCTGTCAGTCTTTGCAAACCTGTAATAAAACTGCCATTAAAATCAAAAATGTCAACAATTTTCACAACAAGACTGCTTGTATCACTGATCTGATGAATCATGCGCAAATAATCATCATCCGTATATTCCACATCCTGCACTTCATTATAATGCTTTAATCGGAAACAGCGCTGGCAAATGACATGTTCATTATCCCATGCACTTTTCGGCAAAAATCCTGCCTTTGTTTTATCTTCTGACTGCAGTTCTACCCCGCAGCCTTCACAGTGTACTACTTCCATGTCTAGTCCTCCCATTTGATCATCCCTTTTTTCCGCATCCAATGCAGAATCCGCCGTTCCATCATGCGATTGATTTTAGTTATTTTCCCGTCCGTTTTGACAATTGGGACAACAAGGATCGTATGAAACCCGGCAAAATTGCCACCAAGGACATCTGTCATTAATTGATCACCAATTACGACAACTTCTTCCTTTTTCAGGTTCATTTTCTTTGCTGCACGTTTAAATGCATGGATCAACGGTTTTCTTGCACTGAATACATATGGTGTTTCCAAGGGTTCAGAAAAAATACTGACACGCTCTTGATCATTATTTGAAATAATCATTACATTTATCTCATATCTTTTCATTTCTTCAAACCACTCGATAATTTCCGGTGTGGCATCCCTGACGTTCCATGCCACTAATGTATTATCAAGATCTGTAATTACACCTTTTATCCCCATGTTTTTCAACTTGGCTGGAGTAATGTCTAATACAGACTTCACGTGTTCATTTGGTAAAAAATTTTTTAACAATGATTAGCCACCTCTATTAGTAATTTTCCGTAAGTACTTGACCTTTTCCTATGATAAACAATTTTCAGCAATTCTTCCACTAATAATAAGTGAAAGATGTCAATTTCACACTATTACCAGATAACGGAAGGAATAAACAGGTTTTAACGTGCATTTCAATCGAACGTATGTTAGTATATAACAGGAAAGTTATGTTAGTCACTGATATAGTACGATAAGGAACAATGTAGGGAGACAGAAAAAATACCAGGACAAGCAAGAAGAGAAAAATGGATAAACATACTAAAATATGTACGATTCCTCTCATTATTGCATGTCCAAAGTAAGAATCGTTCGACAAATTACAACAAACTGTTTCCTGTGGATAACTTTATGCACATTTTCCACACTAAATAGAGCATAGTTGGCGATGTTTATCACCAGCTTATCCACAAATTACGAACAACTCTTTGTAGATAACTTATCACTTGTTCGTTCAACTGTTTCATGCTAAAGTTACGTTAATGAAAGAATTGGTCAGAACATTTTAAGGAAATTTTTATTAACTGCTGGTTAGAGAGAGACTATTTTGAATACAAAATACCCTGTAATCGGAGGGACATGCATTGGAAAATTTATCGGATGAGCTTTTAATTGAATCATACAAAAAAGCGAATGAATTACAACTTAGTTATGAATTTATTCGGTTAATGGAAGAAGAAATGAAAAGAAGATCCTTACTAGATGAACTTTATCATACGAATTAATCTCCCAGAAGCAGATGGAAAGAATGCCTTTCTATCTGCTTTTTCTTCTTTCTATATGAATACAGACCGGTCCGTTCGCCTATGAGCGTCAGGCATACCTGTCTGGTTTTCTCCTCCGATGAATAACCCCCCACTATATTGGCAAAGCTATTTCCTGACATCAGTTGGACATTTTATCCACTTCACTAAACTAACTTTTCATGAAAAAAATTTTTCCCGGTTATTTTAAATAGGATATTTCTCGTCACAAAATGTCAGACAAGTGTTTGATAGTGTGCTCTCCTCTTGTATTTATGCATATTTATAGATTAGAATATAAGAAAGCACAAGTATACAATTAATTAAAGATACATAAGGGGGATCATCACTAGATGTTATTTGCTGTGTTTTTGCCAGCTTTATTGGCAATTTTCATTCCATATTTAAGCAAATGGAAAGAAAAGATACATACAGGCTATTTTGTGCTGCTCGCGCCATTGGCTGTATTTATTTATTTCGTTTCCTTTGTTGGAGGGGACTTCGAACCAGTTACACAGAACTATAACTGGATACCGTCGTTAAATATCGGCTTTGACTTTTACCTTGACGGGTTAAGTCTGTTGTTTGCCTTATTAATCAGCGGGATCGGCTCATTAGTCGCATTTTATTCGATTTTCTATCTACATAAGACAGAACGACTGGATCAGTTTTACGTCTATTTACTTCTTTTTATGACTGCCATGTTCGGTGTCGTCCTGTCAGACAACGTTTTTGTACTCTATTCTTTCTGGGAGTTAACCTCCATTTCCTCATTCCTGTTAATCGGTTATTGGAATTATAAGGAACGATCACGATATGGTGCACTAAAGTCCATGCTAATCACCGTTTTTGGCGGTTTGAGTATGCTTGGCGGGTTTATTCTGCTGACAATGATTACTGAAACAACCAGCATTCAGGAAATGATTGCACAGGCAGATGTTATTTTATCACATGAGTATTTCGGACTAATTATGGCCTTAATTCTGTTAGGTGCCTTCACGAAGTCGGCCCAGTTTCCATTTCATATCTGGCTGCCTGATGCGATGGAAGCTCCGACACCTGTCAGTGCCTACTTACACTCTGCTACAATGGTAAAAGCGGGTATTTTTCTTGTTGCACGTTTTACACCTATTTTGTCACAAAGTGAATGGTTCTTTGTGTTCGTCAGCGGAATCGGAATATTGACCCTTGTCTGGGGTTCCTATATGGCTGTTCGTCAGACAGATTTAAAAGGGATTCTCGCCTTTTCTACCATCAGTCAGCTTGGTATGATTATGGCAATGCTTGGATTTGGTACAAGTGCAGCAATATTTGGTGCTGTTTTTCATATTTTGAATCATGCGACTTTCAAGGGAAGTCTGTTTATGGTTGCAGGGATTGTTGATCATGAATCTGGAACAAGAGATATAAGGAAGCTGGGCGGACTTGCCACATTAATGCCGATATCGGCGACACTGGCATTTTTCGGAACCTTCTCTATGGCAGGGGTCCCTCTTCCATTCTTAAACGGTTTTTACAGTAAAGAAATGTTCTTTGATGCAAGTATTGAACTGGAATCATCTTCTTTGATGATTGCAGAACTATTGCGCACAGCTATTCCATATCTGGCGGTTTTTGGCAGTATTTTTACATTTGTTTATTCGATGTATTTAGTGTTCGGCACATTTATGGGGAAAAAGAAACTCGAACAATTGCCGAAAAAACCACATGAAGCACCAATTGGCATGCTTGTGCCGCCGATTATTTTAGTGTTAGGTGTTATTATTATCGGGATTCTTCCTGAAACGTTTAATGGCAATCTGCTTGCACATGCTGCAGAAGCGATTTACGGAGCACCGGTTGATAAGCATATCCAGTTCTGGCATGGCTGGATCACACCATTGTACATGTCACTAGCGGTTGTTGTAATCGGGGCTATTCTCGCATTTGTACGCAAATCCTGGAGCGGGATATACAGTTTCTTCCCTGGTAAATTAAGTTTTAATAAAGCTTATGACTTTATTGTTGATCAATTAGAAAAAACTTCTGCAAGAATTACCAACAGTTATATGAATGGTTCATTAAGAAGATATATGGTGCTTATTCTTTCAGCGATTCTTATTGTCACTTTCACCTTTATCGGTCTGACTGGCGGATTTGCCTGGGACACAAGCAACTTAGCGGAAATAACTGTTCACGAAGTGGTAATCGCACTTGCAATGGCTATAGCTGCTATTGCCACCATATTTACTAATAACAAAATCGGCGCCATTTTAATTTTAGGTGTCGTAGGTTACGGGTTAGCCCTGTTATTTGTTGTCTACCGTGCGCCAGATTTAGCTTTAACACAATTAGTGGTAGAAACAATTACTGTGGCATTATTCCTGCTGTGTTTTTATCATTTACCGAACTTGCGCGTTCGTACAGATTCTGTTTTTGAAAAAACGACAAATATTATTATTTCAATTGGTTTCGGAGCGTTAATGACCGTTGTGGCTATTTCTGCTCACAGTACGAAATTATTTGATACCATCTCCAGCTATTTTGTGGAAAATTCCTATAAGCTAGGCGGTGGGGATAATGTCGTGAACGTTACCCTTGTTGATATTCGTGGAATAGATACGTTGTTTGAGATTGTGGTGCTCGGCATTGCCGCACTTGCAATCTACGGAATGATTAAACTGCGCCACAAGAAGGGGGCAAAATAAATGGAAATCATTATGTCTATTCTTGCAGGCGTCCTTTTTACAACAGGTGTCTATAACTTATTACAGAAACAGCTGTTACGGATTGTCATTGGTACGGCCCTTATTTCCCACGGTGCTCACCTGTTTATCTTAACAATGGGTGAGTTAAAACGAGGGGCACCTCCAATATTAGATGATGCAATCTCAGATTACACAGACCCACTGCCGCAAGCTCTGATTCTGACATCAATTGTTATTAGTTTTGGTGTCACGAGTCTTTTACTAGTATTAGCCTATCGGGCATCAAAAGAGAATGGGACAGATAATATGGATAAATTGAGGGGAAGCGAAAATGATTAGTAATTTAGCAGTATTGCCAATTGTTATTCCACTTCTTGCAGGTATTCTTACAATCTTCTTTCACAAAAAACTGCCGATTGTAAGAATATTTACTCAAGCAGTGTTAGCAATTAATCTTGTCGTCGTGTCGTACATACTTTGGTATGTGAATCAAAATGGTACCATCGTATTGGAATCTGGTGACTGGGCAGCTCCTTTTGGGATTGTCTTAGTTGCCGATATGTTATCACTATCACTTGTGTTAACAACAAATATCGTAGCATTTGCCTGTGCGCTTTATGCACCAAAATCGTTAAGTATACAAAAGGAAGAATTTTATTTTTACACCTTTTTCCTTCTACTAATTACAGGAGTGTCCGGTGCATTTATTACTGGTGACTTGTTTAACTTGTTCGTATTCTTTGAGGTGCTGCTAATGGCCTCTTATGGACTGATTGTACTTGGTGGCGAAAAAGTGCAACTCCGTGAATCGATCAAATATGTTTTAATCAACTTATTTTCATCCATGCTATTTGTTACGACAGTTGCGTTCCTCTATTCTGTTGTGGGTACAGTCAATATGGCCCAAATTTCACAGAGGGTGGCAGAAGAAGGACAAACAGGTATTCTTACAGGGATCGGAATTCTCTTATTCTTTGTCTTCGGTACGAAAGCAGCTTTATTTCCATTGTATTATTGGTTACCAAAGCCTTATATTGTGCCAAACCCTGTCGTATCGGCTCTGTTTGGTGCACTATTAACAAAAGTCGGTATCTATTCTATCCTGCGAGTATTTTCCTTAATATTTTTCCATGAGCAGATGGTATTTGACTTCTTTATCTGGATTGCTGGATTTACCCTTATCTTCGGGGCAATCGGCGCTCTGTCAACAAACAATATAAAAATGATTATTGCTTATAACATTATTCCTGCAATCGGGTTTATGCTGATGGGAATTGCTGTATTTAATGAGAATGGTCTAAGTGGCTCTATTTACTACTTAATTCAGGACATGATTATTAAAGCTGCATTATTTTTAATGGTTGGAGCGGTTGCCTATCTGGCTGGTACAAGTGATCTGCGCAAAATCAGAGGGCTTATTCACCACTACCCTTTCTTAGGCTGGCTGTTCTTCCTTGCTTCCTTCGTGTTAGCAGGTATCCCGCCATTTAGTGGTTTTATCGGGAAATTACTGCTCGTGCAAGGTGCATTTGAAGAAGGGGAAATTGCGATTGCTCTTATTGGTTTAGGTGTAAGTCTGCTTATCTTATATTCTGTTATGCGAATCTTTATCAGAGGCTTCTGGGGAGAGAAAGATGATGCGATTATACCCGATCATAAAAAAGCAAGAGGATTTATCGTCCCAATTGTTTTCCTGCTCTTCTTCAATGTACTGCTTGGTGTAGGAGCGGAATGGTTCTATCCAGGTATTGAATCAATCGGAAGCTACCTGTTAGATCCGGAAATTTATATTCAATCTGTTTTAAAGGAGTAAATCAGTATGCCTCTTCAGATTATTTTAAACTTAATTATCGCCATAATGTGGATGTTTCTAAGTGAGAGTTACCAGTTCACCAGTTTCTTAACAGGATTTATTATTGGTGCTTTGCTGTTATATCTTTTACAGCGTTTTATACCAGATGCCTTTTATCTCTCGTATGTCTGGAAAATAATAAAGCTGTTATTCCTTTTTGCTAAGGAACTGGTCTTATCCAATGTTGAGATTGTAAAGTGGGTATACAAACGTGGCCGTGATTACAATCCTGGAATCTTTGCGATGCCAACTGATTTAAGAACAAATTGGGAGATTACCATGTTAACCTCTCTTATCTCATTAACACCTGGAACGCTTTCTGTTGCCATCTCTGATGATAATAATATGATCTACATCCATGCAATGGATATTGACGATAAAGAGGAAGCAATCCTTGCAATTAAAGATACATTTGAGAAGGCAATTATGGAGGTGACACGATGAGTGAGTTTGCCTCATTTTTACCAGACCTTATTTCTGTGATTACCGTTATTTGTATGGTTGTTGTTACGATTTCGATAACTATCCTGCTTTATCGGGTTGTCAAAGGTCCTACAAATCCTGACCGTGCCGTCGCTTTAGATGCGATAGGCATTAACCTGATGGCAATGGCAGGGCTTGTCGCAATCTTACTTACATCAACCCAGTTAAATGATGTAATCCTGCTTATCGGTATCTTACTTTTTATCGGTACAATTGCTTTAGCAAAATATCTAGAAAAGGGTGTTATCATTGACAGAAACCGTGATTGATGTAATATTTGATATTCTTGTCATCTTGTTACTTATCTCTGGAGCGTTTTTCATCATATCTGCTACAATCGGAGTGATCCGGTTTCCTGATGTCTATACAAGATTACATGCCTCTACAAAAGCCGCTACCCTTGGGATATCCGGTATCTTAATTGGCGCATTTATCTTTTTGTATGCAAATCATGGAATCATCAGCGGAAAGCTCATTCTTGGGATTATTTTCGTCTTACTGACTGCACCTGTTTCGGCACATATGATTGGCCGAGCAGCCCACAGCTCAGGTGTTGAACCATGGTCCAAAACTGGCGAAACACGGGACGAATATGCAGAAATAAAAAACAAAGGTTCCTAAACAAAACTCTCACCAAATCGGTGGGAGTTTTTTTGTATCCCCCACTTCCTTTCTTCGTGTTGCTTGAAGGTATTAATGAGACGGTTGATGCTCTGATCATAACTCCTCCCTATTATTCCACTTCAAAACTTCTTTTCAGAGGACAATCTCTTTTTCGATATTTCTGACACAATGGACAAATTGTCTACATATGATGAAATATGGGCAAATACCTACTCTAGTCAGGAGGTGTGAGATTGTCAATTCTGCTTAGTATCATTGCATTGTTTAAAGAAGCGTTATTTTTTGTTGCCTATGTAAAAAATAATACCTTCCCGCAACCGCTTCCGCCAGACCAGGAAGCCAAGATGATTGAAAAGATGAAAGACGGCGATGAATATGCCAGGAACAAGCTGATCGAACATAACCTGCGTCTCGTCGCACATATCGTAAAAAAATTCGAAAGCACTGGGGAAGATGTGGAAGACCTTATTTCCATTGGAACGATCGGTTTAATAAAGGGCATTGAGAGCTATTCCAGTGATAAAGGAACGAAGCTGGCAACATATGCTGCAAGATGTATAGAAAACGAGATTCTGATGCATTTACGTGCAATTAAGAAAACGAAGAAAGATGTCTCACTGCAAGACCCGATTGGCCAGGATAAAGAAGGCAACGAAATCAGTCTGATGGACATATTAGAAGCAGAAAATGAAGACATTACAGAAGCAATCCAACTTCATATGGAATTAGAAAAGATTCAAAAATACTTACGCGTGTTGGATAACCGTGAAAAAGAAGTCATCATTGCAAGGTTCGGGCTTGGCAACAAAGATGAACTGACACAAAGAGAAATAGCCAAAAAATTAAAAATCTCCCGCAGTTATGTTTCTCGAATCGAAAAACGCGCATTAATGAAAGTCTTTCACGAATATTACCGCAATGAATTAAAAAAGTGATGGAACAAAGGCGCAAGCGCCCGTTTAGAGACGTAGCGAGTGGAGCGAATCAACTGAGATAAAGGAATCACGGTGAGGTAACGAACCGATGATGACTTTCACCCATGGGCATAAGGGCGACTAAGCCTCTGGTAAACCAATCGGCAAGTCTTCTTTATCGTAGGGCGATTTCGCGAAGTCGCCTAGTCTCTGGGCGCTGGAGCCGGACGTGGCCGTTTCTGTCAGCGAATATTATATAGTCAAAATTTTATACTTTCTTTACTGATTAGAAAAACTCGCATTCGCTCGTCTTTTAGCGAATGTGCTAGTTTTTCTTATACTTTGTACTTCAAAATTTCTACTGCGTCGATCGATACTTCCTTGCAGAAATTTTATACTTTCCTAACGTGTAACAAAAAGCAGCTGATCTCTATTTGACCAGCTGCTTTTCCAATTAAGAGTTTTTCACAACGTCCATTATCAAATTAGCGGCGTTTTCTGCTGCTTTCGAAAGAAAGGCATCAAATGATACAGAAGATTCCTTGCCTGCAATATCGGAAAGTGCGCGAATCACTACAAATGGTGTTTCAAATTGATAACATACCTGTGCAATTGCTGCTGCTTCCATTTCTGCTGCAATTAGATTCGGAAATTTACTGCGGACAAACGCTATTTTGTCCTCATCCTGCATAAATGTATCACTTGTCGAAATTAAACCTTTCATTGCCTGAACATCAGTTAAATGCTTAGCGGCACTCATCGCTTTTTCAATAAGCACAGGATCTGCCTCAAATGATGCTGGCAGTCCAGGCACCTGGCCATATTCATAATCAAATGCCGTTACATCCACATCATGGTGAACGACAGATGAAGAGATAACAATATCCCCTACTTCCAAATCATGGTGAAAACCGCCTGCTGAGCCTGTATTAATCACAAACTCCGGCTGGAACTTTTCAAATAAAATAGTCGTCGCAATGGCTGCATTCACTTTACCGATACCAGATTTTAACAGAACTACTTCTTTTCCTTCCATTTCACCAATATAAAAGTCGCCTCTGGCAATTACCTTATGTTCTTTCAGGTCCATTTTGTTCTTTAATAATTCTACTTCTTCATCCATTGCTCCGATAATACCGATCAACGTTATTCCCCCTAGTTTCTTTTATTCTCAATCAGTTCTTCTACTAATGTAGGCTGCCATCCTTGCTCTTCCACCCACACCAGATGAACTCGGTAGACTTGTGATTCATCTGAGTCCGGGGATACCGTAACTTCGACTGCATCTTCACCAGCTCTTCCAGCCCACCAGGTAATCTGCTGTCCTGCCGGAATACCTGTTGCCACTTCCACTGCCCTGCTCATTTCTTTTCTGTCAACAGATCCATCATCATACTCTGTTACATGCGGTCCTTCCTGTTCTGTCCCAACAGGCTGCCAGTTGCCTTCATATGCTTTCTTTACATTTTCTCCAGCTGGTTCCACATCATACGTCTCTGCATTATTATTATTATTTGCTTGTTCATTTTGTTCATTCTGCTCACCATTCTGATTACTTTCTTCATCATGGTCTGATGATTGGTTTTCATCTTCCTCATCAGGAACTTCCACGACTAAAGGTTCTTCTGTGGTTGAGTCACTGTTTGCATCCGATTCATCATTCTCGTCATCTTCTAAAATCACTTGATTCTCCGGACTGTTTGGATTATTTCCTTCAGATCCTTCATTTTCTGTCTGCTGATCATTTGTTCCAGCGGCCTCTTCATCATTGCCGCCAAGCAGTAACACTGCAATCAACACAACCAGCAGAATGAAACCTGAGATATAGAGTATTGTCAGAGTTTTGGTGCTTTTTCTTTTTTTACTGAAACGATTGGATCTTGTGATATTTCCATACTGATCTGCCATATTCTCACCCTCCCGAGACTCTATTATACTAAATATCAATATCTTATAGCAAAAATCTGTTAAGAAAAAAATATTAAATTTCTATTACGATTTTCTTCTTTTTTTGTCATTTTTGCAGGATTTTGAACATATATATGGAATATAACCATATAGAGGTTTTAAAAGATCTATTTTTAAAAGGAGGGTTAACAAGTCTCAAGGAGTTCTATTCAAGACAGAATCCCATGATGTGCTTAAACTCCGGAAATTAGTACAAGTACCTCGAATGCAAAATAGTGAATTATTGTAATCTTGAGGGAAGATAAGGAAACCTCTATGAAAAGTGAGGAGAGTGAATATTGTTGAGAACGACTACTTTTAATCGTGATTTGTGGCAATTGAACTCATTTGATTCCATTGGCTATGACAAAGAGAAACTTTTACTTGATATTTATTTTTTTGATGGGAACACATTACAATTTCACTCCATTACAGAAGATATTCTCTTTGCACTTATTTTAGACAAACAAAAAGAGAAATTTATTGAAGAAAAATTAAAACCAACTCATTTAATTGAACCAATTAATGCTTAAGAATGACTACATAACTTATATAGAAAAAGATGCCTATGTGATATAGACATCTTTTTTTTGCATCTATCTATTCTACTTTTAAAATCTTTACTTCCATATCACCAGCTGGTGTTGGAACCGTTAACTCTTCTCCAACAGAATGTCCCAGGAGGCTTTTGGCGATTGGAGAATCATTCGAAATTTTTCCTTCGAACGGATCAGCTTCTGCACTGCCGACAATGGTATAGCTTTCTTCTTCCCCATCAGGCAGTTCCTGGAATGTGATCGTTTTCCCTAATGCTACCGTGTCCGGATTCTCGTTGTCATTCTCAATGATAACAGCATTACGGATCATATTCTCAACCTGAGCAATTCTTGATTCAACAAATGCCTGCTCATCTTTAGCCGCATCATATTCTGAGTTCTCCGATAAATCACCAAATCCTCTGGCGATTTTAATTCTTTCTACTACTTCTTGTCTTCTTTCCGTTTTTAAATATTCTAATTCTTGTTCTAATTTTTCTTTACCTTCTTGGGTCATATAATAACTTTTATCTTCTGGCACTGTCCTACACTCCTTCTATATACATTGTACCGATTGATTAACATGATTGTTGTTTCATTTTATGAATCAATCTTATATTTATCCCTAATATTTATAGCTTGGTTTGTCGAATGAGGAAACCATCGGACTCTGCTTGCTAAAAATATTTTACTAACCATTACTATGGCAGATTTTATCGATTTTTTCAATAGTTTTCTATCCGTTTCTGTAATCAAAAATAGATCA
Organism: Gracilibacillus oryzae; assembly: GCF_009498735.1. GTDB lineage: Bacteria > Bacillota > Bacilli > Bacillales > Amphibacillaceae > Gracilibacillus > Gracilibacillus oryzae. Next base: position 37,867 of record NZ_ML762443.1, read on the forward strand.
CATATTCTGACCGTTCCCATCATGGAGGACTTTCTCTATTTTTGTTGCCAGTATATCGATAGCAACAGTGTTCTGGCCGCCTTCAGGAATGATAATGTCTGCATACCGCTTCGATGGCTCAATGAATTGCAAATGAGCAGGTCTTACTGTCTGTATATACTGATTGATAACAGAGTCAATCGAGCGTCCTCTTTCTTTAATATCCCGAAGTAATCTGCGGATAATGCGCAGGTCTGCATCTGTATCAACAAACACTTTAATGTCCATTAACTCTGTTAACCTTGGATCATCAAGGATTAAGATCCCTTCAATAATGATAACATCCTTTGGTTCAATTGGAATTACTTCTTCTGAACGTGTATGCAAGGTATAATCATAGACTGGTTTGTTGACAGGCTGATGATTTAATAATGCTTTAATATGTTCGACCAAAAGGTCATTATCAAATGCGAGCGGATGATCATAATCTGTTTTTAATCTCTCTTCCATCGGCAAGTCTGATTGATCTTTATAATAATAATCCTGCTCAATAACAAGAACAGACTGATCTGTAAAACGGTTCTCTATTTGTCTTGTTACAGAAGTTTTCCCGGAGCCGGATCCTCCTGCAACTCCAATGATGACTGGCTTGTGCTTTTCCATGTTATTCGGACACCTCTTCTTTTGCTTTTGGTACACTTATTGCTATCCCGTCTCCAACGGGAAGAATGGTTGTATGATAACTGCCGTGATCAGTTAACCACTTATTGTAACTGTTAATTTTTTCTGCTAATTTCTGCATTCTTTTGCTTGCATCACGATGATCTGCTACAAGACCGCGAAACAGTACATTGTCTGTCACAATCATACCATCCGGGCTCAGCATTTTCTCATACATTGTAAAGAATTTCTGATATTGACCTTTGGCTGCATCAATAAAAATCAGATCATATGGTGCTTTTTGTTCCACTGTTTCTGCTACATCCAGTGCATCGCCGAAAATAACATCAATCTGATCTTCTTTCTTGCGTTCTGCAATATGATGAGTTGCCCGTTCATACATTGCCTGATCTCGTTCTATTGTTACAATCTTTGTGTGTTTATATGCATATGCCATTCTTAAGGAAGAATAACCAATTGCTGCACCTATTTCAAGAATGTTCTCAGGCTGTTTGATTCGGATAATTTGTTCCAAGAAAGCAATCCCGATCTTGTCCATTATCGGAACATGGTTTTCTATGGCCTCATCTTCTAATTCTCTTATCCATTGTTCATTCTTTTGATTTAAGTTTACTAAGTATGATAGTACATTAGGATCTAACAATGCTTGCCCCTCTTTTCCTTGCAAAGATATCATTTTCTTTATGAAACGGGAAAAGCAGGGCGTATGGAACCCTGCTTCCCCATTAATTAATCCTGTGAATGGATATATTGTTGTTCATAAGCCTGGTGTTGTTCATATGTTTCTGAATAATGAACATTTCCTTCTGCATCTGCCAGGAAATATAAATAATTAGAGTCTTCTGGTTCTAAAACTGCCTGCAGGGAGCTCTCACCATAGTTCGCGATTGGACCAACAGGAAGACCCATTACTGTATACGTATTGTAAGGTGACTGAATTTCATAATCCTCATAAGTTAAGCGCGAGATATGTTCGCCATGGGCATAGATTACCGTCGGGTCTGTCTGCAGCATCATATCCTGTGCCATACGATTATAGAACACGCCAGCAATACGTTTCCTGTCTTCCATTGATGGTGCTTCCTCTTCTACCAATGAGGCAAATGTTACAATATCATGGATCGTAAATTGCTCCAGACTGTCGATTTGATCCATATAGATAAAAAGAATGTCCCTTGATTTGTTAAGCATATTCGTGACGATGGTATCAATGGTAGGCTCTTCTTCATAGAATTCATACGTCGCCGGGAACAAGTACCCTTCTAATGGATAGCGGATGTCTTCTTGTAAGATTTCTTCCGTTAAAATGTTCGGATATGTTTCCATTAATTCTTGTATATATGCTTGATCATTCATTTTTTCTAAAAATTCTTCCCGGTTAATTCCGGCATTTTCCTCATAGATTGTGGCGATTTCTTCGATATTACGTCCTTCTGGTACGGTAACGCGCAAAACGGCCTCTTTGTGAACAGTACCTGTCTCCAACTGGGATGTTATCTCTGCCAATGTCATGGAAGGAGAAAGTGTATAATCACCTGCCTGAAAGTCTGCAGCATTATTGAATTTGACATAAAACCGGTAGATCAGGCTGTTATTTATTAAACCCGCATCTTCAAGAATTGTGGCAATATCTGTTGTGCTCGATCCCATTGGAATGGTCACTTGCACTTGTTCTTCAGTGTCTGGCTCTACTGGCGCTAAACCGTTTGCAACATATTTGTATGCGGAATATCCACCAATCACAATGAAAGCAATTAATATGATAAAAATAAAAAAGAAGATTTTTCTCGCAATACTGGCCTCTCTGCCTCGTTCCTGTGCGATCTCTTTATATGTCGGTTTCTTTCTCTCTTTTTTGTTCGAATCGTCGGTACTCTTACTCATCAGAGTATCCCCCTTTCACCCGATATATTATACTACAATTTTCGGCAAAGGGAAACAGAGGAAGAAAGATTAGCCATTAAATGTCTTTTAATTGTAATATTTGATATTTTTAAAGACTCTCTTTACTGCCAAAACGCGATAACTTTCTAATTTTAATCTTGAGTGATACGTCGTTCCGTAAATAAACTGCGCTTTCCGCGGGTGTCTGACAAGCCTCCTCGTTCGCAAAGACCGCTTTCTGCGGGGTCTCGTCTAGGCCTCTGATCCCGCAGGAGTCTCCGTTTATTTACTACACTTGAAATGAGCTTTGTATTTTCCGGTGCAAATATTACATCGGGATAATACACGTGCTACACATATTGATTTATTAAGCTGAGTTCGACATATAATATTTCATCCTCTCATCGGTATCTATGCTTTATTAGGGTCTCTTCTATTTATATAAGTCATCTATTGTTAGTCTATGAAATAATTATCCAATAGAACAACCCGCTTCGGCTTGGAAGCGGGTTGTTGTGATGTTTATTCTGACAAGTCTTCGTTGTCGGCGATGGTGTTTAGTACTTCTTCGACCATTTCCCATTCTTCTTCTGACTCAATCTGGTAGAGAGAGAGGTCGTCGTCATTGTCTTTTTCTTCGTAACGAAAAGCAAAAACTTCTACTTCCTCGTCATCTTTCTGATCTGCAGGTACTACTGCTACATAAGATTGTTCTGTTTCATCTACATCAAATGTAAACAATACTTCAAACAGATGCTCTTCCCCGTTCTCGTCAGGGATAATAATTCGTTCTTTTTCTTCTAATGCCACAGTAAAAACCTCCTTAAATTCTCACTTTAACACAGCGTTAACCGTCTGTAATATCCCATCTTTCGTTCAGGGCTACATTTAGTAAGTAATTTGGGGATAACAGACGCTAAACATCCTGATAAGTTTCGCTAATGATCTGTGGGGAAAATCGCCCCACAGATCAAAGTCTCACTTTATATACTGTCCAAATAGCCTTGTAATATCATTACGGCAGCCATTTTGTCGATTACTTTCTTGCGTTTTTTCCGGCTCATATCTGCTTCGAGCAAAACTTTCTCTGCAGCCATTGTTGTTAATCTTTCGTCCCAAAAGATCACTTCAACAGAAAAAGTTTCTTCCATAAAAGCTGCAAAATCCTGTGAAGCTTCACCTCTTGGACCAATCGTACCATTCATATTCTTTGGTAAGCCGACCACGATCTTGTTTATATCATTTTCCTCAATCAATTGACGGAAATCTTCCTCAACTGACGAATAGTCAGGCTCTTCCCAATAGAGTGTGGTAAGACCCTGGGCTGTCCAGCCAAGAGCATCACTCACCGCAACTCCGATTGTTTTTGAACCGACATCTAGTCCTAATACTTTATTCATTATGTTTATTTGAGCTGATGTAATATTGAACCAGTTCTTCAATTATCTCATCACGCTCAATTCTCCTTATTAAATTTCGTGCATCCTTATGACGGGGAATATAGGCTGGATCACCTGATAATAAATAGCCGACAATTTGATTGATCGGATGATAACCTTTTTCTTCAAGGGCTTCGTGTACGAGTAATAAGACCTCACTTACATCCTTTTCAACGGGCTCATCAGCAAAATTAAATTTCATTGTTTTATCCATTCCATCCATGGAAGCACCCCCATTAATTGCTAGAACATGATCTTGAAAAAAACTGTCATCTAATAATACAGCAATATTGCATTGATGTAACATGATCACTATATCTAATCATTATACAGCTTATCCTGTAAAATTACCAAACTTAACCTTCTTTTTGTGCATATTTTTCTACATATGCTAATGCTTCCGGTAATTTGTTTGGATCTTTTCCGCCTGCCTGTGCCATGTCTGGTCGGCCGCCACCGCCGCCGCCGCAGATTTTGGCAGTTTCTTTAATCAGATTACCAGCATGATATTCCTTCACTAAGTCTTTGGTCACACCTGCCGCTAACTGTACTTTCCCGTTTTGTACCGCTGCTAGCAGGATGATTGCTGTATCAAGCTTTTGCTTCATATCATCCACCATCTGACGTAATTGGTTCATATCAGACACATCCACTTGTTTTGCCAAAACTTTTACACCATTAATTTCTTTGACATCATCCAAAATAGAGGATGCTTCAAGTTGAGATATCTTCCCTCGCAGTGATTCAATCTCACGCTGCTGTTCTTTCATATCTTTAAATAGAGACTCAATTCGGTCATTTACTTGGTCTTCTTTCGTTTTTAACAAGCCTGCAGCTGTTTTTAACTGGTGGTGCTTTTCATTGACATACTCATATGCTGCTTTGGCTGTTACAGCTTCGATCCGTCTCGTACCAGCTCAAATGCCTGATTCTGACACAATTTTAAATAAGCCGATTTCTGCCGAGTTACGGACATGACAGCCACCGCAAAGTTCCAGGCTGTAATCCCCAATTTGCACTACTCTTACAACATCGCCGTATTTCTCTCCAAACACTGCCATTGCTCCCATTTCTTTAGCTTCAGCAAGTTTTTTGTTGCTGATATTAACCGCAATGGATGCCCAGATTTTTTCATTGACAATCTGTTCAATCTTCACCATTTCTTCTGCTGTTACGGAACCAAAATGAGAAAAGTCAAAACGCAGTCTTTCCGCAGCAACCATGGAACCTGCCTGATTGACATGTGTACCTAACACATCTTTTAATGCCTGATGCAATAAGTGTGTTGCCGTATGATTTTTGACAATAAACTGGCGGGAAGTCTGGTCAACTGCTGCTGTAACCTGCTCCGCTTCTGCCAACGTACCTTCCTTCACCACAATTTTATGCAAATTCTGGCCATTTGGCGCTTTTTGGACATCTACTACTTCAGCTTGTCCATTTTGCCCGATAATCAAACCTTTGTCCGCGATTTGTCCACCACTTTCCGCATAGAAAGGTGTTTCTTTTAAAATCACATATGCTTCTTTGCCGGCAGAAACAGAATCCACAGTTTCTTTCTCCACTACAATCGCGCTGATGCTTGATGTTACAGACAATTGATCATATCCGACAAATTGGCTTTCTTCTGTAATACTTGCTAAAACACCGTCCTGAATCTGCATGCTATCAACTTTTTGTCTCGCATTACGGGCTCTGTCCCGCTGTTTTTCCATCTCTGTTTCGAATCCTGCTTCATCAATCGTAAAGCCAGCTTCTGCCACATATTCTTCGGTTAATTCTTTCGGGAAACCATAGGTGTCATATAAACGGAAGACTTCTTCCCCAGGGAAAACGGTACTTCCCGTTTCTTTTTCCTTTTCCACTACAGCATTCAGGATCTGCAAGCCTTCCTGCAATGTTTCATGAAATCTTTCTTCTTCTGTTTTGATCACATTCTGAATAAAATCCTGTTTTTCCTTCACTGCTGGATAGAATGCTTCCATAATTCCGGCAACAGTTGGAACAAGCTCATGCATAAATGGTTTTTCAATGCCGATTTGTTTGGCATATCTTACTGCCCGGCGTAATAATCGTCTTAATACATAGCCGCGGCCTTCATTTGATGGCAATGCTCCATCACTTACCGCAAATGTAACCGTACGAATATGGTCTGCAATAACTTTAAAAGAAACATCCGCTTCTTCTGACGCATTATATTTTGTATTAGCGATCTTTTCCGTTTCCTGAATAATTGGCAGAAATAAATCTGTTTCAAAATTTGTTCTGGTACCTTGAATCACACTGACAAGACGTTCGAGTCCCATCCCTGTATCAATATTTTTCTTCGGCAGCGGTGTATATGTGTCATCCGGATTATGGTTAAATTCAGAGAATACTAAATTCCAGATTTCCAGATAACGTTCGTTTTCCCCGCCTGGATATAATTCCGGATCTTCGAAATCATTGCCATAGCTCTCACCGCGATCATAGAAAATCTCGGTATTTGGCCCACTTGGCCCTTCCCCGATATCCCAGAAGTTTTCTTCAATGCGGATGATCCGCTCTTCTGGCAAACCGATTTTGTCCCGCCATAATACATACGCTTCTTCATCCTCCGGGTGTACCGTGACAGATAATTTTTCCGGATCAAAGCCAATCCATTTTTCTCCTGTAAGGAACTCCCATGCAAAATCAATCGCTTCTTCTTTAAAATAATCTCCAATGGAGAAATTCCCAAGCATCTCAAAGAATGTATGGTGACGTGCTGTGTAACCAACATTCGTGATGTCATTTGTTCTGATTGATTTTTGTGCATTGGTAATACGTGGATTCTCCGGCACTACTCGTCCATCGAAGTATTTTTTCAATGTTGCCACACCACTGTTGATCCATAATAATGTTGGATCTTCATGTGGTACTAAAGAAGCACTGGGCTCCACACTATGACCTTTTTCCTGAAAGAAATCGAGAAACATTTGGCGCACTTGCGCTGAAGTAAGCTTTTTCATATTCTAACCCTCCATTTTATTAGAAGAACGCGCATTTGCTCGTCCTTTTAGTGAATAATTTCATAATATAAAGTGAGACTTGGATTAACTTTTCTAAACATATTAAAAACTCCCATCACTGCTTGATGCAGGGACGAGAGTATAATTTCCGCGGTACCACCCTAATTATAGCAAGGAATTGCTATCAGCTTAATGTCCGTAACGTGGACAAACGGCAGGGATTAACTGCACTTCGAACCAGCTTCAATGACCATTGCATTTAGAATTTCTTCCAGCCTAAGGAAATTCCTCTCTATAAACGGTAGCCATCTACTCTTGTTCTTCAACGTTTTATTCAATATGTATGCTGATGATACATGTTTGTAAATATGACTTCGCTAGCATATTATAGATAATTTTTGCCTATCTGTCAATTTCTTTTACCTGTTTCATAATCAGCGGAACCGCAACACGGCCAACTGCAAGCATTGGAATTGCCAGAATCATGCCAATCACTCCTGCAATCTTTGCTGCAATAAATAAAGTTAAGATAATATAGACAGGATGAATGTGCATACTCTTTCCTACAATAAATGGTGACAATAAATTGCCTTCAGCTAATTGCACTGCCATAATAACCAAAAGAACATACCAGACCATGTTAGGTGATACGGTAAAGGCAATCAGTAATGCCGGAATTGCTCCGATCACCGGACCGAAATAGGGAATAAAGTTGGTAAAACCGATGATTACTGCAAGCAATAAGGCATATGTCATCCCAATCCATTTAAGGAGCAGAAAACTTAATAACCCGACAAGAAAGCAGACAAGAATCTGGCCGCGGATATACTGGCCAAGACTGTTTTCCATTTTATCCGCCAAATTTTTGGTAAAAGCATGATACTTAGCAGGAATGATGTGCAGAACACTATGCTGGAGCTTTTGGTAATCTTTAAGAAAATAAAAAGTCAAAATTGGAATAACCGCAATCATGACAAACATATCAAACAATACATTGATATTTTTCAAAAGGGAGGTGATCCGGTCAGCCAGGCTTGTTTCCATCTCACTAAAAAAAGCGTCCATACGATCATGAAATCCTTCTGGCAGAAACGATGTCTGATCATACAGGTCATAAATGAATAAGCGATAGGAATTAACCAGATTTGGTATATTTGTCTGAAACTCCTGAATTTGCCGGAGCATTGTCGGCAAGGAATAGTAGATACCAAATCCCACAAGTAAGAAAAATAATAAATAGATTGCTAATATGGCGACAGGTCTTGGTATCTTTCTTTCATAAATCCATTCAATTACCGGATGCAGCAAATAGGCAATTAATCCAGAAATTAAAAATGGGAGTGAAATTTGAAAAACAATCAGTAATATATTTTTATAGAAAGGAAACAATGTGATCATTAAATAAAGAAATAAAACCGTCAAACAAAGGATGACAAGCTTTAATACTGTTCGTATTCTTTTCGTTTGATCAGCCATACTTAAGACCTTTCTACCTTTCGTTCATCTTCAGAGAACAAATCATTTAACGAGCTTAATGAACCATCTAATTCTACTTCATGCAAATGCAGAATCCCATTCTGTATCGACAGTTCAATATAACAATTCCAACAGTAATATTGGTTCGACCCAATAATCCCGATATCTTTACTTCTGCAGTTTGGACAAATCACAAGCACTTCCCTCACTTTATTTTGCGTTTTGTTTGACAGTATTGCCAAAAGTGGGGAATTTATACATAATTCAGGCCGGATCGGTTATAAAAAAAACACACCTATCGATAGATGTGTTTATTCCATAAAATCATATGGGGAGAATTCCTCCTGACCTACTTCCACTGCCAGAAGTTTCTCATCTGCTGTCAACTCCTGGTCCTGTTCTTGAGCTTTCTGCTTTCCCTTTTCCTTTACATCAAAAAGCTCCTGCAAATAACTTACCAATGAAGTATAACGTTTATTAGTGTCTTCTGTTCTCACTCCACGCAAGAATGCATCCTTGTCACCGCAAATAATCAAGGATTGCTTTGCCCGTGTGATTCCGGTATAAATCAAATTCTTTCGCAACATCCGGTTATAGCCTTGTATAATCGGCATAATCACAATCTGGAATTCACTGCCCTGTGATTTATGAATGGATGTACAATAGGCATGCATTAAATTAATCAAATCCGCTTTTCCATACGCTACTTCTTTCTCATCAAAGGCAACTACAAGCTGTTCTTCCTGCTCTTTGTTCTCATCTTTTTCAAAAATGGCCACAACTTCGCCAATATCTCCGTTAAAGACCCCATCCTCCGCCTGATTGATAAGCTGGATCACCTTGTCCCCTTTGCGGTAGACGGTATCACCAAAACGCATTTCCCTGACACCACTCGCCTTGGGATTCAGGACTGCCTGCAGCTCTTCGTTCAATTTATGAATACCTGCTTTGGAGCGGTACATTGGTGCCAGTACCTGCACCTGCTTTGGATCCACACCTTTATCATATGCCTTCTTGACAATCTGTCTGACAATATCCACAACCTGATATTCCGGACAGGGGAAAAAATTAAAGTCATTTGCTTTTACAAGTGTCTCCTCTTTGACTTGTCTGTTTTTAATTTCATGTGCCAACTGAATGATTTTCGAGCCTTCTTTCTGCCGGTACACTTCTTTCAGCTGGATCGATGCCACAGAACCGCTTGCCAGCAGGTCTGACAGTACTTGCCCTGGCCCTACTGATGGCAATTGATCCTCATCGCCGACAATCAGAACTTGCATATGGCTGGGAATTGCGCGGAACAGCTGGTAGGCAAGCCATGTATCGACCATGGAAAACTCATCAATCACAATAATTTTTCCTTCTAATTGATTGTCTTCATCTTTATCGAATGTCTCATGGCCATCCCAGCCTAATAATCGGTGAATGGTCATACTCTCAATTCCAGTTGATTCCTGCATCCTTTTGGCTGCTCTGCCTGTTGGAGCTGTTAAAACAAATGGATAGACTTTATCATCATCATAATCTGTCTTATTTATCGATAAGTCATGGATTTGGGCATATGCATTAATTATCCCTTTAATAACCGTCGTCTTCCCTGTTCCCGGCCCGCCTGTCAGAATCATAATTTTCTCAGAAAGAGCTGTCTCGATCGCTTCATACTGTTCCTTGCCATAACTGATGATCTCTTCTTCTTCAATTTTGCCGACAATCTTTAACAGTTCCGCATCAGTAAACGGTTTTTCCAGTTTCTTATCCGCAATCCGCTTCACTTGCGCACAAAAGCCCGTTTCCGAATAATAAAGGGATGGCAAATAAGCTTTATTATCTGTCACAATGATTTCTTTCTCTTTATTCAGTTCAACAATCTGTTCCGTCATTTTATCTGGGGAAATATCATTAGTTACCCCATCAAGCATCTGGTCCATTTCACTTAACAAATAATCCAGCGGCAGATAAGTGTGGCCATCCTGGATACTGTTTTGCAGCACAAAAATACAGGCAGCCTGCAATCTTGTCGGATGATCGACAGTAATCCCATTCTGTCTCGCAATCTGATCTGCGCGCAGAAAACCAAATCCATCCACTTTAAAGACAAATAAATAAGGATTTTGTGACAAGTGTTCGAGGGTATCTTCCCTGTATGCACTGTACATTTTCTGGGCCATCTTGAGCCCAAATCCATATTTGGACAATTCAATCACAATATGCTCAAAACCCTGGTTCTCCTGCAAAATTTGATAGATTTTCTCCTGCTTGTCATCAGGAAGTCCTTTTACCTGCCCAAGCACAGTTTTATCAGTTAATATTTGCGATAAAGCTGTTTCGCCAAGGGTTGTGACAATGCGTTCGGCTGTTTTTTTGCCGATCCCTGGAAACAAATCACTGGATAAGTAGGCTATAACTCCTTCTTTTGATTCTGGCAAAAACCGCTGATAGCTGTCTACTTGAAACTGCCGTCCAAACCGTTTATGCTCGACAAGTCTGCCATAAAACTCATACGTTTCTCCGGGATCCAGTCTGCGGAAATAGCCTTTTACGACAATCTCCTGCTCATCCAGCTGTTGATTTGTCTCAATCACTTTGATTTTAGCAATGGAGAAATGTTCATTTTTATTTTCAAAAATCGTATGGATCATTTCCCCTTTTATAAAATTTTTCTGATCAACGATTTGTTCTGTTTCCATTGCTAAAATACCCCTTTACTTACTCATTTTCGGCTAACATTTTCTCAATTTGTGTTTTTCCGTTCCCTGCCAGCAAATGATCTGGCTGGATCGCTAATGCCTGGTCAAAATGGGCCAATGCCTGATTGATATCATCATGAAATAAACTGATCACCCCTAAATTATAATGGGCATCACTATGTTCTTCCTCTAATTGTAACACTTGTTCAAAAACTTTTTTCGCCTCAACCAGCTGCTCTGTCTGGGCAAGTGCTAAGCCATATTGAAACAGAACATCTGCATCGTCTGGATTTAATTCCGTTGCCCGCTGCAGATATGGTAAAGCAAATTTGAACTTCTCATCATACAAACAAGCAAGACCTAGCATAAAGTAAACGTCCGCTTCCTCTAAACCAAGCTGCAGGGCTTTTTGAAAATTCTCTCTTGCCTTACTAAAGTCCTCTTGTTCAAAATACACATTCCCTAAACCGTAAAAGGCTGTCGCCGCTTGTCCGTCCAGCTCTGTTGCTTTTCCATAAAACCTGACGGCACGGTCATAGTCTTTCATATGTAATAACAAATTGCCAAAATTAATATAATGAACCGGTTCTTCCGAATTTGCCTCAATTGCTTCTGTAAAATACTTCGCTGCTTCTTCCAATTTTCCTTCTTGCATTAATTGAATTCCCTGATCCATTTCTGTCATGTCATAAAACCTCCATACCCCTATTTTACTTGAACACTGTGAAAAAATTAAGCAAAACTTGATTTTGATATAAAGAGAGGACAGACTTTTTAAAAGTGCTGTCCTGTCCTCTTATCCTACATAATCAAGTGCTTGATCATTTTTAATTACTTCATCAATCGTTCCGCCACCAAGGCATACTTCATCTTGATAAAAGACAACCGCTTGTCCTGGCGTGATCGCCCGTTCACTGTTATCAAAGACAACTTTTGCTGTACCATCCGGATTTGGATAAACAGTTACTCCATCATCTGTTTGGCGATAACGGAATTTCGCTGTACAATGAAAAGGCTCTGTTGGCGCTTCATTTATCCAATTAATATCAACAGCTGTCAGCCCATCAGAATAGAGCGCATCATTTTCATATTCTTCACCAACATACAGCACATTACGCTCCAAATCTTTTCCGACAACAAACCATGGCCCGCCGGAACCGCCGATGCCAAGGCCTTGTCTTTGACCGATCGTGTAGTACATTAAGCCATCATGCTCGCCTTTTACTTCACCGGCAAGTGTCGTCATTTTGCCTGGCTGTGCTGGCAAGTACTCACTTAAGAATTCTTTGAAATTGCGTTCCCCAATAAAACAAATGCCTGTACTGTCTTTTTTCGTAGCTGTTGCCAAATCATGCTCTTTGGCAATTTTGCGGACCTCAGATTTTGGCAGATGACCTAATGGGAACATCACTTTTTCCAATACCTCTTCTGATAATTGGTTTAAGAAATAGGTTTGATCTTTGTTATCATCAACCCCGCGCAGCATTTCAACTCGATCTCCATTACGGCGAATTTGTGCATAATGACCTGTTGCCACATAATCGGCACCAAGGGACAGGGCATGTTCAAGAAATGCTTTAAACTTAATTTCTTTGTTACACATTACATCAGGGTTCGGTGTCCGACCTGCTTTATATTCATCTAGGAAGTAGGTAAATACTTTATCCCAATACTGTTTCTCAAAATTCACCGCATAGTAGGGAATATCCAGTTGATTACATACTCGTACCACATCTTCAAAATCTTCTGTTGCTGTACAAAAGCCTGTCTCATCTGTGTCATCCCAGTTTTTCATAAAAATACCGACAACATCATAACCTTGTTCTTTTAGTAATAGAGCTGTTACAGAGGAATCCACCCCACCGCTCATTCCGACAACTACTCTTGTTTCTTCTGGTTTTTTCATGATTTTCACCACCTTTATTTTGTTAATCGCTGAACAATTTGTCCAACTTTCTCTGCTGCTGTTACGACATTCTCTTCATTATTGGCAAGTCCGAAGCTGAAACGGATCGAATTGGTTGTACATGGATTGTTTTCTGAAAACATTGCTGTTAATACATGTGACGGCTCCACCGAACCTGCTGTGCAGGCACTGCCGCTTGATGCTGCGATACCGCTCAAATCAAAATTGGTTAATAACTGCTCCACGTTGGCACCAGGAAAACTGATATTCACAATATTCGCCACACGTTCACTTTCTGTTCCATTGATCGAGAAGTCAATTGCTGACTTTTCTAATTGCTCTAAAAATAATGTGCGATAGTGCTTATATTGCTGCATGCGTTCTTGCTGTTTTTCTGCTGCAATCTCGATTGCTTTCGCAAACCCGGCAATTCCTGCGACATTTTCCGTCCCAGGTCTGCGCTTGCGCTCCTGTTCCCCGCCATATTGCTGTGCGGTCATTTTTACATCAGGATGGACATAAAGAAAACCGACACCTTTGGGACCATTGATTTTATGGGAGGAAACGGTAAGCAGATCAACCTTAAGCTCTTTCACATTAATAGGCAAAAGACCATATGCCTGAACTGCATCTGTATGAAAATAAGCCTGATGCTGTTCGAGTAATTGTCCAATCGCTTCAATCGGCTGAATCACACCTGTTTCATTATTCACCATCATGACAGATACCAATATCGTATCGTCTGTTAATGATGCCTTTAATTGCTCGATATCAATTGTTCCATTTTCCTGCACATCCAAATAAGTGACATGATAGCCCTCTTTTTCTAACTTTTCGGCCGCATGGAGTGTGGCATGGTGTTCTATTTTGGTTGTAATAATATGATTGCCTTTATTTTTGTTTGCCTCGGCAACACCAATTAATGCTAAGTTATCTGCCTCTGTTCCGCCGCTGGTAAAAATAATGTCCTTATCAGAGGCTCCAATCGACTTGGCTGCAGTCATTCGTGCTTTATCCAAAATCTGTCTCGCTTTTCTGCCATAAGAATGAACACTGGATGGATTGCCAAAATGTTCTTCCATTGTCTCGACAACTACTTTTAAAACATCTGGATGGATTGGTGTTGTTGCGGCATGATCTAAATAGATTGCTTGCATGCTAGTCAGTCCTTTTTCTTAAATATAGAACATATATGGATCTTGAACGCCTTTTTCCCCATATGTCGATAAATCTTCTAATGTCGTTGTATCAAGCACATCTTTCACTGCATCTCTGATTCGAATCCAAAGCTCCTGCTTGGCCGGCTCTTCGTCTTCAATACCTTCTACTGGTGTAATCGGCCCTTCTAAGATACGAATAATATCACCTGCTGTTATTTCATGCGGCTGTTTTGCTAAAATATATCCACCATAGGCACCACGAATACTTTTTACCAGGCTTGCATTTCTGAGTGGTGCTACAAGTTGCTCTAAATAATGTTCGGATAAGTCATTTTCTTTGGCTATTGTTTTGAGAGACATTGGTCCATTGCCATTATTTTTTGCCAATTCGATCATAATGGTTAGGCCATATCGCCCTTTTGTTGAGATTTTCATATTGACACCTCATCTTTATTGTCTATAATAATATAATTTAAATTCCTATCGTTAGTTGCTATTATAGCATGAATGATATAATAAGTGCGGAACTGTGCTTTTCACACAGGCTAATGATCCGTGTGGTATCCAAAACCCTCCCACTGATCAAAGTCTCACTTAATTCAATTCAGCTGTAAGATAAATCCCTACAAATAAACTAGTCTAAGAAATAGAGATCAAATTGTCAAGTTTACTGTTTAACATTGGAATATATTGTTAGAAGAAAGGAAGAGTACAATGCCGACACAACCTTTAGCATTCCGTATGCGGCCCAAAAATATTGATGAAGTGATCGGACAATCCCATCTTGTTGGGGAAGGGAAAATGATCAGAAGAATGGTCGATGCCGGCCGCCTGCATTCTATGGTACTTTACGGACCGCCGGGAACAGGAAAAACATCGATGGCGATCGGAATTGCTAACAGTTTAAATACGAGATATAAGCTGCTTAATGCCACTATTCATAAGAAAAAAGATATGGAAATTGCTGTAGAAGAAGCGAAAATGAGCGGACAGCTTGTTGTCATTCTTGATGAAGTTCACCGTTTGGATAAGGCCAAACAGGATTTTCTTCTGCCACATGTGGAGTCCAATTTAATTACATTAATTGGCTGTACGACAAGCAACCCTTATCATTCGATCAATCCGGCAATCCGGAGCAGAACCCATATCTTTGAATTACACCGTTTGGAAAAAGACGATATCAAAATTGCAATTCAACGTGCACTGGATGATTCAGTTAATGGACTGGGAGAGCTTGACATTGAGCTGGAACAAGAAGCAATCGAACATTTTGCCATTGCAGCCAATGGGGATCTGAGAGCTGCACTCAATGGTCTTGAGCTTGCAGCATATTCCAATCCAAGAGATGCGGATGGCAAAATTGTGATTGACCTGGAAACAGCTGAAGCTTCCATGCAGAAAAAAAGCTTTTCACATGATAAAGGCGGTGACGCGCATTATGACGTCCTAAGCGCTTTTCAGAAATCGATCAGAGGCAGTGATGTCGATGCAGCCTTGCATTATTTAGGTCGTTTAATTGAAGCAGGCGATTTAGAAAGTATCGGCAGACGCATGCTTGTTTGTGCCTATGAAGATATTGGTCTAGCAAATCCGCAGGCAGGACCGCATACCTTGGCTGCAATAGAATCAGCAGAACGACTGGGCTTCCCTGAGGCGAGAATCCCGCTATCTGTTGCGATTATTGAACTTTGCCTTTCACCTAAATCGAATACGGCATACAAAGCACTGGATGCTGCCCTTGCTGATATCCGCAAAGGAGATACTGGCGAGATTCCGTCTCATTTAAAGGACAGCCATTATAAAGGCGCCGCATCACTAGGCCGCGGTGTTGACTATAAATATCCGCATGCCTATGATGCCGGCTGGGTCCAGCAGCAGTATTTACCAGATAAAATGAAACAGAAGCAATATTACCATCCAAAAGAGACAGGTAAGTTTGAAAGAAACTTAAAACAAATTTACCAAAATTTAAAAAAATAATGTTTAAAACACTCCTTTCTGGTCAGAATAATAGATAAGCTCATGTGAGGAACGATTATGAATCTATTGAGAAATCTTTTAATATATGAGACAAGTTAGGAGTGGAATACATGGCCAAAGTACGCCAGGATGCCTGGTCACATGAAGATGATCTATTATTAGCAGAAACGGTGCTGCGACATATTCGTGAAGGAAGCACCCAATTAAAAGCATTTGATGAAGTTGGCGATAAACTGAATCGCACATCTGCAGCCTGTGGTTTCAGATGGAATGCAGAAGTAAGACAAAGCTATGAACAAGCTGTACAAATAGCGAAAAAACAACGCAAAGATAGAAAAAGAGCTTTAGTAAATCAAGAGAATGCTGCCACGAATATGAATTTACACTTACCAGAAGAGGAAGAAGTGGAAGCATCAATAAATAATGACAGCAATATGTTATGGAACTGGGAGCCGCCGAAGGAAACAATCCCAGCACCTGTTCAGGAAACTGTCCAAGAAACAATAGATATGGGGCAAGTGATTCGCTTTTTGCAAAACTTGAAAAAAGAGCAGCAGCAATTCAAATACTCACAATCTAACATGGAACGCTTAATTCATGAAAAAGAGCAGCTTCAACATCAATTAGAATCAAAAGAAAAAAGAGTAAAAGAATTGGAAAGAGAATTAATGACAATGAACGAAGACTATCAAGCTTTTATGCAAATAGTCGAGCGCGCAAGAAAAATGGTTGTTTTTGAAGAGGAACAGCCAAGACCTGTACCGAAATTCCGTATGGATAAAAACGGGAATCTGGAGCAAGTGGCGAAATAGGTTTAATGAGAAGTATGTAAAACTGATCGAGCTTGAGATTGAGATAAATGACTGTTTTTGAAACTGCTAATATGCCGTTCCGTATATTGAACCTGCTGATATTACAGGAGGTTCATTGACGTGCTTGTAGGAAATATTGCTGATTTGCAGTAAAATACTCCATTTTCATTGCTTTATCCTTAGAACATTACTTTACTTAGCAAAACTACTATACAACTCATCAATACAAAAAAGCACATCTACTATTAATAGATGTGCTTTATTATTTGCATTCGACAATCCCAATCGTGCCGTCGTTTTTGGGATGAAGTTTTGAACCCGCTCCCTGCAGGTGGGTGCCCTGTCTTGCAGTTCGTGCTTCCGCCAGGTAACATAAGTACAGCGGCATGCACTAGATACAAGAACGCTAAGCTCCCGTAGATAAAATGTTAGGTCAAAACGTCATTGATGCGACGAACACATCAGGATTGTTAACTTGTAAATAAATAATAGCATATAGTTAGCTCGATTTCAACCATACTATCTTTACAGTTTCTTTACAAAGCAGCTGATATTATTTTAATTTTAAATGCAATTCATTTAACTGTTTTGGATCAACTGCACTTGGCGCTTCTGTCATTGGATCAGAAGCTGAAGCTGTTTTCGGGAACAGAATTGTATCACGTAAATTTGTACGGCCTGCTAGTAACATAATCATACGGTCAAAGCCTAATGCTATCCCGCCATGTGGTGGTGCACCAAATTCCAATGCATCAAGCAGGAAGCCAAATTGATCCTCTGCTTCTTCTTTTGTAAAGCCAAGTTTTTCAAACATCTGGTTCTGCATTTCTCGTTGGTAAATACGAAGCGATCCCCCGCCTAATTCATAACCATTTAATACTAAGTCATAAGCTTGAGCACGCACTTCACCAGGGTTTGTTTCCAGTTTATCAATATCTGACTCAAACGGCAGTGTAAATGGATGGTGTGCTGCATGATAGCGGCCAGCTTCTTCATCGTACTCTAATAATGGCCAGTCAGTAATCCATAGGAATTCAAATTTACTTTCATCAATTAAATCATGATCTTTGGCAAGTTTTAAACGAAGTGCACCTAATGTATCATAAACGACTTGGTTTTTATCTGCTACAAAGAACAATAAATCGCCAGCATTAGCATCTAGTAAGGAACGGAATTGTGCTTGTTCCTCATCTGAGAAGAACTTGGCAATTGGTCCAACTAAAGCATCTTCTTCCACTTTCAGCCATGCTAATCCTTTGGCACCATAAATTTTGGCAAAGTCTGTCATGTTGTCTAAATCTTTACGGGAATATTGGTCTGCTTTTCCTTTCAAGTTTAAACCACTTACTTTTCCGCCATCTTCCACTGCCTGACGGAATACTTTAAAGCCAGAATCCTTCACAGCTTCTGATAAATTGACTAACTCCATTTCAAAACGAACATCAGGCTTATCGGAACCGAATCGCTCCATTGCCTCATCATATGGCATACGAGTGAAGTTTGCCGGTACATCCAGTCCTTTGACTTCTTTCATCACTTTGACCATCATGCGCTCTGTCATTTCGATAATTTCATCCATTGATAAGAAAGATGTTTCAATATCAATCTGGGTGAATTCCGGCTGACGGTCTGCACGTAAGTCCTCATCACGGAAACAGCGAGCAAATTGATAATATTTTTCAAAACCTGCTACCATTAATAACTGTTTAAACAATTGAGGTGATTGCGGCAATGCATAGAAATAACCTTCATGCACACGGCTTGGCACTAAATAATCTCGGGCACCTTCTGGCGTGCTTTTTGTTAACATTGGTGTTTCCATTTCAAGAAAAGCTTCGTCATTTAAAAACTGGCGAATTGTTTGTGTTACCTGATGACGTAATTTAAATGTTTCCTGCATGACATCACGTCGCAAATCTAAATAACGGTATTTCAAGCGGATATCTTCTGAAACATCAATATCATCTGTTAAAGAAAATGGCGGTGTTTTTGATGCATTCAATACCGTAATACTGTCTGCAAACACTTCAATTTCACCTGTGTCAATTTTCGGATTAACTGTCTCAGCGTCACGCTCTACCACTTTTCCTGTAACCTCAAGTACATACTCACTTCTGACACTGTCGGCAATTTCCAATGCTTCTTTGGAAATTTCAGCATTAAACACAACCTGAACAACACCAGAACGGTCACGGAAATCCATGAAGATTATTTCCCCAAGGTCACGGCGTTTCTGTACCCACCCTTTTAATACTACTTCTTCGTTAATATGCTCTTTTCTTAGTGAACCTGCTAATGTACGGTTTGACATAATCTTTCCCCCTTAAATAATTCCTTCGATATATGAAGTGATTTGATCTATAGCGACATTTTCCTGTTCGCCAGATTCCATATTTTTCACTGCTATCACATTATTCTCAAGCTCTTCTTCTCCTAATACAAGAACGAAACGAGCTTTTAATCTGTCAGCAGCTTTAAATTGTGCTTTCATTTTTCGATCGAGATAATCTTTATCTGTTTGCATACCAGCTTGTCTTAGCTGCTCTGTAATCGCTGCTGCTTTCACTTTCGCCTCATCACCTAATGCAATGACAAAACAATCAAGACTCTGATCAATTGGCAGTTCCACGTTCTCTGCTTCCAATGCCATACGCAGTCTTTCAATACTTAAAGCAAAACCAATCCCAGGTGTTTCCGGACCGCCAAGATCCTGAACGAGTCCATTGTATCTTCCGCCGCCAGATAGTGTAGTTATCGCGCCAAAGCCTTCTGCATCACTCATAATCTCAAATGCTGTGTGGTTATAATAATCCAGCCCGCGGACAAGATTTTTATCAACAACATAAGCAATTCCCATCGCATCCAAATATGCCTGCACTTGTTCAAAATAGTTTCTGGAATAATCATTTAAAAACTCTAAAATGGACGGAGCAGTTCCCATTGCCGGATGATCACGGTCTTTCTTACAGTCCAGAATTCGAAGCGGATTTTTTTCCAGACGTGATTGACAGTCTGAACAAAGCTCTTCTTTTACCGGAGAAAAGTGATCAATCAATGCCTGGCGGTGATTGTTGCGGCTTTCTGTATCACCTAAGCTGTTGATTACTAATTTTAATGATTGTAAACCAAGTTCTCTGTAAGCATTCATCGCAAGTGCAATGACTTCTGCATCCATTGCTGGATCTTCACTGCCTAATGCTTCTACACCAAACTGCACAAACTGGCGCATTCTTCCTTGCTGTGGTCTTTCGTAACGGAACATTGGTCCAATATAAAATAACTTCGTCGGCTGGTTCGCTAAGCCAAATAACTTATGCTGAACAAATGAACGAACAACAGATGCTGTCCCTTCCGGTCGTAATGTGATGCTGCGGTCACCCTTATCCGTAAATGTGTACATCTCTTTTTGCACGATATCTGTTGTATCACCAACACCTCGCTGGAAAAGTTCTGTATGTTCAAAGATCGGTGTGCGAATTTCATGATAATTGTAGCGTGCACTCAAATCTTTCAATTTCGCTTCAACGTATTGCCACTTTTCTGTAACACCAGGTAATAAATCCTGTGTTCCTCTAGGTCCTTTCATAAAAAACTCCTCCTTATCGGTCAATCGATTAAATGCCTGATCGCTATGACGGAAATAAAAATATACACAAAAAAACTCCCATCCCTAAAAAAGGGACGAGAGCTTACCCGTGTTGCCACCCTAGTTGAAGTATGATTATACTTCCACTCAAACAGTTAACGCCTGTATACGTTCATACTTACTCAATTTTTCAGTATGAAGCTTCCGGAATGTCTTTCATAAAGGCAGTCAGCAAGAATTCTTTCAGCCAGGGGAATTCTCTCTCTTCGCTCTTATCCTTTATTACTCTTTCCTTCAATAGCTTTTGAATCGATCCATTTAATTGTATATATCATAATCGTTTTAAAATGCTTTTGTCAAGTTGGTTTCTGCATTTTTTTCATTTTTTGTGTCGAATGTATGGTTATCCCGATCTGATCCGCAATTTCTGTCTGATAATCCCGAACACGAAACTCTGAGAATTGATGCAGTTGATGAGGACCATGATGACTGGAAAAAAGGCTTTTCTGCTGCTTCTGACTAAACTTCATGATGATAAACTCCCTTTCCTTTCTATTGACAAATGAGAAATCTCCGCATTCTTTATAGTTACGTGCAAAAATGGCCAAACTTAGGTAATATAGAATTAAATCCCAACGGAGGGGGCGACTATGATTGCGTAAGAAAGTATTGGTCATTTCTCTTTTCAGTATGCTGCTTATTCTTTCCATGTCTTTAATAATTTATGCAAAAGATGCGTATATTGATGGAGATAATTTGAATGTCCGCTCAGGCCCTGGAACAGAATATGAAGTTATCGGTCAGGTTCATCCACCAGATGTTTATCCAATATTGGAGGAAAACGAAGAATGGCTGAAAATTGACTATCAAAACCAGCAAGGATGGATTGCAAGAGAATTTGTAACAATAAAAGAAAGTACCGAAGCACAGAAAGCGACAGAGAAAAACAGGGAAAAACGTGTATTTCCTGCAATCATTCCAAATGGACTGGCAGGCAAAGTGGTTGTCATTGACCCCGGGCACGGCGGTCGTGATGTTGGTGCGATAA
Organism: Gracilibacillus oryzae; assembly: GCF_009498735.1. GTDB lineage: Bacteria > Bacillota > Bacilli > Bacillales > Amphibacillaceae > Gracilibacillus > Gracilibacillus oryzae. Next base: position 59,495 of record NZ_ML762443.1, read on the forward strand.
GTGTGAGTGAAGAATTTGAAAGCACCTACACCTTACATACAGCAAAAGTTTTAGCGGAAATGCTAACAGCGCACGGTGCTATTGTTCATATGACAAGAGAAGATGACCGCTATATTACTTTATTTAGTCGCAGTACATACGCCAATACAGTTCATGCAGATGTCTTTTTAAGCTTGCACTATAACAGCATTCCAGAATACCCAAATGTCTCTGGTGCGAGTACATTTTATTATAATGACCGTGATCAAAAGCTTGCTGAACTTGTTCAGGATGGCATTATTACCGAGACGGGCATGAATGACAGAGGAATAAAGCAGGAGGACTTGCAGGTATTACGAACAAACCATCGCCCTGGACTGTTATTGGAGATAGGATTTATCTCCAATCAGGAGGAAGAAGAACATAATCATGCAAGGGTTTTTATTGAAGCAACAAGCAGAGGGATCGTAACAGGACTCGAACAGTATTTTCATAATCAATAACGAGAAAGAAGTGGGACATAACAAAAATAGTTAATTTTAATTTAAAACCGAAAAATATAGAAACATTTGTGGTACTCACTAATGTACTAATATAGATAGTTCTAGAACACCGCTGGGGAAAATACTCGCTTTCACCACTGGCATAAGGGCGACATCTACTCAAGCAAAATGCACTTGAGAAGTGTCTTCTTTACCGTAGGCACGGCGGTCTGCTAACTTGTTAAAGAAGACCACTTTAACAAGTGGATCTTCAGCTCGCGCTGTTCCTACTGGAGTCTCGCATTTTCCCCAGCTTTTTATGGTTTCCTGGACTAATATGCAGAACGAATATCATCCTTTAAAAACAGCTTCACTTACAGTCAGTTTAGGCACGGTCACCCATTTAATTGAAAAGTCTTTCTTCCAAATTAAGAAGTTTATCTTAGGCAGAGGATGATCAATCCTGTTCTCATAAAACAAATAAACCGGACGATTCTGATATGCTCCCCATAAGGTAGACAGATTAAAAATATAAAATCTGTTCACCTTATGGGGAGTTTTTATTCCTAATCAATCTCATTCTATTGAATTTAAATTAGATCCACGCTTATTCAGTAAGAGAATTATGTTCCAAAGTGGATTATTATTTCGATGACTAAGAACATAGCTGACAATGGCTCCATCATATATCACACTTAATTAAGCTTTTGGGGACATCCTATACTCAAATTCACTGACATCTGTTACCCATTTTTCATTTGGCTTCTCTGCTTTAAATTCGCGATTCAGGATGTTTTCGACCACTTGTTGGGGAATGAAACGTTTATAGTGATTCTTCTTTTCAGTATAACTGATTGTATTCTTGCAACTTTCATCAATCGATAAATTCTTTTATGGTTAAATCTCTTTTTAAACTTTTATACCCATTCGTATAATGACATGTTATGAAATTGATATTTGTTTTCGAAACATTAGATTTAGCGATCGCTACGTTAAAAGAAGGAGAACATTCCCTTCTTCATAATGACAGAGGATTTCAATATACTTTTTATAAGTTCAAGAGGAAATAGATAAAGCAAAAATGACGCATAGTATGTCTCGTGTTGGAAAATGTATTGATAATGCCTCAATGGAATCATTTTGGGGAACGCTTAAGTGTGAGAAATACTACTTACATAATTACAAGACATTTGAAGAGCTTTCTAAAGCAATAAATAATTACATTTATTTTTACAATCATAATCGATACCAAGAACGATTAAACGGCCTCAGTCCAATGGAATACAGGACAAAGACCACCTAGATCATTTTTATTATTTCCACTGTCTTCTTGACAGGGGGCAGTTCAAATTCGTCCGGTTTTTTTGCTTTTTATAAGAGTTTCTCTAATCCTCTACTTAATTTCACGTTCTTGCTTTTAAAAGTGAGACTTTCAAGTGGAGTTGATGATCGTGCCTCAACTTACCTTAAATTATGCTGTCTTAACAGGATGATATTCGTTCCGCTTATTAGTCTAGGAAGCAATAAAAAGCTGGGGAAAATGCGAGACTCCTATGGGAACAGCACGAGCTGAAAATCCACTTGGTAAAGTGACTTTCTTTACCAAGTTAGTTGAAGCCGAGCCCACGGAAAGCGAGTATTTTTCCCCAGCGGTAACCTAGCACTATCTATATTAGTACATTAGTGAGTGACATACTTTTGTATATCATTTTTAGATTAACTATTTTTCGTTATGTCTCAACCTTTTATTATCTGTCAGCAGATTCCAAAATAATCGTAACTGGGCCATAATTTGTGAAAGAGACATCCATCATTTCACCGAATATTCCTGTTTCAACAACAATTCCGCTGTCTTTTATTTGCTTATTAAAGCTCTCATAAAGCGAGCGTGCCATATCTGGCTTTGCTGCCTGCATGAAGTTTGGCCGCCTTCCTTTACGGCAATCCCCATATAAGGTGAATTGAGAAATGGATAATATTTTCCCGCCAACATCTTTTAATGATAAATTCATTTTCTCATTTTCATCCTCAAACACACGGAGATGGATTATTTTATTCACTAAATAGTCGACATCTGCCTCTGTATCTGAATGGGTGACACCAACGAGTGCAACAAACCCGTCGTCAATTGCACCAACTGTTTCCCCATTTACCGTAACAGAGGCATCTTTCGCTCGTTGTAATACTACTTTCATCAGGCACATACTCCCTTATTGAATCGTTCGTTCTACAGTATAAACATCTTTAATTTGCTTTAATTTTTCGACAATTCGTCTTAAATGATTAATATTATGGATTAATATTGTAACATGAATAATCGCTATTTTATTGCGATCAGAGCGCCCATTCACCCCAATAATATTCGTTTTCATTTCATTAATAACCTGAAGCACATCATTTAACAAACCGCGTCGGTCATAACCGGAAATTTCCAAGTCCACATGATATTGCTTTGATTCCGCCTCTTCATTCTCCCAGTTAACTTCCATTAAACGATCTTTTACTTCATCTGTCTGAACATTCGGACAGTCTAGTCTATGAACAGAAACACCACGCCCTTTGGTGATATAACCCACAATCTGGTCACCAGGAACCGGATTACAGCATTTTGATAACCTTATCAGCATGTTATCAACACCTTCAACCCTTACACCTGAATCCCGTTTCGGTTTTTTCTTCAGATTCTGCCCACTTGCATTAACCTCTTCAATTGTTTCCTCGATTTTTTTATTCTTTTCTTTCTCTTCCCGAATCTTCTCTGTTAAGCGAGTAACAATTTGAGCTGCCGTAATACCGTGATAGCCGACTGCTGCGAACATGTCCTCTTCTGAGGTAAAGCTGAATTTATCCATTGCCAACTGGACATTTTCTTCTGTCAAAGTTTCTTTCGGCTCATATCCTGCCAGCCTAAGTTCCTCTTCCACCAGTTCCCGGCCTTTTATCACATTTTCTTCACGAAGCTGTTTTTTGAAAAATTGCTTAATCTTATTTTTCGCTTGTGATGTCTGGGTCATTTTCAGCCAGTCTTGTGAAGGACCATAAGAATGCTTGGACGTCATCACTTCGACAATGTCACCATTTTTTAATTGATAATCCAATGGTTCCATCTTGCCATTCACCTTAGCACCGATCGTATGATTCCCAACTTCTGTATGAATTTTATAGGAAAAGTCAATTGGCACTGAACCCCTTGGCAGTTCAATTACATCCCCTTTGGGTGTAAAAACATAAACCATATCTGAGAACAGGTCAACCTTTAATGATTCCATAAATTCTTCCGCATCATGGGTATCATTTTGCCATTCAATGATTTCCCGGAACCAAGCTCATTTATCTTCATTGGATTGTTTTGCTGGATTAATATTTTTGCCTTCTTTATATGCCCAGTGTGCCGCAATCCCGAATTCGGCAATTTCGTGCATTTCTTTTGTCCTGATCTGCACTTCTAACGGCGCGCCTTTTGGCCCAATTACCGTTGTGTGCAAGGATTGGTAAAGGTTCGGTTTAGGCATGGCAATATAGTCTTTAAATCTGCCAGGCATCGGCTTCCAGCATGTGTGAATAATACCCAGCACAGCATAACAATCCTTAATGCTCGAAACAATGATCCTGACTGCAAGCAAGTCATAGATTTCATTAAACTGTTTCTTCTGCAGCATCATTTTGCGATAGATGCTGTACAAGTGTTTCGGCCTTCCGGAAAATTCTGCCTGAATATTGACTTCATTTAATTGTTTTCTGACTTCCTGCATCACTTCTTCAATATAATGCTCACGTTCTTCTCTTTTTTGTTTCATTAAATGTACAATACGATAATATTGCTGTGGATTTAAATAACGGAGTGCAGTATCTTCCAATTCCCACTTAATCGCAGAGATTCCGAGCCTGTGTGCAAGTGGTGCAAATATTTCTAATGTTTCGTTGGAAATACGACGCTGCTTTTCCATTGGTAAATGTTTTAATGTCCGCATGTTATGCAATCGATCTGCCAGTTTAATTAAGATGACACGAATGTCTTTGGCCATCGCGATAAACATTTTGCGATGATTTTCCGCCTGCTGCGCCTCTTTGGACATATATTTAATTTTCCCTAATTTGGTAACCCCATCAACAAGCATGGCTACTTCTTCATTAAATGCGGAGTGCAGATCCTCTACTGTTACAGAAGTATCTTCCACCACATCATGAAGAAAGCCGCCTGCAATTGTTTCAGGGTCCAGTCTTAGATTTACTAATATTCCAGCAACCTGAATGGGATGAATAATATATGGTTCACCAGATTTACGGAATTGCCCCTCATGAGCTTTTTCTGCATACTGATAGGCGTGTTTAATGAACTTAATATCTTCATCATTTAAATAGCTTTCCGCTTGTTCAAAAATCTCTTCAGGCACTAAAATTTTATCTTTTGCCATGTAATCACCTTTTATTTTAGACTTCCCACATCACCATAATCTGTGTTTGTACTATCATACCAAAAAATAGCGCGCATTTCCTTATATTCTTTTTCATTTCTCGACATTTTATTAATGTAAGCGTAAACAGTAAAACCGAATGCTCTATATGGGATGAGATATTGTGTAACAATGATCCCTAGCTGCTGAATAGAAGGTGTTAACTAACGCCATTTCCTCTATTATTCCTTATGAAAACATACTAAGACAAAATATTTTATTGCGATAAAACCCGAACTTTAACTGAACTGCCCCCTGTCAAGTAGACAGTGGAAATAATAAAAATGATCTAGGCGGCCTTTGTCCTGTATTCCATCGGAC
>NZ_ML762444.1:0-13580 GCF_009498735.1 Gracilibacillus oryzae
AAAAGAACAAATATGTATTATGTGAATTAGGTTGTTAACATTGTATCTATATTTACACATAAAAAAGGACTTGACTGGTTGGATGGAGTCTGAAGGCATTCGGAGACGATTTAAATGCCAAGAGAAGAGGTTGGATGGAGTCTGAAGGCATTCGGAGACGTTTTGAATGCCAAGAGAAGAGGTTGAATGGAGTCTGAAGGCATTCGGAGACGTTTTGAAAGCCAAGAAAGGTGCTTGATTGGAATCTGAAGGCATTCGCAACTAAAAATGCCATAAATGCTACTTGAACAGAATCTGGAGGCATTTAGAAATTGCCTCCTGCTTACACCTCAAACAATCTTTCTCAACAATTCTAACCTTCAGCATGCATTTCTAACATTTCACAAACAAACCGTTGAACAATGCGAATATTCACCTGTCCGAATCCCGGAATATTATTTCATCTGTTGTAATTGTTTTCTTAACTGAGTAATTTCGTTCTCGATCCGCTCGAGTTCTTTATCTGTCAGCTCTGTTTTTCCTTTTACATAAACTAATTTCTCCATATCTGCAGATAATCTCATATGATCAGATTTGAGTTCTTCAATTTTCTCCTCGATTTCTTTTCGATTCATTTTGCTTCTCTCCTCACTTATCACTCTTTACTAAAATCCTAGCGGAAATGAACAGACTACGCAAGTTATTAATAAATAATGTAAATAAAATGAATATTTTGTAAAAAAGACTAGGTAAAACCCATTTTTGGAGGATTATCGATTATAACAAAGTATACGCTATCATATATCCGTGATCTGCAGGCATTTTTTTATCAGCGGAAAATTTGTAGTTTTATACTCACAAATAAGGGTATAGTCCATTTGTGAAGCTTGAAACATTTCTGTAACATTTAATATAACAAAATAAATTAAACGGAATTGTTATTAGAAAAGGGAGGGGAAAACTTGAAAGTCATTCGGTGGATAGATACAGCTGTTATGAAAATAGAAGAGTTTATTTTAAGCTTTGCTATTATATTAATTTCTATCATGATTGTTGGGAATGTGATTGCACGTGAAATCTTTGATTCCGGCGCATTCTTCTTCGCGTATGAAGTAAGTAAATTTGCAATTGTCATCGCCACATTTATGGGTATAGGATATGCAGCAAGAAAAGGTCGCCATATCAGTATGTCTGCCTTTTACGATTTTGCACCATTTAAAGTTCGCAAAATTATGATGATTGTTATTAATTTTATTACGGCGATCGTCATGTTTATTATGACATATTACACATACAGTTATGTCATGTTTGAATATAACACAGGTGCTGTAACTACGTCATTACAGTTGCCAAGGTATCTGATGTCTGTCTTTATCCCAATTGGATTCTTAATGGCAGGTATTCAATTTCTGCGTAATACCTATGTGAATTTTACAGCCAAAGCAAAAGATAAAGTTTATTTAGGTATTGATGCAGTAGATTACAATGATACCAGAGATAAGGATGTAAAGTTAGAAGACTTATCAATCTAATTTAGAAATGATTAAAATCATAGAGAGGGAATTATTATTATGCTGACAACTTTATTAGCCATTATGGTTGTTTTACTATTGTTAAACTTCCCCATGATGATACCACTAATACTGGCACCTGTTGTAATTATGATCATCTTCAATCCAGCAGTAAATATGGATTTATTGATGAGTCAATTGCTGACAGGAATAGAATCTCCAGTTTTATTATGTGTACCCTTATTTATCTTCGCAGCAGACATTATGACCTCAGGAAAAACATCCAATCGTTTATTAGATTTTATTGGTTCTTTTGTTGGTCATATCCGTGGAGGGTATGCGGTCACAACTGCAGCTGCTTGTACACTTTTCGGCGCAATATCAGGCTCTACTCAAGCGACGGTTGTAGCAATCGGGAGACCGATGCGTGAACGTCTGTTGAAAATTGGCTACAAAGATTCCAGTGCAATGGCGTTGATTATAAATGCGAGTGATGTAGCATTATTAGTACCGCCAAGTATTGGGATGATTATATATGCATTGGCAGCTGGATCAGGTGTTTCAGTTGGGGATCTATTTATTGCAGGGATTATTCCAGGGTTGATTGTGTTTTTATCATTTTCCCTATATAGTGTCATTTATGCAAAAATTAAAAATATTCCCCTGGCGGAACGTATTGGTTGGAAAGATAGGCTTACATATTTTAGAAAAGCCTTGTTGCCTTTAGGTTTCCCGATCATTATTATTGGCGGTATTTACTTAGGGTACTTTACACCTGTTGAGGCGTCAGGGATTTCTGTATTATACGCATTAATTTTGGAAGTGCTTATTTTTAAGACAATCAAGTGGAGAAAAATACCAAGCATTGCTTTGTCAACAGGATTAGTAACATCCGCTGTCTTTATTCTTGTAGCTGGCGGGCAATTGTTTACATGGGTTTTAGGATTTGCAAGAATTCCACAGCAAATTACGGAAACAGTATTAGGAACTGATCCCAGTGCCATATATGTATTAATTATGGTAAGTGTGTTCTTCTTTATTGGTTGTATGTTTGTTGATCCAATTGTTGTTATTTTGATATTAACACCAATCTTCGCTCCAGCAGCAGAGGCAGCGGGTGTAGACTTAATCCATTTAGGAATTATTGTTGCATTCCAGGCAGCGTTAGGATCAGCAACTCCGCCATTCGGTGTAGATATATTTACCGCAAGTGCGGTGTTTAAAAAGCCATACCTAGAAGTAATTAAGAGTACACCGCCATATATCGTTATTTTATTACTTATCGGTGTGTTGCTCATATTTTTCCCGCAACTATCGTTAGTACTTGTTCCATAAATGTTATCACATCGCTAAGCACTCTGATAAGTTTAGCTAATAATCAGCGGGGGTCAAAAACCCCTCTGATCAATGTCTTACGTTATTAAGTAGCCAATAATTTCTATTGGTTACTTAACATAAATTATTAAAAATCTTTAGGGGGTTATTATCATTTTTAACAAAAAGTATTTACTAATGTTTATCTCTATCTTAACACTTAGTTTCTTGCTAGTAGCTTGTGGTGGTGGAGATAGTGAAGAAGGTACAGGCGGCACTGAAGAAGACACAGGAACTGAGGATACTGGCTCTGATAATACAGAAGGTGAAAGCAGTGGTGAAGCAGCTTCAGGAGACTTTGAAGAAGCAGAATGGGGCTTTGTTACAGAAGAACTTGATGGCGAGGTACAATATGAATATGCAGAGGAATTTGCAAATCGAATTTCAGAAAAAACTGGTGGTGCAATAACTGTAACGCCATATGAATATGGTGCATTAGGCAGTGAGGTTGACCAGGCACAGCTTCTACAACAAGGTGGTATGCAGTTAGCAATTATGTCACCTGGGTTTACAGGTGGTCAAGTACCGGATGGCCAGATTTTCTCATTACACTATTTCTTCCCTGCAGATCCAGCACAAACGCAGGAAGTATTAACTAATAGTGAAGCACTTAACACAGATTTGCGTGCAAAATATGAAGAACACAGCATTACACCACTTGCTTATTGGACAGAAGGTGCAACAGCGTGGACTAGTAATGTAGGTATTGAGACTCCTTCAGATTTCGAAGGTTTGAATGTACGTGTTCAGGAATCACCATTAATGCGTGAGTCCTTTGGTGCATATGGTGCAACAGTACAATCAATTACTTGGGGCGAATTATATACAGCATTAGATCGTGAAACAGTGGATGCACAAGAGAATCCAATATTCTTTATTAATTCAGCAAGCTTCCATGAAGTACAAGATACCCTAACAATTTCTAATCACAATAATTATGTGGCAATGACAACAGTGAACACAGAATGGTACAACGGTCTGCCTGATAATGAAAAACAATTAATTGATGAAACTGTTGCAGAAATGCAGGACTGGATTTTTGAAGAGCAAGAAAGACAAAATGAAGAAGGTCTTGAAGCAATTAAAGCAGACACAGAAAATCCAACAGAAATTATTGAGTTAACAGAAGAACAAATCCAGGCATTCAGAGAAGTAGCAGAGCCAGTTCACGAACAATTCAGAAATGGTGAATTGACAGAAGGGGTCGATCCTGCTATTTATGACAAGTTAAAAGAAGAAATCGCCGAAATAACAGGCGCTGAATAATTCGGTTAGAAAAACTCTTAGTATCTTTATGCTAAGGGTTTTTTTCTATCTAAATAATGGTAAATCTAAATCTTAAAATCTAATAAATTTATAATATACTGAATTCGTTTTCATTGACTCTCTTCAGACAAAAAAATATACTTATACTATGTAGGCATAAAATAATGGTACCTAACTGTTGGTTCATTGCTTTGATCCGTTGGTAAGTTAGCGGGTTTTCCAATCATTTCAAAAGGGAGAGGGTACAGTGAAAACGGAAATTAGAAGGTGTACGCTGGAAGATTTACATGTTTTACAAGTAATAGGTACAGAAACGTATAGTGAAACTTATAGTCATTTGAATACTCCTGAGAATATGAATGAATATTTAGAACTTGCTTTTAATTTAGATCAATTGAAAGCGGAATTATCGAATGAAAATTCTACTTTTTTATTTATGTATGTGAACCAGGTTTTAGCAGGATACTTAAAACTAAATATTAACGATGCCCAAACATATCATGTCAGTGATGAAGCAATGGAAATAGAACGAATATATGTGAAGAATGTTTTTCAAGACAAAGGTCTAGGAAAAATGCTGCTTCAAACAGCGATGAAAATAGCATCTGAAATGAATAAAGAAGAAATATGGTTAGGTGTATGGCAAAAAAATAAAAATGCGATTGATTTTCATAAAAATATGGAGTTTGAAATTAGAGGGGAATACTCTTATTTTATTGGAGATGAAGAGCAGGAAAATTATATTATGGTTAAAAAGCTTTAAAGCATTAACCAAATAAGAATCCATCCTGAAAGTAAAATGGATTCTTATTTGAGGTTAATCGCTGATACATTCACTCCACTATATCAAATCAGGATCCTCTTCTGTCTGCTTACTTTTCCATTCATGGTAAAAATGGCTAATGATTGTTTTGATAACTGCATATGCGGGTATGATAAACAATAGTCCCAAGAATCCTGCAATTCCTCCTGCAGCCAAGATTAATGTAATAACAGTTAGAGGATGCAGAGATAATGCTCGTCCCATTACATTTGGCGAGATAAAGTTGCTTTCAATCTGTTGTGCGATAAACATGACAACAGCTGCCCATAATCCGATTAAAGGCTCTTGAAATAATCCGACAATGACGGCAGGAATCGCAGACAAGAAAGGCCCTAAAAACGGGATAAAGTTCATCAATACAGCGAATAATGCGAGCGACAAGGAATAATCCAATCCAATGATGATGTAACCAATATACAACATCACCCCAACACAAACACTGACAATAAACTGACCTTGAATGAATGATGCCAAGGTGTGATTAATGCTTGTAGATAATTTCCGGAAGCTGCTTGCTTTTTTTGGACTTAGAAACTGGGAAATAAACGGCACAAATTTATAACCATCTTTTAACATAAAGAATAAGAAAAATGGTATAAGAATAAAGGCAAAAATAAAACTGAAAATTTGCCCAATTACACCAATAATTCCAGCTGTAATATCTTCCGCATATGTGCTTAATTTATCAACAAGATTCTGAATAGTGCTTTCGAATTGTGGTGGAATAATATTTTGGTTATCTTGCCATATTTCGATAAGCTGTTCAGCATTATCTACCATTCCTGGAACACTTTCAACAAAATTAGTGAATTGCTTCTGTACAATAGGTGCGATGAACAAAACGGCAAGTGTAATGCTGAGCACAATTAGTAAAAAGGCTATAAAAGTACCAATTATCCGGGGTACCTTTTTTTTCTCCAGCCAATTGACAACAGGATTTGTAATGTAGAAAATAACTCCTGCTCCAATAATAGGGACAGCAATGGCACCTAAGTAAGCTGTAAATGGTTCAAAAATGAAGCGCGTTTTAAAAATTAAATAAATCAGCGTGAAAATAAGAATAAAAGTTACTAATATTCGAAACCCTTTTTTTTTAAACAATCGCCATCACACCTTTGATATGTATTTTTATCTACATTCTATCATAATAATAAGTAGATAAGCTATGTATGAGACATGCATTGTGATAAAATTGGGAATAATAAGATAATTTAATTAAGTCATGGAGGATTGGTATCATGTCGTGGAAAGATACAGTGAAAAAGTGGACATCTAATACAGCAATTGATGATAAACTATTAGGTCAATTAAAAGATTTAACGAATAATGAAAAAGAATTAGAAGATTCTTTTTATAAGAATCTATCATTTGGTACTGGTGGAATGAGAGGAATACTTGGTCCAGGGACAAACCGGATGAATATTTATACAATACGCAAAGCAGTAGAAGGATTAAGTGAATACATAGAGGAAAATGCCGCCAACGCACGGGAACGCGGTGTTGTGATCGCGTATGATTCCCGTTATATGTCCCAAGAGTTCGCTGTGGAAGCAGCAAGAGTATTAGGTGCACATAACATAAGAGCATATGTCTTTGAATCACTTCGCCCAACACCATTACTGTCTTTTTCTGTCCGTTATTTACACGCTGCGGCAGGAATCATGATAACAGCAAGTCATAACCCGCCAGAATATAACGGATTTAAAGTATACAATGAAGATGGTGGACAAGTGTCTTTGAATGAAGCGGCAGCGATAATTGACAAGGTAAATCAGATTGAAGATGAACTGGCAGTTGAAGCTGCAGAACAGGCAGACTTAGAGAATAATGGTTTGCTAGAGTGGATCGGGGAAAAAGTGGATCATGCCTATTTACAAGCATTAAAAACGATCCAGGTACAGGAAAATACTGATAATGATCTGACGATTGTATTTACACCACTGCATGGTACAGCACATGACTTAGTTTTACAAGGACTTGAGCAGGTTGGTTTTGATAAAGTGCATGTCGTAGAAGAACAGGCAAAACCAGATCCGGAATTCTCTACTGTTTCCTCACCAAATCCTGAAGAACATCAAGCATTCGAAATGGCGATCGAACTTGGCGGGCAAGTTGATGCAGATATCTTGATCGGAACAGATCCTGATGCTGACAGGCTAGGTGTTGCAGTAAAGAATGGAAATGATTCTTATCAAGTATTAACAGGCAACCAGTTAGGAACATTATTGCTTGATTACAGATTGTCACACATGGAAGAAGATGAACGGAAAAATGGCCAATTAATCAAAACAATTGTCACAACAGAAATGGGCAGGGCCGTTGCCTCCTCCTATGGTGTGAATACAATGGACACACTGACAGGCTTCAAATTCATTGGCGAGAAAATTAAACAGTTTGAAACAACGAATGAGCAGTTTTTGTTTGGTTATGAAGAAAGTTATGGATATTTAATTGGACCATTTGTACGTGACAAAGATGCTGTCCAGGCAGCTGTGGCTGCGAGTGAAATGGCGAACCACTGGAAGAAACAAGGGAAAACATTACTGGAAGCTTTAGACACCTTATATGAAAAGCACGGCCATTATTTAGAAGGTATGAAGTCACTGACATTGAAAGGTAAAGATGGGGAAGAGAAAATTGCCAACATAATGGCGGATATTAGAGAGAACCCATTTCCATCATTAGGCGGGCTGCAAGTAAGATCAGTAGAAGATTATCAGTCAAGCATAAGAAATCTGCTGACAGAAGATGTACGTGAGGATATCATTCTGCCAAAAGAGAATGTAATGAAATTTATCCTTGAAGATGGCTCCTGGGTATGTTTCCGCCCTTCCGGCACAGAACCGAAAATCAAAAGCTACTTTGGAGTAAAGACAGATAGTGCGGAAGCAAGTGAAAAGCAGCTGAGCAAAATCCAGCAGGACGTGCAGCAAAGAATGGATAAAATTACAGGATAAAGGAATAGAAAAATCGAAGTATAATCTAAAGAATCTTTGAAAACCTATGGATAGACAGGTGTTCAAAGGTTCTTTACTCCTTATTGACAAAGTATGGAGAAAAGCTTATAGTAAAAACATACATAAAGGGGAGTAGCTGTACAATCTATGTCGTCATTTCGAGGGAGTCCTCCGGCATAATTGGCAACTTAGACGTTGTTAGCGAGACCTTTACCACTTGTGGTAAAGGTCTCGCTTTTTATATGGCCTCTTATCACAAGGTGGACATATAAAAAAGGAGTTGGTTAGTGGAATGGAATTGTTACTAGAGTATGGTTGGGTCTTATTAGTCTTAATTGGTTTGGAGGGTATATTAGCTGCAGATAATGCACTTGTACTTGCAATAATGGTGAAACACCTCCCTGATGAGGAACGTAAGAAAGCATTGTTTTACGGTCTGGCAGGTGCATTTGTCCTTCGTTTCGGGTCTTTATTTATTATTTCTTTTCTTGTCGACGTATGGCAAGTGCAAGCAATTGGGGCACTTTATTTATTATTCATTTCAGGAAAACACTTGTATGATAAGTTAAAGAAAACAAAAGAAGATGAATTAGTAGCTGAAACAAAAGAGAAATCAGGAAGCGGCTTCTGGATGACGGTATTAAAAGTGGAACTTGCGGATTTAGCTTTTGCGGTTGACTCTATTCTTGCCGCTGTTGCATTAGCAGTAGCACTACCGCCGACAGGCTTAGGGCAGATCGGAAGTTTAGATACAGGACAATTTATCGTTGTGTTTGCTGGTGGTTTAATCGGATTAATTATTATGCGTTTTGCCGCAAATGTGTTTGTTAAATTATTGCATGACCGACCAGGTTTAGAAATCGCAGCATTTGTTATTGTTGGCTGGGTAGGGGTGAAATTAGCGGTAAGTGTACTGGCACACGAAGATCTGCACATTTTGCCACATGATTTCGCACACTCATTTGCATGGAAATTAACGTTCTATATCATTTTAGTAGCAATTGCTGTTGCAGGATGGTTCCTGTCCAGTAATAAAAAAGGCGAAGTAAATGCATCCTGATTCGATGTGTTTGCTTCCTTAGATCATCTTTTCTAAAATAGATCTGGAAAGGGTGATTTGATGACAATTCATACGTTTCATTTAAATGCATCATGGCAAGGTGGCAGGAACGAAGTTGGCATGATCGAAACAGGTAACTTAAAAACAGAAATATCAATCCCGCCGGAAATGGATGGACCAGGTGCTGGTACAAATCCTGACGAAATGCTGCTTGGTGCTGCTGCTACTTGCTATCTTATCACGGTTGCCGCAATGATTGAACGAGCAAAGCTGCCGTTAGCTCATATTTCGCTCAAGTCAAGAGGAGAAGTGGATGTGACGAATGGGGTATATACCTATTTAAAAATTGTCCACAGTCCGAAAGTGAGGTTGCAGCATCATGCAACAGAAAAGGAAATGCAGAAATTGGAAAAAATTATAAATAAGGCGGAATCCTCCTGCATGATCTCACGAGCATTAAAAGGAAATGTCGAGATCGAACTGGAAGAGGATTTAGCGATTGAGTAATAAAAAGCTTGGGTATAATATAACTGCCCAGGCTTTTTTGTGTTGATCGGAAGTATTCCTTATCAGTGGCATATGTGGCGTGTCATGATGCTCACTTTTGTCCTAATTTTGAAATTGCTTAGACGCCGCTGGTGAAAAACATTCGCTTTCCGTGGGCACGGCTTCAGCTAACTTGTTAAAGGAACCCCACTTTAACAAGTGGATCTTCAGCTCGCGCTGTTCCCACAGGAGTCTCATATTTTTCCCCAGCTAATTAAGGTTTCCTAGACAAATGAGAAGAACGAATATTTTGCTCCAACCTAGCATCATTAATAAATAAGTTGTTCTTGCACGTAAATTATCCACCTGTAATATTAGCTCAGGCAAAATACAAAGCTGATATTCAAGTGGAGTAAATAAACAAAAAACTCCTGCGGGATCGGAGGCTCTGCAGACTCCAGGGAGCATAGAAAACATTATGAAACCAGTCGGTGCTTGAGTAGATGTTGCACTTGTTTCCTTGGTTGAAAGGGAAGTTTATTTACAAAACAGCAATGTAGGCGCTTATGTAATTAGTCAGTTAATCGCAGTGAAATCTTTTGTTTATCGGAAAACATCTTTGTTGACAAATGCATAGAATGAAAGTATTATATTCAGAGTGTTTTAATCGGATTAAAAACAGGAGGGATAGACATGGAAACAGTATGGATACTTGTTAATATTGCAATTATGCTTGCATTTATCGGTATATTATTTTATATGCAAAAGAAATATGTATCATTTAGTAAAAGGGTTTTTGCTGGGTTAGGTTTGGGGATTCTTTTAGGTGCCTTCTTACAGATTGTATTCTCAGCAGACTCTAATATTGTCAGTGTTACAACAGATTGGTATAACATTTTAGGACGCGGATATGTTCGTTTACTTATGATGATTGTTATCCCATTGATTTTAGTATCAATCATCCAATCAATCATTAATCTGGAAAAGTCATCTGATTTAGGGAAGATGTCAGCATGGATTATCGGTACATTAGTTGCAACTGCCATGATTGCAGCACTCGTAGGTATTACAAGTGCATCGATCTTTGACTTGAATGCAGACCAGATCGAAATGGGGCAAGAGGAAGAGGAACGAGGATTAGCGTTAGAAGAAAGACTTGGCTCTGTTGAAGGAATGTCAACACCACAGAAAATATTAGAGTTTATTCCAGCGAATCCATTCCTTGATATGACAGGTCAACGTGCAACATCTACGATTGCTGTTGTTATTTTCTCAGTAATTGTCGGGATTGCTGTACTTGGTGTAAGAAAAAAACAGCCAGAACATGCAGAAAGATTTGTTGGAATGATTAATGCAATTTACGCAGTTGTGATGCGGATTGTAACACTTATCTTACGTTTAACTCCATATGGTATTCTTGGGTTAATGGCGAATACTGTAGCTCAAACGAGTATCGGAGGAATTTTAGAATTAGGTAAGTTTGTTGGTGCATCCTACGTTGCGTTAATCACAATGTTTATTATTCACCTGATTATTTTGGTGTTATTTGGTTTAAATCCTGTCACATATGTTCGTAAAGTATTGCCTGTGCTTACCTTTGCTTTTACATCAAGATCAAGTGCTGGTACTATTCCGCTTAATATTCAAGCACAAAAGGAGAATTTAGGCGTACACCCAGGTATAGCGAACATGTCGGCATCTTTTGGTGCAACGATTGGACAAAATGGCTGTGCAGGTATTTATCCAGCAATGTTAGCTGTAATGATTGCACCAACTCAGGGCATTGATCCATTATCGCCAAGTTTCATACTTTCATTAGTATTGATCATCGGTATCAGTTCATTTGGTGTTGCTGGTGTTGGTGGTGGAGCAACTTTTGCGGCATTAATAGTGCTTTCCTCAATGAATTTGCCTGTAGCATTAGCAGGTTTGCTTATAACAGTGGAACCATTAATTGATATGGGACGTACAGCATTAAATGTAAATGACTCGATGCTTTCAGGTACCATTACATCAAAAATAATGAAGAAATTAAATATCAAAACGTTCAATGATAAAAGTGCCGTGAACAAAGATATCGCACTATAAGAAAGTTTTGTAAAATATTTTAGCGTGAATTCAAATGCGAATTCACGCTTTATTTTTTTTCTAAAGTGATCCTGAAAAAGAATTTGAGTGCTATTTTGCAAAACTCCATGCTTCATCACAAGTTATGAAGCGCTCATAGCATCAAAACTTCAAGCGCCATCCAGAGTTATGAAGTTATGAAGCGCTCATAGCATCAAAACTTCAAGCTCCAACCAGAGTTATGAAGTTATGAAACACTCATACCGTCAAAACTCCAAGCTAAAGCCTGTTTCTAAGTAAAAGAACCCAAACAGATTTTTTGAAAGTAAAAAAATCGTCCGGGTTCTCTATCAAGCCTTATTCCCTAAATTTTACGAAGTGCTCTTTTTCCCAAAACCTTTCACTTTTTGCATTGTCAGATAAAAGGCAGGCAACAGCAATAATGTTAATATCGTGGAGAAAATCAATCCTGCTACAATCGACACAGCTAATGGTTTAAATAACACATCACCTGTGATGATAATTGGTGCTAAAGCAGCGATGGAAGTTAATGTTGTCAGAATTATCGGACGCAGCCTTGCTTTACCAGCAGCCATAATGGCAGCTTCTGTTGACTGGTTATCTGTTAGTTTATTCTGTTCAATAAATTCAATTATCAGAATCGAATTACGAACAACAATACCTGACAAGGACACAATCCCTAATACAGCTAAGAAGCTTAACGGCTGGCCGCTTACAAACAGTCCGGTGAAAGCACCCGTAATAGCAAGGAATACTGTGCCTGTAATTAATAATGGCGTTAACAAGGAGTTAAACTGAATCGCAAGTGTTACATAGATTAAAAACAGGACAATTACAAACAGTTTTGCAATCTCTATAAAAAACGCTGTTTCTGCACTTGCTTCCCCATCTTCTGCTAATTGATAGTTTGCAGGTAACTCATTCTTTATCTCACTCAACACATTTTCAGTTTCTTCAGCAAAATCAGTTGATCCTTCCTTCTCATAAACAGAGAGGGTAATGGTTCTTTTGTCATCAAGATGGGTAATCGCGGCAATTTGTTCCTCCGTGTTTGTCGTAATAAATTGATCAAAGCTGTAAATGGAAGGAATGCCTTCATTTGAGCCCCCGACTGTTGACAGTTGTTCTAATCCAATGCCATTGTCTGTTCCTTCATCAAGTGTGATCTCCAATGGTAATCGTTCCCCATTATAATCAATCTCATTAACAGGAATGCCATTGTTGGCAAGCTGTAACGTATTTTTTACTTGGCTAAGGGAGATGCCATTAGCTGCTAAGAAATCCCGGTCGATTTCATATGTTTCTACAGGCTGGCTTGAACCAGTATTAGCAGTAGCTAAATCAACAGAATCTAACTCGTTTAATCGGTCTAATAAACTGGTTGAAGTATCAAGCAGTTCTTCTAGCTCCGGGCCTTGTAATTTTACTTCAAGACTTGGAGATGGAGGTGGTCCTGAAACAATCGTTTCCAGAAAAATTTCACCATCAGGGAATTCTGCTCGTAAATCTGATTCATAGTCCTTAATAAATTGAGAGGCAGAATAATCATCCCGATCGACACGAAAAACAATTTGGCCTGTATTTTCCCCTGACCGTGTCAAGCCGGAGTTGAAGATGTTAGGTAATCCACTGCCTGTATAACGCGCGGTTTCTGTTACATTTTCTTCCTTATCTAAAATATAGGATTCAATTGCTTCAAGCTGTTCATCGGTATCCTCAATAGGCGTGCCCTGCTCTAATGTTAATGATAATGTTACTTCCTGACGTTCAGCGGCAGGAAAGAATTCGAACGGTACCTTTACCGCTAAGGAAAGCAATAAAATACAAACGATCGTACCTGTTAAAACGGTAATCCATGGCCTTTTGATCATTTTAGGTATTACTTTGTCCGAATAAGCATCTGCCAGCCATCGAAAGAAACCTGATAATAAACCCGCCCGGCGTTTTTTTGTTCGTTGCAGCTTTATTTGTCTTGTATATTGGATTGCGGGAATAACGGTTAGGGCGATAATGGTCGAAGCAATGATTGTTCCCAT
>NZ_ML762444.1:13590-63288 GCF_009498735.1 Gracilibacillus oryzae
GATAGGAAGTGCTCTGATAAACTCCCCATTACTTCCTGATAAAAAGGTTAACGGGAAGAAACTGAAAACAATTAACAAAGTAGAAGATATAATAGAAGCCCTGACTTCTTTTACTCCCTGTTTTGTCCCATCCAAAGCATTATCGCCAAGCTGATAACGTCTCGTAATATTATCATTTACAACAATCGCATCATCAACTAGAATACCAATCGCGACAATAATACCGATGATCGATATCTGGTTTAAATCGACACCAGTGTAAGGAAGCGGGATTAATCCAATGATGATGGAAACAGGAATGGCAAGACCTACTACAATTGCTGATGAGATCGGCAGCCCAAGTACCATAATCACAATAACGGCAAAGAATGAAATCGCAAGTGAAACCAATAAACTATTATAGACTTCACTAATAACCGTGCTTTGCGAGTAAAATTGGTCAACAGATACATCTGCTGGCAAGTCTTCAGCTAATGTCTCGACCTCTTGATCAATCTTGTTTTGTAAGCTTGTTATATTACTGGCATCCTCTGCAAAAACCGTGATCGAAACAGCTGCTTTGTTTTCATATGTAATCATATCTGTCAGTGCTTCTGTTTCCAGGTTTATTGTTGCAATATCAGACAGATACACTTGCTCATTGTTCTGATTTGATGCAATGAACAGGTTGTTTATTTTCTCCATATCCTCTGGTTCAGCAAGATTTAGTAAATAGTTCCGTTCATCTGTTGACTCTGTGCCGAGAGCGGCAGGGCTGAATTCTGCAGAAATGGCGTTTATCACCTGATCTGGTTGAATTCCTGCATCAACTAATAGATTCTGATCAAGGGAAATCAATACTTTTTGGTCAGGAATCCCTTTAATTTCCACACTGTCAACACCATTTATTTCTGTTAAAGATTCTTCCCATTCTTTGATTTGGTCCCGTAATGCAAGAAGGTTAGATCTGTCTTCACTTAATAAATGATAGGTAGCAACACTTGAAGTTACCAGATCTGTTTTGACAGTTGGTGACATGACTTCATCAGGAAAAGATTCCTGCACACTTTGAACAGTCTGTCTTATAGCAGAATAGACAGAATCTGAGTCTTTTGAGTCCTCTAGTGTAACCGTTATGGTTGAGAAGCCATTTGTTGAAGCGGAAGTTACCTGGTCTATTCCTTCCACATTCATAAGCTCATCTTCTATTGGACTTGTTACCATTTGTTCCACAATTTCAGGATTGGCACCAGGATAAACAGTGGAAACAGATGCGATATTTTGACTGATCTCCGGAATGTCCCGTTTTGGAATTTGTATGTACGTAAATATTCCGACAGTAATAAGTAATAAAAGTAAGATCCAGATGATTTTTTTATATCTCAGCAAAACTTCCATTCATACACCTCATTTCAATCGATATAGAGGATGTTCAAAAAGTCACGCAGACTTCCTGAACACGCACTTCTAATATTATTATGTTCTTCCATACCCTCTTAAGCAATAAATATGCAGAGAAAATAGCCAGTTTAACAAAAATAATGAAGAAAGCATTCGGCTTGACTTCTTCGGCAGAAATACTATCCTGTTAACAGAAGGAGGAATAGATAATGAACAATCAATTAGAAAAGTATGCAGACTTAGCATTGCAGACAGGTGTGAATTTGCAAAAAGGCCAAGGGTTACTGCTGCAAGCACCAATTGAAGCAATCGAACTTGTTCGTATTGTTGTAAGAAAGGCATATGAAATGGGTGCGAAAAATGTTCATGTTGAATGGAAAGATGATGAACTTACATATTTAAAGATGAAGCATGCACCGATGAGTGTGCTGGAGACTTTTCCAGAGTGGCGCAAAGAAGCAATGACAAGCATGGTGAAAGAAGGATATGCTGTATTAAACATATATGGAGAAAATCCCGATCTATTACAGGATATTGATGGAAAAAGAATGGCTGCAGTAATGAAAGTAAGTTCTGAAGCATTGAAAGAATACCGGGATTATATGATGAATGATCGTGCGCGCTGGTCCATTGTCGGTTATCCGGCAAAAGACTGGGCAGTAAAAATTTATCCAGAGCTTGAACTGGATGAAGCACAACAGAAGCTGTGGCAGGAAATATTCCGCATTGCGCGTGTCGATCAGGAAGATCCAATAAAAGCATGGGAAGACCATAATCAGACATTAAGAAATGCGAGAGAATATTTAAATGAAAAGAAATACAAAGAGCTGCATTTTACTGCTGAAGGAACGGATCTGACTATTGGATTGACAGAAGGGCACATTTGGCATGGCGGGGCAGCGAAGGCAACAGATGGTGTGTCATTTAATCCAAACATCCCGACAGAGGAAGTATTTACAATGCCGCACAAATATAAGGTAAATGGAACGGTAGCAAGTACGAAGCCATTAAGTTTCCAAGGCCAATTAATCGAGAACTTCACATTAACTTTCAAAGATGGAAGAGTAGTCGATTATACTTGTGAAAAAGGGGAGGAAGCTCTGAAAAATCTGTTAGAAGCAGACAGTGACGGTGCTGCCCGTTTAGGTGAAGTCGCTCTTGTGCCGCATGAATCACCTGTATCACAATCAGGACTGATTTTCTTCAATACCTTATTTGATGAAAATGCTTCCTGTCATATTGCGCTTGGAAAAGCATATCCGACGAATATCGAAGGCGGTTCAGACATGGATGAAGCAGCGATGGATGCTAATGGTGTTAATGACAGTATTGTTCACGAAGACTTTATGATCGGTTCAGAGAAAATGAATATTGACGGAATTACAGAAACTGGTGAACGTGAAGCAATCTTCCGTAATGGAACATGGGCATTTAAACTGTAAAAAGGTGGATGACCAATAATGACTGGAAAATGAAAAGCAGCGAGTTGTAACAGCAAAGAAACAATATTTCTTCTGCATTACGACCAACTTACATTCCAATAACAATAGGGCAAATGCAGTTTTGATGGATATGCTCCCGGGGTATGATAAAGGAAAGTGCAAAAAAAGGGAGAGCGAAAATTATGCAGCGAGAAGCCTATTTTGATAATGCTAAGCTCCTTTTCATTTTTCTAGTCGTGTTTGGACATTTAATCCAGCCATTAAAGCATGATATTGCGGTGGTGGATGCATTGTATCAGACCATTTATTTGGTGCATATGCCTGTGTTCATTCTGATAAGCGGCTTTTTTGCCAAAGGAGCAAGTGACAAAGGTTATCTAGTGAAATTAATGAAACGAATCTTATTGCCTTATTTCTTATTTCATATCTTTTATTCGGTTTACTTCTATGTAATCGGTAAAAGTAACTGGGATTCAACGATTTATGATCCTCATTGGGGATTATGGTTTTTGCTGAGTTTATTCAGCTGGCATTTATTGTTGATTGTTTATAAAAAAATCCCGCCATTTATCGGGATCACGCTGGCTTTTGCTATTGGGATATTGGCTGGCTATATTCCTTATATCGGGGAAGCATTCAGTCTTTCACGGACATTTGTCTTTTTTCCGTTTTTTCTTATTGGTTACTGGTTAACGAAAGAAAGAATTTTCAGGTGGAAAACTCGTCTAACCCAATCGGTTTCGGCCATTTTTCTGGCGGCAGTCTTTCTGGTAAGCTATGTAACTCCGAAAATACCTGCCCACTGGTTATTTGGATCAGTTTCGTATCAAGGATTGGATATGCCTGTATACGGAGGTTTGGCTCGTATTGCTTTATATGGTGCGGCAATAATGATGGTCTTTGCATTGTTAATGATTGTGCCAAGGAAAACGTATTCCTTCACAACTCTCGGCAAACAGACAATGTACGTTTATTTACTTCACGGTGTAATTATTCAATATGCCCGCCAGGCCAATCTGCTCCAGCTTGATCACAATCTCGATACAATTGGTTTGGCAGTTATTTCCGTAGCCATAGTCTGGTCCTTATCATCCAAATGGGTCATGACATTTACACAGCCTATTGTGGAAGGGAAAACAGAGCTGTTTAATGGCTGGACAGAGGGAAGAAACAAAAGTTATCGATATGAAGAAAAGTCATCTTAAGATGGCTTTTTTTCTGTGTCAAAATAAGTTTATCCTGCGTGTTTTGATACGTTGACTAGTGTTGAGGGAAATTTAAAATATTCCGGGAGATGAAAAACTGAAGAAAGTAGCAGTGAGTGTAAATTTATCCGGTATATTAGCATTTTCGGTTTGGACAGGAATAAATCTGACAGTTGAATACGGAGCCGTGCCATGAGATTTGTTTGTAAAGCCAATATAATCGACAAATCTTGGGCGCTGACATATGAGATTTGTTCCTGGTCACCTATCAACAAATAAATCTCAACTGCTGATCCCAAGATTTGTTCTTATCCCCTCAAGAAACACCTCATTCACACATATCTTCCAACAATCCGATCAACTGAACCGCCGTATCCTTCGCCAAACAGGTTCAGGTGCACGAGTAAGTAGAATAATTGATAGAGCGGTTTCACTTCTTCATAATAGTCTGCTAATGGGAAGGAGTCCTGATAGCTTTGGTAAAAATCTGCCGGAAATCCGCCGAACAATTCGGTAAAGGCTATTTCAAACAAATGGTCACCATAAACTACAGAAGGATCGATTAAATAAGGTTCGCCGCCAGGTCCAGTGATCCAGTTTCCGCCCCACAAGTCACCATGAAGTAATGAAACTCGCGGGTTTTTCGGTATATAATTTTCGAGCTTCATCAATAGTTTTTCCAATTGCTTCCGACGTTCCCCTCGAATGGTTCCATTTCTTGTCCCCAATTCCAGCTGAGCTCCTAACCGCTTCTCACGATAATAATAAAGCCAGTCATCATCCCAGTCATTCTCCTGGGTGATTTCACCAACAAAAGTAGTACCACTCATTCCATATAATCCATCCGTTTCGCTTAAATGAAGCTCTGCCAGTTTCTCGCCTAATATTTTACCTGTCGCAGTGCTTTTTTCGCCTCCCACCCATTCCATGATTAAATAAATCTCTTCATTTCCTGAAGCAATATCAACATGATAAACTTCTGGAACGCGAATGGTTTCTGTTGCCCGTAACCGCTCTAATCCGTCCGCTTCTATTTTGAAAAAATCTGCTGGTACATTAATATTTTTTTTTACAAAATATTCTCTTATTTCTGTCTTCACATAAAAAGCCTTGTTAATATCACCACCGGAAATGGAGGTGATCTCCTTAATATCTGTATTGTCACCAATTTGCTTAAGCCTTGCTTGCATTGTTTTTCCTCCTTCCGCACAAAGTATAGCATGACTTCTATCAAGTTTTCATGTAAAATAGGTAACGTTTGAAAGAAAGAGGTGTAAAAATGCAAAGAGAAAATTGGGCTTCTCGACTTGGTTTTATGTTGGCTGCGATGGGATCAGCTGTTGGCTTAGGAAACATCTGGCGCTTTTCTTATGTGGCTGGTGAAAGTGGCGGGGGAGCATTCCTTATTTTATATATAATTAGTGTGCTCGTCATTGGTATCCCTCTATTATTAGTAGAGGTAAGTATTGGAAGAAAGGCTCAGCAGGATGTTGTTGGTTCTTATAAGAAACTTGTGCCAAACAAACCCTGGTTTATGGTTGGTTACTTAGGTGTTTTAGGTACAATGTTAATTTTGAGCTTTTACAGTGTGGTGGCAGGCTGGTCACTTTATTATTTGTGGGGGTATATAACAGGTGCGATGGTGCCGATGCCGGAAAATGGGTATGGTGCAGCATTTGATTCTTTTATCACACAAGACTATGCGCCGATTTTTTGGCATGGACTGTTCTTAGCGTTAACCATGCTGATTGTTTTGGTCGGTATTAAAAATGGAATTGAACTTGCTAACAAAATATTAATGCCTGTTTTAGCATTATTAATGATTGGATTAGCTGTATACTCTGTCACGCTTCCTGGAGCTGGTGAAGGGCTCGCCTTCTTATTTCAGCCGGATTGGTCTGTGTTAAAGGATCCATCTGTCTATTTTTCAGCAATGGGACAGGCATTTTTCTCCTTAAGTCTTGGAATCGGGACAATGCTGACATATGGCAGCTATTTATCAAAATCACAAAAGCTTCCAGGTCCAGTAGTGGGGATTGGGGTACTGGATACACTATTTGCGATAATTTCAGGGGTAGTTATTTTCCCGGCGGTTTTTGCTTTTAATATTGATCCAAGCTCTGGTCCGACATTAGTGTTTATTACATTACCGGAAATATTCCATCAGATGAGCTTTGGACATGTAATTGCCATTATCTTTTTTACAGCATTAAGTTTCGCAACTATCTCTTCTTCTATCTCTTTACTGGAAGTTCCGGTGGCTTATCTTATGCGTGCAGCGAAATTATCCCGTCCGCTTGCTTCCTTTCTTGTCAGTATTGTGATCTTTATTCTTGGTGTGACCGTATCGCTAGGAATGGGGAAATGGAGTGGCATAACGCCAATTGGCGATCGTAATATTCTAGATTCGATGGATTATATCGCATCTAACATTTTTATGCCTGTCGGGGGCTTGACAATGGCACTGTTAATGGGCTGGTACTGGAACAAAAGTGAGGCACTTTCTTCTACCGATTTATCCGAGAAGAAGATTGGAGATGTGTGGTATCTGCTGATAAAATTCAGTGCTCCAATTCTTATCCTAATTATTTTCTTAAATCAGATTGGAAATGTATAATGATAGTAAATGATCGGGAGGAATAAGAATGGCCATTACAGATAAACAGATTTTAACAAAAATCATCCGTGAATGTGAACAGGCATTGCAAAATGGTAAAACGCGGGAGCATGCGAAAGCTGTCCAATCATTGGCTGATCTGCTGCTTGACAGCACTGAACAGCAAATAGAAACAACCAGTGTAAATGAGCAAATCTCAGCAAGCGAATGGCGGAAGATGGTAGGGGACAAACCATTAAAACGCACATCAAATGTGGAGCTCGATGAAGAGAATAGTGATTCTTTACTTGATTTTTAGAGAGGAGAGAGTAGGTTGAAAATTTTTCTATTATTAGGGATTATTAATGGATTTCTTGCCGTAGCTTTAGGTGCATTCGGGGCACACGGTCTTGAAGGTAGATTATCAGAGAAACAACTGGCAACATATGAAAAAGCGGTGCAGTACCAGATGTTCCATACAGTGGCGCTGCTTGCTGCAGGTTTTCTTATGCAAAAAATTTCAGCAGCAAGCATCTCCTCTGCCGGTTGGTTCTTTTTTGCCGGAATTGTATTGTTCTCAGGCAGTCTCTATATTTACTCAACAACCGGAATAAAAACGTTTGCCATGATTACACCCGTCGGCGGTCTGGCATTCTTAATCGGCTGGGTTCTATTAGGCTATGCTGTAGTAAAATTTATCTGAACATAAAAAAGCATGTAATAAGGATAATGCCAATTCCGCGTAACAATTGCTGAGAGAAGGCATATTTATCGTTTTTAAGGTATGCTTGTACTGCTTCCAATACGAGAATAGCAGCGATCATCAGAAAAGAACAGAATAAGAGTATGCTGGATTGCAATTGCCATCCAACGAAAAGAAAAGGTATTGTCAATATGATGAAAGAAGTTGCAATATCGTTTATATTCGCTTTTTGCTTCAATGCAGATCGCCTCCAAAATACAGAAAAGCACAAGTGTGAGCGCTTGTGCTTTTTCTCATAATGATGTATAAGGAAATGTCTATCTAGGAGAATAGTTTACCATTGGCTGATTATATGGATATTCATACTCAATTTCTTCATCAAACGTAATGTAATCTAAGTATACCATTAATAAAATATATCGCTTGCCTGTCTCAGGATCACTTAAAATAATATGGTCACGCCCAGCCGCTTCAATAATTCCTTTAAAAATTTTTGCATTCCAGCGTTCGTTGTTTTCAAATGTCATATAAACTGTGGCACGCTTTCCTCTGTTTAACCGTAAAATATTCTCAATATAAGATTGTTCGACAGGCAGCATTCCTGGTACATCGGATACATTTGGCTGCTGGCCTTGCATCTGCATCTGTCCCTGCATCGGGATCTGAGCTGGTGTTTGATAATAAGACTGCTGGGGATACCCGCTTTGCATGCCATAATAATTTTGTGGATTATATGTCATCCCGGCTCCTTGTTGTTGTCTCACCTGACTTTGCTCTTGATTCATTTCATCGAACTCCTCTCTAGTTCAGAAAATTTATCGTGCTTTTCCATTTTCCTACTAGCCATATGTATGCACAGGATGAAACAATCATGCATGAAAAAAAGAAAAACTCGGCATAGCGAGTATCGAACTTTTTCCTATACATTATACTTTCTGAGTGAATTCCCGCTTCCCTTAAAGAATAAAAAAAGCACACGAAAAAGACGTGTGCTTATACATGTAAATATGCTGGAATTTTTTCAATTGGCAAAATGTTGCCGACATAGAATTTACCGAATTCGCCATAGCGGGCGCTGACTACATCAAAGCGCATTTCATAAACGATTTTCTTTAATTGGAGAACATCTTTGGCGAATAAGGTAACACTCCATTCCCAATCATCGAAGCCCATGCTACCTGTAATAATCTGTTTTACCTGGCCGGCATATTTACGGCCTGTGAAGCTGTGTTCATACATTAACTGACGTCGCTCATCGAATGGGAGCATATACCAGTTGTCATTACCTTCCCGGCGCTTGTCCATTGGATAAAAACAGATATGTTCCCAGTCAGGCAATTTCGGCTTCAGACGTGCACGAACGCCAGGATTTTCTTCCGGAACTTCGCCTTCTTTTGTCATATATTTGGATAACTCTACGACAGATACGTAAGAATAGCTTGGTTTCGTAAACTCAGCAAATTTTGATTTATTAAACGTAAGTTCAATCTCACCAAGTTCCTGCATTGTAGGTCTTAAGATCATCAGAAGGATATCTGCTTTCTGTCCCATTATCGAATAAAAGGCATGGCTTCCTTCGCGGGCTTCCGCAACTTCTTCCCATGATTCAAGCATGGACTGCAGCTCTTTTGTCGCCTGTTCACGTTCTTGTTCTGTTGCCTGTTTCCATTTTGCCCAGTCAATTGTTCTAAGGTCATGCAAACAATACCAGCCATCCATTGTTTCTACTGCTTCTGGCATGATTCATCTCTCCTTTTCCATCCAACTCTAGTTTTAATATAACATATTTAGGGAAAAATAAGCACAAGATAGAGCAGTGATACTGATTTGAATTTGTCAGAAATATGAACAAATAAAAATTTTAAAGCTTTAAAACGCATTCATATAAGCTTTTGCTTTTATTATTACACAAAATGGCGTAGTATATAATACAGATGAAAAATTGGAGGGTTTATTAATGAGCGATTTATTTACAGATGTGAAAAACAAATTAGCTGGAACTTCAAGAAAGATCGTATTTCCTGAAGGTTTAGATGAACGGATTCTGGAAGCTGCAAGCCAATTGGCGACGGAAGGAATAGTGGAACCTGTACTAATCGGAAATGATGAAAAAATAGAACAGAAGGCGAAAGAATTAAAGCTTGATATTTCTAATGCTACCATTATCGACCCAAATAATTATGGAGAATTCGAGCAGATGGTCACAGCATTTGTTGAACGCCGTAAAGGGAAAGCAACAGATGAAGAAGCACGCAAGTTTTTAGTTGATGAAAACTATTTTGGCACAATGCTTGTTTATATGGACAAAGCAGACGGCTTAGTAAGTGGTGCAGCACACTCTACTGCAGACACGGTAAGACCTGCTTTACAGATCATTAAAACAAAAGAAGGTGTGAAAAAGACATCTGGTGTTTTCATTATGGTGCGTGAAGAGGAGAAGTATGTTTTTGCTGATTGTGCAATCAATATCTCGCCAGACAGCCAGGATCTGGCAGAAATCGCGGTAGCAAGTGCAGAAACAGCACAATTATTCAACATCGACCCACGTGTAGCGATGCTGAGTTTCTCAACAAAAGGTTCGGCAAAATCACCGGAAACAGAAAAAGTAGCAGAAGCAGTTACTGCTGCAAAAACGTTCGCACCAGATTTAGTAGTAGATGGCGAATTCCAATTTGATGCCGCATTTGTTCCCTCAGTAGCAGCGAAGAAAGCACCAGACTCTGTGATCAAAGGTGACGCAAATGTATTTGTATTCCCAAGTTTGGAAGCAGGAAATATCGGCTACAAAATCGCTCAGCGCCTAGGCGGATTTGATGCAGTAGGCCCGATCCTACAAGGATTAAACAAACCAGTTAACGATTTATCCCGCGGCTGCAGTGCAGACGATGCTTACAAATTAGCGCTTATTACAGCAGCACAAGCACAGTGAGTTTTTACTCGCTGTGTTTTTTTCTGTGCAGTGATTGAGAGTGTTGGAGGGATGGAGAGGGATTCTGAATGCCGTGAGTGGGGATCTTTTGAGGAGTGAAGGAATTGAGAAGGAGTCTGAATGCCATGAGTGTTGACTTTGTGCAGAGTGAAGGAATTGAGAGGACAGCTGAATGCCAAGAGTGTGGGATTTTTGAGGAGTGAAGGAATTGAGAGTGGGGCTGAATGCCATGAGTGTTGACTTTGTGTAGAGTGAAGGAATTGAGAGGGCAGCTGAATGCCAAGAGTGTGTGATTTTTGAGGAGTGAAGGAATTGAGAGGGAGTCTGAATGCTAAGAGTGTCGGATTTTTGAGGAATGAAGGCATTGAGAGGGAGTCTGAATGCCATGAGTATTGATTTTGTGCAGAGTGAAGGAATTGAGAGGGGCAGCTGAATGCCAAGAGTGTGGGATTTTTGAGGAGTGAAGGAATTGAGAGTGGGGCTGAATGCCAAGAGTGTGGGATTTTTGAGAAGTGAAGGCATTCAGAAGGAGTCTGAATGCCATGAGTGTTGACTTTGTGCAGAGTGAAGGAATTGAGAGGGCAGTTGAATGCCGTGAGTGTTGACTTTGTACTGAGTGAAGGAATTGAGAGGGAGTCTGAATGCCGTGAGTGTTGACTTTGTACAGAGTGAAGGAATTGAGAGGGAGTCTGAATGCCGTGAGTGATGACTTTGTGCAGAGTGAAGGAATTGAAAGGGCAGCTGAATGCCGTGAGTCCAGCTTTTTTCCAGACTCAAAGCATTGAGAGCTAGTTTAAAATGCCAAATGTGACGCAAGATCACCACACCAAGTTTAACAGTTAAAATCACTTATGCTACTATAACAATAACACTCTGAAAAAATCAGGAGGAACCAACTATGATCCAAGTCCAGCAGCTTATCCTGCATCGGCTAAAGATGCCGCTTCTCCAGCCATTTGCGAACAGCAGACATACCGTAACAAGCAAAGACTTTTATATAATCGAACTGATCGATCAAGATGGCTATCGAGGGTACGGTGAAACAGTTGCATTTGATTCCCCGTGGTATACGGAAGAAACAACCAGCACAGCCAGGGAAACTATCGAGCGGGAACTGGCACCACTGTTAAAAGAACCAATCGATCACCCGAGCACATTTACCACCACAAGAACAAATAAAATCAGACGTCACCATATGGCGAAATATTCAATAGAAGGTGCATTATGGGATCTATATGCAAAAAGACAGAATAAACCATTATATAAAGCAATCGGCAGTAACAGAAATCAGATTGAAGTCGGTGCTGCAATTGGCCGAAAAAAAGATATCCCGACATTGCTTGATGCCATCCGAACAGCCGCTCACAATGGTTACAAAAGAATCAAACTGAAAATAGGCAGAGAAAATGATATACATATCCTGGATGCCGTCCGCTCACATTTTCCAAAACTTCCATTAATGGTTGATGCCAACTCAGCTTATTCGCTAAATGACATCGATCATCTCAAGCAATTTGATCAATTTCAGCTTATGATGATCGAACAGCCTTTTGCCCATGACGATTTTGTCGATCATGCTAAACTTGCGCAAACAATCGAAACACCGATTTGCCTTGATGAAAGTATTCACACACTAGCAGATGCCAGGACGGCGATTGCACTGAACAGCTGCCAAATAATCAGTATCAAGCTGGGGCGAGTTGGCGGCTTCCACAACGCACTTGCCATCAACAGCCTATGCCAAGAACATCATATCCCAACATGGAGTGGCGGCATGCTCGAAGCTGGAGTAGGGCGGGCCCAGAGCCTTGCCATGGCAACAATGCCGAATTTCATTTTCCCTGCAGACCAGGCAGCATCCGACAGATATTGGCAGAATGATATCATCACACCAGCAATCACAGCACAGAGCGGCACCATCACATTACCAGACAAACCAGGCATCGGCTATGAAATCGACCAGGAAGCGCTCGAATTTTTCCGGACAGAACGAAAAAGCATTCCAATTACTTGAATGCTTTTTCGTTTCGATCCACCATTTGCTTCATTCTTTTTTCAAAAACAGGCAGCTCTGCTGCTGTAATGTCCTGTTCATACCAGTCGCCCAGCAGATCAAGAACACGCCGCTTCCCATCCTCAACAGTTAACGGAACACCAACAAGATCAGCCAAAGACCGCATCGTATCAGGTTCCACCACAGGATAATCAAACCGCTCATCAAATGCAGCCTGACCCCGCACATAAAATTCCCGCACCAAATCCGCACGAGCCTGTCCGCTTCCTTCGATGCACAGATAAATTTGCACCGCAATCCCGTTTTTCACCCTGCGCTGCGAAATTCCGGCAAACTTTTTCCCGCCAATACTCAAATCATAATCACCAGGACAATACGAACCAGTCACCTCAAACGCCTCAATCTGATCCGTCACATCCCGATACATCTCCTGCACGAACGCCGTCATCAGCTCATACCCAGAATGAATCCCCATCTCCTTCGAATCAGGCAGAATCAGCGAGAAGTTCAGCACACCACGATCAAGCACAACCGCAAGCCCGCCGGAATTCCGGACAACCGCCTTAAACCCTTCTTTTTGTAAAAACGCAACAGCCTCCGCCAGATGCGGCAATCGACTGTCAATAATCCCGAGTACAACCGTATTGTCATGCACCCAGAACCTGCACGCCACCGAATCAGATGTTCGGCCGACACTCTCGCACAACGTATCATCCACCGCAAAAGAAGCGATCGCTGTCCCGAGTGAGGCAGGATCACTATGATCAATCATTCGGATTTTTTTGTCATTAAAAAAATTTTGCCAATCCTTCATTTTGTTCCTCCGTCCATTTTGCTTTCACTTAGATTTATATTATACTAATACTAAGAAAAAAGAGGAAGGTTTTTGTGATGGCTTATAGAGATGAAAAGTTGCATGAGGAGAAAGTATTTAAAGATCCTGTCCATCGTTATGTACACGTCAGAGACCGCGTGATATGGGACTTGGTCGGGACAAAGGAATTCCAGCGATTACGACGGATAAAGCAACTTGGGACAAGCAATCTTACTTTCCATGGCGCTGAGCACAGCCGGTTCAATCATTCATTAGGTGTTTATGAAATCGTCAGGCGGATTCTGATCAATTTTGCTGACAGACCAAACTGGAATAAGGAAGAGCGGCTCTTGTGCATGTGTGCAGCATTGTTGCATGATTTAGGTCATGGTCCTTTTTCCCATTCGTTTGAAAAAGTTTTTAAATTAGATCATGAAGATTATACTAAACAAATTATTTTAGGGAATACAGAAGTAAACCAGGTATTATTGCGAGTAGGTCCGGATTTCCCGCAAAAAGTAGCAGATGTGATTAACAAAACTTACAAGGACAAGCTTGTTGTCAGCCTGATTTCCAGTCAAATTGATGCTGACAGAATGGATTACCTGCAGCGTGACGCTTATTTTACCGGAGTAAGTTACGGTCATTTTGATATGGAACGGATTCTGCGTGTGATGCGGCCATATGAAGACCAGGTTGTTGTGAAAGAATCAGGCATGCATGCGGTGGAAGATTATATTATGAGCCGCTACCAGATGTATTGGCAAGTCTATTTTCATCCAGTGACAAGAAGTGCAGAAGTGATTCTGACCAAGATTCTTCATCGTGTGAAAGCATTGTATGAGGAAGGATATCAATTCAAAATGGAGCCGACCCATTTTATCTCATTTTTTGAAGAAAAAGTTTCTTTAGAAGATTATATACGATTGGACGAAGCAGTGGTATACTATTATTTTCAAATGTGGGCGGACGAAGAGGATTCCGTCTTAAAGGATCTGGCGTACCGTTTTATTAACCGGAAATTATTTAAATACGTTGAATTTAATCCAAACCTGCAAATGAAGGAATGGATGGAGTTATATCAATTATTTCATAAGATTGGCTTAGATCCTGATTACTATTTAGTAGTAGATTCCTCATCTGATTTACCTTATGACTTTTACAGACCGGGAGAAGAGGAAGAGCGGCTGCCGATTCATTTATTAATGCCAAATCGGGAATTAAAGGAGCTCTCCCGTCAGTCAGATATTGTGGAAGCAATTTCAGGAAAAAGACGAACTGATCATAAATTATATTATCCACGAGACACGATCCTGAAGTTAAGTGATGATCGTCCAGAGAAAAAGAGAATATTTGAATTATTATATCAATAATAGGGGTGTTATCATTGTTAGACAATCATGCAAAGTTGGTTAAGGTGATTGCTTCATCTGCGGGAATCGTTGGCCGGAAAAAGCTGCAGAAGATCATTTATATAATGAAAAAGCTAGGCTATCCTTTTGAAGAGAAGTATACCTTTCATTTCTATGGTCCATATTCTGAAGAATTAAGCTTGCGGATGGAAGAACTGACAAATCTGGGGTTTGTATCAGAAGTGAAAGAAAAGAAAAGCAATTATTATCAATACCGTTATCAAGTAACAGAGCAGGGGGAAGATTTCTTAACACACTCCCCTGTCAAAATACCAGAAGTGGACGAAATCGTGAGCAATATGAAAGAAAGAAGCTCCCGATTCCTCGAACTAGTCGCAACAATGCTATATTTCGATGACTTATCAAAAGAAGAAGTCGAAGCAAAAGTGCAGGAAGTAAAGAAAAAATCAAACTATACAATAGAAGATATGCAGGAAGCCTGGCGTTTTATTCATGAATTGAAGCATTAATGTAATGATGGTGCTCGGTTTTTGTTTTAAGGCACAATCTTGTTAAAGGTTCACCAGGGACAGATTGGCAGTTTTATTAGTAAACTTTCTAATAGACGCAATCTGTCTGATGGTGAATTTTTTTGTCTGCAACCTGGACTGAATATAAAGTGGAAAACAAGAGAGTAGCGAGAGTCGATTTCCCGTTAATCGGGATATAAAGTGGAAAACAAGAGAGTAGGCAGTCGAGATTTCCTGTTAATCGCAATATAAAGCGGAAATCAGGAGAGTAGCGAGAGTCGATTTCCCGTTAATCGGAAAATAAAGCGGAAATCAAGCGGATGGCCAGAGTCGATTTCCCGTTAATATGGATATAAAACGAAAATCAGGAGAGTAGCGAGAGTCGATTTCCCGTTAATCGGGATATAAAGTGGAAAACAAGAGAGTAGGCAGAGGCAATTTCCCGTTAATGTGGATATAAAGCGGAAAACAGGAGAGTAGGCAGAGGCAATTTCCCGTTAATGGGGATATAAAGCGGAAAACAGGAAAGTAGCCAGATTCGATTTCCCGTTAATCGCAAAATACAGCGAAATCTGGTGTATGACCAGACAAGAATTCACCTATATCACTGTAAAAAAAGACGACAGCCTCCGATTCTTCCAAGCAAGGCTATCGTCCTTTTTCTTTTAATACCTGATCAAGTTTGTTCTCGATCCGTTCCAATTGCTCTCTTTTACTCTTTCTCCGGAATGTAATAATCAATTCAGTTATACTGAGAATAAAAGCCAGAAATATAAAAAACGCAAAAAGCATATCCCCAATCCGAAAACCGCTGATTGATGCAAAAAGGGTTTGAAACATTTCATTCACATCCTTTTACCAGAATTATACCACGAATGGAATAATGAAGAAATGGCCAGACAATAACTGTTCTGACCATTTTTCATTAATCAACTAATCTTTTTCCGCCAACACCATAATTACGTTTGTCGATATCTTCTACAAAAACAACAACTTTCTCGCGTGTAGCACCTGTTGTTTCAACAACAGCGTCTGTCACTTTTTCAATTAGTGCTTTTCTTTGTTCATCTGTTCGTCCTTCAAGCATTTGAACTGTAACATAAGGCATATGTATCTCTCCTTTGTGGAAATATAATTTTAACCCTTCATTATCGAACGTAAGACCCCTGAAAATGGAAGTCTCACTTAATTGTACCTGCAAAAATGAAATTAGCAAAACAAAATGCTACAATATGGTTACACCGTAAAGGAAGTAGGAGGTTTTTCCAATGAGTGAAGAAAAAAAACAAAAGAAATCTAATCCTTTTACCATAATGAAAGATGATTCAACAGATGGTCACGGCGGTTATGGAGTAGGTTCGATCAGTTTAGAAAATATCTCTCCTGTCATAATTGACCCAAATGAAGATCGTGCGTTTGTTGATATGGGTGCGATGCATGCCAGAAGTGAAGTAGAAAGACGCGTGAAATTTCTTCCCCACAAAGAAGAAGTGCCAAACGGAAAGTTATACTGGATTGTCTGGGTAACCGTGGAGCGCGGGGAAAATGGACCGTATTATTATGGAGTTGCAGGAAGTGAAATCCGTGTGGACCGTTCCATCAAGCGTGCTTATAAATAAATGCCGGAACATGTCAATCACATGGATAAGTCGATGAAAGGCCACTTTATTGTAGAACATATGGATGAAAAATCGCAGAAATTGCTGGGTGATTTTCTGAAACAATACAAGCCGGAATTATGGGAAAACTCATCTGATGAATTAAAGAAAATTTTCCCATAATGATGAATATTCTGTGAACATTTTCTGACAATTATTGTTTTAACTTGTACAAAAAGCGCTTTATTATTAAAATAAAACTCACATGGTAACTCTTATGTTGCTAGGACTGGAAAAAGGCCGGGCGAATGTCCGGCTTTTTTTCATGGATAAAAAATTCCGTCTGGTCAAAGCAGTTTTTTCGGAAGAGAGCGGAAACTCGCAAGAAGCGCGCCCAAAGTCGCAAGAAGCACGCCCAAACTCGCAAGAAGCACACGCAAACTCGCAAGAAGCGCACCCAAAGTCGCAAGAAGCACACGCAAACTCGCAAGAAGCACCCCCAAAGTCGCAAGAAGCACCCGCAAAGTCGCAAGAAGCACGCCCAAAGTCGCAAGAAGCACCCGCAAAGTCGCAAGAAGCCCCCGCCAAGTCGCAAGAAGCACCCGCAAAGTCGCAAGAAGCGCCCGCAAGCTCGCAAGAAGATCGCCAAACTCGCAAGAAGCACCCGCAAACTCGCAAGAAGCCCCCGCAAGCTCGCAAGAAGATCGCCAAAGTCGCAAGAAGCACCCGCAAACTCACAAAAAAAGCAGGAAACCGAAAAATACGCCTTCCCGCTCAAAAACAACTATTGCTCTTCCACACCCTCAGGCGCTTCTTCTCCAAGCCACAGCCATTGCCACCATTTTTCAATAAATGGGTCATCTGTATTCACTTCTTCTACATCAATAATCTCTTCCGAATTTTCTAAGTCGCCTGTACATTGTTTTTCCGGCTCTGTGCCTTTCACAAAAAGCATGGGATAAGATTTTCCGCAGCTGTCTGATGCAAGCAGTCCTGTACTTAAATCAATATTTGCTTCGACAATATTATCTGGCCTGACCATATGGGTGACAGGTACGTTTTCATGCGCTTTTTCCATAAAACTTGCCCATATGTTCTTGGCAAATTCATGTTCGGCCGTTTTGACCATTTCCCTGTTATCATCATAACCAATCCATACCCCTGCTGTAACGGAAGGGGAAAAGCCGACCATCCAGCTGTCCGAATTCGTTGTTCCGGACTTGCCGGCATATTCGTGTGTTAACTGATTGGAAATGGAAGCACCTGTTACACTCATATAGCCGTTTAATTCCTGTTGGAACATCCCTTTCATCATATCTGCCAGGATATAGGTAAGGTCTGCTCGCAATACTTGATTATCATCTTTCTGCCGGGAGAAAAACAGGAATCCGCTGTTTTCTTCTTCTTCCTTTTCTGCTTCTTTTTCTCTGTCATAAAGGACATTGCCTTGTGAATCTGTCACTTTATTAATGGTATACTCATCGACTTCCTTGCCGCCGTTCGCGATCATGCTGTAAGATGACACCATTTCTTTCATACTGACAACTTCTGTCCCTAAGGCAAGTGATGCGACTGGTTTCAGTTTGCTTTCAATATGAAACTTCTCTTTTGCAATTCTGACAAAACGTTCTGGTGTTACATATAAGTTGGTTTTTACTGCAAAAATATTATCAGACAGTGCCATTGCCTGTGTCATGGTAATTGGTTCGTTCGCATAATAATTGTTAAAATTACTTGGCTGATAACTTTGTCCATCTTCCAGTGCAAAGGTTGTCGGTTTACTCATTAAGGCAGTGGCCGATGTCATGCCATTTTCCAGTGCCGCATAATAGAGAAACGGCTTAAACGATGAGCCTGGCATCCGCTTTGCCTGCACCGCACGGTTATACGAAGATTCCTCATAGTTTTGGCCGCCGATTAATGCCGTGATGGCGCCAGAGTCTGGTTCCATTGCCATTGCGCTGACTTGAATCTCACTATTGGTAATCGTAGACTCTGTCGATGTCTGCAATGCAAGCTGCTGTTGCTCATTTAATGTTGTGTAGACCTGATAGCCGCCAGATCTTATTGTTTCCAAGTCTATTTCTAGTAAATCTTGCAACTCTGTTTCGACAACATCGAGAAAATAGGGCGCAATACTGTTTTTGACAATCATTCTGTCATCAGAGAAATTAAGCTCCTCATTTACTGCTGCAAGATATGTCTGTTCATCAATGACCTC
Source organism: Gracilibacillus oryzae (assembly GCF_009498735.1). GTDB lineage: Bacteria > Bacillota > Bacilli > Bacillales > Amphibacillaceae > Gracilibacillus > Gracilibacillus oryzae. Next base: position 32,375 of record NZ_ML762444.1, read on the forward strand.
TTTATCGCGTAAATTAGCTAAAATAATGCTTTGCCTTTCTTTAGCATTTTCCAGATTATGAAATGGGGAATAGATCGACGGTCCTTTTGGGATTCCTGCAAGGATACTAGCTTCCGCCCATGATAGATCGGAAGCGGATTTATTAAAATAATATTTGCTTGCTGCTTCAATACCGTACGCACCATGACCGTAATAAATGGTGTTTAAATATCCTTCCAGCAAATCGTCTTTATCATAAAACATTTCCAGCCTGATCGTGTAAAATGCTTCATAGATTTTCCGCTTCCATGTTTTTTCATGGGAAAGAAAGAGATTTCGGGCATATTGCTGTGTGATCGTACTTGCACCCTCTTTTAATGACATTGTCTGAATATCTTTGAGAATAGCGCCAGCCATCCGTTTGAAATCAAATCCGAGATGCTCATAGAATTTCTGATCTTCTGTCCAAATCGTTGCATCTATTAATTTTTCATCTATGTCCTCAAGTGGCACCCAATATCTTTTCTCTTTGCCGTATTCTTCACCGATGACATTGCCGCCCGCACTGTAATATATCGTATTTTGTTCCCGCTCTAATGAAGGAGGACCCAGTACAAAACTGGCACCTAATAAGAAAACGACAAATGATCCACTTAAAAAAATCAGAAAAAGAGTGAATTTGATCAGTCGTCTTATCTTCTTCCTTTTTCTTTGTCTCCTTCTTTGCATGCTGATTTCCTCCCGATTTTTTTGTTTCTATTTCGTATTATGGGGAAAAAATAAGTAGAATAAACATCCGTAAAAGAAATACTTGCTTTTTTACAAAAAATCTCTAGAATAGTATTGTTTACTGTATATAAAATAAAATGGACAATGTTTAAATATAGATAGGAGAAGATGAAAAGATGGGTTTATGGTTCACGGAAAAACAGACAGATAATTTTGGGATAACAATGAAAATCAATCGTACATATCACTCAGAACAAACAGATTTCCAGAAGCTTGATATGGTGGAAACAGAAGAGTGGGGCAATATGCTCTTGTTAGACGATATGGTAATGACAACAGAGAAGGATGAGTTTGTTTACCATGAGATGGTGGCACATGTTCCATTGTTTACCCATCCTAATCCTAAACATGTTCTTGTCGTTGGCGGTGGCGATGGAGGGGTAATTCGTGAAATTTTGAAACATCCATCTGTTGAGAAAGCGGTCTTAGTGGATATTGATGGAAAAGTAATCGAGTTTTCAAAAAAATACTTGCCAACAATTGCAGGGAAATTAGAGGATCCAAGAGTAGATGTGCAGGTTGCCGACGGATTTCTGCATATTGCGGAAAGCGAGAAAGCATATGATGTGATTATGGTTGATTCCACAGAGCCTGTAGGACCTGCTGTTAACTTATTTACCAAAGGATTTTATTCAGGGATTGCTAATGCGTTAAAAGATGATGGCATTTTTGTCGCCCAAACAGACAATCCGTGGTTTAAAGCAGATTTAATCCAGCAGGTATTTCAGGATGTTGCTGAAATTTTTCCTGTGACAAGACTGTATACTGCCAATATTCCAACATATCCAAGTGGACTGTGGACATTTACATTAGGAAGCAAAATTCATGATCCATTAAAAGTGAAAGAAGAGCGTTTTACGGAAATGGAGACAAAGTATTATACAAAAGCACTCCATTTTGCTAGTTTTGTTTTACCTAAATTTGTAGAAGATTTGACGAAGAAACAGGGAGGAAAGTAAGATGCGCTTTGATGAAGCTTATTCTGGTAAAGTGTTTATCATGTCCCGCGACACGCATGAAGATGCGGATGCAATCATCTACGGCATGCCAATGGACTGGACTGTCAGCTTCAGGCCGGGCTCGCGTTTTGGTCCGAACAGAATCCGTGAAGCATCGATTGGACTGGAGGAATACAGCCCATACCTTGATCGTCATTTAGAAGAAGTGAAATATTTTGATGCAGGTGATATTCCGCTTCCGTTCGGTAATGCACAGCGCAGCTTAACAATGATCCGTGACTATGTCCGCGAGATTATTGCAAAAGATAAATTTCCGCTCGGACTTGGTGGTGAGCATCTTGTCAGCTGGCCGATTTTTCAAGCAATGTATGAGAAATATCCGGATATGGCTGTCATTCATATTGATGCCCATGCCGACTTACGACTGGAATATGAAGGGGAGGAGTTATCCCACTCGACGCCAATCCGTAAAGTTTGTGAGAATTATGGTGCAGAAAATGTCTATTCTTTTGGAATTCGCTCAGGTATGCGGGAAGAATTTCAATATGCGAAAGAAAGCGGCATGTATATGGCAAAATATGAAGTGGCTAAACCTTTGGCAGAAGTTTTGCCAAAATTAGCAGGGCGCCCTGTTTATGTGACAATTGATATTGATGTATTGGACCCTGCCTATGCACCAGGCACAGGAACAGCGGAAGCAGGTGGCATTTCATCAAAAGAATTGCTTGAAGCGATCCACTTAATTGCAAACGCAGATGTGAAGGTAGTTGGAGCAGACCTTGTCGAGGTTGCGCCAGTTTATGATCCGACAGAGAAAACACCGATTGCTGCAAGTAAATTTGTGCGCGAAATCTTGTTAGGCTGGGTGAAGAAGTAAGCAGCGGATCCCCTATTTTCCATTAGCAGATATGCCACTAAAGTGAAACTTTGATCAGTGGGGGATTCGGATCCCCACTGATCATTAGCGAAACGTATCAGGATGTGTAGTGTCTGTTTATCACCCAATTACTCCATTGCGTTACTTGAAGCTATGGGGTTATTGCAGACGGTTAGCACTGTGATAAATCATAAAATATGATAGAATATGATAAAAGAGGTTATTCAAAAAGTCCGGTAAAAATGACATATCGTTTCTTCGTTGGCCTGGTTATCCGCAGCTCATGAATGAAAAAGTACGTTCCGCTGCTCAAACCTGCGCCGCCTTGAACTCCTCGGTCCTTTTTATCTTCCTTTTTGAACACGCACTAATAGAAAAAGAAAATAGGGGATAATATTGATGAATCATGAACAGGCATGCAATCATATTGTCGAGCAATTCCTGACTAGTGAGGAAGAATTGCCGCTTTATGTTGTCTACTATCAGTTAAAAGGAAGGCCGGACGAATTAGAATCAATGCGTCTTCTTTCCATACATTGCAAAAGTGAAGCAAATCAGCGCGTGGCAATGGAATTTTTGTATAATAATGGATTTTTCAGTGACCTGCTTTCATTAATTGAGAAAAACGAGCAATCTCTTAACATAAGGAATAAAAGCAGGGCAATTGCGTACAGAATTATGTATGACCGCAAAGCATTGCCAAAAAAACAGCTTAAACCGGACACTCCGGCAAACTATCTTAATCAAATTACTCAAGTAGAGTCGTCATCAGATGATGAGGCTTTTCTTATATTAAAAGACCTGATTCATATTTATTGCTATTTTGATATGCACCAGTATGGCAAGATTGGTACATATAATGAAAGATTGAAGCAGCGTATCGATCAATTGCAGGATCCATTATTACAGCAGTTATTGGAAGCGAGATTAACGGAATCCCTGCTGATTTATCATTGGAAACGAAATGAAGTCATCTTAGCAAGAAAATATGGCTTTACATTGCTTTCGGCAACAGAAAATAAAAGAAAAAAAGTAGATCTTCACAATATTCTGGCACAAACCTATTTATTTGAGAGTTATCAGCAGGCGATCCAGCATGCCTTTTTTGCTCTCGAACTTGCCCGCGAAATGGACGATGAGCGCGCAATATACGGGTTGAAAAACTACACGATTCCATTTATCTCATCCCACTTTTCAAAAACGGATGGAATTCATACAGAAGATAAGGCAGAACAAGCCCACCAGGCATTAGCAAAGGGTGAACGAAAGATCTGTATTGATATACTGGAGGAATTCCGCTCACTGACACCATTCCAGCAATATTATCTAGGAGCAGCTAAAGAAGATAAGCAATTGCTTCAGACAGCTTACAGACGCTTTATTGTGGAACGTGATGACTACTTTTATGCAAGACTTCCACTTAAAGTATTAAATGCACTCGATCAATAGCTTCAGGATGTCTCCTGTCTGTGCAAAAAGGATGATGAATCAATGACAATAAAAAGCCCGGTCTCATTAAAAATGACGATGGAAATAAATGATCGTGGTACAAAAGATGTAACAATTATTGAAGAAAAAGGACAGCTGCTGGAAAAAGACACAACAGCCATCCTTACATTCAGTGAATCGAATGAAAATGACGAGCAAATTCATTCATTTATTACAATTAAACCTGATAGTATCAGTGTCAAACGGTCCGGTGCGGTGAATATGCATCAGAAGTTTATCAGAAAACAAATCACTGAAAATGTATATCGCCATGAATTCGGCACAATACATATGGAAACAACAACTGATCAAATTATCTATCAGCCTCCTGAAGGTCAGAAACAAGGCAAACTATTTATCAGTTACAGCACAAGTTTAAACGGAGATACCCCAAGAAGGCACAGACTTACAATAACATTGAACAAACAATCATAATGGAGGTAACTAATATGAATGTCATGCAAGAGATGCAGGAAAAATTAAAGCAGGCCATCAAGCAGGCCGTTCTGGATGCTGATTTGGCAAATCAGGACGAAATTCCTGACATTATTCTGGAGAAGCCAAAAGAAAAAGCGCATGGAGATTATGCAACAAATATCGCCATGCAGTTAGCTCGTGTAGCGAAAAAGGCACCACGCCAAATTGCGGATGATATTGTCGCGAAGCTTGACCATTCCAAGGCAGTAATCAAAAGTGTAGAAATCGCAGGCCCTGGGTTTATCAACTTTTTCATGGATAATCAGTATTTAACCAATTTAATCCCGACAATCTTAAAACAGCAGGAAGCGTACGGTTCTTCTGATACAGGTAAAGGGGAAAAAATTCAGGTCGAGTTTGTGTCGGCAAATCCTACTGGTGATCTTCACTTAGGACATGCCCGCGGTGCGTCTGTTGGTGACAGTCTCTGTAATATTCTTGATAAAGCAGGCTACAATGTATCACGGGAATATTATATCAATGATGCGGGAAACCAGATCAATAATCTGGCAGCATCAGTGGAAGCTCGTTATAACCAGGCGTTAGGCAAAGATTTCCCAATGCCTGAAGATGGTTATCATGGGGCGGATATTAAAGAGATCGGCAAACAGTTAGCCGCAGAACATGGGGAAGAATTGTTAAACAAAGCACCAACAGAACAGCATGCATTTTTCCGTGAATACGGGTTGAAATATGAGCTGGACAAGTTAAAAACAGATCTAGAGCAATTCCGTGTTCGTTTTGATAACTGGTTCTCTGAAACCTCGCTATATCAAGAAGAGAAGATCGTTCCAGCCATCGAAGTATTGCGCGAAAAAGGCTATATCTATGAAAAAGATGGCGCAACATGGTTCCGCTCAACAGACTTCGGTGACGATAAGGACCGTGTGTTGATTAAACAGGACGGCTCTTACACCTATTTATCACCAGATATTGCTTATCATAAAAACAAGCTCGATCGTGGTTTTAATACGTTAATTAATGTATGGGGAGCAGATCACCATGGTTATATCCCGCGTATGCGTGCAGCAATCCAGGGACTTGGCTATGATGCCGACACATTGGAAGTGGAAGTTATTCAAATGGTCAACCTTTTTGAAAATGGCGAAAAGGTGAAAATGAGCAAACGGACAGGCAAAGCTGTAACATTACGCGAATTAATGGAGGAAGTGGGCATTGATGCCATGCGTTATTTCTTCATTATGCGTTCCGCTGACTCACATTTGGATTTTGACATGGATCTAGCCAAATCACAATCAAATGATAATCCTGTCTTTTATGTTCAATATGCACATGCCCGGATTTGTACAATGTTGAAGCAGGCAAAGGAAAAAGGAATTGATTTTACTGATTATAATGCAAGTCTGCTGCAGTCAGAAAAAGCAGAAGAACTGCTGAAAAAGCTTGGTGACTTTACACAGGTAGTGGCAGATGCAGCCGTAAACCGCCTGCCACACCGGATTCCGCAATATCTTTTTGACCTTGCATCAAGTCTGCACAGCTTCTATAATGCAGAAAAAGTGATTAATGAAGACAATATAGAAGAAACAAAAGCAAGACTGGCACTGATGGAAGCTGTTCGCATCACATTAGCGAATGGAACGAAATTAATCGGAGTAGAAGCACCAGAAAGTATGTAATAGGAAAAAGCCAGTGCAAAATTGCGCTGGCTTTTTTTGGTTATAGAAACGGGCGGATGAAAGTGGTGACGAACGTGAGTGTTTTCATCCACAGCGGCTGTTTCTGTTTCCACTGCAAGGTGAATGGTTTACTTTCAGACAGATCATGATCATACAGTATGCGCATCTTTTTATATAACGGATGCTCCTGATGGACAACGAGATTCACTTCCTGATTTAATAAGAAACTCCGCTGGTCAAAATTACTTGTCCCCATATCACAGATTTTTTGATCAATAAACAACACTTTGCCATGAAAAAAACCATCAAGGTACAAAAAGACTTGCACACCATGCTGATGAACAGTCTGAAGAAAAGGCATCGCACCAGCTTTTGTTAACAGATGATCCCCTTTTTCCGGGATTAATATGGTTACTTCTACACCACGTTTTCTAGCCTGAAGCAATGCATCAAGCACCTTTTTCGTTGGAATGAAATAAGGCGAACCAAGCTCAATGGAAACTTCTGCACTATCAAGCAATTGAACCATATGATCTTCTAACACCTCAGCCTCTGTTTTCACAATCTCGATCTGATCACCTTCGACAGGCTTTTTCTCCAATACCGTTCCACTGCCATTCCAATCTTTTAAAAAAATATGATCGAATATGTTTACGGCTGCTCCCGTTATTCGCACATGATAATCACGCCATTTCCCGAGCTTTATGTCATTGCCAAGATACTCATCGCCAAGATTGAAGCCGCCTGTATAGGCAATTTCCTGATCAATAATCATGATTTTGCGATGATTTCTTTTTTGCAGATGATAGAAGAAAGGCGGTTTCGGCGGATTGATTTTCTTAAAGTCAAACTGATGTTTGACCCACTTTCGTTTATAACCAAAACTTCCGACCCAATCTGCGGAAAACCGGACTTTCACGCCTTCTTGCTGTTTCTGTTCAAGTAATGTATAGAAATGATTGCTGATTTTATCATTGCGAATGATATAGAACTGCAGATCAATGGATTTTTTAGCATCCCGGATATCTTTTTCCATTTGCTCGAAAAGCTGCTGACCATCACCAAATACTTCAATATCTTCCGTTGCTGAGATCCATTTCTTACTTTGTTTTTTATTCTTGGTTATTGTGCTGCCGAGCTGATAATCAAGTATAAGCAGCGCAATAATGATAATTGCCAGTCCGATAATATATATCATAAAATTCCTCTTTTCTTTACGATTAATTTGCCCGAAAAGGGGTGGATCTATAAGTTTGTTTTCAAAAGTCGGCAAATCATTTGGTGACTTTGGACCATCCTCTATAAAAAATATTTTTTTCGTGCGTTTTTATTGGGGATAGGTTAACATAAATAAAGAATACATAATAGTTAATTTGAGGTGGTAGAATGCAAAAATTAGTATTTTATGTCGGAGTAGCAGGTACAGGGAAAACAACTGTTGCCGAAAAAATTGCTGCAAAAATCCCGTGTGCTTTTCTTGACCGTGATACGGTAGGCGGTCGTTTTGTTGAGCGCTTTCTCGAAATGAATGATTTAGATCCAAATGATCGTGACTCTTCCTTCTATAAAGAAAACTTACGTGACTTAGAATATGATACAACAAAGGATATATGTATTGAAAACTTGCGCGTTGGACAGAATGTATTCATGATATCTCCTTTCACAGCAGAGCTCAAGAATAAAGACTGGATCGAAGAAGTAATTACAGCGAGCGGCAAAACAAAAGCAGAGATTGATGTAAAAGTAGTTGTGGTGACATTACAGGATATTGAACAGCAGCGTAACAGAATAGAAGAGCGCGGAACAGTACGTGATACATGGAAACTCGATAACTGGGACCAGTACGAAACAAGAGTCGACTTTGTACCAACGATCAACTGGGATATCCCGCAAGATGATATTCTCGTTTTTGATAACTCAGGTGAACTGACAGAAGAAAAAGTGAACAGCCTGGTTTCATTTATTAATCAATAATCGGAAACGGGAAGGACTCCTGGTGGATATGATAAGAAAAATGCTTTTACCTATCAAAAGTAGGACAAGCTTAGGTGGATTTGATAGGAAAAACGGTTCTACCTATCAAAAGTAGGACAAGCCGAGGGAGATTTGATAGGAAAAGTGGTTCTACCTATCAAAAGTAGGGAAAGTCAGTGGAGATATGATAGGAAAAGCGGTTCTACCTATCAAAAGTAGGGAAAGTCAGTGGAGATATGATAGGAAAAGCGGTTCTACCTATCAAAAGTCGGACAAGCCAATAGAGATATGATAGGAAAGCGACCTTGTGTAAGCAAATCGCTCCTGCGTCGCCGTGTCGCCTTTATCTCCTGCGCTTCAGTCCAAGGCTTACGTTTCTAAACGGGTCCGCTTCGCTTTTCTTGTGATCCAGCTCAGCGGACCTGCCCCTCGAGGTCATAAGCCTAACCATTCTGTGTCAGAGACCGACACGACATGGTTTTGCTTATGCTTGTCGGGGCAAAACGGTCCGCTTCGCTTTTCTTGTTGCATTTCGTGTTGTGAAACCATATAATGTTATGGTAGTACGGAGGCTTACATATGTTTAGTTGACATAGATTTTACGATAAAGGAGTGCTAAGTCGTGAGAGTAAAGGATTTATCCCAGGAACAATTAGAAGAAATGGCGATGATCGATATTGCTGCAATGATACTGGTAGATGAAAATAAACCAATGGATTTTCGCGAAGTTTTTGATCGTGTTACAGCATTAAAAGGAATTAATGAGGATCAAAAAGATGCCATGCTTGTTCAGTTCTATACTGACTTGAATATTGACGGACGTTTTATGACAAAAGGTTCCAACCTTTGGGGATTAAAACGCTGGTATCCTGTTGAGGAAATTGATGAAGATATTACAACAGCTCCGAAGAAGAAGAAAAAGAAAAAAGCAACGAAGAAAGCAGCTGTTGAGGAAGATCTTGAGATAGATGATACATTGGATGAAGACGATGACTTAGTAGATGAAGACATCGAAGATTTTGATGATGAAGATCTGGATATTGAAGAAGTTGATGATGACGAGGAAGATTTCGACTTTGATGACGATGATACGGATGATGATTTAGCGGATTCGGATGATGATGATGATGAATTTGAAGACGAAGAGTTCGAAGACGAGGATTTAGAAGAAGACGAAGAAAAATAACGGGAAATCATACTTGACTTTCTATGCCGATCTGAGTACAATTTTACTTGGGCTCCATAATTGATTGGATAATATAGCGTTCCCCTGCTACGGGGAGCGCTTTTTTATTTTGCTAATAAAAATAGGAACGTTTATTTTTACAGCATTCATTACAATAACAGCCTTTCATGCTTTGTATGTTTTTTTCATAGGAAGCTCACTATATAAAATAGCTACTAAAAAAGAAAGAGGGATAATTGTGACTAAATACATCTTTGTAACCGGTGGTGTTGTATCTTCAATTGGGAAGGGGATTACAGCAGCATCTTTGGGCCGTTTATTAAAAAATAGAGGATTAAAAGTAACGATTCAAAAATTTGATCCATACATCAATGTTGACCCTGGTACAATGAGCCCATATCAGCATGGGGAAGTTTTTGTAACAGATGATGGTGCGGAAACGGACTTAGACCTTGGCCACTATGAGCGCTTCATTGATATTAATTTAAACAAATACAGCAACATAACAACAGGGAAAATTTATTCAACCGTTATTCGAAAAGAACGCCGCGGAGATTATTTAGGCGGAACGGTACAAGTTATCCCGCATATTACTAATGAAATTAAAGATAAAGTATTTCAGGCTGGTAAACAGACAAATGCTGATATTGTTATCACAGAAATCGGGGGAACTGTAGGAGATATCGAATCCCTTCCGTTTATTGAAGCAATCAGACAAATTAAAAGTGACATCGGCCGTGAGAATGTTATGTACATTCATTGTACATTGGTGCCATATATTCAGGCTGCAGGCGAGCTCAAAACAAAGCCGACACAGCACAGTGTAAAAGAATTACGTTCATTAGGTATTCAGCCTGATGTGATTGTCTTAAGAACAGAACATAGCATCAGCCAGGAAATGAAAGAGAAGATTGCCTTATTCTGTGATATTGATGAACGAGCGGTAATTGAATCAGGAGATGCTGATACACTTTACCATGTTCCACTGGCAATGCAGGAACAGAAACTGGATCAGTTAACATGTGATCATTTCGGATTAGATTGCGGACAAGCAGATATGACAGAATGGAATGAATTAGTTGAGCGTGTATTAAATTTATCGAAAAAAGTAACGATCGGCTTAGTAGGGAAATATGTGGAACTTCCAGATGCTTATATTTCTGTAGTAGAAGCATTAAAGCATGCAGGATTTGCACATGATGCAGATATTGATGTGAAATGGATCAACGCAGAGCAATTATCCGAGGAAAATGTTATTGCAGAATTAACAGATGTTGATGGTATCTTAGTGCCTGGCGGATTTGGTGATCGCGGGATTGAAGGGAAAATCGAAGCAATCCGTTATGCTAGAGAGAACAAAATTCCGTTCCTTGGAATTTGTCTTGGTATGCAGTTAGCAACAGTGGAATTTGCACGAAATGTTCTAGGATTAGAAGGGGCACACTCTGCAGAAATTAATCCGCAAACAGAACATCCGATTATTGATTTATTGCCAGAACAGAAAGATATCTCTGATCTTGGCGGTACATTACGACTTGGTTTATATCCTTGCCGTTTGAAAGATAACACAAAAACAAAAGAAGTTTATGGTAACGAAGATGTTGTCTATGAGCGTCACCGTCACCGTTTTGAATTTAATAATCAATATCGTGAGCAGATGGAAGAAAAAGGATTCCTTTTCTCTGGAACTAGTCCTGATGGAAAATTGGTCGAAATTATTGAAGTTGCAGATCACCCTTGGTTTGTTGCCTCACAGTTCCACCCGGAATTTAAATCAAGACCGACAAGACCACAGGAATTATTCAAAGGATTCATTGGTGCGATCATCGAAAATTAAAAAAAGCAATCAGCGGTGTGAATAATTCCCCGCTGCTTTTTTTATGAATAAAGAGCCTTTAATCAGTGGATTTATTAGTGCGTTGAACATCCTCTATAATAGATATTTACCACTCTGAGGAAAGATGTATTGGAAATACATGTAACATTTCCCGTTTTCTTTTCCTATTGTTGCAGGATTTTTTCTAAATATACCGAACTATTTTAATACAGGATTCTATTTTTTTTACATAGCGAAAGTGAGGGTTTCATATGTCGAAAACAGTGCTAGTTGTTGATGATCAAATAGGAATTCGACTATTATTGCAAGAAGTGATTTCCCAGGAAGGATATACGGTAGAATTAGCAATGAACGGTCAGGAGGCATTAGACAAAATTAAAATATCTCTGCCAGATCTTATTATGTTAGATTACAAACTGCCAATTATTGATGGGCATGCATTGGTGAAACTTTTAGTAGAAGATGGAGTACAAGTACCTATTGTGGTAATGAGCGGCTTGCCAGATCAGGCTGAAGAGAAAATGAAACAATATCCAATTGTGGAAACAGTAATAGGCAAACCATTTCAGTTAAATGATATCCGACTATTGCTAAAAAGTATTATAGATGGAAAAAATGAACAGGCCAATTAAATATATTGCAGGAATTTTGCGAAGCAACCGCTTTCTTGGTGTTGCGGTGTTGCACCTTTCGTAAGGAATTGGTATTCTATAAAAGGATACAATCAATCAAAGAAAAGATCGGTTGTTATACAAAGTATTTTCTATACTATCATGGCAGATAGTATAAATGAAACTGGGCTTTTTTTAGTCAGGTTTTGTAATACATACCTTAAAGGAGGAAGTAAGCAATGGCATTAGAATCAATGAAAGACATGCTGATTAAAGCTAACAAAAATAGCTATGCTGTAGGTCAATTTAACATTAACAACCTGGAATATGTACAAGCAATTCTTCAGGCTGCAGAAGAAGAAAAATCTCCGGTAATCCTTGGTGTATCTGAAGGTGCAGGAAAATACATGGGTGGTTTCAATGTTGTCGTAGCAATGGTGAAAGCAACTATGGAAGCACAAGGTACAACTGTTCCTGTAGCAATCCACTTAGATCATGGTTCAAGCTTCGAAGCTTGTGCAAAAGCCATTCATGCAGGTTTCACTTCTGTCATGATCGATGCTTCTCACGATCCATTCGAAGAAAATATTGCAGTAACTTCTAAAGTAGTAGAACTTGCTCATTTCCATGGTGTATCAGTTGAAGCTGAGCTTGGTACTGTAGGTGGCGAGGAAGACGGCGTTACAGGTGGTATTATGTATGCTGACACGAACGAATGTAAAGAGCTTGTGGAACGTACTGGAATTGACTGTCTAGCTCCAGCATTAGGTTCTGTACACGGTACTTACCAAGGTGAGCCTAACTTAGGTTTCAAAGAAATGGAAGAAATCAATACAGTTGCAGGTGTGCCATTAGTACTTCACGGTGGAACTGGTATCCCTGTTAAAGATATCCAAAAAGCAATTTCTTATGGTACTTCTAAAATCAATGTAAACACTGAAAACCAAATCCAGCAAACAAAAGTAGTTCGCGAAGTATTAGCTGCGAACCCTAAAATGATCGATCCACGTAAATACTTAGGACCAAGCCGCGACGCGATTAAAGATACAGTAATCGGCAAAATGCGCGAATTCGGTTCTTCAGGTAAAGCGTAAGAATAGAAATATGGAAAAACTGCTCTTATTAAACAAGAGCAGTTTTTTTGTTATGGTGGAAGAATCTTTGACAGTCTTGCTATAACTAATCCAATAAAACATCTATTACGATCTTCCTGTAATTTCAGATGCCTGCTAGTACATATCCACCATTTTTCTTTTTTCAGCTGTATCCTGCTATAATTCCCGCTAATCCCTATGTATAATAAGGATGGAATACTTCACATTGAGCCTTCAAATAAAGAAAGGTAAGTGATCTGCTCCTTTCCTTCACACAAAAATAACTAGTGGTGTCATTCAGGTCGTATATAAGTTATAATGAAATAGATTGCTTTTTATTTAAAGTAATTATTGCATGAATTTGGAAAAATAGTACAAACTATAGATGGAAAAAATAACGAACGAACAGGTCGTTGGAAAATACCTTTGAAAAAGAGAGGGATTATAGATGCAAAAGTTGCTTGTTGAAGGTGGACACTTATTAAATGGTAAAGTAAGAATAAGTGGTGCAAAAAACAGTGCAGTTGCTTTATTGCCAGCATCAATTTTGGCTGACTCCAAAGTTATCATTGAAGGGTTGCCAGATATTTCGGATGTAGACACATTAAGTCATTTATTAGAAGAGATCGGCGGAACAGTGGAAAAGCGTGGGCAAACCTTACATATTGATCCGGAGAATATGACAGCAATGCCATTACCGAACGGAAGAGTAAAGAAATTGCGTGCCTCCTATTATTTTATGGGAGCAATGCTCGGTCGTTTTAAAGAGGCTGTCCTTGGCTTGCCTGGAGGCTGCTATTTAGGGCCACGCCCGATTGACCAGCATATCAAAGGGTTCGAAGCACTTGGTGCAAAGGTGACAAATGAGCAGGGTGCTATCTACTTACGCGCAGATGAGTTAAAGGGTGCGCGCATTTATTTAGATGTTGTCAGTGTCGGTGCGACGATTAATATTATGTTGGCAGCAGTGAAAGCAAAAGGAAAAACAATTATTGAAAATGCTGCAAGAGAGCCGGAAATAATTGATGTTGCAACACTACTAACAAGTATGGGTGCGAAAATTAAAGGGGCAGGTACTGATGTGATCCGAATTGAAGGTGTGCAGGAATTGACCGGATGTATGCATACCATCATCCCAGACCGGATTGAAGCAGGTACTTACACGATTATGGCTGCAGCTCAAGGGGAAAAAGTTCTGATTGATAATGTCATCCCACAGCATTTGGAACCATTATTAGCCAAGTTAAGAGAAATGGGTGTACAGATTGAAGAAGGGGAAGAGCAACTGCTCATTCACAGGGGTGGACGATTAAAACCTGTTGATATCAAAACACTTGTTCACCCGGGATTTCCTACCGATCTTCAACAGCCATTTACCGCTCTTTTGACAAAGGCAGTTGGTACAAGTGTTGTCACAGATACCATCTACCAGGCCCGATTTAAGCATATTGATGAATTAAGAAGAATGAATGCACAGATTAAGGTAGAGGGCGGGTCTGCGATTGTTTCAGGTCCAGTCCAGTTAGAAGGGGCAAAAGTCAAAGCTAGTGACTTAAGAGCAGGTGCTTCTTTAATCGTTGCAGGATTAATGGCGAATGGAGTTACAGAAATAACTGGTTTAGAACATATCGATCGAGGGTATTCTCAAATAGCTGAGAAATTATCCAATCTAGGTGCAAACATTTGGCGCGAAGACATGACAGAGCAGGAAATCATCCAATTCCAAAATCTGTAATGCTAAAAATCACCTTCATTTCACAGTGAAGGTGATTTTTTAAAAATTTTTCTAAAAGTGTGTGTTTAGAAATTTTATCAAGAATCTACTAAAATCATAGCAAAAATCTCCTAAAAAAGATTATCCGAATGAGTTTTTCTAAAATATTTGTTGAATATCTACTACGAACAATGTACTATATAGTAAGGATAGATATCTACTATACAAATTGCTTCATTGCTTTCCTTTGAATGAAGATAAATCCAGCTTCCATCTCATACTCTTCTTGAGATTAATTCAATAATCTCGGTACTCCTTTTTTGAGTTTCCAAGCATTGTTTGTCCATATATCAAGTTCTTAATAGTTTGAATTTATTTAGTGAGTTATCCATCATTTACTGTAAATTCAAGTAAAAGTTGAGGATGGAACCGTTTCATACAAAAAAATATAAATAAACATAGGTGTGGTGATTTTGTGAGTGAAGTAACGATCTCAGAACTAGAACAAATGACTTTAAAGGACCTTTATGCAAAGGCAAGAGGTTTTAAAGTATCATATTATGCGAAATTAACAAAAAAAGAACTGATCTTTGCCATTTTAAAAGCACAGGCAGAGAAAAGCGGCTATTTATTTATGGATGGAATTTTGGAAATTATTCCGACAGAAGGTTTCGGCTTCCTGCGTCCCATCAATTATTCGCCAAGTGCGGAAGATATTTATATTTCTGCTTCACAAATCCGTCGTTTTGATTTGCGTAATGGGGACAAGGTATCAGGGAAAGTACGTCCACCAAAAGAAAACGAACGATATTACGGCTTATTGCATGTAGACGCAGTAAATGGAGAAGATCCGGAGGCTGCAAAAGAAAGAGTGCATTTTCCTGCTTTAACGCCATTGTATCCAGATCGTCTGATGAACCTGGAGACAGAAACAAAGCAGATTTCAACAAGAATTATGGACTTGCTGACACCAGTAGGTTACGGTCAGCGTGGATTGATTGTGGCACCGCCAAAGGCTGGTAAAACAATGTTATTGAAACAGATTGCCAACAGTATTGCAACAAATCATCCGAACACAAAACTGATTATTTTATTAGTTGATGAAAGACCGGAGGAAGTAACAGATATTGAGCGCTCGGTAGCTGAAAATGTCGATGTTGTCAGCTCCACTTTTGATGAGGTGCCTGAAAACCATATTAAAGTAGCTGAATTAGTGCTGGAGCGGGCAATGCGTCTTGTTGAGCACAAAAAAGATGTTGTCGTATTAATGGATAGTATTACAAGACTTGCGCGTGCCTATAACTTGGTTATCCCGCCAAGTGGACGAACACTTTCCGGCGGTATCGACCCTGCGGCATTCCACCGTCCGAAACGTTTCTTCGGTGCAGCCCGTAACATTGAAGATGGCGGAAGTTTTACGATTTTAGCAACAGCTTTAGTGGAAACAGGTTCACGTATGGATGATGTAATTTATGAAGAATTTAAAGGAACAGGGAATATGGAGCTTCACCTTGATCGTAATTTAGCGCAACGCCGTATTTTCCCTGCGATCGATATCCTGCGTTCAAGCACAAGAAAAGAAGAACTGTTATTATCTAAACCTCATTTGGATAAAATGTGGGCAATCCGCAAAAGCATGCAGGACTCGCCAGATTTCTTAGAACGCTTCTTACGCAAGCTCCGTTCAACGAAAAATAATGAAGAGTTCCTTGAAGTATTAGAGAGTGAAATGAAACGAAAAGGAACGGCGAAGAAATAGGAAAACATTAATATAATATAATATTCTCTTGCATTCCTATTGTGAGATTGGTATAATTCATCTGTATGAAAAAATGCGTTTATCGCATAATTAAACTCTGTTTCTTAAGGATTCAGGGCAAAAGGAGTGGACAGACATGAAACAAGGCATTCATCCAGAATACCGTAAAGTTGTATTTCTTGATACAAGCTCTGACTACAAATTTCTAGGCGGATCAACAAAGACTTCTGATGAAACAATTGAGTGGGAAGATGGAAATTCTTACCCATTAATCCGTGTAGAGATCAGCTCAGCTTCACACCCGTTCTATACTGGTAAGCAAAAAGCTGATAAAGTCGGTGGACGTGTGGACCGTTTCAAGAAAAAATACAACCTTGGTTAAGGTATATTTTTCTCGAACAAACACTAACAGGATACAAAATCCGTTTAAGACAGGCAAATCTAATAATGGTTTGCCTGTTTTTTATATTTTATTTGAGAGATGATGAGCAATACTACTGTATAGGGAATTGAAAAAAGAAGGGAAAGAAAGTGAGTGGCACAATTATTTTTTAAATATGGAGCAATGAACAGTGGAAAATCAATCGAAATATTAAAGGTCGCCCATAACTATGAGGAACAAAATAAACCAGTATTGATTTTCACTTCAGGATTAGATGACAGGGATGAAATTGGCTATGTGTCCAGTCGGATCGGGCTACGGCAAAAGGCCTTACCAATTTTTGAGGAAACCAACCTTTTTGAAGTAGTCCAGACTGTTGATCAGAAGCCATATTGTATCCTTGTCGATGAAGTGCAATTTTTACATAAACACCATGTATTACAATTGACGAAAATCGTTGATGAGTTAAATATTCCCGTAATGGGATTTGGGCTGAAGAATGACTTCCGTAATGAGTTGTTCGAAGGCAGCAAATATTTCCTCCTATATGCTGATAAGATAGAGGAAATGAAAACAATCTGCTGGTTTTGCCATCGAAAAGCAATTATGAACTTACGGGTAAATGAAGACGGTCAACCAGTCTATACAGGAGAACAAATTCATATCGGCGGGAACGATGCCTATTATCCAGTGTGTCGCAAATGTCATGCTAATCCGCCGCTTTAGTAGCTGATATGATTATAAAAGAAGAGATTTCCTTAACTAGTGAGGAGCTCTTCTTTTTTTTCATTCGCTTCAAGTGAGGGAGGGGCAGATTTGTTCATGAAAGGGAAATATCAAACAAATCTAAGGCAGGAGAGGGGTAGATTTGTTGATAAAAGTAGATAATCAACAAATGTGAGGCAAGGGAGGGAAAGATTTGTCGATAAAATGGATAATCAACAAATGTAAATCAAAGAGAAGCAGATTTGTTCATAAAAACTGACTTATCACCAATTCCAGATTACAAAGCAGTACATTATCCCCGGCCAGTTCCAACCATTCAGTTTGATGTAGTTTCAAATTCCCTCTAATTCTGTCCTCATCGCCCGCTTTATTATAAAAAGATACCAGCATAATTTTGTGAAAATAAGGAATCTTAAATAATGGTATGGCAATAGCTATCATTCAGCATTTATTTTTCTATAAAATCACAGAGTGGGAGAGATACGATGGTACAAGATCAGACTGAGCCGAACCGCAACAACTTTCCACAGGTAAAACAGACGAATACAGCAGAGCTGGAAAAAACACTCATAAACTTGAATATGATGAAAGATATCAATCTGAAGAATCTAGAAGATCAAGTCATCGTTATCACGGGAGCATCGAGCGGCATTGGATTGGTTACGGCAAGGATGGCTGCAGCAAAAGGAGCCAAATTAGTGCTTGCCGCAAGAAATGAAGAAGCATTACATCAATTAGTGGAAGAATTAAGAGCAAAAGGGCATGACGCTATTTATGTGATAGCAGATGTAGGCAAAGAAGCAGATGTCAATAAAATAGCAGAATCCGCATTAGAAGTTTATGGACGGTTTGATACATGGGTGAATAATGCTGGCGTATCGATCTTTGGTCATGCAATGGATGTTAGCATTGAAGATATGAAGCGCATGTTTGATACAGTTTTCTGGGGTGTGGTCTATGGGTCAAAAGTGGCTGTAAAACATTTTAAGGAAAGAGGGGGATCTGGCGCCCTTATTAATGTTGGCAGTCTCTTTGGTGATAAAGGAACAGTCCTGCAATCCACATATGCCGCAGCTAAATACGCTGTACATGGTTGGACAGACAGTTTAAGAATGGAACTGGAAAAGGAACAAACCCCGATTTCTGTTACCCTGATCCATCCAGGCAGAATTGACACACCATATAACGAACATGCAAAAAGTTATTTAGACAAACAGCCAACACACAGAGGAATGATCTATCCACCTGAAGCCGCTGCAGAAGGCATTCTTTACGCTGCTGAAAACCCGAAGCGAGACATGTATATCGGATCACACGCCAAACTATTCGCACTTCTTGGAACGTTATTACCAAGATTGACAGATAAGATAACGGAATGGGATCTCTACCCTACAGCCCATGATAACAGGCCATCGAAGCCACCAGCAGAAAGTGCTCTGTACCATCATGGATTTGGCCTGCATGAAAGAGGAACAAGCCATGGCTGGATCCGCTCCAACAGTATGTATGTAAAAGCAAGCAAACGTCCCATGCTCACACTCGCAATTGCCGGAGGGGCAGCACTTGCCATTAAAGCACTGAGAAAAAACAGATAGCTCAGAATAAACGAATTCGAATTAACATAGACGAATTCGTTTGTTCTTTTGTTGTTTTAAGATAGTGTGAAGTGAGTCATGATAATTATTTCATAATCTATTAGGTGGTTATTATTACTATTTCGGAGAACTGTAAACAGCGAAGGAAAGGTACGGAGACTCCTATGTAAACAGCGCGAGCTGAAAATCCACTTGGCAAAGCGGTTTTCATTACCAAGTTAGTTGAAGCCGTGCTCATGGAAAGCGTAGTATCTTTCCGTAGCGATGCCATACACTCATTTTAAAGAGACTGTTAGAAAATTAACATAAATCAAAGAGTTCTTTGACTCCATTCCCATTCCTATAATATAATGTACTTACTGTCTTAGATGAGAAAGAGGTGGAGAACGTGTTAGATCGATTAGAATCGTTAGAAGCGCGTTATGATAAGTTAAATGAACTTTTGAGTGATCCAGAGGTTATTAATGATAGCAAAAAGTTACGTGAATATTCCAAAGAACAATCCGATTTGCAAGATGTGATCACTGCATATCGTGAATATAAAGATGTTACAGCACAACTGGACGATGCCAAAGAAATGCTTGAGGATGATCTAGATGATGAAATGCGTGAAATGACCAAAATGGAAATCACGGAACTTTCAGAACAAAAAGAAGAACTGGAAGCAAAATTAAAAGTATTATTGTTACCAAAAGACCCGAATGATGACAAAAACGTTATCATGGAAGTACGTGGAGCAGCAGGCGGAGATGAAGCAGCAGTGTTCGCCGGCGACCTTTTCCGCATGTATTCCCGTTATGCTGAATCAGAAGGCTGGAAGATCGATATTATGGATTCCAACTCAACAGGTGTAGGCGGCTATAAAGAGATTGTCTTTATGATTAACGGAAATGGCGCTTACTCTAAGCTCAAATTCGAAAACGGAGCCCACCGCGTGCAGCGTGTACCAGAAACAGAATCAGGCGGCAGAATCCATACATCCACTGCAACGGTTGTCGTTATGCCAGAAGCAGAGGAAGTAGAAGTAGATATCCATGAAAAAGATATCCGTGTCGATACATTCGCATCAAGCGGACCAGGTGGACAAAGTGTTAACACAACAATGTCTGCAGTAAGATTAACACACATGCCAACAGGAACTGTTGTATCGATTCAAGATGAAAAATCACAAATCAAGAACAAAGAAAAAGCAATGAAAGTACTTCGTGCCAGAATTTATGACAAGTTCCAGCAAGAAGCACAGGCGGAATATGACCAGACAAGAAAGTCAGCGGTAGGGACAGGAGACCGCTCCGAGCGTATCCGTACTTACAACTTCCCGCAAAACCGTGTCACAGATCACCGCATCGGCCTGACAATCCAGAAGCTTGATCAGATTCTGGAAGGAAAACTAGCCGAAGTAATCGACGCACTGATTATCGAAGAACAAGCACACAAAATGGAACAAATCGGTGAATAAGATGACAGCAACGACAATTTACGAAGCTCTGAAATGGGCTTCTTCTTTTTTGGAAAACGCATCCCGCGAACCCAAAGTTGCAGAGATCCTCATCAAGCATGAGCTCAGCATGACTCAGGCTCAACTAATCAGTAGCTTACGCGAGAACATGGCTTCACACACGTTCCGCTCCTATAAAGCTAAAATCGAACTACATGCACAAACCGGAATTCCCGTTCAGCACTTAACTGGTGAAGAAACATTCTTCGATCGAACTTTCCAGGTAAATGCCGATGTGCTGATCCCAAGACCGGAAACAGAGGAACTTGTCGACCATGCGATCCAAACAGTGAAGAAAAAAGACTGGACAGACCTCACTTGTGTAGATGTTGGAACAGGCAGCGGCATTATTGCGATAACATTAGCACTGGAGCTTGGTGATACTGTGGAGAAAATGTATGCAACAGATATTTCCGATAGCGCGCTGATGATAGCGAAAAAAAATGCCGGCATTCTGAATGCACCTGTCGACTTCTTTCAAGGAAATTTCCTTAGCCCACTGATTGATCAGGGAATAAAGGCAGATATCCTTGTTTCCAATCCGCCCTATATTGACAGGGGAGAGATCGGGCAAATGGCTGACACGGTAAAAAACTTCGATCCTGAGTTAGCCTTGTTTGCCGAAAATAAAGGATTGCTCGCATATGAAACGATCCTGGAACAGGCAAAAGCAATATTGACCGAAGAGGCAGTCATTCTGTTCGAAATCGGTTATCAACAAGGCGAAGCAGTCACTGACATTATCCACAGCACTTTTTCCAAAAGTAATGTGCAGGTGTTGAAAGACATTAATGGCAAAGATCGTGTGGTACTTGCCGAAGTGGAAAATACAGTGAGACTTTGATCTGAGGGGTTGACCCCAATGATCATTAGCGCTGTGATAAAAAATAATAGATTGATTGTTTAAAAGTTTTCGTATTTGTCCACACTGTGACTAACAAAGATTAGTTACAGGGGGAAATCAAAAATGCGAAAACTATTTTTATTAGCTGTCCTTATATTTATCATTATCGGTTTTTTTCCACAAAAAATAGCGAGTACGGAAACGGCGTCTTCGTTTCAGGTTATTCCGGATGATGCGATTCGTCTGAGGATTCTGGCCAACAGTGATTCGGAACAGGATCAGGCCTTGAAGCATAAGGTGCGGGATGAAATCAATAAAGAAGTAACCAAATGGGTCGAGAAGATGGATGATATTAACGAAGCGCGCGCGCTGATTGCTTCGCGCATCACTGAATTAGAGGCGATTGTGGATAAAGTGTTAGCAAGCGAGAATTCCAATTACACCTATAATGTGGAGTACAGTAAAAGCGTCACTTTTCCAACGAAATTGTATGGTGATTATTTATATCCTGAGGGCGAATATGAAGCAATTTTAGTGACACTGGGTGAAGGAGAAGGCTCTAACTGGTGGTGTGTCGTGTTCCCGCCATTATGTTTCCTTGATTTCTCGTTCGGGACAACAGTGGAAGCAGCAGAAACGGAAGAGCCAGCAGAAGAAGTAGAAGAAGAACCTGAGGAAGAGGAAGAAGTAAAATATACTTTCTTCTTTGTGGAATGGTTTCAATCATTTTTTGCATAAATCTATCATTTGTTTCATAGAATATAATAAAAGACAAATTGATAGAGGTGATAGATTTGAATTTGCAGGCAACGAATTCGTTATCAGAGCAGGCATTTGCCGACTTTTTCGGTCAGGAAACATCGATAATCAAAGAAGCAGAGATGAAGCAGTATGGATATTTTCTTTATCAAAATAAGCGGGTGATTGCATTCTTCGCACTCTTCCCTGTTGATAAGATGAGTTATTGGTTAAGAGCCTTCGTCATGAAACAGAGCGCACCGATTACTTTGCCGATGACCATCATCCAATCAGCGGAACAATTAACAACAAACTATGGTGCAGATCAATTATATATTCACAGTAAGTCAGAAGCTGTGGATGATTTATTAACACAATTAGGTTATCAACAGGCAAAAAAAGGACCTGGCAACATTTCTGAAGGAACATGGTGGATAAACAACACCCTAATCGTGGATAAATGCAGCACTTATTAACAATTCACCACCCAAATGTGGATAAAATAAGCGAAAACTGTGGATAATGGAATTTTATCCACAGTTTTTAATTGCGTGAGCGGGGAAATTTTATATTATCCTGAAGTCAGGGGGCTCAAGGAATTGAGAGTGAGTCTGAATGCCAAGACGCTCGGGGAGAGAGTAGCTGAAGGAATTGAAAGTGAGTCTGAATGCCAAGACGCTCGGGGAGAGAGTAGCTGAAGGAATTGAGAGCGAGTCTGAATGCCATGACGCTCGATGAAAGGGTAGCTGAAGGAATTGAGATCGAGTCTGAATGCCGTTACGCTCGGAGACAGAGTAGCTGAAGGAATTGAAAGCGAGTCTGAATGCCAAGACGCCCGATGAAAGAGTAGCTGAAGGAATTGAGATCAAGTCTGAATGCCAAGACGCCCGGGGAGAGAGTAGCTGAAGGAATTGAAAGTGAGTCTGAATGCCAAGACGCTCGGGGAGAGAGTAGCTGAAGGAATTGAGAGTGTGTCCGAATGCCAAGACGCTCGGGGAGAGAGTAGCTGAAGGAATTGAAAGTGAGTCTGAATGCCAAGACGCTCGGGGAGAGAGTAGCTGAAGGAATTGAAAGTGAGTCTGAATGCCAAGACGCCCGATGAAAGGGTAGCTGAAGGAATTAAGATCGAGTCTGAATGCCAAGACGCCAAGAAAAAGAGCAGAACAAGGCATTCAGAGTAGCTCTGAATGCCAGAACAAGTGAAAAACCTCCCCGCAGGATCAAGAGTTTTCGCCAAGCTTCCTTACACTAATTTACGATAAGAGAAACTTGCACATTCAAAGAATTCCATCCATAATAATGACAAGAACATCAAACAATTGAGGGATACTAATGGAAACAAAAATCTACAGCACAGATCAGCAAGCATTACAGGAAGCTGCAGACCAGATAAAAAAGGGAGAGCTTATTGCTTTTCCGACTGAAACGGTTTATGGTCTTGGAGCAGATGCGACCAATGAAGAAGCCATACAGAAAATTTATCAGGCGAAAGGCCGGCCTTCAGATAATCCGCTGATCGTTCATCTGGCAGATAAAAATCAAATCAGCGAATTTGTTAAAGAAATTCCGCCACTTGCAGCAAAATTAATCGATGAATTTATGCCAGGCCCTTTTACGATTATCCTGGAAAGCAATGGAAAAATCGCGCCTGCAGTCACGGCAGGGCTTGATACGATTGCGATAAGAATCCCGAATCACTCGATCGGCCGGGCGTTTATTCGTGAGACGAAACTTCCGATTGCCGCACCAAGTGCCAATATTTCCGGAAAACCAAGCCCGACAAAGGCGGAGCACGTGGCAGATGACTTAACAGGCAGAATTGCAGGGATTATCTATGGCGGGGCAACAGGAGTTGGAGTGGAGTCGACGGTTGTTGACGGAACTGGCGAGATTCCTGTCATCCTGAGACCTGGTGGCATCACATTAGAAAAAATTGAAGCAATCGCCGGCATTGTGGACAGTCCTGCCATAAAGGAAACGGAAAAACCGAAAGCGCCAGGGATGAAGTATAATCATTATGAACCAGATGCCCCCATGTTTTTAATTGATGGGGACGATGCCTTTTTCCAGGAACAGCTCAATCATTTCAGCAATCAGGGTAAAAAAGTGGCGGTCATTGCGAGTGATGAACTGGCAAGCGAGCTTGACGCAAACCATCTCTATAAATGTGGATCGCGGAACAATTTGAGTGAAATTGCTGTTCATTTATATGAAGCATTACGTTATTTTAAAAAGTCGGATGTTGATATGATTCTGATGGAAACTTTCCCTGACAGAGGCATCGGCCAGGCGATTATGAACAGACTGAGTAAAGCTGCTGCAGATCGAATCGAGCAGGAATAAGTTAACATAACCCCCTTTGAGGCTGCATATGCATAGAAAGAATGCATGTCCAGCGAAGGGGGCTATTTAATTTGGCACTAGGCGATTTTATTTCCATTGTGTTTATGGCATTTGC
This sequence comes from Gracilibacillus oryzae, assembly GCF_009498735.1. Classification (GTDB taxonomy): domain Bacteria; phylum Bacillota; class Bacilli; order Bacillales; family Amphibacillaceae; genus Gracilibacillus; species Gracilibacillus oryzae. The sequence continues at coordinate 57,000 of NZ_ML762444.1, forward strand.
GTTAGGGATGGATGCCTTTTCGGTAGGATTGGGGATCGGGATGCAGGCCATTCGTTTAAAACGGATTTTTATAATCGGGCTGACTGTCGGTATTTTTCATATCGTGATGCCCTTTATTGGATTAATCCTTGGAACCTATATTTCCCATAATATAGAAGGGATCGCGATATTGGCAGCAGGTCTTTTATTGTGCGGAATTGGACTGCAAATGATTATCCACACTTTTTTAAAAAAAGACAGTCCATTAGCGCCCGTAGGTTTCGGTTTGTTTGTGTTTGCATTTACTGTCAGTCTTGATAGTTTCTCTGTTGGATTGTCATTAGGGTTATCAGGTGTTGAGACAGTATTAGCAATCATTCTGTTCGGACTTTTCAGTACAATCTTAACATGGACAGCCCTGTTGATCGGCCGCAGAACACATCATTTACTTGGCACATACAGTGAGATACTTGGTGGCTGTATTTTGTTTGGTTTCGGCTTGAATATATTATTCTGATCAATATATGATATGCTTAAGTGAGAATTTTAGATAATGGGGGCATCAATTAGCGATGAGAATATTATTTGTATGTACAGGCAATACATGCAGAAGCCCGATGGCGGAAGCAATGTTAAAGGAAAAAACGAATCATGAGGTGATCTCAGCCGGAATCATGGCAGCAGACGGATTCCCGGCATCTCAGGCAACAGTAGAAGTATTGCGCAATAAAGGAATCAGGCTTGATCATCAGTCAAGACAACTGAACCACGAGCTGATCCAATGGGCTGATCTGATTTTAACAATGACAGCAGGCCACAGGGACAGCATTAAGCACCAGTTTCCTGAAGTAAGAGAGCGGACTTTTACATTAAAAGAGTACACCATTCCTGAATATGAGACGGCATGGCAGAAACTGAAACAAGCTTATGCCAAACTGGAAGAAGCAAAGGTAACAGCCAGTCCGGTAAAACAACGGGAAATGGCCGAAGAAATTACAAAATTAGAAGCAATGGTACGAGATACAGATATATCCGATCCTTTTGGGTCTAACGTCTCAATATACGAAAAAACTTATGACGAATTGGAAAAACATCTTGCTATATTAGTAAAAAAGTTGGAGAATATAGATAGATAATTTGTCATATTTAGGAGGCGTCATATGGGGGAAAAAAGGAAGGGATTAAGTTTGCGGTTAAAGCTGGTTATCTTTACAACAACACTGGCTATTGTTACTTATTCCACAAGTGCTGTCTTTATTTATTTTTTACAAGAATTAATCACACCGTTCGTGCCAATTTCAGAAGTATGGTATGTGCTGGCGGTCTTACTGCTCGGGATATTCTGGTCAGGAGTGCTGGCATTTGTTGCGTCAGGCTTTATCACAAAACCACTCGTTGTATTGAAAAATGTAGCTAAAAAGGTGGCTGAAGGTGATTTAAATCAAACAATCGAAGCACCGAAAACAACAGAAGATGAAATCGGAGCATTGACAATCTCTTTTCAGCAGATGGTAGATCATTTAAAGACAGTCATGACAGATATTGAGAAGCATGCATCTGAAACAACCGATTCTGTACATAAAATGAAAGAAGCAGCATCCCGTTCCAAACAACAGACAGAAGCACTGGAAGAAACGATTGGGCAAATTTCCCAGGGTGCGGAAGAATCAGCAGAAGCAATTCAGCAAACGGCAGAGTCTGTCGGCAATTCAACTGATCTTGCTTCACAAGTGGATGGAAAAGCAGAAGAGTCTCAGACAAAGTCGAACGAAATGGTCAACCAGCTTACACAGTCCAACCAGGTTATCCAGGAACTGGTCCAGGGAATCATGCAAATTGCGGAGAACCAGGAAAATGCGCTAGGCGATGTGAACAGGCTTTCCCAAAAAGCGAAAGAAGTGGAAAATGTTATCTCCCTTGTTGGTGATATCAGTGAACAAACGAATTTACTGGCATTGAATGCTTCGATTGAGGCTTCCAGAGCAGGAGAGGAAGGCAGAGGATTTGCCGTTGTTGCGGAAGAAGTGCGAAAATTGGCGGATCAGAGTTCACAGGCAGTCCATAGTATTACCGATCTGATCAAAGGAATGCAAAAAGATGTCGAACTCGTTGTTGGTAATATTCAGGAGCAAGTGAATCAGACAAGAGGAGAAATGTCAAAAGGTGAGCAGACGACAAAAGTCCTGGAAAGCATGACAGGCTCTGTACACAGTGTCGCTGAAGCAATTAAAGAAATTTCCGGTCTTGTAGCAACACAGGTAAAAGAAATCGAGTCAGCACAGTCCCAGTCACAAAATGTTGCGGCAATAGCCGAAGAAACATCTGCAGGTGCAGAGGAAATCCGGGCAACTATTGAGGAACAGGCGGATTTTGCCGAAAATTTAGAAAATTTAGCGATTGGGCTCGAAAAACAAGCACAAAACTTGAAAATTCAAATGGAGCAATTTAAGCTGAATTAAACAATACTTTTTCAAAGGAGATCATCTTCATGAAAGTCATTTTAGCGTCAGACCATGGTGGTATTAATTTATCGAAAGAGATTGCTTCATTATTAGAAGAATTACATATCGAGTTTGAAGATACTGGCTGTAACTGTGAGGATTCTGTTGATTATCCGGACTACGGCATCCCGGCAGCAGAACGTGTGGCGAACGGCGAATTTGACCGCGGCATTTTAATTTGCGGTACAGGAATCGGCATGAGCATTGCTGCCAACAAAGTAAAAGGTATCCGCGCCGCATTAGTGCATGATGTATTCAGTGCCAAAGCGACACGTGAACATAATGATTCCAATATGCTGGCAATGGGTGAGCGAGTAATTGGTCCAGGGCTTGCACGAGAAATTGTGCAGACATGGTTAGGCACCGATTTTCAAGGAGGTCGCCATGCCAATCGTATCGGCAAAATGGCAGATTATGAAAACAAATAAGTGACGAAGGGAGGACATTGAGCGATGCAGCTGGAGCAATGGGCAAAAGAATTAAGAGAGATTGTAGATGAATGGCTAACGCTTGATCTCCTTTCTGAAGGTGACTTGTTTGTAGTTGGCTGTTCCACAAGTGAAGTTGCAGGTGAACATATTGGAACAGCAGGCAGTGAAGAGATTGCCGAAATGATTTATCAAGAGCTTTCCCGCCTGGAGGAAAAAACAGGTGTGGCTCTAGCATTTCAATGCTGTGAACATTTAAACAGAGCAATCGTCATGGAAAAAGCAGTAATGCGTGAACGGAGACTGGACGAAGTGACGGTCATCCCTGTTCGGAAAGCAGGTGGCTCAATGGCAGCACATGCCTACAAACAATTCCAGGAACCTGTCGTTGTTGAGGCAATTGAGGCAGATGCCGGTATGGATATCGGGGAAACGATGATTGGAATGCATTTAAAAAGAGTGGCGATTCCGCTTCGTTTAAAGCAGCGTTATGTTGGCCATGCACGTGTAAGCAATGCAAAAACTAGACCAAAATTGATCGGCGGACCTCGTTCCGTTTACTGCTAACAGTTATGGAAATATGCACCTTTATTTTGCTAATCACGAATAAAGGTGCATGTTTTTTACTTTTTATTCGTAAAAACTCTAGAATTTTTTCCAAGTTAATGTTATTTTAGATATACATATTGGAAATAACGAATATTAAAGGAAAGTAATACACCAAAAATGGTTGAGGGGGAAGCAAATAATGAAGCATTTGCAAGAATTTGATCCAGAACTTTTTCAATCGATGGAAGATGAAAGAAAACGTCAAAATGACAAAATCGAATTGATCGCATCAGAAAACTTTGTCTCAGAGGCAGTAATGGAAGCCCAAGGATCTGTATTAACAAACAAATATGCAGAAGGATACCCAGGCAAACGTTACTATGGCGGCTGTGAGTATGTCGATATTGCGGAAGATTTAGCTCGTGACCGTGCCAAAGAATTATTCGGTGCAGAGTATGCGAACGTGCAGCCACACTCAGGTGCACAGGCAAATATGGCTGTTTACTTTACTATACTTGAGCCAGGTGACACTGTGCTTGGTATGAACTTAAGCCATGGTGGACACTTAACACACGGAAGCCCGGTTAACTTCAGCGGAAAACTTTTCAATTTTGTGGACTATGGCGTAAACGAAGAGTCAGAACAAATTGATTATGATGCTGTGTTAGCGAAGGCGAAAGAAGTAAAACCGAAATTGATCGTAGCTGGTGCGAGTGCTTACCCTCGTCAAATCGATTTTGCTAAATTCCGTGAAATCGCCGATGAAGTTGGCGCATACCTAATGGTCGACATGGCGCACATCGCGGGACTTGTTGCAACAGGTTTGCATCCAGCCCCAGTGCCGCATGCACATTTTGTTACAACAACAACACATAAAACATTACGCGGACCTCGCGGTGGGATGATTTTATGTAAAGAAGAATTCGGTAAACAAATTGACAAAACAGTATTCCCGGGAATGCAAGGTGGCCCGCTAATGCACGTAATCGCTGCAAAAGCTGTTGCCTTAAAAGAAGCATTACAGCCATCTTTCAAAGAATATGGCGAGAACATCATCAAAAATGCCAAACGTTTCGGCGAAGTGCTTCAATCAGAAGGAATCCGCATCGTTTCGGGTGGAACGGAAAACCACTTGTTACTTCTTGATGTTCGCGGTCTGAACCTTACTGGAAAAGACGCAGAAGCAGCATTAGATGAAGTTGGCATCACAACAAACAAAAACACGATTCCATTCGATCCGGAAAGCCCATTTGTCACAAGCGGTGTACGTGTTGGTACAGCTGCCGTTACAACTCGCGGCTTTGGTGAGGAAGAGATGGAAGAAGTGGCGAAAATCATCGCTTTCACATTGAAAAATCATGAAGATGAAGCAGCACTGGAAGAAGCACGTCAACGAGTTTCTGCATTAACAGCTAAATTCCCATTATATCAAAGATAACTATAGGCTTATGAATCCTCTTGCCACTATGGTGAGAGGATTTTTTCTGTTGACGAGCTGTGGTTTGTGGCATAAAATGGTAGAGAAAGGAAGTGATCAATTGATAGTAAAAGCAAGACAAAAATCGGAAGAGCATTTGATGTTGGAATCATTACATGCGCGAAATGGCCTCACTGAGAAAGACAAGCAGTATTACTATGGATTAGAAAAAGGCTATCAAGGCGAACTGTTATTTGATTCATGGATGGAGGAACTGAAAGTAGATTGTCTGATTTTGAATGATGTACGCTTAAAACAGCGAAATAATCATTTTCAGAACGATTCACTGATGCTTCTTGCAGGAAAACTGTTTTTGTTTGAAGTGAAAAATTTCGAAGGAGATTATTATTACGAAGCAGGACGCTTCCTTCAGAAAGATAAGGAAGAAAGAAATAATCCCCTGATTCAACTCGAAAAAAATGAATCACTGCTGCGCCAATTGCTGCATACCCACAACATTCAAGCCCCTGTTTTCGCCTATGTCGTTTTTGTTAACCCCGCATTCACCTTGTACCAAGCTCCAATGGACAAACCCATCATTTACCCAAGCCAGATCAGAAGATATCTCCAACAATTCAACCAGCTGTCAACACCTGTATCAATGAGAGAACGCCAACTGTCAGAAAAACTGACCGCGCTTCATAATGAAAAATCACCCTATTCTCAGGTGCCGGATTATGAGTTTGGACAGTTGAAGAAAGGAATGTATTGTGCGGGGTGTCGAAAGTTTACTCTTTTGGAAAGAAGAGAAAAACTATTTTGCCCCAAATGTAATTGGGCCGAATCAGTTGAAAGTGCCGTAATACGGAATGTTAAAGAACAACAACTTCTCTTCCCAAACAGAAAAATAAGAACGATTGAAACCTATGAATGGTGTGGGAAAATGATAGACAAACAGAGGATTTACCGAATTTTGTGTAAGCATTTGAATAAAAGGTATCATGGAAAAATGACCTATTACGAATTCGAGAATCCAGAAGATATTTGAGTAACATACAGTTAAAAAGGAATATTTAGATTTCCTAAACATCAAAGTGAGGATTGGAGTCCCAAGCAATAAGAATAAGAGGAGTTAAAACATCAAGCGAATGCGGGGAGTAGGACGCAATGAAGAATAATAGGAGTTTAAACATCAGGCGAATGCGTGGAGTAGCACGCAATGAAGAATAAGAGTAGTTTAAACATCAAGCGAATATGTGGAGTAGCACGCAATGAAGAAAAAAATGAGTTTAAACATCAGCGGAGTGCGAGGAGTCCCGCGCACTGAAGAATAAGAGGAGTTTAAACATCAAGAGAATGCGAGGAGTCCCGGGCAATGAAGAATAAAAGTAGTTTAAACATCACCGGAATGCATG
>NZ_ML762445.1:0-11621 GCF_009498735.1 Gracilibacillus oryzae
GTCCGGTAGTTCAGTTGGTTAGAATGCCTGCCTGTCACGCAGGAGGTCGCGGGTTCGAGTCCCGTCCGGACCGCCACTATAACAATTCAAAAGTATTATTCATTTCCTGGCTCGGTAGCTCAGTCGGTAGAGCAACGGACTGAAAATCCGTGTGTCGGCGGTTCGATTCCGTCCCGAGCCACCACTTATTATTTTCACTTGTATTTAAATATGGAGGGATAGCGAAGTTGGCCAAACGCGACGGACTGTAAATCCGTTCCCATCGGGTTCGTAGGTTCGAGTCCTACTCCCTCCACCATTTTATTATAGGGGTATAGTTTAACGGTAGAACAGAGGTCTCCAAAACCTCCAGTGTGGGTTCGATTCCTACTACCCCTGTTTTGATTATAATTATAATGGCGATCATGGCGAAGTGGTTAACGCACCGGATTGTGGTTCCGGCACGCGTGGGTTCGATCCCCACTGGTCGCCCCATTTAATGATTATAACTTTTTTATTTTATATGTTGGGCTATAGCCAAGCGGTAAGGCAACGGTTTTTGGTTCCGTCATGCGTTGGTTCGAATCCAGCTAGCCCAGCCATTTTGCGGAAGTAGTTCAGTGGTAGAACACCACCTTGCCAAGGTGGGGGTCGCGGGTTCGAATCCCGTCTTCCGCTCCATTTGCATATAATATATAAACAAAGCATATATTTAAGATTAAGGCGGCATAGCCAAGTGGTAAGGCAGAGGTCTGCAAAACCTTTATCACCGGTTCAAATCCGGTTGCCGCCTCCATTTTTATTTATGCCGGTGTGGCGGAATTGGCAGACGCGCGGGACTCAAAATCCCGTGTCTTCACGGACGTGTCGGTTCGACCCCGACCACCGGTACTTGAAACCTAGTAATACCAAGACTTCAACGATAATGTTGGGGTTTTTTTTATTGCTTTTAACACGACAAAAATAAGTGAAAATTGTGTGCCTCGAATCGTGTGCACTAGGGGGTTATTTGTTGTGAAGAGACGTAAAGAATTAACAGAAGAAGAATTAAAAATTATCAAAAAGGCAATCACTGAAAAATAATAAAATATAATAATAGCACTACTTTTATTACCCCTCACCTTTCTCAACTTTCCTGCCACTTTTACAAAATAGGAGCTGCCGTATTCGACAGCCCCCTGTTCAACTCTTGCTCTCCGTTAGTACACTAATCTCATTTTCTTTACCATCTAATAACATCCCCTGTTCGCCCTAGTACGATAATTAACGAACTGCTTCGCTTATGTGATGTTCTGTTATCTTCCAATGTGATGTATTCCATAAAATTTGTTGGTTTTCTATGAAGAGAATTTGAGGTGATTTATGAGGAATGTTTGTATCCTTTGCAATCTCATTGGATACTCTTCTGCTTTCTATAACCTTCACCATATAACAATCTATTTTATCTCCTTCTAACTTCTGGAAAGTCTTAACGTGCTTGAAGGCTCTTGCACTAATCATACAAGTTGTACTATGTTTATAAACTAATATCCGTGAATCCATCGAACGTTTCCATACATCTCGCCAATCTTCAAGTGTTGTCAGTTCTTTAATAGTCTCCATATACATCCCCCAGTCAGTCTAATAAATCCAATATTCCCTACGAATGCCTCCGTTTGTCTAAAAAGGTACCAAGGACTAAGCCTAACACGATACCGAGCGGAATACTAATTGCTACTTGATTAATAGCTACTCCTACACTAGTGCCAATCGCTACACCAAGAACAATTCCTAATCCACGAAACCTTGATCTACTCACATTAATCCTCCTCTCCATTTGTTAAAGTGTATTAATCTATAAACCACTTATATTATATACGGCTTTTTCGAGCTTTAGTTTCATAAGATTTTACCCTAACTTTTTTTAAGACTTCATATTTAAGCAATCCTGCTCGTTAGTTTAAGTGTACTTCTTCACAAACTCACATTATTTAAAATTAAATATCTATATATTAAGGTTACATTGAACTACTTTATTAAGTAAACTGATTTAGTGACATTTTTAAACAAGTAGAACGATTGTTGAAAATAACAACGACTATTTATTTACGAATTAATAATAAAATAACAAGCTACAAATAATGTTAAGCAAGAACAAATCTGTAATGTTGGCTGGCTTGCAAGAAGCTTGAAAACTGGTGTAAAATTTTCAGCCAGAAGGGAAAACTTCAAAATCCCACAAAGAAAAATATAAAGGTTATGCTTGGTATGCTAAATATGAAGAAGCTCTAGCCTGGTGGCCGGAGTTTTTTATTTGCTTCATTTACAAATTCATTTCACCAGATAGAAGTATAATGAGGTGATTGAAATGCTACCAACAAAAAGAACTGCTAATACAACACCTTTCCGGCAAAATGACAAATCAAGATTTAGCAAATATTTAGGACAACTTTTTAGGGTTAGTGCTAGTATTATGTTTATATTGGTATATTTCTGGGCTTATTCCCTTGTTTTTTATGAGTCTATTCTAATGATTTAGAACAAAGTTTGGACATCCAATTAGAAAATGTTTTGACGGAGCAACATATAAACCAAATTTGCACATAAACAAAGACCCGAACTATTTAGTGAAAGTTCGGGTCTTAACACGAATAAAACAGTCGGAAAAAAGCTTCCTTCTGATAAAATTAAAGTTACCAAACCATAACCTCATTTGAAGGGGAACCATATGGACAAGTATTATACAATATTTATTTCGGCTAGTTATGTTCCAGCCTCAATATTTTTAATTTTTATAACAATCGTCCTGTATTATTCGACTTACAATTGGAAAGGCATAACAATGGCTCTAAAAAGTGAATTCTCCATACAATAAAATAATTGATGCACCATTTGAAATAGCAAAGAAAGAAGGGACCATTCATATTATGATTAGAAGACTGATGTCAATAATCAATTTTCTTGAATCGCCAGAAGCTGATAGCGCATGTTAACATGATCCAGATTAGAAGAACTGTTATCGCACCGACCCAAGAGCTGTTAGTTGCGTTAATATTGATAAATGTATGCAGCGATTTTTCTGGAAATACGGACAATAACAGTTCCGACACGTCGTCCGGGAACATTTTAATGAGTGCAGGCAGGAACATTACACTCAAGGCAAAGGCAATTCCTCCAGGTGTAGACTGAAAATAAAATGCACCGGCCGCACTCAGCAAGCTGTAGAATAGTACCATGAGCACAGACCCAAGGATTTTGGCAAAAAATCCGGAATCAAATGACAAGGCACCCATCTGATTAATCGAAATGATGAACTGATCAAATACGAAAAATACTATGATCAGAGCCGTACTAATTATGATGGATAGTATGGCTATGAAAGAAAGTTTCGTTAGATAGTATTTTCTGCGTATAGGTGTTATAGCAAGGTTCGTATGAACAGCCCCTGAAGTTAAATCCTTCGTGACAAAAATAGCTGCAAAGATGATAAGCATAATAGCAGCTGCATCCATCCCAAGTAAAGTAATATCGATAACTTCCAGGACAGATAGTTCTGTCAGCAATTTCCCTTGGGTGACTTCGATCGTGAACAGGAAAATGATTCCGAACACGATACTCAGCAGAATTGTTGCTAAGATCATATATCGGTAGCTCGGCAGGTACATAATTTTTTTGAAATCGGCTTTAATTAAGTGTTTCATCCATGTTCACTTCCTTAGAGATATAGTCTGCTTTTCCATCGGTTATCTCAGTAAATACATCTTCCAGCGACGGGGTAACCTTTGTTAATTCATGTAGAACAATTTGGTTTTCGAGAGCGAGTTCCCCGATTTCTTTGGCATCCAAATTTCTGACTTCCAGACCTGCTTTTCTATGTTGAACAATTGCTTGTTTTTCCAGTAAAACTCTCTTTATCTTTTCCAGGTTGTTCGCCTCAACATAAATGAATGAGCTCAAACTCCTCCGTTTCAATTCATCCATAGTCATATGCGCGAGTAGCTTCCCTTGTCCGATAATGACCACGCGATCGGCTACTGCTTGAATTTCGCTCATCAAGTGGCTGGATACTAAGACAGATTTCCCGCTTTTCGCAAGTTGCTTGAACAACCCCCGCAGCCATTTGATACCATCAACATCCATGCCATTAAACGGTTCGTCCAGAATGACGGTGTCAGGATTACCGAGTAGAGCTGTGGCTATGCCTAATCGTTGTTTCATCCCAAGTGAGTAGGATTTTACTTTTTTATTTTGGGCATTTTCCAAGCCTGTTACTCTGAGCATTTCCTCTACCTGTTGAGGATTAATGTTAGCAGCTGTAGCAATAATAGATAGATGTTGCTTGGCTGTAAGGTTTTTATCCAATGCAGAAGGATCGATTAACGTCCCGATTCTTTTGATCGGTTCAGGAAAATCCCGATAAGCTTTTCCATCTACAACAACTTCTCCAAGCGTAGGTCGGACAAGCGAAATAATCATTTTCATCGTGGTCGATTTACCAGATCCGTTAGGTCCCAGAAAGCCTGTGACTGCACCAGGTGTAAGAACAAGATCCAAGTGATCGACTGCGGTTTTGCTCCCGTATTTTTTGGTCAGATTAACTAGTTTAATCAATTGCATCACCCTTTTTTGTAAGATAATAGTGATGAGCACCGTCGATGAAATCCTTGCAAAAATTATACAAAAATAAGTCTTCTTCCGGCCAATGATCGCTTTGCTCAAGCCCTTTGGCGTAGGCCGTCAACATCTTCGGATCATCATCAGTTGAATGTTTGATAAATTCATCCCACTTCCGACCTAATTCAAACCCAGCCTGGCATTTATACGAAGCATTGTTAAGCTTATAGGCGGCCGTTTCCAATATAAGAAGTTTCCACTGCCAACAAAAATTTATGAGATCCTGATAATCATCCTTGGATTGGTTCTTGAATAATTGCTGCGTTTGCTGGTCGAATTCCACATTCGCATAGTCAAGGACAGTTTGCTTGTTCAGACTTAGTACGAGTTTTATGATCGGTTCCAGATTTTGATCAGGATCTGCGTCTATGGAAGCCAGAATGGCCTTAATAATCGTCTGTGTCATTCTGATCTCCATCTCCTGTCGAATGAGAAGGTCCGCTTGATTCTTTAAAATCTGTTTGATATCCGACGCATTGTTGGAATTCAGGATATGATGCTTGATTTCATTCAGAGGAAGGCCGATTCGCTTGAAAAATAAGATTTGTTGTAGCTTCATCAAATCCCCTTCCGTATAGTATCTTGCGTCTTTCTTTCCAGTCCTTTTTGCGACAAGCAATTTGATCCTATCGTAATATTGAATCGTTCGTACAGTTGTCCCGGATAATCTAGCCAGTTCACTTACCGTATACAGCTTTTCAGACATGGCGCTCACTCCTAATTCCATTAAATCATATTACGTTACGTCATATGCAAGTCTTTATACAAGTACTGAGTAAATTTTATAACACAATGATCATTATGTACTCTCAATATAGCATATTGATTGTATTGTTTTATAAGATCTATATGTAGTTATTGATCTCCGAATTAATGATTGATGAAATTGACCCTGCTTTGTACAAGATGGCCATTCTTCAGATATTAGAGTACTCAGAAGTGATGATTTGGCATCTTCACTCGCATCAATGAACTAGCTCTGAATCCGCTAAACTCGAAGCGAGGATAGACATGAATTTCAACGGAGATATGAATAGTTGGATTAAATGGAAAAAGAAGACCGCTGCATATCGTAAGCAGTGATAATTTCGCTGTAGAATTAGCTCAACTAAAAGCAACTGTTACAAGTTATTAGAATGATTTTGATGTTGTGATTGAAAACTGGGAAGAACCTTGCATATATAAATCTGCTATTTTTAGTTTTTTTCTAAGCTAAACACTGTTCATTTTAAGGAATTACTATTTAATTAAGCACACAACTGATTAAATACTAGGTCGTAACAAATGAGACTGTGTGCAATTTCCCGTTTTTTTCATAAGGTAAGAAAGCATAAACTGAGATGTCTAGCTCCAAGCGCCTGCCCCTCGAGGTCTTAAGCGATCCTGCTATGTGGCAAAGATCGCCACGTCGCAGTTTCGCTTAAGCTTGTCGGGGCAGAACGGGCGCTTTGCGCTTTTCTAATTATAGTTGAATTTTTTAAAAAGGGTGTTGATTAGTCAGGGGAATGGATATGATTTATAATAATGATCAGGGACAGTCATAAAAACTTCAATTTACATAAATGTGTTTGTAATGATGAAAAGGAGCAAGGAGATGAAAGATATTTGTTCAAACAAAGATTCAAGCGAGTACTGTATAGTCTTTTAAACTCCTGAAGAAATATAAAAAATGACCAATATAAACTGACTCTAATTAAAGGTTCGATGAACAATCACCCGATGCCCCCCCATTTCCTGTCCCTATTACATAGGTTACTTGGAAAACACTTACCTAATCGTTGCAGATTGTCCGGTTAATATGGAATACTTTACATATATTAGATAACAGAAAGGTGTCTTTTAAGTGGATTTACAACAAGAATTATCTGAAAATGGTTATACGAAAGCTGCTGAACTACTAGGAAATCTAACTGCAAGTGATCATATTATGGAAGAACTTTCTTTAATTTTAAAAGAATGTGTTTCTTCGAAAAGTAAACTTCCTGATGATATTCATATCTTGTATACGCAGTTAGTGCACGTAACGACCTTCCGGAAGGAATATAAATCTATATTGATACGTGATTTAGAAACTATATTATCTGAAACATTGAACCATCCAAATGATCCAGCGGAAATTTATATCAATGAAAAAGAAGAAGATGAAGTTATTTCCCTGTATCAAAAAGCTGTTGAAGGTGACCCGGATACCCAACTCGAACTTGGTCATTTTTACAAATCAATTGAGCGTGATGAATGGGCCTTTGACTGGTTCAAAGCAGCAGCAGAGGCCGGTAGAGCAGATGCCCTTTATTGGCTGGGTAATGAATATTTTGTAGGTAAAGTAGTGGTACATGATTTGGAAAAAACGTATTTTTACTATAAACAAGCTGCAGAAAAGGGGCATGGGGATGCCCTAAACAACTATGCAGATATGTACTTACGCGGGGAGTATGTGGAGAAGAATGAGGCAAGAGCGCTAGAACTTTTCAAGGCAGCAGCCGATAAAGGTGTACCAGAAGCAATGTACACACTTGGCTATATGTATGAAAATGGTGTGGGGACGGAAATAGACATGGAAGAATCTAAACGATGGTTTACTGAATCCGCCCTTTTTGGTGATGTGTTCGCAGCAAATCGCCTAGGGCATGAGGCGGTGGAAAGTGATCGAGGGGATGAAGCGATATCCTGGTATCAACTGGCTGCTGATAGAGGTGACTTTTATGGTGAATATAATCTTGGTCTTTGTTATGAGAATGGAATTGGAACACCAGTCAATCTGAAAAAAGCTAAGTTGTGGTATCAAAAAGCTGCTTTAAAAGGTGATGTTCAGGCAAAGCAGCGATTAAAAGAGTTGTGAATTGGGTTCGTTCCACCGGTACTTAAAACAACATGAGAAAATTATTATATCAACGTTTCTTACTATTTGTAAGGAGCGTTATTTTATTTGGCTAAAGAAACTTACAAAAATATGGTGGGCGTACCTTGTTGTCCCTAGTCATAGAATGAAAATTATGGTAGTGCGTATAAATTAGAATTTCTGATGCAAATTACGCTTAATAAAGTGTAAAGGTTTAATGAGCAGAATAATTCACTTGCATAATAACTACTTATGAAAAAATAACTTTAACTCAGTAGAAGGAATTATCTTAACTATTATTGGATAGCATATAGTAAGTAGTGGTGAACTTGTAATGGTCAGGGTTATATTGTTATAAATTTAACATTTCAGGAGAATGCATAATGCGAAATTTAGATCCAATAGAATGGCAAATAGCATCTAGGTATTTATTTGTGGATTTGACCTTAAAAGTAATTGATCGGGATTTAAACATGCTAAAAAAGTCATCATTATTTAAAATTAGCGACCATTATATTGCTTTGTTGGAGAGTGTGCAAAAGACAGGTGTAGAGGAAAGAAAACAATTAAAGAAACAAATGCAACAGGAAAAAATAAAAGTTATCTTAAGTAAAAAACAAGAAACTTTCACCTCATATCTTTTTACATCTAAAGGTAAGCAAGAGGTAAGAAATTATTTCCATTCTGCTATTAAAAAGAAAGTGGAGAACATATTGGATGAATGGATGAAACAAAACGATAGGACATCAATTATGTAAAAAGTAGGGTATTCGATTAAAGAAAGGACAATAGGTTGGTGCTTCTGGTTAGACATGACTAAAGATAAATTAGATACTTTGAGACGACTTATTTTATGTTTGTAATTATTATCCTTTTTTTAGGTGGAACTTCTTCTGTGTCGAAAATTAGCATTTGTATGTACTCAGAATGACTGCAACTGAATTGGAAAATTTAAAGCTAAGGAACTTTCCTATTAATTGTATATCTGCTGCATTCTTATTGTCTCTAAATTCTGCTTTTAAAATAGGATAGACATATTTGTTAAAATAATTCTTTTCTACTTTTTCAGGCATGTATTTTTGATACTTAACTTTGTGCAGCAAGCAAATTTTATTCCAGCATTTTTCAACTTTTACCTTTTTGTTTTTTTCTTCCTTCATTCTTTTTTGTCTGTCATTCTCTTCTTGTCGTAACTCCACTTTTGCTTCATGCTTACCGAATTTAAATAGAAATTTAATTGCCATATTACCAATACTTTCTTTTAGTTCTATGGGAGCATCAACAACTAAGAAATCTCCGATAAAACCATCACTATAAACTAGTTGTGAAATTTCCGTTGCCAATTGATTTGTGGATTTGTTATTATTATCCAGATCGTTTAATCTTGCAAATTCAAGAATTAATCTATTATTTTCTTGTAAAAGTAAAGCAATAATTTCTGTCAATTGTAATAAAACCCATTCGTCAGTTAACTCATCCAGTTCACTTAAGTAATAATCATGGAACGTGCCCATTCCGCTTAAATAAGAAGGTCGGCTTGAACCGTTATATTCATTTGTAATAAAACTATCCAATGTTGAATAATCGTCTATATTAAATTGTTTTTCTGTTTTATAGATTGTACCTGATCTATCCCATTGTGGATCAAATTCAAAAGTAATATCGTTTTTTGTATCAGCTAACAATATTTTCGATATCCAAACGGCCACCATTTGAATATATTTATCGATATTCTGCTCAATGTGTTCTGTAGTCCTATTTATTAGCAAATTATTAAATTCCTCCTCTGTCATTTATAATCACCTCAAAAAAGAAAAGTAGTATGACTGTAATGTTCTTTAATTTACCTCAAGAACAAACGTTCCTGTTTATATTATACTACACGTTTCAAGAAAATTAAAATATTCTACCTTTACGAGAAATTTTATTACTTTAAGCTAAATCAATAGAATTTGATTACTATACGATTCTCATGATGCTGAGATGATGTTAGATATATGGAATAGAGAGGAAAGAATTGTGTTTATACGCAGAAAGGCCTTCACCACAGGCAAAGACAAGCAACACTCAAGTTTCGTGAAATAAGAAAAAAGGCAGAGCGACTTTTTGATTCGTTCTACCTTTTTAGCTTATTTCTCTTTTAATGATAGAAGTATTACTTGTTATATGTCACCACATATTCCTGCAATTCCGTATTGTAATAGCCTTCACTGTACTCAATCAGATTATCAAACTCATCATAAGAATAACGCATTCGCTTGAGCAGGGACTTGCCTGGCTCTACATTTAGTAATTCTGCGACTTCGGGAGGTGCAGTGGCAATTGCAAAGTTATCGGTGAAATTCTCTAAATGGATAGCTTGTTGTTCGATTAACTGATATAAGGAACGATCCTTCGTTTTTTCGTGCAGGATGTCTTCCATCTGTTCTGTTAAATAATGGGTAAAATAAATGTACGGTTTGTCATCTAGATGATAAAGGCGCCTCATACAGATGCATTTTTCCCCAAATAAGGTATAAAGCTTGCTGTCTTTCTCATTATTTATCTCTTTGCTTTCAATCAGTTGTTTATAAAGCTGATGTCCGCTCTCGACTAAATACTCTGTAAATCGTTTCCCTTTGGAAAGCTTGGAGGTGGAAGTATTTCGGATGACTTTTGTTCCTTTACCGCTCCTTTTCTCAAGGAATCCTTCTTGAACAAGTTCTTCAATGGCTTTGCGGACAGTAATTTTACTTACACTGAATTCCGCTTCTAACTGTGGTTCAGCAGGTATGTATTCATCCATTGCATATCTGCCGTGTAAGATTCTATCTTTTAATATATCTTTTACCTGTGTATATAATGGCCCTTTTTTTCGTGATATTTTCAATCTTCTTCATCTACCTTTCGACATCCCTGATACCTTTTCCCATCGCCTGGATAATATCTTTTTCAGAAAGTAAGGGGGAATCTCCTGTGATTGTGTGTGCAAGTACCGCTGCACTGACAGCAAAGTCTGCCATTTTCTGGTTAGAATACCCTTTTAACTCCCTATGTATAATGGCAGAAGCAAATGCATCCCCTGAACCAATTCTATCCAGTACAGAAAAACTCATTTCCTTGCTGTAGGTGAAGCTATTATTTTTGTATAAAAAGCCTCGTAAGGAGTGGATCTGATTAACATGAATAGTTCGATGTGTCCCGGCAATAATCGGTATCTTGTATTGATCGGCAATAGCCGGCAGGAGTTCTTTCAGCTGCTTTTCTCTTTCTTTTTCCTTAGTCTGCATTCCTAAGGTAAACAGGGCGTCCTTTTCATTCATGAACACAATATCTGCCAGATGGAGCATATCCTCGTAATGTGCTCTTGCTTTTTCATATCCACTTTCTCCCCAGAGAGAAGGGCGGTAGTTGCAGTCAAATACAACAAGACAACCATTCTGCTTTGCTGTTTTGGCAAAACTCTTTATTTGACTTCGTATGGCATCATTCATCGCTAGTGTGATTCCGCAAAAGTGAACGATATCAACATACTTGGAGATTTGCTCAAAATCATATATTGCAGCTGGAGCCTGATTAAAGCTGCTTTCCAGCCGGTTTGAATAGGTAACGCGACTAGGCCTTGCACCGAACCCATTTTCCAGGAAGTACATACCGATAGATGCTCCGTTACGATTGATAAAGGAAGACTTTATGCCAAGCCTGTGAAGAGAACTGATCGCCGCATCACCTACTGGATTATCTGGTATTGTTGATACAAGGTATGTATCATGCCCTAAATGTGATAAAGCTGCAGCAACATTTACCCCGGTACCGGAAAAGGAGTAGTTTAAGCTGCTCGCCTGTGACAATAGCTCATGGCCCGGAACCTGAAGGCGCATCATCACTTCGCCAAATGAAGCTATCTTGTTACCCATCATGATCTACCAGCTTTTTCACTGTCAAAAAGAGGTCCCGCACATCAGCAACATTTGTTGTTCCGGTCTCTTTATTAATGATAGAGGAGTACACATGTGGGATGATTTGCGGCACGTTTGCTTGCAGGGCTATCTTTACAATAGCTTCAAAATTATTTTTGTCAATGCCGCCGGTTGGCTCTAAAGCAAATTGTTCTTCCCCGCATGCCTCGGCTACTGCTCGATATTCCTTCTCAGTGCTCAACCCGTTCATT
>NZ_ML762445.1:11631-52042 GCF_009498735.1 Gracilibacillus oryzae
AATGCATTGCCTCCCATATCTCTGACGAGGGCAATCGCTGATTTGATTGGAACAATGGCCTTTTCCTCAGTCGAACTGCTGCTGGGACCTGTCGAAATATTAACATAGCCGACCTTACCCGATGGTGAAACTAAACTGTTAATCCAGCTCTGCTTCTCGCCAAGGTTGGCTTGAGTAGCGCCAACACTAGGGAAGACTTGGTTGATGTGACTGCCTGCATAATGTTTGGCAATTTCAGCAACAACTAACGCTTGGCGATTGTCACCTGCCCCCAATCCGATGGAAATGGCATCTTCAATTTCTTGGCCGTATGCTTTCATAGCAGTAACAG
Organism: Gracilibacillus oryzae; assembly: GCF_009498735.1. Lineage (GTDB taxonomy): Bacteria > Bacillota > Bacilli > Bacillales > Amphibacillaceae > Gracilibacillus > Gracilibacillus oryzae. The sequence goes on from NZ_ML762445.1 coordinate 11,963, forward strand.
CTTCTTTCACAGTTGGGTAATTCTTAGAAAGTACGCCGACTAATACGAATCCTTCAGCTGCTTCAAATACATCCTTGGCATTTTCAATCGTGTTTGCCAACACATTAAGTCCTACTCTATTCTTATATAAACGCTCAGTGATTCTTGGCATTTTCGTCTCCTCCTAATAAAGCACGTAATTGAGAGGCAATAACAGTGACGTCATCATCTTTTAATGGACGTGGATCAATATCAAAATAACCTTGCTTTATCCCATAATCACGGGTGTATATAGCAATGTCGCCATTTCTAAGCTGTGTTGTGATGGCTTCAGCAGTTGTGCCCGTTTCTTCTGCATTTATTTGTACTCTTGAACGGAAAATCGCTCTGCCTGCTTCGTCTTGAACAATCGTTACATTTACTCCGCTTAGATCATTTAATTCCATTAATGGCAGCAGGCTTTCTTTTTCTTGTTTACTTGTATCTTCCTTCTGGCTATACTCATCCAGTGCCTGCAGCAGGCCGAAGCTTGTTTCCTTGCCTACTTTCATGCTTCTTCCTATTCCATGTAATTGCTGTTTTACCCATTCGATATATGTCCGCTTACCGCCGACAATGCCTGAAGTAGGTCCTTCCATTGCTTTAGAACCGCTGTAGATAGCGAGATCGGAGTACTGCACATATTTTTGAATATCTTCCTCAGCTGCTGCATCGACAATCAGTGGAATCTTATTTTGTTGAGCAACCTCCCAGGCTTCTTCAACGGAAATCATATTTTTTTGTACGGCATGGTGTGATTTTACATAAAGAATAGCGGCAGTCTTTTCATTAATAGCTTCTTCGATATGTTCAGCACGCCCTTCGTTTGCATAGCCGACTTCCAAAAGATTCCCTCCACCTAAATAAACCATCGTCTCTACTGGTGCGCCGTATTGAACATTGTGCCCTTTCAGCATGATAATCTCATTATCAGTGATAGCCTCCTGGTGCAACCGCAAGCTTTTGCGCTGGTTTCCTTTTGTAACTAGTGCTGCAACAGATAGTGCAATACCACTGGAAGCTGAATTGACGATAACAGCTGCCTCAGATCCAAGGGTTCCTGCAATATAATCCCCAGCTTTATCGACTAAATCAGCAATTTCCACGTAACTTTGTCCACCTTGTTTCATGGCATCCATCACAGTATCTGTTGGAGCAGAAACCCCGAGTATACTCATTCTTCCACTTGCATTTATGACGCGTTTAAGTCCGTACTTCGCATGCAATGAACTCTCCATTTATGACAACTCCTTTTGGTATAATACGTTTATTTGCTTGACGCTCATTTCCTTCTGAATCGATTAGTGTAATCGGTTGATCTTCTACGTTGAATAAAGTCAGGTTGGCCGTATCGCCAACTTTTATTCGACCTAGTTCTGGTTTGTTGAGCCAGCTAGCAGCTTGAATTGTCACAGCATGGATAATTTCCACCAAGGAATAACCCAGGTAGAGAAACTTTGTTAACACATTGGCTAAACTATAAACAGGTCCATGCAGTCGGTTGTTTTTATAGATATCAGTACTGATGGTTCGAAAAGAGATACCATGTTTCCTGGCCAATTCTGCTACCGAAAAGGAAAAACTTGCGGACCCATGACCGACATCAAAGTGCACACCGCGTTCGATAGCATCTTTCACTTCAGGCAGCGGATACCCTTGTTCATCAAATAGATTGTTGGATTTTCCATTCAAGTAATGTGTTAAAACATCACGCGATTGTAACAATGGCAAAATATCCGTGATAGCAGGTGGATCAGATCCGATATGAATCATTAAAGGCAGTTTGGTTTCAGAGGAAAGCTGTCTTGCAATCTGTAATGGTTTTATCCCGTTTTCTCCAACGACACTTTTGCTTATTCTTGCCTTTAATCCAACGATTTTGTCCCGGTAGATTGTGACAGCATCTTTGACTTTTTGCTTATCAATCCAAGCTAGATTAGCCAACTCGTCAACTCGCTTTAACCCTATTTGAGAAATATTTAAGAAAGCAAACAGATTTGTTTTGGAAGAAAGGCTTGCGGTGATTAAATCTTCTATTCTATCTGCTCCACAGCTTCCTGCATCTACGATGGTTGTTACCCCTTGGGCTACACCAATCGCATCAATTTTATCCCCATATGGAATAAACTCAGGGAAGGCATGAACATGCAAATCAATCCAGCCGCTGGAAATATAGGTACCCTTGAGGTCATAAATCTGTTGTCCCTGTCCATGGCCAGGAGGTGTGATGTCATGAATTTTACCAGATTCAATCACCACATCAAATTCTTCTTCCGAAATACGTTTGACATTACGCAATACGAAGCGATTTATCATTTCATTCTCCCTTATGCATGTTCTATTTACTATTCTAAAAAGTAACTGTATATTAAACATTATAATGTTATAACGTTATTTTATCATAAAAAAATTAAAATATGATAATATTTATTGTTTTTTGAAGTTAATAAAAAGAACCAGGTGGATATTTCTCCATCGACTATTTTAGTTAAATTAGAAAAATAATTAATCTATTATCGACTCTGTCAACAGCACTAGAGCCTTCTTGCAAAGAAGAGGGCATTTGCTTTATACCACTCAGTGTGCTGCATATTATTTTTACCATAGGAGTTTTGAAGAATTGCAGGAACAGGGCGAATCTATTGGGTCTGGTTCCTGTTATTAGTTTTCATGCCAGTACAGGAGTTAACGTTTGTTCAATGTTAAAAAACCCTCTAATTAAAACATATCCTACATAGTAGACTTACCATTTTTTTCATTAATTCATCCTGTTAATCTATTTGTTATATTATTATATCAACTAGTAGAACTTTTAAAAAAAGAAAAAAGATGTTTAAAAAAGAGGTTGACAGTTGATTTAATGTATGTATAATAAATGTTAACGTTTACATAAAGGTGATTTATACAGAAAAATAGCATTTAACTTAACTTAAAACCACATGAAAAATTAATTCGTTTAATAAGTTGATATATAAATATAACTATTATGTAAATTGATACTTCAATATAGCTCATATCGCAATATTACACCTTTCTAACCTTCGTTTGTATACGCTTACAATGTTTGTTGTTATCCTAAATATCACGTGCTCATTTCTTGAAAATCACTTGGACATCGTAAAGATTCATTTCAATTGCATATGATCAAAACTTAATTCGTTTTGATTTATATAGAGTAAGAGGAGAGGAGGATGTTTCCATTTTTATTAGACACTTAATCTAGAATAAGGGGGTATTTCTTTTGAGAAATACAAAAATTAAAATTTTCTGTATTATTTCTTTGTTTACATTGTTTGCGGTCCTGGCTGGGTGTTCGCAAGATAAAGAAGCGGGAACAGGTGAGTCAGATTCCGGTGGCAACCAAGACCAAACGACGATTACCTTTTGGCATCCTATGACTGATACATCTGGAGAGGCGGTAGAAGAGGTTATTAAAGCATTTGAAGAGCAAAATCCTGACATTAAAATTGATGCATCCTATATAGCGAATCAAGGTGAGGGACAAAATGAGAAGCTTTTGACAGCGGTAGCGGGTGGAAACCCTCCAGATGTCGCCTATTTTGACCGATTTGAAGTTGCATCATGGGCAGCCCAGGGATCGTTAGAAAAGTTGACTGATTTAGCTGAAAAAGATGGTATTACAAAGGATAAGTACTATCCGTTTTCTTGGGAAGAGGCAAGTTATGAAGGCGATCTCTATGGAATCCCCACGACAACAGACTCAAGATTATTATTCTACAACAAGGATCACTTTGAAGAGGCAGGTTTAGATCCGGAAAATCCGCCGAGCACAATTGATGAACTAGAAGCCGCTGCTGAAAAACTAACCATTAAAGACGGTAATCGCTTTGAAAGGATTGGCTTTATTCCATGGTATGGGCAAGGCTGGTTTTATGGTTGGGGCTGGTCATTTGGCGGAGATTTTTATGATCCGGAAACGAAAACAGCAACCGCAGATCATCCGAAAAATGTGGAAGCTTTACAATGGATAACTGATTTCGCAGCTGAATATGGTGTAGAAGATATTGCTGGTTTTACCAACTCTCAAGGGACAGGAGCAATGGATCCATTCTTGACTGGCCAAATTAGTATGAAAATCGATGGTAACTTTGGTGTTGCAAATATTGAAAAGTTCAAACCAGAACTAAACTATGGTGTTGCACCAATGCCAACCCCAACTGGTTCTGATCACACGACTTGGTCTGGTGGTTGGTCTGTAGTTATTCCGAAAGGTGCTAAAGAAAAAGAGGCTGCTTGGGAATTCTTGAAGTTCTTTGGCGGAGAAGAAGGGCAGAAAATTTTTAGTGAAAAAAGTAGAGACTTTTCTGTTATTGATTCTGTCAATGCCGAACTTGGTTATACAGAAGATCCTATTTTCAGTGAATTTATAAATATTTTACCTGAGTCACATGCACGTCCGGTAATGACTGAAGGATCCCTATATTGGAATGAGCTATCGACGGCTGTAGAAAATGCAACTCGCGGAAACGGAACTCCTGAAGAAATTTTAGCAGAGGTGAATGAGAAGGTGAATGCAGCACTGCAAGAATAAGGTAAGAAGGGGCTGAGACAAGACTATCACGTTCCAATTCAAAGAGAAATATGCACTGCTAGAGCTTATGTTGCTTTGAAAGTGAAATGTATTTTGGAGTGAGTTAATCGGACTCGCCATAGATCTTTCTTTGATAAGATACGTGTTTGTCCCAGTCCTTAGTATTAATAAAAGGGGTGTGACCTTTGAAGCGAGATGTAAAAAATTCAAATATGCAAACTTCGATTGACGGAGCTTTAGCTAGAGATACAAATAAGAAATTATTAAAAGGTTCATCTTTAACTGGATGGCTGTTTGCATCACCTTGGGTTATTGGATTGCTTTTATTCTATGCATTTCCTCTTTTCTCATCTATTTACTTTAGTTTTACCACGTATAGTATATTGCAGCCAGGTGAATTTGTGGGCCTGCAAAATTACAGACAGCTTTTTAGTGATGAATTATTTTGGAAGTCCATTTATAATACCATCTATTTTGCGGTATTTTTTGTTCCATTAAGTATCATTATAGGTGTCGCTTTAGCGATGATGTTAAATATGAAAGTAAAAGGGATGGCTATATATCGCACAATCTTCTTTTTGCCTACGCTAGTCCCTCATGTTGCCTTAGCGGTATTATGGATGTGGCTGTTAAATCCCGGGTTCGGCCTTGTGAACGGTGCACTTGACATGGTTGGTATAACAGGGCCTAACTGGTTAGGTAGTGAATTTTGGTCGAAGCCATCGCTTATTTTGATGTCTTTATGGGCAATTGGTCAGCCTGTGATTATTTATCTTGCTGGATTAGGAGATATTCCAAATGAACTGTATGAAGCAGCAGAAGTAGATGGTGCGAACTGGCTCCAGAAAACTTTTAAAGTTACGCTTCCTCTACTGACTCCCGTTATATTCTTTAACTTAGTAATGGGATCAATTGGAGCTTTTCAGCAGTTTACCTTACCTTATACGATGACACAAGGGCAAGGGACACCTGCTAATACGTTAACTTTTTATGTTATGTACCTATACGACAATGCTTTTAAGTTTTTTAATATGGGATATGCTTCCGCAATGGCTTGGATTCTCTTTATTCTTATTATGGCTTTAACCGCTGTAATCTTTATGACATCCAAACGATGGGTTCATTATCAAGGAAAATAGGAGGGAGGTATAAGTATGCAACCGCATATAAAGAAAAAAATTCAACTGTCGTTAGCGCAAATTTGTTTAATTCTTGCTTCAGCTTTTTTCATTATTCCATTCTTATGGATGGTCTCGACATCACTAAAACCGATAACACAAGTATTTACTTATCCTCCTGAATGGATTCCGAACCCATTTCAATGGAGTAATTATGTAGATGCAACAGAATATATACCATTCTTTACTTACCTGAAGAATACAACTGTTATTACAGTTTTGAGTACGTTAGGTGTTATTCTTTCCTGTCCGCTTGTGGCCTATAGCTTCGCCAAGCTGGAGTGGAAAGGGCGTAACGTGATGTTTGTCATTACGATAGCGGTAATGATGATCCCGATGCAAGTTACAATGATTCCATTATTTTTACTGTTTAACAAAATTGGCTGGGTGGGAACACCACTTCCGCTAATCGTTCCAGCATTTTTTGGAGTCCCATTTTCTATCTTTCTCATGCGGCAATTTTTTATGGGCCTGCCTGATACTTTAAGGGACGCAGCGAAAATTGATGGGGCTAGTGAGTTTAGAATCTACTGGCAGATTATGCTTCCATTGGCTAAGCCCGCAGTATTAGCAGTTGGATTGTTTCAATTTATGAATGTATGGACGGATTTTATCGGACCTTTGCTTTATTTAACAGAAGAATCTCAATATACGCTCTCCCTGGGACTTCAACAATTTCAAAGTCAGAAGGGAACGGAGTGGGGATTAATGATGGCCGTATCTACGATGATGACACTGCCGATCATTGTATTATTTTTCTTTATGCAGAAAACTTTTATGCAAGGGATTACATTTAGTGGCATAAAATAATAGTTTTAAACATTCACTTAGGAGGATTTTATGAATTATAAAATAGGAATGCGCATATCACCGAATATTGGAAAACAAGGGATAGGAAGTGCAGCGAAGTGGGCTGCTAGTGTGGGTTTAGATGTACTGGATGTGCCGTATATAAACAAAGAAGTAAAAGCCGTTTGTGAGGAAAATGGAATAGATATTGGTTCTGTTGATGGGGCGGGAGCAGTTGGAAGCACAAAGCTTTTAAGTAAAGATAAACAAGCGCGCGATGAAGCTGTTGCGTTAATTAAGAAACAAATGGATGAGATGTCAGAGCTGGGCGCAACAGTCATGTTTATGTGTCTTATCCCAGAAGACATTAATACATCACGTAAAGAAAGCTTTCATTTATGGAAAGAAACATTCCCTGATATTGTAAAACATGCAGAGCAAACCGGAGTTTATATCGCTTTAGAAGGATACCCTGGACCAGCGCCACAGTATCCAACTATTGGTTGTACACCTGAAATGCTACGAGCGATGTTTAAGGAGATCCCATCTAAACACTTTGGTCTTAATTATGATCCATCACACCTAGTTCGCCTTGGAATCGATCATTTAAGGGTATTGTCTGAATTTGGTGACAGAATAAATTATTGTCACGGTAAAGACACAGAAATTCTAGCGGAAGAATTATATGAATGTGGTAATTTAGCGGCTACTTTTGGTTCGCAATATGATTTTTCAGAAGGTTCGTGGCGTTATACCATTCCGGGGCATGGAGAAGTGGAGTGGGATAAAGTGGCAGTTCGTCTAGAGAAAATAGGCTATCGAGGGCCAGTTAGTATTGAATTAGAGGATCATCGATATTGGGGATCATTAGAAGCTGAACAACAAGGGATTGTCAAAGCTAAGGAACATTTGGCTTTGTACTTGAAGTAAAGGCCATCTGGGGGGATGAGAAATGTCTAATAAAGTGAAGGTAGCAATTATTGGATGCGGTGGAATAGCAAATGGTAAACATATGCCAAGTTTAAGAAAACTGGATCAAGTAGAGTTAGTGGCATTTTGTGATATTGAAGTACACAAAGCGGAAAAGGCAGCAAACGACTATGGTCCCCAAGAGGCAAAGGTATATGAGGATTATAAATCGTTGCTTGAAGATTCGGAAATCCAAGTGGTTCATGTGTGTACACCAAATCATGTGCATGCGGATATCACAGTAGCAGCATTAGAGGCGGGAAAACATGTTATGTGTGAAAAGCCAATGGCTAAAACATCTGATGAAGCACGGCGAATGGTCGATGCTGCTAATAGAACCGGTAAGAAATTAACGATTGGCTATAACAACCGGTTTAGACAGGATAGCCAGTATTTACACCAAGTTTGTGAACGTGGTGATTTGGGAGAAGTATATTTCGCTAAAGCACATGCGATTCGCCGCCGGGCTGTGCCAACATGGGGAGTTTTCCTTGATGAGGAAAAACAAGGAGGTGGCCCGTTAATTGACATTGGTACACATGCACTTGATTTAACGCTTTGGATGATGAATAACTACAAGCCAAAAGCTGTATTTGGAACAACGTATCATAAATTAGGGAAAAAGAAGAATGCTGCTAATGCATGGGGGTCCTGGGACCCTGAGAAGTTTACCGTAGAAGATTCAGCTTTTGGTTTTATTACGATGGAAAATGGAGCAACAATCGTATTGGAGTCAAGTTGGGCCCTCAATACGCTAGATGAGGATGAAGCCAAGTGTTCATTAAGTGGAACAGAGGGCGGAGCAGATATGAAAGAGGGACTTCGTATAAACGGTGAGAACTTTGGTAAATTGTATGAAACGAATGTTGAATTGGGTGCTGGCGGGGTTGCTTTCTATGACGGAAAAACAGAAAGTGATGCTGATCTGGAAGCACGTTTGTGGATACAAAGCATTGTAAATGATACCGAACCTGTCGTGAAGCCGGAGGAAGCCTTTGTAGTTACACAGATATTAGAGGCAATCTATGAATCTGCTAAAACCGGGAAAGCAGTTTACTTATAATTTCTGATATCAAACCTTGAGCAGATATCAATCAACAGGACGCACACTGGTTAAATAATTGATGATTATACAAGGTTGTTTTACTGAGAATGAAGGATTTTTTTCTCATTTAGATCTATCTAGTTACAGAAAAAACCCATGTCAATTTTCTAATCTAGAGCAAAAACCTGTAAGAAAACAGCTTATATAAAAGAAGGAGTTTAATGATGACGCAAATCTTAAATATTGGAATTATAGGTAGTGGAGGGATTGCAGCTGCTCATGCTAGAGCATACCTTGACATGAATGATGTTAAGATTGCTGGGGTAGCGGATGTAATTCCTGGTAAAGCAGAGGAGTTTATCAAACGACTGGGATTAGAAGGTGCACAAGCGTTTGACGATCATAAAGATCTATTAGAATTGGATCTTGACGGCGTCAGTATCTGTACACCAAATGTCGCCCATCATCGCACCAGTGTCGATTCCTTATTGGCAGATAAACATGTACTTGTTGAAAAGCCGTTAGCAGTAACGCTAGACCAAGGAGTTGAAATGGTGCAAGTTGCTAAACAACAACAGAAGATTCTAACAGTGGGCTTCCAACCTAGATATGATCCTAATATGCAGGCGGTAAAAGATATTGTGAGATCTGGAGAATTAGGGAATGTTTACTATGCACAGACAGGCGGGGGACGTCGTCGTGGAATGCCTGGTGGTACGTTTGTAAATAAAGGCTTAGCTGGTGCGGGCGCTATGGCAGACATTGGATGTTACTCCTTGGACTTAGTCCTGAATGCATTAGGTTATCCGAAGCCGCTTACGGTATCTGCCTTTACTTCCAACCACTTTGGAACAAACTCAATCTATCATCCTGAAGCAGACAAATTCGAAGTAGAAGATTTTGGTGTTGCCATGATTCGATTAGAAGGCGGAAAAGTTCTAAACTTTAAGATATCATGGGCGATGCATATGGATTCGCTTGGACCAACATTATTTCTTGGTACAGATGGTGGCCTGAAACTAACACCAGCCGGAAGTGGACCGTGGAGTGGTGTCTGGGATGGAGGCATTGGTTCTATTAGTATGTATCATGACATAAATAATCATCATGTAGATACAACAATTCCAGTACAAACGCACACAATTGATATATTCAAGGCAAAAGTTCGGGATTTTGTAGTTGCTATTAAAGAAGGTAAGCCTGCCCCTATCCCTGGGGAAGAAATCCTTATTAATCAGGCAATTATTGATGGTATTTTACGATCATCTGAAATAGGGAAAGAAGTAGACATTCATATCCCTGTAATTTAAATAGTAGTAAAGGCTTGGGACAAAAGAGGGCTTCTCCTATTAGTTGGGGAAATCACATCTGCGGAAATTGCTACATCTGAGGGAGGAGCTCTATCTGAAAAATCCCATAAACTTATCGCACGTAGCAAAATTCCTTTTCTCTTTCGAGGAATTGCGCACGTGGTAGTGGAAGCTGCATCCTTGGAAAGGGAAGCTTCTATGGCAGTGATCAATTAGTTCTCTACAATGAAAGGGTGGGTTTAGTATGGAACTTGATGGTTTGACAGGCAAAGTCTATAAAATAACCGATTGGGTCATGACTGTGGCTATAGCTAATCTTTTTTGGTTTCTATTTAATTTACCTATCGTTTATTTTTCGATAGCTATGCTGTTAGTAGATAATAGTAATGAGTGGATAGCATTGTTGATTCTTATCGTATTCTTTGCACCTTTTGTGTTTTTTCCGTCAACGACAGCAATGTTTGCTATTATTAGAAATAGAATTATGAATATTGAGGAAAATAAGAACTTATTTCGGTCATTTATTAGTCATTATAAAGCAAATTATGTAAGAAGCATGCTCGGTGGACTTATTTTGTGTGCCTCGTGGGTTATTTTAGCTGTTGATTACTATTTTTTCACGGAACATGTAAGTCAACTGTTTAGTTACATATTTATAATTTTTGCGTTCTTCTTATTGGTTTGTACACTTCACTTCTTCTCTGTCACTGTCCATATGCATTCAGGGCTATTAGTAGCATTAAAAAACGCTATATTAATTACACTTGGGAATCCGTTGCTTACTTTGGGCATTGGATTACTCAGTGGATTGATTATTTATGGAAGTTTTCATATCACGACGTTTTTGATACCATTTTTTATGGGATCTATCATAGCCTATGCCTCTTATCTGGGCTTTTTTAAGTTTTTCTCAAAGGTCCAATCTTTACAATAGCTATAACTTAATAGGCGGAAAGAGATAACTAGCGATGTGTGGCGCTATTATTAAATGGAGAAATTAAATTTGAGGTGATATAGGTGAGAAGTAAGCAAGAAATGATGGACTTAGGAATGAATTTTGCCCGTAATTGTGAAAAGGTGAGAATTTTCACCTTGGAAGGATCGCTGACAAACCCTAATATACCGAAAGACGAATTTCAAGATTATGATTTTAGTTATTTTGTAACAGATCTGCAATCTTTTAAAAGGAATGATGATTGGCTGGGTTATTTTGGTGAGAGAATTATCATGCAAAAACCAGAAGCAATGGAATTGTTCCCGCCAGAATTGGGTAATTGGTTCTCGTATTTAATGCTTTTTGAAGACGGAACCAAAATAGACCTAACGTTAATTCCGTTGGAAGAATATGAAGACTATTTTAAAAAATCCGATGGCTTAGTTGAAGTATTGTTAGACAAAGACAATCTAATCCAAAATCCAAGCATCCCAACAGACAGCATGTATCACATTCAGAAGCCGAGTTATCAATCATTTGATGACTGCTGTAATGAGTTTTGGTGGACGGCTACCTATGTTGCAAAGGGTCTTGCTAGAAAAGAGATTCTATTCGCGATTGATATAATGAACGGCGTTTTCCGCCCTAATTTGCTTACCATGTTACGTTGGAAGGTTGGATTGGATACGGAATTTTCACTAAGTCTAGGCAAATCAGATAAATTTTTAAAAAACTACATTCCTGATACTACATGGAATACGTTATTATCCACCTATCGTATGGGTTCCTACAAGGAAATGTGGGAAGCGCTGTATAGATGTATTCGGTTATTTAGAGAAACTGCATACCATATCGCAGGAGCGCTTGGTTACAGTTATCCTGACTACGATGAGAAAGTGAGCAAGTATATAGATAGTATTCGGAAAAAATATGCACAATCTACTTGAATGCGGTGAGAAATAGCATCTGAAAGTAATTTACAGGTAATTATTGTATTGCTCAAAAGGTTAGTCAAAAGTCTGATTAACCTTTTTTCAGTAGAAATAGTTTTATATGAGGCAGCGACTACTCCTGCGATTTATATTGAATTTTCCATGCTCACTGCACCACTGAAATCTAAAGGTGAACATCATCCTTATGCAAATTCTGCCAAGTTTCCTAACTATAATATTCTTCTATTATGGCCAGACTCTTTATAACATTGACCAACAAATAATCCTAGTTAAATATTACTGCTAATTTTTTGTTATAATCGATATATAATAATATATCAAAATTTGCTTCTAGATAGAGGTGGCTTAATGAAGTCTTTATATGAACAAGTTTATGAATCTTTAAAGGAAGAAATAATTTCAGCTAAATATAAAATCGGTGATAAGATTCCATCCGAAAATGAATTAGCTGAGGCTTTTCAAGTTAGTAGAATAACCAGTAAGAAAGCCTTAGAAATGCTTGTTAACGAAGGTTTTGTTTACCGGCAACGAGGTAAAGGTACGTTTGTAGCGAAACAAAGAAGTGATAACAAGGGGATCAATCATTCTTTGAAAATGGAAAAACCCTTATTTGGATTAATCATAACTTCTTTCACCGATAGTTTTGGCAGCGGTTTAATTCATTATATAGAAGAAGAATCTGATGGTAAATGTTTTATTGTATTGAAACGTTCTCAAGGGGATCCAGAGCGAGAGGAACGTATCGTAAAAGAGTTACTGGATTACGGGGTTGATGGCTTAATCATATATCCTGCTCACTCTGAACATTATAGTTCAGAAATACTGAAAATGGTTGTTAATAAATTTCCATTAGTATTGATTGACCGTATTTTTAAAGGTTTGGGTGCAACATCTGTAGCAACTGATAATCAGGAAGCAGCACTAAAAGGGGTTAATTATCTTTTCGAGATTGGACATGAACAAATCGGAGTACTTATGCCTGTGGATTATGAGATGACATCGATAGAGGACAGGTTAACCGGAATTGTTAACGCGTATGCGGATAAGCAAGTGAAAGTTAATAGAGATCTGTGGTGTTATCATATTAAAAGTACCTTGCCAATTCCAAAGGCAACGGGAGAAGAAGATGTTGAAGTAATAAAAGAGCACATTAGAACTAATCCCAAAATGACAGCACTATTCGCATTGGAATATAATATTGCTATTTTAGCAAAAACTGCTGTAGAGCAATTAGGGATGAAAGTGCCAGAAGATATGTCTATTATCTGCTTTGATAGTCCCCCGCAATATGACTTAGAATGGAGATTCACCCACTTAAAGCAGAATGAAGAGGAGCTGGGCAGGGTGGCAATAAACAGATTGCTTCATATGTATCAAGAAAATAATGAGATTGAAAAAGATCGTGTTTCTGCAATGTTAAAAATTGGCAATTCAACTAAACCATTGAAAATAAAATAACGAGGTTTGGCCGATTGCAGAGGAGCTTGTGCAATAATACTCCGCTGTCCCAATGAGAGTTGATGTACTAATCGGAACAGAACAAGGAGTGATTTCTCTAATTGAAAAGAGCATCGTTCAAGTGTGACGACGCTCTTTTCTTCACTATTAAATTGCCAAAGTTCCTTAGCCTGAATCTGACAAATCGAATCAATAATTTTTAACCAGCTGATTTGCTTTCAAATTTACTATCAGATTCTGATACTTCTTGAACTTTGTAGTACTTTCCTTCTTCTTTCTTCATTACTTTAATAATGGATAAGCAAATAAATATTAATATTATGGTAAATGGTGTGGCAACAACAATGGATATTGTTTTTACAGCTTCCAATCCTCCGGCCAACAGAAAGACGGTTGCGGAGCCGGCCGTAATAAGTCCCCACATTATTTTCACCTTGTTGGAAGGGTTAAGATTTCCTTCCGTACTAAGCATTCCTAACACAAAAGTTGCTGAGTCTGCTGAAGTAACAAAGTAAGAAAAAATAAGAACCATCGCTAGAATGCTTATAACCGAACCTAATGGAATGTTATTTAAGAACGCAAATAGAGCTGAGTTCACATCAGCATTTATAATTTCTCCTAAACCAGTATTTCCTAAGTCATGAATAAGATGAATGCCGCTGCCGCCAAGAACAGAAAACCAAACAAATGATATCAATGAGGGAACAAACAGAACACCTATGATAAATTCTCTGATCGTTCTCCCTTTAGAAATTCTGGCAATAAAAGATCCTACAAAAGGAGCCCATGTAGTCCACCAAGCCCAATAAAAGACTGTCCATGCACCAATCCAGCTATTAGCTTCACTGTTATACGGCTCCATTCGCAAACTCATGGGTAAAATGTCACCAAAGTAACTTCCTGTGGAACTGATGAACACCTCAAGAATTTGTTTTGTGGGTCCAATAAACAGAACCGCAAATGTCACTGTGAAGAAAAGTAACATATTTAAATTAGACAAATATTTTATCCCTCGATTTAATCCTGACCATGAGGACATAATAAATAATACAGTACCAATCCCTATAACTAAAAGTTGAACAGTTAAGGTGTTTGGAATATTCCATTGTGAGTTCATCCCGCTTGTGATTTGCAGGGTACTTAATCCAAAGGTACTCGCAACACCTACTGCTGTAATAAAGACAGAGAGAATATCAATAGTTTTGCCGATAGGCCCATTAATCTTATCACCTAACAAAGGATAAAAGATGGAGCTTATGTTACCAGGTAATTTTTTTCTAAACTGAAAATAGGCAAGCCCTAAGGCTACTAAGGCAAAAATTGCCCATGGGTGTAATCCCCAGTGGAAAAAGGTGAATTTCATAGCAAGGCTTGCGGCTTCCGATGTGGAGCCCTCACCATAAGGGGGTGTAGTGTAGTGCATCACGGGTTCCGTTACGCCCCAAAAAACTAAGCCAACGCCCATTCCTGCACTAAAAAGCATCGAAATCCATGATAACGTACTGTAGGCTGGTCTATCCTCATCCTTACCTAACCGGATATTTCCGTATTTTGAGAACATAAAATACAGGCAGAGAATGACAAAAAAGGTCCCGATTAAGAGATAAAACCAATTAAAATAAGTTACAGCAAAGTCCAGAAAGGCTTGTGCTTTCTGACCCAGCCATTCATTAAACACAACTCCGATAAATACAAATAATATACTTATCAATAAAGAAACACGAAGAACAATATTTTTTTTAAACATGTAAACCTCCTATAAAAAATGCGAACCAATCAATGATAACATAAACTTGGATTAGGGTTAAGGGTTTAAGGTAAAGCATGTATTATAAAGGAGAAGGTTGTAATTGTATTCATGTTGGTACATTATTTGAGAGTTTTGCGGAGAATTTAGGGAGATATGCCATGCTAATCTGTCGTTCATTGAACAACCTGTACAAGGAAGATAAATAAAAAAGCAGCTAAGAAAGCTGCTTTCAAATAACCTATCTTTTTAAGTTAGGATTTTCATTTTTTGCTTCTGTTACTTTGGGTTTTCGATATCCTCCGGCAATATCTGCGCGTTTAAATTCTTTTGCATAAATAACTTCCTGAGCGTCAGATGGTTGATGCCCATTTCCTCCTACAGGTTGATACTGTGTTTTTTTAGACATAGTGCTCATCCTTTCTATTGGAATTGGGTTATATATCATATTTACCCTTTATTTCAATGTGATAAACATGGTCTTTTTTCAAAAATGGAGTTTCCTTTATTGTGAATTTGAAATCAGACTATTAGATTTTTAATTTTAATAGTTTAGTTGATTTGCTTTCATAGATTTTCTGCGAGATTTTTTCGGTGACTTCGCAGCAATATATCCACCGTCAAATAGTTTGCCAGGAATTAAGTCATACTTTTGAATGAGCTCATCTGCTTTATCCACATCACTTTCCATTAGGGCATATTGAAAAATCCTGGCTGCTGCTCTGGCATCCTCTAAGGCGTTGTGGTGATTAAATGTTATGTTTTTCCATTTGGCAAGTGTGTTCAATTTATAATTGTATAATCCAGGCCATACGACTTTAGAGATAATAACCGTGCATAAGTAGTCTATCTCTGGGGTTTCGATTTCAAAATGATCTAAAGAATGTCTCAACACGCTCATATCAAAACTTGCATTATGAGCTATACTGACATGATTGGTTAAATAATAGCTTAAATCATCCCAGACTTCAGAAAAAGTAGGTGCTTCCCCTACATCAGCTTCTGTTATCCCGTGAATCATAGAATGATAGGGGTCAAACTCCATGTTTGGATTAATTAATGTATAATACTCCTCAATGATTTCCTCTTTATTAAAAACGACAACTCCCACTGCACAAGGACTATATCGATCTTTATTAGCAGTTTCGAAGTCAATTGCTACATAATTCAAATACTCACATCCTTAACCTTTTAACATTCTGTGAAACTATGCTTATCGTTATTTTACGTAAATATAGGCAAGGAACACAAGAGAAAGGCTGTGATTAATTGTAAGGTAGAGGTACTTGATGATAACAAAGCTTCCGTGTTTGTTAGTGTTTTTTTGTTTTAAGAAGAAGAGGATGAGCGAAGAAAGATGATCCATATGGACTAATTTAGAAGTTTTCCTAAAGATCCAGCAACTTTATCTTCATGCTAATTGCCCGCTTATATACTATATTGATTTATTTCAAAGGACGATAGTACTGATTTTTCGATATCTCAGTCCTGTGGTTATAGGTATTTGGTGCAATATTCACAAATATGGATTATTATGCTATAAATAGATTGGAAACATTATGTAAAATTTAATAAGGGAGAGAGTTGTAAATGAAGAATGTTGGAAAAAAGGCTGTCGTAGGTATAGCTACTGCGACTATGGTATTAGGCTTCGCAACAGGAGTAGGAGCAAATTCACTTTTAGAAAAGATAACAGCCTATAAGAACCACGGGATTAATTTCCAGGTAGATGGTCAGGATTGGACACCCAAAGACCCATCAGGGAACGATTTAACTGCTATTACTTACAGTGGCTCTACATATTTGCCAGTCCGTTCCGTAGGTGAAGCTTTCGATGTTGGAGTTAATTGGAATGATAGTACGCAAACGGTTAGTCTTGGTGAGACTGACAAGGACTTGTCAATTATGGATTTGAAAGTTGTAAAAGACCATTATGCTGTTTCGAAAACAGTCGATAGTAATGTAACGGTACAAAATGGTGTGAATTATGAAAGTGGATTCCATATCAAGGAGATCAATTCAGCAGAGAAAGAATTTACTCTCGGACCTAATGGCAGTTACCAACATGCTAATTTTAAAGTCTTTGATCTGGGAAGTGAGAAAGGGATTACTGTAACATTTAAAGACGGTGATGTAACTCTGAAAGAAGTAGACGTAACTGCAAATGGAAAAGGCGTCGATGTCGACATAAACATTGGCGGTGTGAAAGAACTGGAAATAATATTTGAATCAAAAACGTTAGGTTCTGATTCTCAAGCATTTATTACAGGTACTGTTAATTAAGCACCATTCCGTTGTTTTATAACTATGGTGAAAAAGGCTAACGAACACCACTGCTGCAGCATTTACTTTGAAAATCACCACTGAGTCTGACCTCACAAATAATAAAAAGCCTCTACTGAATGAAACTGCAATTTATAATTCACAGCTAAGTAGACACGGAACAAGCATAGCTAATAGTATAAGAATTAGCGTATCATAGAGCCTTCCCTCTATTCTCTTTCCGAACAACTAGACTTTGCTCATGCTTAGAAGTAATAGGATAAGAGATTGTATTGTAAACTAATTCTAATATCTAAAAGATGAGACAGGGAGGAAGCTCCTTGTCTTTTCTTATCCAGATGGAAAATGAATTAGTTAGAGGCGAAATAGAGCACCAAATCAGACAATAATTCATTAGAGAAAAACTGTCCGATTTAGTATGTGCATTATTTCTTACTGGAGTCCAGAAAAATGTACGGTTACTTAAACTAAGTAAGTCTTCCCATCCCGCTGTTCAATTTTTCTTTCTTTCATTAATTTACCAAGTGCACGTTTGAATGCTGCTTTACTAATGTTAAAGGTACCACGGATATCTTCTGGATCACTTTTATCGGAAAACGGAATCACTCCATTGCTTTCCTCTAGTCGTGCCAGGATCATATCAGCATCTTCCCCCATACTGTGCTGCTTTAATGGTCTTAGGGATACATTTAATGTGCCATCTTCTTTCACTTCAATGACACGGCCTTCCACTAGTTCGCCTAGTCGTGGTTCTTCTTTTCGTTCAGTGTGGTGGATAAACCCGCGGTAACCTTCTTCCGTGATGCAGACAGAACCTTCTCTGTCTGTACGGTAGATGCGACCAGTAACGTTAGCGTTTAATAGATCATCTGGTGCTTCTTCAAACAATTCTCTTTCAAATACTATCTCCGTTGCCGGGAGTGCGAGAAGGCGTCCTTTCCGATCTCTTCCTAACGAAATATACACCTTGTCACCTGCAGTTGGCCATACATTTTCGAACAATGGCAGTTCATCTTTTGACAGGAGGATCTCCTTTGTTGTACCAATGTTAACAAATACACCTAAGTGTGGTAAAACTTCTACAACTTCAGCCCAGCCATATACGTTAATTTGAATTGCTGGTAGTTGTGTTGTTGCAACAGTTTGTCCTTTTTTATCCTGATAAAGAAAAACATCAACAGATTGCTCAGCTTCCAGTTCTGTATCTGTTTCATTATGGTGCAGGAGTATATCGCCTTCTAATACGTAACCAGTTTCGATTTCTCGCAGTACTTCCAGTATTTGGATTGTACCTATTTGATTATTCATGGTATAACCTTCTTTCTTCATTAAATATGTATTGGAAAAGGGGTACTCTTACTATAAGAGTACCCCTTTGATTTATAAAGTAACACATAAGATTTATTATTATTTTTATAATCCCGATAAATTCGGGTGGGAAATTTCATTAATCGAATTTCACTTTACCGCGGTATATATTCCACTAGGTGTTCTCTAACTTAAGCAACGTAAGCCCTACCTGCTCTTACGTCCTTGCGACCCCTTAGTCGCGCCAGTGTGAATAAGCATCTTCAAAAAAACTTACGTAGAATGCCAGCTACACTTATAGGTTACTTCTATTTGTTAACCTTACTATTTTCTCATGAATCTAATTGAATGTCAACTTTTATTTTGAAAAGTGATGGATCAGGAGGTGATCAGTTTGACTCAGCCATTATGTACATACGAATCCCATACTCTCATCATTTCCTTTTTCCCTTTCTCTGTTTTTTACTAGATGAAGAACCAAAAAAGAAGAATATGGCGGCTAATGTTATAAAAAGGGAAATAGGTGCTGCTACCGGCTCCTCTAATCCTAACCTTAGAAAGAAATCGGTCAGTGTATCAAACAACCATTCAATAGCGTAATAAGTGAAATCACCTATTTTCTCCAGTATCATATAAAAAAAATCAGGTATATTTTCCATGGAAAACCCTCCTTCTTACTAATACGAATCTATTTACAAAAAGTTTCCCTTTTTCAATTAGTATTTTATTCGTCCATTGAAACGGGTATAAACTAATATTATGTAACAAAGATACGTCGGACTCTAAGGAATGATACAAAATTGTAGTCTAATTGCAAAAAGATTGAAACATTGTACAAGTTGATGTTTGTTAAAATGTAGGTTGCATAGGTTAGATAAATAAGGTAATAGGGAGGGATAGGATGACGATGGAAGAACAATTAATTAATAAATCCTATTATCAGACATTTACAGATGGTATTCAACAAGTGGAGCCAATCAGGATACTAGGTGAATTATATATAGATGAACAACAAAAAGAAATGCCAGAATTATCGGATATCCGCTTTGCACAGGGAGAGGTGTATTTTCTCAATAAAGATTATGAGGCGGCCATCTTTAAATGGGAAAATGTTGATAATGAATTAGAGCCATGGGCACAGAAGAATATAGCTGATGCACATGTTAAGATGAATTTGCTTGCCATTGCAGAGGACTACTATAATGCAGTGGAGACAGATTCAGATGTATTAAAAACAGAGGTGCTTCTGCAGCTGTTCTCCCTTTACATACAGCTCGGCAATCATGGGAAGGCAGTTGATTCTATTAAGCAGGCAGTTGACTCAAACCCGGACTATCCTGAGGTTACCGATATGGCACGAATGTACTTTGAGGAACAACAGGATTGGGTTAATGCTGTTGAGCTTGCAGTTAATGAGGCGAAGCGGACGGAATCGTTAGCATGGTTTGTCGTTGTAGAAGGATATGTTGAACAAGGGCATACGGAAAACATTAATCCAGATTATTTTAATGAAGTGTTAATGACACTATATCACATTGATCACAACCGTTTTGAAAGTCTAACAACTGCGCTGTGGAGCAGTTATCGGCAAAATGATCTTTATTTCACTTGGCTGGAGGAGATCAATCATATTCTGTTGAGCGCGGATCCTGGGAATTCCTATGTATGGAGTAAGCTTTCCAATCAATATAGGGTAACATACTTTGAATTACTGACTGGCAACTATTTAATAAAAGAATTTTCTTATTTAATTCCAAATCTTTTAACTAATTGGATGAAAATATCGATCGCTTCACATGCTGCCATAGCTTCAGCTGCCGTACTGGCGTGGAGTGAAATTTATCCGTCTAATATAGAAGCCTCCATTGTTAACAGAGCGAAAAGTCTGTTAAGCGACGCTGCATATTATCCGCATGGTATAAATGATGGGGTACAGCTTTTCGAGTCAATCATCAAATGGGCAGAGCGTGAAGGCTTGCTTATGGACACACGTTATCAATGGATTGTTGACGAATTAACTGATTTAAATCAATACAATGTAATGTTTACTGGGACAGAGGTGAATGGTAAGTCATCATTTGTGAATATGCTCCTGAATGACGAGCTTTCAGACAACGCGGCTAATGCTACTGTCTTTTACAAAGATGCCGATAATGCGAAAATTGTTGCAATTACGGGTGATGAGGAAAGAAACATAGCGGAACATGGTGATTTTAATGAAGCAACAAAAGATGTGCAAACATTGATCTCCTGTGAAATGCCGGTATCATTTTTACAGAATAATCAGCTCAGCTTAATAGATGCGCCTAAGTTAACCAGTGAAGGCAACCATTATGTGAATGCAGCAGACAGCATTATGTTTGTTCTGAATGCAGACTCTAATCTTACAGGAAACGAGCTCGATAAAGCTGTTAAAATCAGGGAGCAGGCACCTGACTTGCCTGTTCATTTTCTATTATGCGAAATGGATCGAAATACAGACAGCCAGGAAGCAATGGAACGGACGGAAAGAATAACTTCGAGAATCCATGCCTATTTTCCAGGTGCAAAAACGTTTTTCTTTTCCATGAATGAAGACAGAAACCATCAATTAGACGAGTTTTCTTCGTTTATCCAATCAGTTCAGAGCGGGCATACATTGGAAGAAGAACGTACAACCAAAATTTTGTACTATATAAAAAAATCACTTGAGTTCTTACTAACCAAACGAGAAGAAGCAGAACATTCATTAATGGATAATATTGAGTGGAATGAAGAAAAAGTCACCAAATTAAAAGGGGCACAAAATCAATTAGGTGACATTGAAGAAAATTCGGTGCAGGTTATCAAAACGTCTTATCTATCCATTATCATAAAATGGAGACAGAATTTGACCAAAAAGCTTCCAGAGTTGATACAACAAAGTGCGGAAGTGGTGAAGGAAGACAGTGACCTTGGAACCATTCATAAAGAGCTTAATGATACAATAAATAAGCGGATAAATTATTATATTGAAGAAGTGGTTTTACCAGATTTATATAAAGAGCTTCAAGAATGGATTGCGTACAGTGAAAGAGATCTTGGTGAAAGCCGCGCATATTTAAGTGAGATGAGTGAGAGTTTTAATAATTTATTCGGTGAAGAAAAGATACATTTCGAATGTGACAGTAAAGTACTGGATGATTGGCATCGGGACATCAATCGCATGACAAGAAGGAACATCCAGCTCACTAGAGGAATTTTTATCACTTCCAACAGCATTTCCCCATTCTTATGGAAAAGTGCTGGTAAGATTGTTGGTGCGTTATCCAAAAATAAAGAATCCCTTCATCATAAATATAAACAATTCATTGAGGGGAAAGACTACAGTAAAACGATTGATATCATTGTTGATGAATTTCTGCAGCAATTCGACATCTTTGAAAAGTCACTGGAACGGGATATTAACATGTTCTTTTCCGATTCCTATAGAGTTTTAAGTGAAACGTTAAGAGAAACATATGATGAGATTGAAGAGAATAAAAAAGTGCTAGGCGAAATGCGCGATCAGCCAGAGCTGTACTTCAATCCAATAACATTGTTCGAGCTAAAACTTCGTCAATACGAATGGATGACAAAAGCAAGTGATGGGGTTTATCAAAATAGTTAGATAATAGAATATTGCTAGATTTGGCTTTGTATTTGTGAAGAGTATTTTACGAATGCAGAGTCTTTTTTTATCTTATAATTTGTTGGTATTAAGGAAGACTATCTTACCCATAAAATGATAAAATGGCGAGCCATACTTATGATGAAGAACTGGCAGAGAAGTTAGTTAACGAAATACGGGAACAGTTTTTACCTTTAATTAGAAACTTATATAATAGATTGCTAAAGGAAAGATAAGATGTTTGGATTAATTGAAAGTGATTTACATTATATTAAAAATGCTTTGAATAAATTTAATGAAATTGAAACTGGAATTATTTTTGGAAGTCGGGCGATGGGAAACTACAAAAGAGGGTCAGATGTAGACATTGCAATAACAGGAAAAGAAGTTACCTCAAAGACATTATATATGTTATCTGACTTATTGAACGAGGTGTATCCTTTGCCGTACTTTTTTGATATTAATCATTATGAGTCAATATCAAATGTGAATTTTAAAAATCATATTGATAAAGAAGGTAAAATAATTTATAAAGCTAAATCCCGATAGAAATAGAGCAGTACAGAAAAGGGTACTGGACAAAATGAATAATGTTAACCCAAGAAACGAACAATACCAGTTCAAGAGATGGACTCACATACTAAGCGCAGTGTTTTGGCGGAGCGACATATGACCAACTTTTTACATGAACAAAAACCCAAACTTTTTAGTTAAAGTTCGGGTTTTAACGCAATAAAATAGTTTTGTCTCAGTCTCTTTTAATATCAAGTGTCAATAAATGACTCCTAAATCCCTGTTTTAATACCAAAACCAACTAAAATCACGGCAGTTGATTTTTGAAATACTTGCTGAAATTTTGAGTTATTCAACCATTTTTTTGCATAGTCAATCACATAAACAAGCGTTAAAAACCATATTACAGCAAGTGATGTAAGAATAAGTGCCAAAATAATTAATTGTTGATTGACATTTCCGTTCAGATCAATAAATTGAGGCATAATCGTTATATAAACAATTACAGTCTTTGGATTAAGTATATTACTAAGTAAAGCTTGCATAAAGGAGGCTTTATTATACTGTTTAGAAGATTGGCTAGGTTCCTTCGCATGTGCCTGCATTTCCTCAAAAGAAAACGCACTTTTTGCAAAAAAGCTTCTGATCCCCAAATAAATTAAGTAAGCAGCTCCAGCATATTTAATTATACTGAAGAGAATGACCGATTTGGCAATAACAACAGATAATCCCAGAATAGCGATAAGTGTCCAAAATGTAAGTCCCGTTGCCATTCCAAGCACTGTATAACGTCCGGCTTTTCGACCATAGCTGAGCGTATTTCTTACTAATAGAATTGTATCTGCTCCTGGTATAACAACCATCATTGCTGCAATGGATATGTATGATACTAAGCTGTCCATCTGAGTTCACCCTTCCTTTTGCAATTAGTGACTACCAAGGTAACTACCTTATGAATTATATCAGAATATCTTGGAATAAATCAACAAAATTTGCTAAAATACAGTTACACTAAAGTTCTGTTGGAGGGCTTATGAAAGATAGCATTTTAGAAACATTGAAAAAACTGAATTTTACCGAATATGAAGCGAAAGCATATCTTACCTTATTGGGAGAATCGCCTTTAACGGGCTATGCAGTAGCGAAAAATTCCGGAGTACCTCGTTCCAAAATATATGAAGTTCTGGAAAGTCTCGCTATTCGAGGAGATATTCTTGTTAGTCATGGAACCACACAACGGTATACTCCTGTGCCAGCAAAGGAGTTAATCAAAAACCGCCGCAGGGAAACAGAAGTGAATTTTGAACAGGCTGAAAAATCATTAGCAGAGTTTGAACGTTCTGCACATGACCGTGAAAATATCTGGAACATAACTGGTGACAACGAAATCCTCGATAAAGTAAAAGATTGTATAGCGTCTGCTGAAAAGAGAATTCTCTTAGAGATTTGGAAAGAAGAATTCAAAGCATTGGAGCCTGAACTGCAAAGAGCAGCAGAGCGAGGAGTCCACGTAATAATAATTGCTTATGGTGAAATTATTTCTGATTTCGCCGAGGTTTATATTCATTATATGGGCGATGAAATTACAGAGGAGTATGGTGGGCGTTGGATTGTTATTAGTGCAGATGATTCAGAAGTAGTAGCAGGTATTGTCTCATTGGGAGAAGATAGCCGTGCAGCCTGGACAAGACATGTAGGGCTCGTCATGCCAATTACAGAAGTGATCATCCATGATTTGTATCTTATGGAAATTATGAAAGGTCATCGAGACCTTTTAGAAGGAAGTTTCGGAAAAAATCTTGTGAATTTACGTCACAAATTCTCGATTCACCCTGACTTTAAAAAACATTATCTAAAATAAGATAGTAGTAGATTTTCTTTTTATACAACTTAAAGCAAAACAGGTATTATTCAATCCTTTAAGACAACTTTTGATTTCGTGCGAAAGGTCTTAAAGGATTATTTTTAGTATGATTGCTTTGCTGTTGCATCTTTGAGAATCCAGTGAATGTCAAGCCATTATCTTTATGCTTATGCTAGGTTAGTAATATTTATCGAAAAATAATGCGTATAATAAGGATAGAAGACTCCATAGAAAATTCTGGTCCTTATAAAGAAAAAGTCTGATATAATACGTACAGTAGCTATAATTCCAACTTATACAAGTAAATCCTTTTTTGGGAAGTGGAAATTATAACTGCTATCATTCCATGGATCATCTACCAGCTTGTGAAAGATATCTCGTAGAGCTAACTCCTTAAATGTAAGCGCTTCATTAAAGTGATTATTACCGAAAAATATTTTATGAAAAAAATCTATAAGAGAAAGGAAAGTGTGCGATGAAAAAGTTTCCACTAACGATACAACTGACGATTATCATGTATTGTTTACTGCTCGTTCCAGTTATGCTTTTAAGTTGGTACAGCAGTGCACAGATTTTTCGCAATGCGGAAAATGCTATTGCAGATTCTTCTCTGGCTGAATTAAACGCTAATCGCAAACTTACGGAGAATGCTATGAATAATGTAGCTCGCAACACGGTAACACTTGCAAGTTCAGATGTTTTTGACAGTATTCGCTCTTATCACAGTTATTCGGAAATCAATTCCCATTTCAGTTACATTACCAACGCATTAGCCGTTTTACGAGAATTGTCATCCTTGAATCGCATGGAAGATGGAGTTTATTCTTCCTTCTTCTATTTAAATGATTCAGACTATGTATTATCAACTGACAAAGGAGTCACATTATTGGACAGGTATGATTCCATTGACTGGATTGAGGAGGCAATTGCCGGGAGGAAAGGAATAATAGGTGTGTGGTATCCGCGTAAGCTTAACTCAGGAGTTAATGTTATATCATACGTGTTGCCGCTCAATCGATTATCAACAAATACTCGTGGCACGATTG
Source organism: Gracilibacillus oryzae (assembly GCF_009498735.1). GTDB lineage: Bacteria > Bacillota > Bacilli > Bacillales > Amphibacillaceae > Gracilibacillus > Gracilibacillus oryzae. The sequence goes on from NZ_ML762445.1 coordinate 37,558, forward strand.
TCGTAAACGTTAAAGAAAGTCAGTTTGAGAAGTATCTTTCTTCCTCGGAGTCCGGTAAACAAGGGTATATCCTCACAGATTCTACTGGAAGAATTATATCTCATCCTGATAAGACGCTGTTATTAAATAGCGATAATGGGGATCAGATTATAAATGAGATATTGGAAGAAGATAAATCAGAGGGTTATACGTTCCAGGAAATTGAGGATGAACGAGTGATATACTCATGGTCGGACTCAAAGCAGTCAGGATGGACATACATAAGCATAAATTCAGTCAATGAACTGATGATTAATACGCAAATTATGCGGCAGAATATTATAATTTTTACAACTTGTATTATTTTGATCGGGGTTATCATGACTGTATTTCTCGCTAAGTGGTTATCTCAACCAGCACGAAAATTAGTCGGGAATTTGCGTTTGCACACTAATTTGGAAATAGATAAACGAAACGAATTGGATTTTCTTGATGAAGCTTTTGAGAGAATGCAACAAGAGGAGGAAGTTCTCCAGAAAATGTTGAGTGTCCGTGAAGACGATTCTTGCAATCTTGCTATATATAATCTTATTAGAGGAGAAATTACCGGACAAGGCCGTGAAATATTTCCTTGTTCATGTTTCCTTGTTGTTGTGGTATCCATTGATCAATATGGGGACTATGTTAGCAACTACAATCCAGAGACCCGAAGTTACCATTGTTATATGATTACCTCAACCTTCGATAGCTTGTTTTCGGAAGATGTAAGGGTTCGAAGTGTGCACCAGGGTAATGGTTCTTTTATTATCGTGATAAATTATGATGAACCAGGATTTGATTTTGATATTCATTCTGTACTTGTCAGCGTACGGGAAAGAGCGAAGGAACTGTTGAATCACTCTGTCACTATCGGTGTAAGCAGATCTGCGGAGGGAATGTCCGTGGTGTCGGATCTCGTTGCAGAAACAATGGAACTTATTAAGCAAAGAATTGTGGAAGGAAGCGGTGGTATCACTTACTGGAAGAAGCAAGATGAGCAAGATGTAAGATACATTTATCCGTCCAATAGCGAAAGGCGCATTCTTAACTTTCTGGATCAGGGTGACCTCGATAACATCAAAAAGGAGTTAAAGGTGATCAATAAAGAGATTCGTAGTGCGGAATATATTGCTTACGATAATATCTTATTCATTTATCATCAGTTAGTTGGCATTAGTATTAAACATTTAAGAGAAAAGAATGTCAGTACCTCCCAGATTTTTGCTAAGAAAATAAATATTTACACAGATCTTGCTTCTATAGATACACTGGATGAGCTAGAACAATATCTTAGTGATTTTTTTGAAGAAATTGTAAAGTATCTTACACGTAGTTCAACTGAGACGAAAGATTACGGAGGTCGTATACTCAACTATTTGGATGAACATTTTGACAAGGACATTGTGTTTGAAGAGATGGCAGAGGAACTCGGGATCAGTTATTCTTATATGCGTAAAATCGTAAATGAAATGACAGGTCAAAGTCTGATTAACCATATTAATCTGCGTCGCATCGAGAAAGCGAAAATAATGCTCATAGACTGGGATCGGCCAATTGCGCAAATTGCTTCAGAGGTTGGTTACAATAATGTCCAAAGTTTCAACCGTTTTTTTCGTAAATTCGAAGGTATGTCGCCGAGCAAATATAAAGAGATAAAAGCCAGAATACACTGAGTGAATTTTTACAGGAATTCAGTATTAATGCGAGTATCATGAAAATGACTTTTGGTCTGCATAATTGATAAGTTATTTTTGCTTATTATATTTAAAAATGATAATTCAGAGTGGCTCAGTCCCTCATTAACACAAGAATGAATCAAAAATGATAAGAGACTATCAATATATACGATTTACTTACAGATGAACTGATTGCTATGATCAAAATGTCCACAGAACAACTTTACTTTGGATGGAGCGAGACAAGTTTTTAAATAAGGAGGTGAGGTATTGAAAGTGAAGCCGGAAGTGAATTCTAAAAATGACAGCGCTTTAATTTTAGTTGAAAGCAATAGAAAAAAAGGAATCATGCATTATATGCGCCGTGACTGGCAGCTTTACTGTTTACTTCTTATTCCATTGTCCTTCACATTAGTCTTTAAATATGCGCCATTGTCAGGACTCTTAATTGCGTTTCAAGATTACAACATTATAAAAGGATTCTGGGCAAGTGAGTGGGTAGGATTCGAAGTGTTTCGGGAACTGTTTTCTAAACCGGCATTCGCACAGGCACTTCGCAATACATTATTACTTAATATTTTGGATCTGCTGTTCAGTTTCACTGCCCCGATCATGTTAGCGTTATTACTGAACGAGATCAAAGGCAATGTATTTAAACGTGTAAATCAGACATTACTTTATTTACCCCATTTTCTTTCCTGGGTCATCATTGGTGCCCTTGCTTATCAATTGTTAGGGTTAGGGAGCGGAATGCTGAACAATCTTATTGAGCAGATGGGAGGTACTCGTATCCCGTTTCTGCAAGAGGACAACCACTGGCTGTTCAGTTACATCCTTATTGGTGTGTGGCAGAGCATGGGGTGGGGGACCATTATCTATCTAGCTGCAATTAGTGCGGTCAATCCAGAGTTGTACGAAGCAGCAACTGTTGATGGGGCAGGCAGATGGCGGAAAATGTGGCATATCACACTGCCTTGTATCCGGCCAACGATTGTTACCTTGCTTATCTTGAATCTGGGTCATATCATGGGAGGCTCATTTGAGAGAGTGTATGCTTTGCAAAACATGGCGACAACGGAATACACGACAATTATTCCGATTTTAGTTTATCGCTGGGGACTCGAAAGTGGCGACTATAGCAGTGCAACAGCGCTCGGATTATTCCAGGCGGTAATTGGACTTATCCTGGTAGTGCTTGCTGACAGAATGGCGAAAAGATTAGGGGAAGATGGAATTCTATAGGAAGGAGGTTAAAGATGGGAAGATCTGTAACCAATATAAATTTGCCTCGGTATAAAAAAGTAAACATAGGCGATATCATCATCGGAATTACGATATTTTTGATTTCCTTAACTTGTCTTCTTCCGTTTGTTCATGTTGTTGCCAAATCTTTAAGTGCTGATGCCTATGTTATCGCAAACAAGGTGTTTCTTTGGCCGAAAGAACTTACCTTTGATGCTTATGCAAAGATTTTTGCCGACCAGAGTATTTTGCAATCTTTTTATGTAACCGTAATCATAACGGTGCTGTTCACAATATTAGGTATGATCATTACCGTTTGTGCTGCCTACCCGTTATCCCGGAAGCAGCTGAAAGGTCGAGTCGCACTGACTTTTCTCTTTATGTTCACGATGTATTTCACTGGTGGTATTATTCCTGAATACTTGCTCATTAACCAATTAGGATTGCTTGATACGATATGGTCGCTCGTACTTCCTGGGGCTTTTAGTGCTTTCAATCTGTTGATCTTAAAGACTTCGATTACTAGTACAGTTCCAGTCAGCTTAGAGGAATCGGCACGAATGGATGGAGCAGGGCATTTTCGGATTTTGTGGCATATCGTCTTACCGATTACCAAGCCAATACTTGCCACACTGTCTCTCTTCTATGCGGTAGGTCGTTGGAACATGTATCAGGATGCGTTATTTTACATTACGTATAATACGGAATTACGGCCATTGCAATTGAAATTATATTATTTGGTTGTTCAGGCTACCGAGAGTTTTCAACTTGAACTAACACAAGTGTCGACGAGTAATCCCGAGGTTCTTAAGGCATCAATTGTTGTCTTTGCAACACTGCCAATCCTCTGTATCTATCCTTTTGTTCAAAAGTATTTTGTTAAAGGCGTGATGATTGGTTCGATAAAGGAATAACTTTGTGTGAAATACCAAATTAGATTAGTGGAAAAGGGGAAGAGAAAATGAATAAAACGAAGAGTCTTATTATATTTATGGCTGTTTTTATCCTTCTTTGTGTGTTATCCGCTTGCTCGAATAATACGATGGAAAGTAATGATGATCAAAAGGAACAATCCGAGACTGCAGACAATCTTCCTAGTGAAGAGGATGGGAAATTTCCTGAAACAGTAAATCTGGATATACCAGTCTATGATCGGGCGTTCGAAGGTTGGAATGTAAGTGATAACTATTATACACGCTGGATTAAAAAGGAGTTTGGTGAAAAGCATAACATTAATGTGAACTTTGTTCCGATTTCTAGATCTGAGGAAGTTACCGATTTTCAACAATTGCTAGCTGCCGGCAAAGCCCCGGATATTATTTATCATTATGATATGCCTCAAGCACTTGGTTACTATGGAGAAGGTGCATTGCAGTCAATTGATTTTGAGGAGATTGCTGAATATGCCCCGACATACTGGGAGAATACAAGTGAAACCATTGAGCAATACAGCGTTGTTGAAGGCCAGAATATATTCTTTTTTGCAGAGCGTCCCGACATCTCCAATTATGTTTCCATCATTCGAAAAGACTGGGTGGAAGCTGTAGGGATGAAGGTGGAGGATTTAACCTCTCTTGAGAAATATAACGAAATGCTTGAGAAGTGGAAGGAAGCAGGGCTTGGGACAGCAGGTGGATCCCTGACTAAGGATATTTATAATTATAACTATGCTTTCCGTGATTGGCCGATCGATCCGGAACACCGTGCCCTTTATTCGGATCTGGCTGTTGCAGATCTAACAACTCCTGCTACTGAGCGCTGGCTGCGTAATCTGCAGTATCAATATCACAATGGTCTGATTGATCAGGAGTTCTATTTACGTGATGCGAACAGCGGCAAGGCTGAATTTGTTGCGGGCAGAACAGGTACACATGGAGAATATATTGCTAGTAATACAGATATTTTTGAAGCTACTTTGAAAAATAATCCAGATGCTGAATTTGCTGTGATTCCTCCTTATGCCGGAATTCCAGAAGGTGGAGTCCCGCAAGGAAGAGCCAATTGGCCATTTGGGATCATTATGGGGATTAACCAGGCATCGTCAGACGCTGAGCGTATTGCTGTTTGGATGTATCTTGAATGGATGAGTCAGCCTGAGAATTTATTCTTCCTGCAGAATGGTGTGGAAGGTGAGAATTATACGCTTGATTCAGAGGGCATTCCAGTTCGAAATGCTGATTTCAATGGTGAATCAGTCTTGTCTATGAATAATAATAAAGACTATTGGTCACTTGTTACAGAAGCAGCTCAATTTGGATCAGAGGAATTGACACTGAAAGCGAATAAAGGTTTTTGGTCTCCTCCAGGTTACGAGTATATTGTTGATGATATGATCAAATATCAAGAAGAAGTTAAAGAATATGTTACACCAGATGCGTTATTCACTGTTGTGATCGAAAGTTTAAATGAATATAAAGCAGACCTGAATTCACTCTTCCAGGAACTGTACTTGGATATCGTTCTAGGACCTGAAGACGAATTTGATGAGAAATACGAAGCTGCCAAGGAACAATACCTTGAAACTGGCTATCAGGAAATTCTTGATGAAAAACAAAAAGCAATTGATGAGGGTCAGTACCGGTAATTGCTTTAATCTAAATGGAAAGAGTCCTGCTTTTAAGCAGGGCTCTATATAAATTGCATAACGAGACAATGGATTTGGAAAAGAGGGAAATCAAATGAAACAAAGTGGCATTATGTTTGAGTTTAATAGATTTTCAGAAGAGATATTTAAGTTTCTGTTTGCTAATTTATTGTGGGTATTGTTTAATTTACCAATAATCATTATTAGCTTCAACTTACTTATTGTAGAAGAGCCGAGTGGACTTATTCCAGTAATTGCATTAATTGTTCTGTTGCTTCCTTTTGTGTTCTTTCCTTCTACTGCAGCAGTGTTTGGGGTTATCAGGAAATTTAAAATGAAGGAAGACATCTTACTAGTTAAAACCTTTTGGCAAAAATATAAAGAGAATTATGTCAAAAGTATGGTGGGAGGTTTCATTATCGTTTTTATCGCAAGTGTTTTAATCGTTGATTATTTTTTCTTAATAAATTTCATCAACATGTCCTTTCATTTCCTCCTGATCATTTTGCTTTCTTTATTAATTGTTTTTACTTTGAATTTCTTTTCCATAATTGTACACATTGACCTGAAGACATTAGCTCTCTTAAGGCACTCTCTTTTATTCACATTTGCCAATCCTGTTCAAACAATCAGAATAGCGTTGTTTTTTTTGGTGTTTGTCTATGTATGCTCTCAGTTTTTCGTTTTATTGATTCCTTTTTATTTAGGCTCGATAATAGCTTATCATTCCTTTCATGTTTTTTGGATAAGATATACAAAAATAAGACAGCAAGGGTCAGTAGCTTCCATATAGGCAAAGTATAGGATCGATGGTCCTTTTCCATTTTTATAAACAAAAGACCTTCAATATATTGATCAATATACTGAAGGTTACTTTCCTTACTATTATCAACTGAAGCCGTTGCTGCTTTCTTTATTTTAAATGCAGCAGTCTTTGCTTTAACTCATTTTCCATTGAGCTGATTTCTTGTTCTGCTTCCAGGCGTTTTCTTCGTCCATCGTCTTGAATCTTGATTACTTCTTCCAGTGTGGAAACTAAATTTTCCTGTGTCTTCTTCAATGTCTCAATATCGACAAGACCTCGTTCATTTAATTTTGCTGTTTCAATTGTATTTGTTTTTAACATTTCTGCATTTTTCAATAAAAGATCATTGGTAGTTTTGGCAACTTGTTTCTGCGCTTCTACTGCATGTTGTTGGCGGAACATCGTCAAAGCTATTGCTATCTGGTTCTTCCATAATGGAATAGCTGTCAGAATGGAAGATTGAATCTTTTCAACAAGCACCTGGTTGGTATTTTGAATTAACCTGATTTGCGGTGCGCTTTGAATGGTGATTTGCCGACTTAATTTTAAATCATGCACTCGTTTTTCCAAGCGGTCTGCAAATTGTATAAGATCGTTCACTTCCTGATATTTAATTTGATCATTAGTAGATTCAGCAGCTTTCTTCAATTCAGGGATTTGTTTTTCCTGGATTTCTTCAAGCTTAAGTTCTCCTGCTGCAATGTAGACATTCAGCCCTTTAAAGTATTCTTTATTGTTTTCATAAAGTTTCTCTAACATGGAAATATCGGATAATAGTGCATCCTTATTCTTATCTAACTTCACACTTATCCGGTCAATTTGGGCTCCTGTCTTCTGGTATCTTGAAAGTGTTTCCTGAACGGAGCTTGACAGTTTTCCAAACATTCGTTTGAGAACATTCTGCTTCTCTGGTTTCAAATCATCCGGATTCATTTCATTAAATTTCTTCATTAAGTCACTGATGACCTGGCCAACTTCCCCTACATCCTTTTTCTGCACATGATCCAGCATTTAATGAGAAAAAGCTAATAACTTTGTCTGTGCCTGAGTACCATAGGAAATGATCGCCTGATGGTTTTTCGGATCAATTTGTGTTGCAAGCGACCGTGCTCTTTCTTGATCTTCCTCTGGAAGCACATTGATCAATTTCGGTTCATTTGTTTCTTTTATTTGGGTGTCTGCCGTGTTTTCCTGCCCATCAAATGGATTAGCTAACAAATCATCCATTAAATTATCCTCTGTTTTGTGAACTGTTTCCTTATTGTTGATCATCATAATCCAACCTTTCTTTTCGCTTTGACGTATGATTAGCAAAGTCTACTTCAAATTGAAGCTGCTCTATATCATCAGAAAGAATATGATACAGGTCCTTTTCAATGGTAGTTTTCATCACTTTAATTGTGTGCCTAGTCTCTTGAAGAACTAGTTCCATCTCACTGCTTTTCTTCGGTTGTGTGGAGAGAAGCGCATACTTTTCCGTTAATTCGACAGCAGAATCCAAGTGGGAAAAATAGAATTCCTCTCCCTGATAGAATCGCCTTGGTTCTTTCTTTGTGACTTGATAGATCTTTCGGATGATACGCAATAAATCAAAGCTCTCTTTCAGAAAAGCCATTTGGCGAATCGACATAAGCGCTTTTTGCATACGACGGATTTTTTGTTTGGCTTCCTGTAAATTCCTTCGAATATATCGATAATCTTTTATAGTCAACTGGTTCTTCTTTAGAAAACGAAAATAGATAACAACAGAAACCAGCCAATAGGTTATGCCGGCACCTGCCATAGCTATCAATGATGCATTCCAGTAGGACAAGTCAATTGCAAAAAAACTAACGAGCCATATCGTAACCATCACTGGAAATGCAAGGAAGATACGAGCCATTACTGTTAGAAACTTATACATCTTTATCGACTCCTAACTTTTCTATCTATTTTTAATTACGTTTGAAACAAATAAAAGTTTCATTTTTACTATGTGAAAAATAAAAACCTTTAATAGATACCAGTATCACACTTCTTTTGTTAATCATACTATATCTCAAATAGATTTTGAAAGATATTTCCATTAATAGAAAATAGAACGATAGCAAGCATTGTTTGTGTGAGAGGGGATATCATTCGTAACTTTTCCTAATATCCCCTAAAAGCGTCATAACTGGAATAAGAAATGAATTATGGACCATACTGAAAATAAAGAATGAAAAGGCATAATGCTGTGCTGTTAACAGGAGGTCAATCCTTTGAAAAATATTGCGACACTGAGATCGTATAAAAAAATTATAAAACTGCCTATAAGTGCACGCCCGCAACTGAATCCTGATGATGTATGGGTGCCGGACGGCTATCAGGTAGAAGTGGTGGCTGCAGGATTATCGTTTCCAACTGGTATGGGATTTGCGGAAGATGGTTCCTTATACATATTAGAGGGTGGCAGTACATGGCCGACTCGACCTGCCTTACCTCCAAGAATCCTGAAAATGGATTCAAGTGGGAATGTTGAAGTTTTTGCGGTAGAAACGTTAGGGGGACCTCGTGGGGTTACGTATCATGATGGCTATATTTATGTCAGTTATAAGGGCGGTTATTTAGCAAGAATTGTCCGTTATGATGTAAAAACAAGAGAACGGGAAGTGTTGATTGAGGATATCCCAAGTGGTGGCTGGCATGAACCAGGTGGACCTGTTTTCAGTCCTGTGGATGGATTGATGTATTTTGCGAATGGCTCTGTCTCGCAAAATGGTGTTAATTTACCTGCTGGTTTTACAGTTGACCTTGCGAAACATCCTCATGCCCATGATATTCCCGGTCAGGATGTTACTTTAACAGGGAACAATGTTACGACAAGAGACCCATTGATGCCGTTTCCATTTCTGACTGAGACAGGACCATTTAAGCCATTTGGAACTCCTGCCAAAAAAGGAGAAAAGGTAAAAGGAGAGTTATGGTGTACAACTGGACTTTGGCGTTCCAAGCCAGATGGCAGTGATGTAGAGCTGCTAGCCTGGGGAATACGCAATCCATATGGTTTGGCATTTAGTGAAGATGGTGAATTATATGCATCAGATAATTGCCTGGAGGAAAAAGGGGAGCGTGCCATTGCAGGGGATCCAGATCGGATATGGCATATTCGTAATGTAAAAAGCCCTCATGGAAGCATAAAAAAACCAGATTGGTATGGTTTTCCTGAGTTGAGAGCAGATGGAGTACCTGTTTGGGATGAGCGAGCGAAGCCGGAGAAAGGAATGCCTGCAGAACAATTAATTGAAGATCTGCCAGAATGGGCAGGACCGCCTGTTTATTTGGAAAAACCGCATTCTGCCATGACTAAAATGGATTTTTCGAGATCTGACGAATTTGGATTCAGAGGGGAACTTTTTGTAACCGAATGGGGGACCTATGCACCACTAAATTCCCCGCATGAAAGGGATAAAGACAATGGTTTCCAAGTGGCAAGGGTTGATGTAAAGACAGGAAAGGCAGAAGTATTTTTGCGTAATAAACAGCAAAATGACCCGAACCGTCCTAAAGGTGGAATCGAACGTCCTGTTGATTGCAAGTTTCATCCCGACGGAAAAAGCTTGTATGTGCTTGATTTTGGGCATTCTCCGGTAACGGAGGGGCTTGTTCAAGCATACGGCCATACTGGTGTACTCTGGAAAATCACAAAAAAGTAAAAGAGAAACCTCTGTGTAAAATTTAATAATTTTAGGAAGCAGGTGTATGAATTGAGTGGGACAATCTTAATTGAGCTTGATAATGACTACTTGTCAGGGCAACTGGACATAGTAGAAAAGTGGCTGGAGCATACAGCCACAGCACAATATGTCCTTGTAGATAAGTTAACAAAAGCAGTGCCAAATATAGAGGAACCACATATCCGTGAAGCGATAGAAAAAATGGCTGATGCGAACGAGCATCATACGAATGGTGTGGAACAGCTTTTTTCGTTTATTGATCGAAAACAGAATCAAAAGTCCAATCAAGTATTAGCAACTGTTGTAGAAAAACTGGAAGAAGGTCTGATGAGATTTCAGGAGCTATTAGGAGGTGCTGTTGGATCATGGCAAGAGCTTCATCACTTACTGTTGCTTAATCAACAGGCAATGGGTGCATTTGCAGTAGTGGAGCAGCTGGGACTTTCGCTGGGTATGAAAGAAATAGTAGATGTCAGTTTCTCCATTACCCATGAGAAAAAGATGCACCAGATCATCCTTCAGGAATACATGCTGGAGATGGCGCCGATTTCTATTTTATATAAGGAAAATATTTAATATAACATCAATTGGTTCAGTTATATTTTTCATTAACCTGCATTATATAGGTACAAGGGAGGGATGGAAATGCAAGACAAATTAATTGGTAAGAGGCTGTTTCTAAAGGAGCATGGGATTACATCAGGGCAGTATTCCAATGCGGTAAAACTTGTTCTTGGCAGTGTTCTGGGTACAATTGCGGCACTGTTGCAATCAGCCGGTTTGTTTGCTGGATTTGGTTATTTATTCAGTATGATGGCTACTGGACCTATTGTTCTGGCAACTATCCTTTCTATCAAAATCGGGTTGATTACATATACCTCCACTGCCTTGTTATTACTTATTATTCAGCCATCAGAAATAGTTGTCTTTCTGTTTACTACAGGACTTTTAGGAGTTGGCCTGGGTATTGGCTTTAAGCTGTTAAAAAAAAGGATCCTTGTAACAATGACAGGAGCATTTTCCTTAGTGCTCGGGGTCATCGTTCTGCTGTATTTGTTCCAATTTCCCATCTTGGGCCCTGGTGTAACAGGCCCGCCTGGACTTTTCATTATATTGGGACTCAGCTGCTTTTGCCTTCTCTACAGCTGGATCTGGATGCGGATAAGCTTAGTGATGATGGTAAAGTTGGAAAGACAATATAGTCTTAGGCGAAGTCAGGCTTAAGTTTTAATTTAACTAAACGATTCCTGAATAATAAAAAACAACCTTCATTAATAGGTTGTTTTTTATTATTCAGCTTTTTCCGTCCCTTGCGGCGTGTTTTTATGTTTATAAATCTATAACTGTTTATTATTCTATAGTAATCATTACTATTACTCGATTTGTGAAGAAGGCATTTTTTGTGAGACGCATACTTTAAGGCACCCAGCAATGTTGAATTTTCTAAAGTTTCCTCAAATCGTTTTCAAATAATTCCAGACAGCATTAGTGAACGACTGTATCTGTGTCGGTGTACGTGTTTCTTCAAATAATTTCAGAAACGGTTTCAACAGTTTCCGGACAACAATTTTTCTTACGCGATCACGTTCTAACTCACTCACGATTACATCAAACAGATCTTGTTGCTCTTCATTAAATTCATTTTGTGTGCGCAATTGTGAGGCCATATCCATAATCTCTGATTTTGTTACAACTTTCTTATGGACATTTGCTTGAAGTAAGTCGATGGCAGAATTATTTAATATTGTGCTGCCTTTCTTTTTCATCTCGCGTATGAGCACTTCTACATAAGATAAAATCCTTTCGTTTACTTCCTCTAGTGCATATTGGCTGTTGGTCAGATTCAGTGTCAATAACATATATTGCAGCATTCCAAAGTACAATACCGTTGCCTCTGTCGAATACTCTCGAATTTCTTCTCCCATCACATCTACCAGACGATTAGCCAGCCATTCCATTTCTATTACTCTATGTTGTAACACTAGCTTCTTTAAATCAGCTTGATTGGAATAAAGAATATTCTCAAATAATGCTCGTAGATTTCTTTCTTCATTCAGCTTCATTAATATTGTTATCTGCTCAATCAATACTGCCCGATCTTGCGGGTCCTTGCCGATTTGCATTGCCACTCTTTGTTGACTGGCATCATATCGGATGTTCTCTAATATTTCTGCAATACAATCATTTTTCGATGAAAAGTAATTGTAAAAAGTTCCTTTTGATATATTGGCTTTTTCAATAATTTCCTGAATTGAAGTTTCCTGAAATCCTTTTTCGATAAACAGTTTCAAAGCAATGTCTGTTACTTTCCTTTTACGCTCGTTCATAGCATCCTCCTGCCTTTTCTATATTCATATTATACGTTGAATATTAGTGAAAAACAAATTAATTATACTTTTGGTATAAAAATGTTGCAAAAAATGAACTATGGGTTTAAAATATTCAAGTACTAAATAAATCATGTATAGATAAGAGGGAAGATATTATGAATACACAAATGAAAAAGACACCATATTTAATGATTAGTATATTGTTTGTAGGTGCTTTCGTCTCATTTCTAAATAATTCATTATTAAATGTAGCATTGCCTTCCATTATGGTAGATTTAGAAATAAAGGATTATTCTACTGTTCAATGGCTGGCAACAGGATATATGCTTGTCAGCGGGATATTAATTCCTGCATCAGCATTTTTGATTACACGTTTTTCGAACCGCAGTCTGTTTATCACTGCCATGACAATTTTTACGTTAGGTACAGCTTTAGCTGCTTTTGCACCTAACTTTGGGTTATTGTTAACTGGACGTATGGTTCAAGCAGCAGGTTCTTCCGTAATGGGGCCATTGCTGATGAATATCATGTTAGTAAGTTTCCCACGTGAGAAACGCGGAACTGCAATGGGTGTTTTCGGTATGGTAATGATTGCTGCACCAGCAATTGGGCCAACATTATCGGGATATATCGTCGAATATCACAGCTGGAGATTGCTTTTTGAAATGATCTTACCTTTAGCTATTATCAGCTTGGTTTTTGCAATCTGGAAGTTCCAAAATGTAATGGAACAAAATAAAAACGCGACACTTGATTATTTATCTCTCGTTTTATCCAGTCTTGGTTTCGGTGGAATATTATATGGGGTAAGTAATGCGAGCTCACAAGGATGGGACGATCCAGTCGTCATATCAACATTAATAATCGGCGGAATCGGACTAATTTTATTCGTGATGCGTCAGCTTAAAATGAAAGAACCATTATTGGATTTACGAACATATAAACATCCTATGTTTGCATTATCGTCTATCATTATGATTGTCAATGCAGTTGCGATGTTCTCGGGTATGATTTTAACACCTGCATATGTACAGGATGTTCGTGGTATCTCACCACTTGATTCTGGGTTAATGTTATTGCCGGGTGCCCTTATTATGGGGATTATGTCACCAATTACAGGGAAGCTGTTTGATAAATTCGGTCCACGTGTTTTAGCGGTACTTGGTCTTGCTATTACAGGTGTTTCCACGTATATGCTTGCAAATGTGCAGATTGATTCAACTTACACATACATCGTCTTTGTCTACTCTCTACGTATGTTTGGTATGTCAATGGTGATGATGCCGATTATGACAAATGGCTTGAATCAATTGCCAACAAAGTTGAATCCACATGGTACAGCAATCAACAATACTGCACAGCAAGTATCAGGAGCAATTGGTACAGCGGTTATGATTACAATTATGAACTCTGTTGCAACAACTAAAGGGGAAGAGTTGATGAGCAGTGTAGATCCAACAGCAGTAACAGAGGCTGCAGCTGCATCTATGACACAACAAGCGTTACTTAGTGGAATCCAGTATTCCTTCTATGTAGCATTAGCGATTAATATAGTTGCCTTTGTTCTAGCGTTGTTTGTGAAACGAGTGGACACGAGTGAGAAGACTGTAAAAGAAATTGAGAAGCAGGAAAATACTCAGGCAGAGCCGGCGGTATAAATATATGAAGAAGACGCAGTGTCGAAGCAGATACTGCGTCTTTTTGTTTGTTTGTGTGTGAGTAATCTCTGAGTTTGCTGTTAATTTTAATATAAAGCGGAAATCTGTGATGATCGCCCGGCAGATTTCCCGTTAATCCCGATAAAAGCGGGAAATCCCTGCCGGTCGCCCAGGAGATTTCCAGTTAATGTTGAGATAAAGCGGAAATCCATTATGATCGTCCGGCAGATTTCCCGTTAATCCCGAGATAAGCGGGAAAACGGTGCCGATCACTCGGCAGATTTCCCGTTAATCCCGATATAAGCGGGAAAACAGTGCCGGTCGCCCAGGAGATTTCCAGTTAATGTTGAGATAAAGAGGAAATCCGTTATGGTCGCCCGGCAGATTTCCCGTTAATCCTGAGATAAGCGGGAAAACGGTGCCGATCACTCGGCAGATTTCCCGTTAATCCCGATATAAGCGGGAAAACAGTGCCGG
>NZ_ML762445.1:52142-60541 GCF_009498735.1 Gracilibacillus oryzae
TCGCCCAGGAGATTTCCAGTTAATGTTGAGATAAAGAGGAAATCCGTTATGATCGTCCGAGAGATTTCCCGTTAATCCTGATATAAAGCGGAAATCTTCAGCTGCCAATTGGACATTTCCTGTTTATTACTTAAAGCAAACGGAAATTTCAACCTCACTAAAAGACTTAGAATTGCTCATTTTGCCAGCTTTATCGCCGCTTTTGATGCTTTCAAGTCTATTGAAAGCTGTTCATCCAGATCACTTGGGTGATAGTACCCTTTTTCCATCATATATTGGCTGATTTTTTCATGTGCTTCAATTGAGTAGCTCAGTTGTTTTTGCAGGGCTTCTCTTACCTCTGGTGTTACCGATTCTGTCAGAGCAAATGATAAATTTCTGACAGCAGTTTTCGTGGAGATTAAAAAGTCTGTTGCGATGACCTGATCTGTCATACCCGCCATGCCGGCAATTTTCTGCAGCATATTTGTCATAAACTCACATCCCTTTTTAATAATTCATTTAATTGTTGTACATGCTGCTTCCCTTCTGAAACATCCTTTGTAAGTATACTTTTTAGCTGTTCACAACCAACTAATCCTTGCATTGTAGCGGCCTTCGTCAAACACAAATTTTTGAAATTCAAAATTTCGTGAATTTCCATCCGTTCATGGAGTGCTATTTTATTGTCCATTTTTTCACCTCATATGCTGTAAGTTGCTTGAGCAAATCATAATGATTCCATGGGTATAGGATAAACCTATGGTGACAAAATATGCTTATCTTTACAAAAAGGCGAGGAGGTTTACGTTGTGGGAAAAGAGGACTTAGCATTTCATGAAACAATGGATATCCATGAGTTATTGAATATGAAAACAGTTGGATTGTTAAAAGCAAAGCTGATGCAAGGAGTGATCTTTGACCAGGAATTAAGGGCATTATTACAAAAGAATGTCGATACATCCGTTATGGAAATTAAACAACTTCAACGATTGTATCCTTATGGAAAAACAGAGTGAATGAGGTGACTATCATGAATGATTATTTAGATCCAATTAATTCAGTAGGTATGCCGGAACAAATTGATTCAGCGATAGCAATGGATTTATTAATAACGGTGAAAGAATCAATACGAAATTATTCCATCGCCCTAACAGAGGCAGCAAGCCCCGAAGTACGTACAACGATCCGTAATCAAATGGAAGCGGCAATTGATTATCATACAGAAGTGGTTGAGTTGATGATGAAAAAGAAATGGTTTCATCCATATGATGTGAGTGAACAGCAAATGCTTGATTTGAAAGCAGCACAAACTGCTGTGGATATCGCTGGACTAGATCTCTTCCCTGCCAATAATAATCGAAAAGGGCTTTTTCCTGTACCACCGCAGTAAAGTGAATAGGAGAGATAAGATGAAAGCAGTAACCTTTCAAGGTGTAAAAGAAGTAGTTGTGAAAGAAGTTGATGCACCAAAAATCCATAAATCAGATGATATTATTGTAAAGTTAACACATACTGCAATCTGTGGTTCTGATTTGCATCTGATCCATGGCATGATGCCGAACATCCAGGAAAATTATATTATTGGGCATGAACCAATGGGTATTGTAGAAGAAGTAGGACCAGGTGTAACGAAAGTAAAGAAAGGTGACAGGGTGGTTGTTCCTTTTAACGTCAGCTGTGGAGAATGCTGGTTTTGCCAACATCAATTAGAAAGTCAATGTGATCACTCAAATGATAATGGCGAGATGGGAGCCTATTTTGGATACTCTGGCACAGCAGGCGGCTATCCTGGTGGACAGGCAGAGTATATGCGGGTTCCATATGGTAACTTTACTCCTTACAAAATACCTGAAGAAAGTGAAGTAGATGATGATAATTTAGTATTACTCTCAGATGCAGGCACAACAGCCTATTGGAGTGTGGACAATTCAGGGATGAAAGAGGGAGACACTGTCATCATCCTCGGATGTGGTCCAGTTGGTCTCCTTGCACAAAAATTCGCATGGCTTAAAGGGGCGAAAAGAGTAATTGCGGTTGACTACGTAGGTTATCGGCTGGAACATGCGAAACGAACCAACAAAGTCGAAGTGATTAACTTTGAAGATTATGAAAATGCTGGTGCCCATTTGCATGAAATGACCAAAGGTGGCGCTGACATTGTCATCGATTGTGTAGGAATGGACGGGAAAATGAGCGATTTAGAGTCTCTTGCCACAGGCCTGAAGCTCCATGGCGGATCAATGGGCGCATTGGTAATAGCAAGCCAGGCAGTTAGAAAAGGAGGCAATATTCAAGTAACTGGTGTTTACGCTTCCCGATATAATGCCTTTCCATTCGGAGATATTTTTGCCCGGAATGTGAATATAAGAACAGGGCAAGCCCCCGTTATTCATTATATGCCATACTTACATGATCTGATTGGTGCTGGAAAAGTTGACTTAAGTGATATTATCACACATCCATTACCATTAGCAGAGGCCAAGCATGGATACGAAATTTTTGATGCAAAATTAGATAACTGTATTAAAGTTGTGTTAAAACCATAGTTAATAGACGTTCGGAATCTTCATCCCTCTTTAGTATAGGAGGGCTTTTTTTTCGTTTTGGCCTTGCCAATAACTATCTTTCTTTTTTGAAAAAAGGTGTTAGAAAATATTACATAATAGAAGAATCAAAAAAATGTGTATGTTAGATTATGTATATGATAAAGGTTAGACAGGAGGTGCACTCGATATACGTAACAGTGAAAAAACATAACGCTGGAGAATTGAAACAGAATTTAATGAAGTTAAACAATCAAGTGCATCAGAATATTTTCAAAATAGGGTTAATAGAGCAACACGTTGATTTTACAGACAACAAAATTATTATTCTATCGAAAAACAAAAGAATTCCTGTATTGAATATCATTTATGAAGAGAGCAAAGATGTTTCTCACATTATTGAAAGATTAGTAAATATCAATTATAAAACGCAATTGGAGAAAAAGTTGGTGGAGCTTTTTGATTTTGGTATCGAAATCGTTCTGCGAGACTATGATCCAACAAAAAATACGAATGTAGTTATTATTATATTGAACAAAGATATCAGAAATTATGTGACTGGTTAAATGAACTCATTTTTTGAGCGCAGGCAAACCGTCAGTTTAAGATCTTCACATGGATAGAAGTGTGTATCCAGACAGGTCTTTAGCTGACGGTTTTTCCATATTAAAAAGGAGTGAACAGGATGTACAAATTGGAAGTGGTGGCAGGCGGCAAGGTTTTCAAAAAAGATGGACAGGAAGTAGTAGCCTTACAGGAAACGAATATGCAAATCGCTAAAGGTAAATTTGTCAGTATTATTGGACCAAGTGGATGTGGTAAATCTACTTTATTCAATATGATAGCAGGCTTACTAAAACCAACCTCTGGTGAAATTCTATTGGATGGTCAGAATATTATCGGGAAGAGTGGTCGAGTTGGATATATGTTACAGAAGGATTTGCTGCTTCCATGGCGGACGATTCTTTCCAATATTATCTTAGGTTTAGAACTAAAGGGGGTGTCAAAGAAGGAAGCAGAAAATAGAGCAGTTCCTTTGATGGAAAAATACGGATTAGGAGGGTTTGAGAATCATTACCCTGGCGAACTTTCAGGTGGTATGAAGCAAAGAGCTGCCCTTCTTCGCACATTACTCTATGATCAGGATGTTATTTTGCTGGATGAACCATTTGGCGCTTTGGACGCGCAAACCAGATTAAAGATGCAAACATGGTTGTTGCAAATCTGGGGGGATTTTAATAAAACAGTCCTATTTGTCACACATGATATTGATGAAGCAATTTATTTATCTGATGAAATCTATGTCCTTTCCCCACGACCAGGCAGGTTGAAAGAAATCGTCACGGTTAATATACCGCGGCCCAGAGGTCAAGATACCTTATTAATGAAAGAATTTGTTGATCTTAAGAAGAAGCTGCTTGGAATGTTAAAAGAAGACCAAGAAAAAATAGAATAGGAGGATGCTAGATGAATAGTGGATCAAATAACATAGCTGTAAGCAAGACAGATCGTCTGCAGGAAAATAAATTACTTAGAGTGAAGAAACAATCTGTGATAGAAGATCCAGCACAGCGAGAAAGAAGGACAAGACACATTGCACTGCTTGGCAGGATACTTGTAGGATTTATCATCATAGCTGCATGGGAGTTATTTACACGTATTGGTCTACTGGATTCCTATTATTGGAGCAATCCATCTACCATTGTTCAAACAGGATGGACCTCATTAACTGAAGGTACATTATTAACTGATCTTGTCTACACATCAGGAGCAACTATCATCGGATTTATATTAGGGACATTTATCGGCTCATTGCTTGGACTATCTTTTTGGTGGTCAGACCTATATTCCAGGATATCTGAACCTTACATCAGTGCCTTCAATGCGATCCCTAAATTAGCGCTGGCACCGGTGTTAGTAATCATGTTCGGGATTGGTTTTTCTTCTAAAGTTATTCTGGCATTTATGATGACTGTTATTGTCACTGCCCTTGCAGCAAAAAGTGGTGTCCATTCAGTCGATAAAGACTTGGAAAAGATGTTATTTTCCTTAGGGGCGAAGAGAAGTCAAGTATTTTCAAAAGTGGTAATCCCGTCGGCAATGCCATGGATTGTCAGCAGTTTGAAGATTAATATAGCACTAGCCCTGGCTGGAACAATAGTAGGAGAATTTATTAGTTCCAGACAAGGTATCGGCAGGATGATTTTATATGCAGGGCAAATAATGGATACAAATCTGGTTTGGGTAGGAGTAGTAGTTTTATCAGCCTTATCGATTCTGATGTACTTAGGCACAGTCTGGCTGGAACGGTTCTTATTGAAAGGAAGACCACAATAATAGAAGAAAAGGGGAAAAACTGATGAAAAGATTGTTGATTATTGCTCTTGTTACCTTGTTTGTGTTAGGTGGATGTTCCAATTCTTCCGGAGCAGAAGATGAGTTAAAGAAAATTACCATAGCAGAACCACTTCATTTAATAGGTTATTTGCCATTATATGTTGCGATAAATGAAGGTTATTTTGAAGAAGAGGGATTAGATGTTGAAGTGGTAACATCAACTGGCGGTGCACATGTTACTTCTGTTGTAAGCGGGGAAGCTTGGGGGAATATTGGCGGTCCGGAATCGAATCAAATGGCCAATGACGGAAGTGGGGATCCGATTAAATCTGTCGTCAATGTTGTTAATAGGGCGAATGTATATATTATGGCGGAAACAAGTCAGAAATTAGAAGGTAATAGTGAACAAGATTTGAAAGAGTTTCTTAAAGGAAAGACAATTGCTGCAGGACGCTATGGAGGAAGCCCAAACTTATTAACAAGGTCGTTATTAATGAATGTTGGTCTGGATCCTGACAAAGATGTTGTGTTAGAGGAACCATCTGATGGATCTGCAGTGCTATCACTGGTAGAAAACGGACAGGCTGATATGGCAGTAGGTGCAGAACCGCAAATAAATAATGGTATAGCAAAAGGAATTTGGAATGAGCCGTTTTATAAGTTCCCTGATCTTGGAGATTATGCTTATTCAGTTTTGAGTGTGAAGCAATCGACCATTGAAGAAGAACCGGAAGTTGTCCAAAGTTTTGTCAATGGGATTGTTAGAGGGCTAAAAGCAGTCGCGGAAGATAAGGAGCTTGCCATGAAAGTATTGAAGGATGAGTTTTCAACATCATCAGATGAAGATTTACAGGCTTCCTTAGATAGAGCATATGCTGATAATTTATGGAGTATTGATGGATATATTTCAGAAGAATCTGTTGCAAATGTAATGGAAGTAGTGGAAAAAACGGGGGTTTATACGGAAGGATATGAGTATGATAGCTTAATTGATATGCAATTTGTTGAAAAAATAAATCAATAACAAGTTTGCAATTGAAGAGGGTGTCCAATAAGAGAGGATGGATGGTAATATGATCACTTTAAAACCGGAAGAAACAGCATTGATAGTGGTTGATGTACAAAATGACTTCTGTCATGAAGATGGAAGTCTAGCAAAAACTGGGGCGAATTTAGAAATGGTAAGCAGTATGATGCCACCGTTAAAAAATGTAATTGAACATGCAAAAGAAGCTGGAGTATCTGTTATTTATATTCAGACAATTCATGAGGAAAGCACTGATTCAAAAACTTGGACGAACCGTTTTAGAAATAAGGAAAAACCAGCTGTATGCAGAAAAGGTTCATGGGGATCGGAATTTTATGAAATTAACCCGCAGGCTGACGATATTGTTGTGATAAAGCACCGTTACAGTGCGTTCATTAATACAAGACTAGAATCTGTTTTGAAAACGAAAGGAATTAAATCATTGCTGATGACTGGGATCAGTACCAATGTTTGTGTGGAATCGACAGCGAGGGATGGTTTTATGCTGGATTATCAGATAGTTTTATTAGAAGATTGTTGTGCATCCTTTTCAAGAAAAGCACACGAAATGACATTAATAAATATTCGGGACTTTTTTGGGAATGTGGCAACTTCGGATGAAATTTTTAACATAAGGATGCCTCAGGAAACAGTTGCACGAACACTATAGATCTCAATAAGTGAAGGTGAGTGTAATGGGAAAACTTAATTCTGAACATATTGTTTTTCCGATCGCAAAAGAAAAAACAATAGCTCCAGTATTTATCCTGTTTGCAGTATGTCCTGGGGCTTTTTTATCTCATTTCTCTGCAGGCTTGGTTAATATCGCTTTACCTCAAATGTCTTTATTCTTTCAAACATCTCTCAGTATTACTCAATGGGTAGTCACAGCCTATTTATTAGCAGTGATGATTAGCTTGCCTCTGATGGGCAAGCTAGCAGACCTGTTTGGAATGAAAGAGATACATAATATTGGATATATTGTGTTTGGAATTGGTGCACTGTTATCTGCAGCTTCTCATTCCTTGATTTTTCTCATTGCAGCTAGAATTATTCAAGGTGTAGGAGCTGCTATGCTGCAATCAACGAATATGGCCATTATTGCAGCGAATTATCCTGGTGAAAATAGAGGAAGAGCAATGGGGATTGTCGGGACGGCAGTTGGCTTAGGAGCGTTATTAGGACCGTCAATAGGTGGATTTTTGATTAATATCTTTTCCTGGGAAATATTATTCTGGCTGCAAGTACCGATTGTTATGATTGTCTCTATTTTCTCATTTCGATTTATTCCTCAAAATAATTCCGGGCGTAAGCATACGCCGTTTGATTATACGGGGGCTGCAATGTTCGCATTCGGTATCACTGCTGTAATATATGTATTAAATGTAATAGGAGACAATGGGTTTACCTTTTATTTAATACCAGTTTCTTTTGCGGGAGTCTTATCGATTTGGTTGTTTGTCCGAAGAAGTTACAGATTAGAATATCCTTTTATTCAATTGTCGTTATTTAAGCCGCCTCTTATTAAAATCGGAGGAATGACGATCATTGTTAGCTATATGATTACTTTTTCAACAATGGTAGTGATTCCTTTTTATTTAGTAGGTGTATTAGAAACAACCACTTCCTTCGCAGGAATATTGTTAATGGCTTATCCTTTGCTTATGGCTATAACGGGACCAATCAGCGGCAATTTAGCTGATGTATTTGGCAGTAAGAAAGTAGTAATAATTGGACTTGTTGTCATGCTGTTCAGTTTAGCTGGGCTAGGTTTAATTACACCAGGGACGAATACTTGGAAAATTGCTGCATTATTATGTCTGCTAGGTTTGGCTATGGGCGTCTTGACATCGCCTAACTATACCTTGATGATTGGACAAGTATCAAAAGAATTGTTAGGTACAATCAGCAGTGCTATCGCTTTACTGAGAAATTTAGGAATGGCTTTAGGAACGGCTTTTGGAGTAACCTTCATGAATTTATGGGTAGAAGGTTCCATAACTGAATGGATGAGCAACGGGAATCACGAGAACCTTGATCAAGTTATGCTGGGGTTTCAAAGTTTCTTTTGGTTTCTGCTATTGCTTAATGTAATTATTTTATTAATTGGTATAAAAATATTTAAGAATAATTAGGATTCGAAAAGCAATGTAAAACACTGGAGAAGTTCTCTTAGGCTTTTTACATTGCTTATTTCTTTTATACTAACATAGTTATTTAGAAATTACATATTATGTCATTCAGGCAAGGTCTGAATACCTTGGCGTTCCGCTTATCCTTCGTTCAAGGCATTCACGGACGCTCCGAATACCTTGGCGTTCCGCTTATCCTTCGTTCAAGGCATTCACGGACGTTCCGAATACCTTGACGCTCCGCTTATTCTTCCCTGAAGGCATTCACGGACGCTCCGAATACCTTGACGCTCCGCTTATTCAGTCAAGTCCTTTTTTATGTGTAAATATAGATACAATGTTAACAACCTAATTCACATAATACATATTTGTTCTTTT
>NZ_ML762446.1 GCF_009498735.1 Gracilibacillus oryzae
TGGGTTCTTTTTTAACTATACCCGAATTAACCTACGACATTACGAATCAGGGGCTAGTTTCGTTCATTATAACTCCTATGGGATCAGAGTCCTAGGCGAGACCCCGCAGTGAGCGGTCTTTGCGAACGAGGAGGCTTGACAGACGCCCATGGAAAGCGAAGTTTATTTACGGAACGGCAAGATTGCACACTTACAATGAGTCAATTTCTCGCACTATAGTTCCCGTAATGTTACATTATTTTCATAAATTCAAGGGCAATATCTACTCAAACAGGGTTCGTTCTCGTAGTGTTTTCTATAATGCCGAGCTTAGACCTCCACTCTGTTTATTTAGTGTACTGTATGTGTGTTAGTCTATGTGACCGGGCTACTTCATGTGTTCCGTCTCCACAGAAAAAGACCACAGATTGGAATCTGCGGTCTTTTGGTTAGTAGCTTCTTTTTTTGTAGGCTCTTGGTTTTCCCAGGACTTCTGCCATGATAATGCCTTGAGCCACACCTTTTCTTGTGAGATTGTTTTTGACAGATAACGTTGGCTGCTTTTTAGCTGCCGGTCGTTTCACTTGCTTAATTGGTGAATTTTCTAACAGTTCTTTTTGCTTTTTACTCAATGATTCCGAACTTTGAATACTTTCTTTCAAACGGTCCATTTGCTGCTTTTTTTGATCCTGAAAGCTTGTTGAATCAAGTTCACTTGCATATGCCGTCTGTTTCTCACTGCTTTTTACCGGCTGAGTTTTCCTTGTATTCGCTTGGGGAACCTTTTGAACAGGTTTGGACTTTGGTTGCTGTTCATCATTTTTAGAATTAAACATTCCTACTACCCAAAGAATGACACCAATTATGGGAACAAGTAAACCTAATAAATCTTCCATCACTTTCTTCCTTTCTGGCAAAATTTATTTGCCGACAGGATTTATTTACATTTATCGTCTATTTCTCTTCATCGTCTTCTGTTTCGCTTAATTTACCAATAGCATCGCGCATATCCGTATCTGCATCAATATTTTTGTAGTTCATATAATCCATAACACCCATTTTCCCTGAACGTAAAGCCTCTGCAAGTGCTTGTGGAACTTCTGCTTCTGCTTCGACCACTTTCGCGCGCATTTCCTGAACTTTGGCAACCATTTCCTGTTCTTGAGCAACCGCCATTGCACGACGTTCTTCCGCTTTCGCCTGGGCGATATTTTTATCTGCTTCTGCCTGATCTGTTTGCAGGATCGCCCCAATGTTTTTGCCGATATCTACATCCGCAATATCAATCGATAGAATTTCAAAAGCCGTACCAGCATCTAAGCCGCGATCTAAAACATTATGGGAGATTGAGTCCGGATTTTCCAATACTTCGGTATGGGCTTTCGCACTACCAATTGTACTAACAACACCTTCCCCAACACGGGCAATAATTGTATCTTCACCAGCACCACCGACTAATCTGTCGATATTTGCTCGAACTGTAATTCTGGCTTTTGCTTTTACCTCGATACCATCCATGGAAATACCTGCTATAAATGGTGTCTCAATTACTTTTGGATTAACACTCATTTGAACAGCTTCTAACACGTCACGTCCTGCTAAATCGATAGCAGCACAACGCTCAAAGCTGAGTTCAATATTCGCTCTTTGGGCAGCAATTAGCGCATTTACCACTCTGTCGACATTACCGCCTGCTAAAAAGTGACTCTCTAATTGATTTGTTGTCACATCAATTCCTGCTTTATGTGCTTTAATTAGTGGATTAATAACACGAGATGGTACAACCCTTCTAAGTCGCATCCCAATTAATGTAAAAATGCTTACCTTAACACCAGCTGCTAATGCGCTAATCCACAGCATCACCGGGATAAAAGTAAAGATAACGGCAACTGCAATAACAATTAACCCTATTAAAATAAATGGAAATAATTCTTGAAATTCTGTTGGCATTATTTTGCCTCCTCATTATTTTTTAATTCTTTAACAACGATACGTGCACCTTCTACCTTAATAATCTGTACAGGCTGATTCACATTAATAAATGCGCCCATTGATACAACATCTAATCGCTCTGCACCAAATTCAGCCGTTCCTGATGGTCTCAAAGGAGTAACAGTGACCCCTTTCTGGTTAAGTAATTCCATTCGATTAGCTGTAGAGACATAGCCTTTTTCTGTAGACGTCGCATCACTTAAGATGACATGTCTAAAAAAGCCTTTCTCCAATCCAATTGTTTTGAACAAAATAACAGACACTATGATCGCAGATATCAGCGCAATTGCAAGACTCATTGTCATATTGCCAACATCACTTGTTGACATATACAAAGCAGCTACTAAGGATCCTAAACCGATAAATCCGATAATCCCGCCAGGTGTAAATAATTCCACTACAATTAATACAAAACCTAAAACTAACAGAACGATTGCCTCATAGCCCGCTAATCCTGCAACAATATGTCCATAAAAATATAATATCAGGGAAACAATCCCAATCGAACCAGGTATACCAAAACCAGGTGAATATAACTCCACAACTAATCCGATACTGGCAAGGGATAGTAATATGGGCACTACGACCGGATGTGTCAGGAAGCGTGCAATTCCCTCCGCAACCGTTGGCTCCAATTCAACAATTTCAGCACCTGTTAATGACAGTTGATTAAGGAGTTCTGTGCGATGATCAACAATCGCTTCTGCATAGCCTACCTCCACTGCAGATTGGGGACCTAATGTAAGGAAATCGCCTGCTGGTGCGCCGTATTCAGGCAAGTCAATATCCGGATTAGCCATTGCTTCAGCATATAACGGATCTCTCCCTTTGGAGCTTGCTGCACTTTTCATTGAAGTAATCCATGCTGATTGTGCTTTTTTATCAGCTGCATTTCCGTCTGAAGTAATGACACCACTGGCTCCCATACTTGCTTGCGGCATCATATAAATATTATCCGTGTTTAATGCAATATATGATCCAGCAGATAAGGCTTTCACTGTAATAAAGGACGAGGTCTCAATATCCAGGTCTTGTAAGATTAACGCAATATTTTCTGCCGCATCCACCCGACCGCCTGGTGTATTAATTTCAAAAATAATATGGTCTGCATTTGCTTCTATTGCTTCATTAGTAGTTCGTCGTATAAACGCTTCTAGTCCACGTTCTACTGTATTTTCAATTGGAATGACATAAACTAGCTTTCCTTCCCCTTCATTTGCATGAAGTGTTGTATTAACAGAGAAAAAAAGAAGAATTGTCATAAGGAGAAGACCTGACAGGACAAATGATTTCCTAACAGCTGACTGCACTCATTCCCCTCCTTTCTTTTAAAAATTTTATGTACTATTGATTTACGAATTAGTGGAGAAAAGGTTTCATTTTTTTCAGTTTATCATAATCAATGTAAGAAAGGAAACTGCCGGAGAATAAAAGTAGTTGTTCCGCATATAATAAAAACCCTCAGCATTTGCTAAGGGTTTCTATAATATATTGTGACAGGAAGTGAATCAATTTATTCTTTCATTTATTGCAAATGTTTTTGAACTAATTGGTTCACTCGTGCACCTTCTGCTTTTCCTTTAACTTTTGGCATAAGAGCACTCATCACTTTTCCCATATCTTTTTTCGATTCTGCTTGAACTTCTTCGATCGTCTGAACAACAATTTGTTCTAATTCTTCATCAGATAATTGTTCAGGCATATAAGCTTGTATGATATTAATTTCTTCTTCTAACTTGCTTACAAGATCTTCGCGTCCAGCTTCTTTAAATTCGTGGAGGGAATCTTTTCTTTGTTTCAGCTCTCTTGCTAAAACGGTTAGTTCTTCTTCTTCTGACAATTCATCTTTCTTTAATTTAATGGCGTCATTTTGTATCGATGCTTTGACCATTCTAATTACACTAAGTTTTACTTTATCTTTGTCCTTCATCGCCTGTTTCATATCCTGGTTCAAAAGTTCAATGATTGCCATTACATTACACCCTCTTTAAAATTTACGCTTTCTAGCTGCCTCAGATTTCTTCTTACGGCGAACACTAGGTTTTTCATAAAATTCACGCTTACGATATTCAGATAATGTACCAGACTTTGATACACTACGCTTAAAGCGACGAAGAGCATCTTCAAGTGACTCGTTTTTACGAACGCGAGTTGTGTTAGACATGCTAATTTCCCTCCCTCCGAAGCATACAACAAATTAATCTAACATATGTATCCATACATATGTCTCTTTGCAATTATAATATACGAATTATTCTAGGTCAACAGTTTTATGCATACTTTAATAATCTGTGGCACTTTCTAGTCCATTTATAATAGCAACACCAGAACTTGCCCCAATTCTTGCGGCACCTGCCTCTAACATTTTTTGCATAGTGTCTAAGTCTTTTACACCGCCAGATGCTTTTACTTGCAAGTCTTGTCCGACTGTATCATACATCAGCTTCACATCTTCAATTGTGGCACCGCCAGCGGCAAAGCCTGTCGATGTTTTAACAAAGTCTGCACCAGCTTTCTTCGCCAGTTTACATGCAAGAACCTTTTCTTCATTCGTTAATAAAGCTGTCTCAATAATTACCTTGACAATGGCCTTGTCTCCAGCAGCATCTACAACATTTTTTATGTCATTTTCCACATAAATGTCATCACCAGATTTCAAAGAACCAACTGAAATAACCATATCCACCTCTGTTGCTCCATCTTCAATTGCTTGCTTTGTTTCAAATACTTTCGTTTCAGTAGATGTAGCACCAAGCGGAAAACCGATAACGGTACAAACTTTAACCTCTGTATCCTTTAACACACTGTAAGCATATTTCACCCATTGCGGATTAATACAAACAGAGGCAAAATGATATTCTTTTGCTTCCTCCAGCAGTTGATTAATCTGCTCTTCTGTGGCATCTGGCTTTAATAATGTGTGATCAATCGCTTTTGCTATTTCCGTTGTATTCATTTTCGCTTCACTCCTTTATAAGATGAGTAATAGACGAAAGGCCACAGTCTAAACTGTGGCTCTTTCATTAAATTTGCAATGCAGCATCATCCATGACACGGACAAACTTTCCTTCATTATAAGGATACCCTGCTTTGGTAAGCTTCACACGTACGATTTCACCGATCATATCTTGTGTACCTTCAAATTTTACTTTGAGATAATTATCAGAATAACCGACTAATAGATGTGGATTTTCCTCGTCAGCTGTTTCCTCCGGGATTACTTCAATTACCTTATCCTCAAATTGTTTCGCATATGCCAATGCTTGTTCATTTGACAGGTTAATTAACTGCTGAACACGCTCATTCTTGATATCTTCATCTACCTGGTTATCCATTCTCGCTGCAGGTGTACCAGTTCTTCTCGAGAAGGGGAAAACGTGTAATTCGGAATAGCCGATTTCTTTAATAAAATCAACTGTTTCCTGGAATTCTTCGTCTGTTTCACCAGGAAATCCGACAATTACATCCGAAGTGATTGCTAACTTAGGCAATGCTTGCTGGATTTTTTCCACGCGCTGGCGGTAAAAATCTGTTGAATATTTGCGTCGCATTCTTTCTAATACCGTATCAGAACCAGCTTGAAGCGGAATATGAAGGTGTGGAACAACTTTTTCCGACTGATCAAGCACCTCAATTACTTCATCTGTAATTTGGCTCGCTTCAATCGATGAAATCCGGATCCGTTTTAACCCATCTACTTTTGATTCTAAGTCTCTTAACAATTGGGCAAAGTTATAATCTTTCATATCTTCACCATATCCAGCTGTATGAATGCCTGTTAAGACAACCTCTTTATATCCTGCATCTACTAATTGCTGTGCTTGTTTTAATACATTTTCCGGGTCTCTGGAACGCAATAGCCCTCTTGACCATGGAATAATACAGAAAGTACAGAAATTATTACAGCCTTCCTGAATTTTTAGAGAAGCACGGGTACGGTCTGTAAAAGCAGGGACATCCATTTCCTCAAACACACGGTTTTTCATGATATTAGAAACACCATTAATCGGCTGACGATGCTCCTGGTGTTCTTCAATATACTGAATCATTTTGCCGCGGTCTTGTGTTCCCACTACAATATCGACACCTGGAATCTCCATAATTTCCCCTGGTGATGTCTGAGCATAACATCCTGTAACACAAACAACACCTTCAGGATTACTGCGGATGGCACGACGGATAACTTGTCTGCTTTTTTTATCACCAGTATTGGTAACTGTACATGTATTAATAACATATACATCTGCATGGTGATCGAATTCTACCCGCTCGTAACCCTCATTTTTAAACTTCTGCCAAATACCTTCTGTCTCATAGTGATTTACTTTACATCCTAGTGTATGAAATGCAACTGTAGGCATTTGATCACCTCATTTCTTCAAAGTAGTAAGATAAACTAGATAAGACGTAAAGCGGTGCCGTCTCTGTCCGCAAAATTCTTGGACCTAACCGGACTGCCTGGAAAGAAGCTGCTTTTAATTGTTCCACTTCATTTACAGAAAATCCGCCTTCTGGTCCAATACAGACAAATACAGTATCACCTTTGTTAATCTTGGAAAAGTAATCATGTAATTTGCTGCTCTGCTGCTCTCTAGCTTCTTCTTCGTATGCGAAAAATTTCCATTGATAACTCTGGCTTTCTTCAAGCAGTGCCTGTAATGAAAGTACTCCATCTACTGTGGGTATTTGGTTTCTGTGGGATTGTTCACTTGCTTCTTTGACAATTTTTCCCCACCTGGCAATTTTCTTAGAGACTTTCTTATCATCCCATTTGACAACTGAACGTTCTGCTTGAAATGTTACGATCCGGCTGGCACCTAATTCTGTTGCTTTTTGCAAAATAAATTCCCATTTATCCCCTTTAGGTAACCCTTGGGCAATCGTAATAGAGATTGGTGACTCTGTTTCACTGTCAAGCCAATGGAGTATATCTGCAAATACCGTCTCATTTTCCACTTTGGCAATTTTACAATGAGCAACATTGCCATCAGGATGATTGCAGAGAATTTCTGCACCTGGTTCCATCCGCATGACATTGACAATATGGTGATAATCATCCCCGGTTATCGTAACATGGTCATCTTGCCAATTACCTTTTTGAATAAAATACCGCTGCACCTGCTTACCTACTCTCTTCCGGCTTTTTTGCAATAATTGATATCCAGTCTTCCATCTGATTCACTTCCACAATCTCAAATCCTGCCTCTTCCAGCCGCTCATGAACCAGTTGTTTTTTAGCCTGAATGATTCCCGATGTAATAAAAAGCCCGCCTGGTTTTAATAGTTCATAGGCATCTTGTTCAAACCGTAATATGATTTCTGCTAAAATATTGGCAACAATTATATCCGGATTGATAGTGACATGATTTAATAAATTATTTTGCTTCACAACGATTTGACTTTCAACTTTATTCACTTTCGTATTCAGTCTGGTACTTTGAACAGCCACATCATCTAAGTCATATGCGTAAACTTTCCTTGCACCAAGCAGAACGGAAGCTATACTAAGAACCCCTGATCCGCATCCAACATCAATGACAAGATCATCTTGCTTCAGCATTCTTTCCAATGCTTGAATACTAAGAACTGTTGTCGGATGTGTCCCTGTTCCAAAAGCCATGCCAGGATCAAGTTCAATGATGAGTTCATCTGTCGAGACAGGCTTATAATCTTCCCATGTAGGTGTAATCGTAATTTTGTTAGAGATTTTGACAGGTTTATAATATTTTTTCCAGGCTGTTGCCCAGTCTTCTTCATTTACTTCACTTAAGATAATTTTATTTAAACCAAGATCAATGTCATAAAGCAGTAAATTATTGATTGCCTGTTTAATTTCAGACACTGTCTCTCCTAGAAAACTATTAACAGGAAGGTAGGCTTTTAATCGCACACCTTCCTCCGGATAGTCCTCTGGATTCAAATCATATATTTCGCCAAATGGTGCTTCCCGTTCCATATAGAGGTCTTGCTGGTCTTCAATCACCACACCACTTGCTCCTGCTTCGTGAATTATATTCGAGATCGGTTCAATCGCTTCATTTGTTGTATAAATGGAAAGTTCTGTCCACTTCAAACAGATCAACTCACTTTTTGATTATTTTCGTCCTTGCTTATTCACCTTTGAAAGCACGTTTTACACGCTGAAAAAAGGAATCTTCATGTTCATCTGTTGGCTGATTTCCACTGATTTCATTAAATTCACGCAATAATTCTTTTTGTCTTTCTGAAAGGCTTTGCGGTGTTATCACTCTTATTTTAATATGCTGATCGCCTTGACCATACCCTCTTACATTAGGTGCTCCTTTGCCTTTCAAGCGGAAAGTTTTCCCTGTTTGTGTGCCTGCAGGGACCTTTAATTTCACTTTCCCATGTAATGTTGGCACCTCTATTTCATCACCTAGTGCTGCCTGGGCAAATGTTATCGGCATTTCACAGAAAATATGATCGCCATCTCTTTGATAGAATTCATGAGTTCTTACCTGAATCACAACATATAAGTCGCCTGCTGGACCACCATTTATCCCTGGCTCTCCCTGACCTGTTACACGGATTTGCTGGCCATCATCAATTCCTGCCGGTATGCTGACATGAATTTTCTTTCTCTTCGTAACTTTTCCGGTACCGCCACATGTCGAACATTTTTCAGGGATAATTTTCCCTGTACCTTGACAATGGTTACATACACGTCTGTTCACAACACGGCCAAATGGTGTATTCTGTTCGACATTCAATTGACCTGATCCATTACAGTGGCTGCATGTCTTCGGTTTTGTACCTGGTTTTGCTCCACTGCCGTTACATGTTGAACAATCTTCTTCTTTTGGAATATGAATATCTGTTTCCTTACCAAAGATTGCTTCCTCAAAATCAAGTGTCATCGTATACTGTAAATCATTTCCTTGCCGTGGTGCATTTGGGTCGCGTCTTCCCCCGCCGCCGAAGAACATATCAAAGATATCACCAAAACCGCCGAAGTCCTGTGCACCAGCCCCGCCAAAACCTTGGCTTTGCGGACCAGCATGACCAAACTGATCATATTGCTGTCTTTTTTGT
Source organism: Gracilibacillus oryzae (assembly GCF_009498735.1). Classification (GTDB taxonomy): domain Bacteria; phylum Bacillota; class Bacilli; order Bacillales; family Amphibacillaceae; genus Gracilibacillus; species Gracilibacillus oryzae. Next base: position 9,025 of record NZ_ML762446.1, read on the forward strand.
TCATTATTTAAAACTTCATAAGCTTCTTTTACTTCTTTAAATTTCTGGTCAGTTCCTTCTTCTTTATTCACATCGGGATGATATTTTCTGGCTAGTTTACGGTACGCTTTTTTAATCTCGTCCTTTGAAGCATCTTTGGACACTCCCAGTACTTCATAATAATCTCGTTTACTCACTGACAAATCACGCTCCCGGTCATTTATTGCATAAAACTAATGATAACATTCATTTATAACACATAGCAATCATATAAACAATATTCATAAAAGAAAAAAATAGCAACTGCACATACTCCTTAAGCAATTTAATAATTTACATTTGTTATCATTTTTTTGGCTTCTCGTCAAACCATAAACGACAGCCTTCGTTTTTCTTTGACTTTCGTTCCCTTTTTTCTATAGTACATGGAAAGAGTCAAAGCCAGTTAATCGACTTTGACTCTTTAAAACCCCATGAAGCAGTTTACTTTTTATCTTCGTCATCTACTTCTTCATAATCTGCATCTACTACATCGTCATCGGCTTTACCCGTTTGCTCACCTTGCTCTGCTTGTGCCTGTTGTTGTGCTTGTTCATAAAGTTTCACAGTTAAGGCCTGAACTTGCTCTTCTAAAGCTTCTTTCTTCGCTTTAATATCTTCCTGGTCAGTGCCTTCCAGTGCTGTTTTCAGCTCTTCTTTTGCTGCTTCCGCTTTTTGTTTTTCCTCATCGGAAACTTTGTCACCAAGATCTTTTAATGTTTTATCTGTTTGGAATACTAATTGATCAGCTTCATTGCGCAATTCAATCTCTGCACGGCGTTGTTTATCTGCTTCTGCATTTTCTTCCGCATCTTTCACCATTTTTTCTACTTCTTCATCAGAAAGACCTGAAGATGATTTAATCGTAATAGATTGCTCTTTGTTTGTACCTAAATCTTTCGCACGAACATTAACAATACCATTTGCATCAATATCAAATGATACTTCAATTTGTGGTACACCACGTGGTGCTGGCGGGATATCCGTTAATTGGAAGCGTCCCATTGTCTTGTTATCTGCTGCCATTTCACGTTCCCCTTGAAGCACATGGATATCTACAGCTGTTTGATTATCAGCAGCTGTTGAGAATACTTGCGAATGGCTTGTAGGGATCGTTGTATTACGTTCAATTAGCTTTGTAGTTACACCGCCCATTGTTTCAATACCCAATGATAATGGTGTAACATCAAGAAGTACAACGTCTTTCACATCACCTTGAAGCACCCCGCCTTGAATAGCTGCTCCAAGTGCTACCACTTCATCCGGGTTTACTCCTTTGGATGGATCCTGGCCGATTTCTTTCTTAATTGCTTCCTGTACAGCCGGGATACGTGTAGAACCACCAACTAAGATAACTTTATCAATATCACTTGCAGAAAGGTCAGCATCTTTTAATGCCTGACGAGTTGGTCCCATTGTACGTTCAACAAGGTCTGATGATAACTCATCGAATTTCGCACGAGTAATATTCATTTCCAAGTGTAATGGACCAGCATCTCCTGCTGTAATAAATGGAAGAGATACTTGCGTTTGTGCTACACCAGAAAGATCTTTTTTCGCTTTTTCAGCAGCATCTTTCAAACGCTGTAATGCCATTTTGTCTTTACCTAAATCAATGCCATTTTCTTTTTTGAATTCTTCAACCATATAGTCAATTAATACTTGGTCAAAGTCATCCCCACCAAGACGATTATCTCCAGCTGTTGAAACAACTTCAAATGTACCTTCACCGATATCAAGGATAGACACATCAAACGTACCGCCACCCAGGTCATAAACAAGTACTGTCTGATCCTGATCTGCTTTATCAATACCATATGCAAGTGCTGCCGCTGTTGGCTCATTGATAATACGCTCAACTTCCAGCCCTGCAATTTTTCCTGCATCTTTTGTTGCCTGACGTTCTGCATCATTGAAGTATGCCGGAACAGTAATAACGGCTTTATCTACCGTGTCACCTAAATAATCCTCTGCATAAGATTTTAAATGTTGAAGAATAATTGCTGACATTTCTTGTGGTGTATACTCTTTACCTTCAATTTCCACTTTATAATCAGTACCCATATGACGTTTAATTGATTGGATCGTGTTTGGGTTTGTAATTGCCTGACGTTTGGCTACTTCCCCAATTTGACGTTCTCCATTTTTAAATGAAACAACTGATGGAGTTGTGCGGTTCCCTTCTGGATTCGGGATTACTTTCGCTTCTCCACCTTCCATTACAGCAACACATGAATTTGTTGTACCTAAGTCAATACCGATAATTTTTCCCATTTGAACATCCTCCTTCACATACTATATGTAACTATTGATTTACTTTCACCATTGCCGGGCGAATAACTTTATCTTTTAATTGATAGCCTTTCTGCAATGTTTCGACAATCTGATTTGATTCATAACCTTCTTCTTCTACTTGCATTACAGCCTGATGTAAGTGTGGATCAAACATTTCATTGTCTGTGGCAATTTCCTCCACACCCTCATTTTCCATTACTGTTTTGAATTGGCGGTAGACCATTTCCAATCCTTCAACAACACTCTTTGCTTGTGGATCTTCTATTTCAACTTGCAGTGCACGTTCAAAGTTATCCATTACAGGAAGTAATTCCGTGACAATCGATTGTGATTTATATTTTAAATCAGCCTCTTTTTCTTTTTTTGTCCGCTTTCTGAAGTTGTCATATTCTGCCTGAACTCTTAGAAGGCGGTCCTGAAGCTGGTCTTTTTCTTCTTGAAGTTTCTCGACAATACCTTGATCGACTTCACTTTCATTGTTGTCATTTATCACTTCTTGATCTGTAACCAGGTCTTGCTCTGCATCTTCCACAACTTCTTCTGTTTCCACTTCTTCATTTCTGATATCTTTTTCTTCCATTCCTGTCACCTCCTAATTAAAAACCATTTTATAGCTAAACACAATCACTGAAAAATAGCAAACAAAAACCACTAGGTCAAAACAGAGAAGAGTATAGCCCCCCATACCCCTCTTTTGTTTAATACCATGTGTTGAATGTTTTGGACAATCTTGTCGATAAAACATTCAATAACGAAATAACTCTGGAATATTCCATTCGCTTCGGTCCAAGGAGGGCAACTGTGCCCATTTGTTCTCCACCTAAGGTATAGGAGGCTGTAATAAGACTGCAATCCTGCATCTCATCTAATTCATTCTCCTGGCCTATCGAGACTTTGATTCCTTTACTTGTGGACCTTAAGATATTTGCCATTTTATCTTCTTTTTCCATAACAGAATAAAGTGATTGAATTTTCTCAATATCATTAAACTCTGGCTGCAATAATATATTAGTTTTGCCATCCATATATAGTTTTACAGGTTTTTTCTCCAACAATGCTGCCTTTAAATAGGTGTAGGTTGTTTCAAAATCATTACTGTATTTCTGAAGCAATTGTGCCACTTCTCCATATAACTTCTCCTGCAGCTGTATAATTGGCACCCCAGCTAAACGTTTATTTAAAATATTTACCAGCTTCTCTAAATCACTTGCTTGCATTGTACTAGGAACAGTGAAATAACGGTGTTCAACATGGCCTGTGTTTGTTACAAGTATTGCCACTGCGGCTTGATCAGAAAGACTGATAATCTGGATCTGTTTTAAAGTTGTCTTGAATACTTCAGGACCAAGTATGATTGAAGTATAATTTGTCATATCAGACAATACCCTTGCTGATTTCTGAACAACTTTTTCAAATTCAATGATCTCTTTCTCAAAAGTCTGTGCAATTACAGACATTTCCTGATTCGACAGAAGAAATGGAGACAGTAAATGATCGACATAAAAACGATACCCTCTCTCAGAAGGAACACGGCCTGAAGATGTATGAGTTTTTTCGATAAAGCCGAGGTCTTCTAAGTCTGCCATTTCATTACGAATTGTCGCAGGGCTAAAACTTATCTGTTCCTTCTTCGCGATTGCCCTTGATCCAATTGGCTGAGCAGTGTGGATGAATTCATCAATAATAACCTGTAAAACTTGAATTTGCCTATCTGTAAGCATCGATGATCACCTCTGTTAGCACTCCTAAACCTCGAGTGCTAAATCTAATAATAAATTATCAAATCCTTATAAAAATGTCAATTAAGAAACTTCAACTGGTCTTCTTCTAATAAAAATGACTGGAAAACTTCATTACCAAATGGTTTTCCTGCTTCTGTCAGACGAATAAATTCATCTGTCAAATCAATCCAGCCTCTTTGCTGAAGTCTTCTTAACTCTTCTTGATAAAGTGTTTCAACGGAAAGGTGATACTTTTGTTCGAAGTTTTTCAATGACACCCCTTCACTTTTTCTTAAGCCGAGAAAGAGTTCTTCCTCAATCCGTTCTTTCTTGCCGATTTCTTCAATATGAAGTACAGGTTCACCGGTTTGTAATGCTTTTTCCACATAAGTTGGATGTGGTCTTACATTAATTACCCGTTTTCCCGGTAAATAACCATGAGATCCAGCACCAAATCCATAATAAAAATCGTTATTCCAATAAGTGAGATTATGCTTGCTCTCATATCCAGGCTTGGCAAAATTACTTATTTCATATTGAGGAACGCCATGTTCACGCATTTTATCACGCAAGTATTCGTACATATCTGCTTCCGTTTCTTCTGGCGGCTTTGATAGCTTCCCTTTTTTGTAACGTTGATAAAAGATTGTTTTCGGCTCAATCTGAAGCGAGTATGCTGAGTAATGCGGTAAATTAAACTGTAACGCTTCTGCCAAACTGCCCTTGAAATCTTCAAATGATTGATTAGGCAAGCCGTACATCAGATCAATGCTGATATTCGTTAAACCAATTTGTGTAAGATCATTGATATTCTGATAGACGTCTTTCACACGATGAAGTCTGCCCAGCTTTTCTAACATATCATCATTAAAATCTTGTACACCCATCGATATTCTATTCACACCATGATCAAATAAGATCTTGATTTTTTCTTTCGATAAATCACCCGGATTAGCTTCAAAGGTATATTCTTCGGCACTGCCAACATCAAAATAATGATCAATCATTGTGACAAGCTGTAACAATTGCCGTTTATTTAATGCTGTAGGAGTTCCCCCGCCAACAAAGATTGTTTTCATTTTTTGCTTCGGCAGTTTTATCAGTGTTTTTATTTCATTTTCTAATGCTCGCAAATAATCATCCGCCATTTTTTCTTCATAGAAAAATTTAGTAAAATCACAATAATGGCAAATTTTTTCACAAAAAGGAATGTGTATATATGCAGATGTTATCATGTCTTTCCTCCTTCACTGGACGGCAAAACCCTTGCCAAATGACAAGGGTTTTTTGTTTAATCATCATCCATTTTCAGTACTGCCATAAACGCTTCTTGTTGGACAGCTATAATAATACGTATTTTATTATAACTAATTATACTTTTCAATCATACATTTTAAATGGTTTTATGGAAGTTGTATATTTTATTGTATTTTTTTGAATCTGTCCATATTTAAAAGATTAGGTGGTTAAATGGTGGCATCAAATTAACAGTGATTATAAACCTACCTACTATTATATAGGTAGGTTTCGATTTATTCATCAATAGGATCTGAGTCTGTGAAAAATGAAATGAGTATTTAATGTTGTTTTTTAAATAACTAGTGTTTAATTCATATTTTCCCCCTTCGTTAAGGATAATGATATAAGTAAAAATTCACATTGTAAAGATTATCTGTTTTTATTTTTTAGTAAAATTCCCTAGTACGTCTTGATGAACTACAGATAGCTAGTAGCGCTTACCGATAGAGTAAAGCGCTGCTATTTTTCATTGCATAATAAATTAATGAGGTATATAATAAGAACATATGTTTCTAAGAACAAATATTCTTATAAAGGGGAATAATTATGAAATTAAAAGATGTTACAAATCAATGCCAGTTGGAAGTTAGTATCCTTAAACATGGATTACCTAACAGTGAGGTTAAGATCTACGAAAGAGGACCAGTTCGGTTTGTTTATACATATGGTCATGATAGTTTCATGTTAAGTATTTCATCGTTACTTGGGAAAGTTTTAAAATCCGATTGGATGTTTGGCTTAAAAGAGATTCTAAATATGGATTTACTAGATGTTATGATTAATGTTACACCAAGAAATATAGTAATTATTAAGGAAAGACCACATTCCATTCCTCGTGTTGCAAATTGCACTAAATAAGAGGTGATTTATATGATGAATGATCGTGGTTCAATTAAGTGGGCGTCTCTTATGTTGCCTGAACATGTCGAAGCTCTTGATGATCTATTTCATAAAGAAAATGAAGAAAAACCTTTTTTATCTGCAGATCAGCTGGAGGATATGCAAAGGAATGTTGAAATAGCTATGCAATATAATAAACATATAGATGTTTTGTACTATACCAAGTATCATTTTAACAGTGTTGAGGGAACCATCTTGAGAATCACTCCTGATCGATTGGAAATAAAAAATGATGATGGTGCTGACTTTATCCCGGTCAAAGATGTTATAAGTTTAACTTTACTGGAGGATTAAGAAATGAGGTATTTAGATCAGCAGGATTGGGAGATTGCTTCAAGATATTTGTTTGTTGATATGACGTTAAGAACGATTGAGCGTGATTTAAATGTGTTGAAACAAGCATCACCATTTAAAATAACTGAGCCGTATATCGCTTTATTAAATAAATTGAAAAAGGTCGGCACTGCTGAGCGCAAGAAACTAAAGAATACAATGCATCAAAAAAAGATCACCGTAACACTTAATGAAAAGCAAGATTCATTCACCTCTTATCTCTTTGCAACCAAAGGAAAACAAGAAGAGAGGAATTATTTTAATCCTGCTATTCGTAAGAAAGTGGAAAATATACTTAATGAGTGGATGAATCAAGGGGAAGAAATGTGAATTAACTGCCGAAATAAACAAAACCCATCACCTTCTCAGATGATGGGTGTGGAGCACTATGCAGACAGTTGGCTCTGCTCTAATTATTATTTCCATTAAAAATGATTTTATTTATGTGGATCACAATTTTGTGGTCCTTTTTTGTTGGAAAATATTAAATTAATTACCATAAACTATTGACTTTATATACTATCGATAGTATAATAAAAGTATAGAAAGGAGGTGAACAAAGTGGAATACTTAGCTATAACAATAGCCGCACTTACCAGTCTTGTAACACTTCGAAAACTCTGGCACGATGGATCGAAGGCGAAACAAGAAGCTGAAAAGTTACGGCTAGAAATAAGAAAGTTGAGAAGGGGTGGTTAATCCCCCTCTCAACACTAAGTATACCACAGAATGTATGGAAATTATAATGAGCATACTTGTAGTATTGTTGGTTGTTTTAGTTGCTGTTTATATAAGAAAAATTTACTGGACGAAAAAAGTTAATAAACTTAAGAAAGAACGTGATAGTTATGGAAAAAAAGACACAAACAGAAGCTAATAAAAAGTGGCAAGAGAAGAACAGAGAAAGAGCAAGATACTTGCGTAATAGGTCTACAGCTAGATCATTTGTGAAAAAGCAAGCCACACAGGAAGATATAGAGGAATTAAGACAGTTGCTGAAAGAAAGGGAAGAAAGTTTATAATAGGGACACTATGGCTGGTGTCCCTTTGTTACAAAAATCGAAAACAGCCTTCAAATAGAACCGCACAATTAGGTGAAAAGGAGAAGCTCAGAAGGGTAAAGGCTGTTTTCTTTAATATGATCCATACATTATACTCGATTAATCGTTTTCTTGGGTAAGCTAAAGCCTATATAAATGCCTATTTTTTATGTGTGACCAATTATGTATAATAAAAATTTTCATTTCAATAAGCTTGTCAGGTATATTGGTTACTTCTTTTTCATAGAAAGAACCGGTTCGATCATTAAGCTTATCATAGACATTAATAATAAGTTGATTCATGGTGGGATCAAATGTGGTTTCTAAATCAAATCTTTCTGTTGATATGTTCATTTAGATTCCTCCCTCAACTACTTATTAATAGTATATTCGACCTAACTTTCCATATATCCTTTATTAATTGATAAAAAACAAAAACAACCTTTACTTAAACAGCTCAATTAGGTAGGAGAAGTTAAGAAGGTAAAGGTTGTTTTCTTAAAGTTATGGCGAACCCATATTTAGTATATATAGAAGGATCATTTTTGTGTAAGTTAAATACTAAAAAGTATCTATTTACTTGATTCAGTTACTTGCTTTTCTAATTCCGCGACTCGCTTCTTGAGTGGATCCACTTCATACTCGCGAATTTTATCAGCAAAACGGTCTAACACTTCAGCAGCTTGTTCCCTGGTTAATGGCATTTTAGGATTTGAACCATCAAAATAACCCTGCATTACTTGTTGTTTCCATACGTCTGCAGCCCACTCTGAAGGTTGATCAGATACAGATGGTTTATCCAGCTTCTGTTCTAATAACCTTTTCATTTCATGCTTTAATTCATCTATTTCCTTTTGTAATTTCTTTTCAGCGCTCACGCTTAACCCCTCCTCTTTATTCCAATCTTTATAATACTTATCTACATCATTAATAAATTGATCCCAGGTGACACCATTTGGCTCTAACCAACTGTGTGGATCATTTCTGCGTTGTGGATCCAAGGCTCTGTGAGAGATAATTTCTTTTCTTGGGTTTAAACCATATTTCCGGCATAGGTAAGCATGGTACCAAACGTATCGATCATAAGCCTGTTTAAAATCGCCTGTCCGACATAACTCTGTACCAATGGCACAATCATTTGCATCATCACCATACAACTGGTTATCAATAGGTTTAGCATACTGAACATGCCAAGCTTTTTCCCATAAAGGAATAATCTCTAATATTTTGCCATCATCAATAAAGGTGTGTGCTGAAGCTGATATTTGAATACCTTGGAAGTATCTACAATGCGCATCAGCATCTGCAGTATTATTGGCTGTTTCATGTGCAACTAGAAATTTCACTTTATTTATCGGCAATCCGCTTCTAGCTTTGCTATTGGTAACGTAATTTCTTTCGATTGTATATTTATTCTTTATCAGAGTCATTACTGACCACCTTCTTTTGTTGATCCTATCCTCTTATTAAATGTAAGTTCAAATAATCCAGTTGCAGCTAATCCAGCAAAACCACCTGCCCATAACCTCAAAACTAGATCAAGATCAGTAAATGGTTCAGCTGCTGCACCGATTAATAAACCTACAACAAGACTAACCAATGGAACAATGTTTTTTGGGAAGTCTACAGAGCGTTTAACACCCTCCATTAAAGCTGTGACAATTGGTAAAATAACAGTTGCAAAAATCATTACTTCTTCCATAATTAAATTCCTCCTTTAGATAAAAATCAGCCCTTTTCTGGACTGATTGAATCTAATCTTTTATGTGCTTGCTTGGTACTTTCCTCTACCCTTGTGACACGCTCATTCATTGCACCAATTTGACGTTCATTCGCACGTAAATCTATACGAATATTCTCGACTCCTGTATTTATATTATCTAGCTTAGTTTCGATTACTGCTTCCCTAGTTGCATCATTCTTTAAATTTTCTTGGTGCTGAGTTTGCTGTGCTTGCTTTTTTAATTGATAACCCAACACAGCGATAATAACCGATGCAACGGATAATAATATTCCTAGTTCGACCGTCATCATATACCCCCCGGTTTTTGACATAAAAAATACACCTAATTAGTTAGGTGCTTCTTCTGTGATTAATTCTTCTTGTCCTAATTCTGTTAAAACTTCAGCAACTTGTGGCTGGATTAAACTTGGTACATCAGAATAAGTTTTATAGCCACGTACAATTAATGTAGCATAAATTACGTCCATGTCTCGCACCCCCCTTCCAAGTAAAAAAGCGTAATAAATTCGCTTAATTAGATTGATCATCTAGGATCGCCTGCACTTTTTCTCTTAAATTGCTAGGTACATCATCGATTGTTTTTAGTTCTTTCTTGATTAATGCAGCATAGATCTTATCCATTAATTACTACCTCCCATCATTTGTTCGTAAAGATCTGTTAAGGCTAACATTGTATTTGTATTATCCTTTTCTAGTTGTAAATTCTTCTCGTATTGATCAGTTAAAGCAAGCATGAGATTCGTATTTTCTGACTCTAATCGTTCTATTTTCTCTTGGTCTGTCTCTTCTCCCATAACCTTTTCAAGAGGGCCAAAAGATCCATCGTCTAATCTTTTTCTACGTACAACAGGAACACCCATTAGCTAAGCACCCCACTTATTTGTTTTATTCCCTTATCACTCGTCACGCTAGTTCTGGTCATAGTCAGCTTTAAAATGATATTTTCTGCTTCCACTCCACCATTATCAAAAGTGAATTCATCTTCCTCTATTCCATCAGTTACAAATGCTGTGCTTTCTAATGTCATTGGCTGGTAACTTTCCGGATCTCCATTCATCCCCATGTGAATTTCTGCATCTACAACTAAATCCCCAGTTTCACGTTGGATCCAAAGAACAGCACCAGAAGCCGTGCCATTGGGAGGCGTTAATTTATATCTAGCTACAGATGTAAGAAGTGGTTGATTGTTTTCATTTTTCGTGACCGCTAATGTTTTACTGGTTATTGATCCGTAACTATCTACTGCCTGTACAGTAATGGAGTTATCTCCTACATTTAATTGTTCCAATGTTATTTGAAAAGAAAATGACCCGCTACTACCGTTATATACTTCGGTAAACGAGCCATTTTCAATCTTATATTTTACGATTACATTGTTGTTATCTGGATCAGAAACACTACCGCTGATGGTGACTGCATCACTATCGATTAAATCAGTTCGTGTACTGAAATTATCTATAGTTAAAGTAGCTGGTCGGTTTGGTACTACATAAAAGCTTCGTACTTCTTCTTCTGATTTTCCGCCTTGATCATCTTCTACCCATACCTTTAATACGTGTTGGCTACCTTCTGCTAAATTATTTGTTACGGCCGTATCACCGTTATATAGCTTTCCTTGTTTAAATGTTAATACCCGATTAAAAGGAAAAGTTGCTCCATCTGATATTTTTACTGTGATGGCACGAACTTCACCACTATTAATTTGATATTTAACTGTTGCTACATTTCCACTATCTACATCTTGTGCACTTCCGCCAATTGTAAAAGTGTCGCTTTCATATAATGTTCTGTTGTCTGTTGTATTTAATGTTAGTGTCGGAACGTTGTTAGTTGTGTATGTTCCAATATATTCAACTCTCATATATGTCTGATAAATGAGTGGGGGTCTATCACCAAATACTCCACTAAATGTCGGATCATAAAGAGTTGAAGAATTATATCCGCCATCAACTAAATTCACTGGGTTACTCCAGTTATTCCCTGAATCGATTGATTTAACTAAATACGTATCTCTGCCTGATCGGTAATGGTCATAAAGTACAAATAAGTTATTTTCTTTGTCTACGGTAATACTAGGTACAGAGGAAGTGTTGTCTAAATTTTCACTGATAATTCTTTCGCTGCTCCAAGTAATTCCACCATCTATTGATTTTGAATACATTATTACCCATGTTCTTCCCCTCCCTCTCCATGCAACATGTATAACGCCATCTTTATCAACTACTGCTGATGGGGTAGATTGGTCGAAATCCCCTTGATAAACCCTTGTATTACCCCAGTCTGATTTCGTGTATCGGTTAAGTTTTGTTGTAAATGCTTTTGTAAAAACGAAAATGTCGCTATCACTTGCGCCATCATTTAAGTCTACTAAAATATACGGATACCCACTTCGAATAACTAATGATGGAGAATTAAAATTATAACCACCTGTCATATTCAATGTTGTAACCTGCTCGACCGCGCTCCATGTACTTCCACCATCAGTACTCTTTGAATATAGAATATTAAACGAGTTTGGATATGTTACGTTCTTAGTCGACAACGCTGCATGTAAGTGACCGTTTGTTGGGTCGATGGCTAAGGAAGTGGCGCCTGTTTCAACGACATTATTGCCAATTACACTTATCGATGGAATTACAGATGGAGCACTTGTTGCATCAAATCTGTGGATTCTAAAGTTTCCTTTATAACGAGTTCCAAATATATAAACCATAGTTCCGTTTGAAGCAACTGATACTTCTGATAGAGACTCCTCTACGTCGCCATAGAACTCCCATGTTGCACCGTTATCTTTTGAAATGTAAGCTTTAGAATAATAGTTATCATATTCTACAACTGCAACCAACCACCCGTTACTCAAACTAACTAACTTCCTACCGCCATTTCCTGCCGTGCTATACGGTTGTGCTACTACTGTACTCATTAAACCACCTCATTAATTTCTAAAGTATAAGTTGACCAATTTCCATATCCTAATTCTTCAATATTAGTATCAATAAAAGAATTAGACCTAGAAACAAAAGCACCTTTTTTATAACTATTTGCTAAAGATGAAACAGTTATGGTATCTTCACCTACTGATGTGACCTCTATACTTTCCTGTTGTTCATCATCAAAGATTGTTACATATTCACCTACATTAAATGGAACGTTATCTAGTTCTATATTGGTTGTACCAGCCGAATAAGCATTTTGTGCAACCGCAGTATCTATAACCATTTTCAATGCTTTTCCATCACCATCTAACGCATCATAAAATATACCGTTGTTAATAGGTGATCGCCCTACCATTTCTAATTCAACACGCATACGTTCTAAGTCATTAGCATAGATAACAAGCCAGTTATAAGCGTTGTAAATACCTTCTTCTAAATTGTTTGCACGACCAGCAGTAAAACGTGTTCCCTCTTGGATCGTCTGTCCATTTTCAACATCCACAATGTGATCACGCCAGTTCGTCCTGATATAAGGATTTCTATTCAATGTAGCCAATTGCACCACTCCTTTTAATTTATTGATACACTGTAAGTTATTCTTGATCTAAAGGTTAGTTTGTCATTTACTTCTGCAATTGATCGCCCCACAATGGCATTTCTTTTATATGCATTCTGTAAAGGTGTGATCGTTAAATCATTGCCGTTTATAGCTGTTACCGCCACTTGCTCTGTGTTGGTTCCATCGTTAATCGTTATTTCTTGACCAATAAAAAAACCAGCTGCATTTGCAACTGATAGAACAGTAGAACCTGTATTGACTTCAGATTTAGTTAATGTTTGGGTGGCATGTAAAGCCATACCGCTATGGGTAGTAAAATTAGTATGATTGGTTACCGGCCGATAAAACTCCACCAATTCTCCTGCAGAGTTAACAATAAAACCTCTAACTTTGCGATACTTATTTCCACCCCATATTAAGATTTCATCCAGTTGTGACGTTTTCCATGTGGGACCATGAAGCGTACCAGTTTTATGGTTTGTAGTATTATCATTGATTACTTCGCCAGCGCCCTCATTCATTAGCCAATTACCTATTAAATTAGTTTCACTACCACTTAATCTTTTCCACATGGTTTCTTGTATTTCTTGTTTAGTCCTAGCGACATCCCACATTCTAGTGTTGGTTAAATAACCATTAAAAAAGTAACTACCATATGAAGATGCCCATTTCCCCATAATAACAGGCAAATTAGATAAGTCTACACCTTTATTTAAAACTTCAATTACTTCTCCATTTTTAAATATTGTAATAGTATTGTTTTTATATGAAATAGCTAAATGAAACCATTTTTTTTTAGGAACATCAGTATATATATAAGTCATTGAATTTGTCCCACTGTATTCAAGTACCCCATCGCCATGATATATTTGAAGCCTAGTAGCTTGGTAGGGTACTATATTCAAACCTTTATTTAGACTATGATTAAAATTGCCAATTGGCGCTGAATGAGCATTAAAGTCATTTACAAAACATTCTATCTCAAATGTTACCTCGTTTAACTCTCCATATGGATCAGTTTCAATATAATCGCCATCACCATCAAAATTTAAATAATTATCACCTATTTGCATATTTTTCATATCAAATCACCTTAAATACTATATCATTTGGAGACACTGAAGGAATATCAGATTCGCTGTAAGATACATGAATTTTACCAGCGTTAGATGATATAAAATTACTATCATTTGCTAAGTCACTAGTATTATGCGGGATGGTAGGCTTGCCTGTTAATTCACTATATTTACCGCTAAATTCTGATTTATTATTCCATTTTAATTTTTCAGCATCTGTTACAAAACGATGTGTAGAATTTTGTAATATATCAGTAGGATAATGGTCATGTTGGGAAGGCGGAAAATTAGCAGGCACATTAGTTAAATGATTATAAGAACCACTAAAGTATGATATTTTCCTCCAATTTCCCCACTCCGCATTACTTGTACCTACCCTATATAAAATACCATTTGTTCCGTATACAATTTGTCTCGGATAGCCACCTGAACCATCTTTCCAAGGGGTGTATGTTTCAAGGAAACAATAGGTTCCACTTACAAAATCATCTACATGGATAATGCTGGTCCTTTTAAACTCAACTTGCAATGATGTTGATACTTCAGACATTTCCATATATTCTAATGGAGTATAATCTACATCTCTCGTATCTTCCCCTGGTATAAAATTATGAGTATGGGTTGAAAGCAGAGTGTCAATTTCGTTTTTCGTATACTTATCTAAATCCGTTATATCTGACTCAGTGTGAGTATGTCCTGTATTACTTTTTCCTCTTAGTTTAGTATCTACTTGTTCCTTCGTATACTTATCCAAGTCTGTAATATCATCTTCCACATGTTTATGGCCAGTATTAGATTTGCCAGAAAGTTTATTTTCTACTTCTTCCTTTGTATATTTATCTAAATCTTCAATATCACTTTCTGTGTGGGAATGAGTCTGAGGTGGATATTTACTAGGTTTATTGACAACATCAGACCAATCAATAACTAAATCTACACCTTCTGCCTCAGATGTTTTAATAAAGTTTGTACCATCATATACATATTCTGCCCATCCACTATTAACAGTTGAATCAGCGCTTGCATCAATAACCATAACACGTAATCCCTCGAATTTATCTAAGGCATCCCGCGCTGTAATATCTGCTGCTATTTTTATTTCCTTTAAATTTGTAGGTAACTGACTACCATGGATAATACCACTACTATTTAGTGTTGCAATACCATTTGGTTGGCCTTTTTCATTATTTAAACCTTGTATATCTCCTTCAAGATCTAATAACTTATTATTATGAGCAGTTAATGTATCTTCAGTGGAAGTAATACGTAACTCATGGCCATCAACTGATTCTTTATTGGAGGAAATCCTTAATTCATGGTTTTCTAATTCTTCACCGATAGAAACTAATTGATTGCTATGTTGAGATATGTTTTCTGATTCTTCTGATAACCTAGTGAGTTCTCCCTCAATCTTATTCATATTATCTGCATGAATAGGTGTACCTTCTTGTAATATATTCCCTTCACTGTCTGTAACTCTATTCTTCCACTCGGTAGGTTGATATGTCATTTCTTATCATTCCTTGATACCGTCAACTGAATACCTATTAATACAGTAATAATGATTAACCATAACCACCAATAATGAAAGAACTTTTCCCCTTCTGTCATGTGAATCATATCATGGAGGAATTCCCTCATAAGACATCAACTCCCTTTTCGTTGATTGTCAATTCAAATGCAAAAACTAAAACTAATCCATCTTCCGCTTTATCAATCTTATATGGTTTTATTGCTAGCACTTCATTCATACTTGTTAATAATTGTGCCTCTTCCACATGTCCTGTTTCAGTTTCCAGGTAAAGATATTTCCGAAGTTCGTTACCTTCTTGAATTGTTCTGAATATATCGTAATTTACATATTGACCATTTAATTTTACTTTTCCGCGTTTAATTAATTCATTCCAATAGTTAATCGTTTTTTCTATAAAGATTGGTTGGACAACCGTCATTAGATTTCCCCCTCTCCTACATAAACCTCACCAACACGTTTATATAGCACATCATTATTTTGATATTCTTCCGCTAACATCACATTTATCTGTTCTTCTTCAACACTGATCTGCGATGTGTTGAAAGTATTACAAATAGGATAATAGACATCGAATCCATAGGATTGGTTATCAACCTGTACGGAAGTATTTGCTAAAGCACCGGGTTTATTTGCCGTTTGGAACTTGTTACATATCCTGTACTCAATCGGAAAATTATAGAGATGAGTATTCAATACTAGGGATTCCTTTGTTATGATCTCAACACTTTCTAATTTAGACCGTTTATTTTTGGTCGCTTCAACCATTTCCCGTAATCTTGATAAATCATTATTTAGAATGGTGTGATGATTTAATTCAATTTTAAAAAAATAAGGTCTACCTCCATATTTAAACCATTCTGTTACTTTTGCATCATCAAAGATAATGGACACCACATTCTCTACAGCCATTGGTGTTCCTTTTTTTCGATGCCACTGAGTTGCCTGTTCGATTAGTTTTCTTTTTTGATCTAAAGGCAAAGTGTTTTCATAGAAATCGACATGTCTTTGATATGCTAAAAAATCTAGCAAGTGTTCAGGAAGGTTACTCACATCACTTAAATTAGATAGAGATTCTGCTTCCCTGTAGGCTTCCTTGAATTCTTTCTCTAAGGCATTGGCAAGTGCAACAACAAACGGATCTGATTGAAGACTGGAGGGAAGGAGTTTAGCTACAATATTATCTTGTAAACTATTCATCCACTAAACCTCCGAAAGCTATATTGGTTAAATTCTCCTTCGCTACTTGATTTTTATCAACCTGAAGATACATAGTAGAATTAACTGCCACTCGATAAGCTCCAGCTTTTTTCATTCTTGCAATTAGTTCCGATAAATCGATATCTCTACCCATCTTTTCTTTTTGCCAAATTAAATAATTTTCATATGCCCTCTCAATGTTTTTTTGAGTGGTAGAAAGAACGGAAGCTTTTGATTGTAAAACCCAATATTGAACATCAACATCATATAAAACTTGTGTTGGCGCACCAACAGTGACTTGGTCAGTTAAAGGACGAATGGATTTATCTGAGCATATCTCAAGTACTTTATCTAATATTTCTTGTGATGGTAGTTCTCCATTTTGAAGCAGCACACGTATATCAATTGTTCCTTCAATTGGACTATCCACATCCACATCAACTATTGCTTGACTCGCTGTTTTTGACCAATATTCATAGGCACCTTCGGGCCCTGCAACAGAGAACGATTCTGGAGCAATTCGTATCCTTTCTGCATAAGGGTCATTTGCTTCTTTATCTACTCCCCCACTGGATATAGAAATGTTTTTCACACCTTTCACCCATGGCAATGGGCGAACCAAGTTCGTAATTTCTCCAGGTAAATATCCATTTCCTATTGTCCCCACTTCAGTACATAATGCTTTTACTTCTGCAATGTGCTGACCAACAGGGACAACAATCGTTTTTTCTGTTTCAAAGTAGGTATCTGTCCCAACTAAAAAAAGAGTACCCGCTTCAATTAATAAGCTTGACACTCTTTCCTCTTCCAGAGTAAATTCCATCGTTGTAATTGCTGCTTTCGCTTCCAATCTTGGTGTATTATAATCCTCACCTTTGTGATCGAGATGATCACCTACCGCATAAGCTAATAAATTTTGCTTTAATGCATAATCTAAATTGTTTCTTTCCTGTACAATATAAGGAACTAATGATTGAGCGAACTTCCTTCGTGGATCTGCATTTGTAAATGTCATTCCTGTTTCCTTTTCAATGGAAGCTAAAATATCTTGCTCTATTTGTTCCGGTTCCTTTTGGAGAAATTGAACATCAGGTAAATTAAATCGATTCATCTATTCTCACCCTCACTATTGGCTCTAATTCACCGTTAAGAAAATCACCTTCTATCTTTACTTCCTCCACGATCGCTCTTGGTTCATAGTTGTGGATTGCTTGAGTAATTCTCGCGATATTCACAGCTCTTGCCCTTTGTATAGGGGCATCAAGATCTGGCACCCACCCAAAATCTCGATCCATGGGACAGCTGTATTTTACCGTCCTTAGAATAAACCCCACATTTTGTAAAATCTCTTGGATACCCGTAGCTCCAAAATTCACTTCTTTTAATTTCTTCACTTCATAAGGCATTTGCTTCACCTTCTTTACAATCGATACTCCTTAAGATTTATGTTCACTTCTGCAATTAAAATGTTTCCAAACGGATCAATGGAACGGTAAGATTCTGTAAAATATGGCAGGGACCAATGATTAACAGAGATAGGGCGACCTCCAAGGATAAAAGGAGCAACTTGTCCAGTATCACGCATGACTCTCAATATTTCTAATTGCTTTGATGGATTGACCCCTAGTTCAGCTTTTAATAAAATTTGAAAATTGAGTTCTTCTAATCCTGGTCCTGTGAATTCTGATTTAGGCTTTTTCAAACTTACTTCGTGATCTGACCATCTACCGGATCCACTTCTTTCCAAGTTTCGAAACGTTTGTACCCGTTTATCTGATACTTCAAATACAATTTCGCCATACGTTCCGATTTTCGCCATAATCAGCCACCTCCATTCGGTTTAGATGTGACAGTACTTGTTTCATCATGGGTGTGATATTTCAAACTAATCCCATCTGCCACAACATCCCCCTGCACATTGATATCTCCACTAGCCTTTATATTAATCGGGCCTACTGCCTGAATGGTCAACGTACTGTTAGATGTGTCATAATCCAATGTAGTCCCATCCTCAAATTTCATATGTCTTTTCGTTCGACTTTGAACCGGTGGAGTATCACCATCCGAATATAATGCTCCAATAATAAATCCCTGCTTCTGTTCTGTTAAAACACATAGCACTTCCTCTTCAATACTAGGCAGCCAGTAATCTTTATTTTTCAACGAGCCTCTCACAAGAATTTGATATTCAGCCGATACAACACTCGTATCAGGGAATTCTACTCTTGCGACTGCCCTTATCTCATCGATGGACCTCACAATACCGACTCTAATCATTAGTAACCCTCCAAGCATTTCCGCACTTGTAATGTAACAAACTCCGGAGAGTGGACCACCTGGGTTATGATATACTTTCCATCAAACCAACCAAATTTTTTTAAGTCTACGGTCATTCCTGCATCTAAGTGTTTTTCACTCAATACTTCCAACAAAAGTGTAGTGGCATCTTTATTTGCTTCCCGAAGTTTATTCTTGGCCAACCGTTGTGCTTCTCCAACTGATTTCACATCTTGCTTCACAACTAGAGTCCGCCCAACTTTCGGCGCTTTCGGTGGAGTAAATGTTGCTTTAATAGCTTTCTTTTTATTCGAATCCATTGTTTCTACTCTGCAGTCTTTATAGGTACCTGTTAAGGTAGTTCTGGCTGACCAGTTTTTTACCTCAATAGTACTGTCCCCACTATTATCCCGATAGATGGCTTCGACTGTTGGTTTTCTTTCATAATCCGCCTCATCTAATATCACAATAGAGAGGTTCGAGATTTTTAAACACAATCCCTCATCATTACATAATCGATATAAAAAAGCTAAGTCCGTTTCGCTCTCCTGTTCATACCGATCTTTCTTTGGATTTTCGTTCGCCTGGTAATAAAGCTTTAATCCATTAGCTTTCGCTATATCATTAGCGACTACTTTTAAAGTGGTTTTTTCCCAAGCTTTAGATTTATACTCACTTCGAATGCTGGTCCTTTCCGGAACTGCTAAAGCTTTGATTGTCATATCTGTTGGTGGCCCTTTAGCATCAATTTCATCTACTTCAAAGCGACCAATTTTTGTTTTCACTTTTTCGGATGTCCAGTTATTCTTAGTGATAGCTGCAACAATGGTGGATCCCTTAGATGGGAACCAACTATCCAACCAAACTGTTTCAACATCATCCACAATTAATTGTAAGTCATCAATTTGACCACTTAAATTGTCGGTAAATGACCAATGCTTTGTTTGGCCAGCTAAGTAAGTAGAAAGGTTTTGATTATTGTAGGTAATATCCAAGTAAGTTCTTCTACTATTGGTCATACCTCATCCACCTCACCCAACCAGTCGGGCCGTTCTGTATAAGTTGTCGTATCAATATCTGGTATATTTAATTCGATTCCACCAGAAAAGATTACCGTTTGTCGGTGTCCTTTATTAACTTCCAATAACAAAGGGAGCAAATATTCGCTCCCTAATGCATCATAGGCAATTCTATCCCAGGTGTCTCCTTGCTTTGTTATATAATTATCCATCATAACTCACCCTTTTATTTAAACCCTGTGTACCACCAATCGAAGATGGGACTTGTACGTTATTAATGCGTGTGCTTAAATTTCGAAGTGCTTCTTCCACTTGTTGGCCGGCAGTCTTAATTCCTTTTAATGACTCCAACCAACCTTCTGCATTCTTAGATTGTTCAGCTAAAGCTTTTAAACTGTCGTTTACTTTAGTAGTAGATTCTTTCAGCTTCTTTGTATCCTCGCTTACTTTGGAAGCTTCTGTATTTATTTTATTAGAAGAACTATTAGAGAACCTACCAGTCGGCATTTCTTTTTGTGCGATAGTGGTCGCTCTTTGAGAAGCATAGTTCGCTACTTTTGGGTTGGAGGCATCGACTGCCTTTCCACCTGCAACACTACCACCGACAGAACCAATAATACCGCCAATAATACCACCAATAGTCGTACCAATTAGTGGGACGACCGAACCTGCCGCAGCTCCTGCTGCAGCTCCACCCAATCCACCTGCAATTCCGCCAGCCCCTGAAGCTATAGCTTTAGGTTTATCATCGGACGTTGCTGCATCTAATGCAGTTGTGGCGACTGCTATTGGTAACAACCTTTGTCCAACAAATTTAGCACCTTTTCCTAAAAATCCTGTAGCTTTACTGAAGGCTCCGCCAATTCCGTTTTTCTTAGATGAAGAAGTGGAAGCTTTGGTTCGATTGTTATTAGGCGTGTTTGTATTTTGTGCTTGCTTCTTTTTGTTTTTCTTTTTTTTGTTATCGTTAGATGAATTATTATTCTTTTTCTTCGTGTTGGAAGAATTAGAAGTTATTTCTTTGGCACTGGAGCCTCTCTTATTAAAAACTTTTTTCCCTAGATTAATTGCGCCTCTCCCTAAGCCAATGCCACCTTTTATTAAAGCTCCGCCACCTAACATATATGCCAAGGCGCCTGTTCCTAAAGCAGAAAATACATTCCCTTCTCCTAGATTCTCCATGGAAGTTTCCACTGCCCCTGTAAATGCTTTGTACCATGCTTTGGCTGCTATTTCTCCTAACTTGGTAAAGATCTTATTCATGCTCTCTCCACCAGAACCACTGAGCCATTCTTCTACTTTCGTCATGGTTTCATCCAGCATATACACTACTTTATCGCCAAAATCCATGTCTTGAAATAGATTATATTTTTTCATGTCTTTTTGATATTGTGCCATGGCTTCGGGATATAACTGTAATTCTTTCGAAAACTCTGGTTTTTGCATCGCAAAAGGATCCAAGATGTCTCTTAGGCCACTTGCGAATTTTTCACCAGCTTTTTCGATCCCCCCCATGTTGTCATCAATCATTCCGGTTAATCCTTTAAAGGTATCTTCCAAAACCGGCAATACAGGAGTCATAAATTTAATTTGGGCTGATTCATAAGCACCTTGTAATTGTTCCAATGAACCTGCATAATTATCCTTCATGGCTTTAGCTGCCTCATTTGCTGCACCTGTTGAGGTTTCTAAAGATGTCGTTAAATTATCAATTTTATCAGCACCTGCAGCAAACAAGTTGATCATTCCGGTAGCTGCCTCTGTTCCAAATACAGTGGAAGCGTATTGTACTTTTTGCGTATCGGTTAAATCTTTCGTTGCCTTATTCCATTCTTCCGACAACTCAGCTAGACTCTTAAATTTCCCTTCCGAATCAGTCACCGACAAATTTAATTTATCCAATACTTTACGCGCTTCTTTTGGTGGATCGGACAATCTTATAAGCGCCATTCGTAAAGAAGTACCCGCTTGCTCTCCAGCTAACCCTCTATCTACCATCAAACCAGTGGCAGATGCCAATTCCTCCATACGAATGCCTAACGTATTAGCAACTGGTGCAGCATATTTAAACGAATATCCTAAATCTTCTACACCCGCTGCTGTTTTGTTGGCACTCATGGCCATAACATCTGCCACATGGTTTGCTTTTTCTGCCCCTAATTCAAAGGCATTCAACGCAGAGGTAACGACATCAGAAGTCATCGCCAAATCTTCTCCGGACGCTTCAGCTGCTGATAGAATACCAGGCATAGCGTTAATGATTTTATTCGTATCCATCCCTTTTGCAGCTAGTTCAGTCATGGCACTGGCTACTTGACTGGCTGATAAAGACGTACTAGCTCCTAGCTCTAACGCTGTATTATTCAATCGTTGTAAATCCGAAGAGGAAGCACCGGCTATAACCCCAACTTTGGCCATTTGTTGTTCAAATCTACCTGCCTGATTGACCGAATCCAAGGCAATGGCAGTGGCTGCAACGGTGGATCCTAGCGCTGTAATACTGGCAACTTGTTTCGTAGTATTCAAGCCATTACTAAAGGCTGTTCGAAAATTCTGCACGCGCTTCTGAGCTTGTTCCAATTTCGTAAGCTCCCTAGTCATACGTTCGGTTGCTTCACTGTACTGATCTTGCGTGATTTTTCCACGCTTAAAGTCATTGTTAAGCCGGTCTAAATCCCGTTGTGTTTGCCTGGCTTGGTTTCGAACGTTTACTAAGTTTTTTGATACTCCTTGGAAAGCGTTAGTGAAGGAACTAGCTAGCTTTCCACCAATTTGAAAACTCATTTCAAACGTCTTTCTAGCCATCCTTCTTCGCCTCCTCCACTAATGTATCCTTCCATTCTTGTAATTGGCCCATGGTTTGTTTCTCCCAATAATCAATACTGGTGTACGTATTGATGGCTAGCTGGATGAGGATGGATCGGAATTCTCGGCTACCTCCGTTGGATCCAACAATCCCATCAAAAAATTCCGCACCGTAAAAGTAACTTCCAAGAAATCAGGGACGGATAATCTTTCTAAGTCATCTGGAAGAATACCACATGATTTAGAAGCCAATGTTAAAAGGATTTTTTGATTATTGATATTATCGAATCCTCTGATGTCCCCATCCTGTCTCAATTCGTTGTCTATTTTCAAAATATCGGATCCCGTTAGTTGATCCAACTTTAAATTCAATTCTTTAATTTGCTTACCTTCTAATTCCAATGGTTTATCTAATGTGATTTTCATTTTTACCCCTCCATTACATTCCTAGTGCTTCTCTTAAATCAGCCATATAATCTACACCATCTACTTTGTAGATATAATTGATCTTGTCAAATTCTAAAATGGTTCTACCATCTCGCTCCAACTTCATATATAGCACTTCTACTTCTGAGGAACCTTCATACGGCGTTCCTTTTTCTGCTTTTCCTGGGTCGTTACTGGTTGGAATACCACGAACCAACACTTTATTTGGTACAAACTCATGTTTTCCTTTGGTTGGATTGTATTCTTGATTAGCTAAACGACAATCGATCATTAGGGTTTGTGGTTTTAAAAATTCGGTTAGGTCATCATTTAACACTGTCCAATTAATGGTTAATTTCATAGATCCTAAATGACCAATGTTTGGTGATTCATACTCTCCGGCAATCCCACCACCACTTACAGTTTCAGTCATCGATTCTAGTGGTGGTAGCTGAAGGTCGGAAATCCCTTTAGAATCCGTAGAACCATTCACATAAACACGAAAATCATTTAACTTTTCCGGTATATTCTTCTGTCCCATATTATCTTACCTCCTGCTTATTGTGGGAATAGGCGATTGTAATAATTCGCATCAAATTCCACGATAAATTCTAAACTTCTACCTGGTGTTGGTGAGGCAACGAATACATGAAACTTCACGATGCCATCTAATAAGTCTGTCTGAGGGTTTTCTTCTTTTCGAAACTCGACTCGTCCACCCAGTAATGCACCGGTTGCCGTCAGGCCATTCAACCAAATCGTTAAACTATCTGCAACGGTATCGATTAATCGCCGGTTTGTTGGATCATCTACATTCTGCCATGTGGTGAGAATGATGGTATTTTGAATCCAATTATGCATGCGACGAACCGGAATAAAGGAATCCTTCACATCAGTGATAGAAGGATAAGCACCTGTTCGATTTCCCCAGGCTTTCCACCCACCAATAAAATTCAACGCTGTGACAATTCCTTGTCCATTTAAGTATGCCGCTTGATCAGGTCCCAAGTTCACTTCCTTTCCATCTTCCAAGATCGCTTTATTCATTTGCAGCGACTCAGTGGATGGACTTTTATATGGAGTATCGTCATATTGGCTGTCAGTAAGGTTAATTAAACTAGCTAATTGAGTAGATAAATAGTATTGTTTTTCTCCTAGTCCTACTTTCGGCCAGCACACAAACTCTAGAGGATCGGTATAATTATTTTGATTCTTCCATTCCGACACTTTAGAATACGTATTGGCAGCTGTAGTGTCTACATCTACAATGGCAGTAGCTTTAAAATACGTATTGATCGTTTCCGCTTTTGCTTTCATAACTGCTTCGACCATTGGATCTTTACTGTATTTCGGTGCGATAATGGTTCCTGGTACTAAGCCAAATTTCGGGAACACGGTATTAATTAATTCCAATCCAGTGGAATCGCCTGTGTTTACATCCACACCACCGATGATATCCGAATAGTCTACTTTGCCAGGATCCAATTTGGTATAGCCGATTACTAGAGTTCTTTGTTCAGATGGGATACCCCCACCGTCAATTACAGTGATGATGGTATGTCCATTGTCATCAAAGGAAGTTAGGTAATCCGTATCTTTTACCAAGTTGCTTTCTGATGCTGCCGTTAATTTAACAGTTAAGGTATCTAACAAGGCCCCTTCCTCTTCAATGGTTACTTTTTGACTAAGAATCTCCTTTTCGCTAGGTTCAACGATTGTCGAGTGCTTTTCAGGGTCTAATACATTAACCAACACAACAGGTGCCACGCCAAATAAACTAAACGCTGCATCCATTGCTTCACATAACGTATAGTTTTCCCAATCTTCCGAATATCCTAATGCTTGTACTGCCTCGTTATAACTGTAGGCAAGTAATGGCTGGTTCACATATTCTGTTGTCTGTGCCAGGTTAATAGGTGCTGTACCGACTACCACTTGTAAACCAGCTGTTGCTTCTACCGGGGAAATGATGGAAGTAGGTACTTCACTTGTATGGACTCCATGCTTATATGCCATTATTTATTCACCGCCTTTTTCTTGAAATACTTTTTCGCTTCTTCAAAACGAATGTTTTCCACTGTTCCCTTTACTTGTACATTTTTTTGAAAAGCCTGCAGTTGACTGGTTGGGATAAACAGGTTCTTTAAGGCATTATACTTTTCCAAATCCTCTTTCATTTGAATGGGATAACCATTTTTAAATACAGTAAATTGCGCTACTGAGTTTGTGGTTGGGCCCACATAAATAAAAACAGTCTCTTTATTAGAAACTGTTTCCATGTTCTCTTCCTCTATTTCAGCCATATTTTCCACTTCTTCTTTTTCCTCTGGCTCTTTTTCTTCCACTTTTTTTGTTCTAGTAGTCAAGGCCATTCTCACTCCAATCTAATTGTACTTGAGGCATGTCAAAATCCATATCCATCATGGCAAACCAGTAAGGATATGGTTGTTCCTCAAATAATTCTATTTTGATTCGGTCTCTAAGAGAAAAGGAATCGAGAGCCGGCGACTTTTTTAACGCGATTTTGATCCTCGTTGCAATATTCAACGGATCTCGCCAGCCGTCCTGTTCATCTTCACTAAAAGTTCCTATGATCAGTCGAATACTGGCTACATCATTCTCGTTATCCGACTCGGTAAGGAAACGGACCAGAATATAAGGAAAGTCATCTTCCTCTCTGGATTTCAATTTTGGAGGAAGGTAGCCAGCATAAACTTCTGGTGTTTTGGTAAGGTCATCTTTTTTCGTTTCTAAATCAAAATCATGGACAATTTGTTTTATCCTTTTTACTAAAGCATCTACTAACAAAATAGGAGTCATTATTTATCACCTAACAATCGGTTGATTTCATGATCTAACCGCTGATCTAATACTTCTGTTGCTTTGCTTTCCATTACTTCAATCCCTTCTTCTCCACCTAGCATTTGCGGTAAGGATGGACCATGCAAACTCTTTAATGGATAACGGGCTTTAGAAACTCTTGTAAATACATTCGTATATCCACTACTCGTGGTTAAAACAAAAGAACCAGGTACTTTACCACCTGACCCTTTTTTTACACGAACTGTTGCATATCTTCCACGATTTGGAAAAGGTTGATTAGCTCTTACATGAAAATTACTAACGGATAAGGTTCTACCGTTAACATTGATATCGGCCATCAACTCAGAAGGAAATGCTTTTTTAATTTTTATTTTGTCGAGTGCCGAACGGTTTTTGATTCGGTACGTTTCCCGGACAAATTTTGAGCCTTGGGTTCGGGCTGATTCTGCTGCCCGGTTAATAGACCGAGCAACAACCATTGGCATTCTCTTTGGTGTATCTATCAACTGTTTTTCAATTTTTTCTAATTGAGGAATCGTAATATCAATGGCCATATCGACACCTAACTTTCATAAGAAGATAGATCAATCTTCAACATGCCCATATTTTCTGACACACCAATCACTTCATAATCTTCTTCGTCTAATTGCAGACGATAACCCACTTTGGGTTTAGAATAGGCAGCAGACTTCACATAGATCGTCTTGGTGGATTGGTAGATACCTTCCATAGCACTTTCGAGTTTTTGAGGACCAGAAAATTCATCCATTGTAAATTCATCTATGACGACAGGCATTTCTATACCATCTAAACGATGGAAATCAGCAAATTCTTTGGGATTAATAAAGATATCCAAATCCTTCTTGAGTTGATCTTTAAAGTTCATTTTTAGACTCTTCTTTCAGAATAGCTTCTATCATAGCCGGTTTTCTAGCAGATTCATTAATTCCATCAATTTTTTGTTTCTTAATAATCGCGAATAATTCTTCTCTGGTTTTACTTTCTAAATAAGATTTTGTCATAGAAGTTGGGCTTGTTTTGTTTTGAATGTTAGCCGATTTACTATGGACTAATTTTTTTGCAAAAATCGGATCACAAGAGAAAATATTACCAGGCTCAATCACTCTGCCATTCATAAAAATAGGTTTCACTGCTTCCAGAATGATCATTCCTATCACCTACCCGATTTTCACGCGGGCGATGGTAGTTGCTGCCGGTTTCGCCATGACTACCCAACCAGCTGGTGTATTATCGGTTGCAGTTGCTGTTAACTTCGATCCATCCCAGTACACTTCTTCTCCAACAGCGAACTCTGTTGCTGTATCGGCTGGCATGTCATAAACACCTAAGACGTTAATACTTCCGGTTGCTCCAACAGGAATATCACAACCTGCTACCCCGATTCGATTAGCAAGCGCTACGACGTCATTTGCTTTAATATCTGAAGAGCCGTTATTCGTAAAGTCAATGGACTCTCCACGCTGTACATAATTTGCTTGAGGATTATTTAACATAAGCTATTCTCCCTTTCTATTATTGACCGTTATTTTTAACAACTGTCTTGTAATCTACGATTGTTACACCATAGTCAATATAAATGTCCCACATATAACCTAACTGACCTGCAGGAGGTTGCTTCATCACGATGGTTGGCATATCTACCCCATTCAAAAAGTCCACTTGAATAGGACTTCTTAATTTATCAGCTGTAATATACCATTCTTTTGCTCCGTTTCCAGTCGCATCATCTAACTCTGCATCACTCACAATCTGCAGGCTATTAAAGAATGGGTTCTTGATATTTGGATTAGTTTGATCGGGATCCACATTCGAACCAATAAATTGCCCGGCCTTTGTTTCCAATGCTGTTGGCACAATCATAAATTTAGATGGAATGTTTAATTTTACTTGTCCACCAGCTGCCTTTTG
This sequence comes from Gracilibacillus oryzae, assembly GCF_009498735.1. Lineage (GTDB taxonomy): Bacteria > Bacillota > Bacilli > Bacillales > Amphibacillaceae > Gracilibacillus > Gracilibacillus oryzae. The sequence goes on from NZ_ML762446.1 coordinate 36,956, forward strand.
GTTTCTCATTTTAATTCGCATATCAGATAGTGCTTCCACAGTAGGTACAGATGATACAGCAGCGATATTGTTATGCTCTGTATGGAACAATGTTTTTCCATCCCAAATAGCAGGATTTTTCGCTAGTAACTGATATACTAAACGGTTGATACCTAATCGCGCTGATTGTGCATATAGGGCAGGAATCGTAGAAATAAAATCTACATCATCATTAATAAATGCTTGTCTAGACATAGAGAATTGACGGCCAAATGTCAATAATTGACGTTGTGGACCTTCTTCCGCATTAACCATGTCGTGCTTTAATTCCCCGTTTTGAGGAACTTCCAATAGCTCGCCTGCAGTTCCCACTTGATACGTTTTCGTTGGTCGGAAATCTTTCAGTGTTCCTCGCTTCGTCCACAATTGATACGTAGTTTCTGCATCTGTATAAGCTTTTTCAAATACTGTACGTGCTGTTTGATCCATGATGCCCGTAAAAAGACTGGTAGGCGTTAAATATTGACGTAAAATTTCATCATCACTTAATCGGGCAGCATTTGGGATTCCTTCTAACCGTAACGTTTCTTTGGCCATTTCTTTTAAAGATAAACCTCGTAAATCTTTCGCACCTTCTGCTGGTTTTTCAATATCCAAACCAATACGTAAGGCTAATCCATCTCTGGCAGCATCACGGAATTTATCTCCTTCATCCTGGATAATTCCCACGCTGGATGGTCTTCCATTTTTCATTTGTTTCTCTATAATGGCAGCACGTACATCTTCTACTGATTTACCATCTTTAATATACTCATCAGGTTCTAAGTCAAAGTGTCTGCAGAGATTGGTGATATCTGCCGTTCGTTGTCTTTCCGTATCCATCGCTTGTTTTACCAGATCACTAGTGTCTTGAATTGGATCAGCAGTCTTCAAAATGTTAGTATCGTCACGCGCTTGATTCTTTTCATTCTCTCGAATGGCATTAATTTTTTCTTGCAATTGATCAAACTCACGCTGCTCTTGTTCGTTTAAATCTCTCTGTTCCGCCTTTGCAGCTTCTACAATTTCTCTTTGTCTATCAAGTAATTCTCTTAGATTCATTCGTTTCGTCCTCCTACATAATTTTCATTTAATTGAATTTGTTTAAAATAAATTGATTTTGGTTGGGAGCTGGTTTGTTTTTGAAAGGGCAATCCACTTTCCATTTCTCGTCCCACTCCTACACTTGCATCAGCTGGAATGGATACAATGGAGATTTCGAGTGGCAACCACTTTAGAGCAATATTACATGGTCCTTTGAAACGACCATCGCTTGAGGTCTTCCCGGATCCGACTTCTTCCCAGCTGTCTACTCGGTACCCTACACTAACACCTTTTAGAGTCTTGTTTTTCACTTTTTGATAAATCACTTCACTTGCTTCATCCTCATCAAAAGTTACAAGAGCAAGGCCACGACCATTTTCCACCCAGGCTTTATCAATTCTACCAATTACTTTATCCCTCGAGTGGTTATAAAGTAGACAGCCAATTTCGTTTAACCGTGTTAAATCACAAGCCCCATCGTTATGGCTTAGTATTTCTGGTCCGAACCATCGATCATATGGTTCTTCGCTTGAAAAGCTTAATTCTACTTGCCTCTTTTCATCATCGATAGCTTTTGCATTAATTGTCGTGTCGCGACTTAATTCGATCGTTTTACGCTTCGTCATCTTTTATCACCCCCTTTAACTTCATGTATTCTAATTCTCTTGCTCTTTGCTCCACTACATCTTTCCAGTCAGAACCGGCAGCTGCTGCTATTTCTGCAAGTGTTAATTGATTGGTTTCTAAAGACACTTTATTGGCATTCGCTTCTTTCAATGGATCAATCCATTTTTGTCCTGGTGGTGTCCAACTATGTTTCATGTATTCTTTTTTCTTATTCCAGAAATGTTGGACCTGGACAGCACCACTTAACACAGCAGAAATTAAAAAGGTTTCATAGACTTCGGTTAATAAATGTTGAATCATATACTGTTGCTCCATGGCATACGTTTTCTGGTCTTCCAGTAAGCCTTGACGGGCGCTGCTGTAATTGACTTGGGACATATCACGAGCAATTGCTTCGTATGATATTCCTTGACCACTTCCCGTTAACCGTTGCTGCAGTCTCACAAAGTCGGCAGCACTGGAACCTTGGGCTGGTGGATTGACCACTTTCACATCTTCCCCTGGATTCATTTCCATGATCATTCCTGGACTTAGTGTCTTTCCTTGATAAGAATGATTAGATGTGTTGTTTTGTCTACCGAAGCCATTTCCCCCACCTGGCGTCATTTTCGTTACAAAAACAGATAAACAAGCTGCCACTCTTTCTTTCACACTGACCGCTTCCATATAGGAATTAACATCTTTGATTCTCGTAATAGTAGGAGACATTTCTGACATTTCTCTAATTTGAGAAGGTCTCTTTTTATCCCATAAAAAAATGACATCATCGGCTTTTATACGTTCTGATTTACCAGAATACAAGCCATGAATGTCATACGTTTTAAAATAATAAGCGATGGGGCGATTATACTCGTTGTACTCAATACCATTGACAATCCTTACATTTTTCCTGCTAGCCTGCATGGTATCTAAATCATCCACTTCTCTCACTTGTAATGTAAATGGAAGAACACCACCTTGAGTGTACCGTTTGACGAAGATAATTCCACCATCTATTTTCTTTCTCCGAATAGCCATTTGGCACAACTCTGAAAAACTTTGTTGGTAGGTCACATCGCAATTTCGAGGTTTACACCATTCTTTCCACAGATCTTCAATTTTTGTGTTCAAGGTTTCATCTGATGTTTTTGCTTGCAGTTTAAAACCGGTACCAACCACATTTCGTTCGAATGCTCCAATAATACTCTCTTGCATATCCGAATTTCTTTCTAAATCCCTTGCTCTTGCCCGGATGGTATCCCGGTAGACGCTATCTGTTTGATCTGCAGTAGCATTAACTGTTCTCCAACCGGCATTGAGTCGATCATCGGTACCAGCATCATAATTTCTTATTTCTTCATAACCTTTCTCCCATGCCTTCCTTTGATAAGCCCATTTAGGAGATATGGCAGCTATGGTTTTTTCCAGCCATTCCAAAATATTACCTCCTATCGAAAACACTGACAAACGTGTTCGACAATAGTTCGTTTCCGTTTTGCTCTGCTTGAATCTGTCCTTCTAACTCTTTTCGCCTCTTATACAACAAAGATAAATCGGCTCGCTTTAAACGCATGGAACCTAATTGATATTCTTGGCCACCAATCTCAATTGCAGTAATAGCTTCAGTGATTTGTTTCAGTTGCTCTTGAAGTGTTACCATAGGTGATCACCCTCCCTTATAACCAGTTATTGTTTTTTAACCAAGAATTATTAAATTGCATGGCCTGTTCATTTGATTGGACAGCCGGTTCATTCGAAGTTTCTTCTTCTTCTTGCATTAGGTGAATATTACGTACATGAAGAACATCTGCAGCAGCCATTGCGTAAACCTCGGTATCTAAATAATGGTTATCCGCATGACTTGTTTTTGGTATCCAAACTTGAGTAGTTCGACCGCCACTTGTTTTGCTGTTCACCTTATGTTCCGCTGTCACCTGTTCCGCATATTCACGATCGCAATCCTTATAGACCATCCAGGAACCTTGTCCATTTGGCTTTCTCATTCTGGAAGCAATCATATCCTTATACTTACCGCCATCTACCAATAAAAGTCTGGTACCATGAGCGCTTGAAGTGGCTCTATTAATCGTGCTTATTTTAAAGTGAGCATAACTTGTCGCCACCCCTTTAACAGGTATAGCCCATTCACTATTTATAGAACAAAATTCATAAACAGCATCCGTTTGATCCCCTGAATCCAAGCCGCATAAATTGACCATAAGTGTTTCGCCATTCCTTTTCTGGTATTCCGCATTCATTACTTTTTCAATTTCCTGAAAGCTTAACACTTGGCCATGAGCAATATTTTGACTGGTTAAATATGGCCCCCATGCGCGTATGGTCCAATACAGACTCGTTTCCTGTACATCCACACCTCCAGTTAACATTACTGCCCAATCAGGTACTTCAAATTCTTCATAATCGGACTGTCTCTCCAAAACTAAATCAGCATTGGTTTTTAGCTTAGTGTCTTCCCAAGGCTCTGCAAGCCAAGAGTTGACAAAGTTTTGGTGCTGCTCTGGATCGTCTTTAGAAGCAAGAAACTCTTTTGCGATTTCTCCAAACCGTACGAATGGAGAATATAAAGTATTCATCCAATAAGCCACTTTTCTTGGGAATTGGGTTCGTTGCTCAACGACTTCCCATTTTCCATATCTCAACATCTGAGGCTTATGTTGATCAGTAATAATACAGCCACACTCTTGGCAAACATAGTTGGCAAATTCAGCTCGATCAGCATAACTCATCCCATCTTTTTTTGGCCATTTAATTTGTTGGAACTTGAGTTCAATATAATCGCCGCAATGAGGGCATGGTACTTTGTAGTGTTTCACGATATCCGCTTTTTCTTTCGCCTGCCATATATGACCGCTCTTTAAGGTTGGTGTAGAGGTCATAAATATCTTTTTATTGGTAGTGAAAGTCTTGGTCCTTTCACGAGCAAGCTTGATCGGATCAGCTTCTTTTTTACTAGCACCTGGATATTTATCCACCTCATCTAGAAACAAATAACGAATGGCCTTACTTGACAACCCAGAAGGCGAATTAGCACCATCCAAACTGATGAACATTCCATCGCACTGCAGATCCTTGCGACTCGATTGCCGTTTATTAAACTTATCTCTTAAACCAGGGGATAAATTGAACATAGGTTGAACCCGATTTTCCGAAATAAACTCGGCCAAATCATCTGTTGGATACACAATCATTACTGGGCTGGGATCTTGCATAACGACATAGCCTACCATATTATTAAGCGCTTCTGATCCGCCAACTTGTGTTGGTTTCACGAATACAATTTCTTCCGTATCCGGATTGTTAAATTCATCCATGATGTCATTCAGATATGGCGTAATACCGTTATTCCATGGACCAGGCATGGCTGACGTCTTGCTATCTAAGTATCGATGTTTCTCTGCCCATTCACTCACCAATAACTTTTCTGGAGGTCTTAAATGGCGAAGAGTGTTTACTATAAATGATGGCCATTCATACTTTTTTCTTTTTGGCATAATACACACCGTCCACACTCATCTGTTCCAAAGCATTGTTAATAATCTCTGATAGTGATTTTTCAATTCGTCTAGCTTCTAAAGGATCAACATAGGAACTGACTTCACCTGCCAGTTTTCGTGAAAGTGCCATAGATGATTTTTTGAAAACAGCAAAAAAACGTGAAAGCTCTAATTCCACGATTTCTTTTTCTAGATATTTTCCTTCAGCAATATCTGCTTTCAATCGAGAAAGATCTGATTGAGCTTCTTTAAAAGCGATTTCTGCTTCTAGTTTCTTTTTCTGTAGATTGATCGATTTGTCTACTTCGGAATCTGAATGAGAAATTAACCCTCTCCATTTCAGCACTTTTTTTAAATCCCACCATCCACGACTATGTTGTGTTAATCCTTGTCGTTTCCAGTCTGTCAAGGTTCTATCGCTTATTTCCAATAAATCACAAAGCGCTTTTGTAGAGACAACAACTTCGTTATCTAGCACTTTATAACCATCCACTTTTATCACCTCATTTCCGAAGTTCCGAAGTAAAAATTTTTATTCAAACCGGGGTGATTCTCGGGCGTCGCCAGCCCCGCATAGGGGCACCCCCGTCAGAAGGACCCATCATCATCTTTGAATAACTAGGAATCTCTACTCCCAATTTTGAAACATAAAAAAAGCACCTCAGCAGGTGCTAAAATCCATAATTATTCAGTGCTTTGAAATTCTCTTCTTGTTTTTGCTGTTCGATCTTATTGTAGTCTGACTCTGATATGACTCTAGCCCTTGCTATTGAATCAGCTTTAATATAGTGTGTTTCTCCACTTTCTTTTAACTGTATCCAACCATCAGGACTATTATTAAGTAATTCATATACTTTTTCTGTAGTACTTTCCACTTCATAGAAATGATTTTGGCCATTAATCATTTCAAATGTCACCCTAAACTTTTCCAAATTATCACCCCCTTCTCTCCTAATTAATTCGACAAAAGAAGAGGAATCCCTTCCACTATTAGTAAATGAAACTTTATTAAGTCTCAAATAACTATCTTTCTTTTTCTATAAGGACTTCAATTAAACCTTTAGTTGTTTCCTGAAGATAATACTTGTGGACAAATCCATCCTTATCAGTTGGCGGGTTGTTGATCTCTTCATATATGTCGGCACCGCCACCATTTATGTGTATATTTGTATCGGGACTGTTGATTAATTTCTTAAGCATCTTCATTCTCTCAGTAACTTGATATTTATTCATTTCATTCACCTTCAACTAATCACCCTCTAAGATGTCTTTCCTAATCTTTCTGTTAGTCTGATTCATCTCTAAAATCTTTAAAATAGACAATTAGTTCTTGAACTATTTTCCCATCCTCTTCATAATGATTGATTCTCATTTCATCATATTCATAAAAAGGATCATGATTAAAAATCATTGCTGAACTTTCTTTAACTGCAGCTATAATTCCAGATAAATCATCAGTTTCGAAAACATGAATATCATTTCCCAGTTCGTTAACAAAGCTAACCTTCACACTATCACCTCCTTTTCTATGATATTCGACATAAATCATTTCATTCCTGCATAATCTTCTAGAATTTTAACTCTTTATTTCGCTTATCTCCAAAAAGAGAGACAACATGAGACTTTCTATTTTCTTCTACTTTTAATTTTCCCTCTTACCCTTTTATAAGTATCCCGATTAACACCCATCATCTCAATCCAGTCTTTTCTAGTCAGGTTGTTATCTTTAATTTGATTTAACTTTTCTATTTGTTTTTTTGATAGTCGATCAGATATTTTCATCCTTGATCACTTACTTTCCTGCAAAATAAAAAGCACCCACGAAAAGTGAGTGCTTTAAAAAGGGGAATTTTTATGGAATTTCATATTAGCATAATAACACGTTTTTAAAGGCAAAAAGTGACATGAAAGTGACATCTTTTATCTCCAGCCTAAAAGTTCAATCGTTGCCTGTATTATTTCATCTCTCCACCGCATGGCTTGTCGCTTACTCACGTTTAATTCTCCTGCAATACCATCCCATGTCAATCGTCTGTCTCTTCTCCAATATCGAATTCTTACTAATTTTTTATAGTCATCTGGTAAGGCATTGTATACTGATTCTATTGATCTAACAATGCTATCCATATGTTGCAACTGCTTACTTGCTACTATATTCATAGCTAATCTACTAGTTGGATCACCAGGCTGCCTCACAGAATTAGCCCCTTTTACAATATTTATATCTTCTTCGATCTCTACTGGAGGATTCATTATCTCTTCCCTCAGTTGCGCAATTTCTTTTAAGGTCCAATGGTAGTTGTACCATTCCGCTTCAATGTGTTTAAATGTGGTCTTTTTTATGTTTAAGGTTTTATTCACGAAACCAACTCCCTAATAATTCTCATGACTTGATCCATCTTGTATATCGATTTTTACTTTATATTTTAGAGCATTGATTTCTTCTCTGGTTCTCGTAAAAGCATTGGACCATCGTTTAAAATTCCCAAAGGCTTCCGCTTCTTGCTGCCTAATATCTACTACCGCTAATTCTGCAGTAGCAGATCGATGTTTCGCGGCAGTTAAGTATGTTTCATTGTATACACGTTTTCTATATGCATATATTTGTTTATATTCCTCACCGAAAATACTAGCTAATCGTCCAATAAATACTAACTGTTTGGCCAATAAATAGATACGCGATACTTTTTCTTCATTAGGTAACCGATTGATTTTTTGTTGATATCGTTTTATCTCCATAAGATTTTCATCAACTTTTTGTTCAATGGTCTTGGCCATAGTATCGCTCCATTTCCTTTCTTAATTGCCTATCTGATAGTTTCCTAAAGTATTCTTGACTATAACCACTTACTAAAGACAATTGTTGGATGATAGATTCTCTTTTATTTACGTCCATTTGAAGCGCTCCTATTAAACTTCATTTTCATCAATAACCCTGCATCTGACGCTTGTGGTTTTCTACATTCTTAAGCATGTATGATTTTTCGATCTGTTCCCACGTAAATCTTAGGTCTTTCTCGCCTAACCCTACAAAACACTCTATTAATTCATTAAATGCACATTTAACATCTTTATTTGTTATCGTTGCTGGTAAATTAACATCTAAGTATGATCTTAATGTAGATATATATGAATATAGTATGTTAAAGGTTTCAGTTGTGGTTTCCCCAGTCAAATCATTCTCTATTACAATATCATTATGATGAATACCTAATTCTAGTCCTATACTCAATATAAGGTGTAATCCATCAATGTACTCTTCGAGAGCATTATCATAATTATTTTTCTTGTTACTCCAGTATTTAAAAACCTCTGGCAATTCATTTGCTAGTTCTCCTAATTCCACTCTCAACGCTAGCATTTTTTTATCTAATAAGTACTCTCCTTCTAATTCTTTATTTTCGATAATGTGATGATCTAGTCCAGCTTGTATTTCAAAGAGCATTTGCCAGTTCATTCATTTTCCTCCAATGCTTCTAAATGCTTTTTTATTTCATTGTGCAGGTCGTCAAAATCTGTGAATGGTGACTCTAAAATTAATCGGATTGTATGGGCAAATTCCCTGTACTGGTTGTTTTGTTGTTCTAATCGCTCATTGCGATTTTGCGTTACTTTTATTTGTTCTTTCCAAGTTTCAGCGTTTTCTGCTTGTCGAATTAGATATCTTACATCATCATGATCTAATAGTTTTTTTGATTTACGAACAGGATATTTTCTTGTAAGTTTATCTTTTATTTCCTCCAACCTATTCACGATCATTCCCCCTCTGATCCTTGTAAGATTTCAGGTCTTCATTACTTTCAATATGATTAATTAAAGAACTCATATGTTGAATTACCGCTTCTTTTGAGACAATTGGGCTGCTTGAAGATTGAATTTTAATTAAAAAGCTGTAAGCACTTGCTAATTTTTGTGTCGATACCATACTTTCCCCTCCCTGTAATTACTGTGCTGCTTTGTATTTGTAACTTTTCACGCATAACTCCGGCAAATTAGATCTTACGAGAGCTTCTGCAAATGGTGGTGGCACGGAATTACCACACCTAGCTACTTGTTGGGTTTTAGGATATTTGTTCCCTTTGTGATCTCGATCGATGATATATTCGTCTGGAAACCCTTGCGCCTTAAATAATTCATGTGGCTGCAACATCCTCATTCCGATATCCACAATTCGATAATCTTGTCCCGCTACAGTTACTAGTCCAAATCGATCTTTTGTAGTAACTGTATGAAGCGGACCGTTTAGAGATTGCCCAGTATCCGATCCATAATATTTCATGAGGAATGCTTGAACTAACGAATGATGATCCTTTACTGTGATGGTATGTAGCGGACCATTTATAGCGATACCAGGACCATTATAATTCCCCCCATAATTCTTTGCTATAAATGCAGAGATTAACCCAAAGCGATTTGCTGTCGGTATGGTTGCTATAGGTTGCTTAATACTCTGTCCTCTCACTCCGTTTTCCGTTGTTTCTGTATAGTAGGTAGATAGAAAAGGTGTGACAAGGCAATGTTCCGCTTTAGTGGTAATTGTAGTTAGCGGATGATCCGCTTTGTATTGCAATCTGTCTTTACCGAAACCAGTTTGTCCGATTCTAACTATATAGGGATTCGGATCATTTACGACAAAACGCTGGATCCCTCTTGCTATTCTCCGCATAGTATTTTCTGCTAATGGTTTTTTTCTTTCAAAGATGCTTGGGGCGTTAATAGACCAGTCAATAATTTCTGCAGCTGTTCGATAAGGCTTTTTAATCCCTAGTTGAACATTTAACTCATTTGTATCTCCATGTGTTGGTTCCGGCCAGGAAATTGGTTGTCCGTCGCATCTGGCAATCAGAAACAATCTCTTTCTTGTAGTAGGAGCACCGAAATCACAAGCTTTTAACTCTTTCGTTTCCACTTCATAACCTAATGCCTGCAACGATTTCATGAATGATTGAAATGTCATCCCTTTTTTATCCGGATCCGGAACAAATTCACCTTTATCATTCCGTTTCAATGGACCCCATGTTTTGAATTCCTCTACATTCTCAAGCATGATTACTCTCGGCCTTACTTTAATTGCCCAGTTTACAGCTATCCATGCTAGTCCTCTTATGGTTTTATCGACAGGTTTTCCACCTTTTGCTTTACTAAAATGCTTACAGTCAGGAGATAACCAACAAAGCCCGACTTTTCTACCTTTGACAACTTCTTTAGGATCTATATCCCACACCGATTCACAGTAATGCTCTGTATTCGGATGGTTGGCCTTATGCATTGCAATTGCAGCTGGATCATGATTAATCGCTACATCGACATTTAGACCCGTTGCCAATTCAATCCCTGTTGATGCCCCGCCTCCACCCGCGAAGTTATCCACTATTATCTCTCTAAATAAATCCAGTTGAAGCTTTATTTAGACCACCTGCTTTCTTTAAAATTCACGAACATTGGATAGGATCCTAACCACTAAATAAGGATCCAAAGACGAACAATGTTTATTTGGAGTATTAAATAATCAAACTCTCGATGCCATCAGTATTTTTTATGTGAATATATCGAATCAACATGGTTTCTAACTGCTCAATGTGTTTATCCTGTTGTTGGATCCGCTTTTCATGCATTTCTTTCAAGTCTAATAGTCTGGTGACATCTTTATGAAGCTGAGCAGCAATCTCTTTCTTTTCATCTGCTATCTGTTCTATTTCTTCCAGTTGTCTTTTTGTATAATCCACTTGCTCTTGCGCATCACTCAGTAATTTTTCATTTTGCTTCAGTTGGCTATTTGCAGAGTGAAATTCTTCTTCCCATTTCTCCGCAGCTAATTTATATTTCTCTGCTAACTCTTTACTCCCACCAGCAGATTCTTTATATGTTTTCAGGTCATCTTTTAATTGTTGCATTACTTGCTCAAGTTCTGAATTATTTTTAGTTGCCATAGTCTTCTCCTTACTTTTTATGACTTTTTGAGAGTTTGACTTTTCATTTTTTGCGTTGATAAATTTCTGATAATTCATTCCTAATTGTTTTGCCATCTGTCCGTAAGTAATTCCATATTCTTTTAATTTTGCAATGAGATTAATGTCAATACTTTTTAGATCTTCAAGTTTTATATGGTCAGGCATCTTTTTTCCTCCTGATATATTCTCAAGGTGGGATCCTAATTCTCTTAATCTTTCATAAGCGGAACATCCTTCACATTCATGGTTATTGTTTCCACTTTTCTTTATGGTGCAATTATTACAGTGCTTGTCCTGGATATCTCCAATCTCATAAAAGATTTTCATTCGATTCAACTTCTTGCCTTTATTCATTGACACCACCTCAGATATCCTTAAACAAATTTCTCCAGGCTCTCTTTAGCCGTTCCTTTTTTAGTCGTTTCAAGTTTCTTTTTAGCCGCTTGCGTTGTTTTTTGGTCATTTGGATGCCTCCAATACATTTTGTGCAAATCTTAGTTGTTGCTCAATATACGGGTCATCTTCTTTACCACCGCTTGCTAACCAATCACCAATACGTTGGTTGATGTCCTGAAGAATAACAAATGGTAGTTTACTAGATATTTTCATAATTTCTTCAAGTGCAGACATTTACCTAGCCTCGATTCCTACTGTTTTTAATGCTGTGGTCCATTAGTTCCACTCCTTACTTGCTTCAAATTGTTCTTTCGTGATTTCTATCCATGCAGGCTCATAATCTTCCAGCCATTTTTCTACGTCATAACTAATTAGTGCGGCATCTCCAAATCTTTCAATCATGTTCTGCTTATGCTCTCTTGATTCCTTGATGATGTTTTCCAAATCCTCTTGTGTGGGTTTTGTCTTATCGATCCTCCAAATTAGAAAAGCATTCTGTATATCATCAATTAGCACATCTAATTCTTCATCCGACCAGTCACCTGCATCTGGTCCATTTGCTAGATATCGATCTTCTTTCGATTTATTTTTAAATGCTATTACTGGTATTTGGTTCATTCCGATACCTCCAATAACTCAAGATTTTGGTGTATTAAGCATGCTTTTCTAGTAATTGATTAGCTTATTTCATATCTTTCTTTCATTTCATCTACCTCAAGTGTGACTTTTTCAAGTAATCGTTTTTCTGTTTTAATGTCCTTTTGAGTAGCGTCAGGTCTTTTGATGTAATGTTGTAATGAATGTTTAATGATTTGTAGTTCCTTATATTTCAAAATACTCACCTACTTCATCGACCCTTCTAAAAATCCAATATTTCCTCCAAATCATCGCCATCCATCATATTTCCGCAATCCGGACACTCATATATTCCTTGATTCCAATGTTTCATTTCTTCTCCACATAATGGACAAATATAGCTATTCATAGTAAATCCCCATTCTGATCAAGGTATTTATCACGCCAATTTTCAAACCACCGTCTAACTTCATCTTTCCTATGAGCGGATCTATGGCAATTGATACATACTGCTGCACCATTCCGCTTTTCACCAGATCCACCTTGTGATTTAAAAATAATATGGTGTGGTACCTCTTCTAAGTAATAGGAGCCACATTTAACACATCGCCATTGATCACGTTCAAATATCTCTTTCTTAACCTTTGGGCTGAAGTCCCGATTTTGCTTCTTTCTTTTTCTTCCGACTTGCTGCTGTTTTGAGTAAGGTAAATATTCTCCTATTTTTGTCATATTGATCACCCTGGTTATCATATAATTTCGTATAGCATTCCCAACAGAATTTTTCACCCCAGAATACTGCTTGCTTTTCCTTACACTCTTCACATTTCATAACAGAGCACATCCTTGCTATGCATTTTTTGATAAGTATTCTTTTAACATCCGATCTGCTTCTGCTGCTTCCTTTTGCATTTCTTCTTGGGATTTTTCTTGTTTTTGTTCTAACTTACGCTCCTCTTTTTGTTTCTCATACCATTCAGGAGTAATGTCGTCATTTAACGGCTTACCGAATTTTCTTCCTTGCTGCTTTTGGAATTCTACTTCTAGTGCCTTAACGTCATTAATTGTTTTTACATTTTTCGTTAACCAAGCCTTCAGAATAGATTTTGCATATTTCCAAGGCTTTTGGTTTTCAAGAGCTATCTCTAGTGCTTTAATTACTAATTCTTCGTTTAAATCATCTATCCACATAGAAATGTCTTCAGCTATGAAAGGTGCTAACATCCCAAAATTTTGTTCATAAAATGTAAATGGATTTTGACTACTACGACTGACTTGTTTTTCTTTTTGTTGTTGTTCTTCTTTTTCTTCTTCTTTTTCTTCTTCTTCTTCTTTTTCTTGCCCACTTATCGTTGTCGTATCGTCTGACGTATCGTAAGAAACCTTGATACCCTTGGTATCACTGAAATTTTCACCATTATCTGAAACCGAATCGTTTAACGTATCGTTGTACGAATCGTAAATAGCTTTTATCTCTTTTTTTTCGATTCGTGCCCCAACAAAGTTAATAAGTTCTTTATCTTTTACTTCTTTCAACTCCGATTTCACACAGTCCAATACCGGCTTGCCACCTCTATTTAGGTTGTATTTGCCCCAATTTTTTATGGCCAACTCCCTCGTATCCGGATTGTAGGCAATAATCTCATGGTAGTTTGTAAATCGATCAACTAATGCATGGACTGTTTCCATTGAATAACCCATATCAAATGCAATTTGCTTCTTAGTAATTTGATAGATTCCTATTTGTGTTGTTTTCGAGTTAGTAAGTAAATATAAATAAAAGAATTTGTCTTCAGGTGTGAATTCCTCGACGACTCTTGGATCATTCCAAAACTCTGTGTGTACCATTCTAAATTTAGCCATCATATATCCCTCTCTTGTTCATTTTGAGATTTTTAGTGTATAATTATGGCGTAGGGAGATGCTGTAACATCACCCTACGCATTTGCGACTATCAATTCATGTTGTTATTACATTGCCATTTGACTATTTGCTTGATCTATTTCTATCTGTAATGAGGTTGATGGTCGCCAAAGTTCTATAAACCGTATTGCTTCATCAAATTTCACCTTGGGAACATCTCCATACCTCGGTACTTTGAAATGTTTCTTAAATTCTTTCCAAAATGCAGAGAATACTTTCTTACTTAAGTCTTCGTAAGCTTTCGAATCCCCACCACCTAGTGCTTGTACTACTGAATATTTTGCCGCTTCTTGAATTTCCTGCTGTTGTAAAGAATCAATTCGCATGCTACCTTTTAAGTATTTGACATCTGACTTAATGGTTTTTATTTCCCTTTCGTGTTCCAGCGCTGCTTGAAGTGCTAATTCCAAGGATTGCGGCGCCTGTGGCAAATTCTCTTTCACGTTATAATAATCATCGACCAACATTTCATAAGCATCCCATGCTCGATTTGTGTTAAGTGACTTTGCATGTAGCCAGGCGCCCTTCTCAGTCCAAAGGTATAATACAGAAGTATATTTCAGGGTGGCGTCAAATTGTCGGGACCCTTTAAATTCCCTTAATTCTTCACCTGATAAAGCAAAATAATGTTTTCCATGAGTATAACGATTTGAATTCCTTTGAAAATTTCTGTTGATTATGTCTGAACTGGTACCAAAAGATTCTGCTAATTGATTCGTCATCAATACACGTTGATCCGCATGATTAATGATTTTTAAATCTGACATTACTTAATCACTCCTTTAAATACAGCTAAACTTTGATGTAATTCGCATATTTCTTTTATCATTAAGGGGATAACGGAATAACCGTTACCCAGTTATGACAAAATATGAATATTCCCTAATTCTATTTCGTCCGCTAGATTCTTAGTTAAGAAGTTTTTGATTAGTGTGATTGCTTCTAGCCTCCATGCTCCACCATCCGCTTCAAACAGTGCACCGGCTGGACCAGAATGTCCTTTTTTCATCCTGAATACAAAATCTGACTCAGGTTGGTCAATATCTACAAATGTTCTATATGGCGCAAGCTCTACAGGATTAGGAACAACTACATCTCCAACTTGAGCAACTCCTGTTTTTGCAGTAACCGTTTGAGAAACTCCGTCATCACCATAATTTTTCACATCTTCATCTTTTACATTTCCGACCACTTTAAGAAGAATGTCTCTGGCTTCGTTCTGCAGGAAAGCAGATTGCAAAAGGATGTTGAATTCTTCCATGTCCAGGTGTCTACCAAATGGGATATCTGGTAATAAAGCATTTGCCTCTACCCAGTTTGATCTTTCAGCATCCAAATTTAGTGAGGATAGAAGTCTGACTTTAGTAGGACTCACAATATGGATCAAGAACTTTTCTTCTCCATCAAACCTTGATTTTGCATAATTTACTAATGCAGAAAGTGTACTGACTTTAATTTCTGCCGGCAGCGGTTCTTTCAAAAGTCGAACATCACCACTAACGTAAGTTTGGCCATTTTCAGTAAAGGTTTCTCTATTCCCTAAACCGACGATATATTCAATTGCTTCTCTAATCATTATTTACTTCCTCCTTCTTTTTGCTTACGATAATCAATGACATTACCGGTATCTTCTTTCAAATTCCCATCGGCCGTATCGAAGTATGTCTGACCTTTTATTCCAGACTTTAATTCCGCTCCTACTGTTTTTCCAGTACCATCTCGGTCAATTAGGATAGCGGATCCTATATTCTTACGTGGTGCCGGTGTAGATTTAACCTGGATACTTACACTTGCTAATTCTCTTTCTTCATTTGTTTCAAAAGTTAGCTTAATATCCATTTTCCTCTTTGCTTTAAAATCTGTGTTTGGATCTGAAATATTTTCTAGAACCTTTTGCAATTCATAATTAAATCGTTCTGCAAGTGCCCCATTAGCAAAATCGTTTAAGTCGACCATTAATTCAGGCATTCTATTCACCTCGATTCTTATGTATTGATGCTAGCCGCATCTTAACGACCACGAGTGTTAAATGGCATTTTGACCGAAACGCTCATATTTTAATTAGGAGGAACCCTCATGGCCGTTAAGACAAGGCTAGCTAAGCCTGTGTCTATCATTGTTTTGTATTTTATGTTAAACTTAGTCTGTAGAAATTATTGTTTCTTTACTAAAGCGCCTTTTGCCGAAGGTGCTTTTTTATTGCTGTAGTAATTTATCACACTGAACCTTTGCTTTGGTTTTAACAATAACCAAAAACCCGCTCTGACCCTCACGTTGACACCCCTTGCATTCTCTTAAGTTCGCTATTTATTGTCATAGCATGCTCAAAATGTAATGATGATTTTTCCAATTTACATTCATTTAAGTATTTCTGGGCAATCTCAAAGTGATAACTAATATCCTTTTTCAGTTGTATAGCTTTTGGTCTATCATGTTCTAAGAAATTATCTAAAAATGGCATCCGGTTTAACATCCCTTTCTCTTACTACTTGGCGGTAAAGTCGCATTATTTCCGGATTATCACTCCGAAATTCATAAGCGCATTCCTTACCGATCAGTGGAATTTTAAAAACTTGTTCCATATCATCTTGCAAAACAGCCAATCTCGCTGCTTTAATTGCTTTGTTGTTTCCTGATTTAATATCCTCGAATCTTAATTCGAACTGTTTTAACCTGTCCCTTTCAACTGCTTCATGTAAGATCATTCAATCACCTTCCTTTATTGCAGCTGCAGATAATGTTTATTGTCATGCAACTGGATGTTTTGAATGGGATAAATTTAATAGTATTATCTTAGATACTCCTACAGATCTGTACGAGTGGGAAAAAATCCGTTAAATACGTTTGCCCTAGCTTCTCGGAATAAGGACGTTGAGTTTCTGAAAGATAAATTGTTATCCCTTATAACTTTTTCAAATTCTCGAATGCTTTTCTTGTAAACTACCTCTGTTGGCGCAGAGGTTTCTTTCTGTTCGCTCACTTCTTCACCTTCTTTCTCTATTAATTTGTTATAATATTCCTATCTGATTTGGTAGGAGGTGAATATAATGACTCAAACAAATGACAAATTAACTTGTATTAAATGTGGCTTTGAGCCTGAATACGAATCGGCTGAATTTTGCATGAATTGTGGATACGAATTAGACTCCAATTACTGCACTAACGACCATTGTATGTCACGAAATAATGGTGAACGCATTCCACTTCCTTCATATGCCTGTTTTTGTGACGGATGCGGTTCTGAATCCACGTATTATTTAGATGGATTTATTTCTCCTTCAAACGTTGACCGCAATTAGTACAATAGTTAGCATTTAATGTCACACAGTCACAATGAGCGCACCTCACGTGGCTGTTTTTTATTTTTAGAACCCATATATTCCAAATCTTTTCTGGAACCCAATAAGGAATTTTCAAATAGAATTTTTTCACTTCTCTCACCCCCAGGTTCCGTTTGTGTAATACTTAAACATTTCGCCATTTTTGAAGTAGACCTCAACGCATTTCTCTAGATTGTTTTGTTTAACTCTTTTTACCTGGTCAAGTCCGTATTCTTTTCGCATATCGTTTCCCATTGCTGCTAAATGTTTTGTATGGACTCTGTTAAACAACTTTTGTGCTGAATCGTGCATTTTTTCATAACCTTTCACTAATTCCAAATCCTTTCACTTAATTGAATTGTAATTTTTTCACTTCAGTTAAATCAGACATATCCATACCGTTGTTTCTTTGTAAAAAAGCCTCTAATTCAAAAGAAGTAACCTTTAATGCACCAAGTTTTAATCCTTTTAAATGACCCGCTTTAATCAAGTCATAAACTCTATTCTTGTTTACACCTAATAACTTTGAAACCTCGGTTATTGTATAGAGACAGGCCATGATACTCCTCCTTTCTTCACAGCACTTCACTTAAAGTGTAGTGCTGTGTAAAAAATTATCCCAATGGAACGCGAATATTGTCTGCATCCATTTTCAGAACATAGGCAATGGAGTAAAGCATGTAAGGTTTAAGTCTAACATCTCCATTTTCCCAACTAATGTATGCTCGTTTGGTGATACCTAGTTTCTCAGCTAAAGCTTCTTGTGTATATCCTTTTTCTACACGAGCCGCTTTTAAACTAAGAGTGTAATTCTGATATGCGACCTGAATCGGCATCGGCAATCACCCCCTACTCTTCTGTTGTTACACACAATATACTACACTTATAGTGTACCGTCAATACAAAAAGTGAATTTTATTATATTTTAATGTTGAATTTTATTCACTTATTGTGTATTATGGAGTTATGATTATGAGAGGTGGTTACTATGAACGATAAGAAAACAGTTCAAATACAGAGGAAAATCCTATCTGATAACCTAAAGAGATTATTAAACTCTAAAGGAAAAACACAAACTGATATGGCAAGAGAACTTGGTTTATCAGAAACAACTGTTTCTAGTTGGATAAATAGCGAAAGATACCCGCGATTAGACAAAATTCAATTAATGGCGGATTATTTTGGGGTTTATAGATCAGCAATAACAGAAGAGGAAAAAAACAAATTCTTTGAAACAAATAGTAGATACAATTATTTCCCACTTCACATATCAGCTGGAGTACCTGATATGGTAGATCCAATAACTGTCGATAATATAGAAACAATTTCTCTTCCAGATTCAATTCTGGGGAAATGGGCTGGTGATCAAGACATTATAATTACGAAAGTAAATGGCGAATCTATGAATAAAGTTATTCCTCATCAATCTTTAATTGCAATTAAGCCCTATCCTATAGAAAATATTAATGATGGAGATATTGTGGTTTATAGTCATAATAATGAATTTTCTGTAAAAAGGATGTATAGAAGTGATGGGAGTGTAATTTTCAGACCAAGTTCATTTGATACTCGATTTACAGATAACGTCATTCCTGTTGATGATTCAAATTTATTTATACACGGTAAAGTCGTAACATATGTAGTTAATTTAGATTAATTGAATAAAAAGAGCAGATTCTTTCCGCTGCTTTTTTTATTCTAAAAACCTTAGTTACATTAGTTAGTGATAACCCTAATTATCCACCTATTCATTTATCCCATCACAGATAAAAATATTAAAATTATTGGAAAATTAAAAAATAAATTACAGAATTTTAACTTTAGGTGATATCATGAAAATCCCAAAATCATCTGCTGATGAACTAGAAGTTAATTTTAAAAAATCATAGATTAATTTTTCTTAGCGCAAAATAATTTAATATGAGACAGGCTGATCACCTGTCTCCTTTTTATAGGAGTGATTTCATTGCATTTAAAAGAGATAACATCCGCTTATTCAAAAGAATCAATAGAATTGATAAAAGCTGGTCGTACTTGCAATTTAAAAATCTATTTACTTAACGATGAATACAAGGTTATTCATGTACGATCTTCTAAACAGAATAGGGTTAGTGTGTCACATTTATCTTTCAAAAAAATTCCAGAAGAAATTCTTAAATACTTAGTAGAGGATTTCTTAGAAACATACGAATCAAATGTCTACTTGTTCACACTTGGAGATAGTCCAATTGTTCATATTCACCACGAAATACTAAATAAATCATTTTATGCAGAGGAGAATGCACATGCTGATAAATTTAGAAAAATACAAAATTAAGAAACAGTCCAAACAAGACTTGATTAAAATTCCTGTCTACTCTCGAATCTATATAGAAGACAACAAATTAATTGGTGAGATTGCAGGTAGCGGCATGACACAAGTTATCGATGATTATAGTGAGGAGGGATAAGTTATGCGTGGAGGAGTAAGAAAAAGATATGGTAACTGGTATTATTATTTTGATGTAGGTAAGATTGATGGTAAAAGAAAAAAGATTGAGCGAAAAGCAATTGGAGCAGAAGATAAAGCTGATGCAGAAAGAATACTAAGACAAGCAATAGCAGAATATGAAAATACCGGTATATTTTTTGAACCGTCAGAAACCACGCTTCATGATTATTTAGATTTTTGGATGAATGAACATGTGGAGTTAAACTTAAAGCATAATACAGTAGAAAACTATAGAGGAGTGATAAATAACCACATTAAACCAAATTTAGGTTTAAAAAAATTGAGATCCTTAACTCCAGAAAACTGTCAAAAATTTATTAATGCAAAGTTTAGAGAAGGATTCTCCAGAAAGACTATGACTATTTTTCATAGCGTGCTAAAGAACTCACTTGATAAAGCTGTATATCCTTATCAATTGATCAAGGTTAATCCGATGCACTATGTTAAAATTCCTAAATTTGAGGATAAATTAACAACTAAAAAGGACTTAAAGATCTTATCTAGGGATACAATCAAAAAGATTATTAGCTATTTGCAAGAAGACGATCCATTTTATATTCCATTCCATATCGGATTAAATACAGGAATGCGTGTTAGTGAAGTTTGCGCCCTTACATGGGATTGTGTAGATCTAGAAAACGGCTTGATAAAAGTAGAAAAAATATTGATTAATGTTAATAAAAAATGGGAATTCGGTTCACCGAAAACTAAATCTTCTTACCGAGAGATTGAAATAGGCCAAACATTAATTAATATCCTAAAAAAACAACGTAACCGTCAGAAGCGAAATAAGCTCAAATACGGCGAATTTTATACTGATAGTGATTTCGTATGCACTAAGGAAAATGGCGATCTTGTGACCACATATGTGTGCAAATGGAACGGAAGGAAATTAAGAGATAAACTTTCCATCGATTTTAATTTTCATTCCTTGAGACATACCCATGCAACATTATTAATGGAGAGTGGCGCAAAACCAAAAGCGATCCAAGAAAGGCTTGGTCATTCTCGGTTGAGTGTAACTACCGATACCTACTCTCATCTTACCAAAAAGATGCGAAAAGAAGTAGTAGATATATTTGAAAGTGCAATGCATGATTAACCTCCACCCTTTAACCTCCCTTCGGTGGCTATTGGGTGGATAATCATACATTTCTAACTAAAAAGCAACCATAAAAGTTGATTTAATCATCATCCATCTTCAATACTGCCATAAACGCTTCCTGTGGAACTTCGACAGAACCGACCATTTTCATTCGTTTCTTTCCTTCTTTTTGCTTCTCAAGCAATTTACGTTTACGGGAAATATCCCCACCATAACATTTACTCAAAACGTTTTTACGCATCGCTTTTATATTGGTTCTTGCCACAATTTTATTTCCGATAGCAGCCTGGATCGGTACTTCAAACTGCTGTCTCGGGATTAAGGTCTTTAATTTATCAGCAATTTGCTTTCCGCGTTCAAAGGCAAAATCACGATGGACAATAAAAGAAAGAGCATCAATTGTGTCGTTATTTAACAGAATGTCCATTTTCACTAAGTTGGACACTCTATAGCCTATCATCTCATAATCAAACGAAGCATACCCTTTAGTCTGGGACTTCAGCTGATCAAAGAAATCATAAACAATTTCAGATAGCGGGATTTCGTATACTACACTTACTCTGTTCTCATCCAAATAATCCATATTAACAAATTCACCGCGTTTTTTCTGGCAAATTTCCATAACTGGTCCAACAAAGTCATTTGGCACCATAATTGATGCTTTCACGTATGGCTCCTGGACTTCTTTGATGGATTGGTTGTCAGGCATAAAAGATGGATTATCAATTGTTAATTCTTCTTCATCTGTTTTAATTACTTTATAAATAACACTAGGTGCTGTTGTAATTAAGTCTATACCAAATTCACGTTCAATTCGTTCCTGGATAATCTCCATATGAAGCAATCCTAAGAATCCGCAACGGAAACCAAACCCTAATGCTTGTGAAGTTTCAGCTTCATATTGAAGAGAAGAGTCATTCAGTTCCAATCGCTCCAGTGCTTCCCTTAAATCATTATATTTATCCGCATCGACTGGATACAAACCACAGAATACCATTGGATTTAATCGGCGGTAACCTGGCAATGCTTCGTCAGCGGGACGGTTTGCTAGTGTAATCGTGTCACCAACACGAGTATCCCCTACATTTTTGATTGATGCTGTTAAATAACCAACATCACCGACTGTCAACATATCCTGTTTAATCGGTTTTGGATTGAATACACCTACTTCGTTTACCTCAAATTCTTTACCTGTTGCCATCATGCGGATTTTATCACCGACTTTGACAGAACCCTCTTTAATACACACATATGCAACTACACCGCGATATGGATCATAAAGTGAGTCGAAAATCAGTGCTTTTAGCGGTTCGTCAGGATTTCCTTCTGGTGCTGGAATCCGCTCAACGATTTGTTCCAGTATTTCTTCAATCCCAATCCCTGACTTCGCACTTGCTAAGATTGCCTCATCGCCATCAATTCCGATGACATCTGTAATTTCTTGCTTCACCCGTTCAGGATCAGCACTTGGAAGGTCAATTTTATTAATAACAGGAATAATTTCCAAATCGTTATCAAGAGCTAAATAAACATTTGCAAGTGTCTGAGCCTCAATACCTTGCGCCGCATCGACTACTAGAATAGCCCCTTCACATGCTGCCAGACTTCTTGACACTTCATATGTAAAATCGACGTGTCCTGGTGTATCAATTAAATGGAATAAGTATTCTTCATCATTTTCGCGTTGATATTTTAACTGGACGGCATTTAATTTAATTGTTATGCCACGTTCCCGTTCAAGATCCATTGCATCAAGAAATTGCTCTTTCATTTCCCTTGATGTTAATGCTTTTGTTTTTTCTAAAATTCGATCAGCTAATGTTGATTTACCATGATCGATATGTGCTATAATCGAAAAGTTTCTTACCCTACTCTGATTTCTAACGTTCGTCAATGTCTTCAACTCCTATGTGCGAGCACAATATACTAGGATAGATTATAGCAGTGAATAGAGGGATGTTCAATAGAAATCCATGAGAAAGAGGATCAGCACCTCTATAAAACTAGGTTAATTGCACTTTAGTACGATAAAATCACTAATTAATACAGTGAAGGCACGCCGTTCCGTAAATTAACTGCGCTTTCCGTGGGCGTCTGACAAGCCTCCTCGTTCGCAAAACCCGCTCACTGCGGGGTCTCGCCTAGGACTCTGCTCCCACAGGAGTCTCCGTTAATTTACTTCACTTGGTATATTCTGTCTATATTTTTAAGGTGCTAATACGATGGGGGACGATGTACGTGAATCAGCTTATTAAATCAAGGTCCTGTATAAGCAGTTAATAATTCGTTCTTCTTATTCGTTAAGAACACAATTTAGAGCTGGTGAAAAACGCGAGACTCCTGTGGGAACAGCGCGAGGCCACTGAAAAAGTGTTCCTTTTTTTAGCCGCATCATGAGACAAAGTAGAGTTTAATAAAAATAGAGGGGAT
>NZ_ML762447.1:0-23702 GCF_009498735.1 Gracilibacillus oryzae
CACCCAACTACTGATCACCAAGAAGGGGCACCGACAGTCAAGGACCAGCAGCAAAGCTGTGGCTGGATGGGAGGATTATATGTGAATCAGTGAACATATTGAGAATACTACCTAATTTTTAAAAGAACAAATATGTGTTATGTGAATTGGGTTGTTAACATTGTATCTATATTTACACATAAAAAAGGACTTGACTTTCTTTCTTTCGCGCCATGGTACTCAGAGGACTCCCGAATGCCTTGAGTCCCTTCTTTCTTCCGCGCCATGGCATTCAGAGAAGTCCTGAATAACTTGAGCACTCACTTTCTTCCACGCCATGGCATTCAAAGGAGTCCTGAATACCTTGAGCACTCACTTTCTTTCGCGTCATGGCATTCAGAGGGTCTGCTATTCCTTTTTCAAATCCTTCCGCTACTCCTTCTTTGCATTTCTCACAACTCTTCTTCTCTTCATGCCGCAAAATCATCCATTAACACTTTAGATTGCGCTTCATATTCATGCCATTTTTCTTTAACCTCACTATTGTTTCCCAATCTCGAAAGGCTCCTCATGGAAATCCCCTCCAATTCATTACAAATATCCTTATACACTGTTTGATTTTTTTATCTACAAATATCTAAGGTTTAGATTACCTTTGCTGTTTAGCTAAAAAAACGAGAACGACCCGAGACTAGTAAAAGTCTCCAACCGTCCCCGTGTTTCCCATTCAATATTAACTATCACCTTTTAATCTGGCCATCATTTTCAATATATTCTTTCATTCTTTTTTTATTCGGTGTGATGGTCAATCCTAAGTATTTTCTTTCCTTATTGGCATCCTTATAGAAGGCTATCGTCATCAGTATTACCACTACACTAAATGGCAATGCCGCTATAATTGCTGCAGATTGCAGTGCATTTAAGCCAGTTTCTCCACCTGACAGAAGTAAGACATATGCGATGGATGATAACAATAATCCCCATACGACTTTTACAAAATTCGCAGGACTTAATGTTCCAAAAGCAGTCTGCATACCTAAAACAAATGTTGCAGAATCGGCTGAAGTAACAAAGAAAGAAGAGATAAGCCCCACAGTTATAATAGACAAAACGAAACTTAAAGGCAGTTAATTGAAAATAGCAAACAACTGAGTTTCAGGTGGCATTTCAAATATAGTCGGTGCATTTTGTGCTACTTCAATCCCTGTCAGACCAAAGGCACTAAACCAAAGGATACTTACAAAGGTTGGTACGAATAATACCGCAATGACGAATTCCCGGATGGACCGACCTCTTGAAATCCTTGCGATGAATATACCTACAAATGGACTCCAACTCATCCACCAACCCCAATAATATATAGTCCAAGACTGAAGCCACTCATGTTTTTGTTCGTTTAATGGAGCGACATCAAAACTGTTAAATAAAAATGTATTTAAATAATCACCCGTCGAACTAGTTGCCATATTGAGGATAAATAAAGTGGGACCCAAAATTAAGACAGCTGCAAACAATAGACCTGCTAATATCATATTTAAATTACTTAAATACTGAATACCCTTACTTAAACCACTCCAGGCACTAAATAAAAACAGTACAGTAACAACAGCAATGATAATACCTTGTACTAACTTGTTGTTAGGAATACCAAAAAGGTAATCCAAACCTCCATTGATCTGCATTGCTCCTACACCTAAAGAAACGGCTACCCCAATAACTGTTGCAAATACCGCTAACACATCAACAACAGTACCTATAGGGCCATCTACTTTATCCCCTAATATAGGTCGTAATGTCTTCGATATTAAACCTACTTCACCTTTTCTAAATTGGGCATACCCTAGCGCGAGTGCTACAATACCGTATACAGCCCATGGGTGAAATCCATAGTGCAGAATCACTGATCTCATCGATTCTGCTAAGGCAGCTTTTGTTTCCGGATCAGCAGTTGGCGGAGCAAGATAATGTGAGATTGGCTCAGATGAACCATAAAAAACAAGACCAATCCCCATTCCGGCACTAAACAACATGGTTAACCATGATATTGTCCCAAACTCAGGTTTGTCAGATGGCTTACCCAGCTTGAGTTTACCAATTGGACTAAAAATCAAAAATACACAAAAGAATAAAATTAAAGTAAAGATTGTAAGATAATACCATCCAAAAGTTTCGGTAATCCATGCACCAACAGCGCTGGAAGCTTGCCCGAATTTATCAGGAAAAACAGCACCTATAAGTACTAATATTCCAACTACTATTGAGGCGTACGTGAATACATTAGAAAATTGCTTTTTCTTTTCATTCATATTTTAGTTTCATCCTCTTCGAATTTGTTTGATAGACAGATTCTCTTCATGTAACTTAAAAATGAGAGAACAGCCCATGTGAATCTTTAACTTCATATATACAAATCTCAGCACGGGAAAATATCGGTTGCAATCAAGCTAAGAACCGGTGAGAAAACATGAGATGGAAGTGGAAAGTGTCTTGAGTCACATCAAACACATTCTGGGATTTCTCCCTTTCGTCATGAACAGGTTGGATGAAGGCCATTGCAATAGGATTATCAAAAATGGCAACCGCTCTTTTTATACAGGTGCAGTTGCCATACATTGTGGGGATAAAAGGATTTAACCCCATGCTTACTTACGCTTTCCAAGTAGCAACCTGCGACGCAAACCGATCCGTTTTTGGTGTTAGTCTGTCTCCGCGCTTTTACTGGAAGTTAAAAATCTTCTTCTTCACGATAAATTGGTGTATATCGTTCTTCGTTGATTAGCTCACTGAAAGATAAACGCGGACCATGACCACAGATGATTTCTTTTTCCGTCAAAGCAACAATCATAAATCTCGTGCCTGTTTCGTAATCTAAATAAATATCACCGACAGATGGTTTAATATGGCTATCCGATTCTATCAGCAGACTCGGTGATTCATCCACTTGTAATTGCTCCTCAGAAACCATATTCCGATCAAAATAAGCAATATCTATGCTTCCTTCTAATTTTCCAGGGACCATAGTTACATATTCATGATGTTTCACGCCATTATCCCTTGTTGTTACGATATTACCGTCTTCCACCTTATCCACTTTTTCAACCTCATTAAGAGAATAGCGATCAAGGAAATCTGGTGCAGGTTTAATAATTAGAATATAATCGCCTTTTTCAGGAGTCTTATCCTTATCAATTGTATAGCGATGACCATAAAAAATAAATGAATCCATATGTTTTGGCTTGCACAGTTGAATTTCACCAGCACTTGTCAGAATTTGCCGCATATCCTTTAATCGATACAAATGGACAGATTTACGGAACATTGGTTTGACGGAATAAACCTTGTGAAGTTCATTATTGTAATAAACAAATTGTCCCTTTCTTACTTGTAAAAGCTTCAATTCCACTACCTCCTTCTATAAAATATAATTACATAATTAATTTTCCTTCATATGCAACCGTTACACATTTTACACTATCTTACCTTTTCTGAAAAGTGAAGTGAAAGGTATTGCTTCCTTTATTATTGACTATTAGTTAATGGAATATTCGAAACATGAAGGACGCTGGTGTACTTTGGCGAGCAGGTGGCTATTTCTTTTTGTTTAGATAGACGACAATAGTTACAACCATTGTTACTAATGCTATTAGCATCCGTCCCCGTGGTGCATCATGAGAATTTCCTGGGTCTTTAAGAATGTTAAACATCAAATAGCCCTATTTAGTCTAGCGTTTCATTTTCTAGAAAGTTACCGGGTTGTACTATTTCAATAAAAACAAAAAAAGCCCTGCAGAGATTTCACTCTCCACAGAGCTTTCTTCCGTTTTAGTATATAGAATTCAACCAGTACGACGATTTAGGCTGTTCCTCTGCCTAATTTCCCGTGGGGACAATTTCGAATGAAGCAAGAGAACCGTCCCACTGTCTCTATTATAATTCAAGTTTAACTTTTTTAGTCCCTCGCTCCGGGCTTATTCTATCCTTGCCAGCAATTTCTATATGATATGCTTCTGTAATACCTTCTACTGCTACTTCCATTTCATTTTTGGTTCGGCTTACTGTTATGGATCCGGTTTCATTTCCTTTAGCGTCTACTAATGAGCGTGTAATCGTCTTACCTTCATCCACTTGATAAATTCTGAACGTTACTTCATCATTATAGTCATAAACAGGAGTTTCTTCATTGGCTCCAACTGGTAATATCGTATTTGGGCGAACAAACAGTGGCAAGCTGAAATAATCATATCTTTCTTTAATCCATGTACCACCTTCAATAACCTCACCTGTTAAAAGATGCGTCCAGCGTCCCTTCGGCAAATAAAAAGATCCGAGCCCTTCTTCATTGAAAATTGGGGCAACTAGTATCGAGTCACCTAACATATATTGAAGATCCAACGCTTCACATAACGGGTCATCAGGGAATTCTAACACCATCGAACGCATAACTGGTATACCTGTCTTGCTGTTTTCAACAGCTTGCCCGTATATGTATGGCATCATGCTGTTTTTTAGATTGGTAAAATGACGCGCGACATCGACTGCTTCCTCATCAAAATTCCATGGAACGCGATAGGATGAACTTCCATGAAAACGACTGTGACTGGAAAGCAAACCAAATGCTGTCCACCGTTTAAAGACATCAGGTGTTGCCGTATTTTCAAAACCGCCAATATCATGACTCCAATAACCGAACCCAGATGTTGTCAATGATAAACCGCCACGTAAACTTTCCGCCATTGCGTCATAAGTTGAATCACAATCTCCGCCCCAATGTACAGGGAATTTTTGTCCGCCAGTTGTCGCTGAGCGCGCAAAAACAATCGCTTCTTCTTTGCCTTTTTCGTTTTTCAATAAGTCAAATACTACCTCATTGTATTTGTAGGCATAATAATTATGCATTTTTTGCGGATCTGAGCCATCATAATAAACCACATCTGTTGGGATTCGCTCCCCAAAATCTGTTTTAAAAGAGTCAACACCCATGTCGAGCAATGCCTTAAGTTTTTCCTGGAACCAGGCACATGCATCAGGATTTGTGAAATCAACAATGCCCATTCCAGCCTGCCATAAATCCCATTGCCACACATCCCCATTTGGCTTTTTAATCAGGTAACCTTTTTTCATCCCTTCATCAAATAGTGGGGATTTCTGTGCAATATAAGGATTAATCCAGACACAGATCTTAAGACCTTTGTCTTTTAACCGTTTCAGCATACCTTCCGGGTTCGGAAAATTCCGTCGGTCCCAAATAAAATTACTCCATTCAAATTCTTTCATCCAAAAACAATCGAAGTGGAATACACTAAGCGGAATACCACGCTTCGCCATTCCATCAACAAAGTGATTGACTGTTTCTTCATTGTACTCAGTTGTAAATGACGTGGATAACCATAGTCCAAACGACCATGCAGGCGGGAGTGCCGGTTTTCCAGTTAGTTCCGTATATCGACTAACAACTTCTTTTGGTGAAGGCCCATTAATAAAGTAATAGTCTAAATATTCTCCTTCTACACTAAATTGAGAGCGGGATACCGTTTCAGAACCTAATTCAAAGCTTACTTCCTCTGGGTGATTGACAAACACACCATAACCTTTACTGCTCAGGTAAAACGGAATGTTTTTATAAGATTGTTCGGAACTTGTACCACCGTCTTTGTTCCATATGTCAACAGATTGCCCGTTTTTCACAAATGGTGTGAAGCGTTCACCTAATCCGTATAAATGCTCGCCAACCCCTAAACGGAGCTGTCCACGCATATATGTTTTATCTTCAGGTCCCTCAATCCATGCTAAACCTTTGCCATCTGTATCTGTTAATTTTCCATTCTTGTTCGCAAATGAAATGGAAAAACTCTTCTTGTCCAAAGTTAATGTTAAATTACCACTTGTGAAGATAATGAATGAGCTATCTTCTTTTACTTGCAGTTTGTTTACATTGTCTAACACTTCAAAATTAGGATATTTTGCTTTGCCGCCTTTATAATGCCAAGTTTGTACACGTAATGTATCTTCTAATGGTGATGATATATTAATTGTCAATAGTGGACCGTCTAATGTATCTCCCCGATGATTTAAAAATTTACAAGGTGCATAAAGAGTAACAGAATTATCATCTTCTTGTACTTCATGTATCAATCTCGGAAAATGGATTTGATAGCCTTCTCTTACTAGCCAATTTCCATCTGTAAACTTCATAATTTTTACCTCCTGATATTGCCTCAATTCTATTAATAAATTTATTTTACTGCTCCTTCAGATATACCATCGATAATATATCTTTGTAAGAACATATATAAAATGATGATTGGAATCATCGCAATAACCAAAGCAGCTAATGCTAAGTGCCACTGAGTAGAATATTCACCAAAAAAGTAGAATGTTCTTAATGGAATGGTATACATTCCTTCCTTATTAATGACAAGAGATGGGAGTAAGTAATCATTCCAAAACCAGATAGCATTCAGAACAATTACTGTTACCGTCGTTGATTTTAACATTGGTAACATAATGTACCAGTAAACTTGAAACCTGTTACAACCATCAATAATCGCTGCTTCATCTAACGCTTTAGGGATTCCTTTCATCGCACCAACATACAGGAATACTGCTAAACTAGAACCTAACCCTAAATACATGATGGCTAAACCAGTTCGATTTAATAGATCTACTGCACCAAATATTGATATTAAAGGTATCATGATAGATTGAAACGGAATTAGCATGCAGATAGCGAATAGTAAATAAATGAATGTACTTGCTTTTCCAGGTTTACGGGACAAAGCATATCCTGCCATTGATGTAAAAATAACAATAATAAATATACTCCCACCTGTAATTACTATGGAATTAAAAAAAGTCAGGATAAAATCCATCTCTTCAAAAGCGATTGGATAATTTTCTAAAGTTGGTACTGAGGGTAAGCCTAATGTACTCTCAAAAATACCAGATTTGGTCTTTAGTGAATTAACAAGGACTAAATAGAAAGGATATATCCATAATAAAGAAACAACAGCACCTACAAACAACATGATGTATTTATGTGTACGTTCCTTAACTCTCATAATTCTGTTTCCTTTCTGCGAGTGATTTGGAGTTGGATAACAGAGATTAAAGTAATGATAATCAGAAATACAATAGCTTTTGCCTGGGCATATCCCATTTCTTGAACTTTAAAAGCTGTATCATAGATATTCATTGTTGCCATCTCCGTAGAGCCAAATGGTCCACCTGAAGTTAATGCCATATTCTGATCATATACTTTAAATGCATTCGACAAGGTTAAAAATAAACTTACAGTAAATGCGGGTATAATAAGCGGAAATTTAACCTTCCAAAAATTCTGCCATCTATTTGCCCCATCTATAGTTGCTGCTTCTAAAAGTTCTTTTGGCACATTATTTAGAAAAGAAATATAAATAACCATTATATAACCACTCATTTGCCAGACAAATAATATTACCAATCCCCAAAAACCGGTTTGCGTATCAGACAGCCAGCCTCTAAAAAATTCGATGCCAGTTAAATCTGCAATACCAGTAAATGCTTTTAAAAATACGAATTGCCAGATAAAACCTAATATAATCCCACCTATTAAGTTTGGCATAAAATAAATTGTACGAAACAATGTACTGACTTTCCCTAATTTTTGAGTAACTAATAATGCAAAAGATAAACCAAGTACATTTATTCCAATTACAGACACAACGGAAAATGCTGCGGTAAATCCTAAGCTGTATAAAAATTGCTCATCAGAAAATAAATTTTTATAATTTTCCAAACCTATAAAGGAAGATACCTGAAAGCCATCATATGATGTAAAAGAATAATATACACCTTGAAAAAAAGGTATGATTAAAACTACTAATAAAGCGAACAGAGTTGGTAATAGAAATAACCAATATGTGCGTTTTTTAAAATTCAATTCTACCACTCCTTTTAACCATGTATGTGATGGGGCAAAATGGACGAATTTTGCCCCACCTTCTTGAGGGACTTAACGCATTTCTGTAAATGCTTCACTAGCAGCTTGCTCAAATTCTTCCCAACTTTGCTGTTCTCCTAAATATTTTTGGAATTCTGGCAATAATGCTTCAGAGAAAAACCCATCAGGATACTGATTATTTGCCCAGATTTTCGAATTACCATTTAGTAAATATTCATACACTTCCGCTGAAACCGGATCAGAGATTGCGTCCGTATCATAACCCTCATGAGCAGGTACATACTTGAAATCCTGTACAATTAATTCTTTACCTTTTTCGGAAGTATACATCCAATCAATGAATTTCTTAGATTCTTCTACCACTGCCTCATCTTGCTCTTTGTTAATTCCCCAATACCATGATGGACCTGCTACAATTTTACCTTCCGTATCTGAAGTAACAAAGAAAGGAAGAATACCTAACTTTTCACTTACGAAGCTTTCATCCATACTATTTAATGTTGGTACAATCCAGTTTCCTTGATGGATGATTGCCGCCCTGTCATTTGCAAATAATTCTTCCACAGAAGTACTGTAATCTAATGATAAGATTGGTTGATAATTATATTGATTAAATAAGTCTGTATATTCTTTCATTCGATCCCCATATTCAAAATTAAGCTCTTCCGCTTCAAATGCAGTTTTTATATCATTATCAAATTCAGGTGCAGTAAATTGACTGGAATATTGACTGACTACCCAATCTTCTTTTGCACTAAAAGCAAACACTGAATCAATGCCCAATTCTTCTTTTTGCGAATCAATTGTTTCTACCGCTTCAACAAATTTATCATAACTATCGATAGAGGCAGGGTCCACTCCAGCTTGCTCGAAAATGGCTTTGTTAATCATCCAGCCATAGCCTTCAATATTTAAAGGAATCCCATATGGAGTTCCATCTATCGTTGCTCCCTGCAATGTTCCATCAATTGCTGTCTTAGCACTTTCCATATCAGATACATCCAATAAATAATCTTTATACTTCTCTACATCTGACAGACCACCTAATAAAAAGATCGATGGCTCCTCTCCTGAAGAGAATTTGGCTTGCAATGCAGAAGGAGCGTCTTGTCCACCACCCACTGTTGTTACATTAATTTTCACATTTTCATTTTCGCTTTCATAAATTTCTATTAAATTATTTAGTTGTTCCGTTGTTTCAACCTTTATATTGAATACATCTACTACCACTTCATCTCCATTATCTGCCGACCCATCACTGTTAGCGCTGTCATTTGAACCACAAGCAACCATTAAACTCATAGAAACTAACATAATTAATGAAATAATAAATAATCTAAACTTCATAATTCCCCTCCTGAATTTTGTTAATTTATTAGATTTCCCAAACGATTTAAATTACACTCCCCTCATGATGTACGTACATCATATTATGTTAAAAAGCAGATGAATTCGCTACCATTTAAGCGCATTCATCTTTATATTTAACTATTTGAGTATATGATAAACCAGAAAATGATGTACGTCAATCATTTTCTGATTTTAATTATCCATTCTTATAATTTATATAATATTTGGCATTTGTTTTTGTCACAATTTCTGGTTTTACAATATAGGAAGCTATAGGATCTCTATTATCTTCAAAAAAATAATTCGTTATTTTCTTCAGAGAAAAATTAGCCTGTGCTATTGGATCCTGGCAAATAGAAGCAGTAATGACATCATTAAGAAACGCTTGATAAATGGTCTCATTAATATCGTGGCCAATGATTACAGGTTTATTGTTCCACTCTGCGATATTCGGCAATATCTTATCTAATAAACCCCCTGCAACATAAATCGCATCTGCATTTATTAGCAAATCCCTATTAATTGTCAACATTTCTTTTACTTGTTGATTTTCTATATAAGCAGAGGTATCATATTTTATTTTTTGTAATTGCAGATTCACGTTCTGTTTCTTAAAAAAATCTAGAAACCCATTCTCTTTATTTATCATTTGATATGTATCATCTATTTCTCTAATAAAAACTATTTTGTTTGCATCTCTATTAAATAGATGAATTAATTCCCCAGCAAGAAAACCTGCATCATAATAGTCACTGCCAACATATGCAATACGTTCACTGTTTGGGACATCTGTATTTATGGTGAATACAGCAACATTGTCTTTGGTCGCTTGAGCAATAATTGGTTCTAATGGTTCTGTATCATGTGCTGCTATTACAATTGCATCATAAGCTTTAGCGTCTACTAATTTCTGCATGTAATCTATTTGGTGGTTATCAGGCACAGTATGTACTCGATGCACATCCACTATTAAGCCAAACTCATAGTAGAGTGTTGCTCCTTCTTTAATTTCATGATCTAAATCATCCCAGAAATAATCTGGAAATACCGGCAGTATATAAGCAACATTGATTACTTTTTGAGTTGCCAGGAACTTTGCAGCTCTATTCGGTTTATAACCTAATTCCTGAGCTTTAGCCTTCACTTTCACGATCGTTTTTTCACTTACTCCCTTTCTGTTATTTAATACCCTATCCACAGTAGCCGCAGATAAGCCTAATTCATCAGCTATCATTTTTGCCGTCACTCGCATTCGTTAGCCACCTCCATACATATATGTTTTTACATCGTTTAATCGACATTATTATTTACACCCTATTATTTGTCAAGTTATTAATTAAAAAGTATATTATTTTACTAATGTCACATAAATAAATTTTGAATTTTCCGGCTATTATTTACTGCTTTTTTTATGAATAAGAAAGACAACTAAGCAAAGGTAGTAAACATCCATTTTTTCACTATAGCTCTTGACTTAATCAACAGCGACAAGCACCACGAGGACGAATCTAGCGTTTCATTTGCATGGTGATTCTACCCATGGACGCGACAAATAGACCTCACCTGAAAATAGGCAAGGGCTATTTGATGTTTAACATAGGAAACTTTTTACCTCCAGAAATTCTCATGATGAAACACCATAACCACCCTCATATTTCATCCATAAAAAAGAGTTGTTCCTATTCTATGCAGTTTCTCCCGCTTTCTCTTTCTCGTTTCGTTTATCGCCTTCTGAAATAATATACGCACAAGCAGCGTCACCGGTTATGTTGAGTGAGGTACGTAACATATCCAATAATCGATCAACACCGATAATTAATGCGATACCATCCACAGGTAAGCCGACTTGCTTCAGCACCATTGCCAGCATAATAAGTCCGACACCCGGGACACCGGCAGTACCAATACTTGCCAGGGTTGCGGTTAAAATAACCATTAACATCTGGCTAATGCCAAGTGGCTCTGCATATACCTGTGCAATAAATACAGTAGCTACCGCCTGCATAATGGCAGTACCATCCATATTGATCGTCGCACCTAATGGCTGAACAAAACTGCTGATTGACTTTTTCACTCCGAGTCTTTCCTGTGCCATTTTCATTGAAACTGGCAGTGTTGCACTTGAACTCGAGGTACTGAAGGCAACAGACATAGCAGGGAAGAACAGTTTATAAAACTTTAATGGACTTGCTTTTCCTAACCCTTTAATCGCTAAACTGTAGGTAATAGCTCCATGGATAAACAATGCCAGAATGACAGCAACCATATACATTAACATCGATCCTAATGCATTCAATCCGGCATCTCCAATGGCAGATGCGATTAAGGCAAACGCACCATAAGGAGCCGTTCGCATGATCCCATTCACCAGGAAGATTAAGATTTCATTTGCTTGTTCAAATAATCTGAGTATTCCGCTTGTTTTGTCACCAAGTCTTGCTAAAGCAATTCCAATAAACACAGCAAAAGCAATAATTTGCAGCATATTACCCGTTGACATTGCTTCGATTGGATTCTCTGGAATTATATTAATAAATGTATCCATAATCGGAGGAACAGCTTCTTCTTCATACGTTGCATTTTCTGTATCAAATGTGCCCGCCTGACCAGGTTCCAGAATTAAGCCAACTCCCAGACCAATCACTAAAGCTACAGCAGTAGTACATAAATAAAACCCAATTGTACGTATCCCGATTTTTCCAAGCTTAGCGGGGTCCCCAAGGCCAGTCGTTCCCAGGACAACTGATACAAAAACGATCGGTATAACAATCATCATGATTAGATTTAGAAATATTTCTCCAACTGGATTTAATACATAGGTATCCACAACAGAAAAAATATCACTCGGCAGCAACGATAATCCAATACCCGCCATTACACCTAAGACCAGAGCAATCAGTATTTTTTTCGTTAAACTCATATTATTCGTCCTTTCTCGTTCATTATCTTTTCTGCTAAAATTTGCTTGGGGGGATGCACGGGGACGGTTCCAGCGGTTCATTTTGAATGATGACTCTAACAAAGGATGGGGAACATCTAAAAATCGGCATAGGCTATTTGATGCTTAGCTTTCTTACATAACACCGCAAGATTTTTACGCTCTTCGAAATTTTATTGATGAAACACCAGATACGTCCTCATGGTTATATTTATGTCGAAGCCTTGGAAGGACAAACAGCAATCTCTCCAACGATGACAACAAGCACAATGACCAAGCCTACATACAAGTATCTCTCCTTTATTTAAGATTACTTGCTATTAACCGTTTACATTGCTGCTTCATATTTATTTCCTAAGATATCATATAATACCCTTAAAGCATTGCTCTTGAAACATTATTATCGATTGTTTTGTTGTTATTGTTTCGATTATCTATGGTTAACAAGTTTTAAACTTTAGTTGTCAATGACTCCTCCTAAGGAGCTGCCTGAACAAAAGGTTCGTTTATCATCTCTAAGATTTGTTCCTTCGTTTCATGCACAACTACACCGCAAAGGGGGAAGGATCTAGGGCACGGGGACGGTTCGAGAGCACTGAAAAAGTCAAATTTCTTAGTCGCGATTATAGATTGTAAGGATATTTGTATAAATTGGCCAGAATATCCCCTGAATGTTGCTAGACATTGGTTCTTTATCTTCATTTAATCGACAAATCTTCCGTTACTGCTGCCAGGATTTGTTCTTTATCTTCGTTTAATCGACAAATCTTCCTTACTGCTGCCAGAATTTGTTCTTTATCTTCATTTATTCAACAAATCTCCTGCACTGTTACTGGACATTTGCTCTTAATACTCGTTTTATCAACAGTCTTCCTGTTTATTTGCTTTAGCTAATCCTGCTTTTTCAGTGCCCTCGAACCGTCCCCGTGTTTCCGCAACAAAGAACCCCGCAAAACAGAACTGATAGGTAGTTTTTTATCAGTGTCCGTTTTACAGGGGCCATCTTAAATCGTGGTTTGTTACTTCAAGTACTGTTTCACTTGATTTATTGTGTTAAATTCATCTATATGGTCAATAATAGCTTCTAATGTATCGGCATCTTGCTTTTGTATTTGCTGGTTCAAATCTTCTGGAACTGGAGCGACAAATTTTGTGATTAAACGAATGACCGTGCTAGCTAACGCTTGCGTTTTTCCCTTTGCCAGACCTTCTTGCATGCCTTCCCTTTTGCCTTCTTGTTTGCCTTCTCTCTTACCTTCATCACGGAATATTTCAGCTAAAGTCATCACCACTTCGCTCCCTTCAGAATAAGAACTTTCTACATACTTTATCATATCATGAAAATCTTCCTTTGTAAGCTGATGATCAATGTTAAACATATAGCGTAATAGTGTTTCCAGGTACTGTATAGCTGTCTCTTGATCATCCAGTTGTTGTAAATAGTAGATAGATCGTTTAATTGCTTTGATTGAATTTTGTTTGTTTTTCTTGGCCATATCTCGAAAAATCGTTAGAATAATTTTAAGTTGAGCGATGCCTTTAATCTCTTCATCTAATCGACAAATCTTCCGTTACTGCTGCCAGGATTTGTTCTTTATTTTCATTTAATCAACAAATCTTCCGTTACTGGACATTTGCTCTTAATACTCGTTTTATTAACAGTCTTCCTGTTTCTTTGCTTTAGCTAATCCTGCTTTTTCAGTGCTCTCGGACGGTTCTAGTGTTTCATTCCAAAGTTACCAGCCAGTATTTAGATCACAATCGGTAACTTTAAATGTTATGAATGGAACAATCATAAGTATTGCGTGGGCTGGCGGGATTCCCTGGAAAACCATACAAAATATATTTTTCAAAAAGACTTACGCTGTTCCTCTGTCAAAATTCCCAAGAGGACTTGTCTGAATGAAGCACGAGTCCCCTTGTTCTCGAATCACTGGAAAATGTCATTCAAGCTCTATGTACAAGACTTATAGATACACCTAAAATCCTTGCGCTTTGGCGTTGTGAGATACCATTTATTTGTTTCACCTTCCGTAAGATATTATCTCTCTCTGACTTCGGCAGGCTCTTTACTTGTGCAATTTCCCTAGTACCAAGTAACTTTTTAATTTTGTTTCGTGCTTCTTCATCGGTTAATTTTCTTACTTTATTATCATCGAGACAGACATCTTGATTACTCCTTTCATTAAACTCCCGAAATCTCTGTAAAGCAATTTGCCGGTCACTTGAAAACATTCGCAAAATAAAATCACTATTTAAAAATGGATCATCAGGGTTCCGATCATAATAATGAAGGCAACTGCTCCAATTCCACTCCTCAACCTGTGAAACAATGCCTGCTTTCAGTGGATTTTGGTGAATATATCTGACAACTGTTAATAAATATTTTCTCGTTTCGACATTCTCACTTTTAAATCGATCCTGAAACAAATGCCCAGTCGTTCTATATTTCCAGTTATAATATTGAGCAAAACTGACAGCAATACGCTTCATCGTTACCGAAATTGCTTCCTGCCCTTCTTTTAACAGTAAGTGAATATGGTTGCTCATCAAACACCATGCGTATAATTGCAGATTGAATTTTTCTTTATATTTTTTCAGAATCTCTATAAATTTCAGATTATCTTCTTCATCATGAAATATTTCCTGGCGATTAGCACCCCGAAACATAATATGATAAATACCAGTCCTGCTTTTCACTCTTGCTTTGCGAGGCATATATACACCACTTTCTGCCAATAAAGAATTATTTTAAGGAAAGAGTCTGAATTCCTCCCTCATAATACTTGTCTAAGTTTCACCGCTTCTATCAAAGATTCATCAGTAAAATTACTAGAATCAGCTAAATCAGAAATGGTTCTTGCTAAACGAATGATTTTAGTTTGAATTCGGTTGCACCAATGTTGTTCGATGGATTTCTTTTGCAGGAAGTTTAATTGATCGGAAGTTAATGGGCTTGTTTGTAATAAGTGCTCCAGAGGAATATTGCTATTTGTATAATCACCACTATATCTGGCTGCTTGTTGTTTTCTTGCAGCAATTACACGGTTTTTAATCATTTGTGAGGACTCATTTTCGGAGAAATTCTGATTCATGTTTACAGGATTCAATCTTAATAGAATGTCCATCCTGTCATAGATCGGTCCAGAAACCCTGTTTTTATATTGTGTTAGCTGTTTTGGTGTGCATGTACACATTTTTGTACTTGAACCATCATATCCACATGGGCATGGATTCATTGCACCAATTAGAATAAACTTCGACATATAGGTTACGGTAGATTGGACTCTGCTTATCGTTACTTTTCCTGATTCTAATGGCTGCCTCAGCATATCTAATGTTTTCTTCGTGAATTCAGACATTTCATCTAAAAACAAAACACCCTGATGTGCTAAAGAGATTTCTCCAGGCTTTGGGTTGGAGCCACCGCCTATGATGGAAATTGCTGATGCTGAATGGTGAGGATTTCTGTATGGTGGTTGAGTAGTGAATGCATTCGACTCTTTAGCTAATTGATATAATGCCATTACTTCAAGAGCCTTCTCACGTGATAAATCGGGGAGAATTGACGGGAAAGTTTCTGATAATAGACTCTTTCCACACCCAGGAGGGCCTGTCATAAGGATATGATGTTCGCCCGCTGCCGCAATTTCCAATGCACGTTTGGCTTGTTTATGACCAATTATAGATTGGAAATCTTTACTAAAATTGATGGAGTCATTTTTTGAAATCTGTTTCTTGCGAGTTAGAGGGGTTTGAGTGAATTGGGAAAAAGTCTGCTGTCCTTCTAAATAGCTGATTACTTCATGTGCATTGTCAACGATAATACATTCTATTTTATCTTCGAATAAATCGTATGGAATTCTTTCGTCATATGGCAGGATAAGTTTATTAATTGGCAGTTTTTTAGCTGCTATCAGTGCTGGTAATATTCCATCAATGGTATTAATTTTTCCATCAAGTGAAATTGCACCAATGAATGCCGTATCTTGAGGAATATCTACTAAAATGTAGCCTCTCTCCTTCAATACGCCGATGACCATTGCTAAATCAAACAGTGGCCCAATCTTCTTATGTTCGGCTGGCGATAAATTAACAACAATCTTCTGATCGGTTACATCACATTCCAATGTATGTAAAGCAGATAACACTCTTTCTTTCGCTTCTTTAACTGATGCATCTGGCAAGCCAACAATAACCATTGTTTCAGTTGCTTCCGATACATGTATCTCTACTTGGACTAAATAGCCTTCCATTCCATTTAGTCCAATACTACAAACTCGACTTGTCATGAAAAGACCTCCATTATTAAATTGTTCGTTCTTTCGATAGAGAAAAAATACTCGGTTGGATTATACTGGGGAAATATGAAGAGATTCTGTGGCAAGGTGTTCTAAGTTTATTATACTATTATCATAATAAATAACAAGTAGGCGCTGTGTTAATCTGGATACAAATAATCTTAAAATCTATTTAAGAAATAATATAATTTAACCGCTCGCAACTCCTTTTTGTATATTTTTAAGCCGTATTAAAGATAAATACTAAAAAGGCCTTGCTGAGATTTCTCTGACAAGAAATGTACCTTGATGAAGCAGACGAATCTTCCTACATTTCTAGAGAGAAAAAGAAGATAAAAGAATTCAAACAGCTTATTGAGAAAAAAGTTTAGCCTGTTGATTTATGGAGATAATAAGAATAGAAAAAGTCATGCTGAGATTTCTCTCAACATGACCTTTCCCAAGTGAAACAGGAGAAGAACGAAATCGCTTTGCGATGGCTAAAAACCTTGTAAAGTGAAAGAATAAAAAAACAGAGAATCTAAGAGAAATGAAAAATTGAATCCCCAAGGGCGAAGCACTAACCCCGCGACTTCATTCTTCTCGGGCAATCAAAAATTTTGCATGAGTAGGTAAATAAAATTAAAA
This sequence comes from Gracilibacillus oryzae, assembly GCF_009498735.1. Classification (GTDB taxonomy): domain Bacteria; phylum Bacillota; class Bacilli; order Bacillales; family Amphibacillaceae; genus Gracilibacillus; species Gracilibacillus oryzae. The sequence continues at coordinate 17,135 of NZ_ML762447.1, forward strand.
GAAGGCACGATGAGCAGATTACATCCGCTTATCGTGCCTTCTTTCCCGCAAAACTTCCGATTGTCCCCTTAACGAACCGTCCCCTAGTTTCACTAATTCAATAAAGATAAAAGAAAAGCCTCGCAAAGCTTTTACGCTCTACGAGACTTTCTAAGTGAATCACGAGAACCGTCCCCGTGTTTCTGTTTCTAACTTATTATTACTCAGCTACAACTGTTACATCTAGATCAGTTAAATCTGTTTCATTTGGTGTTAGTGCATTATCAATTACATCAACATTAGCTGAAGAAGAGTCTTCAAATGTGATTGCTTCAATTGTAGAATCTACTCCGAATGCATCAGCTACAGCAGATGTAAGAGATATAACTAATTCATTACCATTAACACTTACCGAATTACTTGTAGTTGTACCTGTAACAGTACCGTTGATGAAATCAATTGAAGCAGTTGCAACAGTAGCTGTTACATCAATATCTTCATCAAATACTAAAGTAAGTTCATTGTTCTCTGCATCAAATTCAGCAGATGTAATGGATGCTGGGTCTAAATCAGTCGCGGCACTAACAGCATTGTCTAAATCTTGCTGAAGAACTGCAGCTGAACTATAACCAGTTGAAGAAAGAACATCAATAACTGCTTCTTTATCCTCTTGAACTAAGTTATTGAAATCAGTTAAGTTTAATCCTAAAACTGTATCATTATCTTCTAGTTCTGTGATTACATCTGCATAAGTAGCAGTTGCTGGATCTGCATTAAGACCAGTTAAAGCAGCAGTAATATCAGACAGTGCATTTGCTCTATCAGTTGCATTTGCATTTGCCGTTGCCGAAGAAATTGCAGCTTTAACATCCGCAACATACTCAGCTGAAATATCTGCACTATCAGTAGATGATAATGAAGCAAAAGTAAGACCAGAGATTAATGCTTCAAATTCAGTTTTAACATCCGCATCAGTGACATCGTTTAATGCTTCCACTGCTTCAGTAGCACCTGGTACGTCCTCAACCGCGTCTACAAACGCTGCATAAGTACTCTCTCCAGCTGCAGCATCAATCAGTGTTTCTAGAGCATTTACTAGTGCAGTTTCATAGCTTGCTGCTAAAGTATCTGCATCATAAACTGTTGTAGTATCTAATGCAAATTCACTTGCAATATGATTTTGAGCTTCAGTTGAAAGACTTGAGAAGTTTTCATATCCTGCTAATGCAGATTTGTATTGTCCTGCAGTAATAGCGTTGTTAACAGCATCAACATCTTCAGTTCCTGTACCCAATACATCAAACGTCAACTTACCGTCTTCATCTTTAGTAATTGAAACAGTTGCAGTGTCACCACTAATATATCCCTCAAATGCAGACTTAGTGATTGTGCTGCCATTTAACTTATACGCTGCACCATCATAGCTATAAAGAACACCATCAACAGTTAACTCATCAGCAGCTGTATCAACATCAGTTGCTGTACCAGTTACTTCTGTAGTAGAGTATTTAGCGAAAGTGACTGTAGCTGGTTTGTCTTCTAATGTAACTTGAGAAGATGAAGCAGAAACTGTTACATTAGATTCAATAGCAGTATCAGCAGAATCAACTAATAATTGAGCCACACCATTAACAGCTTCAACTTTAACAGTACGAGTAGTACCTTTATTAATTGTAGTTGATGCTAACCCATTACCTGAAACTGTAACATCAGCAAATTTTGGAGATACTTGGTATGATACTTCATAATCTCCATCTTCTTCATAGTAGTCGAAACCATTTTGGTCAACTGATTTGTATAAGAATACAGCAGTTTCACCAGTGCTAATTCTATCAGTTTCATCACCAAGGTCATCTGAGCTATAAGTTTCAAGAACTGCTTGATTTACCACAGCATCTACAAAGTAAGTTTTCTCAGCAACAGTTTGTAAATCTTCAGAGTCTAATTTGTTATTTTCATCTCCGTTGTCAAGATATACTGTTGGTGTAGCAAAACCATTTTTCTCACCTAATAATCTGAATTCAGCTTCCCCGTCAGATCCTTCAACATAAATAGTGTAAGGAGTATCTTCTGAAACTTCATCTCTAACAGTATTACCAGCTGCATTTTTATATTCGATCCATACAGTGTCATCTTCACTGAAGCTATCTTCAGGGAATACTACTTCCACAGCAGAATCTTCTGGTGCTACTTTTCCAGTTTCTTCATCAGTAACTGTAACTACATAGTTTCTACCGCCATCACCTTTAGTTGTAAGAGCAGCAGAACGTTGTACACCTTCAGCTTCAACTGATAAACCTAGAGTGTGATCTAGTTCAAACTCAACTGCGGATCCTTCTGCTTGAAGTTCTTTAGCATCAAGTTTGCCATCAGAATCATTATCTACAAATACGATAGGTGTAACTGTAGCATTTGAACCTGTTAATGTGAATGTTGCTTCTCCATCTTCATCAACTGGAACTCTTACTTCATTTTTTCCACCAGTAGTTACTTGTGAAGGATATTCTCCATCATATCCAGCTAATCCTGTATCAATTACAGTAACACTACGTACTAATTCATCAGGATCAACATCAACGTTTTCTTTAAATGCAACATTTACGTATTCATAAAGTTTGTCACCACTTGCATCATAGGCAACTTTAGTGCTATCAGTGTTTACTTTGTAAACTTTTTTAGCGCCATTTGCTAATGTATCAGCTTCAGTTACTTCTTCGATAGAAATACCTTCTGCCCAGTATACAATAGCATCATCATTCACACTAGAACGATCAGTTGCATAAGCTACTACTCTATCATTTTCTTTGTAGTAACGAGTATAAGAATACTCAGCAACACCTTCGTCATTAGTGAATACTTCTACTTCAATTTTATCATTAACATCAGCGTCGTCACTTACGATGTTGAATGTTACAGGAATACCAGCAGCAGATTCGTCATCTTCAACTTCAACTTGAGCAGAAAGTGTTACTTGCTCACCAACTGTACCCTGAACTGATTTAGTTGTGATTTCGATGTCTTCTGGAATTACAGCAGAAACACCTTCAAATGTTCCTAATTCTTCATCATTAGCTGTTACAGTATACTCTTCTCCACCTTCTTGAGCAGAAGTAGTAAGAACAACTACAGAATCATCAGTTTGTTTAATAACTGCATTTGTAACTTCTAATCCTTCGATTGCGAAGTCAATTGCATCAACGTTATCAACATCTTCAGCGAAGTCAACTTCTACAGTTGTATTGTTAACAGCTACGATACGCTCTACGCCGTTAGCAAGTGGTTTTTCTAAAGTATCACCATAAGCGTAATCAGCATTTGCTAATAACATAGCGAAATCTGCACGCTCGATGTTATCTTCTGGAGCAAATCTTGTTGCAGATTTACCAGCGATTAAGTTGTTAGCGTAAAGAGTTTCGATGTATGGAGTATACCATTCGTCAGCTGGCACATCAGTGAATGTGTGGTCAGCTTCTTCTAATTCGATACCGTACGCTTGTACTACTAGTGTAGCAAATTCAGCACGAGTTAAAGTACCTTCAGGTTTGAAAGTATTGTCATCGTAACCAGCGATAACGCCGTCGTTAGCTAATACGTTAACATAGTCTGCATACCATGCGTCAGCATCAACGTCTGTGAAACCAGCGCTTGTAGCAGATGAAGCATCGTAACCTAGGATTTTAGAAAGCATTACAGCAGCTTCCGCACGCTCAACTTGTCTTTCTGGTTTGAATGTACCGTCTTCGTAACCAGTGATGATTCCAGCATCAACTAAAGCATTGATGTGATCAGCAGCATAGTGAGTGTTAGGTACATCTGGTAAACTTGCAGCAGCAACAGATGGTACTACAGCACTTGCAGCTACAGCTGCTGTTAAAGATGTTGCAAATACTTTTGACTTTTTAGAAATAGCCATTTAAAAATTCCTCCTTGTATTTTACAAAAATATTACTTACTTTACTTTTGAAACTATTAACCTATGTACTAGATTTTTTGAAAACAGTTTCTCAGGCAAGTAAAAATTAAGCAAAAATTTTCTTCACTAATCAGTTTACTTAGTGCACCGACTAATGTCAAGTATTTTCGCTAATTTTATAGATTAATAACTTTACAACTTTTAACAATTTTACAGCAGGTGAAAAATGTGCTGATAATGACTGTTTTTGATTACAAATCCATATCAATATAGGTTTTCCGACCTACCTAAATTATCAGAAGTTAAAGGTATTTTAACAAAACTATTAAGCTGTGTAAACAAATATCCTTAATATTTTTCATATTTTACAATTATCTCTAAAAATAGTTGTCCGTCTCCTACTATTCAACTACCGATTTCTACAATGTTCCTCCGGTTCATTTATTTTCTGACGAATAATAAAAGAATATTACATTCTTTAACAGCCTATCCTTATTCATCACATATCTGTTATAATATCGAAGGGGGAGATTAAACTAATTATGTAAAATAAAGTTTTATCATATATCACTGCCTATATTAATAAGGAAAGGAAGTAACATGTTGAATTTAAAAAAAGGTTTATGGATTGTAACAATCATCCTTATTCTGGCTGCTGTTCCCGGGATAATGGAAAGATGGAATACTGAGACGAACAGCAATACATATAATATGATTATTCCATTTCACGAAATTTATGAATTAACAAAAGAAGATAATATAGAAATGGGAGAAGTTTTAACACAATTACGAGATGCAGGTTTAACAACAATCTCCTTTGAACCTGATTCTTTATCCAAATGGGAGCAGCTGGATATCCTAAGCAAATACGAAGTAAAGCGACTGCAGGATATCGTCAGGTTCCATGAAGATGCAGACAACCTGCTGGAAGATGAGACAGGCTTCTATGTCACTGTTCCAGAGGATGCTTATTATGATGAGAAGATTCAGGAGTTCTTTCAGCCAACTGAGATTACAATAGGACCTGAACGTCTCTATTTTATTGATGAACTAGTGGATGCACCAGGAGCTAATGCTGAAGGTGATCAGGAACAAGCTGAAGAAGCTGAAGCAGAAACAGAGGAAACGTTAGATGATAGTTCTGTTTTTGATTCATACCTTGGTTATAATGAAGAAATTATTAATGAAGTAAAAGATTATGGTTTTGAATATGTGCTGCGGATTGAGAACCATGAAAGAACCAATGGGCAGACCATTCAGGATATCATCAACTTAAAAGATGACCAGCTTTCTACCTTATTATTCTCTGGTGAGGAAGTGATCGGTTATCCAGATAACGTAAAGATGAAGAATTATGCCGCACAATTAGAACAGGCTGGCTATAATTTCTATTCGATTGAAGGTACGACGCAACTAGGAATGCCTACATTCGCTTATACGAATAATTTTGATTTTATTCGCCTTCACAGTATGACTGTTAATCCGGATTCTATTGCGGAATCTGTTAATCGTTCTGTTCGTGCAGTGAAAGAAAGAAACATTCGCTCCCTGTTTATTCATATACCAACACAGAATACATCAAAAGAGACGCTGGAAGCGAATGAAAGTCTGGAAGCGACTCTTACCTTATTAGAGAGAGTACCACAGCATATGCCAGATCAGTATACGCTTGGAACGCCTCAGCCATTTGATGAGATTGATGTACCAATATGGTCAACGATCGCGGTAATGCTCGCAGGGATGGGCTTTGTCTTCCTTGCACTGGAGTTTATCCAATTAATGTGGATCCGAATCGCCGGTATAATTGTTGCAGGAATTTTAACAGCTGGGTATCTTGTAACAGACATGACATTAATGTTACAGGCATATGGATTGGGTATTGCGATTCTAACTGCTATTTTTGCAACAATACATGCACATGCAAGAAAAGCGAAGCCTGGCCTAAAGCATTTGATGTTGACTTACTTACAATCAATTGGCATTAGTCTTGCAGGAATTGCGATCATGATTGGAATTTTAAATGGAAATGAGTTTATTACAGGATTTGCTCAGTTCAGAGGGGTTATCCTTGTCTACGTTGTTCCAATGGTTGTTGTAGCATTGTGGGCAGTAATCAAACTAGTGTTGGATGATCAAAAACATACGAGTGAAAATTTGGCTAAGGAATCAGGAAAGGTATTTCTAAAGCTTGCTAACTTAGAAGTGAAATACTCTCATTTAATTGTCATAGCAATTGTAGGAGCTGTAATTTATTATTACATTACCCGAACAGGAAATGCCGGTGTAGCTCCTGAATTTGAAATTGTATTGCGTCAAAAATTAGAAGAACTTCTCTATGTACGTCCGAGAACGAAAGAATTTCTGATTGGCTTCCCACTCTTTGTCTTTGGATTATATGTAATGGGACAGCATCCAAAATGGGGCAGATTCTTATTAATACCTGGAAGCATTGGTTTCCTGTCGATTGTTAATACATTCTCCCATTTGCATATACCAGTCTATATTTCCTTGATCCGTACTGCTTACAGTTTAGTACTCGGATTCTTGATTGGTTTAGTGTTAATTCTGATTTATCGCTTTATATACCGTAAAGTCCAGAAGTTAGTAAAGGCAGGGTGATGGTTGATGCATATTGTATTATCAGGTTATTACGGCTTTAACAATGAAGGAGACGAA
>NZ_ML762447.1:23712-43420 GCF_009498735.1 Gracilibacillus oryzae
TATCATCCAGTCATTGCGTGAGATCGATCCGGAGATTGATCTCACCGTCCTGTCGAATGATCCAACATCGACTGCTGCGAAGCATCAGGTGCAGGCAGTTAACCGTTGGCAGCTAAAAGATGTCAGTAATGTGTTGAAAAAGGCGGATGGATTGATTAGTGGCGGTGGCAGTTTGCTGCAGGATAAGACGGGTCTCAAATCTGTCCCTTATTATTCAGGGATAATGCGGATTGCGAAGTTTCATAAGAAACCTGTCTTTATCTATTCGCAGGGAATCGGGCCTGTTGATCATCCGCTGAGCAAATGGATCGTGAAATCTACATTAAATAAGGTTGATCAGATTACTGTGCGGGATCGTGACTCACAACAATTATTAACATCGCTTGGATTAAAAAAGGATTCGATAATTGTACCAGACCCCGTATTTGGCCTTGATGCTCGTACTTTTTCCAGTAGTTGGGGTGAGGGTGTTGGTCTTAGTGGCAGGTTTGTGACGGTGAGTGTGCGGGATTGGCCGTCTGATCAGCCGTTTAAGGTGCATATTGCTGGGTGTCTGGATAATCTGGTTCGTGATGGCTATGGGGTGGTGTTTGTGCCGTTTCATGGTGAGGATGATTATCGGTCTTCGAATGAGGTTGCAGGTCTGATGGAGGAGCATAGTTATGTGATGAAGACGGATGTGCCGATGGATGAGAAGATTGCGGTTATTGGTCAGTCTGATTTGCTTATCGGGATGAGGCTTCATTCGTTGATTTTTGCGAGTATTGTGTATACGCCGTTTGTTGCGCTGAGCTATGATCCGAAGGTGGATTCTTTTGCGAGTCTGATGGAGCAGCCTGTTGCTGGGCATGTGAATCAGGGGAATTGGGATAGTGCTTCACTGCTTGATGTGGTGAAGGGGCAATTGTCTGATTTGGAGAGTGTGCGTGAGGCTTTGCGTGACCGGGCGGCTGTTCAGCAGGCTAAGGCAAGGGAGACTGCGGAGATGGCGATTGAGGTTTTTAGGTAGGGTGTTTTGTAGAGCTAGGTCCTTGGATGAAGCGAAGAAAAAGAGTCACCTCTAAGTAGGAGACTCTTTTTTATTTTCCTTAATTTTACATTCATTCTTTCATTCAGTATATTTTTTAAAAAAGGGTATCGATCAGAGTTGTTTCAATTCACCAGTATATTCTTCTCCACTTTCTAAAAAAGCATCAATAAAATCAAATGCTTGTTCTAATGTGTGAACATCATAATTTTCTCGTCTTTTTTTTCTGTCTTTAGGGTCATAATGGTGATGATGAGGTTCTGTTTTTACTTTGTATTCTTCTGGTGTTTCTGGATCATCATGTGGATCATTTCCCCAACTGGTTATATGGCTATACATTATGCCCTTTTTAGGAATAATTCTCTTCCAGTGGTAGTGATATCGTTCTACATATCCCGCTTCATCATATACCTCTATTACGTGCAAACCAGTAATTCCATGTATGGGATGTTCTTTTAGAGGAAACAACACTTCTAACCGCTTGTGAGTTCGTTTGTACTGACTAAAAATAGAATGTTTTTCTCTTAGATTGGAGTACGTTTGTAATAGATGACCATAGTTGTCAAGAATCTCATCGATGTCCGCGGGGAGAAGTAATGAAGGTATGTCTAACTTCATTAGTTTCCTATTCCCCATGGTTTCCCTCCTCTTAATTATTTAAGGATATCCTCTTTCTCTTCTAATAAATCCTTCCATATATAGTAATCAGTTGGATCATTCATTTCATCGCCATTGAAATCAGCAAAAGCTTCAAAAATGGATTCTGTCTTATATTTTTTGTTTAGTTCTTTTAATTCCTTATTGATTTCATGCAATCGCTGCTCGGTGGATTGACGTAATCTTTTCTTTTCTTGTACTAACATTTGCATGCGAATAGCATAGACAGGATCCTTCCATAGTTCAATAACATACCGGGGAATCTTCTTATGTGAATCTGTATCCGAAATTTCAAGGCCTTGTTGGATATATTTATTCAGGGTAGTGCGGGAGATCCCCATCAGTTCACATGCTTGCTTCGGAGTAAGTAAATATTCAGTACGATACTCAAGTAACAGGTCTCCTCCTGTCAATTGGTAGTACCAATTTTCTAAATCAACTTTAAGCTTTCCAAAGTCTTCATCTGATGGAGGCATTGATATTCCCTTCATTCGAAGCAACCATTTATTTAAGTTCTTATGGTTTTTTTCAGACAGTAAATAGTTAACATCCCAATGAATTTCACTCTTCTCAAAACTAATAGCTTTAATTTTATCCGGGAACAATTGCAGCATTAATCGAATCATTCTACTTAAAATATAATCGGTTTCTTTTTCGATGATACTCTCATCTTTCTCTTGGAAACCTTTTTCTATTTGCTTGGCGGTCAATTCATAAATTGCTGTGGTCATAATTCTCATTCCTCCCACCTCCATTATATTATATGGTTGACAATAATACAATATCGTAAACTCACAAACATTTATTATTGTTAATTTATATATGCGTTCCCTTTTGAAACATGCATAAAACCAAAAAGATGGGGGGCAACTTGTTTGTAAGTGTCAAGAAAATTAAGCCAAATAATAATGAAAGAAAAGCTAGGTCTTTCGGTGATGGGAGCTAGCTTTCTTATTGTGGATTGATGGTGAATGGTAGTTTTTTTATGATGGTTAGGTTTAGTAGATTTAGAGTGTTGGGAGGGATTTTTCATTCTTCATTTCTAATCTTTTCTACTTCTTCTATTGTTGATCCGGTGTAAGTTGCGATCTTTTTATGGGGTAAACCTTGGGTGAGCATGTTTTTGATGACTTGTTCTCGCATTTCTTGTATTCCTTGCTTTATGCCTTGTGCTCTTGCTTCTTCTATTCTTAGTTCTGCTTCTCGCTCGGCTGCTTCTTTATCTAATATTATTTTCAGGTGAGCTTCACTTGATTCCATTTCCGCTTCACCACTCCTAGCTTTTATTTTGATTATACCATCGATTTATGAAAAATTCTCTTAGTTTAAATGAATTGCAGGAAACCTGGGATTTGGGATTTATATAGTAATGGGCAAGGACTCTTAAGGGTGGATTTCATTGGGGATAATATATAATACTGATTTTTTATTTAGACGATATCTCTGGGCTGAGGGTTGGGGGTTGGGATTTGGGCTTTATTATTCGATTAAAGTGATAATTCTGGGGCAGAGCATGAGACTTCGTCCTAATATTGCGATAAACAGGTAATCTTTCAACTTTCCTTCCCTACTTTTCCGCTTTATCTTCACTTTAACGGGAAATCTACGCTCGCTTTCACTCTGTTTTCCCGGTTATCTTCACTTTAACAGGAAATCCTCGCTCGCTTTCACTCTGTTTTCCGCTTTATCTTCACTTTAACTGGAAATCCACGTTCTCATCCACCTTGATTTCCACTTTATCAGCATATTAACAGGAAATCCTCGCCTGCCTTCTCCTTGTTTTCCCGTTTATCTTCACTTTAACAGGAAATCCTCGCTCGCTTTCTCTCTGTTTTCCCGTTTATCTTCACTTTAACGGGAAATCTACGCTCGCTTTCACTCTGTTTTCCGCTTTATCTTCACTTTAACTGGAAATCCACGTTCTCATCCACCTTGATTTCCACTTTATCCCCATATTAACAGGAAATCCTCGCTCGCTTTATCTTCACTTTAACAGGAAATCTACGCCAGCTCTCACTTACTTTTCCTCTTTAATATTAACAGCAAACCCTGACTCTCCATCCCTACAACTCAATCCCGCCCAATACACTGCACAACAAAAAAGCCTGCAATCAATGGATCACAGGCTTTCTCTCTTATATCACGTACGTTTTCTAAAGTTATCTACTATGGACAGTAGTGGTCTGTATTTTTCGCTGACTAGTCCTGTCACTTCTACGATGATTTCGATCAGGATCAGTAGCAGGAATAGTGTCAGGGCTGAGCCCCAGACTGTTGATCGGGTAAAGATGATTGCTGCTGCACTGAACAGACAGCTTAGGGCATAAATGAAAATGACTGTTTCTTTATGCGAGAAGCCTAAGCGGATTAGGCAATGGTGTAAATGGTACTTGTCTGGAGCCATTAATGGCTTGCGCTGGATAATGCGGCGGATGATCGCGAACATTGTGTCGAGGATCGGTACGCCCAGAACGATGATTGGTACCATGATTGAGAAAAATGTTACGTTTTTGAATAACCCCATGATCGACAGGACACTGATCATGTAGCCAAGGAATAATGAGCCTGTGTCGCCCATGAATATTTTGGCTGGGTTAAAGTTATATACTAAAAATCCTATTGTACTTCCAAGTAATAAGAATGCTACAGCTGCAACGAACGTGTTCCCCATCATTAATGCCATTCCGGAGATTGTTGCCAGAACGATGGATGAAACGCCTGCTGCTAATCCGTCTAAACCGTCGATCAGATTAACTGCATTTGTAATTCCGATAATCCAGATGATGGTAATCGGGATGGTCAGATAACCAAGATCTAACCTGTCACCAAACGGAATCATGATGAAGTCCATTTGAATACCGCCGGCTACTGTTACGACTGCTGCTGCGACTTGACCAAGCAGCTTCAGTTTTGCCGGTAATTGGAATAAATCATCCAGGAATCCGACAAGGGTAATAATTAATCCACCGAAAATAATCGGCCAAGCTTGCTCGCCATTTGGTGTGAAAATAAGAAATCCAAGAAAGAAACTAAATACGATAGCTAATCCACCTAATCTCGGCATGACCTTCGTATGCACTTTTCGCTCATTTGGCTGATCGACAGCGCCAATACGAATCGCAAGCTTTATCACTAATGGTGTAATAATGACCGCAACTAAGAAAGTGACGGCTAAAGCTAAAAATCCCATATGTTCCTCCTATAAAATCCGTGTTCAAAAAGCTTTCAAACAATTTAAACATCTTCTAGTATTCTATTTCCTGTTAAATATAGTATTCTCTTTTTGTGTTGCTATCAGCATGTATAAACCTCTGATTCATTATATATAACAATACTATAAATATCAACAGTTCATTATAACTAAAATATAAAATTCATGAAATTTTAATAAAAGTGAAACAAAATACCGGGATTGTGACCAGGTGGATATATACTAGTTTACCCACCTAGTCTATCAATATTTATGGAAAATTCATGAAGGTATCTGTTAAGCTTTTTTGGTGAACACTTTTTTAATACGTTCAGATAAATTGTCAAAGTACGTGTAGACAACAGGGATTAACACAAGGGTGAACAAGCTGGAAACAGTCAGACCAAAGATAACCGTTATCGCCATTGGCTGCTGTGTTTCGGCACCTTCACCGTAACCGAGTGCTAATGGCACCATTGCTAAAATGGTTGTTAAAGTTGTCATCAGGATCGGACGAAGCCTTGCTTTCCCTGCTTCCATAATTGCCTCAAAACGATCCACCCCACGTTCGCGGAGAATGTTAATATAATCAACTAACACGATCGCATTGTTTACAACAATCCCTGCAAGCATGATCACACCGATAAATGCGGTGATGGACAATGGCTGACCAGTAATGAATAATCCGCCGAACACCCCAACCGCTGTTGCCGGCATCGAGAACATGATAATGAACGGTTGTAAGAAACTCTCGAATTGAACGGCCATTACTGCATATACTAAGAAAATCGATAAGATGAGCGCAAGTCCCAAATCAGTAAAGGCCTCAGCCATATCTTCTGCTTGACCGCCAATACTATACGTATATTCATCACTTGGAAATTGCATGCCATCTAAAATATTTTCGATATCCTGTGTCACACTGCCAAGGTCTCTGCCCGAAATTTCTGAAGTGACCGTCACCTGGCGCTCCTGATTGCTTCTTGTAATGGTTGCAGCACTTTGTTCTTGTTCAAAATCAGCAATTGTCAATAGCGGAATCTGTGTACCCTGCTGATTCTGGATCATTAAATTTTCCAAATCGTTAATGGTTGTTCTTTCTTCTTCTGGGTAAATGAGTCGGACATTGATCTCATCACCAGCTTCCCTGTATTGCATCACGGTTTGACTTGTAAAACCTAATTGAATCTGGCTCATGACTTCCTGATAAGATAGTCCATATTGTGCCGCTAATTCACGATCGACGACAATATTCATTTCAGGCTGTGTTTCGGAAACAGACGTGGTTGGATTATAGACACCTTCCACATCTTCAATATTTGTTAAAACCTGGCTCGCTAATTCTTCGAGTACATCATGCTCCGGACCTGAAATTTGAATTTGCACAGGATCACCTGAGCTAAAACCTGAGCCCATTGCACTCACGATAATCTCCGCACCGGCAATTGCGGAAAGATCTTCGTCCAGCTCTTGCACAACCTCATCTGTTGACTGGGAACGCTGATCTTGAGGAACAAGCTGAATCGTATAAGAACCGCCGGCTGATCCGCTTGACATCATAGAGAATGAAGCGTCACTGCTGTTGACTGTCATATAGTTTACATCAATCACATCATCATACTCTTTCAGCTTTTCATCTACTTGATCGGTTATTTCCAATGTTTTTTGTTCAGAAGTACCTGTTGGTGTTTCAACAGAGATGCTGATTTGTCCCTGGTCCCCTTCAGGAATAAACGCTGTACCGATAAATGGAACTAGGCACGCACTGCCGACAATAGCGGCAATGGTGATGGCAATCGTTGTTTTGCGCAGTTTCAGTGCCTTTGCCAAAACTTTTGCATATCCATTGGTTACCCGATTAAGCAAGCGATCAAACCAATATCTCCTGCCATTATCTTCCGTCATTTTTGATAAAAGCTTGGAAGAAAGCATCGGAACTAATGTTACGGCAACAACAAGGGATGCGATTAATGAGAATGAAATCGTCAAGGCAAGCGGTGTGAACAGCTCTGACGCAATTCCTTCAACAAACACGATTGGCAGGAATACTACTAATGTCGTTGTTGTTGATGCAATTACCGCTGGCGCAATTTCTGACGCTCCTTTGATTGCTGCTTCTTTTAATGAATGACCCCTTTGCCTGTAGGAAACAATATTTTCTAAAATAACAATCGAACTGTCGACCATCATCCCGATTCCGAGCGCAAGTCCGCCCATTGTTAAAATATTTAATGTCTCTCCTGTGAAGTACAGCAGAACGAATGTGGAAACAATCGCAATCGGGATCGAAACACCGATAACAATGGTTGCACGGAAGCTTTTCAGGAAAAGCAGCAGCACAAGCAATGCGAAAATTCCACCAAAGATCATATTCTGAATAACGGAATTGATCGATTGTTTAATGAATTGTGATGTATCAACAACAAGTTCCAGCTCCACATCTGATGGAAGATTTTCCTGCAGATCATCAATTGCTGCAATAATATTGTCTGATACTTCGACTGTATTACCGTCTGATTGTTTTAAGACACTTAGAACAACCGCTTCTTCATTGTTCACAAGCGTTGTTCCATTTTTCTGGAACGTATCTTCAACAGTTGCCACATCTTTTACTGTGATTTGTGCACCTTGTGGCGTTCGTATGATCGTATTGCTGATGTCATCAACTGTATCAAACGAACCGTCAATTCTTAGCTGCAGATCTTTGTCGCCTTTTTGGATCGCCCCTGCTGATGCGGACTGATTGGCTCCGCCGAGGGATTGCTGAATCAATTGCGGACTGACTCCGTATTGCTGAATTGCCGAACGATTCAGTTCAAGGTTGATGATGCGGTCCTGACCACCTTCAATACTGACTGATGCAACGCCTGCCTGACGCTCGAAATATGGCTGAACCTGATCTTCTGCTATGTTTTGCAAGTTGGCAATATCACTGCCGGATAAGCCTACCCACATAATTGGCATCTGGTTTGGATTAAACCTCAGGACACTTGGATCATTTGCCCCTTCTGGTAAAAAGGATGTGACCTGATCGATACTTTCCCTCACTTCCAAGAGCGCATTATCGAGATTCGTCCCATTTTGGAACATGATAATCACTAAGGATGAGCCTGATTGTGATTGGGATTGGATCGTATCCACCCCTTCAATCGAACTTAACGCACCTTCAATTGGGGCAGAGACAAGATTCTCCACTTCCTGTGGTGCGGCATCAGGATAACTTGTTGCCACAACGGCAATTGGCAAATCGATTTCGGGAAATAAATCAATCGCAAGGTTTCGTACAGATATAACACCCATCGCAATAATAGCGAGGACAATCATGATTACCCCAACAGGGCGTTTGACCGATGTACTGACAATCTTCATGATTACTCCTCCCCTATGATTTCGATTTCACTGCCATCAGATAATGTTAAGTGGCCACTTGTAATCAGTTGGGTTCCGCTAGCCAGTTCAGCTTCGACTGCTGTCACTTCTGACTGTGTTGCCTGAACGGTCACTTCCACTTTTTTCGCCTGATTATCTTCAATTGTATAAACAAATGTCTCATCATTCGTTTCCACTAAAGCGGATGTTGGGATTAATGTCGCGTTTTCTACTACAACTTCTTCCAGCTCGACTGTTGCAATCACGCCGGCATTGTATTGAGTTGCTGCATTATCAAATGACAGGTCAATCGGGAACAGTCCTGATTCACCAGCAGTTCTGGAAACATATTCGATGGTTGCTTCATGTGTTTCTTCTTCTGCACTCTTCATATGAAGAACAACTTGCTCGCCTTCCTGAAATAAATCCAGCTGCACATCAGGTACCTGCAGTTGCACGGTTAATTGTTCTAAATCAATAATCGCAGCAAATGGCTCCTGGTTAGAAACAATGGAATTTTCATTTGCCGATAATTGTGTCACTGTTCCAGCTGCTGGTGCTTCAATGTTAATATTTCCTTGCTGGCTCTGGATTGTGGCAAGGGTGTCCCCCTCTTCTACCGTATCACCATTTGTGACGTTCAATTCTGTTACTTCTCCTGGAACGCTCGGGATGACAGGAATCGTCTGATTTGGCATTGTTCGGCCATAAAAAGTCCGTGTCATTGCCAGATTCCCTTCTGTAACTTCACCAGTTTCTACTGGTGTCACTTGATCTGCCTCTGTTGTCTGTTCCGTATCTTCTGAACAGGCAGCAAGGGTTATTACTGTGATGAAAAGCAATAAAAATAATCGTTTCATTCTTTTGTCCCCTCTCAATCTTTTTCTAATACATTTTCACTTAACTTTTGGCTTAACTGTTTTAATCCTTCAAATTGACTGATATATGCTAACATCGTTTTAATGATGATTTTTTTCGGTTCTTCTTTGGCTGTCTCTTCTTTTATTGCCATAACAGCCTCGGTGATTTGTTCTTTTTCGTTACTGCTTAACTCCAACTCCTCCACTTTTTCTATGAGTTGATCAATCAGCAGCAATGTCTCGTCTGAACAATCCACTAATTTTCTGACGTCTTTTTTTGTAAAAACAGGTGAATCCGGATCATGCAGGCATGTCTGTATAATCGCATCAAGTCTTTTGATGATTGTCCTGGCTAATCGTTCCGGATCGAACTGAAGATTATGAATCGCAATCCATTTAAAGCAGCTATTGATCAGTCCATCGAAATTAATCACAATATCGACAATACAGTCATTTACTTTTTCTCCATAAATCGCTACTATTCGTTCCTGAGCCCAATCATATCCCTGTTTATGTATTTGAAAAATGATGGTATCTATTTTTTCTCCAATATGAATGTTTTCCCTGAAGTGCACGATAAGATATTCTTTATGATCCCGAAACAAGGTAAGCAGCACGGCGACTTGCTTTTCCAATTGTTCATATGGGTCTGAAGCTGTTTCTGTCGCTTTGGATAATTTATCAAATACAATGCTTGTATAAGTTTGAAAAATGGCGATAATCAGATCATCTTTTGAATCAAAATATATATAAAAGGCTCCCTTTGACACATTTGCTTCTTGAACAATCTGCTGAATGGAAGTTGCATGAAAACCTTTCTCTGAAAATAACTTCATTGCTACCCCGATTATTTTTTCTTTTTTTTCATGCATAAAAATAAGCCCCGCTTTCTTATACGACCAGATTCATTCATTGGTTTCACTTTTTCTAGAATGACCAGTCAGTCAGTGATGAAAATATAACATAGATAATGACTCATTCCAAATAAAAAAGCCTTCCTTGGAAGGAGGCTTTTTTTCTAATCTTATTGATTCTCTTGGTTGTTTTTCTCTTCTTGGTTTGCATTCTGATCGTCGCCATCCATAGCGTCTTCCATGTTCTCTTCTGCATTATCCATGCCTTCTTCGACACTGTCGCCAAGGCCTTGATCATTATCATCAACATTACCATCAGGCTCTTGCTGTGTCTCGCCTTGATCTCCCTGTGGTTCTTCATTAGTTCCACCGTTTTCCGGAGTTTGCTGCTCATCTTGTGGTGCCTGCTCCTCCGTTGGTTCTTCCTCTCCGTTGTTCGCACAGCCAAATAAGAAGCCAACAGATAAAATCAAGACACCTAAAAATTTCACATATTTAAGTTCCATAGTCCATTCCTCCTTTCCAACATATCTTCCTCGATAGGATAACCAAATTTGAGAAGAAATATGCTAAAAAGGAAGGAATTTTTTCTACGCGCAGAACAGGCGAATGCGAGTTTTTCTACTATAGACCTTATTTTACTGCAAAAGTGATCTCTGCTTCACAGGCAAGTTCTGATCCAACTTTCGCAACTGCCTTTCCTTTTCCGATTGGTCCTTTAATGCGGATGATTTCGACCTCTAATGTTAACTGATCTCCTGGTTTTACTTGGCGTTTGAAACGGCATTTATCAATACCAGCTAAAAAGCCGATTTTTCCTTTGTTTTCTTCCTTGCTTAAAATCGCTACAGCACCAACCTGAGCAAGTGCTTCGACAATTAAGACACCAGGCATTACAGGATAATCAGGGAAATGCCCCTGGAAAAATGGCTCATTAATCGTAACATTTTTAATTCCGGTAATTTTTTGCTCCTCTTGTTCTGTAATTGCATCCACTAACAAAAATGGGTAACGATGCGGGATCGTTGCTTTGATTTGTTCAATATCCATTTGAATAACTCCTTTTCCTTTCAGTATAGGAAAAGTATATCAAAAAGGGAGATAGAATCCTATTCCAATCATTTCGTTTGGTTAATTCGGTATATTTGATTATAATGAAAAAAATGTTTTAGGAATAAAGAATTAGGGTATGTAGTTTTTGTAATTCTTATAGACTATAAAAACAGAATATTTTCGGGAGGATTAATCAACATGAATCAAAAGTTACCTTTTTGGAACAGGCTGCAAGTACGAATTATCTTTACATTGGTTGTGGTATTATTTCTGAATTCCTTTATTGCCAATCTGATTATTGATTTAATCAGCATGACGGGAATTCAGCTGGGCATTATCGGCATTTGGCTCAATAATTTTATGAATGTCATTACTGCAACCGTATTGATCAGTATTTTAGTACGAATTCTTATCCTGCAGCCAATTAAGAAAATGGAAAGAGTGATGCAAGTTTTTGAAAATGGTGACTTGGATGCAAGGTTACGAATGAAGGATAACCACGAAATTGCACAATTAAGCAGAAGAATGAACCTTTTGTTCGAAAATATCGCTACATACCAGAAAACCCAGCAAAAACAAATTCAGATTGTGGAAGAAAAATCAGAAATCATTTCAAGTAAAGTGAAGCAAATTACGAAAGGATTATCCCAGATTAATCACAATCAGGAAAAACTGACAAGCTATTCCGCACGCAATGTTGGCTCATTTGAAGAGACAACAACCATAGTGGAAAATATGAACAATGCTTTTCAAACAATTGCCCATGAATTAGAAGAAGTGACAGTCAGCTTTCAGGCACTGCGTGAAGATGCGGAAAATAACATAGTAAAAATCGAAAATTCTTCCCAGGTGATGAGAGAAATCGCCACACAATCAGATGAGACCAAAACCTCGATCATGAACCTGGCAAGGGAAATTGAAAAAATCAGAGACATTGTCACATTAATTAATGATATATCAGAGCAAACCAATTTATTAGCATTAAATGCCTCGATCGAAGCAGCAAGAGCCGGCGAACATGGTAAAGGCTTCTCTATTGTCGCAGATGAAGTCCGAAAATTGGCCGAGCGCTCTGTGAAAGCTACAGAACAGATTGATGGCACCGTTGAGCGCATCATGGCAGATGCCGAAGAAATCGCATCACAGACAGAAACACGGGCTGAACATATACATAAAGAAGCAGGACAAATTTTATCATTGAATGATGGATTTACCAAGATGGTCGATAATATAGTCGGCAACATTCAACATACCGAACAAATCAATCAACAAACCCAGTCCATTGCTGGCTCAAGCACCGATATTAACACAACAATGGAGCAGCTTTCCATTAATTCAGAAAAAACAAACCAGCAGATAATTGAAATGAAAACAGCATTGGATGAACAACTAGGCGAAACAGAAGAGATGGAGCAGGAGATTGACGTTTTGAGGAAATCGTTTGTGAGTTGAGGCGTTTTTGGTGTGGAGAGATAACATTTTTTAAGTTGGAGCGGGGGGATTTTGGGTTAGAATGCGGATTAGGAGGGAAATCTGCTCCTTCGGGCGGGGGGATTTCCGGTTATTATGCCGATTAACGGGAAATCTCTCCTTTGGAGCGTGAGGATTTCCCGTTATTATGCCGATTAACGGGAAATCTGCTCCTTGGAGAGTGGGGATTTCCGGTTATTAGGCGGATTAACGGGAAATCTGCTCCTTCGGGCGTGAGGATTTCCCGTTATTATGCCGATTAACGGGAAAACACTCTTTTGGGACATGAGGATTTCCCGTTAAAAAGCCGATTAACAGGAAATGCCTCCTTCAGTCCATGGTGATTTCCCGTTATTATAAAATTAAAGAAGAAATCCTTCCCCGCAAGCCTTACTTAATATAAAAAAACCCAGCATCCACATGCTGGGCTTATCCTTACTTACTCTTCAATTCGAACAAAATCGATTATATGCTCCCATGTTTCGAAACGGAGAACATCTAATGGTTGACCATCTCCAATTATACTAAATCCTATAATGAGACCAATGAAAAGCGCAAATAAACTTAGGACAATAATGATTAATAGCTTTAACCATACAGGAATCAAGCGGCCTACATACTGTTTGCTCTGACTGCGTTCACGGCGTCTGTCGCGGCGTCTGCTTCTTCTTTCTTTCCGCCTCTCTGTACGCTTGTTTACTTGGGCTCTTTTTGGTTGTTCTGATTTATTTTCATTAGACATGAGAAATGGCTCCTTACTTAATAACTAGCGCAGCTGATTAATCAGCCCACGCATTTGATCATGCTTTTTGCATTGAATTGGTATGCTCGTTGCGTTTCGATCAACTCTGACATCTGTTCCGATAAGTTGACATTTGATGTTTCTAATGCACCACTTTTAACATTAACCTCTTGTTGGGCAACTTCCTGAATAATTTCCGCTTCCTCATAATTTTCAAGCGATTCAGCAGATAAACGGAAAAGACTGTTGCCTGAAGCTTCCAGCAGTCTTGGACGAACTGCTTCCACGATTGTCAGCTGTCCTTCGACTTGCTGATTTCCATTACGAGTTACTTCAATCTGACCATTTTGATTGATCTTGATATCCTCTGCACCATCTGCCAGAAGAATCGGGCCATTGTTGCCGAGTACTGGATTGCCGTCACCTGTTACAAGCATCAGCTGATCACCAGCTTCGGTCGGGCTCAAGTAGAAATTCCCGGCTCTTGTATATCTTGTTTCCTGGTTTCCATTTTCCATTACACTGACTTGAAAAAGCTGATTGGCGTCAAGCAATGCCACATCTAACGCTCTGTCTGTTGTCTGGATTGTGCCTTGTTTCAGATTAATATTAGTATGGCCTATTCTTGCTCCTGATCCGACACGAATGCCATCAGGTGTCAGTCGCTGGTTATTTATTTCTTCTGCATCGATTTGCTGTGTTAATAATGAGGAGAAATTTACTTCGCGATTCTTATAACCATGTGTATTAAGGTTCGCAATGTTATTTCCAATCGTGTCGATCTTTTTCTGTAATTGTGTCATGGTAACTGATGCTTGAAAAGACATTCTGCTCATTCGCTAATTACCCCTCCCATTAACGTAACCTGCCAATTTCATTTACTGCTTTATCTAAGCTTCGGTCATAAGCCTGGACTACTTTCTGGTTTGCTTCAAATGCTCGGTATGCTTCCATCATTGCCGTCATGGTCTGGGCAGTATCCACATTGGAATTCTCCAAATACCCTTGCTGGACATTAAACTGTAAGCCTGCTGTTGCCCTTGCATCTGCTAAAGGATCGGCACCTTCCGCTAATTCAAAAAGATCTTCCCCATTTTTGCTTAGTTGATTGGCATCATTGCTGTAGGCAATCCCTAAAGGAATTTGTGCACCATCTAATTCAAGCAATCCTTCTGGAGTCAGGTTAAATTCCAGGCCATCTGTATTAATAATGCCACCGTCAGCATCTAACACATAATACCCTTGATTTGTGGTTAAGTTACCTTGCCCGTCCACTGTGAAATTACCGTTTCTGGTGTAACGCACTTCTCCTTCACCATTTTGAACAGTGAAAAAGATCGAACCATTTTCATCAGGTGTTTCTCCTTGTACCAAGGCGAAATCTGTTGTCATCTCTGTTTCCTGGAGAGTTCCCTGAGCAAAATCCGGAATGGCTTCCTGGACATAAACTCCTGTATTAATTGCCCCAATTTCTGTCATTGTTCTGACTTGGCTCTGGGTGCTGACAGGTGTATGCTGGTTTTCCATGCGGTGAATTAACATTTCAGGGAAGGCACGTAATGATGTGCGATCCTGTTTATACCCGGGTGTAAGTGCATTTGTCATATTGTTTGATAAAACTTCTTGTCTGCGCTGCTGTGCAAGCATTCCATTCGTTGCTGTATAGAAACCTCTTAACATTATTGAAACACCTCTTAATATGAAAATAGTTCAGTCTATGTACAAATTATACAATGGATTTTTCTAATTTATCGATATTGTCAAGCATAATGCCAGTTCCTTTTGCCACACAACTCATTGGCTCTTCTGCCAAAAGTACTGGTACTTTCAATTCTTCTGCAAGCAATTGATCAAGTCCATTCAATAGTGCACCGCCGCCTGTTAAGATAACACCTCTGTCAATAATATCTGCTGACAATTCCGGTGGAGTTCTTTCAAGCACTGCTTTTGCACTCTGGACGATAAGTGCAATCGATTCTCTTAAAGCTTCTTCCACTTCCGCTGAATGGATGGTGATGGTTCTTGGCAAGCCACTTACCATATCACGTCCGCGAATATCAATTTCTTCGTTTCGGGCACCTTCGAAAACTGTTGCCACATTGATTTTGATATCTTCGGAAGTTCGTTCACCGATCAGCAATTTATATTTTTTCTTCACATACTGAAGAATTTCCGCATCAAATTTATCACCGGCCATTTTAACAGACTGTGCTGTTACAATGTCCCCCATTGATAATACGGCGATATCTGTTGTTCCACCGCCAATATCAACGACCATGTTACCGCTTGGCTGGAAAATATCCATTCCTGCACCAATTGCCGCAATTTTCGGCTCTTCTTCCAGGTATACTTTCTTACCGCCGGATTTTTCCGCAGCTTCCCGAATTGCCTTTTGTTCTACTTTGGTAATGTTTGTCGGGCAGCAGATTAACATCCTTGGTTTTGATAAAAAGCCTTTTACATTTATTTTATTAATAAAATATTTTAACATCGCCTCAGTTACATCAAAATCAGCAATGACTCCATCTTTTAACGGGCGAATTGCTTCTATATTTCCTGGTGTACGACCAACCATCCTTCTTGCCGCTTCGCCTACTTCAAGAACTTTGCCAGTATTACGGTCCATGGCAACTACTGATGGTTCATCTAGTACGATACCTTTTCCTTTTACATGGATAAGTACATTCGCTGTACCTAAATCAATACCAATATCCCTTGATAACATGTTATTTATGATCCTCCCTACTTCTAATTGCTTCGTATCCGTACTGTATATGTCAAAAGTCATGTATTTTTTATAGTAGAACACAATGCCTCTAATAATATATAATAGCACAAATAAAAATATTTAGTTACTAATTTTGTAGAAAAAAGGAAAGAAATTTACTTTTATTGTGTTGGAATTCGTCAGATTGCGGCAAGGTTATGTTTTTGATTGCTGGAGTTATGTAATAGGAGAGGATCAAGGATATTATTTTAGTAATAATTGATCAGTGTTTTCGGATTGCGGCGGTTCATTTTTCCCATTAAGCTGATATTTCATTTTTGTTGCTTCCCCGCCTCTCAGATGCCTGATCGCTTTATGGTGGCTCAGAATTTCTTTGACTTCATTGGCTAATTCAGGGTGAATTTCCGGCAGTCTCTCGGTTAAGTCTTTGTGTACAGTGCTTTTGGATACACCGAATTCTTTGGCTATCACTCGGACGGTTTTCTTAGTTTCCACAATATGTTTTCCAATTCTTAATGTACGTTCCTTAATATAATCATGCATGACACTCGCCTCCCTGTGTTGTCAGTCCAAGGTGTGAACAGAGACAAGTTAGTGTTATCATTATGAAATTTAGGCAGATACGTATGAACAAGAATGGACAAAATCACTGAAGTTCATTCATTATGGATAGTCTCACCTTAGACAATTTGTTCATGATTTGTACCATTGTATTAGCTAAGACTTTTATTTATACCTAGATTTTACAGAGACGAGAGAAGAACAGGGTTTTTAGGCCCTGTCCCCCTTATTAACCTACATCCCCAAAATCCGGATCAGAACTTTTTTTCGATATGTAATTCTTTTTTCTCATATTCATATTTTTTTTCTACTCCCTGTTTTCATATTTCCTGAAAAAGATTGACTCTCACAAGTAAATACAGCAGGATTCTTTGTATATGACTACTTTACATCCCATTCATTTCACTGGCCTGCAACGGCAGTTTGGCAAAAAAGTGATCTCCCTGTTTTTCCATAAAGTCATGGTAGGAATGAATTAAATATTGCTGCTTTTTCGTTACTAGGCCAAGGTAGTATTTGCTGAAAGGTGTAGGAACGGTTACTTTTTCTAATATCCGTCTGGCTTCTTTTCGATTTCCGCGTGCAATTTCGAGGTGTGCTCGTTCAACAGGGTCATCTGTTTCCACACCTTCTGTTTTGCCGAAATGTGCGCAAATAAATGGGTAAGCATAGTTTGAAATAACCTTCTCTATACTTTTCAGTTGAAACTTACCTGCAATAGTACGGGCTTCATCAATATGATAGATTGCTGATTCAAAGTCTTCATAGATGTAGCTAAACGCCAAATAGATATGCAGTTGTGCTTTTTGTCTAAAGTGATCGGGGTGTTGAAGAACAATATAGGCATTTCTTCTTGCTAAAATTAATTCATTACGTTTCCAATAATAAATAAATAACAAGATGTGGGTTCTAATGTTGAATGATGAAGCTAAAAGAGGGTTGTCAATCTTCTGAAGCAGTGGTTGCAATTTATTTATGTAATAGCCAAGTCTATCATAAATGTTTGCTTCCAGGTCCATTTCGAATTTAATAAAGTATTTTAAACACTTGAATTCGACTTGATCAGTTGGCAGAATAGGAACAAGATCCTGAATTATCCATCTGTTTTTTTTCAACTGAATGTCTAACATAACCTGATAGAATATAGCATACTTCTGATTTAATACATTATCGCTTGTCCGATTCTTCTCTATAAAGTATTGCAGTTCTTTCACACATCCATTGACATAAAATAATTCCATTGCGAGTCTGTGGTCAAGGTCCGATGTCGATTTTTTGCAGAATTCTTTGACAAGCTCTAATACTCTTACTTCATCGTTATTTAAACTGACCATTGTGATAAACTGATGAAGCTCTAATTCGTAACTTGATTCTAAATATTTTTTAATCATCCCATCGTATTTATTTCTATCCTTCATTTCTCTTCTCCTTTCACATCTATCAATTATTTCACATTCGAGTAATTTTGCAATAGCTTTGATCGAAAAATCGTTCGTCAAATGGTATGTTCAATCGACAGAAATGGTCATCTTTCCATTAAATGAGAGTTTGATCATAGGGGTATACAGACGGTTAGCGCTGGGATCAATACTAACATGGCTGGCTTTTTGGGGATAAAAAAAAAGACAAGTTCGCCAACTTGTCTTTTTTCAAACTTATGCATTTTCCATTGCTCTGGAAGATTCTGTGTTTTCCTGATCTGCTGAGCCGTCTTCACCTTCTGATTCACCTGTATCTTCATCGGTTTCCGTTTCATCAGTTGTATCTTCTTCACGGTCCTCTGCTGCAGGATCTTCTTCATCTGACTCCTCAGTAGCTTCTGGTGCACTGATTTCATTAATCGGTTTATTGATGAAAGATTCTGGGTTGACTGGTACACCGTCTTTTCTTACTTCAAAATGAACATGGATACCATTTTCCTGACCTAAGTTATTCTGACCTGCAGTCCCTAATGTGTCACCTTGCGATAATTCAGCACCTTGCTCCACTAATGGTTCACCAAGGCTTGCATAATACGTTGTGATTCCATCTTCATGCTCCATTTTGACAACATTTCCGAGTAAAGGATCTTGTTTCACCTCTGTTACAGTTCCGGAAAGTGCTGCCATGACATCAAATGCCTGCTGATCAGCTGTTGAGATCGCAATTCCGTCACTTTGCTTGTAACGATTCTGGTGTAAAATCAGACCTTTCTGCTGTGTCTCTTCATCTGCACTATAATCATAGAACTTTGTGACAATTTCAGCTTGCAGATCTTCTGCTACCGGCATTTGTAATACTTCCTGCTGATTGATAACTGGCTCTGCCTCTTCTTCATTATTAGCATCAGGACCTGATTGGTTTTCTTCTAATTGATTTTTCATGTCCTCTGCCAACTCAGGTGCCTGGTTCGCTGCGTTTTGATACCAAAGCACTCCAGAAATCATTAGTGCAGCTACAGTTAAATATAGTGCCGGAAAGAACCATTTTTTCTTGAAGATACGCTTCCAATCTTTTTTCGAAACGTTTTTGTTTTCCTCCATTATTCATCACCTCAGCAACCATTGTGATCAAATAGAGGAAAATATATACATGCATAGAATAATTTTTTTTGAAAAATACTAACTGTTTGACTGTACGAGCAATTTCGGAGCAGCCTGTTCCAATGTTTCGATCGCTGTTCCTTTATAAAAATAGCTAATAATATCCTGATAGTTTTTGCCTTCTAATGCCATCCCATTTGCTCCATACTGGCTCATTCCCACACCATGGCCATACCCTTTCGTTGTGAAAACAAAATGATCATTCTTTCTTGTGATTGTAAAATCATTGGATGGCAGGTTTAACTTCTCCCGGATCTCTCTTCCCGAGAATGCTGTGCCGGCAATCGTCGCTGTTTCGACCCGATTACTGTCAGTTCTTGTGATTTGGAAGTCCTGCACATTTGCCGATAAATTCACACCAAGTTTCTGCTGTACTTCATTTGCTGTCAAAATTATCTGATTAAGAAACTTTGGTGATAATTCTTCATCCCATGGACTTTCTACTATTTTTAAGTAGGGCAATTCATTTTGCCAGTAATCCTCTGAATTCTCTGTGTACCCATTACTTGTTGAAAAGAAAGCTGGTGTAATTGGTTCTTTGTTGTACGTAATAATTTCTCCCTGGGTTGCGGCAACTGCTTCGGTGATTTTATCCATTTTCCAATGATAATCTGA
>NZ_ML762447.1:43430-60060 GCF_009498735.1 Gracilibacillus oryzae
GCGCAGTTCATCATTGTTTTTGTAAACCTGGTGCTGAACGGTGTCTGTAACATCTGCTCCTCCTGCTAACTTCTTGGTGTTTTCTGCCATTAAATAGCGTATTATGTAGGTTCTGGCTGCTAGTGCCTGGGCTTTCAATGCTTCCAATTCAAAATCTGCCGGCATTTCTGATGCAACAACATGGATAACATAATCTTCTAACGGCACTTTCTCCACTTGCTCACTCGCTGTTCGCAATACATTGACATGGAATGGTGATTCTAGTGTGATTGGTTGTGTTTCAGCTGCTGCCGGCTGGTCCGTTGCACTTACTTCCACAGAGCTGGCTGTTGTCTCATGCCCTTTAAAAGGGATGACAACAATGGTTGGAATCAGAAACATAATCATCAACAGAGACGAAGAGCCGATGATTACGATCAGTTTCCAATTGATTTTGCTTGTGTTCATTCTTTTTTTCGACATTTATAGCCTCCTCTAATCTTTCATTCCATCTAATCTATCTATATTACGGGTGATGAAAGATTAGAACATAGGACAGGTTATATTTTTTAGTAGATTAGGTAGGATGGGAGTGTCGCTGGTTTAATGTTTATATGGCGTTTGTTCTTCATTCTGCTTGGGCGGGAGGGCTGGGTTGATGTTTACATGTGGTTTATTCTTCATTAAGCATAAGAGGGAAGGCGGGTGTGATGTTTAGATTTATAATTCTGCTGCTTTGAGAGTTCCTGCTTACTTATGACGGTTTCGCTTTTTGTCTATAAAAACCCACATATAATAACATAGCCAAAAAGCTACTACTGCTAATATAGTGTAAGGTGTTTGCTCTGGCGGAAGATATGTCAGCATCAGAACGCCAATCAGTACAAACGGCGGTAACAGCAGCACGTATTTTTTCCAATGCATCTACTCACTCCTTACTTTAACCAAAGTGAAAAAAGGACCAGCAAACACTCTGCTGATCCTTCGTTTTTCTTTTATTGTACTTCTACTTCATTTAAAATAATAGGTTCTATGATTACTTTATCCGTTACTCTTTCAATATCTGCGCCTAAGTTTGCAAATTTTTCGGTAATATTAACATAGCCGCGGTCAATATGATGCAAGGATGTTACCCTTGTATATCCTTCAGCAACCAAACCAGCCAAAATAAGCGCTGCTCCTGCCCGTAAATCGGTCGCTGCTACTTCTGCCCCCTGTAATGTTACAGGGCCCTCTACGATCACGCTACGGCCTTCTATTTTGAGTTTAGCATTCATTCTGCGGAACTCTTCCACATGCATAAAACGGTTTTCAAAAACAGTTTCTGTAATCACACTGGTTCCTGTTGCACTTAACATAAGAGCCATCATTTGGGATTGCATATCTGTCGGGAAACCTGGATGAGGCAATGTTTTGATATCTGTAGCTTTCAGTCTTCTCGGTCCGATGACGCGAACGCCATTCGCTTCCTCGATGAAACGGACACCCATTTCTTCCATTTTCGACACGAGTGAACGTAAATGGTCAATTTCTGCATTTTCAATCAGGACATTTCCGCCAGTAATCGCTGCAGCTACCATAAAAGTTCCTGCTTCGATACGGTCTGGAATAATGGTATGCTCGACACCATGCAATGTGTCCACACCGTCGATCTTGATTGTTTCTGTACCTGCTCCAACAATTTGAGCACCCATTTTATTTAGATAGTTTGCTAAGTCTACTATTTCCGGTTCCTTAGCTGCGTTTTCTATTGTTGTTCTTCCTTTTGCTAATGCTGCTGCCATCATAATGTTTTCCGTAGCACCAACACTTGGCATATCAAGATAAATTTTTGCCCCTCTTAATCTGCCGTTTGTCGTCACTTCCACAAAGCCATTTCCTACATGTACTTCTGCTCCCATCGCTTCAAAGCCTTTCAGGTGTAAATCAATGGGACGTGAACCGATTGCACAACCTCCTGGCAATGCCACTTTCGCATGACCATATCTTGCCAGTAATGGTCCTAATACTAGGACTGATGCACGCATTTTTCTAACATATTCAAATGGAGCTTCTGTCAGCAAATCATTTGTGGCATCAACGGTAACTGTGTTATTTTCATAATTAACATCAACGTGCATATGTGTTAAAACTTGATTGATTGTGTGTACATCTGCTAATGCAGGTACATCGTGTATTGTGCTTTTTCCTTTACTTGCAATTATACTAGCTGCGATGACAGGCAAAACGGCATTTTTTGCACCTTCCACTTTCACAGTGCCATTTAGTTGCCTTCCACCACGGACGATGATTTTTTCCAAGGCTCATTCTCCTCTGTAGACCATATTCATTATTATTAGTATTCAGTAACTAGGATAGGTGTTCCTATTATGAGAGTTGTTTGATTGTCTTCTGTGTTTTTTACGGCAATTTGTGCATTGATAGCCTGGTCGTCAATCTCCATAACTTGATCCCATTCGGGAGTGTGACCTGTCCATGTAGTAAAATTCGTATCTTTTAATTTCGAATGTGTTGTCATTTGTAATTGTTTTGTAATATTTTTGATTAAGCAGACAATATCAATCTTATCATTACTCACAGCTTCTACACAAGTAAAATATTGAGCATTTGATGTAAATAATTCATTAGTAATTCGAGATAATTTTTCCGCATAGTCATTTTGTACTTTTTTAGTAAAAGCCGGTGACGAAATTTCATAAATAATTTGATATTGCTCTTTGCCAATCTCCACAATTACAATATGTTCGTTTACTCCATTTCCATTCTGACCGTCTGCCACAAACTTTTTTACACCCTCTTTACTTGACTCTATAAAGAGATACCCCTCAACTTTTGATATGAAACTATCAATATTGGATATTTGCCTTTTTTCCCGGATAATAATGCTCCAGTTCTCCAGGTCAAACCCGTTACTGCCAGTGACCTCAACCATATCTTTCAGTTCATTTAACTGGTCCTCCTGCTTACTAAAAATTGGCCCATTGTATAAGAAAATAGCAGAGAATAATATAATTGCAGATAAAAAATACTTCATTTCAAGCACTCCTTTTTGTTTTTACTTAGTAAAGAGTGTTAGCAGGAAATGAAGTATTTAAACAATCAATCGTTCGACATTTTAGAGAATACTAGATTGCTAGAATATATACACAAGCTGTTGTGCCCATGAAAGGAAGTCTAAGAAGAAATTGCTGACAGTTGATCCTATCGCAATGGTAATAAAAATAATCAGTACTCGTGCTTCAAAAACCTTGTTTCCCCGGAAGAGCTGATCAAAATTTAATGATTGCAGAACCATCCATGTAATTACTATAAAAAATACGTGTGAAAACATCCCTAATAAACTGTCTTGTAAAAGTGTCTGTTCTAACATAAAAACCCCTCATTCATTTCATTATTGCAATTCTCCCCATATCATAACATATTTATGAACAGCATTTTATCATTCCGACCATATTCGCTATTTCCCGGGAAATTGGACAAAAATCGATAATAGATGTGGTGGTTTATGGGGAGGACTTATGGAGAGGACTTGTTAAGAGGTGAGCTTAGTTTGGTAATAGTTTTGGTTTTGATGAGGATAATTTTAAGGGTGAGCATTCTATAGAGTGGATTGGGTACATTTGTGTGGCAATACAGCAGAGATTTATTGAGGTGAAATGACATGGCTCAAGGAATTTTCTATGACTCTCTGGGACTAGGCGGGAGCGTGGGAATGAGATTTGTATGCTGATTCAGGGTTAGAGAAGGAATCTGTGAACATCCTTTTTGAGATTAACATAGTTATTTTTGTATTATGTGGGAATCTTGGACAGGGACTTGGAGGGTTTTGTGGTTATTTCTTATTAACCGGGAATTGTAGGGCAGGCTTCAGCTGTTTTCCCGGTTATCTCCCTATTAACGGGAAATCTTTGGCCGAGCTTCGGCTGTTTTACCGGTTATCTCCATATTAACCGGAAATCTTTGGCCGGGCTTCGGCTGTTTTCCCGGTTATCTCCTTTTTAACGGGAATCTTTGGCTGCGCTTCGGCTGTTTTCCCGGTTATCTCCATATTAACCGGAAATCTTTGGCCGAGCTTCGGCTGTTTTACCGGTTATCTCCATATTAACCGGAAATCTTTGGCCGCGCTTCGGCTGTTTTCCCGGTTATCCCCATATTAACCGGAAATCCCTGGCCAGGCTCCGGCTGTTTTCCCGGTTATCCCCATATTAACGGGAAATCTTTGACCGCGCTTCGGCTGTTTTCCCGGTTATCCCCATATTAACGGGAAATCTTTGACCGCGCTTCAGCTGTTTTCCCGGTTATCTCCATATTAACCGGAAATCTTTGGGCGAGCTTCTGCTGTTTTCCCGGTTATCTCCATATTAACGGGAAATCTCTGGCCGTGTTCCCCTCGTTTTCCCGGTTATCTTTTCAAAACAGAAATCTTAAGCAATTCCTAACAGAGGCTCTGCCATCAATCCCCGCTCAATGAAAGCAGTATAATCCAACAATCATGTTCTATCCAAAGTCTCCAGCAACACATAAAAAAGAGCCTGCTCTCACTCGTGAGGCAGCCTCTTTTTTTGTTACTTCTCTTCTACGACTTCGATTCGATTTAGTGCACGTTTTAGTGCATACTCTGCCCTTCTGAAGTCAATTTCGTCTTGTTTAGCTTGCAAGCGACGTTCTGCACGTTCTTTTGCAGCACGAGCGCGCTCCAAATCGATTTCATCCGGCAGCTCTGCTGATTGAGCAAGGATCGTTACCTTGTCAGGGCGCACCTCTAAGAATCCTCCACTTACAGCACTGCGTTGTGGGTTAGGACCTTTTAGGCGTACAGAACTAATCGATAATGGTGCAACGAGCGGGATGTGTCCTGGTAAGATACCAAGCTCTCCACTCTCTGCTTTACAGCTAACCATTTCAAATGTATCTTCCAGAACAGGGCCATCTGGAGTAACAACACTTACTGTTAGTGTATTCAACAGAACCCCTCCTAAAGGCTGGATTAAAATGGGAAGAGGAACCTGTCCCTACTTACGCCATTTGTTTTGCTTTTTCTACTACTTCCTCACTGCGTCCGACTAGACGGAATGCATCTTCTGGAAGGTCATCATATTTACCTTCAAGGATTGACTTAAAGCCTTGAACTGTTTCTTGTACTGGTACATAAGAACCTGGCTGGCCTGTAAACTGCTCAGCAACGTGGAAGTTCTGAGATAAGAAGAATTGGATACGACGTGCACGGGCAACTGTCAATTTATCCTCATCTGATAACTCATCCATACCTAAGATTGCGATAATATCCTGAAGCTCTTTATATTTTTGCAATGTACGCTGAACTTCACGAGCAATTTCATAGTGTTCTTCCCCAACTACTGCCGGGTCAAGGGCACGGGAAGTTGAAGCAAGTGGATCCACGGCTGGGTAGATACCTTGCTCTGATAGTTTACGGTCAAGGTTTGTTGTTGCATCCAAGTGAGCGAAAGTTGTTGCAGGTGCCGGATCCGTATAGTCATCGGCTGGTACATAGATCGCCTGGATAGATGTAACAGAACCTTTATTAGTTGATGTGATACGCTCTTGTAACTGACCCATCTCTGTTGCAAGTGTCGGCTGGTAACCAACGGCTGATGGCATACGGCCAAGAAGTGCCGATACCTCAGAACCTGCTTGCGTGAAACGGAAAATGTTATCAATGAATAATAATACGTCTGCGCCTTTTTCATCACGGAAATATTCTGCCATTGTAAGACCAGTAAGTGCTACACGCATACGTGCTCCTGGCGGCTCGTTCATCTGACCGAATACCATCGCTGTTTTTGAAATAACGCCAGAGTCTTTCATTTCATAGTAAAGGTCGTTCCCTTCACGAGTACGCTCCCCTACCCCTGCGAATACCGAGATACCACCATGCTCCTGGGCGATGTTGTTGATCAATTCCTGGATAAGTACCGTTTTCCCTACACCGGCACCTCCAAATAAACCGATCTTACCACCTTTGATATATGGTGCAAGTAAGTCTACTACTTTAATACCTGTTTCTAAAATTTCAGTTTCTGTTGCTAAGTCTTCAAACTTCGGTGATTGACGGTGAATCGGGTCACGGCGGATACCTGCCTCTAACTCTTCATCAAGGTCAATTTTTTCACCTAATACGTTAAATACACGACCAAGTGTTACGTCCCCTACTGGTACTGAGATTGGCGCATTTGTATCAAGTACTTCCGCACCACGCTTTACACCTTCTGTAGATGACATTGCAATTGTACGTACAGAATCATCACCTAAGTGAAGGGCAACTTCAAGTGTTAGTTCTTCTCCTCCACTTTCAGCGTCATACTGCACTTTTAACGCGTTGTAAATTTCAGGAAGATGTCCGTCTTCGAATTTAACGTCAACAACTGGTCCCATAATTTGAATAACGTGTCCTTTTGCCATCGATTTCCCTCCTAACTTTCTATTTCCATTCCGTACTTTTGTTGGTTTATTCTAATGCCGCTGCACCACTGACAATCTCTGTGATTTCCTGCGTAATGGCAGCCTGTCTTGCACGGTTATACTGTAACGACAAGTCACCGATAAGCTCATCTGCATTATCAGTTGCATTTTTCATTGCAGTCATACGGGCAGCATGTTCACTTGCTTTACTATCAAGCAGTGCACCGAAAATTAAACTTTCCGCATATTGAGGCAGTAATACATTTAAAATTTCTTGCTGGTTCGGCTCATATTCATACATACTTGAATTCCCACTGGTATTCTCAGATAAATCTGTAAGTGGTAATAATTTATTTGATGTAACCTGCTGTGAAATCGCGCTGACAAAGTGATTGTAGAAAATCACCAGTTCATCGATTTCTCCATCAATAAACAAGTCAACCGTTTCGGCTGTCAGTTCCTTAATATCAGAGAAATTCGGCTGGTCAGACAATCCGGTAATTTCTTTCAGAACAGGGATGCCGCGCTTTTTGAAAAAGTCGCGTCCCATTCTGCCGACAGCAATTACGGTATATTCATCTTGAGACTTATGTCTGTTTTGAATCGTGCGATAAACTTCACGAAGTACTCCACTGTTAAAAGCACCAGCAAGACCTCTGTCCGAAGTAATAACAAAGTAAGCAGTCTTCTTCACTTCACGTGATTGAAGCATTGGGTGTTCTGCATCCTGGCCGCTGCCTGCGATGCTCGCCACTACTTCCTTAATTTTATTACTGTAAGGATCAAAAGATTTTGCAAACTCTTCTGCTTTGCTTAGCTTTGCTGCCGAAACCATGTGCATGGCTTTCGTAATCTGCTTTGTCTTTTGAGTAGAAGTAATTCGTGTCTTTATATCTCTAAGTGATGCCACTTTCGTTTCACCGCCCTTTCTTTCCCGCAGACAAATTATTTAAGAAAAATAGTTTGCCTGCATTTTATCCACTTCACCGTAAAGGCTTAGTTTTGACGATCGTTCATCTATTATTGAGAAATGACGAATTGTTTTTTGAATTCTTCCACTGCTGCTTTCATTTCGCCTTCGTCAGCTAAAGCACCAGTTTCTTTAATTGTGTTTAAGATATCATTCTTATTCTGATCCATCCAGTTTAAGAATTCTTCTTCAAAACGAGTGATATCTTCAACAGGAATGTCATCTAAAAGACCTTTAGTTAAGGCAAAAATGATCATTACTTGTTTTTCAACAACAAGCGGTTTGTGCAGTCCTTGCTTTAGTACTTCTACAGTACGGGCACCACGGTTTAGTTTCGCCTGTGTTGCTTTATCAAGATCTGAACCGAATTGAGCGAATGATTCAAGCTCACGGAAAGACGCTAAGTCAAGACGAAGCGTACCGGCAACTTTTTTCATTGCTTTAATTTGTGCAGATCCCCCAACACGGGATACTGATAAACCAGCGTTAATCGCTGGACGTACACCTGAGAAGAATAAATCAGACTGTAAGAAGATCTGACCATCTGTGATGGAAATTACGTTTGTTGGAATATATGCAGAAATATCACCAGCTTGTGTTTCAACGAAAGGAAGTGCTGTTAATGAACCTCCACCCTTTGCATCACTAAGCTTTGCTGCACGCTCTAGTAAACGGGAGTGTAAATAGAATACATCCCCTGGGAATGCCTCACGACCTGGAGGACGACGTAATAATAGTGAAAGCTCACGATATGCGTTCGCTTGTTTTGATAAATCATCATATACAACTAGTACGTGCTTGCCATTGTACATGAACTCTTCACCCATTGATACCCCTGCATATGGTGCAAGGTATTGAAGTGGTGCAGGCTCACTCGCTCCGGCAGATACAACGATTGTATAATCTAATGCACCGTATTTACGAAGAACTTCTACTGTACCACGTACGGTTGAGTCCTTTTGACCGATTGCAACATAGATACAAATCATGTTCTGATCTGCCTGATTTAAGATTGTATCGATTGCAACAGTTGTTTTCCCTGTTTGACGGTCTCCGATAATCAACTCACGCTGACCACGACCGATTGGCACAAGTGCGTCAATCGCTTTAATACCTGTCTGTAATGGCTCATCTACTGATTTACGGTCCATTACACCTGGTGCTGGTGATTCAATTGGACGTGCTTTTGTTGTTTCGATCGGACCTTTCCCATCAACTGGCTGTCCTAATGGATTCACAACTCGGCCGATTAGCTCCTCACCTACTGGCACTTCCATGATACGACCAGTACGACGAACTTCATCACCTTCACGAATTCCTGTATATGGTCCAAGGATTACAATCCCGACATTGGACTCTTCCAAGTTTTGTGCCATACCCATGACACCATTTGAAAATTCTACAAGCTCACCAGACATGACGTTATCCAGCCCATGGGCACGTGCAATACCGTCACCGATTTCGATAACTGTACCAACATCACTTACTTCGATGTCTGATTCATAGCTTTCAATTTGCTGCTTAATCAGTGCACTGATTTCTTCAGCTTTAATGCTCATGCCAATTCACCCCTATCGTCATTAATTTACTGCTTTTATTTTACGTTCTAAGCGATCAAGCTTACCCTTAACCGTGCCATCATAAACGGTATTACCGATTCTGATTTTTACTCCGCCGATTACATTCGGATCGACTTGATTCGTTATATTCAATGCTTTAACATTTAACTTTTTTGTAAAAGTTGTTTGAATTTCCTCTTGCTCCTGCTCCGTTAAAGGGCGGGCAGAGTATACTGTTGCGCGTTTTGTTCCACTTGCATCATTAGCAAGTGCGACGAAATGATCCACTACTTGCGGAACGATTGTTTCTTTATGGCGGTCAACAAGTAACGAAAGTGTATGTAATACATCCTTCGAAAAGCCTGCGAACGCTTCATTTAGTAACTGTTTCTTTTTAGAAGCATCAACTTTTGGATGTTGAAGAAAAGTAAGAAAACGCTCGTTAGTCTGAAAAACTTCCTTCACTGTTGCTAATTCTGTTTCAAGAAAATCTAATGTCTGCTTTTCTACACCGATCTGAAAAAGAGCTTCTGCATAACGTTTGGCTACATTTGCTTTACTCATCGCTCTTCTCCTACCTCTTTGATGTAGTCACTGATCAACTGTTCCTGATCCTTAGCATTGATTTCTTTCTCAATAACTTTCGTAGCAATTTGTACAGACAGTGTTGCCACTTGTGCCTGTAATGCATCGATTGCTTTTTCTTTCTCGCGTGCGATATCTTCCTCAGCAGATTTTTTCAGACGGGCAGCTGCATCTTCTGCTGCCTGGATAATAGCGTGTTCCTGCTGCTGACCTGCTTTTTTCGCATCTTCAATGATTTTTTGCGCTTCTACGCGTGTAGATTTTAATTGATCGTTCGCTTCTTTTGCTGCTTTCTCAGCTTCTGCACGATTTCTCTCCGCTGTATCAATTTCGTTTGCAATATAGTTCTCACGCTCTTCCATTTTGCTCATTAATGGACCCCACGCGTATTTCTTCAATAACCATAGTAATGCTGCAAAGCTGACAAGTGCGAATAGCATATCTCCCACACGGAAGCCGCCGATTGCTGCTTGAATGACGAGTTCACTTGCGAATAGTTGCACAGTGTTCACTCCTTCCTGCAAAAATAGTTTTCATCTATTTAATCTCACATTTCGTTTCAGAAAAAAATTAGTTTAAGTACATTGAAATCTGGTTATATATTTCTTAAAGAGACACTTGCACTTTCCTTCTTTACAAAGGAATGGCGAAGATTGTCTTAGACGAACTTCGCCATTCTTCTAGATGTTGTTCAAAACGTCCGGTAAAAATGACACATCGAATTTCTTCGTTGGCTTGGTTTTCCGTTGCTCACGTATAAAAGCATACGTTCCGCTACTCAAAACTTCGCCGCCTCGAACTTCTCGGTCATTTTTATCCTCCTTTTGAACATACACTTATAGAACAGAAAATTATTGACCCATTACCATAAACGCGATAACTACGGCGAAAATAGGAATCGCCTCTACTAGTGCTACCCCGATGAACATTGTTGTTTGAAGGGCACCTCTTAATTCTGGTTGACGTGCAATCCCCTCTACTGTACGACTTACGATCATACCGTTACCTAAACCAGCACCAAGTGCCGCTAAACCAATTGCTATTGCAGCTGCTAAAGCTCCCATGTTTTGTTTCCTCCTTTAAAATGTATAAAAATTAGTAGTATAAATTATTTTAATGGTCTGAACTCACTTTATGAGACATGTAAACCATTGTTAACATTACGAAAATAAATGCCTGGATTCCCCCGATAAATAAACTAAACCCTTGCCATGCCATCATCGGAATGATTGACACTAAGGTAAACGGGATGGCGGCAAACGCCATTTTTGTAATAAGACCTAATAGAATTTCCCCAGCAAAGATGTTACCGAAGAGACGCAGACCAAGTGTTAAAGTATTGGTGAACTCTTCAATAATCTTGAAAGGTAATAAGAATGGTACCGGTCTGACATAATCTTTTGCATATTCGCCAAAACCTTTAACCTTAATTCCATAATAATGCGTCAGTACAACCACCATCGTAGATAAAGTTAATGTGATCGCCGCATCTGAGGTAGGTGATTTCCACCATAATGTATAGCCGACTACCCCCATTGTAATAACACCTAAGATATTACTGATAAAGATGTAAGTTAATAAAGTTAAACCTAGTGGTAAAAATACCTTTCCTGTCTTCCAATCCATTGTGTCATCAATAATGCCTTTAACAAAATCAATGATCCAGTCCATAAAGTTCTGAAAACCGGTAGGCTTCATTTGCAGATTTCTTGCTGCAAGCACACAAATGATAAATACAATGACAGAAGAAATAAATGTCATCAGAACCGTTGATAAGTTAAAATCAAGCCATGGAATGCCAAACAGATCGTTGAGCAGTGGTGCTTCGTGATCCAATTGCTTCACCTCACTTCCCTTTGCCAGTCTTGTTATTAAATAAAGCAAAATCTATCATAATAACAACATAAGTTGTCATTAATCCCATAATTACAGCAATAAAGTGGAAATATTCTTCATAGCGCATGGCGATTAGAACAGCCAATGCAGCGGTTGCAAGTCTCGTAAATGTTCCGATCCCTGATGCTCCTCTTCCTTCAGAAACAGCTTCGCCAAACCGGTTAATTTTACGTTGCATTACCCACAGATTATAAAAACTTAATGTTGTCCCTAGGAGGAGTCCGAGGAAAATACTAGGATATGGTGTGAATCCCCAGCCTAGTACAAAAAGTGCAAGAAGGTAGAACATCCATTTACGCTGACGGGTAATCATTTTTTTGTATTGGTCCATCATTATTCGTCTCCCGTAAGATCTCGTACTAAATGAATTGTTCCATAAATACCGGCTCCCAGCCCCAAAAGTAGTCCGATCACTAAAAAAAGTGGTGTTGTGGTGAATTGCCTATCAAGCCATCTGCCGATCAGTAAACCAACAAGCGGCGCGCCAACCAGCTGGGAAACGATACGGCTGTAAACAGCAAAACCTTGATAAGCTTTCTGTCGTTCAGGTGCAGTCACATGATCACTCCTATGGTAAAAAAACAAGAGCAAACTATTATGTACAAGCATAAGACAATTTTCGATGCAGTGATTTAGATCACACACCTGTAAACCTTATCATCCACACTAGGTTAGCATACAATAGGCTTGTATCTATTGTCAATTGGTTTTAGGAACAAAAAATAAGAATATACGGACAAGAGAAAAAGGATGAGCTTTCATCCCTTTTCTATCAGTACTTATCCGTTGTCAGACAATTTCGACTAAAATGTGACAATTACTTCGAAACCCGAACTATCTCCCGTTTCGTCACTTTTCGACCATAATCATCGTCTGATACTGGAAGGATTCGCCACTCTCTGCGCTGACGGAAATGTTGGCAATATAGGTACCTGCTTCCGGCAATTCATTCCCATTCAATACACCTTTGAGCACCCCTTTCGGCACGTCCTTCCGCTCCACCATCGTCTGAACAAATTCATACGTATCCGGCTTGTATAAATCAATCGTTACATCACTTGCATCTTCTACTACATAAAGCTGGTAATGATAATCCCCGTCCAGTAATTCAAAATAAAATTCCAGCCCCATTGCCATTGGTGCCTCTGCTTTTTCTGTCAGCCAGAGATAAGGAAGCTTATAATCATTTAACAGCAGATACCCTTGGATAAACGCTTCTTCTGCCAGATGATTTTTGACTGTTGCCTCTAATGTGATCTCTTTCTTTTCATATGGCTTTAGAGTAAACGACTTTGGCAGATAAAAGCGGATCGCCTGCTGCTGATAAGGCTGCTCAAACGTATAAGTCTTAGGCTGGTCAGAAATATTCTCCACAACTATCGTGTGTTCACTTCGGTCCAGAACCGGATTTTTTCTGCCAATATTATAAAGCGAATGATAAATGATCGTGTCTGTTGCCAGCACTTCCTGCAAATCTACTTTCCCTGCTCCCTGCTCTGTCGGTAAGAAGCCTTCCAGCGGATCGGCAGTTGTAAGTAATGCTGCTTTAATTTGGGCTGGTGTCCAGTCAGGATGTGCTTCCTTTATCAATGCCACCACCCCGGCAATATGCGGTGCTGCCATACTTGTGCCGTTATAACTCGCATATCCTCCTGGTACTGTGCTGAGAATATTCGCACCAGGTGCCACGATTTCCGGCTTAATCGACCATGTCACAGTGACCGGCCCTCTTGAACTGAAATCCGCGATTGTATCAACAACCTGGCTTGTTTCCATTTGCAGAAGTACTCCCTTTTCCTGCTTTAGCCAGGCACCTGCTTCTTTCGTTATCGCTGCAACCGGAATGTTGACAGCCTGCTCTAATGCCCCTTGGAAAATGCCGTCTTCATTATTCGCGATCAGCAATGCCGTTGCCCCTCTTGCTTCTGCTTCCTTTGCCAGTTCGGTAAATGGGGTTTCTCCGCGGTCGACAACAAGGACGTGATCCGCCGCTAGTTCCTTTGGTGCAGTATCGTTGTGAGCTACTTGCAGATCTCGCTCAAATGACCATGCAGGTGCCCCTTGCAGTGGTAACAGCTCTATCTTTTTCCTAAAAAAGGGTTCGTATAAATAAGGCACTTCTGTTGGCGGTGTGGAGGCTCCTACGGAAATAACGGATTCGGCGGTGGCTGGTGATCCGATTGTCCATGGGTCGGGGCCTGTGTTGCCGCCTGCGATGACGACAGTGACGCCTTGTTCTGTGGCACGGTTGACGGCGACGGATGTTGGCCAGTCTGGTCCGTTAATCGTGTTGCCTAAGGACAGGTTGAGGACGTCCATTCCGTCTTTGACTGCTTGTTCGATGGCTGCCATGACTTGTACGCTTGATCCGCTGCCACCTGGGCCTAGTGCTCTGTAGCCAAAGATTTGGGCGTCTGGTGCGACTCCTTTCATCCTGCCATTTGCTGCGATAATGCCTGCTACATGACTGCCGTGGGTTGTCGGAATTCCCTGCTCTGGGGTTGTCTCCATTGGGTCTTTGTCAAAATCGACGAGATCGAAGCCGCCCTGATAGTTTTTCTGCAGGTCAGGATGGGTGTAGTCAATGCCAGTGTCGATCACCCCGACTTTGACGCCTTTACCTGTGTATGGGGTGTCTTCAGGAACAATAAAAGGCACACTTTGGTTGAGTGATTCGGTTTTGGTTGCCTGATATGTAGTGACAGGATAGTTCTGCTTAACCAGACCTGTTTTTTCGATCTGGGTCAGTGTCCGGGGTTCCGCCTTTATCGCAATGCCGTTAAAGATGGTATCATATACTGCCAGAATCTCGACACGAGGATGATCTGCTTCTATCTGTTCTGCGACTTGATGTGGATCGCCTTCCACCTCCATAATGACAGAAACAGGATCCTGGAAGGCGGAGATCAGCATTAATAGCAATAGAATCATGTAGGTACACTCCTTTAACGATAGTGTGTACATGTGGCAAGTTATTTATGATAGAAAAAAAAGCCCTGAACAAGTCAGGACTTAAAATGATGCTGGTTTTTCATTTGTTTTGTTAAAAAAGTAGCGGATCGCATCAGCTATGCGTTCGGAGGCCTTGCCGTCACCGTATGGATTCGATGCGCGTGCCATCTTGCGGTGGGCTTCCTCGTCTGACAGGAGCTCATGAGCGAGAGTAAAGATGTTATCTTCATCTGTTCCTGCTAATTTTAATGTACCTGCCTCGATTCCTTCCGGGCGTTCGGTAGTGTCTCTGAGGACAAGAACAGGTACACCAAGTGATGGTGCTTCTTCCTGTACACCGCCTGAGTCTGTAAGGATCAGGTGGGCACGTGATGCGAAATTATGGAAATCAACGACAGCCAGCGGTTCAATCAGGCTGATGCGCGGATCATTGCCAAGAATGTCGTTCGCTGTTTCCTGTACGACTGGATTGAGGTGAACAGGATACACCACATGGATATCTTTGTGTTCATCGACAAGCCGCTTAATCGCACGGAACATCTGCTGCATGTTCTGACCAAGGTTTTCACGGCGGTGTGCTGTCATAAGCACGAGTCGTTTGTCGCCAACCTCATCTAAGACTGGATGTGTGTAATCTTCGTCTACAGTTGTGGAAAGTGCGTCAATTGCCGTGTTTCCAGTAATAAAAATAGTTTCTTGATCTTTATTTTCGTTCGTTAGGTTCTGGCTTGATTTCGTTGTTGGCGCAAAATGCAAGTCTGCCATTACACCAGTTAACTGGCGGTTCATTTCTTCCGGATATGGTGAATATTTATTCCATGTTCTTAAGCCAGCTTCGACATGGCCTACTGCAATCTGATTATAGTAGGCAGCAAGTGATGCGGCGAATGTTGTTGTTGTGTCACCATGAACAAGCACAATATCTGGTTTTGTTTCTTGCATTACCTGGTCTAATCCTTCGAGAGCTCTTGTTGTAATTTGGGCAAGTGTTTGTCTTGCTTTCATGATATTGAGGTCATGATCTGGCGTAATATTGAAAATCTCGAGCACTTGATCGAGCATTTCGCGGTGTTGTGCGGTCACTGTCACGATTGCTTCGAACTCTTCCGGGCGTTTTTTTAATTCAAGTACAAGTGGCGCCATTTTGATTGCTTCAGGTCTTGTCCCAAAAATCGTCATCACTTTAATTGGTTCTGACATCTTCATACTCCCCTTAGATTTATTTTGTTCCAAATAAGCGGTCTCCGGCATCTCCTAAACCTGGTTCGATGTAGCCTTTTTCATTTAGTTTCTCATCTAATGCTGCTAAGTAGATATCCACATCAGGGTGTTCTTCCTGAATCATTTCGACACCTTCAGGGGCTGCGATCAGACACATTAACTTGATGTTTGTCGCACCGCGTTTTTTCAGTGAGTGGATCGCATCATTTGCTGAACCGCCTGTTGCAAGCATTGGATCGATCACGATAAGTTCGCGCTCTTCAATGTCTGATGGAAGCTTGATATAATATTCTACTGGTGTCAATGTCTCCGGATCACGGTAAAGTCCAACATGTCCTACTTTTGCTGCAGGAATTAAGCGAAGCATTCCGTCAACCATTCCAAGGCCAGCTCTCAGAATTGGCACAAGGCCGATTTTTTTCCCGCTAAGCACTTTTGACTTAGCTTCCATTACTGGTGTTTCAATCGTTGTTTCTTCTAAAGGTAAATCTCTCGTTATTTCAAATGCCATTAAAGCAGATACTTCATCAACTAATGCACGAAATTCCTTTGTTCCTGTGTTTTTGTTCCGTATGTACGTGATTTTATGCTGAATAAGCGGATGATCTAGCACAAATACTTTGCTCATCAAATGATCTCTCCTTTTTTTGTTTTGAATTGTTCTGGCTTGGTGATCCTTTTTCTCAAATGTTCATCCTTAAGATTGTACTGAAAAAAAGATCTTGTTTCAAGTGAGAATTATAATTTTCGTTCGGCAGTTATGATGGTAAGCGTTTTATTTGTGAGGAAGGCAGGGTTGGGTTGGGTTGGGTTCGGTTCGGTTCGGTTCGGTTCGGTTCGGTTAGGTTGGGTTGGGTGCTCCTTCTTTTGACCAAGTAGGATTCCTTGTTGGAAAAAGGTGAAGTACCACCCCTTTCATTTGATGACTTTGCTTTTATCTCATTGCGTAGGACTTCACGCATTCCGGTGATGTTTAAACTACTTTTATTCTTCATTGCGTGCTACTCCATGCACTCCGCTGATGTTTAAACTCCTCTTATTCTTCATT
>NZ_ML762448.1:0-44328 GCF_009498735.1 Gracilibacillus oryzae
CCCAAATCCATCATTGAGAGTCGGATCTGGGCATTTTTCATGCAGAGAAATCTTACTTTTTGGATGCTTTTGTCATTTGATGCCATATCGAGCCTTTGGCTTCTTCCCCACCTTCAATGCGGGCTAAGGCCATTTTTACTTGCATTCTTACTTCAAACTCAGTGTCATCTGCTGCTTTCTGTAATGCTGGTATTGCACTCTCATCTCCTAATTCATATAAAAACATAGCAGCTCTCCAGCGTACAAGGCGATTCTGATCGGAAAGTGATTGTATCATTTCAGGCATAGCTTGTTTAAAACCAAGATCTGATAAACAGTCACCAGCTGTTCTTCTGACATTAACTGCTTTATCTTTTAGCGCTTTATATAATAGAGGAAGCACCTCTTCCTCTTCAATCATTCCTAA
The DNA here is from genome assembly GCF_009498735.1 of Gracilibacillus oryzae. Taxonomy (GTDB): domain Bacteria; phylum Bacillota; class Bacilli; order Bacillales; family Amphibacillaceae; genus Gracilibacillus; species Gracilibacillus oryzae. Next base: position 407 of record NZ_ML762448.1, read on the forward strand.
ATAAGCAGTGGCAAGCCTTCTGATTGATGCTTTCTCATCATCTAAGGCTTTATTTAGGATATCCAAGTTTTCAATTATCGGGGACATCCGGTCAAGTGCTGCATAACGATCTTTCCAGTCAGGATTGTCCAGCATATCAAGCGTCACTTTTTGATAAGGACTATGTTGTTCCAGATGGGTATCATTTAAAGCAAAGTTGACCAGTTCCTGGAGGCGTTCTTCATCGTAACTTGCTGACAATTCCTCTGTAATGTCCTGACCGATACTGTCGATATCTCCATAACGAGGCGATTTTTCTACCCATTTTCGTTCATCCAACATATTCTCAGTAGCAGATGAGGCATTTAAAGCTGCTTCTGTGAACCGTGGTGGTAGACCAAATCGTCTCTCTTCCTCGTCCTCGATAAGTTTTATTTGCATGGGAATGAAGCGAAACATTTGAATATAGACTTTTATTTCTCCAAATGAATCATCTAAGGAATCTGGATTCTTGGTAAAAGAAGCATCTAATGAATCACTCGAACCGATTATTTCTGTAACTTGCGGTAAGATCTCTTCCCATGCCACCTTAGGATTTCTTTCTAATGCAATAAAATCAATAACTCGGTAAATTCCTTTTACACCATTGATTTGAAATAATTCCTTAATATATAATGGTGCATTATCTAACTCATCACTAATCTTGTAATTTTCTGTTTGATTATCCGGTAATTTCTCATCTACATTGATTTTCATTGAATATGGACTAGGTGTCGGCTCAATAGAAGTTATTTTCATCTTGTTTCATTCCCCCTATGATAGTTCAATATTAATTATTTTAACAAAAGAAATCTCAGGAATACAATCGTACAACTTTTCCCCTTTTTTTAATGAAAGAATTATTTGAAATTTTTTCAAATGATAGACAAAAAAATCAGTTTTCTTGTTATAATAGGCTTATTGCCATTTTCTAAAAAAAATTTATAAAAAAATGAAACCTAATGTTGTGGTTTTTCGTACAATAGGTAACCGCAAGTTTGGCGGAGGTAATAAGATGAACGAGAAAAAGATAGCAAAGAGTATAAAACTTGTTAAAAAAGGAGATCAGTCGGCATTCGAAGATATTGTAGAATACTTTCAAGGCAAAGTGTTTGCGATTTGTTTTCGTATGGTTGGAAATAAGCATGAAGCTGAAGATATAGCTCAGGAAGCATTTATTCGCGCTTATATCAATATCCAATCCTATGATGAAAACAGGAAGTTTTCGACATGGTTATACAGAATAGCGACAAATCTAGCGATAGACCGGATGAGAAAGAAGAAACCTGATTATTATCTTGACGCTGAGATACAAGGAGCAGATGGATTAAACTTATATGCACAGATCCCTGATGATGGAAGACTTCCAGAAGATGAAGTAGAGAGCCTGGAAACTCAAAGCTATATACAAAAAGAAATAAGTGAGTTGCCAACTAAATATCGAAGTATTATTGCATTAAGATTTATTGATGAACTCTCTCTTAAAGAAATCAGTGAGATATTAGAGATACCCGTTGGCACCGTAAAAACCAGAATCCATAGAGGGAGAGAAGCTTTAAGGAAGAAGCTTCGACATGTGTAAAGGAGTGTGAGTAAGATGAATTGTAATAGAGAAGTTACTGAATTAATGCATCAATATTTAGATGGTGATATTACGAAAGATGAAGAACAAACATTACGCTCCCATTTGAGATCATGTGAAGCTTGTCAAATACACTTTAGGGAATTGAAGCGGACTGTAGCATTAGTTACCACTAATGTAGACTTGCAGCCATCTGCAGACTTCACTAAAAATATCATGGCAAAATTACCGAAGGAAAAGAGAAGATCGACTGTTCGACGATGGGTGCGAATTCACCCTTTAGTTACAGCTGCTGCTATCTTCTTTCTGTTAATGTCTGGAAGCCTGGTATCAGTATGGAACCAAGAGGATCAGTTGAGCTATCCTAAAGGAATGAATCTGGTTGTAGAGAATGATACCGTCATTGTTCCGGAGGGTGTCATAATAACAGAGGATCTTGAAATAAAAAATGGGAATATTAAAATCGATGGAGAGGTACAAGGGGATGTAGTAATTATAAATGGAGAAAATCTGACTGCTTCTGCAGGAAATGTAGCGGGTGATATAAAACAAGTTGACCAGATGTTTGGCTGGCTTTGGTATAAAATAAAAGGTTTAACACAGGAAGTATTTGGTTTGGAAAAGTGATCTTTTTTAAGTGATAAAAGATCGCTTTTTTTTTACACGCAAGGAATAATAATTTATTTATAAAATTTCATGTTATCATATGCTCGCACTAAAGATACCCTCTGTTTTATGCTATAATGAGGTTAACGAAAAATTTAGATAGGAAGAGGATTCGGATGGACATAAGGTTGTGTTTGCATGTTTAATTGGGAGTGGTCTTTTCTCAATGTATTAAAGATCGTTGTTGACATAGGAATAGTTTGGTATATCCTTTACAAGCTTCTTATGCTAATCAGGGGAACGAAGGCAATTCAGTTATTAAAAGGCATCTTTGTCGTAATATCTGTCTATCTGATAAGTGTTCTGTTTGACTTAGCAACAGTTCGAATCTTAATGTGGCAAGTAATAATGTGGGGACCGTTAGGAATTATTATATTATTTCAGCCAGAACTGAGAAGAGCATTGGAGCAATTAGGAAGAGGAAGCTTCTTTTCTCGTAATTCAAAGTCAGAAGATGAGGTATTTAGTCAATCAATAAAGGCGATTGCAGACTCTTGTAATTATATGGCAAAAAGAAGGATAGGAGCGCTAATTACAATTGAACGCGAAACAGCAATGGGTGATTATATATCAACGGGTATACCGATTAACGGAAAATTAACCAATCAGTTATTAACAAATATCTTCATACCGAATACACCTCTTCATGATGGTGCTGTTATTATTAATAAAGATGAGATTGTGGCAGCTGCATGTTACTTACCGTTATCAGAAAGCCCTTTTATTTCAAAGGAACTTGGTACGCGACACAGAGCAGCTCTGGGCATAAGTGAAGTAACAGATTCCATTACAATCACCGTATCGGAAGAAACAGGGAACATTTCATGCACAAAAAATGGTGAGCTGCATCGGAATATAACAGTTGAGAAGTTATCGGAGATGTTAGAAAAAGAACTAGTGACGAAATTCAAGTCCTCTGCAACAATAGGTTGGAGCTGGAGGGGGAAGAAAAATGATGAATAAATGGTTGGAGAAACCATGGGTCATACGAATTGTCGCTTTAGCACTTTCCGTATTACTATTTGTTGTTGTTGCCTTTGACCAGAATGTCTCAGAAGAAGATGATGGATTCGGCAATATATTTGGAACAACCAATGAAACACGTACATTGGAAGACATGCCTGTAAATCTTCAAATTGACCAGGAAAAATATGTAGTGAGTGGTGTACCGGAGACAGCCAAAGTAACATTACAAGGATCTGTCAGCTTAGTTGCATCAACATACACACAACGAAATTTCGAAGTATTTGTCGACTTAGAAGGACTAGGGCCAGGTACCCATGTTGTTCCTCTTCAAGTTTCCGGGATATCAAATCAACTTAGCAATGTTTATATAGAGCCGCAAGAAGTAGAAGTATCCATCGAAGAACGGGCCAGTGAAGAATATTCACTTACGATTGATATCATTAATCGAGATCAGATTGCAGCTGGATATGAAGTCGGAAATGTGTATGCAGATCCGCAAACAGTTACGGTAACAAGTTCAAGAAGTATTGTTGACCGGATTGCAATCGTCAAAGCATTTATTGATGTAAACGGTGTTGATGAATCATTTACTGAAGATAATGTTCCTGTGAAAGTTTATGATAATCAAGGGAATGAGTTAAGTGTACGAATTGATCCGCCAACTACTGATATTACAGTAGATGTGAAGAATCCGAATAAGACTGTGCCGATTTCACTAGAAACAACCACTGAGCTGGCAGAAGGTTTAAGAATAACATCAATGGATTTAGAAACAGAAGAGGCCACTGTTTTTGCAGCTGAATCTTACCTGGAAGGACTGGAGCAAATACAGACCAACGCTATTGATCTGAGTGAAATCACCGAAAGCGGCACTTATGAGGTAGAGTTAAATATTCCTCAAGAAGTGAGAAAAGTAGAACCTGCAACCGTAAATGCAGTAATTGAAGTAGAACAGGCAGAAGAACGAGTTGTAGAGAATGTTCCAATTACAATTGAAGGACAGCCGGAAGATGGAGCTACATCATTTGTTACTCCATCTTCCGGGACAACTAGTGTGACAGTTAGAGGATTTCCTTCCGATATTGAAGGATTAACTGCAGAGAACTTACCTATTTCCGTTGTGTTGGACAACCAATCACCAGGGGAGTACACATTGCCGATTAATAACAATATTTCCGAGGAAATATTAGAAAATGTCGAAATTGAGCCAGCAATAAACGAAGCAACTATACTCGTAGAACTTACAGGAAATGAATAAAGGAGAGAATATTAAATGGGAAAATATTTTGGTACTGATGGTGTACGTGGAGTAGCCAACCAAGACTTGACACCAGAATTAGCTTTTAAATTAGGACGTTATGGTGGTTATGTATTAACAAAAGAAGCACAGAATCCTAAAGTATTAATTGGGCGAGATACACGTATATCTGGAAATATGTTAGAAGGAGCCCTTGCAGCTGGTTTGCTTTCAATTGGTGCTGAAGTAATGAGATTAGGAGTTATTTCAACTCCCGGCGTAGCATTCTTGTCAAAAGCGATGGACGCAAAAGCTGGAGTAATGATTTCAGCCTCTCACAATCCTGTTGAAGACAATGGAATCAAGTTTTTTGGATCAGATGGTTTTAAATTGTCGGATGAACAAGAAGCAGAGATCGAAGCATTATTGGACCAGGAAGAAGATAACCTTCCACGTCCGATTGGAGGACATGTTGGTCAAATCAATGATTATTTTGAAGGTGGACAAAAGTATATCCACTATTTGAAAGAGACAATTGATAATGAATTTGATGGAATACATATCGCGCTGGATTGTGCGCATGGTGCTACTTCAAGTTTAGCTTCTCATTTGTTTGCTGATTTAGAAGCAGATATCTCGACAATTGGTTCTTCACCAAATGGTTTAAACATTAATAATGGTTTTGGTTCAACTCACCCAGAAAAATTACAGGCATTAGTAATAGAAAAAGGTGCAGATATTGGTTTAGCATTTGACGGAGACGGTGATCGTTTAATCGCAGTAGATGAGTTAGGTAATATTGTGGATGGCGATCAGATTATGTTTATTATTGGTAAATATTTAAATGAAAGAGGTTTGTTGCGTCACTCTACCGTAGTATCTACTGTCATGAGCAATATTGGCTTCTATAAAGCATTAGAAGCCAATAATATGAAGAGTGAAAAAACAGCTGTTGGTGACCGTTACGTAATGGAAGAAATGCGTAAAAATGCATATAACCTTGGAGGAGAGCAATCTGGACATATTATCTTCCTGGATTATATCCCAACTGGAGATGGAATGTTATCGGGACTTCAATTAGTTAATGTTATGCGGGAAACCGGTAAGAAACTATCTGAACTTGCTAATGAGATGGAGAAATTCCCACAAGTCTTGAAGAATATTCGTGTGATTAACAAAAATGAGGTTATGACCAATCAGATTGTTCTGGAAGCTATTGATAAAGTGGAAAAGGAGATGGGCACCCAAGGGCGGGTTCTTGTACGCCCTTCTGGAACGGAGCCTTTAGTACGGGTAATGGTGGAAGCTCCGACTTTAGACGACTGTAACCAGTATGTTGATGAAGTCGTCTCTGTCATTCAAAATGTATTTGGTATAGAGGAATAAATAGCAGTAACGCTATCAGTTTGAAAGAAGAAAGGGCAGTGCTAATAAATTTTTAGCACTGCCTTTTCTTTTTTATTGTAATAATATTCTATTGTTCAAATTGCATCATTAACAATATTGCAATATAAACCGATCTATGATAATATATCGATATGCGATATATCGTATATCGATATATCGAGCGGAATTTAAATAGGTGGTGGTGACATGGCAAAGCAACCAGAATCTTTTCTACCTTTATCGCAAGCGACATTTTATATTCTTTTGTCATTAAGGGCTGTCCGTCATGGCTATGGTATTATGCAGGATATAGAGGAAATAAGCAAAGGTGAAGTGACCATGGGACCGGGAACTTTGTATGGAGCATTAGGTAAACTAGAGAAACAAAAAGTGATAGAAAAGGCAATTGTTCAACAAGATAATCGTCGGAAATATTACCAGTTGACAGAATTAGGCAGAGCAATATTACAACATGAGTTTATCCGTTTAAAATCCTTAGTTGAAAACTCAAGTGAACTGATAAAGGAGGTACAGCAATGACTGTAAGAAAGTTTAAATTATTTCTTGGTCCCAATATTCATAAGGAGGAAGAATGGTTAACGGAGATGTCTAAAAAGGGCTTGCATTTGAAAAAATATCGCCTTTTTAACTATTTCTTTGAGGAAGATCCAGAACAGTCCTATGTATACCAAATTGATTTCAGACAGGAAGCAACGAAAGATTATCTTCAATTATATGAGGATGCTGGCTGGGAGCATGTAACAAATGCTATGAGCATCTTTCACTATTTTCGCAAAGAAGCATCTAATACTGATGTAAAGAAGATATATTCAGATAAAAATTCGATACAAGATAATTACAAAAGAATGCTCATTTTTTACTTGTTCATCTTCTTCTTTTTTCTTATCTCCCAATTAGGAATTATAGTCTCTTGGAAAGGGCCTTGGCATGACTACCTTTTAGTAGGCGGGGATATTGTCATAGTTGTTGTTTATCTTTATATGTTTTATATCCTTAATAAGAGGATAAACTTTTTCAGGAATAAGTAAAACCTTCATCCAATAAGGAACATCTCCATTGAATGTCGAGGTGTTCTTTACATAATACAAGCGGGTTAAGTATTTTTTCTAACTATCTGAAAAAATACTAAAAAAGGGGATGAAAATCGGAAAGCTTTATCGAAGTATTATGCTGAAAGGATAAATAGTTGCCTGTATATTGTTTCTGGCTGATTATGAATCCATTCAATTATTACCATATTTGCAGGTTTATTGCTAACACGCTTTCCGTATAATTGCATATTCTTTTAGTAATCCATTTTACAACGCTAAACATCCTAATAAGTTTTGCTAATAATCAATATCAAAGTCACATTTCACAATATTTGTTGCGTAGTGGAGATTTTTCAAGTAAAATGGGGACAGTCATTGTTTTAAAATGATGTTGATTCATGATAGGAAGGAGCATAGAGTTTATATATTATTAAAGCGCCAGGGCTAGGAGAGCGACTCTCTTTTAGCTGACGAGGTGGGGGTTTATCGAATGGGATCGGCGGATACCTCCCGGTTGGACATCTCAACCGATATGTTTTTATTCGAAAACAAGAAGGCAACTTTTTGCACAAGAATGGGAACAAGATGAAACCATTACACGAGAAAGGGGCAAAGAAACGCCCCTTGCTAAAATTTATAGTCAATCGGTCGTTTGTTTGCCCCTTCATATTCAAGGAGGAAACAACGTTATGTGCGGTATTGTAGGTTATATTGGAGCAAATGATTCAAAGGAAGTCTTATTAACAGGACTGGAAAAGTTAGAATATAGAGGATACGACTCTGCGGGTATTGCTGTTTTAAATGAACAAGGAATGAATGTGTTTAAAGTAAAAGGCCGTATTGCCGTATTGCGCGAGAAAGTTGACGAGTCTGTCATGGCGAATGTAGGAATAGGTCATACTCGCTGGGCAACGCATGGTGAGCCTAGTGAGAACAATGCCCATCCGCATCAAAGTGCAACAGAGCGTTTTACTTTAGTTCATAATGGGGTAATCGAGAACTATTATGAACTGCGTGATGAGTATCTGCAAAATGTAGAGCTGAAAAGTGAAACAGACACAGAGATTGTTGTTCAGTTAATCGAACAGCTATATACTGAAACAAATGATGTTCTGGCAGCATTCCGCAAAGGCCTGTCATTATTAAAAGGTTCTTATGCTATTGCATTAATTGATAATGAAAATCCTGATCTTATTTATGTTGCCAAAAACAAGAGCCCATTGCTTGTTGGTCTTGGTGATGGGTTTAATGTTGTGGCAAGTGATGCAATGGCAACACTTAGAGAAACGAATCGTTATGTAGAAATTGAAGATAAAGAAGTTGTACTTGTTCGCGCCGACCGTGTAGAAATTCAGAAATTAGATGGAACTGTTGTGGAGCGCGAGGAATATATTGCAGAAATCGATGCAGCTGATACAGAAAAAGGAACATATCCTCATTTCATGTTAAAAGAGATCGATGAGCAGCCAATCGTTATCCGCAACATCATTCAGGAATATCAAGCAGAAGATGACAGTATTAAATTAGCAGATGATGTGCGCCAAGCGATGAAGAATGCTGACAGAATTTATATTATTGCAGCAGGAACTAGCTATCATGCAGGTTTGGTTGGGAAGCAATTTATCGAGAAATTGGCTAATATCCCAGTTGAAGTCCATATCGCTAGTGAGTTCTCATATAATATGCCATTATTATCTGTAAAACCACTGTTTGTCTTTATTTCTCAGAGTGGAGAAACAGCAGACAGTCGTTCCGTATTAGTTCAAACAAAAGCGTTGGGCCACCCTGCCTTAACGATTACAAATGTTCCTGGTTCTACCCTTTCTCGTGAAGCAGATTATACGTTACATTTACATGCAGGACCAGAAATAGCAGTAGCTTCAACCAAAGCATATACTGCCCAAATCGCTGTACTTGCGATTTTAGCTGTTGATACAGCAAGAGTGAAAGGCATTGATCTTTCATTTGATCCATTACAGGAATTAGGTATTGTTGCAAGCGCAATGGAGGCCTTAACGGATCAAAAGGAAGAATTTGACCGTATGGCGAAAGAAATGTTCGAAACAACGCGTAATGCCTTCTTCATCGGCCGTGGAGTAGATTACTTTGTTGTTCAGGAAGCATCATTGAAATTAAAAGAGATCTCTTATATCCAGGCAGAAGGTTTTGCCGGAGGAGAATTAAAGCATGGTACAATTGCCTTAATAGAAGAAGGTACACCAGTTATTGCAATTTCCACACAGGAAAATGTGAATCTTTCCATCCGCGGAAATGTTCAGGAAGTAGCGGCACGTGGAGCTAATACATGTGTTGTAAGTATGAAAGGATTAGAGCAAGACAGTGATGCTTTCGTTCTGCCACATGTACATGAATTATTAACACCATTAGTAAGTGTTATTCCAATGCAGTTACTTGCTTATTATGCAGCGTTGCACCGTGATTGTGATGTGGATAAACCGCGTAACTTAGCGAAAAGTGTAACAGTGGAATAAAAGGAATTTGTCTTTCGAACAATTGGGAGATGCTAGCATCTTAACAAACCAATGGTGACGTTAAATAGTTTAAATAAGGTCGAAGGAAAATCAGGAAGAAACCCTGGTGCTCTTTCGGTCTTTTTTATATTTTTAAGGGTACGTAGGGGGTTAACAGCCACACTTGTATGCGCTATCTTGCCAGAGGAAATAAGACATGCTAAAATTTATTATAATGATCGCTCTAAATAAAAGGGGGGTATCTTATGAGAACGTCACTGAAAAAAGAATCCATAATGAATGCAGCTGAAAAGTTATTCAACCAGCAAGGCTTTCATGCAGTTGGGGTGAAAAGCATACTGGATCAGGCTGGGGTTGCGCCAATGACCATGTATTATCATTTCAAATCAAAGGAAGATCTGATAATAGAAATCTTAGCGCGACGGGAGGAGAATTATTTTCAGCACTTGGAAGAGAGTGTAAACAAGAAGAAGAACTTAAATACATATTTGAAGTCTCTGGTGAAAGCTCATATAAACTGGCTAAACAAAGAGAGTTATAATGGCTGTTTATTCTTAAGGGCAAAACAGGAATACGAGGGTATTAATGAGGAAATTGTTGAATTAACCATTCAGCATAAAACGAAGCTTTTAACCCAATGTAACCAAGATCTGCAGTCGTTTAAGACCTCTGATTCCCTTGGTATGCAATTGTCAATTATTCTGGAGGGATTAACATCAATAATACAGGTGTCAGGGCATGACGAAGTAAAAAAGGCTGCAAAGGAAATAATAAAAAGTCTTAAATTAAACAAATAAAACTCTAAAATTTTTATTGTTTATTATAATAAACGTTATATATAAAAAATGATATGCTTATAAATAACTTCTTAAATGTTTAGAGAGTGGATTGTTTTATTAACAGAAAAATGCTGCCGACAAAGAGTCGACAGCTAGTCTCGGATAAATAATATCCAAGTTATTTGGTTTCAATATGTGCAATAACACTATTATCTTCATAAGTAACAGTTAAATTGTATCCATCAGCTGTTACATTATCAAATTGACCTATTACTTCATTTCCAGTAATTAAAGTAATTTCTTTAGCACCTTCTACTTTATAATTAGAAAGATCTAAATTCAAATCTCCGCCTTCAAGATAAACAAGTCCATCAACGTTTAGCTGACTGTTGTTTTTAATAGTTAAAGTTCCAGCATCCATTGTAAAGTTACCATCTAATTGTAAAGCTTCATCTGAATTAACTAAAACTGTTCCATTTTCTACATAAAGATCACCAGTACCAAAAGCAGTAGCTGATGCAGCTTCTAGTGTTCCACCCTGCAGCAAAGTTCCTCCAGTATAGCTGTTATCTCCAGTTAATGTCAGTGTTCCTGTTCCTTGCTTAGTAAGCATACCACTGCCGCTAATATCATTTCTCCACCAGTCATGAGCATTGAATCTTCCTTTGGAAGCATCCATGTTTACTGTGACATTGTCTAAGAATGCACCATATCCATCAGCTGCTGTTACCAAATCAATTCTGCCCCAACCGTTTGATTCATCAATAACTGGGTAACCTGAATCAATTTCTGTTGTATATAATACTTCTCTCCGTTGTTCGTCTGTCAAATATGGCTGGCGAGTTTCTAATAAGACTTCTGCCCCTTTCGGTACGACAGGCTCTAAACCTTTTGTTCCTGTTTGAGGTAATCCATAAGTCATTTTTTCTCGGTAGAATGCTTTATTTGCTTCATGGTCTTCCCATTTTTGTTCATCATACGCACTTTCAAATGTATAATCCTCTGTTACTGTATGTGCATATTCATACAAGCTCATGTTATTGGCTTCAGCTAATTCTCCAAATACCTCTCCTGCATTATTATATGCCTTCTCTAATACTTCTTTGTTGTCTTCCTTATTATATGCATAAGCAGTCATTGCTGTAGACTGGATTCGGCCACCGATTACATCAAGTGGTGAGTGCATACCTGTTACGATTCTGTTTTCTCCCATTTGAGCAGCTCTAGTTAAAAACTCAGAATATCTTTCCGGAGTCGCGTATGCAAATCCAAATGTTGATAAATAAGATGCACTTGTATGCCCGCTAGGGAAAGCTCCATCTTTTCCTCTTCCGTCTTCAGCTTTTCTTTTTACATATTCTAATGCCGGGATGATTTCAACATTCGTTTCATATTGTTGATAATGTCTTTCTCCAGTTACTTTTTTCCCGCCTGAAGGTAAGGCTTCTTCTAAAGTTTTCCCGCTGCCAATCGTATCCCATACAGGTAATCCATTCTCGTCAATTACTTCGATAACTTCTCCGTTTGAGTTCATTCTATATGGTCTAGGGGAGGAGAAGAAGTATTTGGACGGATTTGACGAAGATGGATTTTCAAATCTAATTAGACTAACTAAATCCATCGCACCCGAAAGTTCAGAGTCCTCCCATTCTCCCATTCCTTGGGCCTGGTCTTCAACAGTCGTCTCTTCCAATACTTTATTCATGTCCTCTTTTGATCTAACAACACTTGTTACCGGGTTTACGATATCTGCATAGTCATTAGCTAACGGTCCATAAGCATCCATCATACTATATATCTTGTCTCTTTGGTCATCATAATATGCTGCTAAAGCTTCTTCATCTGTTCTGTTTTGAGTAACCTCTTCCACATACTTTATGTTAGCTTCCCAAGTCTCTGGATCTCTGATTTCTGCATTAGCATATGTTTCCTTATCTGCTACTACTTTTGTCTCATCATTTTTATATCCATCAAAATAAACAGTTGGTCCGTCACCGTATTTTGCAACTTCCCCATTTGCACCAGGTTCTGTTAACGCTGTTCCGTCTCTCCAGTCAGGCTGGTTCATTGACCAAACATTATCAAAACCGTCTAAAATATTGATAAAAGGATTAGTTGCAGCGATATTCTTTAATTCAGGATCTGCAGCATTTTCGCCATTTTCTACTGCAGGCAAAGGTTCTTCTACCTCAGGGACAGGTACGTTCAGTTCGTTATCAGTCCCCTGTGGCTTAGATGGTTTCGCAGTTTCCTCTGTATCTAAAGCATTATCTAATGTAATAACTGCTTCTGCACGTGTAATGTTATTGAGAGGTTTGAAACTTCCGTCTGGATAGCCAGCCATAATATCCTCAGTCAACATACCGCCAACAGAACCTTTACTCCAACTTGGAATAGAAGCAGCATCTGTAAACGAATTAGCGGCTTCTTCGTTCTCATTTAAATTAGTAATTTCTGCAATCATTCTAGCAGCTTCTTGACGAGTAATAGAATCTTGAGGCTTGATGGTATTATCCGGATAACCGTGCAAATATCCCGCTTCAACCGCTTTGGTCACATCTTCATAATACCAAGCATCTTTAGCAACATCTTCATAATTTATATCCGTTTCTTCCGTAAACCCAAATGTTCTATTAACAAGACTCATAAATTCGGCTCTGGTCATAAAGTTATTTGGTTTGAAGGAACCGTCAGGATATCCTGTAATTAAGCCATTATCAATCCATGTTTGAATCTGCTCTTCTGCAAAGTTCCCTTTGATATCGGAAAGTTCACTGGCTGCTTGTACAGTGCTTGAAGAAAATCCCATTGTCAGCATTCCAGCTAGTGCTACTGAACTTATTAATTTTTTGCTTGTAAACTTCATTTTTTTCATATTTCCCCTTTCACAAATCAATTGTTAAGAACGGATGTATTTATTATGTGGCTATTACTTAATGAGGAGAAGTTATAAAACGTAAGGAATTACTTTCTGTTTTTTCCTCCTGTCTCTAATGTTATTACTCTACCTGATATAACTACCATTTTATATGTATTAGTTCTAACTACTGCAAATCGAACTGATGCTGTAACAGTTAATAGAACCATTATTGCAAATCTCAAAAATGATAATTCCTTTGAAATTCTAGCTTCTCCTGTAGTAATTTGTACCACTAATTGATAAATATATAAAACTAATGCTAAGTAAATACAGGAATAGTGTAAAGATTATGTAAATTATTGAAACTTTTTGCCGGTGAATATCGTAATTGTAATAATATGAGATTTATATTGTTTGAAGAAGTTGATTAAAAAGGGGGAAATTCCTAAATTGAGAAAAAGCTAATAATATTTCGCTTTCCTGCAAGTATAAACATTGCCAAGCGAAGTTTTTGATGCTTTTTTTATTTTCTTCTTAACTTAAATCTGAATTTACAAGACCCGCAAAGGAGAATGATCATGAGAAAATTATATTGTATGCTGTGTTTGGCCGTCATTACTATGTTATTACTGGCAGGTTGTAATAGTAATGGTGCTGGTACTGCCACTGATGGAACGAAGGATGAATCTGCCGGTTATGAAGAAGTTACAACATTAGATTTAGAAGGTCCAGTCACAGGCATGAACTTTTCCCTGGATGAAGATGGGAACACCATGTTATGGGGAGAAAATGACGGTGGTATCGGAGATGACTTGAGACGTAATGTATGGGTTGATGGAGAAGTGAAAGAGCTTGATATCGAAACATGGGATCAGTTTACCACGATGACCAAAACAGGTCACCTTGTCAATGGAGTGGTGAATTGGGATGCTAGTGTAGAAGAAAGGCATTCTATTGCAGAGTATGATCCGATTATCGATCAAACGAAAAAATTCACGGCCCATAATGATCGGGATGACATATTGCTGCCAGGTCACGGTACATATCTTCAGGATCCAAGGACATACATTCACACAGATACAAATCCGAACAATGAAGAAGCCAAGGTATATCTCTGGGATATAGACAACAATGAATTTACAGATTTGGATTTTCTTGAAGACATAAAGAGTAATGCCGGGGAATTAACTTCCTATCCACACTATTATTTAAATAAAGATGCATCGAAGGTTTATGCAACAGTATTAAAAGAGGGGATATTTTCTTATGATATCGCATCAGGGGAAACAGAGACTTTGCTGAAGTCAGAGGAAGTCATGCCGCAGGGGAATGTTACAACAATGCTGACATCTGATGAAAAGCATCTTATCTACTATACCAATAATGGAGAAGACTTTGATTTTACCTATTATGCTCTAGATCTGGAAACAAATGAACCAATGGAGCTTGGAAAGGGGACTAGTGTGTTTACACTTTCCAATGGTAATGTTGCTATCGTTGATGAAAATAAAGTAAATCTTTATGATTTTGAGACAGAAAAACTGGAAACCCTTCATGAAATTGAATTAAATGAAGACCAAAGCCTTGATAATGTAACGGTAAGTTTAGATGGCAGCACCATAGCCTATGGGTACACAACAGAGGGGGAAGAAGATCAAGAGGATACATCTTATATAAGCATCTTAAGCAATAAATAGTCAGGAGACATAGGTAACCTTGTAAGGCAGAGAATATTAATGTTGGGATTGTTTTTAAGACTTTCATCAATAGTTTATAACATTGGTGTCAGTCTTATTTTTATTGAAAAAATGGAAAAATTATCTATATTAATATGTTTGAATCTCACCTGGAATGGTTATGTAGAGAGTAAATAGAAAGGTGGTTTACATATGATAGTATTTATCCGAACCTTATATTCACTTCTCTTACTATGTACAGGTATTATGCATTTTGTCTGTGAACGCAACTTCCTAAGAATGGTCCCGAAGATTCTCCCATTTCGACGGTTTATCGTATTAGTTTCAGGTATATTTGAATTCATATTTTCGGCCTTCCTCTGGATAAGAAAAGGTCAGGAAATCACTGGAAAGTTGTTAGCGTTATTTATGATCGCCATTTTTCCGGCAAATATTTACATGGCTGTGAACATGATTTCGTTCAAGCCAGACAAAAAAGCCAATCCCTTGCTTCAATGGCTACGGCTGCCGATGCAGCTTCCGTTAATAATCGCAGCATTAAAACTGGGGAAAAGAAGTAACAGGGGCACAATCTAGTTGATGAGGTTGTGCTATATATATTATTGAGCTTAATAAGAAAAACAAAATTTCACACCAGTTTTATATGGTTTTGGTGACTGCGACTGGAATTAGTAATTTCTGTTTATCTGCTTTGAAAAAAATTAATCCAGCACATTTTTTCGCTTTTGATAACGAGTAACTTTTTCTCGATTTCCAAAAATCTTCATTGAACACCATTTCCGCCTTCCTCTTGTATCCATAAATAATAAAACACAATCCGGATTGGCACAGTGATGCATGTTAGATAACTTATTTTCAGCATAAAGCGTGAGAGCATCATAAGCTAATACTGCAATCAAAGCATCCTCCGACCTGCCAACTGGTCTTGCTATCAATTGATTCTCTTTCAATTGATAAGTAAATGGGGCTTTTTTTATTTGAGCTTCAAGATTTTTGATCCATTCATCATCAGGTTCCTTTCCATCCGCGAAATCTTCGTACGCCTTACGCAAAGAAGAGCGAATGTTTCTCATTAGCGGCAATGCCTCCAAAGCCCATTCTTTCACATTACCTGAAATTTGCTGTTGGGATAAGTAGCCCTTTTTGATCAGTGTATCTATCCATTGGATTAAGTCATCTGCTGAAGTCAGTAAATCAATACGTGCTCCATTACGAACTACTTCTGTATTGACAAGATCTAATGACAGATGACCAGAGAAAAGGGGGAATTTTATTTTTTCTTCCATCGAAAACTACTCCTTAAAAATTTTTACTAACCTATTATAACACGCTTGACAGGTTAATTGAAAACAGATATATTATTAACCATTAAGACCAACTTTATGAGGTTAGTTGACTCGCGTTTATTTTTATTACACTAATAACGACCCTTAGTTAGCTCAGAGCATAATAAAAAGAGGAGTGGTTGTAATGGAAAATTATCTTATTAACCAGTTAGTGATTGTAAGAGAAAATACGATTAATTTGGTGAAAGGTATGGAAGAAAACACGAGTGAACTTGTACCGGAAAAGCTGAATAATAATATTAAGTGGAATTTAGGACATATTTATGTAGTTGGTGAGAAATTCTTATTCCAGATTGCAGAAGAAGAAGCAAATATTCCATCTAATTATTCTGCATTATTTAATCCTGGAACAAGTCCAAGTGATTGGAAACAAGATCCTCCATCCCTTGATGAGTTAACTGGTTTATTAGAAGAACAGATAAACAGGTTGAATTCCGTTTTACCAGGGCAGTTAGATGACAAAGTGAAGAACCCTTATACCACTTCTACAGGGTTTACATTAACAACAGTGAAAGAATTCATTAGCTTTTGCCTATATCATGAAGGAATGCATTTTGGAGCAATTAAAAATATAAAAAAATTGATTAACTAATATTTTTGAAACATGAAGGCGAACGGTGAGAGGTGGTTCGTCTTTTAATATACTTTTTTATATTATTTTTGACAGGTGTCATGATCTGCCTGCATTAATGAGTAAAATATTTAGTTTAGAAACTTGATTCCATGATTATTTAATGGTAAAGTAAATAGCACGCAGGTAAATCGTAATCATTTCGTTTTGTGAATCTGGCGTTACATTTCAAGATAGCATGTCTAGAAAGGGTGCTGAAATGAATAATTACTTGAATAGCATTTTCCTTGAAGCAATTCTAAATGACTTTTCTGAGAAGGAAAGATTACTATATAAATCTGTGATAGAAATGGAAGACGAGCTGGCAGAAAGTGCGTTAACACCAGACCAATTCGTTAATCATCTGAGAATTGATTCACCACATAAGAGAGTCGCTGAACAATATGATATGACATTATTGGACCTTATCACAATATTAGAAGAGATGGAAGAGGAAGTTGGAAGAAAATTAGAGGAAATGTTCGCCTCAGTAAAATGGATTGATTATACGAAAATGGTATATAGCAAAACAGGAGAAAATAATAACAGTAAATTATTCTATGTAACTTTTCCTAATACATAGTTGTCCCCTGGCCTGGTGAAAGAGGGGATAAGCACAAGCTGGTTGTTCAAAGTTTACAAACTGTCTATTTCTATGCAGCTTAAACAGGAATGATTTCGATTTGTTACGATCATTACACAGTGGCGATTTAGCATTCAAAAAAATTTCAGATTTAAATCGTAATGATTACGTTTTTTGCTGCTATCTTCCCATATTTTATTGTGGGAGTGATTCGTAAAAGGATATGGGAGAAGAACTGTTTCCACTCACTCCATATCTTCATTACCTTACTTATAGCCTTTTACATGGAGAGGTATTCCCTTTTGCTTAAAAGGAGTGCTCAAACAATTTATATACAGGCAATGTCTGTTTATATCATCATCTGTATAGCTGCTGGCAATCTTGATTACCTTGATGTTATTTTAGCCATCATTTTTCAATATGATTTTTAGAAAATTGGAGGGGAATTTTGATGAAGAAAATACCTGTTACAGTATTAAGTGGTTATCTGGGGGCAGGAAAAACAACGCTTCTAAACTATATCCTTAATAATCGTAATAATTTGAAGGTCGCTGTGATTGTAAATGATATGAGCGAAATTAATATTGATGCAGATTTGGTCGAAAAGGGAGGGCATTTTTCCCGGATAGAAGAGAATCTGGTGGAGATGTCAAATGGATGTATCTGCTGTACGTTACGAGAAGACCTGCTGATAGAAGTGGAAAAAATCGCGAAGGCAGGCAATGTTGATTATATTGTGATCGAATCTACAGGAATTTCGGAGCCTGTACCTGTTGCTCAGACTTTTTCCTATATTGATGAGCAGCTAGGTATTGATCTTACTCAGTCCTGCCGTCTTGACACTATGGTGACTGTCGTGGATGCCTATCGTTTTTGGCATGATTATGAGTCTGGTGACAGTCTGCTTGATCGGAAGCAGGCGGTCGGGCAGGCAGATGATCGTAACCTTGCAGATTTATTAATAGATCAAATCGAGTTTTGTGATGTTCTTTTATTAAATAAATGTGACATGGTAACAGAAGAGCAGCTGGATGCATTAAACAGAGTTATTCAAACATTGCAGCCCGAAGCGAAGATTATTCGTACAACATTTGGGGAGGTAGATCTGGCAGAGATTTTAAACACTCATCGATTTAATTTTGCGAAAGCCAGCCAATCTGCCGGGTGGCTGAAAGAATTAATGGCAGGTCCAGAAGAGCATACACCGGAAACAGAAGAGTACGGCATCAGCTCATTTGTATATAGACGAAGGCTTCCTTTCCACTCTCAGCGGTTTTACGATTGGATCAGACAGATGCCGTTCGCAATTGTGCGGGCCAAAGGAATTGCATGGTGTGCAACAAGAAATGAATTAGCACTCCTTCTTTCTCAGGCTGGTCCGTCAGTTTCTATTGAACCAGTATCTTATTGGGTAGCTTCACTGCCAAAGGAGCAAAGAGAACATACCATCAGGCAGAATCCCAATATATTACATGATTGGGACAATGAATACGGGGACAGGAAGACCAATCTAGTCTTTATTGGAACTGACCTTGAAAAAGAAACGATAATCAGCGAACTGGATCAATGTCTTCTTACACCAGACGAAATGGATGAAGAGTGGTCTGAGATGGAAGATCCGTTTACTTGGCAACTCGCAGCACATTAAAAGGGAGGTGCAGCAATGATCCTTTCAAGCCAGACTATTCTTGAAAAGTTAGAAAATGAGGAGATAACTATCAAACCATTAAACCGCTCGAATGTGCAGCCAGCGTCAGTAGATTTGACACTTGGCAATCACTTTATGATCGTGAATGATTATCAAACAGATAAACTGTCAATGAGAGAGAAAGCAACTTATCAGGATATTTATATTGGAGATCAAGAGACAATTATGATACCTCCACATTCGTTTATGCTTGCCACAACCAAAGAGTGGATTAAGCTGCCAAATGACTATACTGCGTTTGTTGAAGGAAGAAGCTCGATTGGCAGAATGGGATTATTCGTACAGAATGCCGGCTGGGTTGATCCGGGATTTGAGGGCAGGATTACCTTGGAGCTGTATAATTCAAACCGTGCTCCGATTGAATTGATTGAAGGATGGAGAATTTGTCAGTTAGTAATTGCCCAAATCGATCAGCCGACAGATCCTTATAAAGGAAAGTATGCCGGCCAAGTGAGTACAACAGCAAGCCAGATTTATAAAGATGCAGAACAAAATTATCTATAAATATATAGAAGGAAAGGTGATTTAAAAAATGGCTAAAAAATCAAAGATCGCAAAGGAAAAGAAAAGACAGGCAATGGTAGCAAGATATGCGGAGCTGCGCAGAGAATTGAAGGAAAAAGGAGATTATGAGGCACTGAGAAAGCTTCCACGTGATTCTTCCCCGACCCGTTTAACAGGTCGTTGTGAGGTAACAGGAAGACCCAGAGGATATATGAGAAAGTTCAGAATGTCCCGGATTGCGTTTAGAGAATATGCCCATAAAGGACAAATACCTGGTGTGAAGAAAGCAAGCTGGTAAGCGAAGGGAGTCTATTCGTATATGTATAAATGGATCATTATAGGCGGCGGGATTCAGGGATGCTGTGTGGCCACCCGCCTGCTGCAGAATAAAGTCAGCAAAGAAGAACTCTTAATCATTGATCCACATCCTGAACCAATATGGATGTGGCGAACATTGACAGATAGAATAGGGATGGCTTATTTAAGATCTCCATCCGTCCATCACATCGCCGCCGATCCATACAGTTTGAAGAAATATTCGCGATCAAACGACTATGCGAAAGCCTTCAAAGGAAACTATTCCAGACCGCGATTGGATATGTTTAATCAGCACAGCTTAGATGAAATCGACAAGGCAGGCGTCCATTATTGCTGGAAGCAAGGGACTGTGAATGGACTATCCTGGTCTAAAAATGATTGGAAAGTAAGGATGTCCGGCAACCAAGTGGTCAAGGGTGAGCGTGTCGTGCTGGCATTAGGTGTGAATCAGGAACCTCATTATCCAGACTGGGTATCCGAGTATAAGGCTAGTGATGCTGTCAGTCATATTTTTGATTTGGATAAACCTTTGCCAGATCAAGGGGATGTTATCATTCTCGGAGGAGGCATGACAGCAGGACACCTTGCCAATACATTATCAAAGCAGGAAACGATTAATTCGGTCCATTTAGTAAAGCGGCATTCAATCAGAATCCATAAGTTTGATAGTGATCCTGGCTGGCTTGGACCGAAATACTTAACCAAATATTATCAAACAGATTGTTATAAAAAACGACGGAGCCTTATTCAACAGGCTAGAAACAGGGGATCCATGACGAGAGATCTATACTTGGAGTTGAACAGGCAATCAGTACAAGGAAGGTTAAACCTTTATACCGGAGAGATTGAAGAGGCAAAGCTAATTGATGGAATGATCGAGTTAATGATGAATAATGGAGAAATAGTTCGTGGTCATTCATTAATTTTAGCGACGGGAGCAGAACTGGCTTTTCCGGGGAAAGAATGGATCCAGCCGGTTATTGACCAATTAGCACTTCCCTGTGCACCTTGTGGCTTCCCTATTGTTTCACGATCACTAGAATGGAAAGCAGGGCTCTTTGTTGCCGGGGCACTGGCAGAATTAGAAATTGGCCCTGTTTCAAGAAATATTGCAGGCGCTAGAAAAGCAGCGGAGCGCATTGCGCAAAATGCTTAGGAGGAATAGAAGTGTCAAAGAAAACACCCGTTACTGTACTGAGTGGATACTTGGGGTCAGGAAAAACAACCTTATTAAATCATTTACTTCATAACAGGGAAGACCTTAAAATTGCAGTTATCGTTAATGATATGAGTGAAGTAAACATAGATGCTGATATGGTGAAACAAGGCGGTTTCAGCCGAACAGAAGAAAAGCTGGTTGAACTGCAAAATGGCTGTATTTGCTGTACGTTAAGAGATGATTTAATAAAAGAAGCAGAAAAACTTTCAAAGCTTGATATAGACTATATTGTAATAGAATCAACTGGAATATCAGAACCAATTCCTGTTGCCCAAAGTTTTACTTATGAAGATGAGGAACTTGGCATTAATCTTGGAGAAAACTGTCGTTTAGATACAATGGTAACAGTAGTGGATGCCAATCGCTTCTGGGATGATTATGGGTCTGGTGAAAGCCTGCTGGACCGAAATCAAGGAGCAGACGAGCAAGATGAAAGAGAAGTTATTGATCTTTTAATCGACCAAATTGAATTTGCGAACGTAATTGTTTTAAATAAAACAGACTTAATCGAAAAAATCGATAGAGAAGAATTAAAAGCCGTCTTAAAGCAATTAAATCCAGATGCCCATATTATCGAAACAAGTTATAGTCAGGTTCCACTGAAGTCTGTACTGAATACAGGCTTATTTGATTTCGAAAAAGCAAGTCAGGGAGCGGGTTGGATTAAGGAATTAAACGAGGAGCACATCCCCGAAACAGAGGAATATGGAATCAGTTCTTTTGTTTACCGACGAAAAAAGCCATTCCACCCCGAGCGCTGGATGAAATGGTTAGAAGAATGGCCCGCAGGTATAGTTCGCGCGAAAGGTTTCTTCTGGTTAGCTTCCAGAAATAGTATAACTGGTTTATTATCACAGGCAGGAACCTCTCTTTCTATCCAGGGAGCTGGAGAGTGGGTAGCCGCTTATCCGGAACAGGAACAACAGGAGATATTCGAGGAGGATCCAGAGTTATACGCGCGCTGGGATCAAGAATATGGAGACAGAATGACAGAGTTAGTGTTCATCGGTATAGAAATGGATAAGAAAACTATTATTAACAGTCTTGATGATTGCTTGTTAACAGGTTTGGAAATGAAATTAGACTGGAATAAGCTTTATGATCCATTGCCAGCGTTTAGTGATTAACGGTAAAATAGTGAAATATAACTAATTTTTACGGATAAACGAGAAGTTATCTTGATTTATTGTATCTCTCCCTTATTCGGAACGTTGGGAATGGTAAATGATGAGATATTCACCTATACAGAGGAGCAGGAATAGGCTAGTTGTAAAAAGGTTCGAAAATGGAGGAATCTGTATGGGATACTATGTTACGGTGGAAAATGGTGTGAATTTATACCTGGAAGATATCAATTCTAAAGGTAATAAAATAATTGTATTTCTACACGGCTGGCCGTTGGATCATAATCAGTTTGAATACCAATATAATGTTCTGCCTGGTATGGGTTACCGATGTATAGGAATAGACTGGAGAGGATTTGGAAAATCAGACAGTCCGGTCAGCGGCTATGATTATAACAGACTATCGGATGATATCCGAAAGATAGTAGAGGTATTACAATTAGATGATTTTACTCTTGTGGGCCATTCAACAGGCGGGGCGATTGCCATTCGCTATATGGCACGTCATAACGGTTTAGGAGTATCGAAACTTGTTCTGATTGATGCAGCGGCTCCTACAGGGTTTACACAAGAGACGGCAAGTAAATTACTTGAAGAAACTTTACATGATCGTCCAAACATGATGCAGGGAGTAACTGATACCTTTTTCTTTCAATATATAACAAAGTCTTTTTCGGAATGGTTCTTGCAGATGGGGCTAAAAGCAGCAAGCTGGTCAACAGCGAATATCATTATGACATTAAGAGATGAAAAGCTGTATGCAGACCTTCCTGGCATTCATGTACCTGTTCTCATCACACATGGTATCCATGATAAAGTTATTCCATTCTCACATGCTGAAGAGTTGGACAAAAGTATTCAAAATTCACAATTGGTTCCGTTTTTCTATAGCGGTCATGGGCTTTTCTGGGAGGAACATAATAAGTTCAATAGGCTGTTAATGCAATTTATCGAAGCTTGATCCCCACAAGCATAACATTCATATATTATATATATTAGAAGTAAATTTTACTGTAAAATAGGAACAGATGAGTTGTAAATTAATGGAGGTGGGGGAATGGGAATAAGAAATTCAGCAAAAGCAGTTATTATTCAGAATGATCGGTTACTAGCAATAAAAAAAGAGGATAAGGACGGTCATTATTATATTTTACCAGGTGGCGGACAAGATCATGGGGAGAATCTCCATCAAGCATTAAAGAGAGAATGTATGGAAGAGGTCAATGCGGAAGTAGAAGTTGGTGATGTGATTTTTATACGAGAATATATTGGGAAAAATCATGAGCATTTTGAATTTGATTCAACAGTTCATCAGACAGAGTATATGTTTCTATGTGAAATTAACGGAAAAAGCGAACGTATTGGAAATGGAAGTGTTCCTGATGATGGGCAAATTGGGGTAGAGTGGCTGTCAATAGCAGAACTACTGAATTACAGACTTTATCCGCAAACAATGCGGCAATATATAGTGGATTATGTGGAGGGTAAGGAACTTCCTGTATACTTAGGTGATATAAACTAAATAACTTTCCGATTTAGAATCCGATGTTTCAGCTTCTTAAAAAAAGGTATTATTCCTATATAGAGAAAAATATCAAATTAGGAGGCTATATATTATGAACTTAATGAGAGCAAAGGATATTAAAGATGATCCGGTAATGAAAGATGTGGTATACAATGGTGAATATGTATATATCCTCGAGGTGGATGATGAAACCCAAAAGGCGACTGTCCGATATAAGAAAGAATCAGAAGACACTTTTGAAGTAGATGTCACTGAATTAAGTGAGGAAGAATAAAACGCTAGCAGCAGACCTTGTTGCTTAAGATCAATAGTTACAAAAAAGAACATTCATGCTTAAAGGCGGAGATTTCAGGCTAGAATACTTACAATACAGTATTTTAGCCTTTTTTTATTTTCCTGTGTAATGAAGTAACCCGAATGCTTTGAAGTAGCGTTTTTCAATTGTATTACATTGATAACAGGAATGTTTATCTGTGGAAAAGCGAGGTATATAAATATAAGAATGACAGAAGCAACCTTATTATTGCTCCCGCCTGGCTTGATTTCCATTTCATACAGTAATCAGCCAGATAGACGAATCCACCCTTTCTTTCCCTGAAGGAGGTTCGCTTATCCCGCATATAATAGGCAACTAAAATAGTATTTAACAATTCAACAAACTACTCAGGGGGTAACTAACACCATGCACACAGGCTCTACAAAACGTATTGGCATTATTACCGCACCTGGTTATACGGAGCAATTCGGAGAAGTTCTAAAAGAGAAGCTTCCACATCTGTTTTCTGACTTTTTAGATAACCAGATTGATTGGAAGGTTGAATACCAAATTGATCCCTTAACTGGTGTGACAGAAGATGAAGGGAAAATTAAAAACGCAATATCTGAAATAATGGAAGAAAAGGATTGGGATATTGCCATTTGTCTTACTGACTTACCCTTTTTTCATAAAAAATCACCAATTGTTATAGAAATAGACAAAATGATGAATATTGCCTGGTTAAGTGTACCGTCACTAGGGATATTACCAGTAACCAACAAGGTTGTTAATTCAGTCGTTAGTATTGTAAGAGATTTAGTGGCTTTCTCGTATTCCAGTGAGAAGAAATTAAAGACTACGGTTTCCAGTAATATAGAAAAGTTAAAATATTTGTCGCCAGTAAAACGGGATGAGATTGATAATAGTGAAAAACATGAAGTATTCTATACCTATCGCAATAAATTCTTCGGCTTTTTCAAATTGTTATTCGGCATGATAAAGGCAAACCAGCCATGGGTTATTTTTCCCCATTTCTTAAAGATTGTAGTTATTGCATTTACTTCAGGTTGTTTTGCGCTAGTCTTCCCAGCATTGTGGGGTCTAAGTGATAGTTACAATGTTGGACGATTAATTTTGGTAACTGTCATCTCCATTTCCATGATGGTTACATGGATTTTACTTGTTCATAAATTATGGGAGAAGCCTCAAGAAGGTAGAAGCAAGTCTTTTCGAAGGTTATACAATCTTACAACGGTAGTTACGTTGCTAATAACTGTATGTTTTTATTATCTTATACTATTTGTCGCCTTTATTTTTGCTTCGATTACATTAATACCAGGTGAACTTTTGCAAAAAAATATTTCTACAGAAGTTAATGTTTTAAGTTATCTTACGGTAGCTTGGACCGCTACTTGTATTTCAACCCTTATTGGTGCATTTGGGACTACTTTAGAGAATGAGGAAGCAGTTCTTTCTACTACGTACGGAAATCGGCAAAGACAGCGATATAAAAAGATTAAGAAATTGGAAGCTGAAAAGGAAGCAGAGAAAGAGACTGAGGAAAATGATAAATAGTTCTTTGACAAAGGACATTTCCGATTGATACTTTTCTCGAAAATCAAGCAATTTTCCCAAAAGAAACGTACATTTTTATAAATAAAGTCATTTGTCTAGGACAAACCTTTTTCTTATACATACTATGTAGTAGTTAGAGAGAAAGGGGGATAATTCAATGGGACGATATAACGATTCTCGAGAGTGTGACAATAACTCAGTTTCGCCTGCAGAAGACGAAATGATTGTGAGTCCAACTAGAAGAGTCACGAATACCAGAACGAACTATCGAACAGTGAAGCATATCCATCCAACAGAAGTATTAAATGTTAACAGAACAGTTGTTAGAAATGAGAATTATTATCCAGTAAGAAATTCGAATGTCAACGAAACAGTTGTAGAAGATTATAACTGTGGCAGTGATATAAATTCTCCAAATTGTCAAAGAGTAAGTCCTGCATCTACTAATAATGGGCGAAAATGTAAATGTCGCCGGAGAAGAAGCTGGATATAATTTGAAAAACAGCTGTAAAACCCCCAGGAGTTAGGGGATAAATCCTAACTTGCCTGGGGTATTTTTAATTGGATATGTTTCTGAAAACAGTATTAAATATTGCAGATAAATATGGGGAATCGCCTGCTAAAATTATTTTACGCTGGGATATTCAGCATGGTGTGATTACGATCCCAAACTAAATGACAACATCAATGAAGATGAATTTGCATGTTGATGACTTTGAACTTTCTGATACGGATATGCGTCAATTAGATGGATTAAATGAGAATAAGCGAAGCGTTCCTGATCCGGATCAGTTTGATTTTTAAATATGGGAAGTGTAGGGGGAGTTTCGATCTTGAGATTTCCCTGAGTGATTTGGTATGAACAAGAGAGTATGAGAAATAAAATCAGAAAGTAAAAGCCGCTTTCCTGCGATTAATTGGCCTCGCAGGATGCGGCTTTGATAAATGCTATTCTTCTATTAACCCTTCTTCTTTTAAATAATTTTGAGCAACCTCCGCAGCACTTAATCCTTCAACTGCTACCTGATAGTTCATCTCTCTCATCTGGTCATCATTAATTTTCCCTGCAAGCTGGTTTAGTATTCCCTCTAACTCTGGGTATTTCTCAAGTGTTTCTTGGCGCAGAAGAGGAGCACCTTGATATGGTGGAAATAAGTTCTGGTCATCTTCTAATACTTGTAAGTTGTATCTTCTCAGTTCACTGTCTGTCGAATAAGCATCTACTAAATTAATGGATCCTTGTTCGATGGACGAATATCTTATCTGTGGATCCATTGTGGTCATATTCGGAAACTCTATCCCATAAACTTCCTGAATCCCTAAATAACCATCTTCCCTGTCAGAGAATTCCAGAGTGAATCCAACTTCTGCCTCACTTTGGACAGATCGTAAATCAGAAATGTTTGTAAGGTTATATTGTTCGGCAAACTCTTCTGTAACAGCCAATGTATAGGTATTATTATATGCCATTGGTTCAAGGTACGCTAAATTATACTGATCCATTAAGCCATCACGTGTTTGCGTATAGACTTCCCTCTCATCATTACTAGTGGCAGTCTCGTTTAGAAATTGAGATAAAGCTGTACCTGTAAATTCGGGGTAAATATCAATACTTCCTTCCAGTAATGCGTTGAATAAGAAGGATGTCTTGCCAAGACCTGGATCTAATTCTACCTCTATGTCCGTCTCTTCTTCAATAAGCAATTGGTACATATTGATCAGGATTTCAGGCTCGGGTCCTAATTTCCCTGCAATCACGAGTGTTTCTTCCTCTTTATTTAAAAGATTCGGAACAATAATAAGTAATATAGAAATAATTACAATGATGCTTATCGTTATAATTGACTGTTTAAATGGCCAGTTTTCCATCTTGCGCAATAATAAATCGAAAAATATCGCCAGTAATGCGGCAGGAATCGCACCTAACACGATTAATGAAGTATCATTCCGGTCAATCCCTAATAAAATGATATCCCCAAGGCCACCTGCACCGATTAGGGCAGCAAGTGTCGCCGTTCCAACAATTAAAACCATCGAAGTTCGGATACCAGCCATAATGACAGGCATAGCGAGCGGCAACTCTACTTTTATCAATCGTTTCCATGTGTTCATCCCCATCGCCGTTGCTGCTTCAATGAGGGAATGATCCACTTCTTTAATCCCGGTATATGTATTGCGGAGAATAGGCAATAATGCATACAAAATTAAGGCAATTACAGCAGGCTTCATCCCAATCCCCATTAATGGGATAAATAAACCGAGTAAAGCTAATGAAGGTATTGTTTGTAGAATGGCAGCGATACCGATTACTGGCTCTGCTATTTTTTCTGCTTTCGTTAAGTAAATTCCTAATGGGATAGAAATAAGTACGGCAAATAAAAGCGCAATAAAAGAAATCTGAATATGCTCAAATAATGCCTGCCATAGGTCATTCTGTCTTGTTTGAAATGCATTCCTTCATTGCTTTTGCCATATAATTTACCATCACTTGCCGGTCAAGTTTACCAATAAGCGTTCCATTTGATTGCACGAAAACTTCTTCCTTTTCCGCTAAGAGGGCTAAAACCTTTTCTAACGAAGTGGTTGCATCAATCGCAGTTTCCTGTTCTCCGGAGATTGTGTCAGAAAGGGGCTGAACCAGCTCTTCTAAATGAAAATTGTCACCGAGTGTTTTGGCAGAACCAACAAAATTCTCAACAAACTGATTAGCTGGATTTGTAATAAAGTCTTCCGGTGTGCCAATCTGGACGACTTTCCCCTGTTTCATTAAGCAAATCCGATCTGCTATTTTTAATGCTTCCTGGATATCATGAGTGACAAATATGATCGTTTTATTAATCTTTTTTTGTAACTCTATAATATCGTCCTGAAGTTTTTCCCTGCTAATAGGATCTAATGCACTGAATGGTTCATCCATTAGAATGATATCAGGATCTGCAGCGAGAGCGCGAACCACTCCAATCCGTTGCTGCTGTCCACCTGATAATTCACCAGGCTTCCGGTTACGGTATGTATCTGGATCAAGACCAACCATCTCCAGCAATGCTGTTACACGTTGTTTTATTTTATCATTTTTCCATTTTTTTAATTCTGGGACAACAGCGATGTTTTCTTCAATCGTCATATGAGGAAAAAGAGCGATTTGCTGCAGGACGTAGCCGATATTCCAGCGAAGTTCGTGGATGTTATAATCACTAATCCTTTTGTCATTTACATAAATGGTTCCATCTGTTAATGGAATAAGCCGATTCATCATTTTCAAAGTAGTCGTTTTGCCACAGCCACTGGGACCGATCAGAACAAAAAACTCTCCCTTTTTTATAGAGAAATCGACCTGGTTTACCGCAATGGTACCGTCAGGGAATTTCTTTGTTACATTTTCAAAGGTAATCATCAATTAAACTCCTTGTCTGTTCAAAGTTTACTATTTTATACTCTTACCCTTTACGCTGGAAAAAAATCATTTTTCACATAAAAACATAAGATCTTTTATGAAATTTCAAAAATATAGTGGAATATATCTTGCATTCATGATATATTATTAAAAAATATCAAAGTAAGCAAATAGGAATTATCATGTTTATCTTATGCCAACAATTTTACAGTTAAACCATGTCACTCATCAGGAATAATAGCTTCATAGAAATCTAGGTTAATTAATTTCAAAGAAAACAGAATAGTCAGGTTTCTGATGGTTGTGTAGAAGATGAAATTAATTTGTAAAGGGTTGTTATATTTTTTTGCCACAAAAAAATGTACACAATTATACAAGTATGCATAAGATTTTCTATAAGAAATAGGCTTATAGTTCCGCCCTTTGCAGGGAAATGAATGGAAAAGAAATCACTATATTCGGAGGAAGAGGACATGAGTATGGCACAAGGCCGGCGTTTAACGAAAGACTTTGCTTATTCAGAAGTGAAGCAGAAAATCATTTATGGTGAATTAAAACCTGATCAAATCGTTAGAGAAGAACAGTTGGCGAAACTGTTGGAGATAAGTCGTACACCACTGCGGCAAGCTATTCAAATGCTGGAAATGGAAGAATTCCTGGTAAGACAGCCAAACGGGAGGCTGAAAGTTGCCTCATTCATTAAAGAAGAAGTGGAAGAGATCTTCATGATCCGCAGCATGCTTGAAGGAGAAATTGCAAAAAGTGCTGCAAGAAATGCAACTAGAAAGGATGTCAAGGTTCTGAACGAAATCCTGTCCAATATTAGACGATCGTTCCAGTTAGGTGATAGTCAAGTCTTTGTCTCTTATGGAAATCAATTTCATGATTATTTAGCAGATATAAGTAATCTGAAAACAACGGTCAAACTATTAAGTATGGTAAAAGATCATGCCAACCGCTATTGCCGGTTAATGTCCATATATGGAAAGTGGAATGAAGAAGCAGATGAGGAACATGATCTTATCCTGCAATGTGTCAGAAATAACGATGGTGAAGCTGCTGAAAAAGCTATGAAATCACATATATCGAGCAGCTTAAAAGCAGTTATTGACCGAATTGAGGAAAAGGAACGCAATGGTGAGAAATGGGCTTAAATCTTTATCGTTTGAAAAAAATGAAGGGAGTTATCAATGATGAGGGCTATTTTACAAAAGAGAATAGACGATTTAGAAAACGAGTTAATATCTGTTCGCCGCAACCTTCACCAAGAGCCTGAACTTTCCTATCAAGAATACCGGACAACGGCGAAACTTCGGGATTGGCTGTCAGAAGTGGGTATAAAAATTCTGGATTTACCATTGGAAACGGGGCTTGTTGCAGAAATAGGAACAAAGGAAGGGCCAATTGTTGCTATCCGAGGAGATATTGATGCTTTACCGATCGAGGAGCAAACAGGCTTACCATTTGCTTCTCAAATCCCTGGAAAAATGCATGCATGCGGACATGACTTTCATACTGCCACAATACTTGGTGCAGCGTATTTGCTGAAAGCCTCAGAGAATGAACTGCCTGGTAAGGTCCGTGTCCTTTTCCAAGCAGCTGAAGAAACGGGTCATGGTGCTGAGGCTGTCTTACAGTCAGGAGGACTTGATGATGTGCAAGCGATTTTCGGTTTGCACAATCGACCGGAACTAGCGTCTGGTGCGATCGGTTCAAGGCCAGGTGCTTTAACAGCTGGGGTCGACAGATTTGAAATTGAAGTAGAAGGTGTTGGAGCCCATGCAGCTGCTCCAGAGTCTGGTGTTGATTCTATCGTTACATCCGCACAAATTGTGATGGCCTTGCAAACAATTGTCAGCCGTATGACAGGAGCGCAAGATCAAGTCGTGCTCAGTGTTACAAGAATTGAAGGTGGGAACACATGGAATGTCCTGCCGAAAACAGTCACTTTAGAAGGAACAGTTCGTACACATGATGAATCATTAAGGAAAATAATCCCCCAGAAAATGAAACAAACCATTGAAGGGATTTCTGCTGCAATGGGGGCAAACGCAGAGTTAAAATGGTACCCTGGCCCACCTGCAACAGTAAATCATGAAAAATGGGTGCAGGTTGTACAAAAGGTTGCAGAAGAACAAGGCTATGATTACCATCATTTAGACCCGCAGTTTGGCGGGGAGGATTTTTCCTTATATTTAGAACAAATACCAGGAGCTTTTCTCAATATTGGAACAGAGCAGCCTTATGCGCTGCATCACCCAAGCTTTGATATTGACGAGAAGATACTTGTTCCTGGAGCCGAATATTTCGCAGCATTAGCCAAACAAGCATTGTCTGAATTAGAAGAGAAATGACCACTGAGAGAGGTTGAGAAGTAAGATGACTATGATAGAGATGAGGAGTATTCACAAAACATATAAACGCAAGAACATAACAACCGAAGCGCTGAAGGAGATCAACCTTCAAGTAGAAGAAGGCGATATTTTCGGTGTGATTGGATACAGTGGTGCTGGTAAAAGTACGTTAGTCCGTTTAGTGAATTATCTGGAACGCCCGACAGGCGGAAAAGTGATTGTCGATGGGCAAGAGCTTGATAAAATGTCTGACAGTAAATTACGTGCAATGAAAAAACAGATCGGTATGATTTTTCAGCATTTCAATTTATTAGAATCAAAAACTATTTTTGATAATGTGGCAATTCCACTTATTTTATCAAAAAAGCCAAAAGCGGAAATTAAAAAGCGCGTGATGGAACTGCTTGAATTTATTGGATTAAGTGATAAGGCGAAGAGTTATCCTAAAGAGCTGTCAGGCGGTCAGAAGCAGCGTGTAGGTATTGCCAGAGCCCTTGCATCAAATCCGAAAATTTTACTGTGTGATGAAGCTACCTCTGCACTGGATCCGCAAACAACACAGTCAATTTTACAACTGTTAAAACGAGTGAATCAGGAGTATAACATTACGGTAATGATCATCACACATGAAATGTCTGTTATTCAGGAAGTGTGTAACAGGGTAGCAGTAATGGAAGCAGGAGAAATTATTGAACAAGGATCTGTGTTAGATGTATTTGGCCATCCACAGCATCCAACAACCAAAAGCTTTGTCCAGACTGTTATCCATAATAACATTCCAGAGAGTGTAAAACGAACATTGAAACAGACAGATAACAGCAGAGTTTTCAGGCTTGAAATACAGGGTGATTCGGCATCTGAACCAATTGTTAATCAGCTTATGAAAAACTATGAGGTGGAAGTCAATATTTTATTTGCCAATATGACCGAAATTCAGGAGACAACCCTTGTTATTATGTATTTGCAGTTTGAAGGAGCTGGAAATGATGTGGAGAAAGCCATCCAGTTTCTAGTAGAAAAAGGTGCCAATATGGAGGAGGTGACTGCATAATGTTCGAAACAGCTGTAACGTTGGATCAATTTATTCAGGCAAGTATTGATACACTTTATATGGTCGGTATGTCACTTTTAATCGGATCATTAATTGGAATCCCATTAGGAATTGCCATTGTTGTGACAAGACCTGGAGGTATATTACAAAATAAGATCATTTACACGGTATTAAACCCGATTATTAATATCGTTCGTTCAGTTCCTTTTATTATATTAATGGTTGCTATTATTCCTTTTACCAGAATCGTTGTGGGAACATCGATTGGAACAAATGCTGCGATTGTGCCGCTGATCATCTTTATTTCACCGTTTATTGCCAGATTAGTAGAGAACTCACTGCTTGAAGTAAATCCTGGTATTATTGAAGCGGCAGAATCAATGGGCGCAACGCCATTTCAAGTCATCTGGCATTTCTTACTGCCAGAAGCGTTTGGTTCCCTGATTCTATCTATCACCACTGCAACCATCGGTCTGATAGGAGCAACTGCGATGGCTGGTACTGTAGGTGGAGGTGGTGTTGGTAACATAGCCATCATCTATGGTTACCAACGATTCGATACATTTGCAATGATAGCGACAGTCGTTATCCTGATTATTTTTGTTCAAGGTATTCAATCTTCCGGAAACGTACTGGCACGTAAGGCAAGAAAAGAATAGAGGGAGTGGCCAAAAGAATGAGTGATTTGAAAATGCAACGATTCCAGCAATTATTAAATGGAGAACTGGCTGATCGGCCGATTGTGAGTGGCTGGCATCATTTTCTGGATAAAGAACAAACAGCAGCTGACTTAGCTGAGGCAACGATTCGCTTTGCCCGTAAGTATGACTGGGATTGGATTAAGATCAATCCACGTGCTACTTACTTAGCGGAGTCCTTTGGCAATACGTATGATTTTGAAGATTATCGCTGGGTATTCCCAAGACAAACAAAAGCAATTATTCAGAATTCTGAAGATGTCTGGAAACTTACGAAGGTTGATCCTGCGAATTCTGCTGCACTTCAGGAACAGCTTGAGGCAGTAAAATTGATTCGCGATGGATTACCGGAAACGCCGATTATTCAAACGGTCTTTTCACCATTAACTATCTTAATGTTTTTAACAGGAAATTCATCCTATATCAATCAGACGATGTATGGAAGTGAAACACCTGTCGACTTTCAGAAACTAATAGAAACAGAACGTAATGGGGTGCATCAAGCGCTTCATACGATAGCTGTGACAATGGCAAGTTATGTCGAATCATTGGAAGATGCCGGTGCAGACGGCCTCTTTTATGCAGTAACTGGCACAGCACATCCTGATTTATTTGATGAAGCAGCTTTTAATGAATTCTCAAGACCTTACGATTTAATAGTTCTTAACGCAATGAAGAAGAGAGGACGCATCCTTCATACATGTGGTGTACATGCACAGCCGGAAAGGTTTGATGACTATCCTGTAGAAGGGATTAGCTGGGATACAGAAGCTGAGGGGAACCCGGGATTAGAGATCCAGCTTAAGAAGACAAAGGTTGCAGGTATTGATCATCATATATTCGAAGGGGATAATAACGAAAATATTGAGCAGCAAGCAAAAGGCGCGATTCAATCAATGGCCAATCAGCCTTTTCTATTGGTGCCTAACTGTGCAGTTTCGGTAAAAGCAACAGAAGGAGCATTACAAGCATTACGTAATAGTGTGTTATAAGATCTTTTATTAATTTTATATAAAAAAATTGAGAAACGAGGGGACAAGAATGAAGAAAGTTTTAACTTTGCTAGCAGTGTTAACTGTATTATTTTTAGCGGCATGTGGAAATGGAAACGAAAATGAAAATGGAAATGAAGAAAGTGGAGCAGAAGAGAAGAAGGATCTGGTGTTTGGATTCGGTGTAGGAACATATGAAGAACAGTTTAGAAAAGGGATTTTACCAATCCTGGAAGAGCAAGGCTACAATGTGGAGATTGAAATATTCTCTCAGAATATGCAAGTGAACCCGGCAATGGCTGAGGGAGCTATTGATGCGAGCGTCTTCCAAAGTACTGCCTATATGGAAGGAATTAATGAAGAGTTAGGAATCGAGATGGTACGTCTTGCATTTTCTCCAGGAGCACCGCAAAGTCTGCGTTCAGTGAAACATGATTCACTAGATGCTGTACAAGATGGTTCAACAGTAGCTTTACCGAATGATCCGGTTAATCAGGAACGTGCGGTAAGAATTTTGGAAGATTTAGGATGGGTATCAATTGCAGAAGATGCGGGAACAACAGATTTTAGTATGAACAGTGTGTCACCAGCGGAATATGATCTGGAGTTTGAGATATTAGACCCTGCTCAAATTCTCGTAGCGCTGGAAGATGTTGATTTTGGTGTAGTAAATGGTAACTATATCGCAGATGCTGGTATGAAGATTTCCGATGCGTTACAAGTTGAAAATACACCAGAAGAACACCGTATTATTGTTTCTGTTTTAGAAGAAGATGTAGATACACAATGGGCAAAAGATGTAAAAGCAGCTTATGAGTCTCCGGAATTTGAAGAATTTATTAACTCTCAGGAAAAATATGACGGGTTCATCCTTCCGGAAGCATGGGAAAATAACTAAATGAGAAACAGCAGCAGGGGCGTTTCCGGACGCCTCTGCTCTCATATCTGAGTAAAAAATACATAGGGGGATTTTTCATGATACATTTTATTGGTGGAGGACAAATGGTTGAAGCAATCATTCGCGCAGTTTTGGCAAATGGTACCATAACTTCAGATAAAATTACGGTTGCCGATATTTCTGAAGAGCGAAATACATATTTAAGTGAAACATATAAGATAGAGGCAAAAAGGGAGCAAGCAGAAGCCCTGAAGCAGGCAAATA
Organism: Gracilibacillus oryzae; assembly: GCF_009498735.1. GTDB lineage: Bacteria > Bacillota > Bacilli > Bacillales > Amphibacillaceae > Gracilibacillus > Gracilibacillus oryzae. The sequence goes on from NZ_ML762448.1 coordinate 35,561, forward strand.
TTATCGTTATTGGTGTAAGGCCACAGGATGATTTGGAGTCAGTTGGAGAGTTAATTCACACTTATAGTGACAAGAGTGCTGTTGTTGTTTCCATTGTAGCAGGTGTTACGATCGACAAATTGACTGGTTTTATTGGCGAAGGAAAGGCGATTGCGCGAGTGATTCCGAATACACTGACTGATACAGGATTAGGGTATAGTGGTGTCGCATTAAATGAACATGCTTCTGTTGAACAAGTAGATACATTTTTAAAAGGATTTGGAAAAGTAATGTATGTGGAAGAAAGGCTAATCGATACCTTTACAGGATTTGGTGTAGCTGGTCCGAATTATGTGTATTATTTTATCGAATCCTTTGCAGATGCTGGCGTACTGGCCGGATTGTCCCGAGGCCAGGCATGGGAAATTGCGTTGGAGAATGTAGCGGGTGCTGTCGAAATGTTAAGACAGACAGGCAAACATCCTCGTCAATTACTTGATATAAATAATTCTGCCGGTGGTGTTGGTATTAATGCATTGCATGAGTTAAATAATTCAGATTTTGCGGCAGGTCTGCAGCGCAGTGTATTAAAAGCGGTAAAACGGACTACAGAGTTAGGCGAAGAGTAAACACAGAGGGAGAGTGACAATAATGACAAGCATTAAATGGGATCATACGGTTCATTATGTGAATGATTTAGAAGATGCGATCGAACAATTTCATGAACAAGGTCTCACTGCCTTCATGGGCGGATCTCATAAACAATGGGGGACGTACAATGTGCTAAGTTATTTTGATCTTTGTTATATTGAATTTCTTGGTGTGGAGGACAGGGAACTTGCTGAAACTATCAAGGAACCAAATGATGTAGTAAGGGATTCAGTAAAACTGTTACCGGAGCGCGAAGAATTAAGCCGTGTCGCATTGAGAACAGATGATATCGAAGCGGTAGCAAAGCATCTGTCAAAATTCAATCTGGAACTGTCACCAATTATGGATGGAAAACGATTAGATTCTCAAGGCAATCTAATTGAGTGGAAAATGATGACAATAGCAGGTGACTATCAAGGACTGCCATATCCCTTTGTAATTCAGTGGGCAGGGACGGATGAAAAAAGAAGACAAAAAATGATCGAATCAGGAGTTATTAAGAAGCATCCAGCAGGTAATGTTTCTATTGTGGAAGCAGTATTCGATGTCAGGGATCCATCAGCAGTTTCCAAGCATTGGCAAGAGTTGTTTGACTTTGAGCGAGCTGCAGAAAGTGGTGTGGTGAGTGAAAAAAAACTAGTGGTTGGGAATCAATCCTTTTTATTTAGAAAAGGGGAAGAAAACCGAATGCAGCAGCTTGTGTTCAACACAGACTCCGAGTCACTAAAAGGAAAAACGATTAGAATCGGCCAAGGGGAATATATTTTTAGTTAATGGTGCGCACTTATTATCAGGGCTATACAATAGGAGGCGATTTCATTGGATTTTACCAATAAAGTGGTATTAATTACTGGATCTGGAGTGGGGATTGGAAGAGAAACGGCACTTCAGTTTGCCAGAAATGGGGCAAAAGTTGTCGTTAATTCGCGCAGTAACCGAGGGGGAGAAACGCTAAAGCAATTAAAGGAAAATGGTGCAGATGCCATCTTTGTTCAAGCAGATGTTTCCAATGTGAACGATGTTATGCAAATGGTACAGAAAGTGATTGACACCTATGGCCGGATTGATATTGTTGTGAACAATGCTGCAGTAGTATTGCCCGGAACAATTGAGACTACAACCGAAGAAGATTTGTTAGAGACATTGCTGGTTAATGTTCAAGGGACTTTTTTAGTTTCAAAGTATGTGGTGAAAGAAATGAAGAAACAAAATGGCGGGGTTATTGTAAATGTAGGTTCGGTCGCAGCCGAAAAAGGACATAAGGATCGAAGTGCTTATTCAGCATCAAAGGGTGCAGTGTTAGCACTAACAAAATCAATCGCAAAGGATTGTATTGACGATAATATCCGAGTCAACTGTGTGTCGCCAGGTACGACGATAACAGAAGGGGTACAAGCAAAAATTGATTCTGCTGACGATCCAGAAGCAATGGAAGCAATGTACCTTGCCAGACAGCCTGTGAACAGATTAGCTAAAACCTCCGAAATCGCCCATACCATATTATTTGCTGCCTGTGATGAGGCGGCATTTATGAATGGAAGTAATATAACAATAGATGGAGGTTTATCTATTTAGTCAGAGGTATTTAAGTTAGTATCTGTAACCCGGACGGCTAGCTTCTATAAACTGGATTTATCATCCTCTACCAAATGGCAGATTACTGCTTTGGAAGAAAAACTTTCAATGGAATGGATGATCGTACTTAAACTTACCTTAAGTGCTGCTGTCTTTACCAAGTTAGCAGACCGCCGTGGCCATGGTAAAGTAGACACTACTCAAGTGCATTTTGCTTGAGTAGATGTCGCACTTATACCTTCAGGTGAAAGCGGGTATTTTCCCAGCGGTGAGCTGGCATTAACTCTATTAGTACATTAATGAGTGATATAGTTGTTTAATTATTGTTCGGTTTTTAGAATTAACTATTTTTGTTATGTCCTAGCTTCTTAGGTCAATAATTAGAATGTTATATCACTTTATTAGTCAATCGGATAAATTCTTCTGCATCTTTTGCCATTAAATCAATTCCGCCAACCCAGAAGTCTTCTTTTGTGATATCAACGCCAAGGTGTTTTGCTGCAAGATCTTCCACCTTCATCGATCCTGTGTCCCGCAGTAAGGCAATGTATTTATCTTCGAACCCTTCTGGATTTTCTATATACTTTGCATAAATACCTAAACTGAACAGGAAGCCAAAGGTGTATGGGAAATTATAAAACGGCACATCGTCAATAAAGAAATGCAGTTTACTGCACCAGAAGTGAGGATGATACCCTGATAAACTATCTGCATATGCCTCTTTCTGTGCTTCGACCATTAATTCATTTAATCTCTTTTCAGAAACAATTCCTCCTGCACGCTCCTTATAAAATGCATCTTCAAATAAGAAACGGGCATGAATATTCATAAACATTGCTGTTGCGTTTTCCAGTTTTGTGTTTAATAAGGAAATCTTCTCTTCCTCTGACTTTGCATTCGCTAGTGTTGCATTCCCGATAATTGTCTCAGCAAATGTACTGGCAGTCTCGGCTACATTCATTGCATAACTTTGATTTAATGTTGGCAGATCTTTCATCACATGGCTGTGGAAAGCATGTCCCAGTTCATGAGCTAAGGTACTTGTGTCAGATGATGAACCTGTAAATGTCATAAAAATTCTTGACTCTTCAAACTCTGGAAGACTTGTGCAATATCCGCCTGGCCGCTTATTTGGTCTATCTTCTGCTTCTACCCAACGATTTTCTAAGGCATGTTTTGTGAAATCGGCTAATTTTGGCCCGAATGTAGCAAAGTTTTCCTTAACGAAATCACTAGCCTCATCATACGTAAATTTTGTTGGTTTTACTTCTCCTAAAGTTACAGGAGCATCCACATCCTGCCAGCCCAGTTTTTCCATCCCTAACAATTTTGCTTTCTGATTTAGAAAATCAATAAATGGCTGCTTATTCTTTGTAATCGCTGACCACATCGCATCGAGCGATTCTTTGCTCATCCGATTATATTCCAAAGGTTCTTCCAAGTGGTTATCATACTGGTGTTTCTTTTGCAGGGTAATACGGTATCCATCTAAATGATTTAAAGTATCGGTGAATATTGGCCCGTTTTTTGCCCAAGCTGCTTCCCAATTTTCGAATAATTGTTTCCTTACATCGGGATCTGGATCTGAATACATTCGATTCATCGCTTGTCCAACTGACAACTCGGTAGTTTGCCCTGCATTATCTGTGAATGGAATTGTCATAATCGACACAACTGTATCATATAAACTGCTCCATGCAGCAAGCCCATCTTTGTTTAACTCTGCGATAAGCTCTTCCTCCTGTTCAGATAACAGGCGTTTTCCTTCATCACGAATTTCATTTAGAGCGAAAGAGACTTTCTGTAAATCTTTATCCTCTAATAAGTGGTCCCACTCATTATTCGCCATTTCAACTAACTTTTTGGTAAAGATATTGGAAAGCTTTTGCATTTCACTATAAAGCTCCATAATTTGCCCTTTTACAACATTTGCATGTTCATCATTCATGTAGGCGTCATGCCACATGTGAACGAAGGTGGAGGCTTGCTCTAAGCTTTTTTCGATTGACTCACGCTTTTCGAGTATGGTTTTAAATAAGTCGACTGATCCTTCCCAGTCTTTCAGTAAAGTACGATATGCATTCATTTGATGTTCTGTTTCTTTTAACTTTGTTTGTAACTCCTCGGATTCTGTACCGCCAGAGAAAATGGATTCAAGATCCCATGTATCATTATATTTCACGATTATCACACTCCTTTTTATCATTGTATCTATTCTAAGCAAAATTGAACAATAGTTTACTTAGTGAATAATCCTGTATTTAATTTATTTTTCTTGATAGGGAATTATGTATGAGATCAAAATGGTATGAAATACAAGTTATACCAGTAGGAGAGGGATCCGGAAAAGAATTAATTAGGGTAAAAGGGTATCCTGTTTTTCCAGGACACCCCAACTATTTCTGGAAAGGTTGATTACCTTATCCTAATTCAACATTATGATAGACCTGTTGCACATCTTCTAAATCTTCTAATGCATCAATCAGTTTTTCAAATTGCTCTTGCGTGTCTTCATCAAGATTAACATCGTTTTGAGGAAGCATGGTTAATTCTGCAACTGTAAATTCAGTCACACCTTTATCTTTAAAAGCTTCTTGAAAGGCGTGGAATTGGTCAGGCTCTGCGTAAACAATGACAACATTATCTTCTTCCATTAAATCACGTGCATCAATGTCAGCTTCCATTAAGATTTCCAGTACCTCATCAGAAGACATCCCTTCAATTCCGAAAACAGCTGTATGATCAAACATATAAGAAACCGAACCATTTGTGCCCATGTTTCCTCCATTTTTATTGAAGGCAGCACGAACATCTGCCGCTGTACGGTTGACATTATTGGTTAATGTATCAACAATCACCATTGCTCCATTTGGTCCAAAACCTTCGTAACGTAATTCATCAAAGTTCTCATCATCTCCGCCTTTTGCCTTGTCGATGGCGCGGTCAATGATTGCTTTTGGTACACTGTATGTTTTTGCTCGTTCTAATACAATCTTCAATGCCTGATTTGATTCAGGATTAGGTTCACCTTGTTTAGCGGCAACATAAATTTCACGGCCAAATTTGGCATAAATACGACTCGTATTTTTATCCTTCGCAGCTTTCTTTTCTTTAATATTATTCCATTTACGACCCATTGTGAACACTCTCTTTCTGGCTTATTATCTATCATATAAAGTATACACCAAATCAGAGCAATTGTGTGCAGAACATCTCCAGGGCAGCAATGTGATAAAATATAAAGCAGATTACTAATATAAGTTTGCTAAAGATATAGAAGAGAGGTGAGACAATTGTACATCCCGGATAAATTAAAAGCAGGGGACGAAATCCGTATAATTGCACCAAGCAGAAGTGCTGTTATCTTATCAGAAGAAGGGATTCAGGCTGCAACAAAACGACTGGAAGAGATGGGCTTTATCGTCACATTTGGTGAACATATCTTTGAATCTGATATCCAAAATTCTTCCTCCATAAATAGCAGATTGGAAGATTTACATCATGCTTTTCAGGATCCGAATGTTAAAGGAATTTTGACCGTAATCGGTGGTTTTAACAGCAACGAGTTATTGCCTTATATTGATTATGACTGTATTCGCGAAAATCCTAAAGTATTCTGTGGATATAGTGATATAACGGCAATTGCAGCATCAATTACAGCGAAAACAGGATTAGTGACATATTGTGGTCCCCATTTTTCGAGCTTTCATATGAATATGCTGCAAGAGTATCAAACAGACTATTTCAAAAAATGTGTAATGCAAAGTGGACCATATGAGATCTTTTCTTCTGATCTCTGGAGTGATGATGCCTGGTTCCTGGATCAGAAAAAGCGGCAATTCGAAAAGGCTGAATGGAAGATATTTAATGAGGGGTATGCGGAGGGGCAGCTTTATGGAGGGAATCTTTGCACATTTAATTTACTGCAGGGCACGCCACATATGCCTGACATAGAAGACAGTATATTATTTATAGAAGATGATGAGATGTCCATTCCCGAAACATTTGCAAGAGATTTAAGCTCCTTGCTGCAGACGGTTAAACAATTGAAAGGACTTGTGATTGGTAGATTTCAGCGAGCTTCTGAAATGACAAACGCTCAATTGCGATTTATCTTAGGTAAACATCCGTTATTAATGTCTATTCCTGTTTTATATGATGTGGACTTTGGACATACACAGCCAAGTATCACATTCCCGATTGGTGGCAGAGTTATCCTGGATAGTTCACAAAAGCAAATAAAATTAGTCAGTTTTTGATTGAATGAAAAAGAAAAGGGTGCAGATATGCAAGAATGTTATCAGTTTTTAAATACCATTGATACAGAAGAAGAACTTCGGGAACTGATTGGATATCCCGGTGAATTAATTAATAACAAGGTAATACATCATCTTGACAGCAATTGTATTGAATTTATATCCAAATCGCCATTTTTGACCATTTCAACATCTGAGAAGTCGGGATTTTGCGATGTTTCCCCAAGAGGTGATGATGCAGGATTTGTGAAAGTATTGAATGATCGCCAATTGATTATTCCAGAAAGACCTGGGAATAAGAGGGCAGATTCATTGCGAAATATAATATCGAATCCAAAAGTTGGCCTTTTATTCTTTATCCCGGGATTGGGTGAAACACTGAGGGTGAATGGGAATGCCACAATCATTAAAGATGAAGTGATACTTAATCAACTGATCGCAAAGGGAAAAACTCCCTTATTAGCAATTGCAGTTGAGGTAGATGAATGTTATGTTCATTGCGCGAAAGCTTTCATACGCTCAGGTCTCTGGGATCCTGAATCCTGGGCTGATAAAAAACAATTACCGACAGCAGCGAAAATGATTTTTGAACATGCCAGACAATCGGATACAACTGTTTACTCAATTGAGAAGAGACTGAAAGAAAGCTATTCAAAAAGACTGTATTAAAGCAGAATGATAAAAAAGTTGCGGCACACTTAAGAAGTATGCCGCAATATTTTTATATTACAATTCTTCCCCGTTCGTAGCAATAACATTCTTATACCAGTCAAAGGAATCTTTCTTAGAACGGTTCAATGTTCCATTCCCATCATCATCTTGATCAACGTAGATAAATCCATAACGCTTGGACATTTCAGATGTAGACATACTGATTAAATCGATTGGTCCCCAAGCTGTATAACCCATTAAATCAACGCCATCTTTTACTGCTTCTTTCATTTGCTCGATGTGTTTCTTCAAATAGTCAATACGGTAAGGATCATGGATGGATCCATCTTCTTCTACTTTATCAAAAGCACCAAGGCCATTTTCTACAATGAATAATGGCTTGCCATAGCGATTATGGAAATCGCGTAATGCTACACGTAAGCCCTTAGGGTCGATTTGCCAGCCCCAGTCAGATGTTTCTAAGTATTCGTTTTTCACTCCGCCTTTAATCATATTTCCTGCTACTTCATCATGCTTACCTTGTGTAGACACAGTTACTGACATGTAATAGCTGAAGGAAATAAAATCAACAGGATATTGCTTAATAATTTCATCATCTCCTGTTTCTTTTTCGACAGTGATGTTATTCTCAGCAAAGTAACGGTTCATATAGCTTGGATATTCCCCTTTTACTTGTACATCTGTAAAGAACAAATTCAGGTCATTTTGATGCTGTGCTTCCAGAATATCATCTGGATTATTCGTATGTGGGTATGTTTCCATACGCGCAAGCATACAACCAACTTGAACGTCAGGAATGATTTCATGAGCTAACTTAGTAGCAAGTGAGCTTGCTACAAACTGATGGTGAACTGCTTGATAAGCGATTTGATCTTTTGTTTTATTAGGTAGCTTATCAACTAAAACCCCGCCGCCAGTATAAGGACTGTGTGTCATTACATTGATCTCATTGAAAGTTAACCAATATTTTACTTTATCTTTATATCTTGTGAAAACTGTTTCTGCATATTTCGTGAAGAAGCCAATCACTCTGCGATCATACCAGCCATTGTATTTACGGGAAAGTTCTAATGGTGTTTCATAGTGTGACAGTGTAACTAATGGCTCAATATCATATTTCTTTAATTCATCAAAGACATTGTCATAAAATTGTAAACCTGCTTCATTTGGTTCTGCATCATCACCATTAGGGAAAATACGTGACCAGTTAATGGATAGACGGAATACTTTAAAGCCAAGCTCGGCGAATAATGCGATATCTTCTTTGTAATGATGGTAAAAATCGATACCATCACGTTTAGGATAGCGATCATCTACTTTTCCTGCTAGAACATCTTCAATATAATCTGCTGTTACATCCATTGAAAAGTTGTGAATGCCTCGTTCTTCTTTTGGAATGTATTTCACCATATCAGCGGTGTTCAGGCCTTTGCCATCTTTGTCATATGCACCTTCTACCTGGTTGGCTGCTGTAGCTCCACCCCATAAAAAGTCTGGTTTGAATCCTTTAATTGCTTTTGCCATTATCATTCACTCCTTATATTTAATTGGAGAGCATAGGAATACACTCTCCATTATTCATTATTTTACAAGTGTTAATAACTGTTCCCCTTCAAAGATAGGACCTTCATCATT
>NZ_ML762448.1:44341-59687 GCF_009498735.1 Gracilibacillus oryzae
AATGATCATTGTGACAGTTTCAATATCTTTTTCACGAATTGCTTCCCGATCAAATTCAACCAATTTCTGTCCAACCTCTATACGGTCTCCTACTTTAATAAAATCTGTGAAGTGCTCGCCTTTTAATGAAACTGTGTCAATTCCGATATGAATCAAGACTTCTTCTCCATTGTCACCCTCAATCCCAATCGCATGCTTAGAGTCAGGGAAGACAGTCACTTTTCCTGCGATCGGAGAAACCACACGATTTTCATCAGGTTCGATTGCAATCCCTTTACCCATAATCTCTTGAGAGAAGGTTGGATCTGATACTTCTGCTAAGGGTACAATCTTACCACTTAGCGGAGATTTAACCATTACTTCTTTCCCGAGTGGCTCATTTGCTCTTGCTTTTGTATCTTCTTTCTCTTCTTCTTGTTTTGCCTCACCCTCTGTAGCTTCTACCGCAGCTTCTTCTGCTGGGACATCTTTAAAGCGGAAAATCAATACCAGAATAAACGGTAAGATTAAAGCCAGGGCGAATAGAATGATAGCTAATATAATGTTGAAAGCATCTCCGTTAGGATCAGCGAAAATCGGAATAGAGAAAACGCCAATAATACCGCCGATTTGGAATGCCTTAAAGCCGAAGTAACCAGCAACTCCACCAAGAATACCACTTGAGATCATTGCTAATATAAGCGGCTTTTTCAGTTTCATATTTACCCCATACATGGCTGGTTCCGTAATACCAATTACTGCTGATATACCACTGGACAATCCTAACTGTTTCATTTGTTTGTTTTTACTTAGCACAAAGACAGCTAGTGCAGCTCCACCTTGCGCAATGTTACTGAGGAACATCATGGGCATGACGACATTATCATAACCAAAGTTCGAAATACTTTGCACTACTAAAGGTGTAAAAGCATAATGCATGCCTGTCATAATAATTAGTGGCATAAAACCTGCTAATAAAGCACCTGCTATAATGCCTGAGAAATCAAATAACCAAGCAAAAGCATCTGCTACAAGGTTACCTATATTGGTGCCAAGAGGTCCAACTAACCATAGTGAAATCGGAATTACAATTAAAAACGAAATCATCGGTGAAAACATTAAGGAAATGGAAGAGTGAATATATTTTTTCACGAAATCAAAGACATATTTTAATAAAACAATACTTAGAATGATTGGTATAACACTTTGCGCATAACCAATAACAGGAATATTTATAATACCGAGTCCTAAAAAGTCAAACGCGTCTTTCTGTGCTTCACCTGCTTGTAAAGCATTGTAGGCATTTATAAGTGTAGGATACATAAAGGTACCCGCGACAGTTAATGCTAGATATTCATTTGTACGCATTTTTTTAGCAGTTGATACAGCCAGAAAGAATGGCAAGAAGTAGAATACACTGTCTCCAATTGCATTTAAAATGGCATACGTGTCACTTTCATTTGACAACCACCCTACTGTCACGAATAGCGCAAGAAAACCTTTTAATAAACCAGCACCTGCTAAGGCCGGTAAAATCGGAGTGAAAATACCTGATATAAAATCCATTACAAGAGATACAGGCCCTTGTTTTTCTCCTGATTTCTGTCCGCCGCCATTATTAGTGCTGCCACCTACAAGTGACTCCACTTCTTCAAACACATCGGTAACATGATTACCAATGATGACCTGGAATTGGTCACCAGAGAATTGTGCTCCCATCACACCATTAATATTTCTGATTTCCTCCACTTGTACTTTATTTTTATCATTTAAATTAAAGCGGAGTCGTGTAACGCAATGCCATGCATTATTAACATTTCCTGCTCCGCCGACTTTCTCAACGACTTGCTTTGCAACTTCTTTATTTGAAGCCATCTGTCTTCCTCCTTTTAATGTAAGGCTTAATTGCCTGTTTTGCTTTTTCCTAAACTGAACGCTCTTCTAATCCATAGCTTCTGTTTTTTAGTAAAAAAAAATACCCAAACGAGACAAGTGCCGCTGCACTTTGTCTGTTTGGGTAATGCCTAATTTTATATTAGTAACAATCCACTATGACTCTATTCATTTTTCTGACGATTGGTAACGCGCCAAATATGCAATGTTAGATAAAGCTTTTCATTTGATGAAACTGTCCAGCCATATTTTTGCTTTAGTAGTGCTGCAATCTTCTCAACAGCTTGGTATGCTTTGTCATACTTGTTTTTGACTACTTCTAAAAGTGTTTTGTCCATCTCTTCTCCATCAATTGATTCCTGTTTGTACTGACGGATAAAGAAATAGCGTAAATGAGTAATAAAGCGTGTATAGTTTAATGATTCTTCATCAAGCTTAAGCTGGAAATGGTACTGTACAATTTCAATGATGCGGTTAATCACTTCTGTCATTTTCAATGTTTCTTCAATTTTCGTCCTTTTTGTCTGCTGTCCGTTTACAAAGTGATAAGTTATAAATGTTTCCTCACTTTTGGGCAACAGGACATCTAGACGATCAAACACAAGACGAATCGCATCTTTTGCTGCTTGGTATTCTTTTGGATATAAATTCTTAACTTCCCAACGGTTAGTGTCTGCGTAATCAATGCTTTCATGAGCTCGCTTGACTGCAAAGTTCAAATGGTCGGCAAGTGTTAAATAAATATTGTTGTTAAAAGTAACCTCTAGTTGTGCTTCGGCATTCTTAATAACCTCAACAGAAACATCTAAAACCTCGGAATCCATATCTGTTAATACTTGTAACAAAGGTTTTCGAGTTGAAGATTGTTCAGCAACAAATTTACGTCTGATAGAAGAATCCTCAATTGGATCCCCTTTCTTTTTCTGGAAGCCGACACCTGTACCCATAACAATCCACTCAAGCCCAGAGGAATCTTCTACTAAAGCCACATTGTTGTTAAAGGCTTTAATATACTTCAATGGTCATTCCCCCACTTTTCAAACGCATTCTAAAAATACGGAAGTGTATTTTGACATGGTAATGCCTGATCAAATCAGTAACAATCCATTGGTGATGAAATATTAGTAGATAAAATGTATCATGATCATTAAGCCATGTCAAATTCTTTTGTGGTGTTAAATAATGTCACTTGTGTTTGAAACAGTTTGATAAGAAAATGTATTAATCATAAATATAGTGTATAACTTCTAACGCCTGTTCCAGTGTTTCTACTGTTACATTTGCTTTGTTCGATAATTCCTTCAATGGATGGATTAATGATGAAGGGCGTACAAGGATGGTCGGTTTGTTCATTTCAATGGCCGCCGCTGCATCCATGGCTGTATTCCATTGTTTATATTTTTCCCCGAAAAGGGCAATCACAATGTCTGCTTTTTGCAGCAATACTTGTGTGCGGAAATTATTAATATCGGAAGCAGCATTATCTTTGTAATAAGAATCAGGCTGCTTCCCGAGAATTTCTTCTCCAATATTGTCTGAACGGTCATGGTCTGTTTGCGGCCCGACAAAAGTAAGAGGTAATTGCTTCTCATCAGCTAAATTCGCTATTTCTTCACGCCAATTATCATGAATTTGTCCTGCTAAGTATACAGTTAAGTTCATCCTTATCTCTCCTTGTCCATTTTTTCTTCTATAGTAATAGAAATGGTTGGGAAAATCAAAGTAAACAGGTTGAAACAATACTCTGCCATAATACATCGTGTTCAACTATCAGACTAAAGTTCGGCATAGGATAAAGCGAAGTGGAATTTGGTGTGCAAACGAACAAATGTCCAACAAAGAAGGAATAGATTAAATCATAAATATTAATAGTATATAGTTATACCTTAAGTGATCTAGCTATGTTCTCGCTATAGTCTTCTTATTCTGGCTCCACTTAGTATCCGGGTTTATTACTTTTGAATTCACTATTCTTGTTATCTTCCAGCACACTAAATAATCCAAACGAGTTCAGGATCGTTTGGATTATAGTATGGTCTAGTTACTTAGTATTTTGCTTATCTCTGCTCTAGTTTCGCAATTCTTTCCTCAAGTGGAGGGTGTGAAGAGAAAAGCGTGATAAAGCTTCGTTTGCTGCTGATCTTCATCGTCTGGATGGCAGAATCATCAGCACGGTCATTTAGATGAGCCCTGTCAATATATGCCTGCAATGAGCGGAGGGCATGGGCCATTTTATCACGGCCGGCAATTGCTGCACCACCATTATCGGCATGGTATTCCCTTCGTCTTGAATAGGCGCTGACAACAAGACTGCCAAGAATAGAGAACAATATTTGAAAAACAATAATGGCGATAAATTGTACGAGCCACTGTATTTCGGAACGAACAAAACGTGAAACAATCAATGCAGCAACTCTTGAAAGGAATACGACAAAGGTGTTGACAATCCCTTGCAGCAATGTCATTGTCACCATATCTCCGTTGGCAATATGAGCAATCTCATGAGCGATAACACCTTCTACAGCTTCATCATCCATGGTATCAAGCAGACCTTGTGAAACAGCTACTAAAGACCGTTTTTTAGTTGGACCTGTTGCAAAAGCATTTACTTCATTTGATTGATATATTCCAACTTCTGGTGTATGAGTTAAGCCTGCAGCACGTGACAGGCGCTCTACTTTTTCGTATACAGCTTGTTCCTGGGCAGAAGACGGCGAATCAGGTTTGATTACTTTTACTTTCATCATCCATTTTGCAGTTATGCGTGACATTGCAAGGGAGATAAATGCACCTGTAAAACCAATCACGATACTAAACACAATTAAAGTTGTGTAATCAATACCTAAGCCTTGTCCTCCTGTATAATATGATCCATCAATATTCGTGAAACTTGTAATAAGTGTCCAAACAATGACGATGGTTGTCATAACAAGAATGTTAGTCAATAAAAAGAGTAGAATTCGTTTTCCCATTACCAAACCTCCGTTTAAATAAAGTTGTATAAGGTATACTACTGCACTGAGCAGCAGTCCATCTAAATTTTATCACATTGCTATCCGTCTGTAATCTCTCTGACATCAAGTTTCTCATAACACAAGGGAAGTAAGCGGGGGTAACATACGCTAAGGATCCTGATAAGCTTCGCTAATAATCAGTGTCATACCCCATACTGGTCAAAGATTCATTTTATTGCAGACGTGACATTATCCTTATTATAATAACAGCAGTAAAATAGAGTAGGTAAAAAGTCCGATGAAAAATGCTGTAAAACTGCTTTCCCTTTCCTCTGGCAGCTCTTCTTTCATCACATTCAAGATGATTCCACCAGAAATAAAGGCAACTAAAAAGGAAATAATTAATTCATTTACTTCTGAAATTGCTCCAATACCCCAACCTGCAATAATCGAAACTGCCAAAAGCCATCTTCCATACTTTTCATAGTCTTCCTTGTGGATTTCCCATAAGCCTTTATCATTAGTAATGAAATGTACACCCATCGCAACAAAGAAAAAGAACATGCCCCAAGCTCCGGAAAATTCCTCTCGAATCATCAAATAGCCAATAATACTATTATAAATAGTAAATGAACCGATATGCAACCAAAAAATACCAGTTGAAGATTTGGTTTTCTTGCTATTTTTACGCTTTGAATGCTTAACGATTTTTTCCAGTCCGTAAAAGAAGGCAAGCCCTAACATAGAAATTAAGTAGATGTGATGTTCGAGAAAGCTCCAGAACGCATTGCCAATATCTCCATAAAGGTGCTCTTGGTATTCTCCAAGCTCTGGTAGTAAATGCAGAAACACATATGCAACAGAGATGCCTCCAACTATGGAGAGGAACCTGCTCCTTGGTACCATTCTTACAAACTTCATTCTCCTGGAGAGTAAATGGATAGCTACAAATCCAATGATGAATAAAAGGCTTAGCCCAAATTTCATGTTATTGCCATCCTTTCCGATTCCTTTGATTCAACTGGTAATAATAAATTTAAGTAGGATAGAATTTTTTCCCTTTTTGTATCACTCTAAAACATTGGGAGGTTGCAACTATAAGAGAGATGATTTGTTCATTGACATTCATTTTTGGTTCTGATAGTATTAGCTGACGACCGTTCGTAAGGAGGTGTTTGTATGTCTTCTCAAGCTATTAAACAAGAAGCTCTTAATTTATTTGCTTTACACGGCTATGAAGGGACATCACTTGCAGATATTGCTGAACAAGTAGGGATAAAAAAACAGTCCATTTATGCTCATTTTAAAGGGAAAGATGATTTGTTTATTCAAGTATTAAAAGAAACATTTGCAGATGAAATAAAGAGAGAAAAAGAATATCTAAAGGCAAATGCCAGTCATACATTAAAGGAGTTGCTCTGGGAGTCATTGCAGAACTTTACCAGCCGGTTTCATCATGACAATCGTTTGAAATTCTGGCTGCGTAATACATCCATTCCTCCATACCACTTATATAATGAAGTGATAACTTATCTATATAAATACATTGATCAAGTGGATCAGTTATACTTGGACCGATTTCAACATGCTTTCAATGAAGGAGAAATAGAACAGGATCCGGCCATTGCCGCTATGGCATATTCCAGTCTCGTTGATGCTATAGGTGTGGAACTGATTTATGGGGATGAGATGCGTACCAATCGAAAACTGCATGCATCTTGGCAAATATATTGGCTTGGTGTTACCAGCGCAGTTTAAAGACAGCGTAGAAGTAAGGGGGATAACTATGTATCATGCAGAATCACTTAAAGAGAAAATTAGATTATTTATTAAAATATTGTTACCTATCATGATTACACAAGTCAGTTTATCAGCAATGAATCTTGTTGATACAATGATGTCTGGCCGCGTTGGGACAGAGGATCTTGCAGGGGTTGCTATCGGAGCTAGTCTCTGGTCACCTGTTTTCACTGGAATGAATGGCGTCATGCTTGCTATTACACCAATCATTGCACAGTTCATGGGTGCAAATGAACGGCATAAAATCCATCACACTGTCACACAGGCCATTTTTCTGGCTGCTATGCTCGGAGTGATGATCATTTTGATCGGTGCAATTGCCCTTGGACCTGTTTTGAACTTGATGGATCTCGAAGAAAATGTGCAATATATTGCTTTTCATTACTTAGTAGGACTATCTATTGGAATTATTCCATTGTTTTTATCTAATGTGATACGGAACTTTTTTGACGGGCAAGGATATACACGGATAACGATGATTATCACTGTATTGGCTGTTCCATTTAATGTTCTGTTAAATTACAGCTTGATTTTCGGTAAATTCGGTATGCCTGAACTGGGGGGAATTGGGGCTGGATATGCCACTGGTATTACCTTCTGGATTATATTAATTGTCAGTATTATCATGACATTTAAAATTCATGCTGTGAAAGAATATAAATTGTTTATTCAGTGGGTAAAGCCATCTATAAAAGCCTGGAAAGAACAGCTGTCCATTGGAATACCAATCGGTCTTTCTATTTTTTTTGAGGCAAGTATCTTCTCTGTTGTCACATTGTTAGTTGGAATCATGTTCTCAACAACGGTAATTGCAGCAAATCAAGTTGTCATCAGTTTTACCAGCTTATTGTTTATGGTTCCCCTTAGTATTTCGATGGCAATAACGATAGTGGTTGGATATTCTATCGGCGGAAAGCAATTGCAGTCAGCTAAGCAATATTCTTTTATTGGAGTACTCAGTGCTATCGGATTTCTGGCTTTGGGATCTGTTATTCTATTGCTTTTCCGAGAACCGATTGCCTATCTTTACACATCAGACCCTGCAGTAGTGCTGGTAGCGGGCCAGTTGTTTCTTATTGCTATAATGTATCAGCTGTCTGACGCAGCTCAGGCCAGTCTTCAAGGTGTTCTACGCGGGTATAAAGATGTAAAAGTCCCATTTTATATCGCGTTTGTTTCGTATTGGATAATTGGCATTCCTTCTGGATATTTACTCGCCGCCTTTACTGAACTAGGCCCAGCTGGATTTTGGGTTGGGATTACACTTGGTTTGACCGGGGCTGCGATTGGCTTCTTTGTACGTTTAAGAGTGATCTACCGCCAGGAAAAAGTAAGTCTTGCTTAATGAACAGGAAGAAGGCAATCAGGGGATGCTCTGACTGCCTTTTTTCATTTCTTATTGCTTTATCAGGGATCCCGCTATGATTAGGTAAACTTATAGCGGGAAAACTAATAATATATATTTTTAGAAGGGTTGGAATTCTTATGAATAATCAGAAAATATACGCTTTAGATCCTATCATCGACAAACATTCCCGAATTCTAATACTTGGATCCATTCCAGGTCGCCAATCTTTAATAAAACAGCAATACTATGGGAATAAACAAAATCATTTTTGGCCAATATTATTTACTATCTTTGACCAAGAGGAAATCGAAAGCTATGACGAAAAGATAGAATTCTTACAGGATAAACGAATTGCTCTATGGGATACGATCGGCTCATGCTACAGGGAAGGGAGCTTAGATTCCAAAATAATAGAGGCTGAGCCTAACCCGTTGCATGATTTGCTTAGTCAATACCCAAATATTCAGAAGATAGGTTGCAATGGTGTAAAGTCCTATCAAACTTTTCAGAAGCATTTCCCCCATTTAATGAATCAGTATGATGTAAGGAAACTTCCTTCATCAAGTCCGATCCCGGGTCGTTATACCAAAACTTTTCAAGAGAAAGTAGCAATCTGGAAAGAACTAATTGTAAGTTAATCAGAAAGCTGTATTGACAATATTATATAAATTAATACAGATAATCATAATGATACTAACATTAAATATTTTTTGTACTTGCATATTATTCAGTTTTGAAACGGCATTGGAACCAATCATTCCTCCGATAATACCGCCTGGAATCATAAAGTAGAGCATGGATAAATCGGCATTCCCGTAACCTGTCGTGAATGCAACAAGAAGTAAGGCAGCCAACTGTGAAAAAAAGATAATGAAAATGGAGTTGATTCCGGCTTCTTTAATGGTCATAGAGAAGAGCAGGCATAAAATGGCTACATTCAGCGGACCGCCGCCAATTCCAAGAAATGCAGAAAGAAATCCGAGTGAAAATCCGACACCAAAGATGATCGTCCTGTTTTTTAACATAAAAGTCTTCAAATTATGTTTCATTTTTAAATAAATATAGATAAATAAAAGTAAACCAGCCAGTATTGCTGATTGAATAATTGCTGTAATAGTAGTGATATGAAGTGAGATGACGATATAGTTAAACATTGCTTTTCCTGCAAATCCCCCGATAATGGATCCTGCCGCAACGATAGAACTAGTTACTTTATCTATCGTTATTTCTTTATTTTTTCTGAAATTAATAAGAGAGATGGCAGCCATGGATAATACAGTTGCTGCAGATAAAATGCCGATAGTAGCCAGATCATAATCAGCTAATAGGTCCAGCAACGGTTTTATAATCACACCCCCGCCAAGACCCGCGACTGCCCCAATAGTAGAGGCAGATAACCCGATTACAAAATATAAAAAGAGAAACATCTAAATCAACTCCGGTGTTATTCTATTGTAAGGAACTATTCTATTGTAACAACAAGCATAAGAAAGTAAAAATAGCTTTATTAAATAGGGTATAACGAAAAGCTATAGGTTTGACATGAATTGAAATTCTGACTCTAAAGCCTGCTAAAACAGACAGCTATGAAATCTGTTCTGAAAATTAAATGAATTCGTATTGTTCCTTATTTACATTTCTATGTTACTAATATAAGGTAGTAATAGATTTACAATGAAGAATTCCATACTTTTAATTTATAGATAGAAGGGAAAAGGAAAGAATGAATTTAGGCAACGGTAAGATAGCATTCCTGGTCATTTTTTTAATAATAAGCCTTGTTGCATGCAGTAATAATAATATAGGAAATACAAAGGAATCAGAAGATACAGTGAAGAAGCTTACTATCTCATGGAATAAAGATATTGGAGAGATTAATCCACATATGTATGCTCCGAATGAAATGTATGCTCAAGATATGGTTTACGAGTCATTGGTCCGTTATGGAGAGAAAGGGAAAATTGAACCAGGGTTGGCAAAAGAATGGGATATATCAAAGGACGGCAAGGAATATATTTTTCATTTAAGAGAGGGTATCAAATTCTCCGATGGCTCTGAGTTCAATGCAAGTATTGTGAAAAAGAATTTCGATGCGATTTTAAGTAATGCGGAAAGACATAATTGGATAGAAGCAATCAATCAAATCGAAAATACGAGTATTATTGATGAATCAACATTTAAAATAACACTGAAAAATTCGTACTATCCATTGCTTCAGGATTTAACGCTTGTAAGGCCGTTCCGCTTTTTGGGTGAGGCAGGTTTCCCGGAAGACGGGAATACGGCCGAAGGGATAAAACAACCAATTGGTACTGGCCCCTGGGTATTAAGTGAATATAAACAGGATGAAGTGGCCGTATTTAAACAGAATGAATTTTACTGGGGTGAAAAACCTAAAATTGAGGAATTAGAAGTAAAGATTATTCCAGATGGCGAGTCAAGGGTTATAGCATTTGAAAATGGAGAGATTGATCTTATTTTAGGAACAGGTTTAATCAGTTTGGACTCTTTTCAATTCCTGAAAGATTCAGGTAACTATCAGACAGGAATATCCAATCCGCTCGCTACAAGAACAATCGCGATTAATTCGAATAAAGAAATAACGAAAGACCTTGCTGTTCGTCAGGCAGTCCAGCATGCCTTCAATAAGCAAGCGGTAATTGACTACCTTTTTTATGGAACAGAGCAAAAGGCAGATACCTTATTTGCATCAAACGTGCCATATAGTGACCTTGATTTGAACCCATATGGATATGATGTGGAAAAAGCAAAAAGCCTTTTAGAGGAAGCAGGCTGGAAACTTAATGAAGAAACAGGCTTAAGAGAAAAAGACGGACAATCACTGGAACTGGATTTAGTTATTGAGGCAACTGACAATATCCAAAAGTCAATTGCAGAAACATTGCAGGGAGATCTGGAGAAGGTAGGAATTCGTCTTCATATCAACAGTGTAGAAAACCAGTCTTATCTTGATCGGCAAAAAGATGGAGACTTCCACTTGATCTTTAATACAACATGGGGCGCGCCATATGAACCGCACACGTATCTTTCTTCGATGAGAAAGCCTGCACATGCTGATTATCAAGCACAGCTCGGGCTGCCAATGAAGGAAGAAATCGATAAGAAGATAGGTGAGGTTTTATTAACGACAGATAAAACAGAGAGACAGGAATTGTATAAATATATATTAGGTACACTGCATGAACAGGCGGTTTATTTACCAATTTCCTATTCTTCCAACATAGCTGTTTATCATGATTATGTCAGCGGGGTAGAATTCCCTAATATGAATTATATCTTACCAACACAAGGAATTGATCTGAAATAATGATCCCATTTATCTTTAAAAGGATAATTAATCTGATTCCTATCTTACTTGGAACATCCATCATTACCTTTTTGCTTATTCATTTAGTCCCGGGAGACCCGGCAGAGGCTTATCTCCGTTTATCACAGATCCCTCCGACAGATGAGGCGGCTGCACATATCCGCAAAGAGTTAGGGCTTGATAAACCGTTGTATGTTCAGTATTTTATCTGGCTGCTTGATGCTTTTCAGCTCGACTTCGGCGAGTCGTTTATCACAGGAGATCCAGTATTTGAAGAGGCGATCTATTATTTATGGCCTACTTTGCAGTTAACGTTGGCTGCAATAGTATTGACACTTATTATCAGTGTCCCTGTCGGAATATTATCTGCTGTTTATAAAGATCGTCTCTTTGATCAAGTGAGTCGAATACTCGCGTATGTGGGGGCATCCATGCCCTCCTTTTGGTTAGGCTTTCTGTTAATCTATTTTTTCTCTTTTAAATTAGGTCTGTTTCCCTCTGGATCCAGAGGGACTTTTGTTCACATCGTGTTACCAGCTGTTACCATGTGTCTCGTATATACTTTTACCTTTACAAGGCTCTTGCGGTCAGGGATCTTAGAGTTTATGAATCAGCCATATGTTATGTATGCAAGAAGCAGGGGGTTAAAAGAAAGAGTCGTCATAGGGAAGCATGTATTGAAAAATGCCTCCCAGCCTTTTATCACTGCTTTTAGTATAAGTATTGGAAATATGCTTGCTGGAACAGTCATTGCGGAAAATGTTTTTGCATGGCCGGGCATCGGCAGGTATTTTGTTTCAGCTATCGTAAACAGGGATTTTCCGGCCATCCAGTTTTGTGTCCTGCTGATGACCATCATTTTTGTATTGATTAATTTAATTGTCGATATTATCTATGCTTATTTGGATCCTCGAATCAGATTGAAAGGGGATCAGCTCAAATGATAAAAGAGATAATGAATAATAAATTATTAGTGTTTAGCGGTGCGATCATTGTATTGATGGCTTTTGTCGCAGTTTTTGCTCCATACCTTGCACCGCATGATCCAAATCTGACTAATCTTGCGGTAAGATTACAGGGCCCTTCTAAAGATTTCCTGTTGGGTACAGATCATCAGGGCCGAGATATTTTATCAAGACTGATCTATGGTGCAAGAGTATCGATAGGAAGTTCGGTACTAGTGGTAGCTGTTACGATGGTGATAAGCATAGTGATCGGTACCATTTCAGGCTATAAGGGCGGGCGTATTGATTATTTCTTTATGCGATTCTGTGATATTATCATGGCATTTCCTGGCCTTGTCCTGATATTGGCATTTGTCGGTATTATGGGCCCTGGATTGTTTAATTTAATCCTTAGCATAATCCTTATTCAATGGGTTACCTATGCCAGAATCATCAGGGGTATGGTATTGAGCTATAAGGAACAGAACTTTGTAACAGCCGCCAAAATGCTAGGATCATCGAATGTGAAAATTATTACTCGTCATTTATTGCCAGGTATTATTCCGCAAATCATTGTTCTTGCAACATTAGATATCGGGACAGTTCTTCTGCATATTGCCGGCTTTTCCTTCCTGGGTCTTGGTATTCAGCCGCCGACTGCAGAATGGGGTGCCATGCTTAATGACAGCAGACAATTTCTAAGAAGCCATCCTTCCCTAATGATTTACCCGGGAATGATGATATTTATTGTGGTGATGGCATTTAATCTATTTGGTGACAAACTGAGAGATATATTCGATCGTAAATAAGGAGGGGTGAAATGTCAACAGAGCAGCTGTTATCTATTAAAAATTTAAATATCTATCTTCAAGAACATGGGTCTGATACGAGAAACCAAATCATTCATAATGTGAGTTTCGATTTGGAAAAAGGAAAGGTTCTGGGTATTGTCGGTGGCAGCGGTTCTGGTAAAACATTGACAAGCCTCTCTGTTTTAAGCCTTTTACACGATAAGTTTTCCGTTACTGGCAGTATTCACTTCAATGGTGCAGATTTACTGCAGCTGCCTGAGAGAAAGATAAGAAAAATCCGTGGAAAAGAGATTGCTCTCATTCCCCAAAATCCGATGGCCTCCTTTAACCCGATCATTAGCATTGGGGAACACATGGTAGAATCAATGAGATCTCATCAGAAACTCACAAGAAAAATAGCAAAAGAGCTGGCAATCTACTACTTGGAGAAGATGAATTTTGCTGATCCCTCTGATTTAATTTCACAATACCCATTCCAACTTAGTGGCGGGATGCTGCAGCGTGTGTTAATTGCGATTACCTTATCATTACAGCCATCTCTTATCATTGCCGATGAACCAACAACAGCTCTTGATAAGGTCACAGAAGATCATATCTTACATCAGCTTGAGATAATGAAAGAGGAATATGATACAAGTATGCTGCTTGTTTCACACGACTTTCATGTTGTTTCCCGCTTAGCTGATGAAGTTGCTGTTATTCATAATGGGATGCTGGTGGAAAAAGGTTCAATAGTGAATGTATTCAGACAACCGAACCATTCTTATACAAAGCAATTAATTGATGCAAGTATTCGTTTAAAGAGGGAAAAACCATGAGCTTACTTGAATTAAAGAATATTTCCAAAAGTTATAAAACTGCAAAAGTGATGCCATGGAAAAAGGCAAAGCAAATAAATGCACTTCAAGATGTTTCTTTAACGTTAGAGCCTGGAATCTGTACAGGTCTTATCGGAAAAAGCGGTAGTGGAAAAAGTACGCTGGCTCGAGTAATTATGGGATTGGAGAAGCCGGATGCCGGGCAAGTCATCTTTAAAGGGGCGGACTTGTCTGAATTAAATGCAAATAGCTTGAAAAAAATGAGAAGACACTTTCAAATGGTGTTTCAGGACCCGTATAGTGCACTTAATCCAAGAATGACTATTGGAAAAAGTATTGCAGAACCATTGGAAAATTACGAAAAATGGAATACAGCACAAACGGAGGATAAAGTGAAGGAGCTGTTGGAGGAAGTCAATTTAAAAGCTGCCGATGCTTATAAATATCCTGGCCAATTTAGTGGCGGTCAACTGCAAAGAATCAATATTGCCAGAGCGCTGGCACTCAGACCTGAATTACTTGTCTTAGATGAAGTAGTCAGCAGTTTAGACACAATTGCCCAAGTGCAGGTATTAGATTTGCTTATTAAATTGCAGCAGAAGTTCCAGCTTTCTTATCTATTTATTTCTCATGATATGCATGCGACAAAATATATAGCCAATCAGTTCATTGTTATGGACCACGGGGAAATTGCAGAACAATTGTCTGATGCTGCAAATGTGGAAGAGATGAAACATCCAGTTTCAAAGGAATTATTATCGCCCGCTCAGAAGGAGTCGAAGATTGATGGAATTAACGAAAGAAAAAGTTGTGATAAGAGAGATAAGAAAAGATGACGTTCCTGAAGCAATTAAATTTGTATTGAAGATTTTTCATGAAGTTTTCCCATTTGAATTAGGAGAAGCATCACGAACACAGCTTTTTAATATGGAAGAAATTTATATAAACAAGGATGATGCATTCTTTGCAGGTGCTTTCACTGAAGGCGGGACACTAGTTGGAACAATCGCTGTTCAAAGATACGATAACAGAATCGAAACAATAAAGGACAGGTTTGATTTAGAAGAAACAGCGGAAATTACCAAGTGCTATTTGGATAGTGCTTACCGAAGAATGGGAATTGGGTCATTACTGTTTGAAGAAGCCTTACGATTCTGCGAAAATAATGACAGATATAAAACGCTCTATCTTCATACCCACAAGTTTCTGCCTGGAGGCTTCCCTTTTTGGAAAAAGAAAGGATTTTCCATCGTATTAGATGAACAAGATGAAATGGAAATGGTTCACATGGAGAGGGAATTATGAATACGTAATTATGCCAGTGGTGAAAGCGAAGTATTTAGACGGAGCGAAATATGAATCATTATTTTATGAAAAAAACCCGGATACATTGTGAACTGCCCCCTGTCAAGTAGACAGTGGTAATAATAAAAATGATCTAGGCGGCCTTTGTCCTGTATTCCATCGGAC
>NZ_ML762449.1:0-15974 GCF_009498735.1 Gracilibacillus oryzae
GAGGTAGATAGGTTCGAGGTGGAAGCATGGTGACATGTGCAGCTGACGAATACTAATCGATCGAGGACTTAACTAAAAATAAAAAGTGAAGGCGACTGTCCAATAGCGTACGGATAGATAAGCCTGACCATTGTACAGTGGTTTTCTGTACAAAGGGAAGGATTAACTATACGCTAGCTATTAGGAGCTTGAACTAGCCTAAATTTAAACGAATGTTTGTTGCTTGTTCATAATTTCTTATCTAGTTTTGATGGTATATTTACCACAATTATATATATTGTCTGGTGACGATAGCGAAGAGGTCACACCTGTTCCCATGCCGAACACAGCAGTTAAGCTCTTCAGCGCCCATGGTAGTTGGGGCCTTGCCCCTGCAAGAGTAGGACGCTGCCAGGCAACTTAGAAAAACTCTTAGTTTTAATAGCTAAGAGTTTTTTGTATTTTTCCATAATAGAAACTGTAAAGAAGTAATGAACAAATGATCTTGATTTATATGTGAAAATATAATAGATTTGGAATATATAATTGTATGTATGTGTATTTAAAGTAATCCACAAATCATCAAATAATGATAAAAAAAGTTAAAAAATGATAAAATGTTTCACGTGAAAAAAGTAAGTATTGAAAATTTGATATTATACGAATATATTTTCATAGATTGGCAACAATAAGTAATGGAGGTGTGGATAATGAATAATAAACAAGTTACCAACCATTGCGGAGTTTGTGATAAGCCAAAGGATGACGGAATTTATTTATACCAATTATTTATTTGCTCAGAATGTGAAAAAGATATTGTGACAACAGAACCAGATGATGCTGCATATTCAGTTTATGTAAAAAAATTAAGAGCTATTAATCAATCGACATTTACGATATAAAATGAGGTAATAGAATGTCAAACAACCAAATAAAAACGCCATTACTAGATAAAGTAATGGAACATACAAAAAAGTCGCCTGTTTCTCTGCATGTCCCAGGTCATAAAAATGGACAAGTATTAGATCCAAAAGGATATCATTTTTTTAAAGAAGTTACCAAGCTGGACTTAACAGAGATATCGGGCCTTGATGACTTGCACGCTCCTGATGGGGTAATTAAACAAGCTCAGGGGCTTGCTGCAGAATGGTTTCAAACAGAAGAAACATTCTTTTTAGTAAACGGTAGTACTGTGGGAAATTTAGCAATGATTCTAGCGACATGTGAAGCTGGAGACTTGGCCTTAGTCCAAAGAAACTGCCATAAGTCCATTCTGAATGGACTTGAGTTAGCAGGGGCAAGGCCAATTTTCCTCGAGCCTAATTATAGTGAACAAACCAACCGGTATGAAAATCCTTCTGTAGAGACGATAGAAACCATATGCAGAAATTATCCTGATGCAAAAACTATCATACTAACATATCCAGATTACTTCGGGAAAACATA
This sequence comes from Gracilibacillus oryzae, assembly GCF_009498735.1. Taxonomy (GTDB): domain Bacteria; phylum Bacillota; class Bacilli; order Bacillales; family Amphibacillaceae; genus Gracilibacillus; species Gracilibacillus oryzae. Next base: position 1,426 of record NZ_ML762449.1, read on the forward strand.
TGAGTTAGAAAAGATTATCAGAATAGCTCATCAATATAACATGGTTGTATTAATAGATGAGGCCCATGGCTGTCACTTTTCTGTCCCTTTTTTTCAAATAAAATCATCCGTGCGTCTGGGTGCGGATGTTGTTGTCCAGTCTGCTCATAAAATGACACCTGCTCTCACTATGGGGGCTTATTTGCATATTCCCGAAGATAGTAAGGTAAATAAACAGAAAATCATCCACTATCTATCAATATTACAATCTAGCAGCCCCTCCTATTTAATCATGATAAGTCTGGATATAGCGAGACATTATTTAGCTAATTATACATGGGAAAAGTATTTAGTGATGAGAGACTATATGGGAGATGTAAGGAACACATTACACTCTAATGAATGGTGGAAGTTAGAAAGGGTGGAAGATCCTTTAAAACTAGTAATAAAGGCATTACCAAGAGTTTCTGCTGATGACATCTTTCATCACTTTGAAACAGAAAATATTTATGCTGAACTGAAAACAAATCATGATATTTTATTTATTTTTGGAATGGAACCCACTATTCCATTGGCTGAATTACAAACAGCAGTGGAAAATGTGAAAGTAAAATTGCAAAATTCCAGCAAATGGACAGAAAAACATGATAAAATAAATGATAACATTAAAAATAATATTTATAAAACGGGTGCACTGTCATTTTCTTATCATGAAATGAAAAAGAAAAAAGTAAAATGGGTAAAGCTAGATGAAAGTGTTGGTTGTGTAGCAAGCGAAGCAGTCATTCCATATCCACCAGGAATCCCTTTAATTGCAAAAGGGGAAAAAATAACAAGAGAACATGTGGAATGGATAAAACAACTCAGAACAAATGATATTTCATTTCACCCATCAAAAGAAATGAGTGGACTATTCGTTTTTGATTAGATCTTGAAGGAGAATTCGTATTGTCAGGATTATTTATTACATTTGAAGGTGGAGAGGGTGCTGGTAAGACAACCGTCATCTCCCAATTAGCACACCAGCTGGAAAGTGAAGGACATGAGGTAATTGTTACAAGGGAACCAGGTGGTATTCCTATAGCTGAAAAGATCAGAGAAATTATATTGGATAAGGCACACACCGAGATGGATGCCAGAACAGAGGCATTATTGTATGCAGCAGCAAGGAGACAGCATCTTGTGGAGACGGTGATCCCCTCTCTCAATGAAGGGAAAATTGTGCTATGTGATCGATTTATAGACAGCAGTTTAGCCTATCAAGGTGTCGCCAGAGGACTTGGGATAGAAGAGATATATCAAATCAATCAGTTTGCCATCGATGATTATATGCCTGATTTAACACTATTATTAGATATTACACCACAAAATGGCTTATTAAGAATTGAAAGTAATAAAGATCGTGAAGTGAATCGCTTAGATGTAGAAGATTTATCTTTCCATCAGAAAGTTCATGATGCCTATCATAGTCTGATTAAAAAGTTTCCGCATAGAATAAAGAAAATTGATGCAAGTTTTGATATAATTACTGTACAAAATAATGCATATCGTATCATAAGCGAGTTTATCAATAAAAATGGGAGGTAGCGTTTGTGAAATTAATTATGGCAGTCATTCAGGATAAGGACAGTACCCGGCTTATTGACGCACTGAGTGAGAAGAATTTTAAGACAACAAAGCTATCATCAACAGGCGGGTTCTTGAAAGAAGGAAATACAACTTTAATGGTTGGTTGCGAAGATGACCATGTCGACGATGCGTTAACAGTGATCAAAGATAATTGCAGTCAGCGAAAGCAAATGGTATCCCCAGTTTCACCATTAGGAGGGAATGCAGATTCTTACATTCCGCGTCCAATAAATGTGGATGTTGGTGGGGCAACTGTATTTGTCGTGCCGGTTGATGCTTTCCATCAATTTTAGTGATGAGGATAGGAGGCTAATTCAGTGAAAATCAGTCAGGATATGAGAACACAACTGGATTCGCTCAAAAAAGGTGAAAATCAGCGAAGATCCAATAGTCATCAGTTTGACAATTTGGTTCGTGCACAATCAACACAGTTAAAACAAGCAGAATTAACGAAGCTTATGTCTGAAATTACTGCACAAGGACTAAAAATTGCACGATTTCGTTCTTTTAAAGATTTAGCTGCATATAAGCGAATGGTAAAGAGGTTTTTGAAAGAAACAGTTGATTTCGGATTAGGCATAAAGCAAACACACAGCTTTGTTCTCGATGGAGATAATCGAAAACTCAGTATTGTTCAGGAGATAGATGAGAAGTTAGTAGAGTTAACCGAAAATGTACTTGATCAGGAAAAGAACTCTATTCAAATCCTTGATTTAATTGGTGAAATAAAAGGTTTATTAATTAATTTATACACATAAGAAGAGAGCGGCTCTTCGATAGAAAAGGATAGATTAGCAGTTCTAATCTATCCTTTTTCTAACAATAGATGCACATATGGCAGCATAAACGAAAGTAGGCAAGGTCATGATAAATAGTTGGAGTGAAATGTTTCAACAGCAACCAATTGTATCGAAAATGATAACAAATAGTATTAAGAAAAGCAGAATATCCCATGCATACCTGATATATGGTGATAAAGGTACCGGTAAAGTAGAACTTGCCCAATTACTGGCGAAGAGTATTTTTTGTAAGAACAAACAAGGATATGAGCCATGCCAGACGTGTCTGGATTGCAAAAGGATTAATAGCGGGAATCACCCGGACCTTCATAAAATCGAACCAGATGGTGCTTCAATAAAAACAGAGCAAATTGCACATTTAAAGAAGGAATTTAACTATACAGGTTTAGAATCGAATAAAAAAGTATACATTATCGAACATGCGGATAAAATGACAGACAATGCAGCCAACCGCTTATTGAAATTCCTGGAAGAACCAAGCCAAGAGACAACAGCCATTCTTCTGACTGAAAACAGTCAATCATTATTAGCAACGATCCGCTCCCGTTGTCAGATTCTATCAACACGACCGCTTAATTCCAAACAATTAGAGCTGAAACTGATGGAAACAGGGATAACAGAAGCAAATGCGCGGATTTTGACTACTTTCACGCGAAATTTGGCAGAAGCTTTAGAGAAAAGTAATGATACTTGGTTTGCACAGGCAAGAAAATTAGTGGTACAATTAGTTGAAATGCTTCAAAATAATCGAGATGAAGTGCCAATATTTGTGCATACACAGTGGATGCCGCATTTTAAAGAGAAAAACCAATTGCAAGAAGGGCTTGACTTATTGTTAGTATGGTTTCGTGATGTTATTCATTATCATATGGACGATCCTTCCTCTATTGTTTTTCTTCATCAAATGGAAAAACTAGAACAAGCTAGTATGTATTGGTCTATCCAGGATATTACGAAGCATCTGCAAACAATCATGGAAGCAAAAAGGAAGCTTGAACAAAATGTGCATCCACAGTTAGTGATAGAACAATTAACACTTCAAATACAGAGGTGAATGTTAGTGATAGAAGTTATTGGTGTCCGCTTTAAGAAAGCGGGTAAAATATATTATTTTGATCCTTCCGAATTGAAATTTACTACAGAAGATTATGTTATTGTAGAAACAGTTCGAGGGATTGAGTTTGGTAAAGTAGTCGTTGCGAATAAACAAGTGGATGAAGAGGATATTGTATTACCACTGAAAAAAGTTATTCGAATGGCAGATGAGCAAGATAAAACAGTAGTATTGGAAAATAAGGAAGTGGCAGAAGAAGCATATAATACTTGTCAGAAAAAGATAAAGGAACATCACTTGGATATGAATTTAGTTGATGTGGAATTCACTTTTGACCGCAATAAAGTTATTTTCTATTTTACTGCTGATGGCAGAGTCGATTTTCGTAATTTGGTGAAAGATTTAGCATCAGTGTTTAAGACAAGAATCGAATTACGGCAAATCGGAGTGAGAGATGAAGCCAAGCTCCTTGGCGGTATTGGTCCTTGTGGGCGTATGCTTTGCTGCTCTACTTTTTTAGGTGATTTCGAACCTGTATCGATAAAAATGGCCAAAGATCAAAATCTTTCACTGAATCCGTCAAAAATTTCCGGTCTTTGCGGTCGTCTCATGTGTTGTCTGAAATATGAAAATGATGATTATGAGACAGCAAAACGAGAATTACCAGACTTAGGGGAGCATATTCATACTTCTTACGGAAAAGGAAAAGTGGTAGGATTAAATATATTAGAAAGATTAATTCAGATCGAAATTCCTGAGAAAGAGCGTGTTGTTGAGTATACTCTAGATGAACTGATGGAAGAAGGAGTTATTAAAACCCAGGCCGCAGAATAATGGGGTGGATTAGGCGTGACAAAAAAAGAATTATTTGAACAAGTTTCTCATATGGAAGAGCAAATTGGCCAGTTGTACCAGCAATTGGGTGATTTGAAGCAGCAATTACGTGATATGCTGGAGGAAAACCATCGCTTAGAAATGGAGAACCACCATTTACGTAAACGAATGGAAGAACAGTCTGAAGAGAAGAGCGACAATCATTCTGATACAGAAGAGCAAGATTTAACAATAGGCGAAGGTTATGATAATTTAGCTCGCTTATATGAGGAAGGATTCCATATTTGTAATGTCCATTTTGGCAGTCCAAGACAAGATGGCGACTGCTTATTTTGCTTATTATTCCTTAATAAAACAAAATAAGTAATGATAGAAAAGGAAGGTTGGCGCTATTGTGTCAGCCTTTTTTCTTTTGCATACTAATCCATATTGCAACAAGCATTCTTCCACCATTTACTGTTATGATATACTAAACAAAGATAGAGAGGTAATTGAAAATGGATTTAAAAGATGATGAAAGATTAGATGATTTACTAGCAGACGAAAAAATGAAGATTATTCAAAGCCCAAGCGCTTTTGCTTTTTCATTAGATGCTGCCTTGCTTGCTCATTTTGCCAATGTGCCAATCAAACGAGGAAAAATTATTGATTTGTGCACGGGAAATGGGGTCATTCCATTGCTATTATCAAAGAAAACGAAGTTACCAATTACGGGAGTGGAAATCCAAGAACGATTATACGATATGGCTGTCAGAAGTATTACATTGAATCAACTGGAGAATCAGATACAGATGATTCATGCTGATATTAAGGATATGCCTGGTCATTATGGAAACGATAAATTTGATTATGTCACCGTGAACCCGCCATATTTCTTAACTGAAAATGTGAATCATCAAAATCAAAATGAATACTTAACGATCGCAAGACATGAAGTATATTGCACATTGGAGGATGTTGTAAGAGTGTGCAGCCAATTAACCAAATCAGGCGGGAAAGTAGCAATGGTACATCGCCCCTCACGTTTTGTTGATATTGTGACCCTTTTTCGAAAATATAAATTGGAACCAAAGCGAATCCGCTTTGTTTACCCAAAGAGGGAAAAGGAAGCAAATATTTTACTAATTGAAGCAATTCGTGATGGAAAGGCGGGTGTAAAGCTTCTTCCGCCACTTTATGCTTGTAAGGAGAATGGAGATTATACAGAAGAACTAGAAGGGATATTATATGGAGAAAAGCAATGATCATTATGTTTATATATTGGAATGTAACGATCAAACATTATATACAGGTTACACAACTAATTTGCCGAGAAGGTTAAAGATGCATATGGATGGTAAGGGTGCAAAATATACAAGAGGTCGTGGCCCTTTGAAGATTGTGTACAAATCAAAATGCCAAACAAAATCCGAAGCATTGCAATTAGAAGCAAAAATAAAGAAACTACCAAGAAACAAAAAGATACAATTGATTCGTGAAAATGTTGAAGAAAGGTATGGAGATCATGAAAATCCAAAAAAGCTTTCAAACGGCATCAAATGATAGTGGTACATTATATATTGTTCCAACCCCAATCGGTAATCTTGAAGATATAACAATGAGAGCACTGCGAATTTTAAAAGAAGCTGATATGGTATTGGCAGAGGATACAAGGAATACAGGAAAGCTGCTCCATTACTTTGAGATAAAGAAACCAATGTTAAGTTATCATGAGCATAATAAAATGGAACGACAGCAGGAGATTCTGGATAAACTTTCTGGCGGGGAAACATTAGCTTTAGTTAGTGATGCCGGAATGCCTGGTGTATCTGATCCAGGCTATGAAGTAGTAAAAGCGGCCATTGGGCAAGATATATCTGTTATTGTTCTGCCAGGTGCGAATGCCGCTCTCTGTGCATTAGTAGGTTCTGGTTTACCAACAGACCATTTCTATTTTTACGGATTTTTGCCGAGAAAAAGTAAAGATAGAAAGGAAGCTCTCGATTATCTAAAACAACTAGATAAAACCTTTATTCTGTATGAATCGCCTCATAGATTATCGGCATCATTATCAGATTTATATGAAGCATTAGGTGACAGGCAAGTCAGTATAGCAAGAGAATTGACGAAGAAATTCGAAGAGTATATAAGAGGATCGCTTAAAGAATTGGCAGAGTGGGCTGAAGATGAAACCTTTAAAGGGGAATGCTGTATAGTCGTTGAAGGAAAACCTGTTGAAGTGGAGAGTTGGTGGATTGATTTATCTTTAAAAGATCATGTCGAAAAATTGATCAGTGAAGAGGAGATAACAAGTAAAGCTGCCATTAAGTCGGTGGCATTACAGCGTGGAATTCCCAAAAGAGAAGTATATCAAGCTTATCATACAAAATAATGTTGATCCTGCATATAAGTATGCAGGGTTTTTATTTTATTAAATTTTCCATTGTTGGGGTTATCGGTAACCTTAGAATAGCCAGGCTGCACAGGGAACTTCAAAGCGGAGATTGGCAATTAAACCTTGATTTATAAGCATTTAATAAGGACTGACTTTCAATTTACGTAAACTTAACAAAAATATCGTTGTTATTATAATATTTATAATTTAAAATGAATTCAAGTTAACCGGTTACCTAAATGTGAGAGGAGATTGATTTTATGAAAAAAATAAAATGGATTATGATTGCCAGTTTACTTGTTTGTTTTGCTTTTATTATGACTGCATGTGGATCTAATTCAGCCTCATCTTCTGAAGAACCGCTGAAGATTTGGGCAATGGGTGCAGAAGGACAGAAATTAAAGGAATTTGCTAAAAACTTTGAAGAGGAACATGGTATCAAGACTGACGTGCTTGCCGTTCCATGGGGAGATGCTCATGATAAAATATTGACAGCTGTTGCCGCTGGTGAAGGCCCTGATGTGCTGCAAATCGGCAATACATGGGTTGCTGAATTCGGAGAAGCTGGTACTTTCCTTGATTTAACTGAATATGTAGAATCAGAGGAATATCCGAATTTGAATCAAGACAACTTTTTCCCTTCTTCCACACAAACAACCGTTTATAATGACAAAGTATTAGCAGTGCCATACATAATAGATACGCGCGTGCTATTTTACCGTACAGATCTTTTAGAGCAAGCTGGTTATCCTGATGGTCCTGCTACATGGGATGAGACACTTGATGCTGCCAGAACATTAGCTGCAAGAGGACCGGATAAAAACGGTTTTGAAATTGACCAGGGAAGTCATCATATCCCGATGATGTTTGCCTGGGAGCATGGATGGGACTACGATATAAGTAAAGGCGCAGAAAATTTCGCTGATCCAAAATTCAAACAGGCTATGGAACTTTATCATCAGCTTTTTGATGAGGACTTAGCACAGTTAGAAGCAGGGAAAGAGACTGTCCAGGCGTTTGCTGACGGTACAAATCCGATGTTTATTAGTGGGCCTTATATGGTGAACACAATAAAAGAACAAGCACCAGAGATAGAAGGTAAATGGAATGTAAAAGTTATGCCAAAAGCAGAAACGAGTAATTCTATAGCTGGAGGCTCCCATTTTTCTGTTTTCCACAGTTCTGAAAGAGTAGAGGATGCTTTAACATTCATAAATTATATGGCTGATCCCGAAACCCAAGTAGAGTGGTATAAGGAAGCATTCACTTTACCAACCGTTAAAGCTGCATGGGAAGACCCGGCTCTTAAAAACGATCCTATGATCAAAGTTTTTGGAGAACAAATTGAAATGACGAAAGCTTTCCCTGTAATGGCTGAATATGAATTTATGGCCAAAGAATTGTTAAAAACACTGGAGCAGATTAACCGTGGTGGGAAAAGTGTTGACGAGGCTTTAGCAGAATACCAAAAAGAAGTGGAAAAAATTCTGTCTGAGTAATGTACAAAGTTGTCTCACTTTTTGAAGTGAGGCAACTTTATTTTCCGTAGAGGAGGGAAATAATGAGTCGATTAATCTTTAAGATATCGCCATTTATTTTTATAGGCCCGGCAATCTTGTTGTTATTCATCTTTTCCATTATCCCGATCGTCATGTCCTTGATTATCAGTTTTACAGATATGGATTTGGTGGGACTTGCCAATTGGTCCAAAGTAAGTTTTATTGGGTTTGATAATTTTGGCCGCTTATTTAATGATCCAATATTTTTAAAATCGATTGTGAACACATTGATGTATGTAGGAATAGGCGTCCCGATAGTTATCTGTCTGTCGCTGGGGATTGCTTTATTATTAAATTACAGCACAAGCGCACTTTTTTCCGGTTTCCGTGCTATTTATTATATGCCGTCCATTACTAATATTGTAGCTGTAGCGATAATATGGGGGTTTTTATATAACCAGGAATATGGTTTATTTAATTATTTGCTCTCATTGATAGATATAGAGAAAGTACCATGGTTGGAAGATCCTTTTGTAGCAAAACTGTCCCTTATTTTACTGGCTGTCTGGAAAGGTATCGGCGTAGATATGATTATTTTTCTGGCAGCATTACAATCAATACCGAAAATGTATTATGAGGCAGCTGACATTGATGGAGCAAACCGTTGGCAGAAATTTAAATATGTTACATTGCCATCATTAAGTTTTGCTATCTTCTTTGTTGTTGTAACGAAATTAATTGGATGGCTGCAATTTTTCGAAGAACCGTTTGTTATGACAGGCGGCGGCCCGCTGGATGGAACCGTATCGATGGCGTTATTTATTTACCAGGAGGGATTTGAATATAGCCGGTTTGGTTATGCATCTGCAGCTTCATTCGTCCTCTTCGCGGTAATTATAGGAATTACATTAGTGCAATTCACCTTAAGGAAATCCGACAAGTAATGAAAGGATGAACATGATGAGCAAGAAATGGGAAGTATCGGTTGTTGGGATTATTTTAGCACTTGGCGGTTTAATAACGTCGATTCCGTTTATCTGGATGATTTTAAGCTCTTTTAAAACAGAAAGAGAAGCATTGAGTGTTCCTCCGACCTTGATACCTAATAATGTAACACTGCAGAATTACATCGATTTATTTAATAAATTAGATTTTGATATCTATCTTTATAATACAATGATTATTGTATTTTTCTCTATGATAGGTTTACTTCTTAATACAATGGCTGGTTATGGATTCGCGATTTACCGTTTTCGTTACAAGGAAATATTATTTCTTTTAGTTTTGGCAACGTTAATGATCCCTAACCAGGTAACGATGATTCCTACATATTTATTGGTGAATACGATGGGATTAACCAATACGATGACTGGTATTGTACTGCCAGGTTTAATATCAGCATATAGTCTTTTTTTAATCCGACAGTTTATGGCAACAATTCCGATGGATCTGATAGAAGCGGCCCGTCTTGATGGGGCAAATGAATTTAGAATATTTTTCAACTTAATTCTTCCTTTATCTAAACCAATTATCTCTATTCAGATGATATTTGCCTTTATTGGCGCCTGGAACAGTTTCTTATGGCCGCTGATTATTGCCAATGATGATAAGCTCTATACATTATCTGTCGGAATGTCTCTATTAAAAGGCCAGTATTCTACAAGTTTTGCACTGCAAATGGCTGGTGCAACATTTATGGTTATACCAATATTAATTATATTTACTATCTTCCAGCGCAATATTGTACAAGGATTTAATATGACAGGTATTAAATAATTTATAAGTTGGGGAAGGGAAATGCAAATGATATAATAAAAAAAGACTAAATATATATGGATGAAGGCGATAGTGTTGAAAAAATATACAATTAGAGATATTGCAAAAATGGCAGGAGTTTCACCGACAACGATATCCAAAATAATGAATAAAACAGGCAGCATTAGTCAGGAAACCACCGAAAAAGTTTTAAAGATTATAAAAGAAACAGGTTATTACCCGACATATTCAGCACAGTCTCTCGCGTCTAATAAATCAAATCTCATCGGAATTATCGTGGATGGGGAATACAATGTGGATTTTACGCATCCTTTCTTTAACCATGTATTAAACAGTTTTAAAAACCATATTGGGACAATCGGCTATGACTTTATGTTTTTCTCAAATGAAAAATTTACAGGAGAATACTTAGAAAGATGCAGACATTATAAAGTGGACGGTTGTCTTATTATATCAGGCGATAATAAAGATGAAGGTTGTATTCAATTAGACCAGAGCGAGATTCCGGTAGTTGGTGTGGATATGGAATTAAGCGGGTCCAACTCCAGGTATGTAATGACAGATAACAGACTGCTGGCAGAGAAAGTGGTTCAGCATGCTTACTTACATAATATCTCTTCCATAGGATTCATAGGAGGCAACCAGGACTCCTATATTACAGAATTAAGAGAAAGCGGATTCCGGCATGCCATAGACAGGTATGGACTGAAACTGAAAGAAGAGTGGATTGTCTATGGTGACTTTTTTGATCGAAGCGGTTATGAATGCATGAAGCAGATTTTGGATTGTGATGAATATCCGGAATTAATATTTGCTGCATCTGATTTAATGGCGTTGGGTGCGATGGCAGCAGTAAAAGAAAGAAACCTATCGATCCCGGAGGATATCCGGATAGTGGGGTGTGATGATATTGAGGCAAGCAGGTTTTCAAGTCCTACTTTATCTACAGTAAAGCAGGATAAAGAAAAGATTGGGCTCCTCGCTGCCTATTTGTTAAGCGATTTAATAGAAGAAAAGAAAACGGCCCGCTCTATTTTGGTAGATCCGATATTAGTTGTCAGAGGCAGCGGTTAGGCAGTTAATCGCATAATAAAGAAAACTTCAATAAATAGGAAAATCCCGCTATGTTGCAGCGGGATTTTTTAATCTATCTTATTTGTATTGTTATTTATTATTTATTTGTTTAATTTTTTTTGAATTTCGTCGATAAGTACTTGAGCCCCTTCTGGACTAAGAACTAGCTTACCGTCAGCTAATGTTAAGTTATCATCAGAAATATCACCAGTAATGGCACAAGTCATGTTTGGCTTGTATTTCTGTAAGATAATTCTTTCATCATCAACATAAATTTCTAGTGCATCTTTTTCATTAATTCCTAAAGTACGACGAAGTTCGATCGGAATTACCACACGACCTAATTCATCTACCTTACGTACGATCCCTGTTGATTTCATATTTATTCTCCCCTTTTTTCGATAAATAAAAAATAAATTCGGCAAGATTCGACATCTATAGCGTTATAATACCATTAGTTGCCATTATTGTCAAACCAAAAAACTGATTTCCTTGAAGAAATTATAAAAAAATTCCAAAAAGAAGAAGTTCATTTATTTTTCTACAATATAAATGTATATCTTTATCGAATCATGTAAAAATTGCATTAATAATGGAAAAGTATAAGAAAAATCGCTACAATAAGAACAGACTTGTTATAATTTGTGAAGTTTATGTACAATGTGTACTTGAGGAGGTAGAGGAAATGTCTGAAGAGAACAAAACTTTTTATATTACAACACCTATATATTATCCAAGTGGTAATCTACATATTGGACACGCTTATAGTACTGTTGCGGGTGATGCAATGGCAAGATATAAACGATTACGCGGCTATGACGTCCGATATCTGACAGGAACAGACGAGCATGGCCAGAAAATCCAGAAAAAAGCAGACGAGGCCGGGGTTACACCACAACAATATGTTGATAATATTGTTAGTGGGATTAAAGATTTATGGGAGAAACTTGATATATCATACAGTGACTTTATCAGAACTACAGAAGATCGACATAAAAAAGTTGTCGAAAAGATCTTTGCTCAATTACTCGAACAAGGAGATATTTATCTTGATGAATATGAGGGCAGTTATTGTACTTCATGTGAATCCTTTTTCACTGAACGTCAATTAGAGAATGGGCGCTGTCCTGATTGTGGCGGTCCAGTTGAACAGGTAAAAGAAGAGTCTTATTTCTTTAAAATGAGTAAGTATGTTGACCGTTTACTTGAATTTTATGAAGAGAACCCTGAATTTATTCAGCCGGAGAGCCGCAAAAATGAAATGATTAACAACTTCATTAAACCTGGACTTGAAGACTTAGCTGTCTCCCGTACAACTTTTGATTGGGGAATTAAAGTGCCTGGAGACCCTAAGCATGTTATTTATGTATTGATTGATGCATTGTCAAACTATATTACAGCACTAGGATATGGTACGGATGATGATTCACTTTATCAAAAATACTGGCCAGCAGATGTTCACTTAATGAGTAAAGAGATAGTTCGTTTCCATACTATTTATTGGCCAATAATGTTAATGGCATTAGATTTACCATTACCGAAAAAAGTATTTGCACATGGCTGGATTTTAATGAAAGACGGAAAAATGTCGAAATCTAAAGGTAATGTGGTAAATCCAATTGATTTAACAGATCGATATGGATTAGATGCATTGCGCTATTATTTACTGAGAGAAGTGCCTTTCGGATCTGATGGTGTCTTTACACCAGAGGGATTTGTTGACAGAACCAATTATGATTTGGCAAATGATTTAGGTAATTTGCTTAATCGTACTGTAGCAATGATCGAAAAATACTTTAATGGAGAAATCCCTGCATTTCAATCAGCGGAAGAGAAGTATGATGAGGATCTTGAACAATTAGGACAAGAAACGATTAAAAATGTCGAAGAAGCATTAGATGAAATGAGCTTTTCTGTTGCGTTAACACACATTTGGAAATATGTCAGCCGGACGAATAAATATATTGACGAAAATGAACCATGGGTGTTAGCAAAAGATGAGAACAGTAAACAAAGACTTGGCAATGTGATGGCACACCTTGTCGACAGTTTGCGCAGGGTAGCAATCTTGCTGCAGCCATTCTTAACACAAACACCTGAAAAGATCTTTGAACAAATTGGGGTGACAGAGGAACAAGATAAGACTTGGGAAAGTTTATCATCATTTGGTGTTTCTAAAGAAGGATCATCTGTCGTGAAAAAAGATCCCATCTTCCCGCGCTTGGATGTAGAGAAAGAAGTCCAGACGATTAAGGATTTAATGAAGACACCTGAGCCAGAGAAGAAGGAAGAAGAAACAGATGAAATCCCATATGATGATTTTATGAAAGTAGATTTACGCGTCGCAGAAGTTATTCATGCAGAAAAAATTAAAAAAGCTGACAAATTATTAAAAATCCAGCTGGACCTTGGTTCGGAAAAACGACAGGTTGTTTCAGGAATTGCCAAATACTATTCACCAGAGGAACTTGTCGGTAAAAAGGTTATTTGTGTAACAAACTTAAAACCAGTGAAATTACGTGGTGAAATGTCACAGGGAATGATCCTGTCAGGTGAAGACAGTGATGGCAACTTATCATTAGCAACTGTAGAAGCTGATTTACCAAACGGATCTGTAGTGAAGTAAAACCCCTACGGGATACAGATGAAAAGGAACTAAAACAAAATAATGCAAAAAAGAGCAACTGAGCTTATCATTCTGACGACTAGAAATAATAAACAAATAGAGGGACAAAAGTAGTTTGTCCATACTGAAATCCGGACGACTCAACAATTCAATTCGTCCGGATAATTTGTTTTCTCAAAACAGGATTGATCATTCTTTATTTAATTTAAATACCTGCTTTGGAAGAGAGACTTTCAGGTGGAATAGATAATCGTGCCCACGGAAAGCGAGTGTTTTCCCCAGCGGCGTACGAGCAGTATCTAAATTAGTACATTAGTGAAGATACACTCGTGTATTTATTGTTTGGTTTTTAGATTAACTATTTTTGTTATATCTCAGCATCTTTCTAAGAAAAGATTATGTATGATCTTGAATATTGGATTTGATAAGAAAGGAGAAAAATCGATGTTATTTGATACACATGTACATTTAAATGTAAGCCACTTTGATGAAGACAGGGAAGAAGTAATTGCACGCGCAAAGGAAGCAGGGGTTGAATACATGGTGATTGTAGGATTTGATCATGAAACAATTCCAAAAGCAATTGAATTGGCGGAAGCATATGATCATATCTATGCTGCTGTTGGCTGGCATCCTGTTGATGCGATTGATATGACAGATAAAGAACTGGACTGGCTCGAAGAACTGTCTGCTCATCCTAAGGTAGTTGCACTAGGAGAAATGGGATTGGACTATCATTGGGACAAATCACCAAAAGAGGTGCAAAAAGAGGTCTTTCGTAAGCAAATCCGCTTAGCGAAAAAGGTAAAACTGCCGATTATCATTCATAATCGTGAAGCAACTGAAGACATTATCACGATCTTACAAGAGGAAAATGCCAGTGAAATTGGAGGCATTATGCATT
>NZ_ML762449.1:15984-43144 GCF_009498735.1 Gracilibacillus oryzae
AATGATTGCCTTGAGATGAATTTTTATATTTCATTAGGAGGCCCTGTTACATTTAAAAACGCAACATTACCGAAGGAAGTTGCAAAAATGGTACCAGAAGATCGATTATTGATTGAAACAGATTGCCCATTCTTAGCACCACATCCAAACAGGGGAAAACGAAATGAACCAGCCTATGTAAAACTTGTTGCAGAGAAAATCGCTGAATTACGTGGTGTTAATTATAACGAATTAAGCAATCAGACTACCGAGAATGCCAAGCGTTTTTTCGGAATAGAATAATGCATTATCAGGACTTGTCACGTTTGTTACGCTAATGTAATGAATTTGAAATATTTCTGGATAAAGAACAAAGAAACCTTGATTTCAAAGGATTTCTTTGTTCTTTTTTTATAAAATGCCTGTTTGACAGGAATTATTTAACTTTATATAATACAACGGCGAGAAGAAGGAGGGGTGAAAAGTTCATGAAACGTCTTTTAAACTTGCAAAAACTCTTGAATAACAAGGACTTTGTTTATGCTATTACATTACTTGTTATCATCGGAACTATTAGCTATTTATTTTTTGAATTATCCAAAGCTGAAGTCACTGTTGTTCAAGAAGGGGAAGAGACTACAGTACGCACACATGCCAATACTGTAGAAGATGTACTTGATGAACTTGCCATTGATGTGCAAAAGCATGACGATCTTTCGCATAATCTTAAAGACACAATAACGACTGAGATGACAATTGAACATACGGTTGCAAATGAAGTTATTGTAACTGAAGGCAGCAAACAACAAACATACTATACAACGGCCGACACCGTGGGAGCATTCATAGAAGAATCAGGGATTGAAATCTCAGAACATGATCAGGTTTCACTTAACTTAGACAAGAAAATTGCTGATCAAACAGATTTAACGATCCAAAAGGCATTTCAAGTAACGATTAATGATGCAGGAGAAAAACAGACATTTTGGACGGTTGGCGGATCAGTTGATGAACTGCTTGTTCAAAGTAATATCGAATTATCAGAATTGGACCGTGTTGAACCTGTGCAATCTGAACAGGTAAAAGCGGAAACAGTAATCGATGTTACTAGAGTGGAAAAAGTAACAGATATCGTTGAAGAAGATGTTGATTATGCAGTTGTGAAGGAAAGTGATGCCGATCTTGAAAAAGGCAAAGAAAAAGTTGTGACAGAAGGAGAAAAAGGCGTTGTTGAAAAGCATTACGAAGTAGTGCTGGAAAATGGGGAAGAAGTTTCCCGAGAGCTTGTTAAAGAAGAGGTAGTGAAAGAAAGTAAAGAAAAAGTGGTGGCAGTTGGTACAAAAACGGCTGCACCGAAAGTCACTGCATCAGCAAGCAGTTCAGCAGCGAGTACTTCAACAACACAACAGACGGTATCAAGAGGCAGTGGAGAAGAAGTTACTACATTGTATATGCATGCTACTGCTTATAATTGGAACTGCGCTTCTTGTGATGGCAGAGGGTTAACATCGACTGGTTTTGATCTGAAAGCAAACCCGCATGGTGTAGTGGCAGTAGATCCTAGCGTTATACCTTTAGGAACGAAAGTCTGGGTAGAAGGCTACGGTTATGCTATTGCAAGAGATACCGGCGGAGCTGTAAAAGGGAACAAAATTGATGTTCATATGCCGACAATACAGCAAGCTTATGGCTTCGGAAGCAGAACGGTTAAAGTTAAAATATATAAATAAACAAGAAGAGTCTATACGGGTTGGTATAGGCTCTTCTTTTATTTAGAGTAAGTTCGCACATACTATGAATAGATGTTAAATGTTTTCCTTAAATGACCATGTTATAATGAGACAGTGGAATGGGGGATATTTCGTGAAAATTAAAGAAATAATAGTAGTGGAAGGTAAAGATGACACTGCAAAGCTGAAACAAGCGTTAAATGTTGACACGATTGAAACAAATGGTTCAGCCATTAATAAATATACATTAGAACAAATAGCACATGCAAAACAGAAAAGAGGCGTGATCGTATTTACCGATCCAGATTATCCTGGCCAGCGTATCCGCAAAATTATTGATGAACATGTGCCAGGATGTAAGCATGCTTTTTTAACAAAACAAGAAGCGGTTGCAAAAAGCGGTAAAGGACTAGGTATTGAGCATGCCTCAGCTGAGGTTATTCGCCAGGCACTGAGCAGTGTATATGAAATAGCAGATGAGACGGTAAATAGCATTACAAGGACCGATTTATTATTATTTGGCTTAATTGGCGGTAATGGAGCAAAAGAAAGACGAGAGAAGCTCGGTATTGCCTTGAGAATAGGATATGTAAATGGCAAGCAATTATTAAAAAGATTACAAATGTTCCGCATAGATAAAGAGGAATTTTATAAAGTAATGGAACAGATTCAACAGGAGGAGAGTCTATGAATGAACAGAAGGCAATTGCTACACCAAAACGTACAAAGGAAATTTTGAACAAGTATGGGTTTGCCTTTAAAAAAAGTTTAGGGCAGAACTTTCTTGTAGATGTAAATATTTTAAAGAATATGATGCATGTGGCAGATATTACGAAAGATGTGAATACAATAGAAATAGGTCCCGGTATTGGCGCATTAACAGAACAGTTAGCTATCCATTCCAATCAAGTAATGGCCTTTGAAATTGACCAGCGATTAATACCTATATTAGAGGATACGTTAGCATCGTATCAAAATATCCAAGTTGTTAACCAAGATATATTAAAAGCAAATGTAAAACAATTATGTACCGAACTTTTTACAGATGAAAAGGAAATAAAGGTTGTGGCGAATTTGCCATATTATATTACCACTCCTATTTTAATGCAGTTGTTAATGGAGAAATTACCGATATCAAGCATAACGGTTATGATTCAACGAGAAGTTGCAGAGAGAATGGCGGCTGTCAGAAACACAAAGGAATATGGATCTCTTTCTATCGCTATTCAATATTATACGGAAGCAAGTATTGGGATGATCGTACCAAAAACAGTTTTTATGCCACAGCCAAGAGTAGATTCAGCGGTACTGCATTTATCTATGAGAGATCAGCCGCCAGTTGAAGTAAAGAACGAGGCATTTTTCTTTCAGCTTGTGCAAGGCTGTTTCCAACAACGAAGAAAAACATTGAGAAATAATCTTATTCGCCATTTCCAGGATATACTTTCAAAAGATGAGATTGAGGAAAGCTTTTCCCTGACTGAAATTGACGGAACAAGAAGAGCGGAATCACTGTCAATGGAGGAGTTTGCCCGATTAGCAAATCATTTGTTACCACTCACTGAAACAACAAAATAAGTTTATATTTCATCTAATAGACAATCCATACATAAATTTCAAAATATGAGTAATACTAATCTTAGATATTTGAAAATTTATTGATTGACATTCAATAAATAATATTGTTATAATAGAATATTTTTATTTGACTATTGGACAAGAATGTTGTATACTATGATTAGTGAGGTGGAGTGTATTGGCTAAAACATTGGTTGAAATCAAACAAGGTTTAGATGGCTATGTCGGGAAACGTTTAAAGATCAGAGCGAATGGTGGAAGAAAGAAGACTGTGGAACGATATGGCACATTGTCAGAAACGTATCCTTCTGTGTTTATTGTTGAGTTAGATCAGGAGGAAAACTCATTTGAACGTGTATCTTATAGCTATGCAGATGTACTTACGGAAACGGTAGAACTGAACTTCATGGATGAATTGGAAAAGGCAGTTGCAGGGGAGCAGTAAACAATGTTTGCTGCTTTTTGTTTTGGATAAAATCTCTTCTGTTCACCGGAATGGTTTTACATTCGAATACTATCTGATAACAGTATTATTATCTTGATATGCATAAATCTGGCTGGAATAGCCGCGTGCATCAAGGGCAGAATAAAACTGTCGTAAGAAGACGACAGAAAGGGAGTATCTTCTATGGGCAGAAGACGTGGATTAATGTCTGAGCATTTTAAGGAAGAGCTTGCTAAAGAGTTGGGATTTTACGACAAGGTAAAACAAAATGGTTGGGGCGAGATAACGGCAAATGAAGCCGGAAGTATGGTGAAAAGGGCCGTGCAAATAGCAGAAGAGAGTATGGCAAGGGACAAGACCTAATTAAGGTTTTGTCCCTTTAAACTATTTATGGTATCTTTACATAAAGTGTATTTTTAAGGAGAAGAGAATCACACAAAGAATTTGAAAAACGAATGGTATAGTGAAATGAAGTAGGTGACAAGATGTATACATCAGAAAAAGCTCCGGCAAAAATAAATTTGACATTAGATGTACTTTATAAACGACCTGATCAGTACCACGAGGTGGAGATGGTAATGACAACCGTAGACTTGGCAGACCGTATCGAACTATTTTTGTTAGAATCAGGTCAAATCAAAGTTGAATCTGACAGTCGGTTTATTCCTAATGATGAGCGTAACTTAGCATATCGAGCTGCTAAATTATTAAAAGAACGATTTCTGATAAAAAAAGGTGTAATAATAAAAATTGATAAACAAATTCCGGTTGCTGCAGGACTTGCCGGTGGAAGCAGTGATGCAGCAGCTACTCTAAGAGGCCTCAACCGATTATGGAATTTAAACTTAACAATGGATGAACTTGCAGTAATTGGTTCCGAGATTGGCTCAGATGTTTCCTTCTGTGTATATAATTCAACCGCCATTGCAAAAGGTAGAGGAGAGAAGATAACTGAGCTTCCCCCGCCGCCTCAATGTTGGGTTGTCCTTGCCAAGCCATCTCAAGGGGTGTCCACCCAGTCTGTATATCAATCACTAAGGTTAGATCAGCTTGACCATCCTGATACGGGAGGGATGATAATGGCAATTAAGAATGCTGATTATCAAGGGATATGTACCAGATTAAAAAATGTCCTGGAAACAGTGACTTTACCCAAAAATCCAGAAGTTCAACAAATTAAAAGCCAAATGTTACGATCAGGAGCAGATGCGGTATTAATGAGTGGCAGTGGGCCAACGGTTTACGGATTAGTTAAACATGAATCAAGAGCCATTCGAATTTATAATAGCCTTCGCGGGTTTTGTGAGGATGTGCATATTGTCCGGATGTTAGGTGCTCAACAAACACTTGATTAAAACCGTATAAAATGTTATATTTACCACAAAATATTCGGATTTCGGGGTGTAGTAAATGAAACGAAGTGATCGGTTAGTGGAAATGACCAATTATTTAATAGAGCATCCAATGGATTTAATCTCCTTGCCTTTTTTTTCTGAAACCTATGGGGCAGCTAAATCTTCGATCAGCGAAGACTTAGCTATTATTAATCGTATTTTTCAGGAAGATGGTATAGGATATTTAGCATCAGTATCAGGTGCGGCTGGCGGAGTGAAGTATGTTCCAAAAGTATCAGAGGAAAGCAGCCAAAAGTTTATTACAGGGCTTTGTGAGCAATTAGAAGATCCGGCGCGGATTTTACCAGGCGGCTATCTGTTTATGAGTGATATTCTTGGTAACCCTGATACAGTTCGTAATATTGGCCGTTTGTTCGCCTCAAGGTTTGCTGATTTGAATATTGATTCCATTGTTACAGTTGCGACGAAAGGTATCCCGCTTGCATACGCAGTAGCTACATTCTTAAATGTCCCAGTTATTATTGTCCGTCGTGACCCGAAAGTAACAGAAGGGTCGACTGTAAGTATTAATTATGTATCAGGCTCATCTAAAAAAATTCAAACAATGGTATTATCAAAAAGAAGCTTGAAACCTAATGAGAATGTTTGTATCATTGATGATTTCATGAAAGCAGGCGGTACCATAAATGGGATGAAAAGTCTGCTGGAAGAGTTTAATGCAAATGTCAAGGCAATAGGTGTGCTCGCGGAAGCAGAGGATGAAGAAGAAGAGCGTGTAGTAGATGAGTATACATCACTAGTCCAAATAAAGAATGTGGATGATAACAATAAGCAAATCGAAGTAATAAAAGGTAATTACTTCCATAATTAGCGTGGAACGTGTCACTTTTTGCCCTTAATTAGTAGAACTTAAAAAAAGATTAAAAATTTTTACAACTTTAGCAGGAATTTAAGCGAAGATGTTGAATTTAAGTATTAAGTTCTTAATAAGGGAAAAGGTGGTGAAACATAATGGAAGTAACTGACGTAAGATTACGCCGCGTGAATACCGATGGAAGAATGCGAGCGATCGCATCTATTACATTAGATCACGAATTTGTTGTCCATGATATCCGGGTGATTGATGGAAATAACGGAATGTTTGTAGCAATGCCATCTAAGCGTACTCCGGATGGAGAGTTTAGAGACATTGCACATCCAATCAACTCTGGTACCCGATCAAAAATTCAAGATGCGGTTTTGGAAGAATACAACCGTGTTGGTGAAGAAGAAGTAGTAGAATTTGAAGAAGCAGGAGCTTCATAAGTTTATTTTCCTAAAAAAGGTCTGATCATTCTTTGATTAGGCCTTTTTATATGTGGAGATAGTTACTAGGCATATATGATGGGTTTCGATATTTCAGACTTATACACTTAAGCAAATCTGCTATGGGCTCTCCTTATAGCAGGTTTGCTTAAGCTTATGAAGAGCGGGACTTATTGACTTTTTAGCACGTTAGGAAAGTGAAAAACTTCTGCAAGGAAGCTTTGGCCGTCGTAGTAGAAATCTTGAAGTCCCAAGTATAAGAAATTTCTAGCAGAATGGGAAAATTACTTTTCCTAGTAAACATTCATTGAAAATTGGTTAGTTTTCATATATATTCATAATTGGGATTCTACTGTACAAAGGTATTACGGATTTAAATAGATGGTAAGCAGATAAAGAACGGAGGGAATATTTTGTCAAAACGATTTGCTGTTGTGTTAGCAGCTGGTAAAGGGACCAGAATGAAGTCAAAACTTTATAAAGTTTTACACCCGGTTCTCGATAAACCGATGGTACAACATGTGGTTGATCAATTAAAGCCACTGCAAATGACCAGTATTACAACGATTGTAGGGTTCGGTGCAGAAGAAGTTCAGGAACAGTTAGGTGACAGTTCACAATATGCGATCCAGGAAGAACAGTTAGGCACAGGCCACGCTGTCTTACAAGCAGGTAAATATTTAGCAGACCAGCAAGGCACAACATTGGTAGTGTGTGGCGATACCCCATTATTAACTGCGGAAACGTTACAATCTGTTGTGGAGTATCATGAAAAAGAAAAGGCAAAAGTAACAATTCTTACTGCGAAAGCTGAAGATCCCACAGGCTATGGAAGAATTGTCAGAAATAGTGACAATCAAGTAGAAAAAATAGTCGAACAGAAAGATGCGACAGATACAGAAAAATTAATTACAGAAATAAATACAGGTACATATTGTTTTGATAATCAGTTGTTATTCGAAGCACTTAAGCAAGTTTCTAATGACAATGCCCAAGGGGAGTACTATCTGCCAGATGTGATTCAGATTGCTCAGGAGCAGCAGGAGAAAGTAGCAGCATTTCAAACAGATAAATTTAATGAGACAATCGGTGTAAATGACCGCGTGGCATTATCACAAGCTGAAACACTGATGAAAAACAGAATAAATGAATATCATATGCGAAATGGAGTAACATTGATCGATCCTGCTAATACTTATATTGGAACAGATGTCAAAATTGCCTCTGATGTCGTCATACACCCTGGCTGTGTTATTAAGGGTGAGACAACAATCGAAGAAGACGCGCAAATTGGTCCGAATTCAGAAATAGCAGACTGCCATATCGGTTCTCATACAGTTGTCAAACATAGTGTAACAACGTCCAGTTATATAGGAAATCGAGTGCAGATCGGTCCCTTTGCCCATATTAGACCAGATGCCAATATTGGCGATGATGTAAAGGTCGGTAACTTTGTTGAAATAAAGAAATCCAAGATTGACAATGGAAGTAAAGTATCCCATTTAAGCTATATTGGTGATGCAGAAGTTGGCAGTAATGTAAATGTAGGTTGTGGTACAATTACTGTAAATTATGATGGGAAGAATAAGTTCTTAACAAAGATAGAAGATGACGCCTTCATTGGATGTAATGCTAATTTAATCGCACCTGTAACGATAGGAAAAGGGGCACTGATTGCAGCTGGATCTACAATATCTGAAGATGTGCCAGGTGATGCATTGTCTGTAGCAAGATCTAAACAGGTGAATAAAGAAGGATACGCTAAAAAATATAAATAGTCTAAGATGGAAACAAATATGTGATGGAGGGTATCAACATGTCTGAATATAAGGATTCATCATTGAAGGTATTTACATTAAATTCGAATCCAAAACTTGCGGAGGAAATTGCAGCAAATATCGGAGTGGAATTAGGAAAAAGCTCTGTTACGAAATTTAGTGATGGAGAGATTCAAATAAATATTGAAGAAAGTATTCGTGGCTGTGACGTATATGTTGTCCAATCAACATGTGAACCAGTTAACCAGCATATCATGGAATTACTGATTATGATTGATGCCCTAAAACGAGCATCCGCTAAATCGATTAATATTGTCATACCATACTATGGCTATGCTCGCCAAGATAGAAAAGCGCGTGCAAGAGAGCCGATTACTGCAAAATTAGTAGCAGATCTAGTACAAACAGCGGGTGCATCAAGAGCAATTACATTAGATCTTCATGCACCGCAAATCCAAGGGTTCTTTAACATTCCTGTTGATCAACTGGTAGGTGTGCCAATCTTATCAAGCTATTGGAGTAAAAAAGGCTTGGAAGATATCGTCGTTGTTTCACCAGATCATGGCGGGGTGACAAGAGCACGTAACTTAGCCGATCGCTTAAAAGCACCGATTGCTATTATTGATAAAAGAAGACCACGTCCAAACGTATCAGAAGTAATGAATATTGTAGGTAACATTGAGGGGAAAACAGCAATTTTAATTGATGACATTATTGATACTGCAGGTACGATCACACTTGGAGCAAATGCTTTGATTGATAGTGGAGCAAAAGCGGTTTATGCATGCTGTACACATCCAGTACTTTCAGGACCTGCAATTGAAAGAATTCAAAATTCCAAGATTGAAGAATTAGTTGTCACAAACAGTATTCCATTAAAAGAGGAAAAGCTGATTGATAAAATTACCCAACTCTCTGTGGCACCATTAATTAGTGAAGCAATTATCCGTGTACATGAAAGACAATCGGTAAGTATCTTATTTGATTAATTGTTTACTGTTAATATTAAGGAAAATGTTTAAGTCTATCCAACCAAGGGAATTATTATAGTATCCTGTTAAATTAACTTGGAGGTTGATCGATATGGCAGTAAAGCTACAAGCAAAAAACAGAGAAAATCTGAAGACTTCAAATACTAGAGCGGTAAGAATTGCTGGTGAAGTTCCAGCAATAATTTATGGATATAATGTGGAACCGAAACCAGTGGCGGTTGACAGTATGGAACTGCTGAAGACTGTTAGAGATGAAGGGAAAAATGCCATTATCACATTAAAGGTAGACGACGATTCATTTGATGTGATGCTTCATGAATATCAAACCGACCCTTTAAAAGATGAATTAGTTCATGCTGACTTTTATGTTGTAAACATGTCAGAAGCAATTGATGTACAAGTACCGATTGTATTAGAGGGTGAAGCAGAAGGTGCTAAAGCAGGCGGGGTCCTGCAGCAGCCATTGTATGAATTATCATTGAGAGCAAAACCAAATGATATACCTGAACAAATTTCAATCGATGTCTCTAACTTGGACATTGGTGACAGCATCCTTGTTTCAGACCTGAAAGATGGGAGAAACTACGAAATTTTAGAGGATGAAAATACGACAATTGTTTCTGTTTTAGTTCCAGATAAGGAACCGGAAGAAACTGTCGAGCCGGAAGTTACTGAAGAAAATAAAGAAAATGACTCAGAAGAATAATAACCGTTAAACCGAGCTTATCATGCTCGGTTTTTCTTAGTAGGCGGAAACATCATTTTCTGAGGGAGTAATGTCTCATGGGAATGAAAATACTGCGAAATGGTATATTGCATGAGAGCTGTCACAATGATGCAGCTGGGAAGAAATCTGTTTCAAAACAAAAAAAGCGCGTTGTTCTCATTTATTTTACCGAATTTGTGTTAAACTGATAGTAGGAAAACTATTATTAAAGGAAGTAAAAATATGAAGTGTATTGTAGGATTAGGTAATCCAGGTCGGAAATATGAACAAACTAGGCACAATGCAGGATTCATGGTTGTTGATCATTTATTGGAGCGGCATAATTGGAAGCTGGAGAAGCAAAAATTTAATGGTCTTTTTACACTTGAAACACTCCAAAATGAAAAGGTGCTTCTGATAGAGCCTCAGACATACATGAATTTATCTGGTGAGTGTGTACGACCACTAATGGATTTTTATCAATTAGAAGCAGAAGACATTGTCGTTATTTATGATGATTTAGACCTCCCACTGGGTAAAGTGAAATTAAGACAAACAGGTGGTCATGGCGGCCATAATGGTGTTCGCTCTATCATCGATCACTTAGGAACAAAACAATTTAACCGAATTCGATTCGGTATTGGAAGACCGGTTCAGCCCATACCAGTAATTGATTATGTACTGGGGAAATTCGGTACAGAAGAGCAGACTGTATTAAATGATTCTATTAATCATGCAGCAAATGCTTTAGAGGCATGGATGAGTGAGTCTTTTGTAAAAGTAATGAACGAATATAATAAGTAAAAAGAACCTGCCCTTTATGTTGAATAAATAATCAGAGTTTGGAGAAAATAAAACTATCTACTTACCTGATTATTTTTAATAAAGGGCGTGCATAGGATGACATTAGTATATAAGTGTAAACATTGCAGTTGTGAAATTGGCAGATTAAACAATCAAAAGCTGGATCTAAACAAAGTAGGCTGGGGTCACTTAACTTCTGAAGAGAAAACAAGCTTAATGAATTACCAGCCGACAGACCAAATTGAAATAAAATCGATCTGTGAAGATTGTCAGGAACTATTAGAAAGCAATCCGGCCAACCATGAGCTCGATTATTTTATTCAATAAATGAAGTATGTAAATAGGATGAACAAATGAAAAAACAAATCGAATCACCGTTTTGCAAGCTTTGGTTTTAAACCAAGGCGTTTTTGCAATTTCCTATCGATATAGATTTTTGTGTTAACTATGCCAGATCGTCAATTCCTTGATAAGGGATTTGACAGACTGGGAACCATTTTTGTTATTTACGAGGAAAAGCATTAGGGGGAACATTATGCAAGAAATAAAGGATTTCTTAAGGAAGAAGGAAGATATCCATTCTATTATAGAAGGGGTTAATACAGGGCTGAAGGAACAAGTAATTGCAGGATTATCCGGTTCAGCCAAAAGCCTGTTCAGTGCACTGATTCATGAGGCAATTAATAAAAAGGTATTGATTGTAACCCATCAGTTAACACAAGCACAGCAGATTTATGATGATTTAGTGGAATTCTCTGAAGGAAAGAATATTTATTTATATCCTGTAAACGAATTACTGGCATCAGAATTAGCTGTAGCGAGTCCGGAATTGCTAAGTCAGCGTATTGAAGCATTGACAGCATGGATTAAAGAAGATAACGGGATTATGATCGCTCCTGTGGCAGGTTTAAAGCGATTTCTGCCTCCTATTCATTATTGGAATAAATATCAAGTGAAGTTTGAATTGGGAAAGACGATAGATATTGAAGAAACAATGCAATTATTAATTAATATGGGGTATATCAGACAGGAAATGACAAGCAGTCCGGGGGAGTTCAGCCTGCGTGGAGGGATTCTGGACATTTATCCTCTTATGGAAGACAATCCTATCCGTGTGGAATTATTTGATGATGAAATAGATTCGATCCGTTACTTTGATTCGGAAACGCAAAGATCATTAGACAAGCTTCCTGCTGTTGAGATCAAGCCTGCTGCAGAGTTGCTTACAACAGACCATGATTTAATTACGGCTGCACAAAGGATGGAAAAATCATTACAAGAAACATTGAAGAAAACAAAGAGTAAACAGGATCAACAAGCGGTTACAGAAGCCATTCAAAGTGATATCGACCGATTAAACCAATGCGAACGCTTCCAGGAAATGAAGAAATATATTTCCTGTTTCTATGATGAGCCAACTAGTTTATTAAACTACTTACCTGATGATGGGTTAATTATTTTAGATGAAATGAGTAGAATTCAAGAAACGGCAACACATTTGGATGAAGAGGAAGCGGAGTGGCTAAAAGATCACCTTAATCGAAACCAAGCATTGAGGAGTCAGAAACTTTCCTTTGATTGGCATGATACATGGGCAAAAATGAAACAGCCGCGCTTGTATTTGTCTGTATTTTTGCGTCATATTCCCAACACCAACCCTTCGAACATTGTCAATTTATCAACACGCAGTATGCAGCAATTCCATGGCCAAATGAATCTATTACAAAATGAACTGGAAAGATGGAAGAAATCGGGCTTTTCTGTGGTTATTGTGGCACCGAACGAGAAAAGAGTAGAAAAGGTTCATTCTGTCTTAGAGGATTATCAGATCAATGCAACCATTAGTGAGAAGGTTCCGTCATTACCTGTGGAACAGCCGGTTATTACAGTTAGCGGGATACAAAGCGGATTTGAGATTCCTATGCACAAAATTGCGGTAATAACAGAGAACGAATTATTTAAACAGAAAACAGTCCGAACGAAAAGGAAACAAAAGATATCAAATGCGGAACGGATTAAAAGCTATCAGGAATTACAAGTTGGCGATTATGTTGTTCATACAAATCACGGGATCGGCCGGTATATTGGAATTGAAACATTAGAAGTAGGCGGTCTCCATAAAGATTTTATGCTTTTGCAATATTCTGGTGATGATAAGTTATATGTACCTATCGATCAGATTGATCTTGTTCAGAAATATGTTGGATCAGAAGGAAAAGAACCGAAGCTGTATCGCCTTGGTGGTAATGACTGGAAAAAAGTGAAGAGTAAGGTACAGTCTAAAGTGGAAGATATTGCAGATGACCTGATCAAATTATATGCAGAGAGAGAAGCTGCGAAAGGTTATGCATTTAGTGAAGATACGGAAATGCAGCGGGATTTTGAAGCTGCTTTTCCATACCAGGAAACTGAAGATCAATTACGCTGTATTACAGAGATAAAAGAGGACATGGAAAAGGAACGTCCAATGGATCGTCTGCTCTGTGGTGATGTGGGTTACGGGAAGACAGAAGTGGCAATTCGAGCCGCCTTCAAAGCGATCGCTGACGGCAAGCAAGTAGCCATACTTGTTCCGACAACTATTCTTGCTCAGCAACATTATGAGACAGTGATGGAGAGGTTTCAGGATTATCCGATTAATATTGGCCTGCTGAGTCGTTTCCGCACAAGAAAGCAACAGACAGAAACAATAAAAGGTCTGAAAAATGGAATGGTGGATATCGTAATCGGGACACACCGGTTATTATCAAAAGATCTTGTTTATAAAGATTTAGGGTTACTGATAGTGGATGAGGAGCAGCGTTTTGGTGTAAAACATAAGGAAAAGATCAAACAGCTTAAGACAAATGTTGATGTTCTCACACTGACAGCAACACCTATTCCGAGAACCTTGCATATGTCCATGTTAGGTGTAAGAGACCTTTCCGTTATTGAGACACCACCGGAAAATCGCTTCCCAATTCAGACATATGTGATGGAATTCAATGGGACATTAGTAAGAGAGGCGATTCAGCGTGAACTGGCAAGAGGTGGTCAAATCTTTTTCTTATATAATCGTGTAGAGTCAATCGACAGAATGGCACAGGAGATTCAGGCACTGGTGGAAGATGCCAGAGTTACTGTTGCACACGGTCAAATGAATGAAACAGAATTAGAGAATGTAATGTTTTCCTTCTTAGAAGGAGAAGCAGATGTTTTAGTGAGTACCACTATCATAGAGACTGGTGTGGATATACCGAATGTAAATACACTAATTGTTTACGATGCCGATCGAATGGGTTTAAGTCAGCTTTATCAGTTGAGAGGACGAGTAGGCAGATCCAACAGGGTCGCATATGCGTACTTTACTTATCAAAAGGACAAAATCTTAACAGAAGTATCAGAGAAAAGACTACAGGCAATCAAAGAATTTACCGAGCTTGGTTCTGGTTTTAAAATAGCAATTAGAGACTTATCCATAAGGGGTGCCGGGAATATTCTCGGATCACAGCAGCATGGATTTATCGATTCGGTTGGATTTGATATGTATTCACAAATGTTAAAAGAAGCAGTACAGGCAAAACAACAAGGCAAATCAATTGAAGAAGTTCAGCCATTTGAAGTGGAACTTGATCTGAAAGTCGATGCCTATATACCAGATGACTATATTAAAGACGAAAAGCAAAAAATTGATATGTACAAACGATTCCAGGCAATCCTTTCACAAGAAGATGTCCATGATTTAAGAGACGAATTAATCGACCGCTTTGGTGAATATCCGGAACAAGTGGAAAATCTATTCCATGTTACTACATTAAAAATGATGGCAAAAAGAGAAAGAATCGAAACCATATCAGAGAAGAAAAACCAGTTAGAATTACTGGTAGAAGAAGATAGAAGCCAGCAGTTAGATGGAGCGAAGTTATTTGAATTTGCCAATCAGCATGGCCGAATGATCCAATTAGGGACGGAAGACCGCAAGTTAAAAGTAGTTTTCCGTTTCGACAAAGGAAATATCATGAAGCGGTATGAAATATTAGAATCATTCCTTCAGACATTACATGATATGGGCAGAGAACCTGTAGCTTGATGTTAATTTGTGGAATCAGCAAGAAAAAATATTGGAAAAATTGTATAGTATCACGTTAACTAAATCATACTAACCTTACAATGTAATTATTTCACTATGTGTTTAATTCTAAATACAAAGTTAATTATTTGAAAGTGAGGTCAGGATTTACTATGAAAGCAACAGGAATAGTACGCCGTATTGATGATTTAGGAAGGGTAGTTATCCCGAAAGAAATTCGCCGAACGTTAAGAATTCGTGAAGGGGACCCATTGGAAATATTTGTCGATCGTGATGGAGAAGTCATTTTAAAGAAATATTCCCCAATAAGTGAATTGGGCGATTTTGCTACAGAATATGCGGAGGCTATGTACGAATCATTAGGGTTATCCGTTCTAATCAGTGACAGGGATGAGTTTATCGCAGCAGCTGGGGAGTCTAAAAAAGACTATCTCGGAAAGCAAATTTCCAAACAATTAGACCAAGTGATGGACAGCCGCCAAATTAAGATAGAGAAAAGTGAACAAACGATTGAAATTGCAGATGGAAAAGAAGAACAATTACAGGCATTCTTAATTTATCCAATTATTGCAAATGGGGATCCGATTGGATGTATGGTCATATTGACAAGAGAACAGAAAGAGTTTGGCGAAGTAGAAGAAAAATCAGCTCATACAGCTGCCCATTTTTTAGCAAAACAAATGGAATAATAACAAAATGGAAGATAGCTCAGATAATTTCTGGGCTATTTTCTATTTACTTGGACCTCTCGTGAAAGGGAAATTAATTTATAGAATTCTTAGACAAAGTAGCCAGGAGTTTATGATTTCCGTTTTTTCTGATGGATAATTTCACTTTGTTCAAGTAAGATAGATAGAGACAAATGAGGTGAGAAAGGTGAAGGGGAAAACAGTTGTAAAGAAAGCATTAAATAACAATGTCTTAATTGCCTCACATCCAACATACAAAGAAGTTATTCTTATTGGGAAAGGAATTGGATTTGGCAAGAAGAATGGAGATATTGTGCCAGAAGACCAAGTGGAGAAAACATTTCTGTTAAAAGATGAACATGAACAAGAACAATATAAGCAGTTACTTTCCTATGTCGATCAGGATCTTATGGAAATATTAAATGATGTGATTGTCCTTATTGAACAAAGAATGGGAGAAAGACTAAATGAGCATATCCATGTTGCTTTAACAGATCATTTATCATTTGCCATCAAACGGGCAAATCAAAACGTACAATTTAACAATCCTTTCTTATTTGAGATTGAATCCATTTATCCAAAAGAATACCATGTTGCAAAAGAAGTAGTTTCCATATTAAATGACAAGATCGGTGTGAATTTTCCGGAAGGGGAAATAGGCTTTATTGCCCTGCATATTCACAGTGCAGTTACAGACAAATCAATTCGGGATATGAATAAGCATCATCAATTAATTTCCCAGCTTGTTCGCATTATTGAAGAAAACTTAAAGATTGAGTTAGATCATCATAATATTAATTATCACCGCTTAATTCAACATCTTCATCGTGCAATTGAAAGGGTTTATTCAGCTGAGCCACTTGGAGAACAAACAAATTTGGCAAAGGTATTGAAAACGACATATCCAGTGTGCTATAATCTAGCATGGAAATTGATTAAAGTAATGCAACGTCAACTACATACACATGTAGATGAATCAGAGGTCTTATATTTAACGATCCATTTACAACGTTTAATTCAATCATCTTAAACGTGTTACTGATACGATCAGGCATGAGTAAAAAGGATGTTTTTGGTTAATCTATGGGAGGAGTCCAGCCATAGATCTACTTAAGCATAATCCTTTTTCTCATGCCTTTTTTGTTTGGAAAAAATAAAAGGTCATCTAACAAAAAGTTGCATAACAAAATAAGAATGAAACTGAAGGAGGTATTCATAATGTCAAACATATTTGGTACATTGCAAAAAGTTGGGAAAGCATTAATGCTGCCAGTTGCTTTACTGCCAGCTGCAGGTATCTTAATGGCATTTGGGACAAGTTTTGCTCAAGAGCAATGGGTTGATCGATTCCCATGGTTCGGTAATGCTATCGTCCAAAAAATATTAGAGGTAATGTCAGAGGCTGGTGGGATTGTCTTTGATAATTTACCATTACTATTTGCTGTCGGTGTTGCCGTTGGATTAGCAAAAGGGGATGGTGTTGCAGGTTTAGCAGCAATTATCGGTTATTTAATTATGAATGTAACAATGGGAGTATTCGGTGATATTACCCCGGAAATGACAGCAGAAGCTGCTTATGCAAGCGTACTCGGTATTCCAACATTACAGACAGGGGTATTTGGCGGTATTATTGTTGGTATATTAGCCGCCTTTATGTATAATCGGTACTTTAGTATTGAGTTGCCGCAATTCCTGGGATTTTTTGCAGGTAAGCGTTTTGTACCAATCATCACAGCATTCACATCTTTATTTTTAGGTATAGTTATGTTTTTAGTATGGCCGTTTGCTCAAGATGGATTAAATGCAATATCCCATCTTATGCTTGAAACAAATAGAACGATTTCAACATTTGTATTTGGTGTTGTTGAACGTGGCTTAATTCCGTTTGGGTTGCACCATATTTTCTATTCACCATTCTGGTTTGAGTTTGGTACCTATACAAATGCTGCAGGAGATATTGTTCGTGGTGACCAGGCAATTTTCTTTGAGCAGCTAAAAGATGGTGTTGATTTTACTGCAGGTAACTTTATGACAGGTAAATTCCCGTTTATGATGTTTGGATTGCCTGCTGCAGCATTAGCTATTTATCATACAGCGAAGCCGGAAAGAAAGAAAGTTGTTGGAGGGATTATGTTCTCTGCTGCGTTAACTTCTTTCTTAACAGGTATTACAGAACCGCTTGAGTTCTCATTCCTATTCGTAGCACCATTGTTGTTTGCGATTCATGCTGTTTTCGCGGGGTTATCATTTATGACAATGTATTTGCTTGATGTAAAGATTGGGATGACTTTCTCTGGAGGGTTAATTGACTTCCTGTTATTCGGTATTATGCCAAATCGTACCGACTGGTGGTGGGTTATCATCGTTGGTCTAGTCTTCTCTGTTATTTACTATTTCGGTTTCCGCTTTGCCATTCAGAAGTTTAACTTAGCAACACCTGGACGCGAAGATGAAGCACAAGACAGTGGAGAAGAAACAAAAGTAGATGATCGACCATATGAGATATTAGAAGCAATGGGTGGTCAAGCGAATATTACAAACTTAGATGCTTGTATTACTCGTTTGCGTGTTAGTGTTGATGATAAGAATAAAGTCGACAAAGAACGTTTGAAAAAATTAGGTGCTTCAGGTGTAATGGAAGTAGGTAACAATATCCAGGCAATCTACGGCCCGGTTTCGGATACATTACGGGGACAAATGCAAGATATAATGGATGGAAAGACACCGGTTAAACAGAAGGAAACTGCTCAGAATGAAACAAAAGCAGAAGCAAAAGTAGATGAGTTAGCCTTCACAAGTCCTATGACAGGAGAGATCATGGATTTATCTGAAGTACCAGACCAAGTGTTCTCTCAAAAGATGATGGGAGACGGTTTTGCTGTTAAGCCATCATTGGGAGAAGTCGTTTCACCTGTGAATGGTAAGATTATCAATATATTCCCGACCAAACATGCTATTGGGATTTTGGCAGATAGCGGTACAGAGATATTAATTCATATTGGGATTGATACAGTCAACTTAAAAGGGGAAGGTTTCACTGCGAAAGTTTCAGAAGGTGATGAAATTAAACAAGGACAAATCCTGATGGAAGTAGACCTGGAATACGTTAAGGAAAATGCTCCATCAATTGTGACACCTGTCATCTTCACAAACTTACAAGAAGGTCAGACAGTGAAACTAAATGTTGAAGGAACAGTAAACAAAGAAGACAAAGATATCATTACAATCGGATAAGTAACACATATAACGATGCCTGTCTTTCATGCGCTGCATGAAAGGCGGGTTTTTTTGTTATAATTAGTGAGGATACTTTATTCTTAAATATTAAAGGAAGACAGACATGACTGATAAGAAACTCATTTTTAAAGGAACTTTTGCATTAGTTTTAGCGAGTATTTTCGGAAAAGTGATTAGTGCCTCCTATCGGATACCATTACAAAATTTAACTGGTGATATTGGCTTTTATATTTATCAGCAAATATATCCAATGATCGGGATTGCCATTACTCTAGCTTTATATGGATTACCTTCAGCGGTTGCCGCTTTTTTGATTGAAAATAAAATGGAATCTGGAAATAAAAAAATGAATCAGCGAATTTTTAATATACTCTTTCTTTTAGGTCTATTTCTATTTCTGTTTCTGTTTCTTTTTAGTCCATTTTTAGCAAATGTCATGGGAGACAGCCAACTGATACATCCTATTCGCCATGTTTCCTGGATTTTCTTATTCGTACCATTTATTGCGTTTTACCGTGGGAAGTTTCAAGCAAGAAATGATCTGCAGGCTATTGCAAAATCGCAAATAGTGGAACAGATTATCCGGGCTGTATTTATTATCACAGCCGCCATCTGGATATACCAAGACAAGCTGTCTATCTACCAAATAGCTGATGGTGCAGCTGTTGGAACTTTACTTGCATTTAGTTTAGCTTTCCTGCTGCTTTACTTCATATGGAAAAAGAAATATGCTAGTAAAGAAGAGAATATTCTGGAAATTGTACCATATCCTCAGCTGATTAGCTCTGTTTTATTAGCGGGGATTGTGATTAGCATGAACCATATGATGCTTTTATTTGTCCAATTAGCTGACGCATTTACACTCGTGCCTGCTCTTGTAAACAGTGGTTTATCAGAAATAGAAGCAATGAAATGGAAAGGTGTATTGGACAGAGGGCAGCCGCTGCTCCAGTTAGTAACAATTATCGGGTCATCTATTGCTGCTGGAATGGTGCCAAATGTAACAAAATTGGCTTGGCAGAATAATGAAGACCGTTCATTGAAACAGATCAGGAACACATTAAAATATTGTTTTATCATTTCAGCAGGGGCTACTGCAGGCTTGTTTGTTCTAATGCCAGAGATAAATGAACTCTTTTATCAAAATACGGATGGTTCGGCAAGCTTGCGGATTTTATCTACCGTTCTTTTATTTACTGGTATGTCAGTTACACTTGCTTCCGTGCTTCATGGATTTGGGTATATGAAGTGGACAGCATTGGTATTATTTATTGCATTATGGTTAAAAGTAGTATTAAATAAGCTGCTTGTACCATTCTTACAATTAGATGGGGCAGCAATCGCTTCTATTCTATCGATCGGATTTATTTTTGTTAGTTATTTTTATCTGTTGCGAAAGGCAATCAGACGGAAGATTGGCAGATTTCCCGTCGGCCGTGTTCTTATTGCGGCATTGTTTATGATAGCAAGCTTAACTATTATCAATTATGTTAAGACACATTACTTCATAATAGACACCCGACTGGAAAATCTGTTTTTTGTCCTGTTTAGTGTATTTGGCGGGTTTATCTTCTATTTGTTTGCATTAGTTCGTCTAAAGGTATTTTCCGTGTCAGAATTAGCGTCTATCCCTGGTTTAAATAAGTTGAGCAAGAAGGAGAGATAATGTTGAAGCCGATAATCGAAGTAATCGGATTAGGTAGTGGTGATATTCATCAGTTACCATTAGGAATTTATCGTAAATTAACTCAGTATAATCAAACATGTTATGTAAGAACACTGGATCATCCTGTTATCACATCATTACAAGAGGAAGGAGTTTCTTTTGCCGGATTTGACGCTGTATATGAAAGACATGATCAATTCGAGGCTGTGTATGAGGAAATTGCTGCCATTCTGGAAGAGAAGGCAAAAGAACAAGGGCAAATCGTATATGCAGTACCTGGCCATCCGATGCTTGCAGAACGAACAGTTCAAATATTACTGGAAAATGATAGACTTGATGTTCAAATAGCAGGCGGACAAAGCTTTCTGGATGATTTGTTTCGTACATTTCAATTTGACCCTATCGAAGGTTTTCAGTTCGTTGATGGTACAAGCTTTGAAAGATATCAACTGCAATATGAACAGCATCTTGTATTCTGTCAGGTATATGATGCGTTTATTGCATCTGAAGTGAAACTGGCTTTATTAGAAGATTTGCCTCCAGAATATATGATCTATATTGCAGAAGCAGTTGGCAGTGAGCAGGAATCTGTGAAACATATACCATTGTACCAATTAGACCAGCAAACTCACTTAAGCAATTTAACAAGTGTTTATGTTCCTCCAATAGATAAACAGGAGCTGAATCATCAGTTTTTCCGATTAAGAGAAGTTGTTGCTTCATTACGTGGTCCGGGCGGATGTCCATGGGACCAGAAGCAGACACATGAATCTTTAAAAAAGTATTTGATCGAAGAAGCTTATGAAGTGCTTGATGCGATTGATCAAGAGGATGATGATGCCATTGCAGAAGAGTTAGGTGATGTGTTACTACAAGTACTACTACATAGTCAAATCGCGGAAGAAGCCGGCTATTTTACGATTGATGATGTTATCTGCAGCATTACAGAGAAAATGATCCGCAGACATCCTCATGTCTTTGGTAACATTAAGGTGAAAGATGAAAATGAAGTGATGGTAAATTGGGAGAGCATTAAACAACAGGAAAAGAAACAAAATCAGCACCAGGAGTCTATATTAGACGGTATACCGAAAGCATTTCCGGCAATGTTAATGGCGGAAGAATTACAGAAAAAAGCAGCAAAAGTTGGATTCGATTGGGATAATGCGGCAGATATGCTGGCAAAAGTGGAAGAGGAATTACTCGAATGGAAAGAAGCAATCGCCAGCGGTGACTCAGATGAGATAACAAAGGAATTCGGAGATATACTATTTGCAATGATTAACATAGCAAGATATTATAAAATTAATCCAGAAATTGCTTTATTATTAACAAATAGAAAATTTAAAAAACGCTTTCAATATGTAGAACAATCTGTAAAGGCATCAACGAAAGAGTGGAAAGAATTTACGCTGGAACAATTAGATGTATTTTGGGAAGAAGCAAAAAAAGAAGATTAATTAAGGATGAGGAAGGGAATTATCAT
Source organism: Gracilibacillus oryzae (assembly GCF_009498735.1). GTDB lineage: Bacteria > Bacillota > Bacilli > Bacillales > Amphibacillaceae > Gracilibacillus > Gracilibacillus oryzae. The sequence goes on from NZ_ML762449.1 coordinate 37,804, forward strand.
GCGATTAGATAAGTTTTTAAAAGTATCAAGACTAATTAAACGACGAACACTGGCAAAAGAAATTGCAGATCAAGGCAGAATTATTGTTAATGGCAATGTTGCAAAAGCAGCAACAAACGTAGTGGTTGGTGATGAATTAAAGATCCAGTTTGGCCAAAGACTATTAACGCTTCAAATTGACCAATTAAAAGAAACAGTAAAGAAAGAAGAAGCAAGTGATTTATATACAATAAAGAGTGAAGAATATAAAGAGAATTAGGTACAGTTTTGTTCTAAACTTGTCCCTTTTTTCATAAATTAATTATGGATAAAAGGGAGGGAATGTAATGAACTATTATGATAAAAAGCCGTTGTCGACAACCCAAATGGAACATCATGTGAAAATGACAAATAGACGTTTGCTAGAAATAGATGGAGTGAAAGAAGTCGATAGTTTTGATAGTGAAGAATTTCTTCTGCAAACCGTCATGGGATATTTAGTAGTACGTGGTGATAACTTACAGATGAAGAACCTTGATGTGGAATCAGGCCATGTATCGATTAAAGGTAAAATTTTTGAACTTTCCTATTTAGATGAACAGCAAGGAGATAAAGCTAAAGGTATTTTTAGCAAGCTCTTCAAATGACGCTAGAGACTCAGTTTGTCACAATGTTTACGATGATTGCTTTTGGGGTATATATTGGTATTGCATATGTTACATTTAAAAGACTGGAATTATGGTGGGCAAACCTTATTTTTTTACGGTATCTATGTGAGCTCTTCTTTTGGGTTGTACAAGCTGCTTTTCTCTTTTTTGTTTTATATATAATTAATGAGGGAATCGTCAGATTTTACATCCTTCTTGCTCTTCTGTGTGGTTATGCAATGTTCAAGGCTCTATTCGAGCACTTTTACCGAAAAGCCCTCGAAGTTATTTTGGAATATGTAACCAGTTTCGTGCGTTTTATTGTGCGTTGTATTAAACTATTACTGGTTAATCCGGTTGTTTGGATCATCTCCATTGTATTTTTATCACTGTATCGTATTTTGTTATTGTTATTAAAGCTGCTTCGTTTCCTTTTAATGACAATATTATTTCCATTTCGCCACATATTTAAATTAATTCTCCGATTAGTGCCGGAAAATGGAAAAAAGTATATCTACCATATTTGCAGCTTTTTTAGTAAAATAAAAAAGAAACGAAATAAAAGCAGTGCGAGGAGGTAAGAGTCATGGCAAAACATAGCAGCAATGTATCCAGTATACACGAAGCCTATATTGAACAACATAAAGCACATCATCGCAGACAGACGGAAAGAAAGAAACGGCTGTTTCGCAGAGTTTCCTTGTTCTTTCTCATTGTCATGATAATCGCGATAAGTCTTACCACATACCATGTTAAACAAAGAGTTGCAATGAACCAATTACAAACAGAGTATCAGGAAAAATCAGAACATTTAGCCAAACTTGAACAGGAGCATCAAAATCTGGAAGAAGAGGTTAAATTGTTGAATGATGAAGAGTATTTACTACAAATTGCTAAGACCAATTACTTCTTCACGAAAGAAGGAGAAATTGTATTTAAATTACCGGAAGAAGAGACATCTTATTGACACCGTTTTTATTGCTTCGCTATAATATAAAATGTAATAATATTTTTTTTCTTAAAAAATCTAAGGAGGAGCAATTTCTTTATGTCAATCGAAGTAGGCAGCAAGTTGCAGGGAAAGGTAACAGGTATCACTAATTTTGGAGCGTTTATTGAGTTACCTGATGGTAAGACAGGTCTCGTTCACATTAGTGAGGTTGCCGATAACTATGTAAAGGACATTAATGAGCATTTAACAGTTGGTGATGAAGTAACAGTTAAAGTTCTTAATGTAGAAAGCGATGGTAAGATAGGGTTATCAATTAAAAAAGCGAAAGACAATCCGCCACCATCAAATCGTCGTAAAAACCAAGGCAATCCAAAAAATAACCGTGAAAGACCCGAATCATTTGAACAGAAAATGAATCGTTTCTTAAAAGATTCTGAAGATCGTTTAGCAACATTAAAGAAACAGACAGAATCAAAACGCGGAGGACGAGGAGCGAGAAAAGGATAAACACTTGCTGTCTATGTAGAGTTTAAGGCAAAGACGGATGTGACTCGTATTTATATAAAAAACTGCCAATAATATTTGGCAGTTTTTTTGTTTCTATTTCAGCTGAGTCCGTAATAAAGTAAAAATCCGATTGACTCGAATGTTAACTTCATTCGAATCAATACGGATTTTTTTATCACTAATTTATCCTTTTATCCTAAGGTGCGTGTATAACAAGGTTTCACATAAGAACTTATTGATTGGAAATATCCATAATTCTACCTTCAATTGAAGGGTTGACGGTGCCTAATTCAGCTACATAATCACGGAAGTTTGCCCAATCAGTTAAACCTAAATCTGTTACACGGCCTTCCTCATATGCTTTTGCGAACACATCATAGCCATCTCCGCCTTTTGCTGTGAAGGCATTTGTCGCAATAACATATGTTTCCTCATCATTCAGTTCCACATAATTTCCGTTTTGCTCCACTTCCACTGTTTGTACTTTATTTCCTGCTGCAGCGGTACTGTCATAGGTGAATTTCATACCGGAAACTTGAAGGAAACCACCACTCTCATTCGGTGTTTCACTGACACTGTGCTCTAATGCAGCTCTTATTTCAGGACCTTTTAATTCCATTAATGCTAATGTGTTTCCAAATGGCATCACTGTAAGGATTTCGCCAATAGTAATAGGCCCTTGATCGATTGATGTACGAATTCCTCCACTGTTCTGTACAGCCAGGACAGTATTTGGATTATATTCTTTTGCTTTTGAAAGCATTCCATCTGTAATTAAGTTACCTAACGCAGTTTCGGAGTTTCTTACACTGATATCAGTATCTGTCTCATCACTAATACGCGGGTTAGGTAATGCTGTTTCCGCAATTCCTCCACTTTCTTCATTTTTAATTTGTTCTACTTGCTCTGCATAACCTGCCAGCAAATTGACTGCTGCTGGATCATCAGCTTGCTCGCCAATTTCAATTAACTCACCAGCATATCCTGTTACAATACCATTTTCATCGAATTCTACATCTAATGTTCCCAGGAAATTAGCGTATTGATAAGCCTGAACGACAATAGTAGGTTCCATATCTTCAGGATCTGATGTGATACGAACAGGTTCTGGTAATTCTGTATGGCTGTGTCCTCCAACAATGATATCAAGACCATCAACATTTGCAGCAAGTTCTTGATCGTTATCCATTGCTGGATTATCATCATAGCCAATATGTGTAAGTGCAATAATCTTATCGACACCTTGTGCTTCCAGTTCTGAAACAGCTTCTTCTGCAGCTTCTAAGTAATCTTCGAAACTGATATCTCCAGGGCTTGATATATCAGCTGTTTCTTCTGTTGTCAGACCGAATAAGCCTACTTTCTCTCCGTTTACTTCTTTGACAATCGAATTGTAAATTTCCCCATCATTTGGTGAAGCGGATAAAGTATCATGGAACAGTTCACTCATATATTCGTTACTTGAAAAGTCAAGATTCGAGCTGACAAAAGGGAAGCTGGCTTTATTCACAAAATCATATAATGCTTTATGACCTTCTTCACTGGAACCTTGGTCAAATTCATGATTTCCGAAAGTCATTGCATCATATTCCAATAAATTCATAAAGGCAATTTCAGCTTGTCCTTTAAATTCATTGTAATATAATGTCCCTGTATTTACATCCCCTGCATCAAGTAAGAGAGATTCTGGTTTCTCTGCTCTGACTTCCTTAACAGCAGTCATTAATTTCGGCATATTATCTAAATGTGAATGGATATCATTTGTATGCATAATAGAGAGATTAAAACTTTCTTCACTCTTGTTGAACATATCATGGGTATTAGCGAGCAGCCAGACTGCATCTCCTCGTTCAAGTGCTTTTTCTGGAGCAAATGTATCTTCATCCATCCCTTTGATTAACCCGTTGGAATAGAGGGCAGATACTGCAGGCATATACCATGCATCTTTGTCTAAATCTGTAAAAGGTAAAGTTTCTTCTGCTTCTGCCGGAATGTCATAAGCCTGTACCAGCATTTGAGCAAATTCTGCACGAGTAATATCGGTTTCAGGTGCAAATATCGTTTCCGTCTTTCCACTTATAATTCCTTCCTTGTAAAGTGCCTGCACCCCATTAGCATACCAAGCATCTTTATTAACATCTGTAAATGGTAACGAAGCACTGACTGATTCAAGGTTCAGTAAATTAGAAATAACCATCGAAACTTCCGCACGAGAGATTGACTTGTCTAATTTAAATTCACCGTCATTATACCCGCTGATTACCCCTTGGGAAGCTAGATTTTGGATAACTTCATAATAGGGGTGATCTTCAGATACGTCAGTAAAATTAGCAGTATCCGCAAATTGAACTGATGGTACTGCAGCGATACTGGCAGCAGTGGCGGCTATTGCAGCTATTGCTGCTTTTGGCATATTTTCCTTTTTCATATGTAATACACTCCTCTGAATTCCTGATTTTATTGAAACATTCCAATAAGTCAATAGTAATAGATCTATGCTTTAAATACTATTAAGTTTAGGTAAAGTTTCTATCAATCAGGGAATGGAGTAATTGGCTGGAGTTATTGAAAAAAAAACCCTCTATTACTTTTTTTTAAGTAATAGAGGGTTTCTATTAGGATAGCGGCGGAGGGAATCGAACCCACGACCTCACGGGTATGAACCGTACGCTCTAGCCAGCTGAGCTACACCGCCAAAATATCTTGTTAATCTCTTTAAAAGAGACAAAAAATATATTATCACATTCTATTAATCATGTCAACTTTAATTTTTAAACATAATATTTCTTACACAATGGACAATAATGAACGCAATTCTGACAGATTAGTCAACGTTAATTGTCGCATTTCGATTCTTTACATGTATTAGTTGGACAATGAGTCGAACATTTCTTATGTTGTGGCTTCCTATTTTGACAAAAAAGGGAGTGGGAATATGTTTAAATGATGGATAAGGAGTGATGAGGAATGAATTCTTATACGGAGAGTAAACCAAAATCTATCGTATTAAAAGAAAGATTTGTACAAATGTTCGGGCAGAGAAACTGGATCAAATGGTTACAGTACTTCATGTTTGAAAAGGGTTTTATGTTATCTATCTTAGGTTTTCTATTAGGTCGGGCCGTCATCCTGTCTACATTATCCCCGTTTGGAATCGCATTTATTGTAGCTGTATGGTACTTAAGGAGGGACAAATTATTTACACTTATTATTTTCTCTGTCTTAGGTGCATTTTCACACACAATGATGCAAGGAA
>NZ_ML762449.1:43154-49332 GCF_009498735.1 Gracilibacillus oryzae
TTACTTAACCTCATTGTTATTCACGTTAAAAAACAGGAACGTCTGCTGCCGATTGTTGCTTTTATTTCAACATTTCTTCCAAGGTTGTGTTTGTATGCATGGGAAGGGCAACTTACATATATGGAATGGACATTGTCGGCAGTGGAAGGTGTACTTGCAGCAGTCTTATTACTAATCTTTATGCAGAGCTTACCGCTTTTATCACCAAAAAGATATAAACCTACATTAAAGAATGAGGAGATTGTTTGTTTTATTATATTACTCGCTTCTGTGTTAACAGGATTTATCGGATTGGAGTTCTATGGAGCACATTTTGAACAGGTATTTGCCAGGTATCTGGTTTTACTGCTTGCATTGATAGGGGGAGCGGCAATCGGTTCGACAGTTGGAGTTGTCGCAGGATTAATTCTCAGTCTGGCGAGTATTGCCAACCTTTATCAAATGAGTCTGCTGGCATTTGCGGGCTTGCTTGGAGGTTTGCTAAAGGACGGTAGAAAGCTTGCTGTTTGTATCGGTCTATTAATAAGCACACTGTTAATCAGTTTGTATGGAGAGAACGTTAGCGATATACAGACAGCGTTTATTGAATCATTATTTGCCATTTTATTATTTGTGCTGACTCCAAATATCATGATCAAAAAAATTGCGAGATATATACCAGGTACAACAGAACATGCAAAGGAACAAGAGCAGTACTTGCAAAAAGTACGAAATGTGACAGCACATCGAGTCGAGCGTTTCTCCAATGTCTTTAAGGCTCTTTCACACAGTTTTCAGATCAATTCCAATCAATTGAAAGACCAGGATATCGAAGTTGACTATTATCTCAGCAATGTGGCAGAAAAAACATGTCAGACGTGTTTCAAAAAAGAAACTTGCTGGGTAAAGCAGTTTGATGAAACCTATGACCTGATGAAAGATGTGAAAGATGAATTAGAACATGGTAATCAGCTGAATAAAGTAACACAGTTCCGCTTTGGCGAACACTGTATAAAGGCTAATAGAGTGATTGATGCAATGAAACAGGAATTATCTTTTTTACAGGCCAACCAGCAATTGAAGAAACAGGTACTTGAGAGCAGAAGATTTGTCGCTGATCAATTAAGAGGTGTGTCAGATGTAATGGAGAATTTCGCCAAAGAAATATTGAAGGAGAAGGAAAATCATGAACAGCAGGAGATCGAAATTGTTGCAGCATTAAAGCATATAGGAATTGAGTTAGAAAAATTGGATGTATATAGTCTGGAAAAAGGAAATATTGATATCGAAATGGTCATTTTATTTAATCAGTACCACGGGGAAGCTGCAAAATTAATTGCTCCCATCCTGTCAGATATTCTGGATGAGACAGTAGTTGTAGCGACAGAAGATATCTCTCCTATTGCTAAAGGACACAGTTTCTTTACTTTTGGGTCAGCGCGAAAATATACAGTTTTAACAGGAGTGGCGCACGCAGCAAAAGGCGGCGGACTAGTGTCAGGCGATTCATATAAAGCGTTGGAACTTGGAGCGGGTCACTATGCATTAGCGATAAGTGACGGGATGGGAAATGGGGACAGGGCCCATGAGGAAAGCACTGAAACATTGCGTTTATTGCAGCAGATATTAGAATCAGGGCTGCATGAGCAAGTGGCAATCAAGTCGATTAATTCGATTCTGTCATTGCGGACAAATGAGGAAATTTATGCAACATTGGATCTGGCTATGGTTGATTTACATCAGGCATCTGTCCGTTTCCTGAAGATAGACTCAGCACCTAGTTATGTTATCAGTCAGGATTCTATAGAGAGTATTGAATCTAGCAATTTGCCAATCGGTATTATTCAGGAATTTGATGTGGAAGTTGTCAGTACCCAGCTAAAACCAGGTGATTTCATTATTATGATGAGTGATGGAATATTTGATGGTCCAAAACATATTGAAAATGTGGATGTATGGATCAAAAGAAAACTAAGTGAGCTTGAAACAAAAGATCCGCAAGTAATGGCCGATTTAATTCTGGAAGAAGTAATAAGAACACAGGCAGGTGAAATAGAAGATGATATGACCGTTTTAGTTGCACAAATTGAAACAAATCAGCCAAAATGGGCAGCCATTAGTACGAAGGACGGTTATTGGCAGCAGAATATTAGTTAGCGTATATTTCTCCTTGTTTTTGGTGAAGATGTTGAAAAAGGGTTATGAATCTGAAATTCATACAGCCTTAAGGAGGAATAGCTGATGAGGACAAGTACACTGAAGCAGATTTTGTTAATAACGGATGGTTGTTCAAACCAAGGTGAAAATCCGGCAAGTGTTGCAGCAATTATTGCAGAACAAGGAATTACAGTAAATGTTATCGGAATTATGGAAGACGAACATACAGAACAGCCAAAAGGGTTATTAGAAGTAGAAGAGATTGCTGGCAGTGGTCAAGGGGTAAGTCAAATAGTCTATAAGCAGGCATTATCGCAAACAGTACAAGCTGTTACCAAACAGGCACTGAATGAAACATTGCAAGGAGTCGTAAATAAGGAATTACAGCAAATCCTTGGAAGTCCGAGTACAATGGAAGAGCTGCCTCCGGACCAGCGCGGTGAAGTAATGGAAGTAGTGGATGAATTAGGTGAGACATGTGATCTGGAAGTATTAGTATTGGTTGATACGAGTGCAAGTATGGCCAATAAATTACCAACCGTTCAAGAGGCATTAATTGATTTATCGATAAGCATGAACGCGAGAATCGGGCGCAGCCGATTTAGTGTTTATCAGTTCCCTGGTAAAAGGAAGCCTATTCAGCAATTAGTGGATTGGACTAGTAAACTCGATTCCATTACCAGCATATTCTCTCGATTGGCAAGTGGCGGTGTAACACCTACAGGTCCAGCATTGAAAGAAGCAATGCATCAATTTGGTAAGAAGAGTCTGAAAAGGAGATTGTTCCATAATGAATACCCAGACGTTGAAGAAGCCTGATATTAATATTCTGAAGGGTCAGACGATAACAGGGAAGTGGCATAAGAAAAAATATTATGTTGTGAAGGAACTAGGCAGCGGGGCAATAGGGACTGTATATCTGTGTGTTTATCAGAACGTGCAAGTTGCACTTAAAATGAGTAAACAAAGTCATTCTATTACTTCAGAAGTAAATGTATTAAAGGCGTTTAAGAAGGTTCAAGGACATAGCCTTGGGCCTTCTTTAATCGATGTTGATGACTATATCTCGGCTAATGGTCATGTCTATTCTTTCTATGTAATGGAATATATCTCAGGAGATGATTTACCGAACTTTATTAATAGAAATGGGCAAGAATGGCTGTTCACACTATTAATCGGTTTTGCGAAGGATTTACAGACACTTCATGATGAAGGCTATGTGTTCGGTGACTTGAAAACAGATAATTTAATCGTGTCCAGAAAACCCGCAAGATTAAGGTGGGTGGATGTAGGGGGCACAACATTGCAAGGAAGAGCAATCAAGGAATATACAGAGTTTTATGATAGAGCATATTGGCAGATGGGTTCAAGAAAAGCCGATCCGGGCTATGACTTGTTTGCCCTGGCGATGGTAATCTTAAGAATCTATTATCCAAATGGTTTTTCAAGAGGAGATAATCCAAGAAAAACGCTTCAGCAAAAGGTGCAGCTAGCAATCCGTTCTCAATCATTAAAACAGTTAGTAGGAAAGATGTTAAATGGGGATATTGATAAGGCTGACCAGGTGAAGGATTACTTATTACAATATGTCATGAAACAAAACCAGCAAACACAATTAAGACAAAAACGATTAAGTCAGAAAAATCAGCAGGAAACCTCCTTTCACCCGACTCTCGAGGTTGTTAGTATTCTTTCTATTAGTGGACTTTGCTATATATATATGACATTATTTTTGTAATTACAAGATAACGAACAACATATTATGTTAAAATAGATTTAAAAAAATTGTGAGGTGGTGGTGTTTGACGGCAACAAATCTAGAGAGAAAAGTACAAACATTTATGAAGCGCCATCAATTGCTGCACCAAAACGCAACAGTTGTAGTCGGAGTTTCCGGGGGTGCAGATTCGATTGCATTGCTTCATTATCTGGTATCGATAAAGAAGCAATGGGGGTTGCAGATTATTGCAGTATCCGTAGATCATGGTTTGCGTGGGGAAGAATCAAGGCAGGATGTTATCTTTGTGGGAGAATTATGTGAAAAATGGCAAATTCCATTTATTGCTGAAAAAGTTGATGTAAAGGAACATAAAGATGATGAGGGTACCCAACTTGCCGCAAGGAAGCTCAGATACCAAGTTTTTGAACGAGTGATGAGCCAATACGAGGCGAACTACCTGGCACTCGGTCACCATGGAGATGATCAAGTAGAAACTGTTATCATGCGAATGGTACAGCATTCTAATCCAGCTTTACTCCAAGGCATACCAGTACAGCGAACATTTGCAAAAGGTGAAATAATCCGTCCGTTACTAGCATGTACAAAGGACGATATTTATAAGTATTGTGGGGATTATAACTTGCCGCACAGAGAAGATCCTTCTAACCAGAGTTTAGACTATACGCGCAATTATTACAGGTTAAAGGTACTTCCGTTGTTAAAGGAGAAAAACCCCAGTGTACATAGAAAGGTACAGCAATTAACAGAACGGCTAACGGAAGATGAATCTTATTTGCTGAAACAGGCAAGAGTCATGGTAGATGAAATTATTCATTTTCAAAATAGCGTTCCTGCCGTAAGCTTTTCCATTCCTTCATTTTTAGATTATCCGATTGCTTTACAAAGACGTGCACTTCATCTAATATTAAACTATCTGTACCGGAAAGACCCATTAAGTATTTCTGCTAAACATGAGGATGATTTTCTTGCATTGTTACACAATGAGAAGGCAAATGCTGCGATTGATTTTCCTCATTCTTTGAAAGTAACAAAAAGCTATCAGAAGATTACGTTGAGCTTCGGAACAATCGTAAATGCTGATTCCTTTCCAGAAATACAAGAAATACATATACCGGGTGAGAATTATTTAGTAAATCAAGCGACCCTAAGTGCTAGTTACAGCGTATGCTCTGTCGTTGAAACAAAGCATACCATTATTCTCCCGCTGGAAGCCTCCATTTTTCCTTTGACAGTTCGCGCCAGAAGACCGGGTGACCGGATAAAATTGCGAGGATTAAATGGAAGCAAAAAGGTGAAAGATATTTTTATTGATGAAAAGATTGCGTTAACGAAACGCAACAATTGGCCATTGCTTGTTGCAGGTGATGGAACCATTCTTTGGGTTATCGGGTTAAAAAAAGCAGAATTGAATATAAATAAACAGGCAATGAACTGTTTATTATTAGAATATACAGAACCAACCATATAGGAGGCAGCAGGATGCAGAATGAAATAAAAGAAGTGTTAATATCTGCAGAGGCAATTCAGGAAAAATGCAGAGAACTAGGCAAGCAGTTAACGAAGGAATATGATGGGAAGTTTCCATTGGCTGTTGGTGTTTTAAAGGGCGCATTGCCTTTTATGTCAGACATCCTTCGTAATATCGATACACATTTAGAGATGGACTTTATGGATGTATCAAGTTATGGCAGTGAAATGCGCTCATCAGGTGAAGTGAAAATCGTCAAAGATTTGGACACAAAGGTAGAAGGAAGAGATATCTTAATTATTGAAGATATTATTGATAGCGGGCTAACGTTGAGTTACTTAGTAGATTTATTTAAATATCGCAAAGCAAATTCAATCAAGATTGTTACTCTGCTTGATAAACCTGAAGGAAGAACGGTTGATATTAAAGCAGATGTAGTAGGATTTGAAGTGCCAAATGAATTTGTGGTTGGATATGGATTGGATTACCAAGAGAAATATCGTAACCTGCCTTATATTGGTGTTTTAAAGCCAGAGGTATACGGTGGCGAAGAGTAAGTTTGTCACTTAAGTGCAATAAATTATCATACATATGAAAATCGTAGTGGTAATTAGTTGTAATAAGTTCTTTTAATATGGTACTATTTACTATAGTTTTCTCGTTGTGGGAGGAGGTAAGGAATGAATCGGATAATACGTAATGTGATCCTGTATTTTCTTATATTTTTGGTAGTAATTGGGATCATATCTGTGTTCACAGGCCAAAACAACCAGGCCAAAGAACTAAATACGAATCAATTTATGCAAGCATTGCAGAACAATGAAATTGTAGAA
>NZ_ML762449.1:49342-59004 GCF_009498735.1 Gracilibacillus oryzae
GGTGTGATGCGCATTGTAGGGGAGTTATCTGCTGAAGATAACCCAACCTTTATTGCCAATATTCCGAATATCCCGCCTATCGTTGATGAAGTGTATGATATAGGGACAGAACAAGACATATTGGATGTGAAACCGGAAGAACAACCAAGTGGATGGGTTACATTTTTAACAACCATGATCCCGTTTGTTATAATATTCATTTTGTTTTTCTTCTTGCTTAACCAGGCACAAGGTGGCGGAAGCCGTGTAATGAATTTTGGTAAAAGTAAAGCCAAAATGTACAATGAAGAAAAGAAAAAAGTTCGTTTCCGTGATGTTGCCGGTGCAGATGAAGAAAAACAAGAATTGGTAGAAGTGGTGGATTTCTTAAAAGATCCGCGCAAATTTACGGCAATAGGTGCCAAAATACCAAAAGGGGTACTATTAGTTGGTCCTCCTGGTACTGGTAAAACATTACTTGCCAGAGCCGTTGCAGGTGAAGCAGGTGTACCATTCTTCTCTATAAGTGGTTCTGACTTTGTGGAGATGTTTGTTGGGGTCGGTGCGTCCCGTGTTCGTGATTTATTTGAGAATGCAAAGAAAAATGCACCATGTATCATTTTTATAGATGAGATTGATGCAGTTGGTCGTCAGCGTGGAGCTGGTGTTGGCGGGGGCCATGATGAACGTGAGCAGACCCTGAACCAGTTACTAGTTGAGATGGATGGTTTCGGTGAAAATGAAGGAATTATCATTATCGCTGCAACAAACAGACCGGATATTTTAGACCCGGCATTGTTACGTCCAGGCCGTTTTGACCGTCAAATTACAGTAGATCGTCCAGACTTAAAAGGACGTGAAGATGTATTAAAAGTACACGCGCGCAATAAACCTTTAGCTGATGATGTGTCACTAAAGACGATTGCGATGCGTACACCGGGATTCTCTGGTGCTGATTTAGAGAACTTGCTAAATGAGGCAGCATTAGTTGCTGCTAGATCTGATAAGCAGAAAATCGACATGGATGACGTGGATGAAGCAATTGACCGAGTGATTGCAGGTCCTGCGAAGAAGAGCCGTGTCATTTCTCCAAAAGAACGAAATATTGTTGCCTACCATGAAAGTGGACATACCATTATTGGAATGGTGCTTGATGATGCCGATATGGTGCATAAAGTAACCATTGTCCCGCGTGGTCAAGCTGGCGGTTATGCTGTCATGCTTCCGCGTGAAGATCGTTATTTCATGACAAAACCAGAATTGCTTGATAAAATCACCGGACTATTAGGTGGTCGTGTAGCAGAAGAAATTATCTTTGGTGAAGTAAGTACCGGAGCTCATAATGATTTCCAACGTGCAACAGGGATTGCTCGAAAAATGGTCATGGAATATGGTATGAGTGATAAGATTGGACCACTTCAATTCGGAAGCAGCGGTGGCCAAGTATTCTTAGGCCGCGATATGCAATCAGAACAGAATTACAGTGATGCCATTGCCTATGAAATTGACCAGGAGATCCAAAATTTCATCCAAGATTGTTATGACCGAGCAAAACAGATTCTTACTAATAACAGAGAGAAGTTGGAATTAGTTGCCAAAACACTGCTTGAGGTGGAAACACTTGATGCAAGTCAAATTAAATCATTATTCGAAGATGGTGTAATGCCTGATCCTGTGGTCTCAGAACAAGATGGCAAGGATAAAGGCACGAATAATAACCAGGCAGAGAAAAGTGATGATTCAGCAGATGTAAAGGTAAATATTCAGAAAAAATCTGAGCAAAGTTATTTTGATAAAGATAGTGAAAGCTATTTCGATAAAGATAACAGTAATGAAGAATCAAAAGATAAAGATAAACAATAATATGAATATGAAAAGCGGTTCCTGCTATGGAACTGCTTTTTTTTACATTATAAGAGAAGAAGGTTAAAATGTAGGAAGAAACTAGCTATCTTTTGGAGAGAAGTGCAGTTAACTAACAGAACGGCTTAACCATTCCTTTTAACTTGCTTAATTGCGATTTTTGACTATACAATATGAAAATGACCACTACTAAAAATAAAGGGCTGAAAAAGATGATCTTTGTATTGGACGTTGGAAACACGAATACGGTGTTGGGTGTTTTTTATAAGGGTGAGTTGACCTATCAATGGCGTATGCAGACAGATAAAAATAAAACAGAAGATGAATATGCCATGTTTATAAAATCATTACTGGAACATGAAGGACTAAAGTTATCTGATATTACTGGTATGATTATTTCTTCCGTTGTCCCGCCAATATTATTTGCATTGCAAAGAATGGCTGATAAATACTTTCATTGCAACCCAATGGTGATTGGAGAGGAAAAAGTAAATCCGGAATTGAAAACGAGGTATCCTAATCCGAAAGAGTTAGGTGCAGATAGAGTTGTTAATGCAGTAGGGGCAATAAAAGAATATGGTGTTCCGAGCATTATTATTGATTTTGGTACAGCAACAACTTACTGTTATATCAATGAAGAGGGAGAATATGTAGGAGGAGTTATTTCCCCGGGAATAAACATTTCCCTTGAAGCGCTTTATATGAATGCTGCAAAGCTGCCGAAGATAGAGTTGAAAAAGCCTGCTGGTATCATGCAGTCTGGTGTATATTTTGGCTATGTTGGCCAAGTTGATGAAGTTGTAACAAGAATTAAGGAAGAGGTTGACTCTAATCCTCGGGTTATAGCAACAGGAGGTTTAGCTACATTAATTGCTAAAGATTCTAAAACAATTGATCATGTTGATCCATACTTAACGTTAAAAGGATTATATGAAATATATTTAAAAAACGAACAAAACTTCCATTAAAAGGAGAGATTAATATGAGCGATTATTTATTAAAAGCAACAGCGTTTGATGGAGAAGTGAGAGTATATGCCATTAGGTCTACAGACACAGTAGAAGAAGCGAGACGAAGACAAGACACATGGGCTACTACCTCTGCGGCATTGGGAAGAACGATCACCATAACTGCTGTTCTTGGTGCCATGTTAAAGGATGATGCCAAGTTAACAGTTAAACTAGAAGGAAACGGACCAGTTGGTGCTGTTATTGCAGATGCAAATGCAAAAGGCGAAGTACGCGGGTATGTCATCAATCCCCATGTTGATTTTGAATCAAATGCCCAAGGGAAACTTGATGTAAGAAGAGCTGTGGGAACGGAAGGCACGCTAAGTATTGTAAAAGATTTAGGATTGAAGAGTAATTTTACTGGCCAGGTACCAATTGTCTCAGGCGAAGTAAGTGAAGACTTTACTTATTACTTGGCAAACTCTGAGCAAATTCCGTCAGCAGTAGGGGCGGGTGTATTAGTTAACCCTGATCATACAATTTTAGCAGCAGGTGGTTTTGTGCTGCAAATGATGCCAGGCGCATCTGAAGAAACAATAGCAAAAGTAGAGAAGCAAATAGAATCAATTGATCCAATCTCTAAATTAATTCAAGATGGAAAAACACCAGAGGAGATTCTGGAGTTATTAATTGGTGATAAAACACAGTTAAACATTTTGGAGAAAATGCCTGTGTCTTTCTCCTGTCCATGTTCCAAAGAAAGATTGGCTGCAGCAATTACTAGTTTAGGTAATGAAGAGATTGATTCAATGATCAAGGAAGATCATGGGGCGACGGCATCCTGTCACTTTTGCAATGAAACATATACCTTTAATATTGATGAATTGAAAGCATTAAAAACCTCTTAGGGAGGAAAGTGTGTGAGTTTATCAAAGCTGAGTTTATGGATTGTTATTTTTCTATTGCTTATTACCAATATTTTTACTCTTTTCTTTTATAAGGATGAGGAGAAAATTGAGGATCAAATCGTTTTTAAAACAGAAGCTGGTCCACTTGCAACCATTAATGGTGAAGAGATTAACCGCAACGATGTCAGCCAGAGACTGATGGATCAGTACGGTGAACAGACGTTGATCGATTTGGTCAATGAGAAAGTGGTCTTTTCATTGGCCGAAAAGAATAACCTTGTTATAGAGGACAAAATAATGGAGCGAGAACTCTCCAGATTACTTGTAATGCAAGGATTAGTGGCGAAACAAGAAATGGATCAATTAAAAAAAGACTGGAAGAGGCAAATAGAATACCGGTATTACTTGCAGCAACTGCTCACAAAAGATATGGAGATCAGTGATTCAGAAGTTAAACAATACTATGATACTTACAAGCGACAATATAACTTTGAACAAAGAATCCAGTTATCTCATATAGTTACACCTTCATTGGAAAAGGCGGAAGAAGTTTTGGCAGAGTTGAATTCAGGTGAAAGTTTTGCAGCTGCTGCAAAAGAGTACTCGATTGACGAGTCAAGTGTTGATGGCGGTTATTTAGGGTTTTACAGTGAGACAAGTAGTTTTATACCACCAGAGTATTTCCAGCAGGCAACTCAGTTAGAATCAGGCAGTTTCAGCAATGCATTTGAAACCAGCCAGGGGATCGCAATTATTTTTGTCCATCAGATTCTGCCTTCGATCACATTTACCTATGAGGAAGCATTTCACGAAGTGAAGCAAGACCTTGCATTAGAGCAGTTAGATCAAAGCATTAATGCAACAACTCTGTGGGATGAAGCAGAAGTAAAAACAATCCTTGATAGCCAGTAATTAATCAAGTTCTTCCAACATATAGGTTGACAAAAATAAGCCTATTCGTGTACATTGTATATAAAACCAATTATATTACTTGGAATTGAGGAGGAAATATGATGAAGGTAGCTCAAAATATAGCTGAATTAATAGGTAACACACCAATTGTTAAGTTGAACCGCACAGCAGATCCAGAAGGTGCAGAAATTTACTTGAAGCTTGAATATTTTAACCCAGGAAGCTCTGTAAAAGACCGTATTGCTTTAGCGATGGTAGAAGATGCTGAGGAGAAAGGCCTTTTAAAAGAAGGGGATACAATTATTGAGCCTACAAGCGGGAATACTGGTATTGGTTTAGCGTTAATCGCTGCTGTGAAAGGTTATAAAGCAATTTTAGTAATGCCAGATACTATGAGTACGGAAAGACGTAATTTATTGCGTGCATATGGTGCAGAACTTGTCCTTACTCCAGGTTCTGAAGGTATGAAAGGTGCTATCAAGAAGGCAAGTGAGCTACAAGAAGAAAATGGATACTTCATGCCTCAACAATTCAACAATGAAGCAAACCCGGCTGTTCATGCAAGAACGACAGGAAAGGAAATTGTAGAGCAAATGGGAGATCAGCTAGATGCGTTTATCTCAGGCATCGGAACTGGTGGTACAATCACTGGAGCTGGCAAAGTTTTAAAAGATCATTATAAAGATGTAAAAATATATGCAGTAGAGCCAACTGACTCAGCGATTTTATCTGGTGGCAATCCAGGCCCTCACAAAATTCAGGGGATTGGAGCGGGATTTGTTCCGGAAGTACTCAATACAGACGTGTATGATGAGATTATTACGGTAACAAATGACCAGGCATATGAGACTGCTCGTGAAGCAGCGAAAAAGGATGGTGTCCTTGGTGGAGTTTCATCAGGTGCAGCTATCTATGCAGCGAAACAAGTTGCAAAACAATTAGGTAAAGGTAAAAAAGTATTAGCAGTACTTCCAAGTAACGGAGAGCGTTATCTATCAACACCACTTTACCAATTTGATCAAGAATAAACGATTTAAGAGCGATTATCTCCATAAGATGATCGCTCTGTTTTTTTACAAGAAAAATAATACATACTTATGCTATAATAATCACTTGTAGAATGAAAAATGTCACTTATAAAGGACGGATTATAATGAGTGAGTGGTTAAGGACGAAAATAAAAGACTTCCACTATTCGAAACAAACGTTAATTATGGGTATATTAAATGTAACGCCAGACTCTTTTTCGGATGGAGGCAATTACGTTTCTATTGACCATGCGATTGCCCAGGCAAAGAAAATGGAGCGTGAGGGTGCGCATATTATTGATATTGGTGGGGAATCGACAAGGCCTGGTCATCAGCCAGTCTCAGAGCAGGAAGAGATTGAAAGGGTAGTTCCTGTAATTGAGGCTATATCAAGGGAGGTTGATCTACCTGTTTCGATTGATACGTATAAAGCAGAGGTTGCAAAGCAGGCGGTAAAAGCAGGAGCTTCCATTATTAATGATGTCTGGGGTGCCAAAAAAGAACCGGCAATTGCAAAAGTAGCCGCAGCACACAATGTCCCAATCATTTTAATGCATAACAGACGAGAGGCAAACTACCAATCCTTTGTAGAGGACATGCTGGCAGATGTGAAAGAATGTGTGCAAATTGCAATAGATGCCGGGGTAACAAGGGACAATATTATTGTTGATCCGGGAATTGGATTTGCCAAGAACTATGAACAGAATATTCTTGCAATGCAAAACCTGGATAAATTGAAACAGTTGGGCTATCCAGTTCTGCTGGCAACATCAAGAAAGTCTGTCATCGGGCAAGTGTTAGATTTGCCGGTTGACCAGAGGGATGAAGGAACAGGAGCGACTGTTTGTTTTGGTATTACTAAGGGTGTAGAATTAGTTCGTGTACATAATGTTGAAATGGCGGCCAGAATGGCAAGAATGATGGATGCATTAATAGATAAGGGAAGTGAAAGGCATGGATAAAATTTACCTTAATCAAATGATGTTTTATGGCTACCACGGCTTATTTCCTGAAGAAAGAAAGCTAGGGCAGCGCTTCTCTGTTGATTTAATTTTGGAATTGGATTTGTCAAAGCCAGGGAAGACAGATCAGATGGAACATTCTATTAACTATGGTGCTGCTTATAAACTGGTGAAAGAAATCGTTGAGGGAGAAGCGGTCAATCTTGTAGAAGCATTAGCAGAGAATATTGCCACACAATTGTTACTTGATTTTTCCCTGTTGCAGGCATGCAATGTGAAAGTATATAAACCAGATCCGCCAATTCCGGGACATTATCAATCTGTTGCTGTTGAAATATACAGGGAGAGAAAACAATGAACCGAGCATTTATTGCCCTTGGCTCCAACATTGAACCAAGAGAGGACTATTTGAAGAAAGCAGAGCGCCTGTTAGCTGAGCATTCGGATGTAAAGCTTATCTCCTCTTCTTCCATATATCAAACAGAACCTTTTGGTTATACTGATCAGGCATCATTTTTGAACAAAGTACTGGAAGTGGAGACGATGATGGAGCCAATACCCTTATTGGATCTTTGTCAAAAGATTGAATCAGAGCTTGGCAGAAAAAGAGAAATAAAGTGGGGCCCACGAACAATGGACCTTGACATTTTATTGTTTAATCAAGAAGAAATAAAAACAGATCGCTTAATTATCCCGCATCCGTATATGCATGAAAGAGCATTTGTGTTAGTACCGTTAAGTGAGATTTGCCCGAATTTATTTTTGCCGCATGTCAATAAGGATATTTCACAATTAATGGATGGAATAGCTCGTGAAGATAAAAAAGGAGTCGTCAAATGGCAACGAACAAATGGGGGAATAGAATAAAGGCTTTTCGAAAGTTGAAAGGTTATACGCAAATACAGTTTGCAGAGGAACTGGGAATCTCTGTCTCACAGTTAGGAGACTTAGAAAGAGGTAAAAAGATTCCAACAATGGATCATTTAGAGACGATCGCCAATCAGCTAGATATATCTCTGGATGAGTTAGAGCCGCAAAAAAGAAAGGAGGGATAAACATTCTGGTAATTGGTACATACTGGACCTTCAGTTCTGATTAGCAACGGTGGCAAGTGTGGGTATCTGCAGCGTTATCAGCGCTGTGAATAATGAACATGATATGTAGATGAAGATGGAAAACTGATGAACATTCAGGTTTTCTGCAGATATCGAGACTTAGTAGATAAAGCGAAATTTGTTGATAAAAATATAAATGCAGATATAATCGATTTAAAATAACTTTAGTTGAGGTGAAGGTAATGAGCGAAGAATTAAATGAACAGATGCGTGTGCGGTTAGAAAAATTAGAAGCATATAAAGAAAAAGGTTTAGATCCATTTGGGGATAAATTCAATCGCACACATCTTGCAGAAGAATTAAGAGAAGCCTATGATCAATTTTCTAAAGAAGAATTAGAGGAAAAATCAATCGAAACAACAATTGCTGGTCGGATTATGACTAAGCGCGGTAAAGGAAAAGCGGGCTTTTCTCATATTCAGGATCTAAGTGGACAGGTTCAACTGTATGTTAGAAAGGATACAGTCGGAGAGGAAGCTTATGAAGTATTTAATACTGCAGATTTAGGGGATATTGTTGGTGTAACGGGTACAGTTTTTAAAACAAACGTTGGTGAACTCTCTGTTAAAGCGAATCAGTTTACTCTCTTAACGAAATCTCTGCGCCCTCTTCCTGAGAAGTTTCACGGTTTAAAAGATGTGGAACAAAGATATCGCCAGCGTTATTTAGATCTAATTACAAATATAGATAGTAAAGATACTTTTATAATGAGAAGTAAAATAATCCAGTCCATGCGTCGTTATTTAGATGATATGGGTTACTTGGAAGTGGAGACTCCAATGATGCACAGTATAGCTGGTGGAGCATCCGCACGCCCGTTTACTACCCATCATAATGCATTTGATATTCCTTTATATATGAGGATTGCAATTGAATTACATTTAAAACGTCTTATTGTTGGTGGAATGGAGAAGGTTTACGAGATTGGCCGAGTATTCCGTAACGAAGGTGTATCCACAAGGCATAATCCAGAGTTTACGATGATCGAATTATATGAAGCTTATGCAGATTACCATGATATAATGGAATTAGTAGAAAACATGGTAGCGCATATTGCAAAAGAAGTAATAGGGTCAACGACAATTGCCTATGGTGAACAGGAAGTTAACTTAGAACCAAAATGGACAAGACTGCATATGGTAGATGCTATTAAAGAAGAAACAGGAGTAGACTTCTGGCAGCAAATGACGGATGATGAAGCAAAAACTCTGGCAAAAGAACACGGCATCAGTATTGATGATAATATGACTTTCGGACACATCGTGAATGAGTTCTTTGAACAAAGAGTAGAAGAAAAGCTTATCCAGCCGACATTTATTTATGGCCATCCTGTAGCAATATCCCCATTAGCGAAAAAGAACAAAGAAGATGACAGGTTTACGGACCGTTTCGAGTTATTCATTGTTGGAAGAGAACATGCAAATGCATTCTCAGAGCTTAATGATCCAATAGATCAAAGAGAGCGGTTTGAAGCACAAGTAAAAGAAAAAGAACAAGGAAATGATGAAGCACACGAAATGGATGAAGACTTCCTGGAGGCGTTAGAATATGGTATGCCACCAACTGGAGGTTTAGGGATTGGAATAGACCGACTGGTTATGCTGCTGACAAACGCTCCTTCCATTCGAGATGTTTTACTGTTCCCGCAGATGCGTAATAAATAAGGTATAACAGCTCCGTTTTGGAGCTGTTTAATTTTTTTGTAAAAAGTTGTTGACTTCACTTATCCAACCGTGGTATATTATTATACGTCGCTGAAACACACAGCAAAAACTTAAAACAACTTGTTAAAAAAACTTATAAAAAGTTGTTGACAAGAACAAACTAAGTTGATATAATATAAAAGCTGTCGCAAAAACAGCAATAACATTGATCATTGAAAACTGAACAAAACAACCAGTATGAAAGAATATTTAAGAAACAAGCTAGCTTTTAGAAGCGAGCG
>NZ_ML762450.1:0-44502 GCF_009498735.1 Gracilibacillus oryzae
CTGGTTGTTTTGTTCAGTTTTCAATGATCAATGTTTATCGCCGTCTCTCAAAAGCGACCTCCTAAATATAACATTTTCATAAAAGTAAGTCAACACTTTTTTATAAAAATAATTTCTATTCGTTTTAGAAGTCATCACTTATTAATGCGACTTGAATAGAATAACACGGATATCGCGGTTAGACAACTGGTAATTAATGTAACGAAATTGTATATTATGATTGAATAGACTTTATACTATAAAAGAGTGCAACAGAGTAAAATTTCTTACTTTTGAATTGCAGCTAACTCTTTAGATAGCAACCAGACACTTTTGCAATTTAGAGATGATCAGATTGTTTCTTTCTCTTCTTTTAACCTCAGAAGTCTTTTTCTAAACTACAATATCGTATTAATTCTTCCTATATAATATTTTCCCTCTTATTCAGTTTTATTCTCTTTATTTATTACATACCTCCCTGATCGAGCCAATGTTTTGATGCCATGATGCTTTCTTAACTTCAAAACTCACTAATCCTGCCAGCGTTTTGATGCCATGACGCCTTCTTATCATCATAACTCCATGAGCCAGACCAAATTTTAATAATATAAAACCAGCTTCTTTGTTTAGTACTATTATAGAAAGAAAGTGTTTTTACGTGCTTAATCCCGTAAGGTAATCACAAAAAGAATCCGCACTGATTTTTCGTGTGAAAATCGTCCGGATTCTATAATTTCTCATGATTCTTCTATATTTATTTCACTGTTTGACTGACTAGGTCTTCCAGCATTTTCTGAACTTCTTCTCCTATTTCTTCATTTTGAAGAGCGAATTCCAAGGTTGTTCGCACAAATCCCAGCTTCTCTCCTACATCATATCTTTTTCCTTCAAAGTCATAGGCAAATACACTTTGAGATTCATTTAATTGTTGAATCGCATCTGTCAATTGGATTTCTCCACCTGCACCTAATTGTTTTCGATCAAGATATTTCATTATTTCAGGAGTCAAAACATAACGACCCATAATCGCTAAATTGGAAGGAGCTGTTCCTTTCTCCGGCTTTTCAACAAATTGATGTACAGAATAACATTTTCCATGCTGTGCTGCAGGATCAACAATACCGTAACGATGCGTGACATTCTCCGGCACTTGCTGCACTCCAATAACAGAGTTGCCCAAGTCTTGATATTGATCAATCAATTGTTTGAGGCACGGGGTTTCTGCTTGTACAATATCATCGCCTAATAAGACCGCAAAAGGTTCATCACCAATAAATTTCCGGGCACACCAAACTGCATGTCCTAATCCGAGCGGCTCTTTTTGACGTATATAGTGGATTTCGACAGATGCTGGCTGTTTCACTTTTTCTAATAATTCCAGCTTTCCTTTTTTCAACAAATTGTCTTCCAGCTCAAAATTGTTATCAAAGTGATCTTCAATGGCACGTTTCCCTTTCCCTGTCACAATAATAATATCCTCTATGCCAGATGCTACTGCTTCTTCTATTATATATTGAATTGTTGGTTTATCGACAATTGGGAGCATTTCCTTTGGCATTGCTTTTGTAGCCGGCAAAAATCTGGTTCCAAGCCCTGCTGCAGGTATGATCGCTTTTCTTACTTTTTTCATTATAAATTATCCTCCATAATGGTGATTTTGTATCATCATATAGATTTTATCAAGAAATTATGATAAATATAATAATTTACAGTGAATTTATTGTTAAAAAAATAGCATTCGCTTCTCACTCCAGCGAATGCTTAATATTACCGAACGGCCAATACCGTTGCCCAATGATAATCAATATATTAGAAACTTCCTTTAATGATCGTTTCTTTCAGTGACCGGCGATTTGATGGCTTTTCTCGTTCCTGATAAGCCTCTTCCAGAATACTTATATCATCCTGGTAGCCTATCGCGATAAGGGCATGAACATCATACTGGTCTGGAATATTCAAAAGTTCGCGAGCCTTATCTTTGTATATCCCACCCATCGCGTGTGTGATAAGTCCGTTTTTCCATGCTTGCAGTGATAAATAGCCCCATGCAGTACCAGCATCAAAAGCATGAGCACCCCCTGCTTCTGTATCGGAAAGTAAGAGAGCGTATACTGGTGCAGCCTTGCACCATTTTAAATTACCTTCCATTATAAACTGGTTAAATAGATCCTTCTCTTCTTTCGTACTCGCGATCACAAAACGCCAAGGCTGTTTATTACTAGCTGAAGGGGCCCAGCGTGCTGCTTCAAAAATACTCATTAATACAGCTTCTTCCACTTCTTTCCCGGAAAAAGCTCTAGGTGACCAGCGATTTATAAACATTTCATCGATTAAATAATCTGCTTTACGAAAATCATTCACATTCAATTTATCCATAACTATTCCTCCTCTGCTTTCTTTATTATAGGAGATGAATTGATCAAGTTCAAAAGATTGGACCGAATCACCTATTGCGGCAGATTTCATACATTATAGCGAGGAGGTATGGGTATGCGCACATTTTTTTCTTTTTTTACTATTATGTTTTTAGGATTTTTAATCTTTATACCAACATTGCTTTTCATCGTCCCATTTATAGGTATAAAGGTCTTCCTTGTTATCATTATTTTATTCATAATAGGATTCAGTTTGGAATTATTTAAGTCTTTTTTATGACAAAAAGTAAATTTTTTATAAAAAAAGAAGGAAAAAGAACTATTATGTCGAAAAAAGTATATAGTGAATTTATAAATTAAAGAAAAGAGGTTGATGACGTGTTTCATTATGGTAAATTAATTAGAGATTACCGTAAGAGAAAGCATATGACACAGAAAGAACTGGCTATCGCAAGCAACTGTTCCTATTCCTATATCAGCAAAATTGAATCAGGTAAAATCGAGCCACCAAAGGATCTGATTGTAAAAATATCAGAAATACTGGAAATTAAAGAATTACAAGATAACTACACGACCTCTCCTCAATTGGCGGACAAGCTAATAGAATGGCATCATACCATCAATGAACACAGAATCTTTAATGCGGACAAGCTGTTTAAAGAACTGAAACCTCATTTCCCTTTACATCATATCAATTTAAACACACATTACTATATTAACCTTTTCCGCCATTTCTTACTTCGTTTTGACCATGCCCAAGCTAAACTCTTATTACCTAGAATCCTTGACTACACGAAAACTCTATACAAACAGGAATTATATATTTGTTATAAATCCCTCGGATATTATTTTCTTCTTGATAATGATATCAAAAAGGCTTTACATTATTTGCAGCTGGCACGAAATACGGAAGATGTTTCAATAAATGAACCTGAAATTCATATATACTTTGCCATTATACATATTTACTTAAATGAGCCTGCTCATGCAGAGAATGAACTGATGGAAGCAAAAACTTATTATGAAACTCAAGTGGATCCGATCAATCATCTTCTATTTAAATATTTACTTACTTTTCCTGACATCCTGCGCCATAAACATGACAAAGTCGTTAGTTCATTAGAAAAGATTCTGTCGCACTCTGTTTATCATTCCTTCCAAATAAAATATGAATTAATCTATTTCACATTAGGTTATATTTATATTGAAGAAAAGCAATTTAATAAAGCGATTTCAATATTGAGAAAAGCCATAACTAAAGAAAAAAATCCACTTTTTAAAGTAAAATATATCTACTTCCTTGCTATAGCGTATGCTTATAATGGCCAAAAAAATGAATCCCTTGATTATATCCAAATTGGAATCGGGCTGAAATCAAACAGAAAATACCAGTATTGGCTCTATATTTTAAAAAAGATTATGTCAAATAAACTGTGTACAGAAGAAACGAGCTTATACATCCATAAAAATATGCTTCCATACTTTACGAATACAGGCGACCAGCCTCAAATAAATGAATGTCACTTATTACTGTCGATCATTTATCACAAAATGAATCATTATAAAAGAGCTAACTCCCATTTATTTAATGTTGTGAATGGTTTTCAACTGGCAGAATTAACGGAAAAGTATGAAGTATAGCCATGTTGCCAGTTATCTCCACACATATAATTACCGGGTTGTTTGATACTGTTAACATAGGAGGTGTGAATGATGGCGAAAGATGTGAAATGTGAAGTGAATAATTGTAAATATTGGATGAATGGAAACAGATGTCGAGCCAATATGATTTATGTTGTCAGCCACACAGGTAAAAGCGCTTCAGATGTGCAGGAGACAGATTGCCATACATTTGAAGCGAAAGTCTAGCCTTAAATTAGAATGACAGGACCTCACAGACAGGTTATATGTTTTTACCATCAATCGTGCCTTCTTTATTGACCACAGCTAACATGTTTCATTAGCTGTGGTTCTCTGCTAATTTTTCTCTGTGATCATTTTGTAGACCTTCTGGATTTCCTCCTCATTGAAAATGAAATAATAGGTATCATCAATGATTGATCCGCTTCCCTGCAACATATAGCTAGTAAAATTATTTCTAGTGTCACGGTAATCAGCCATTAAATCAAGCATATGATGAAATTTCATATTTGTTGTCACATTATCACCAAGTACATTAATTACATCATTTATCTTCGTAATTGATTGAAGACTTATCCCTTTTTCCACTATTGCTCTGATTACTTGACGCTGCCGTTCTGTTCTGCCAAAGTCCCCAGATGTGTCTTCTTTCCTCATTCTGACGTAGCCTAATGTATGCATTCCATCCAAGTGCAACTCACCTTGATGATAATGAAATCCGTCACTTCCATGCCAGTCAAGGTCATTGTTCACAGTGATTCCACCAAGTGCGTCAACTAGACCTGACAAACCGTCCATGTTCATTTTTATATAGAAATCTAATTTTATACCAAGAAATTCTTCGACTGTATCAATCGACATATCCACCCCGCCAAAAGCATAGGCATGATTAATTTTATCCTGAATTCCTTTTCCGGAAATCTCTGTTCTAGTATCCCTTGGAATACTGATTAATTGCATCTGATTATGCTGCGGATCTAAAGTCAGCACCATTACTGCATCAGACCGCCCTCTATCATCTGTCCTTTCGTCTACTCCTAACAAAAGAATATTCAAAGATTCTCTTGCGTCGATTTTCTTATTTGTCAGTGTTTTATCAATAGCCACAACTTCTTTATGTATCTTTTCATTTACCGTACTTTTCGCATTGTGATAAATAGAATAAACATAACTGCCGCCTGCCAGAACTGTTATCAAAACAATCCCTATTACAACCCATAACCAAAAAGTGGACTTCTTCCTTTTACGTTGGTTGTTCACACTGGTTTCTCCTTAATATGGAAATTTTTGATACTTATATTATAGCACAAGTAAAAAAAACCGGGCATATTATTTGGAGAAATAGTTGTTTTAACTGATCTGATCTAAGGCTTGTTGCATAAGCTGATTCTCTCGTGCCTTTTTAAGTGATTGATACGTGTCATAAACTGTTTGTGCTTCACTCTCTGTGTACCCATTGCTTTCCAATTCACTCACTAATTGATTATATATTTGATTAAAGACAGCATCTGTATTTGCTTCTAAACGAGCCGCAGCAGACTGATATTTCTGAAATAAATATGTATAAGAGACATTATCACCTGATTGCTTCTTGTTACTGTATTCCGAATAAGCATAGGAAACTAACTCATTCAGTCTGACCTCAGCCTGACTCTGCAGTGATGTAAAAGCAGGCTCGTATTTAGCCACAATCCTCTCCGCTGTTGGTTGCATTCCAGCCGCCGGTGTACTGTCCTGATTCCCTTTTTGTGCTGAATTGTCCCCTTCTTCACTTGTCACAGATTCCCCTGATGAAGATTCGTTTTCATTTTGATTCGTATCACTTGGAATTTCTGCAGCGTAGGTTTCCTGCATATTCGCTTCTGATTTTTGATCAGGTTGTTTTGTTGACCCTTCATTATTTTCCAGATTGGCTGGATCATTTGTTGAATGTGGAGGTGTTGCCGACTCAGGTAATGTTATCTCATATTCATTATCAATAATGTTATCTACTTGCTCATCTTCAATGTCATACTCTTTGATGAAAAGAAAATAACAAAGCAGCCCTACTCCTACAATCACTAATCCCAATAAAGAAAACAGAATCTTTTTCCACACATTCATCACTCCCTGAATCACCGCCACTCTATTATAGAATCCATCAGAGAGACAGCCTTTTAATTAATTTCAAGTTTATTACCAGCTCAACCATCTATTATATCAATGGGTTTTTATATCCCCCACTTACCATCTTCTTGTTATTCGATACTTTTCGATTAGGGGTATTACATATGGTTAGCGCTGTGATAAAAAAATAGCATAATATAGTTGTTTATAAAGATATTGTACTATATTATGCTGACGAAATTAAATGAATTTATGTAATTTTTGTAAAAAAATGAAGAAAGTTCATCTCTCATTTGAAATAGTCCGGCGACTTGTTAACAGATAGACAAAAATTCCTGAAAACACCCCTAAACTATCGATAAAAACATCCGTAATCTGGGCACCGCGCCCAATTATAAATAACTGATGCATTTCATCCAGTACAGCATACGAGATGCAAATGGTTATAGTGAGAAATACATGCTGTATGAGGTGAGAACCTTTCCGGCTTTTTTGCAGCGCGTACATCACCAGCAAACTGAAAATAAAATAAATAAAAAAATGGGCAAACTTGCGAATTTTACTGTTAAGTCTTACATCTTGCGCGTTTGACACATCAGGAAAGATATTCTCTGCCAGATTTATGATAAAGTGTGTTACCCCTGTACTAAGCTGATTCGAAGTTGTGGCTGGTTGATGTGACAGATAAAAGATGAATCCCATACATACAATAACCGCTATCCATGATAAATATTTATACAATGAATTCTCCTCATTCCGGGCGATGTGATAGATACTCCAACTTTGAACTGTAGTGATTTTATGCCATTCCCGCTATCCTGTTACTCTTTAAGGGGAGCAATAGGATATTCCAATCATTTCTAATTTACTAAATCTGACCATATCTTGTCTACTTATTCCGTCTATTTTTTTCCAACAAAAAAACTTATCACCCTTCATTACCATGAGAGAGTGATAAGCTTTCTTTACGGACTGCTTTTTAATTCAGTATAAACAATATAACGATCTGGCGCATCGCCAATATAATCAAATGGGTAGCAGGTTGTCAGTGTCAAAGTTTCATAATCCTTTGGCACTGCAACTGAGCGGTCGTCAGCACTTACAATTTCAAACCCGACAGCTTCATAAATGAAATCACCATATTTTGTTGAAAAAGTAATTTCATCACCAACTTCCAGATGCTCTAATTCGCGAAAGACAGTGTCACGATGACCACTTAAAATAACATGTCCACCTTGCCCCGGAAGCATTGTCCCCATCATATGGCCAATACCTTCCTTTAATTCTTCTTCCCGCGTACCTTGCACGACAGGATAGCTTAAGTCTAGAGACTCAATATTTAAAGCGCCAAGGCTTTCACCCGGCTTCGGTATGGTGTCCCAATAGTCCGTTTTAAACACTTTTTGTTTATTTTCCGGCTTATAAGGCATCACTACCGTTTTTGAAAGATGGACAGTTGATTTCGTCATCTCCCAGCCAAAAATAGCAACTACAGAGATACCTGATACGATAAATAAAATGGGTATACCAATTAATACCCATTTTATCAATTTGCGTTTTTTTGACTTGCCTGATTCTCTTCTTTTCATTCCCATTTTAAACAGCCCAATCTTGATTTAATTATGAAAATTTGCGAGCTAATCTGACAGCAGGGAATAATGCTACTAAACCTAATGCTAATAATACACCGCCAATAGCAATAGCCATAGGCATATCTGTAGCCGTATTAGGTAATTGTGATTCCGGCATTGGTACAAATGTTTCTGATGATTGTAATTCTTTTGCAGCTGCTACTGCATCTTCCAAAGCGCTAATTTTAGTGGCTAAGCTACCTGCACTGATATCTTCAATGGAAGGGTCATATGACACAAGTTCATTTCCATCAAGATCAGTTACTGATAAACGTAAACTTGATGTATCAACATTTGCTAGATTTGTAGTAAAATCGATAACATTTCCATTTCCGTCAACTAAATTGATTACTAAATGCGCTTTCTGTGCACTGTCATTTAATAGAGCAGCAACAGTGTTACGGTCAGCATCTGATAATTCTTCAGGTGATGATACTCCCGCAAGAATAGTTTGTGCTTCCTCTGCATTTGCTACGATGCTTTCCAATTCAGAATCTGTAATTCCTGCTGTTTGAAGGTGTGTATAAAGATAGCTGATTTCCTGGTCATCTGCAATGTTCATTGTTGCAACTGCATCTACAAGTTCCTGTGCCGCATCTTGTTCATCAGCAGATAAACTGGCAAGTGGAGTAAATAGAGAGATTACGAGAATTGCTAGAGATACTATTAGGCCTTTTTTCATTGTCTTCATTACTTTAAATCATCTCCTTTTTCAATTTGATTCCATTATATCAGACTAGTATTATAATTTCAGCAAATATTGTCAACAAATGTCTGATTATTGTGTAATTATATTGTTCAGTCTAGTCCTTACCCCTTTCTTACCTTTTCCACTACTGTATTTCTTTCCCTAAATAACTACCAGTTTAACTATTTTTTTATAATTTATAGAATATTTTCTACCTTCAGAAATCCTGAAGAGATCTTCCACTTTTCTGTAAAAATATATTCCCTTCCATTCGCAACCTTACAAAGCAGTGTCAACTCTTCTTTTCCGAAATTGACTTGGAGTAATGCCAACTTCTTTCTTAAATTTCCTCGTGAAATTCGCAACATCGTGATAGCCAATTCGCTTTACGATCTCCTTAATTGGTAAAGAGGAGTCTAATAAGAGCCGCTGGCATGCTTTCATTCTCATATCCCAGATAATCTGGGTGAATGTGTAGCCTGTTTGTTCTTTTATGAAACGGCTGGCATAAGGCACAGATAAGTTTAAATAGACAGAAAGCTTTTCCAGACTCAAATCAGGGTTATTAAATTCTTTTTGTAAGTACTCCATTAACTGGTGACTTAACATATGGTGGCTGTTACGTTTTTTCTGATTTATTTCTTTACAGACAGAGACAGCAATTTGATCAAGCATCTGTTGCAGCTCATCAATTGATTGGAATGTGAAAAGCTGTTTAACAGATGTAACATCATACAGGATATTATGTTCTGCTATCACTTTCAACATTGTATTGATTAAATCGTATGCCATTGCCCTTGTCATATCAATAGATGCTTGAATAGAGATAATATATTTGATAATATCCGTTATTGTTTCATCTGCAACGATATAATCTCCTTCTTTCAAACTTTGCGATAGCTTTACTTGCAAATTCATCGGAAACCATGTTGCGGAATTGTTTTGCTTGGCGATCTTTTCAAAATAAATACAGCTGCCTTGATTCGTGATCCGTGCATATTCCATTGCAGCTTTTGCTTCCACAAAGGAACGGTTTACCTTATCCACTCCATTGTAGAGTTGACCGACGCCAATAGAGATCCTTGTGTTGCTTGGAATTTCTGCTTTTTTCGTGAGAGCATCAACATAATGCTGTTGATCCTTCTCATCTTCTAAACTGACGATATAACAATAACTGTTATTGTCAGGAAGCTCCAGGCCATAACTGACTACATCTTTATCCATTTCCTCTTGCGCATAAAGTATCGAATCCGCATTTTCTCCAGATTGGGAAACCAGTACAACAAAAATATAGTTACCTGGAAAAACCACACCAACATCAGCTAACATTGATGTTAATTCATGTTTATTTTCATTTTCTATTTTGCCTGTCAGCAACTGTGACAACAGCTGATCTTTTACATATGGAGCCTGGTATGCCACTTTGGTGTGCAGCTTTTCCGTTTTGTCTGACATAAACAAAATAGACTCACGTAAACTGGTAAGTTCATCTCCTGCATGTTTACCCAGCTGACTGGAATGGATGAGGTGTCTTGATTTTAATAGATTCACCAAGTTCTTCAAAGGCATATATTGATGTCTTGTGACAATCGTGATAATAATAAGTCCTGCAATTGCAATCGTTACTAGAATGTAAACAATTGTTTTCTGTAAGTGATTCAGCTGCTCAAAAAACTGATTTGTCGGTATAGCGGTAATAAAACTCCATCCCGTTAAATCGGAACGAATAGAAATAATAGAGTAATTTTCCCCACCGATACTTTTATGAATAACTTCCTGTTCTTTGTCAGCCAATTGCCTTATTTCTGCCGGAGAAACCGGGAAACTATCATTTGGTGATGCAACTGAATTTCCGTTATGATCAAAAATATAATTTGCCCCATCAAAATCTCCCAGCACCTGATCTACCAGGTGATGATAAGACTTTTCTCTAAGAAGGAAAACTACCTTTCTTCCATTGAAATGCCCGCCCCCTGAAGCGATAGGATAGATGTAGGAAACAACCTGCTCACCAGAAGAAAGCCGATATTTTTCGAAAACTGGCACATTACTTTTTTGTACAGCCATTCTAAACTGATTTACAGCATCTTCTTTTATGTCGAATGTTTTTTGTGCATATGTGTCAAAAGCAGCTGTTCCTCTCGATGTATAAATATAGGGATGATCGTCGATATAGATAAATAACCCATCAATATTAGAATTATTCGTATCATATTTGGATAATTGCTGAATCGCTAATTTGCTTTCATAAGGCTGCTGCAGCTTGAATGCCGACATTTTATTGTCATTCGCAATATTTGTCGCAATGCTTTGCATATCCTTTATTCTCGTATCAGAAATATCTTTCACTTGTTCCAGTTTACTGAGATTGGATGTGATAATTTCTTCTTCTATTATAGTTGTGGCTTCATTGGAAACAAAATAACTAATAAAAATAAATGGAATAAAAAAGATAATAAAATAAGATAGAAAGTACTTATAAAACAATTGTGTCCTTTCTTGCAGCAGTGAGCGCATGTTAATTCCCGCCTTGTTACTATGTATTTTATGGATTTACATTTGAAAATGATAGATTCTTACCTTTGCCAAGAATTGCCGGCATTCTGATAATTTTCTTCAGCTGGTATGTTCTATTTTATAAACAGCCAAGATTGGCAAATGGTCAGACGACACTGTATCGATAACCGCTCTCCCTATACAATCCAGCTCGGTTGAATGGCACAAATAATCAATCCGCTTTTGCGGTGAACTTGTTGGAAAGGTTAGTGCACTGGAATCTTGAAAACTATCCAACAGGTTGCTCTGTTTCAGATACATTTGTAATGTTTCATCAGTTGGCAGTACATTGAAGTCACCAGCTAAGATCACCGGCCCAGACATAGGAAGCAGTATCTGCGAGATTTTCTCGAATTGCAATTCCCTTTCTTCCTTATCCAGCCCCAAATGTGTATTGAAAATATGAACAGATGATTCTCCAAGCTTTATTTCTGCATATAACAATCCTCTTGGTTCATTTCCTAAGTCAGGCAGAGGATAATTTTCATAGTAAACGATCGGATGTTTAGTTAAGATTGCATTACCAAACTTTCTATTTTCGCTTCTTCCCTCTATTGGTGGAAGATCGATATTTGCTCCAAACCGGTATGTCATCTGAAGTAATTCCCCTAGTTTCTTTATTTGATTTTGCCATTCACTTCTGTTCCCAAAATGACAATCAACCTCTTGAAGTGCAATAATATCTGCATCAGCACGTTTGATTGCTTCAGCAATATTTTCCAGCTCCAGACTACCACTCTCATCTGCTCCATGATGGATATTAAAGGACAATATTCTCATTAAAACCCTCCGTTCTGTTTTCCCTTAGTGCTAAACACCCTGATAAGTTTCGCAAATGATCAGTGGAGCAAAAATCCCCCTCTGATCAAAGGCTCACTTTATTTTTTCATTATATCTGATCCAATAATTAGAATTGTTAACAGAATGTAAAAAAATATTAATAAATACATCCTCTTTTCTTTTTTTGCAGATAGAAAAAATAATAGAAGGTGAAGCTCCTCCAGCCTTCAGCTGTTGCATTGTCCAGTTAACATCTAATTAACATATTAAGAAATACATACTGGCTAAAGACTACATATAGAAATGAAATATGCTCGTGTGATAGAAATAGGATACCGCCATTTGTCGAATGAAGGGTTCAAAAAACTATCTTGAACAAACCATTAGACAATCTGCCATGGCGTTATAACAAGGGAGGTTAAGTGAAAGTGAAAAAATGGTTACTGGTTTTTGTTATTGCTGCGCTTTGTTTTATGGCAGCATGTAGTAATGAAGGGAACGCAAAAGAAGATGAAAAAGAAGAATCCAATACGACAGCCAATATAAACGAAACAGGCATGCCGATTGTGAATGAACCAATTACATTGCAATTTATGGCTCGTAAATCACTTGCTGAAGATAATGGAGATGTTCTGATCTGGAAAGAATACAGCAAGATGACCGGAATCAATGTAGAGTGGGAAATCGTTCCAAGATCCGGAATCGATGAAAAAAGAAATCTTGCCCTTGCCAGTGGGGATATTCCCGATGTGTTCTACCAAGCACATATGCCAAACACAGATTTATTAAAATACGGCAAGCAAGGCGTTTTTTTACCATTAAATGATTTGATTGATGAGCATATGCCGAATTTAAGCAATCTGTTAAACGAGTATCCTGAGATTAAGAAGGGTATCACTTTCCCTGATGGAAACATCTACTCTCTTCCAATGATTTATGACCCTGAATTCACTTCCGTTATTGTTGGTCATAAGCTATGGGTAAGACAAGACTGGCTAGAAAAGTTGAATATGGAACAACCACAGACAACAGAAGAATTTTATCAATATTTAAAAGCAGTGAAAGAAACAGATTTGAACGGGAACGGCAAGCAGGATGAAGTTCCATATGGTGCTACACAAGTTTCCGGGCTTATGGCATGGTTAAAAGGTGCATATGGTGTCGGAAACAGAGGTGGAAATCATCCATTTATCGATATGGATCCAGATACCAATGAATTACGTTTTTATCCTACTACAGATGAATACCTGGAAATGCTCAAGTATATGCACCGATTATTTGATGAAGGACTCATTCAGGAAAATATTTTTACAATCGAAGGGAATCAGGTTCAGGCAACAGGTGCAGAAGGCTTGTATGGAAGTACTGTGACAACAAGCCCTGAAACACTATGGGGAGAAGCAGGCAAAAATTATGTCGGGATGACTCCTCTAGAAGGACCAGCTGGTTTAAGATCTTATCATAATATGCGCTCACCTCTAGGCCAAATGGGGAACTTTGTTATAACAAATAAAAATCAGCACCCTGAAGCAACAGTCAGATGGATGGACCATTTCTACGGTGATGAAGGAACAAAAATGTTCTTTATGGGAATTGAAGGAGAGACTTACACAGAGAATGAGGATGGATCTGTGGAATATGTAGATAAGATTAAAAACCCTGAAGAAGGGATCACTTTCGAGCAGGCACTGGGCGATTATGTAACATGGTTAGGCGGTGGATATCCTGGAGTTGTGAAAGAAAAATACTTCCAGGGTGCAGAAACATTGCCATCTTCCTTAGAAGCAACGAAGAAAATCGAACCATATATGATCGATGAAGTGTGGCCACTATTTACTTACACGAGAGAAGAAAATCAGAAAATCGCTTCATTCGGAGCAGATATCGAGAAATATGTTAATGAAATGAGAGACAAATTTATCACAGGCGCCGCTTCATTCTCCGAGTGGGAAGAATATGTACAAAATATCGAACAAATGAACTTGAAAGAATATATGGAAATTCAGCAGGCAGCTTATGAGCGATACAGCGCAAACTAGAGAGTAATTACCGGGGAATCATTTTATTGATTCCTCTTCTTTTTTACCCTGGTATAAGGGTTTTTATGTTCATAATAAGAATGACATAGTAAGCAAAGACCACATATTTAGATGATATTGATAGATGGTGAATGAATGGACAGAGTTTGAGGCAGGTTTTGATTTAGTGATAAGATATTCACCTGCATAAGATTGGGATGGGAACAAACATTTACTTTGCTTGTTCCCATTGTCTTATATTATTTGACAGATCCACTTACTAATCCTTCACTACACAGGTTCTCCTAAAATTCACAGTTATTTTAACCTCTATTCCCACAATCTCCTCGTCATCCGTTAGCATGCTTTTTCTCACTTCTCCATACAATCACCCGTTGTAAAACAATAAATAATAATAATAATGCGCCAATGGCAATTTTTGTCCACCAAGAGCTAAGGGTGCCTTCAAATACAATAATTGTTTGGATTATGCCAAGAATAAGCACGCCTACTACACTTCCCGCTACATAACCCGCGCCTCCAGTTAAAAGGGTACCTCCGATGACAACTGCTGCGATCGTATCCAGTTCCATCCCATTTGCATGCAAACCATAACCTGAAAGCATATAGAAGGTAAAAATTAAACCTGCTAAGGAGGCACAGAATCCGCTCAGGGTATAAATCAGTATTTTCGTTCGTGCAACAGGTAGACCCATCAACATTGCTGATTGTTCACTTCCCCCAATAGCATAAACATTCCTGCCAAATTTAGTAAAATGAGCTACGAACATGGCAATAAAAACAACAATAAGAGCAATTACCACACTAATCGAAATAAAGTTTCCACCTGGAACAGGAATCTGGGAGTTTGCCATAAAGTTAAAGAATGGATGATCAATAGCAATTGTTTCCACACTAATCATATAACTAAGTCCACGGGCTAAAAACATACCTGCTAATGTGACAATGAATGGCTGTAAATTGTAAAAATGAATTAAAGCACCCTGAATAACACCCAGAACAGTACCTACCAACAAACTGATTGGTACGACGATAAATGGGGATAATTGTGCCTCCATTGTTAAACTTGCCGTTACCATACTTGTTAACGCGATCACTGATCCAACTGACAGGTCAATCCCCCCAGATACTATAACGAACGTCATCCCTACTGCTATCACAATAAGAAAAGCATTATTAATAAATAAGTTGAGAAAAACCTGTGTGGAAAAGAAGCCTGTATAGCGCAAAGAACCAAAGCTGAACATGAGAACAAACAGGGAAATGGTTGCAACTAACGGAAGCTGTTTATAATCTAATGATAATCGATTAATCATGATAATGTCACACCCTCTCTGCCTTTTTGTTCTCCTGTTGGCTTAACTTTACCAATGCCAAATACTTTTCGGCGAAACTCTGCAGATTGCAATAAACAAACAACCAGCACTACTAGCGCTTTTACAACCAGATTGGTTTCTGCAGGAACACCGATTGAATAAATTGTCGTTGTTAAGCTTTGGATAATCAGTGCACCAATAACCGTACCCATAAGATAGAATCGGCCACCCATTAATGAAGTACCGCCAATAACTACAGCTAGAATGGCATCAAGTTCAAACCATAACCCAGCATTATTACCGTCAGCACTCATAACATTGGATGATAAAATCAAGCCGGCAACTCCTGCGCATAATCCGGAAAACATATAGACCATTAACATAATATTTTTCGAATTGATCCCTGCTAACCGGCTTGCATCAGCATTTGATCCAACCGATTCGATAAAAAGCCCAAGTGCTGTTTTCCTCGTTAACAAAACAGCCATAAGAAAAACAAATGCTACAATAAAAACAGAGAAAGGCAATGTCAATAAATAACCACCACCAATAAAAGAATACGGCTCATAATATACTGTTGTAATTTGCCCACCTGTAATCAACTGGGCAATTCCTCTTCCAGCCACCATTAATATTAAAGTTGCCACAATCGGCTGGACACCAACTCTTGACACAAGCAGACCATTCCAGCCTCCCACTACTAAACAAATTATTAGCGAAAGACCAATCGCCATCCATAATGGCCCTGATCCTTCACTAGCAGTATCAGCTACTGTCATCGCACCTATTGCCCCAGACATAGCAATGATCGAACCTACACTTAAATCAATTCCTTTTGTTGCTATAACTAAAGTCATTCCAATTGATATCAAGATTAATGGTGCCCCGCGATTTAAAATATCAATCAAACTTCCTGTTAAATGACCATTGCGCAATTCTATCGAAAAGAAACTACGGTCAAAAAATAAATTAATGACAAGAATAAGTATTAATACAATAATTGGCCAAAATAGTTTTGTTTTCATCATTCCTTTCAACATTTCACATCCCTCCTGCCATCTCTTTCATTAAGTCCTGTTGCGTTAATTCACGATCATTATCAAACTCCTGCACTTTCTTTCGATCCCGAAGTACTGCTATTCTGTCACATGTTCTCAATATCTCCTCAATCTCAGATGAAATGAATAAAATTGACTTATTTTCTTTACTCAAATGTGTCATTAATTTCATAATTTCTGTTTTTGCCCCAATATCAATTCCGCGAGTTGGTTCATCCAAAATCAACAAATCAGGATTAGTGACAAGCCATCTTGCAAGCATTACTTTTTGCTGATTGCCGCCACTAAGATTCTTAATTAATTGTTCTGGATTAGCTGGTCTGATATTTAACAATTGAATATATTCTTCTGCAATCTTCATTTGCTTTGCTCTTGATAGATAACGAAACCAGCCATAAACACTTTGGATCGCCAGAATCATATTCTCTCTAACCGTTAATTCTGGAATGATCCCTTCTGTTTTTCGATTTTCCGAACAAAAACCTATCTTATTGAGAATCGCACTTCTTGGTGTGGTAAAGTGAACATCCTTCCCGTTTATTGTCATTTTTCCTTTATCTGCTTTATCTGCACCAAACAAAACACGTGCCATCTCTGTTCGGCCAGAACCTAATAATCCTGCCAGACCATAGATTTCTCCTTTGCGCAATTCCAGATCAAATGGACTAATCTTCCCATTTAACCCAACCTCGTTAGCTTGGAGCATGGATTCTAAAGTATCTGACTGACTTATATCTGTAGTTTTAGAAGAGATGGCTTCCAATTCAGCTAAATCTTTGCCTATCATTTTGGAAACAAGCTCCATCCGGTCGATTGCTTCTGTTTTATATTCACCGATCCACTCACCATTCCGTAATACAGTTAAGCGATCCGTAATTTCATAGATTTGATCTAAAAAGTGGCTAACAAAGACAATGGCAAGTCCGTCTTTTTTCAATTGTCTCATCACAGCAAAAAGCTGCTGAACTTCATCACGGTCCAAACTGGATGTTGGCTCATCTAAGATTAGAATTTTAGCAGATACATTAAGCGCACGTGCAATTGCAACCATCTGTTGAATTGCTACTGAATAGGAAGATAACAGCTTTGTCACGTCAATATTAAGCTGTAATCTTTCTAATAATTTCTCTGCATGCTGGTTCATCTCTTTCCATGCCAGTCTGCCGTATTTCTTTATTTCCCTTCCAATAAAAATATTTTCCGTTACAGAAAGGTTGCTGCAAAGATTCACTTCCTGATACACTGTGCTTATTCCAAGCTCCTGTGCCTTTAACGGGCTATTAATCGAAACCTGCTTCCCTTCAAGGGTAACGGTTCCTTGATCAATCGAGTACACACCTGTTAATACTTTAATTAACGTTGATTTACCTGCACCGTTTTCCCCCATTAGTGCATGAACTTCACCAGGATAGAGTGATAATTGCACATCAGAAAGAGCTTTCACACCTGGAAATTCTTTTACGATATTTTTCATTTCTAATTTCGCTAGCTGCTGAGCCAATTTGTCTGCCTCCCTCTCAAATCAGTAAGCCTAAAGCAAATCAGCATTGCTGTAGGCTACTTCATTGCATTATGGTTATTTTTTAATATTTACGTGTTGGCAGAAGCTCTTCTGCTTGATCCATTGTGTACATGCTTTCTTCTACTGCAATACGTTTTTCAATTTCTCCTCCAGCAGCATGCTTTTCGATTAACTCTACTAATTGCGGGCCGAACAATGGATTACATTCAATGGTTACATTCATTTTTCCATCTGCCATCGCTTCGAATGCTCCTCTTACAGCATCCACACCAATTATCTTAATGTCTTCACCTGGCTTTAATCCGTATTCTTCAATTGCCTGAATCGCACCAATCGCCATATCATAATTGTGAGAATATAATACATCAATATTTTCGCCATCTGATTTCAGGAAGGCCTCCATTACTTCTTTACCTTTTGCTCTAGTAAAATCACCTGTTTGCGATTTTATGATTTCAAACTTATCTTCTTTACTAACAATCTCTTCAAAGCCTTGTTTACGGTCAATCGCTGGTGCAGAACCAACTGTACCTTGCAATTCTACAATATTCACAGGTCCTTCCTGATCTGCCATTTCTTCCACTAACCAATTTCCTGCTTTACGGCCTTCTTCTACGAAATCAGAACCCAGGAACGTAACCCATAAAGAATCGTCATCAACATCTACGGCACGATCGACAAGAAACACTGGTATACCAGCATCCTTCGCCTCTCTTAATACTGTTTCAAATCCAGTTTCTACTACTGGCGAAAAGACAATTGCATCTACCTTCTGGGTAATAAAGGAACGTATAGCTTTAATCTGATTTTCTTGTTTTTGCTGCGCATCTGAGAATTTCAACTCATGACCAGCATCTTTAATTGCATTTTGAATCGATTTTGTATTAGCTGTACGCCATTCACTCTCAGCACCTACTTGAGAAAAACCTATTACTAATTTTTCAGCAGATTGATCATCACTTTCTTTTTCCTCTGTATCACTATTTGTTTCTTCCGGCTTAGTATCTTCCGCTGTCTGTTCTGTACCATTATCTGTATTTTCACCGTTTCCACTGCTTTCATCAGTAGAGCCACAAGCTGCTAACAATAATACTAGAAAGAATAACAACACAATTAATCCTTTAACTTTTAAAAATCTTTTCATTCGGATAACCTCCCCTTTTCTTCTCCAGTAATTAATGGTTCCACATTATTGTAAAACGCTTACATATAATTTGTAATAGAAATTCTTTTGAAAAAAATTAATTATTTATCAAATTTACTTTATAATGTTCAATATTTTTTGCTAGAAGTGTATTATTTTATAAAAAAGGTAAAATAGACTATTGAAAGTCTTTCCAATAAGTTAAACTATAGGAGAGTTAATGTTTGGAGAAATGTAGTTTTTCAATAAAACCATTAGTTAGGAGCGATTTTAATGAATGCGTTTACAAACCTCCGCAAATTATCCATTCGCTCAAAGTTTCTTATTTTATTTATTTTACTTTTCGTCTGGTTTGGTCTTATACAGCTTATACAGTTCTTCTTATTTATTAACTATATCAAGCAATACGACGATATAACAGAAACTGTTCATTTAACTAATTCCATTCATGGTGAATTAAGAGAACAATTAGAGGAAGAAATTAGAGATATTGTTTATGGAAAAGTATATTTTGAAGAGGGCAGACAGTATCTGATTTTATCTCAAATGAAGGAACATCTTAACACTGTTGCAAGAAAGGAAATGGCACAACCTTTTACAAAGGAATTGGTGGAGGTAAGGACAATTCTGGATACAACAACGGAATATGTCGATAAGCTAGGCATGCAAATAAAATCTAATGCACCTGCTGAAGAAAAATATATTACACAAGAGTATATTGGAATTGTCTCAGGTTTAATAAATGAGCATGTTCAGAAATTGCTGCAAAAAACCTTGCAGGAAAGTGAAATTCAAAAGGAGACAATGAAAGATAAAATCAACCGAGACATTGTTATAAGTATTACAGTCTACATATTATTAGTTGTGGTGACTTTTTTCATTATATGGATCACATCCAAACACATGTTAAAACCAATCTACTCTTTGCAGCACCTTGCCAGGGAAATCACCAAAGGAAATTTAAATGTCACGATAAACCCTGTAAAAGCAACGAATGAAATTGATGACCTTTATAACGGTTTTCTAGCCATGACCAATTATTTAAAACAAATTATTAGTAGAGTACAACATACAAGCAAGGAGATCATCCACACCTCCAGACAAATCAATCAAAGCACAGAAGAGAATCTTGCGGCTGGCGAACAAATGGCCTCTGCCAGTCAACTCATCACCCGCGACTTACAATCGCAGCATATACAACTAGAACAACTGCAACGTGAAAATGCAAACTTATTGCAAAAGCAACTAAGCTTTCAACAAAAGTTAAATCAACTTCCAGTGAAAAATACTTTCGTCAATGAACACACTTCCAATACCATCAACATGATCATTCAATTACAGAAAAATATCGAGGAATTCAAAACTCAAATCTCTCACTGTTTCACTAATATGGAAGTGATCGGAGCACTTGGAGAAGAACAATTAACTACAATCGAGGAGATTGCCGAAAACTCTGATAAGCAACTTGCCTATTTAGACCAACTTCAGAAGCAATTAAGGCAATTTACTATCTAAATGTAACCTAAGGGATGATGTATCATGAACAGAAACTGGTTCACATGGTTAGACAAAAGCTTACGGATAAAAATGCTTGTTATGTTCGTACTTTTAACAGTTTTTCCTTTAATTTTAATCGGACTCATATCTTATATGAAATCTTCTAATATTGTTTCAGAACGAGCTTACAGTTTGGCTCAAATCAAAACAAGTCAAATTACACGAGAACTGGATGTTCTCTTTCAGGACATTAATCGCTTTAATGAAATTGGAAAACAGCAGAGCACGGTTCAATTCCTGCTGCATCAAGAAGAAACTTATGAAGAGGCCAAAGAGATTTTAAGATTATTTGATTTTTACCAAAAAAGCTATTTATCAGGTGAAGAGATTTAT
This sequence comes from Gracilibacillus oryzae, assembly GCF_009498735.1. Classification (GTDB taxonomy): domain Bacteria; phylum Bacillota; class Bacilli; order Bacillales; family Amphibacillaceae; genus Gracilibacillus; species Gracilibacillus oryzae. The sequence continues at coordinate 20,726 of NZ_ML762450.1, forward strand.
GACATACAGATAATGAACTTAGAAGGGAAAACAATTAGTAATAATAAAGGTGTCTATCAACGTAATGATATAGAGACAGAGCAATGGTTTAGTGAAGATCCCCGCCAGTCGAAGATGAAAATTATTTATCGAGATGGTTTCCCAAAACTTGAGATAAAGAAATCGATTGTATGGGATATAACTGATACAGTCATCGGTTTTCTGAAAATTACTATTGATGCTTCTGCAATAACCTCTGTTCTGGATGATGTCCAGTTAACGGAAAGCAGCTCCTTTTTTATCACATCAAATAATCGAGATATTTTCTTTCAGCAAAAACAGGATAATGGAACATCTATCACCAACTTGGACTGGGATAATATCTCAGCAAATGAACATGGCTACTATACAGATAATGCTATGTTTTACGTTTATGAAACAGCAGAAATGACCGAATGGAAAGTAATCGGGCTGGCTCCTGTTCATGAAATTATGAAAGATAGCAATGAAATCCGAACATTAATTTTTTTAACCGTTATTAGCAGTATTATTTTCGTTATTGGACTTTATATGTTTATTTCTAATAAATTGATTTTACCGATCCGTATATTAAAAAACAAAATGACTCAGGCAGCCGAAGGGAATCTCAATGCAAAGGTCTATCCAGTTGGAGAGGATGAGATTGCAACATTAGGTTATAGCTTTAATCAGATGATCTCGAAAATTAAATCGCTTTTAAATCAGAGTATTGAAGAGGAGAAGAAATTGAAGGCAGCTGAATTTCGTACAATGCAGGCCCAAATTAACCCGCATTTTCTATATAACACACTTGATACTATCGTCTGGTTAGCAGAAGCAAAACAGCATGAATCGGTTATTGAACTGACCAAAGCTTTATCACAATATAGCAGAATATCACTTAATAAGGGAAAAGACTGGATAACGATTGCAGATGAAATGTCTCATATTGATAGTTATTTATATATCCAACAAACTAGATACGAAGACATTTTAGATGTACAAGTTGATGTAGACCGTAATCTTTACCAATACCACATTTTAAAGCTGTTATTACAACCTGTTGTAGAAAATGCCATTTACCACGGGATTAAAAATAAACGCGGCAAAGGATATTTGCGAATAAATGGTACATTAGCAGCCGATGATCAGATTCGGTTGGAAGTGATTGATAATGGTATCGGAATGAATGAAGCACGACTGCGCAAATTAAATGAACATTTAATCTCAGGCGAAGTAGTGCCGAACTCAAAAAACGGTTTTGGACTGATAAATGTGCAACAGCGAATTCAGTTATATTACGGGAAGGAATATGGATTAAAGATAAATAGCTGGAATGGGTCTGGCACGAGAGTCGTAATAACCATTCCTAAAAGGGGCGGAGAAATTGAAAAAAGTATTTCTAGTTGACGATGAAGCGGTGATCCGACGGGGAATCGCACAAAAAATTGATTGGGAAAAAGAAGGATTTATCTATTGTGGAGATGCATCTGATGGAGAAATGGCCTTACCATTAATTGAAAGACATCAACCAGATATTGTGATCACCGATATTAAAATGCCATTCATGGATGGGCTAACATTAGCAAGAATTTTAAAAGAAACACTGCCACATGTCAAAATAATCATTTTAAGTGGACATGATGAATTTGAATATGCAAGACAGGCTATTCGAATACAAGTAGAAGAGTATTGTTTAAAACCTGTCAGCAGTAAGGACTTAGTATCTATTTTGAGAAAAGTGAGAATGGAAATGGAAACAACAAGAAATGTTTTTAAAAAAATTGAAACAAAAGAAGAACTTTATGAGCAGCTTTGCAAAGGTTCCCTGTCAACAGAAGAAATCATCCACCAGGCCAAAAACCTTCATGTAGATTTAATGGCAAGTTATTACTCTGTTCTTGTCGTCGAAAAAAATCTCGAACTGCTGGAACAAAAGATAGCAAGCTACCAGCCGTTACGCTTTTCAAAAGAAACGAAATGGGTACTTATTTTAAAACATGACATTGAGCAGAAATTACTCGAGGAAATAGCTGCAATGAAACAATTATTAACATCACACCACCCACCACTTTTATTTGGGTTAGGCTCAATCGAAACAAGAAATGAACATATTACGATATCATATGAAAATGCATTAGAAGCTTACAGTTACAGTCGGGCAATCCAGTCTTATCCCTTTTTGCAAGACCACCAGGACGTGCATCGTGAATTAATGCAATCCTTTGATCGAAGAAAACTGATTCATTTTCTGAAATTTGGACAGCAAAGTCAATTGGATACATTTATTCGATCATATGCTAGTTTTATTTATCAAAAAAGAGACCTTTCCAATATATTTCTCTATTATTTCTTACTAGATTTCACGATCACACTTCGTCATTATTTAGAGGAATCCGATTATGACAAAAAATGCAAGGACATAATTGAACCATTAGAAAATTCGCTCCACCAAGTGCGGACAAAAAGTGAAATGATCGATTTTATGAAAAAAATGCTTCAGCCTTTATTAATTCACCATGAGCAGCAATTCAGCAAGTACGGTAAATTGATCCAACAAGTAAAACAAGTAATTGCCGCCAGATATCATGATTCGAGTTTGTCCCTTAAGGAAATAGCTAACGAGGTAAATATTAGTGCATCTTATCTTAGCAATATTTACAGCAAGGAAATGGGCCAGACTATTTCAGAATATTTAACTAATACAAGAATGGAACAAGCAAAAGTGTTATTACAAACAACCAATGACAAAACATATGAAATTGCCTATAAAGTAGGCTTCAATGATTCTCATTATTTTTGTCATACATTTAAAAAAATGACAGGAATGACAACAAAGGAATATAAAAATCATGTAGCTGAAACGCTTTCGGAGACTAGCTTCACCTGAAAATGAGGGATCGAAATGCAAAAAAAATGGATTTTTCTACTACTCGGATTTTGTATTTGTATAAGTATTTTTATCATTTTTTCACAATTCAATCAACCATTACTGCAAGAAGACAGGCAAGTGGAGGAAAAACCGTTATCTTCAGATTATACATTTGTTATTATTTATCCTGTTGCCCATCCTTTTTTCGAAAAGGTAACGAAAACCGCTCGTGAACAAGCAGCAGAACTGGGAATTAACATCATTATCGATGCACCGAAAATTGCTTCCGCAGCAGATCAGGCCATGATTCTGGAATCCTATATAAAACAGCAAGTAGACGGAATTGCAATTGGAGCTACCGACCCGGAAATGATCACTCCTATCATTAATGAAGCAATTGATCAAGATATCCCTGTTGTTTGTTTTGATACGGATGCCCCTAACAGTATGCGCCATGCCTATATAGGTACAGATAATTATTTGGCTGGCCTGCATTTAGGTGAGGCTGTGGCAAAGCATATGAATTATAAGGGAAAGATCATTGTTAGCAGCGGTTTACCAACAATGGAAAACTTACGGCTGCGAATTGAAGGTTTAAAAGCTGCTATAGCACAATATCCTGATTTAAGGCTAGCAGAAATAGCGTATAGTAATGGAACAGACCCTGATACATTAAAAAATATTGAGCAATTGGTGGATAATTACCCTGATTTCAAAGGTTTTGTCGGCATTGATTCACTGGCCGGCCCTGCAGCTGTTACGGTATGGAAAGCACATGGCCTAGATAAAACTGCCGTTACGTTTGATAATTTACCAATTGTTATGGAAGGAATCGAAAATGGACAAATTACCAGCACCATCTCTCAAAATCAAAACAAATGGGGAGACCTTCTAGTTCGAAGATTATTGGAAATAGTTAACGGAGAAAAGATCAAAGAAAAAGAATATACCGAGACGATTGAGATTGAGTCTGTTCCACATTAATTTGTACACAGGGGACAGGCTTTTTGTTCCGTGGAAGAAGAAGAGAACTAAGCTCCTGTCTCCATGTCCCCCATTTTACTGGAAAACTCCTCTCTTTTTACTGGGACAGAAGCTGAAAAGATTACCTGTAAAAATGGTTCAGTGCTCTTGTAAGTTCTTCTCCTAAAAATGGTGTTAAAGTTTCAGCATACGTTTTTGTTAAATGAGAATCGTCCTGGTATACAAGTACATTGCCTATAACTGGTTTGCAGACTTCTTTCCCGCAAAATTTATCCGTTAAATCAGCATAATAAACATTATTTATTTCAAGTTCTTTGATGTCCCTAGTTAAATCCTCCAGGTCATTTTTTAATTCACACTCATTCGCAGCCACACCATTTTTTTCGACACATGTCGGAACGTTAAAATCCGCTCTAGGATTATCTTTAACAGCAAAAATATTGATATCATTGTCATCTAACGTTTCCCATTGATCGACATAACCTTTTGGTATTCCCTTCCACTCCGTAGCATCCGCAGTGGTAAAAACCATGTCCGGCTCTTTCGCGATTAATTCTTTCATTACTCCATCATTCCACTCTGCGCATGTCTGTTGATCGAGTTTAGTTGTCAATAAATAAGATTCACTCGAGAACCTGCACGCGCTTCTCGTATAGTTTAGTATCTTTATATTATTCTCATGAGCATAATTTTCAAGGGGAGCTAACCAATGAGCACTATGAGAACCGCCAACTAAGGCAACTGTATAATCAGGGTTATCCACTTCACCATATTCGCACATGATGACTTCTGACTTTTCCATTTCCTGATGGCATCCGTCTTTATAACTCTCCGGAAAATCATACTTTGCATTCGCAGTTATTGGTATAAAAGGTTCATCTGAATGAAACTCTACATCTGTTGCCATCACAAATGCTCCCGGATGATCGGTGTTATTTATCTCCACTTTTACAGCTTCAGATTGAATATCTTTCAAGTGCCATGTCCAAGATCCTGTAAGTATGATGACGGGAAATGCACTCCCAAATAATATTAATGCCAGTTTTGTTTTGGGTTTAATTTTCTTCTTTCTAATTGGTTTTTCAAATAAAATCGTAGTTAAAAATGAACTGATTGCTGCCAATACCATAATTAATAATCCATGAAAAACCGGGACACTCTCACTCTCAAAGATATTGTAATAGATAACTAAGAGAGGCCAATGCCATAAATAAAAGCCGTAAGATATACTACCAAATTTCACTAGAGGCTTTGCACTCAGTAACCGATGCACTCCGAATCTCCCGCCACTCTCACCGGCTACCAATATCATAACAGCTGCCATAACAGGCCACAGAGCAGCATACCCAGGAAACATGGCTCCAACCTGCAGGATCAGACCACAACTGATTAATCCAAACAAACCCAGCCAGCCAATAACCCAATTCGTAACTTTATTAAAAGAAATTTTCACTATGATTAGAGAAAGAATACTTCCAGTTGCAAACTCCCAAACCCTTGCAAATGTATCAAAGTAAGCCCAAGGCTGATTGATAGATGTTATATAAATGGAATAGATTAAAGATAATAGAAACATAGCAATTATTGTAGGAAACAATAATTTTCTTATTGCAATTCCTGATTTTTTAGCAAGTACTGATAAAGCTATTAATACAATGGTCCAAATAATATAGAACTGGAATTGTGTTCCCATTGCCCAAAAGTGCTGTACAGGACTGGCGACATTATTCTGTGCTAAATAATCGACAGAATTACTGGCTAGTTGCCAATTCTCAAGATATAGCATGGAAGCCCATACTTCCTCTATAATCACATCCCACTGTGTTTGGGGTAAAAAATAAAAACCAGAGATGACAACAAAGATCAATACTGAAAAAGCTAGGGGAAACAATCTCTTCCCTAACCTGAGAAGAAATTCTATGCCATCGACGTTCCCCTTTCTTTCATACATGTTTAAAAGAGATGTGGTGATTAAAAATCCGGAAACAACAAAGAATACATCGACTCCACCAGAAATATTCCCAAACCAGATATGGTAAACAGCAACCAGTATGGCAGCTACTGAGCGTAATCCTTCAATTTCTGGTCTGAATTTTCTTTTTATCTTTTGAGAAGAGTTCATAAAAGCCTCCATTTTGCCTGTATTTGAATTCTTAATAAGCATGAGCGAGGGGATATAGACTTTATACCAATACCTATTATTAAAAACTGCTTTAATTCACTTTTAACAGGAAATATTCACTCTTCAGCTCTTCGCTTTCCACTTTATTTTACTTTTAACAGGAAAACTTGCCTCTACTCCTCTTCGTTTTCCGCTTTATTTTACTTTTAACAGGAAAACTTGCCTCTACTCCCCTTCGTTTTCCGCTTTATTTTACTTTTAACAGGAAAACTTGCCTCTACTCCCCTTCGTTTTCCGCTTTACTTTACTATTAACAGGAAATATATTCCTTGCTCTCTTTGGATTTCCTTTTAAGCTTGAAGCTTAACGATATATTGCTTAAAACACCAACTGGGAATCTGGTCTATTACTTAAGTTAAAAAATCCCCTTAAGTTTTACTTTTTCTCCTTGTGCCTCCATTCGGACTAAGGATTGCCATAATCTCACCCTTGTTCACTTCAAAGGAAATATCCTTGTGAAATGCTGTATAGTGTTTAAGTCAATTCTCAACACTATTTTACATATAAATACAATTTATTGAAAGCCTTTTCCTATAGAATTATTACGGTTAACATATAAATATCATCGTGGTGACTTAATAAGGTATAAAAAGAGGAATATGTAGTGTACCTCTCAAAATAACATGAAAACAACACTACATTTTTAGGTATTTATCAAAAAATATATATGATATCTTATTAAAGTAAGCGCTTACTACAATAAGGAGGTTTAGCTATTGAAACAGTATTTTTTTGTAAAAGTCTTTAGTTTAGCTATTCTATTCCTCAGCATTCATTCGTTAACAATATTTGCTGAGGAGAATACAACAGAAGAAATCGACATGGAAAAATATGCAGAAAGTATGCAGCCCGGCTGGAATCTTGGTAATACGTATGACGCAGTTGGTGAAGATGAAACAGCATGGGGAAACCCTTATGTCACAAAAGAGCTGATTGAGAAGATAGCTGCAGATGGCTTTAAAAGTATCCGCATCCCTATTACATTTGATCAGCGTATGGAATCAAGCGGTGATTATCAAATTGATCAAGATTATTTAGAGCGAATTGACCAGACTGTTCAATGGGCCTTAGAGGAAGATTTATATGTTATGATCAATGTTCATCATGATTAATGATATGGATAGAAAAAGGCATGCAGGAAAATTATGATCAGACAGTCGCTCGTTTTGACGCGATCTGGACACAATTAGCCGATCATTTCAAAGATCACTCAACCAAATTAATGTTTGAAAGCATTAATGAGCCTAGATTCAGTGGCACAGAGGAAGAGAGTCTGCAATATCTGGAGGTACTCAATACACATTTTCATCAGATTGTCAGAGAGTCCGGTGGGAACAATGACGTCCGCCCGTTAGTTTTGCCAACATTGCATACAGGGTCAGAACCTCAATATGTAGAAAATTTATATGATTATATTGTCGAACTGGATGATCCTCATATTATTGCGACAGTTCATTTTTATGGTTTCTGGCCATTTAGTGTGAACATTGATGGATATACTAGATTTAATGATGATGTGAAGAACGATATTATCCAAATTTTTGATCGAGTGCATGATACTTTTACTGCCAAAAATATTCCGGTAGTGATCGGGGAATATGGTTTACTAGGTTTTGACACAGATATCGGAGCAATTCAGCAAGGAGAGAAATTAAAGTTTTTTGAGTTTATGATCCATTACGCCGAGGAGAAAAATTTAGTGCATATGCTTTGGGATAATGGCCAGCACCTAAATCGAAATACGCTCACATGGTCGGATCCGGAATTTTTCAATATGCTGAAAACAAGCTGGGATACACGATCTGCTGTACCAAATGATAACTTTATTTATCTTGAAAAAGGCGAGCAGGTAACAGAAAAAGAGATAATTTTCAAAATGCATGGGCATCAGTTTGAACACATTTACCTTGAGGATCAATTACTTCAGGAAGGTACTGATTATACCATTAACGGAGATACTGTTATTTTCTCAAAAGCTATGCTTCAGTCCCTGATTACATCTGAAAAGACTGGATCTCTTGCAACGATCACTGTCACATTCTCTGGTGGTGTGGATTGGGAAATAGATGTACGTCAATATGCCAAGCCAGTTCTAGCAGATGCGGAAGGTACAACCACCAGCTTCAAGATACCAACTGACTTTCATGGTGATCAATTGGCAACAATGGAGGCCTATTATGAAGATGGTACTATTGCCGGTCCACAGAATTGGACACCATTTAAGGAATATGGCTATACTTTTTCACCCAATTATGAAGATGGATATATCGAATTAAAGCAAAACTTTTTTAATGAAACAAACGATGGAAGAGTATTGTTGACTTTTTACTTCTGGAGCGGGAAAAAGGTAGAATATGTGATAGAAAAATCCGGGGAAACTGTGAAAACTGCACCTATTGTCCAATTTTCAGACATCTCCGGGCATTGGGCAGAAGATTTTATTCAACAAATAGCAAATAAACAGTTCATACACGGTTATCCTGATGGAACATTTCGTCCAGTTACTTCCATCACCAGAGCTGAAATTACCCAAATAGTGGCAAACTCATTAGGATTAGAAACAGAGGCAACTGCAACCAGTTTTACTGATATAACAGGTGAAGAATGGTTTGCCAACAGCTTGTATGCTTTAGCAGAAACAGATATAATTGCCGGATTTACTGACGGAACCTTCCGTCCAACGTCTAAGGTTACACGTGCTGAATTAGCTGCAATATTAGGCCGTGCAGTGGATTATGCGGAAGTAAATGCAGTAGAAAATAAGAAAACAGTGGATCAATTTACTGATGCAGCACAAATTCCGCAGTGGGCAATTGCAGATATCCAGACCGTTATTCAGCATGATATTATGCAAGGTTTTCCGAATAACAGCTTTGCTGCAGAAGAACAGACAACAAGAGCTCAGGCAGTTACGGCAATTCATAATTTGTTGACAAAGATTAACTTAAAATAATGATAAAGAGGATGAACCAAAAGTAGTTTGTCCATACTGTAATCCGAACATCATGTGAATTGTTCGGATTACTTGTTTCTCTGAAAACAGGATCTTTCATTCTCTACTTAATCTCAGCTTCCTCCTTGAAAGAGAGACTTTCAGGTAGAGTAGATGACCGTGCCTAAACTTACTTTAAGTGAAGCTGTCTTACATGTTGATATTCATTCTACTTATTAGTTTAGGAAACCCTTCAAAGCTGGGGAAAATGCGAGACTCCAATGGGAACAGCGCGAGCTGAAAATCCACTTGGTAAAGCGGGTTTCTTTACCAAGTTAGTTGAAGCCGTGCCCATGGAAAGCGAGTATTTTCCCCAGCGGTGAACTAGCACTATCTATATTAGTACATTAATGAGTAATACACTTGGGTAATTTTTGTTTGGATTTTAGATTAACTATTTTTGTTATTTCCAACGTACTACTGATAAACAACTTTCAACTTAATGTCTTGCGGATAGTCCCCGAACTCTTTTCCAAATATGTTGAATCCACCTTTGTGAAGCGCATTTTCTTTAATCCCCACCCGGAATGTCAAAAAGTTGTTCGCATGTAAATTCAAAGCATCAATTGTCAAATCACTAAATGGAATATCATCAATCATGGCATTGTCTTCTGTCACTTTCCACGTTTTCAATGTACCATATTGTGTACTTGTACTTTCCGCCCAATATTTAGGATTTAACTTGCCAGGCCTGTCACCGAAATCACCTGGACTGGTCCATGTTCCAATACCTATTCCATTTAGCCAGACTGTAATGTCAGACGGCCACTGGTGGTCATGGTTTGGCGCTTCTGAACACACTTCGAATGATACCAGTACTTCTTTAACTTTTGCATTCGGCGGAATAGCAAGCGGAAATTTATATTCTAAATAACCTTTTCGCGTCCAAATAAGTTGTGCCTTTGACCTCGCAGGATTATAGAAATTAACTGGATCATCTTCCTGAATGATAAAACCTTCGTGGTCGGCCATACCGCATGTTGGCGAAACACTGAAGTCTGTATATTGGCCAATCGGCATTTCTATTTCATAGGTCTCATACTCACCTGTGTAAATCTTCGAAGTATTTAATTTAATATGTATATCGTCAAAGTTTCTTGTGCAAACTTTCATTGCTCCCCTGCTAGCCGGGCGGAGCTCTGTCAAAATCAGGCCTGCTTCTTCTAATACTTTAATATGAGAGGCAGCAGTTGACATCGGAATATCAATACTCTCAGCCAGTTGATTTATGTTCATATTGTTACTGCTTAGAAGACTGATAATTTGCAACCTGACTTCTGAAGATAGCGCACGCGCAACTTTTCTTAGTTTTTTCTGATCTTCCAGTGATAACTCTAGCAAAATAAGCTACCTCCTAACTTTCATTCTTATATTATAAATGAAAACCCTATAATATTCCAATTTTTTTGGATAAAAGGTAGTCTAAAAGAAGGAAAAGGGACTTATCCATTATCCGAATAAGCCCTTCTTGTTTCACTATTGATCCGATGAATCCTTCTGACAGGTTACTTGCATATAATCTAAAGCAAATTCACCAGCATTGTGTGATAAATTAATAGTTTGTACTCCTGCCGCTAACTCTACCAGGACAGAAGCACTCTCCAGCATCCCGGCTGTTGACGGAAACGCTAATTCAGCAATTTCCTGATTGTTGATAATCACCTTCTGTGAACCAGTATCATTCGTGTTATTACTGTACACGAAGTTTAATTGATAGGTACCATTTTCCTCTACTTTTACCCGGTACTCCAGCTCGCTATCCTCACTAGTAAAGTTCACTTTTTGCTTATTGGATGCGGCAAGCGTATGAAGGACAGTTGTGTTTCTCACGTTTGCGTGTTCTGCTTCATATTTATATTCTGGTGTATTTGGTACTATTTCAATAAAATCGATTTCGGCAAATGACTGTCCTTTTGTCAGTCTGATTTTATTTTCTTCGCTATCTAAGCTGATCTCCTTTTCAGCAAAATACCAGCTGTCCCAGCCATGATTTTGATAGGTAACTTCCCCGGCTGAATCCCCGTTAACAGATACATAGTGGGAGGATGGTTCACCCATTCCATTCGCATATCTCACTTTCAATGTATAATCTCCTGGCGGCAGCTCGACATCAAATTCGATAAAGCTGTCCTCAAAATCAATGTAACCGACCTTTGCCTGATTGGAAGCAGATGTATTGGCTACAATTTGGGCACGATTTATCCTTGCCTCCTCTGCCTCAAATTTATGACCGAGAGGAAGTTTCGGCGTAAGTGTTCCACTCTGTTCCCCTGAAGGCACTTTTAACAGAGCACCAGTTGCTGCGGGTTTGCCAAAGTTTGGTGTACCATCTTCCTTCCAGGTAATTTGCTGCATACGAATATTCCGGTCCCAGCCTGATCCCTGAAACTTGGCTGCATGGTAAATAATCCAATCCTCTGTTCCATCTGGGGACTTAAAGAAACCATTATGTCCAGGTCCGTACACACCAACTTCTGGATCCTTTTCAAATACAGGTTCCGGGCTCTTTTCCCATGCGTTTGGATCAAGCGGATCTGCACCAGTAAATGTCAACATTCCTAATTTATAATCGTCTGTCCAGCTTCCACTGGCAGAATAAATCAGAAACAGCTGACCATCCTTATTCCGCAAAAATTGCGGCCCTTCATTCACATGTGGTTCGCCTATCTTTTCCCAGTCATATTCTGGTCTTGTTAATTCTATCCTTTCCCCGCTTATCGTCCACGGATTGGACATTGGTGCAATGTAGATATCCTGACGCACATTCACATCACCTTCCCAACCAGACCAGGCAAAATAATATTGTCCTTCTAATTCTAAAATCGTCCCATCAATTGCCCATTTGTCAGAAGGTGTTGTTATCTTTCCATAAGTGGTTCCTTCCGGATAAGAATAGTCACTGAATGGATCAGATGTTTCCGATTCCAGGATATGCATGCGTTGTTTTTCCATGTCACCACCAGATGCAGCAAAATAAATATACCATTTGCCATTAATAAAATGGATTTCCGGCGCCCAGATATGGGCACTGTTCGGCGCTCCCGGCTCTGGTGTCCAGACAACTTTACTTTCCGCTTCCTGCAAGCCTGAAATAGTTTTAGATTTCCATATTGTAATATTGTTACCAGTTGTATTGGTATAATAATAATAGCCATCTGTATGTCTGACAATCCAAGGGTCTGCCCCATTTCCTATCACAGGATTTTCAAACAGCGCTACCGCATCTTCCTCATAATAAAATGTAATATAGCCTATATCCGGTTGTTGTCCACCGTTATTTTTTGGTGCTTTTAACTCTTCCCCCATCGTTTCCTCCTGATCATAAGTATAGAGATTACCAGAATTACCACCCTTCACAAAAACATATTTCATGCCAACAGTTGATTTCCAGTCAAATGTTTTGCTGTCATGAAAGTTGATTTGAATATTTTCGTTATGGTAAAATCCGCTTTCTGGTGTGTGACCATCTAGTTCTACCTTATATTGTTTTAATTCCTTTAATTCAGCTGGGAACGGATCATTCTTATCAAGCTGGATCGGACTGGAAGCAGCTCGTATACTGGAATGATTATTTAATAGAACAAATGACAAAGCTAAACCAGCAACAAACAAAAACACCATTAATTTTTTCATAGAATGCACTCCTTTTTCAGAATAAAAGTCAGCTCCAAAGAGTAAAACAGGGATTGTTCTTATATTGCGAACAATCCCATGAGATGTGTTAATCATTAATTTCTTTTATTTTTTCCAGCGCTATTTTTGGTGTTCGATCTTCTTTCAATAACCCGTTAATTTCCTGCTGAACATCAGTGATTTGGGTATAACAATAACCAGTTATATATGGAATCTCTTTAATCGCATTGGTGATGCTACGGTAGCGTCTTAAGAATTGCTCTTCTGATTCCACTTGATTGCCATAACCCCAGCCGCTTCCTTCATTAAATGCGATCCCGCCATATTCGGAAATTATGATTGGCTGTCCTTTGTACTCATATCCATTCGCAAATGGATACTTGTGATTGTTATGGGATAACTCATTATTTACAATCGCCTCTTTATCCTTGTATCGATCAAAAAACTTTTCGCCAAACTCTTCATAATCATGAAGAGTAATAATGTCTGAGATAGTATGTTCCCAGCCATCATTCACGATAACCGGTCTTTCCGGGTCTAGTGATTTTGTTAAATGGTAGATGGACTCTGTGAAAGCTTGTTCTCTCTTATTTGTCGCAATATTCGGTACTCCCCATGATTCATTGAATGGCACCCATGTGATGATGGAGGGATGATTATAATGCTGATGAATAATTTCCAACCACTCTTTGGTGAAATTATCCACTGCCTGATCGGAATATTCATATGTTGCCGCCATCTCAGACCAAACCAGCAGTCCTTTCTTATCACACCAGTATAAAAAACGTTCATCCTCCAGCTTTTGGTGTTTACGCACCCCATTAAAGCCCATTGCCAGGGTTTTTTCGATATCTTCTATCATCGCCTCATCTGATGGCGGTGTCAGCATTGAATCCTGCCAGTAACCCTGGTCTAGTAAAAGTTTCTGATAAACAGGACGGTTATTTAAAAGCACCTGTCCATCTTTGATAGATATTTTACGCATACCAAAATAAGAATGTACTTCATCAAGCAGGCGGTCTGCTTCGTATAAAGAGAATGTCACATCATATAAATGAGGATGTTCTGGTGACCAGTACATGACTTTCCATTCATTAAATTCAGCGAACAGATCTACTTCAAACCTTATTGTGGAACGGTTTGGAGAGAAAGAAAATTGTTTTACTTTTTCTCCATTAAAGTTGATCAATGTATCTACTCTCAGTTGCTCATCGATGTTTCCTGCCAAGGAATAGTCAAAAGCTACAGTGTTTGTATCAATATTTGGTGTCATTTTTACATGCTCAATATTTCTGTTTTCAAGAAATTCCAGCCAAACGGTTTGCCAAATCCCTGTTGTCTGCACATACCAGCAACCGAAGTTATCCTTTTTCCACCTTTGTTTTCCTCTTGGCTGATAACAGCTGTCACTGTCTTCCACCTTCACAATCAGATTATTTTTCTCACTCGTTGTAATTGCCTGGGAAATATCGAAACTAAAAGCAGCATTACCACCAACATGACTGCCAATATATACACCATTCACCCATACTTTTGTTATATAATCAGATGCCTGGAAACGCAGCATCACCTTCTTGCCAATCTGCTCAACTGGTATGTCAAATGATCTCTGATACCATACATAAGGATGAAATTTCTCCTCACCGATGCCGCTTGCTTTTGTTTCATACGTAAACGGAACCTGGATATCTCTTGAATCTGTCAAGTCCTGGTGCCATTGACTGCTTTCTCCCATATTTTCATCATCAAACGCAAACTTCCATGTTCCATTAAGATTGATCCAATTTTTCCGTTGAAATTGCGGTCTTGGGTATTCTGTTCTTTGATAGGTCATTGTTTTTTCTGTCATGTGAATTCTCCTTTATTATCCTTTTATTCCTGTAAAGCTGATTCCTTTTACAATTTGTTTTTCAAAAATTAAAAATGCGATGATGACAGGGATGGAGGCAATCGCATTCGCTGTCATCGGCTGCACATATGCCTGTGAGTAGGTGGCATTAAACACCGGCAGCCCAACTGGTAACGTGTAAAGCGTCTCAGACATTATCGATAAATATGGCCATAGGAAGTTGTTCCATGAACCGATAAATGTAAAGATACCGATAGCTGATAACGCTGGTTTTGCTAATGGCAGAACAATCTTGTAAAACAGTTTAAAATAGGAACACCCATCGATAATCGCGCTTTCAACCACTTCTTTCGGGACATTATCAAAAAAGCTTTTTAATATAATCACTCCCATTGGTGAGGCAATCATCGGCAAAATTAAGCCTGCATACGTATCGATCAGCCCTAAGCTTTTTGCTACCTCATAAAGAGGGATTATGGTTGCTTCACCAGGAATCATTAATCCCAGCAAAAAGAAGATAAAAATAAAATTTTTGTAGCGAAATTTCATCTGCGAAATAGCAAATGCCGCGAGTGATGTTATCAGTAAAGTTAAAACGGTTGTAATAAGTGCTACCACTACACTATTCAACAACCAGCGAAAGATTAAACTGCCAAACATTATGTCCGTATAATTCTGAAAGGTATATGGCGGTAAGAACCATTCCAAAGGCTCCGTTGTAGAAAATCCATTTGGCTTAATGGAAACAAATAACATCCAGATGATCGGCAGGATAAAAATCACCGCTATAATAAACCCCAGCGTCACCTTCAAACCTAGTTTCGGATCTCTGTTTCGCTGTAAGACCGTACTTTTGCTTCTTTTCGTTCGGCCAAGTGTTTCATGTCCTGTTTGCGGATCACTCATTTAGTTCTCCCCCGATCTTTGATTCTTTAATTGGACAATAGAGAGAATTAACAAGATAAAGAATAGAGCGTACGACATTGTCGCAGCATATCCTAAATTGTTTTGTTTAAAGCCAACCTCGTAAATGTATTGAATTAACGGCCTTGTTGCCCCGCCTGGTCCACCACCAGTAATTAACAGAATCTGGGCAAATACTTTATAGGATGCAAGTATCTGTAACAAAAGCACCACTCGTCCGATAGGAATAAGCTGCGGCAAGGTGATATACCTGAACATATCCCAGCGGGAAGCCCCGTCAATTTCACTCGCTTCATACAAGGAAGCAGGAATATCCTGTAAAGCCGCTAAGAATAAGATCATATTGAAACCTACCGTCCACCATAAAGTAACGACAACAATGGTCACCCATGCTAATCCTCTATCTGCCATCCACATCGGCTCCCAGTTAATCCCGAACATCTGAATGATATTGTTGACGAATCCGTTATATGGCTGAAGCATAAAAATCATCAGAAAAGAAATAACGGAAACCGACAGGATACTCGGAATGAAAAAGGAACCACGGAAAAATGTCCTTAATTTCGTATTTAAGTTCGCCAATAATGCCAACCCTAATGCCAGCAAAACCATCGCAGGTGTTGTCAATATTACAAAGAAAGTCGTATTCCATAACGTTCGCCAAAAGTGTACATCCGAAAACATTTTCACATAATTTTCGAGTCCGACAAATTCTATTTTACGAACCAGAGTCCATTCATAGAGACTCATCTCCAACCCTTTGAAAATGGGAAAAATCGTAAAGATCACATAAGCAATAAAGAATGGCAATAAAAACGGGATTGCTTTTAAATCTTGATTCCACTGTTTCTTTATCATCAATTAACCTCCTTTTGTAAGGATGAATGAAATCAGGTCTGGTCCAGGTATTCCAACCGTATGGTGACAGATATATTGACAGGAATGTCAGGACCAGATCTTATCTAATCACTTATTCCGCTATCAATTCGGTTACTTCCTTCTCAATTGTCGAAAACACTTCTTCTGCCGCAGCATCTCCTGCCCATAATAAATCCAGATTACGTACAACAATATCCTGGATACCACGCGCATGAACAGTACGGTCTGCATATTTTACATAATCAGCGACTTCCGCGTACTCACTGCGATATGGCATTTCTTTAAATTCTTCCGATTCAACAACAGTATCTTTAGCCGGAATATGGCCAGCTTTCGCCCACATTGTGCCATTATCTGTAGCAAATTTCATAAATTCAACGGCACCTTTTTGTACATCTTGATCGGGCTCGTTATAATATGGCAGTACAAAAGTGTGGGAGCTTGCCCATGCAGCTTCTTGGCCGAACATATTCGGGAAAGGCATTGGGGTAAAATTAAGACCTTCTGTCGTTTCCCACGTTCCAGTCGCCCAAACACCTGTTGACATTACTGCTGCATTCCCTGATTGAAAGTCGCTGTAGAAATCAGCTAAATTTATAGGCGTAACTTCATGTGTATGGTAAAAGTCATAAATATAGTTTGCTGCTGTAATTGCTTTCTCGTGGTCCAAGGCATAAGTTGGATTCTCCAGATCACCGGAAACGATATTCTCTCCTCCCAACTGGTTATATAGCGCCCACCAGATTCGGTACGGGTCCTCCCCAGCACTAGGGAAAGCGAAAGCTATTTTATCTTCTGGCAGCGCTTCCTTAAGAGAAGTTAAAAATGAAACAAAGCCTTCAGGAGTTTCTTCAAATTTTGGTGTGCCATCATCGTTCAGCAGTCCAGCTTCTTGGACAAGATCATTATTAATATACATAATTTCCGGGTGAGTATCGATTGGCACAGCATAGTTATTGCCATCATAAATAGTGACATCTAAAACATTTTGATTAAACTCATCCCAAACAAGCCCAACATCCGCCGCATAATCATTAATATTCGTTACGAGTCCCTGGCTGACTAGTTCAGGCAAAACATGACTGTGAGCTATTGCCAGATCAGGTCCCTTTCCTGATCCTACACTTGTAAGTAACTTTGTATAATATTCTTCATATTCCTGCTGCACATTATTTACGAAATACTTGTCTTGACTTTCATTAAATGCCGTCACAATTTCATCCATGTACCCCGCATCTCCACCACTAAACAAATTCCACATCACTACTTCCGTAGCCCCTTCCGGAATTTCCACATCATTTCCTGTTGTCCCAGAATTGGAACATGCGGTCAATAACAACGCAGCGAAAACGACAACAATAAGTGTACTAAACCCCTTTTTCATGCTGGCTCCTCCCTTTATCTTTGAATATTATATTAGTTACAAATAAAATGTTTAATTACACTTTTTCTGTAACTTAGGTATAGAATACGCTTACATTTTATAGATGTCAACACTTATTGCACCTTTTTGGTTAATTTATTTATATCTTTCTTTCGACATTTATATCATAACGGGTAACAAATTAAATATTATAGTTATCTAAGTCAGGGATATTATTTCTATTAGCTTGATTTAATTGATTTTTCCACTTTTTTAGATCATTTACATTTGATTGGCGAAAAGTATTATTACGTTTTGATACATCTTTTTTGTATTAATTACAAGATTCGACTCTTGAGAAAGTAAAAAAAATGATTCCCATCAAGTTGAAAGGAATCCTAGGGTTGCATTATATTACCCTTAGTATATTGAATAGCTGCAATTACTGTCATTATGTGCGTAAGTTCCGAAACCTTCCGCTTCCTCCAATAAGCAAAGAGAGAACAATTTATAACCGTTTCGACCTGCTTCCCTCTTCAAAAATTAATCTGCCTTTTTACTTTCTGCTTCTGGATTAGTAGAATCTTCACTCTTAAAACTGCCAAAAACACCAAGAGCTAAACCTAATAACATAATGAAAAAGCCAGTGCCAGTCGACCCTATCATTAGCAAGATTCCCCCAAAAAGAGTGAGATGAATACCAAAAAGTTGTATTTGTACCGCGGCAGGTCTAATAAAACCAACAGCATAAAAAAAGAAAAAACCTATAACAGTTAAGAGAAGAATAGCAAATAAAATAATTCCAACAACTTGCAACAATATCTGCACCTCCTGTATTCCTGCATATGGAAGCAGTGGTATAAGATAGTTTAAGTGTATCACAATTATCTTGACGGTGGACACAGGATTACACGTTCACCAACCTTCCATTTGCTACGCCTCGAGCCTTATTTCCCTCATAGGTTTAACCTAGTATAATAAAGAGTGACTTTGATAAGCGGGATATTTTTCCTCCGTTTTAGCGAAACTTATCAAGAGCTTAACGTCTGTAATAATAATCTCGATAAAGGAGCATTCGATATGTGGAAGAGAGTTGCTATGATTTTTTTAACCCTGACATTCGCTATTATTATCCTGTTATTAGCTGCAAAAAATCCGACAGGACCTAATACCGTTTCTTTTGATGAACCAATTGGGCTTTTGCTGTCTGCCGGGATGGTAGTAGTATTATTTTTGCCACCTCTTATTTTAGCTTTTTTTCAACATCTAGTTGCAAGAATCGTTTCTGCCATTTATCAAGGATTTTTCGTTCTTAGTTTTTTAATCCTTATTCCAGTAGGCTTTCTTGCACCTGACTTCGGGGTGATTATCGTCGCTGTTGCAGGTATTATTATTAGTATTTGCAGTATTGTTGTCACAATTGTTGCGGGAAGAAAAAAAGGATATCCAGACTCAGTAAAAATGTATGTATGAAAGTAGTCCCTATGCAATCCGGACAAATTAATTGAATCGTCTGGATTATTTGCTTTTTGAAAACAGAATCTATCATCCTATACTCAATAACTGGTCCTTCTTTTGGAGCGAGACTTTCATTGGAATAAATGAACGTGCCTGATCTTCCCTCAAGTGCCCCTCTTTTCATGATGGTATTCGTTCCACTTATTAGTCTAGAAGATCACAAAAAGCTGGGGAAAATGCGAGACTCCAGTTGTTCAGCGCGAGCTGAAAATCCACTTGGTAAAGTGACTTTCTTTACCAAGTTAGTTGAAGCCGTGCCCACGGTAAAGAAGACACTGCTCAAGCGCATTTTGCTTGAGTAGATGTCGCCCTTATGCCCGTGGTGAAAGCGAGTATTTTCCCCAGCGGTGAGCTAGCACAAACTAAATTAGTACATTTGTAATGAGACACTTGTGTATTTATTATGCAATTTTCGAATGTTTTTATGTCTCAACCCTCTCCCCATTTTTATACGAATTCCACTTCTCCAGCAAATAGGTTCACCTTTTCCATACGGATAACGGGCATATGAATGCTCGCACTTATTGTGAACATTTTGTCTGCAGACAGGATCACAATGTCTTCCTCGCTCTGGTATTCATACAGATAATCTGCAATAATTTTTTCATCATTTTCGTCTATTCGCAGATTGTTAGCTCGCATAAACTGAGCATTCCACTTTTTGACGATAAAATCACACGGTTTGTTTGTGCGTTTGCCATTTTCAACAAGTTCATCCAACCTGTCACGAGCTCGCTTGCCTTTGGATTTCTTCTCAGCGTCTCCCTTTTTTATATTATAATCCCATTCCCCCTGCACTGTTTTGCTGATCAACAGTTTATGACGTTTAAGCTCTTCCATGATATAGTCATCACATTCCATCAGGATGTTTGTGTCGATGGCAATTCTCACATTTTTATTATCCCAATATCTCAAGCTGCTGATATTTGTATTCATAATTTTTAACATGTCATTATAAGACACCAGGTGTTTCTCCAGCTCTGCATGCAATTGTTCCATATAAAGATAAATTTGTTTGTTTCGTGCACGAACAGAATGGATCTCTTTTTTTAATTGGGCTGCTGCCTTCTTTTCCTTTTTGACTATCTTAGTTAAGTCAGTAAACTGTCCTTCGACATCCTCCCTTTCTGTTTCCATTACTCTCACCGCTTTCTTCACCTTTAAGAGACGGCAGACCTGGTATACAGCTAACATCCTTTTTACCATTCCAAAAGCAAGAAGAACGATAACCGTTTCCTTCAACGCCTGAGTCCAATTCCAACCAGCAGAAATGTTGGAAACGATAAGAAAACCAATGGCAAGAAAAGACAGGAAAGTAAGGATGTCCATTTTTTCTTTACTGTCTTTTTCTGAACTCAAGCGCCAGATCATTGACTCTGGTATGAAGATGGCAGAAAGGATGCCATCTACGAAATCGTAATCAATTTTCTTACTGTCATCTTCTATACCAAGCATTTCATGAAGCAAATGAGAATAAATCGAAAATAATATACAACCAATCAGGAAGGGAAGCCCCATCCAGTAACAGACAAAATTAATAATCTCCATTAATCAACATCCTCTCTAATAATCATTTGGGTCATGATGGCCAAAATCATCATAACTGTTATAGTCATCCATTGAATCATAATCATCTTGCTGTGAGTCGAAATCATCAAAAGGGTCATTGTTACTGTAATCATCAGAATGAAAGCCCATCCCGTTTGCCTCGCCATCTTCCATTTCAGCGCGAATCATATCGCCATTGGTATTGTTCATCTCTTCTTCCATCTGCCTTTGCTGCTCTTCCATCAATCGCTGCTGTTCTTCCATTTGCAGCTGTTCATCCAACTGTCGCTGTTCCTCATCCATTTGTGTCTGAAACTCATCATCCTGTCGTTGCTGTTCTTCTATCAGCTCCTGCTCTTCTTCCCATTCCTGCTCCGCGATCAGTTCCTGCTCTTCCAGCAACTGGTCATCCTCCTCCATTTCATCTTCGATCGATAACTGGTTTTCAAAAAAGCTATCTCGCTCTTCAAGAACCTCTTTATAACTGTGAATATTTTCTTCATACGTACTGAATAATTCCAGATTGCTCATTTCATCCAGGTCAGTCTGATTGTATGTATTCAGGATACTGAGTGCCTGTCCTTCTGTAAGACTGGATTGTAATATGGTGTTTCGCTTTTGGATAAACTGTTCTTTAAACTGAAGCCAGCTTTCTTGCTCTGTTTGTGACTGTTTCAGCACACCCTGCAGCTCTTCTCCTTTTTTGGCAATGGTTTCCTGTACCACTGTCAGATCATTTAACTTTTCTTGTTTGTCTTGAAGTTGTTCTTTTACGGAATGTAATTGCTCCTTCAAACCTTCTAAATCGTGATCTTTCGTAAAAAATACTAATAAACCCAGAATAAGCATGATAATAATGACGATTGTTTCCAAATTTTTTCTCCTCCTCTTGATTCAGCAATTATTTTATGCTAAATTTTAATTATGGCTAAAATTCGATAACTAATGTAAATTTATCGTTGTTGAATTATCATATAACGAAAGATAAAAAAATACAATCATTTTTTTTAGAAGTTTAAAGGAGGAAGTGAAGTGGAACTATTTCAGATTTATACAATAAGAGGAAGCAGATTATGGCCGGCAGCCATTTACCAGCAGGAACAAACAGGTGAACTTACACAGTTACATAGCTTAGAAGAAATCAAACAAACATTAATTGCTAATGAGGAAATCGGCGTATGTGAATACAGCTCTCTGGGGGACTTTACTATAGATGATGTAATGTTTTATAAAAAAGGGATGATTGGCTCGATTGTCGGCCCAGTCCCTTTCACACCAATTAATCAAATGACACTGGATCATGTTTTATCAATTAAAGAAGCGGCTGAAATCTGGAAACTGTCAGATGGCAATATTATTCGCAAAGCAATTGATCGCGGCAATTTTGAGAAAGGAGAAGTCCGGAAGTCAGGCTCCACTTGGTTAATTTCCTATGCAGGAATGCAGCGGATGTATGAAGCAGTGCCTGAGACTAAAGAAGAAGACTTCCCGCGGCTTCGCGTCCACAAGATGGAATTCAATTTCGAGAAAGGCAAAATGAAGCCAATCCCATTATTTTAAATATCCCGGGACAAGCTCTCATTTTGCGAGGAGGAAGAAAAATGTTCGGTATACCGTCAAAGTATCCTTTAGATAAAATTGCTTGTAATAGTTGTGATGATCCGGAGGTGATTCGACTGATACGGCATCGCGCGTGCTTTAATCAGTTTGTTTTGATGATATGGCTAGTGATTCCTTTTGCTTTTCTCTACAGTAGAAATCACAGTTTTGCCTGGCTGCTCCTTACTGTCCTCACACTTTTTTGTATCTTGAGTGTTATTCAGATTTACAGGATGATAAAGTTTTATAAAAGGGAAAAAGAAGAGTGGTACCTGTTTTGTTTATCCTGCAAACATATGGGGACAGCACCTGCAAAGGATGTAACAGACATTGAAGTAAGAGAAACGGAATAAAGAATGGAGAGATTTTGATGAATATTTTGTTATTAGGTGCGACAGGAAGAGTCGGCAATAAGATTTTAGCAAAGGCGATAGCAGATCAGCATCATGTCACCGCACTCGTCCGCTCACCTGAAAAACTGACGATACAGTCTGATTATTTGAATATTATAGACGGAAATGTTTTGAATGAAGGAGATATTGCTAGTTCGATGGCTGATGCTGATGTTGTGATCAGCGCTTTAAACACAGACAAAAATAATACACTTACCAAAAGCATGCCGCTAATTATTGATGCAATGAAACAGCATGAGATTTCCCGGATTGTTACAATCGGAACTGCAGGAATTTTGGATAGCCGGAGCCAGCCGGATAAGTATCGTTTCCAGACAAATGAATCCAAACGCCGGTCCACAACCGCTGCAGAAGATCACTTGGCTGCCTATCAGCATTTGAAAGAATCAGACCTTGAATGGACAATCGTGTGCCCTACTTATTTACCTGAGGGTCATGAAAAAGGCCAATACCTAACAGAAAAAAATTTACTCCCGCTTGATGGCAAGGAGATTAAGACAGGAGATACTGCAGCATTTGCATACGCAGAGCTGTTCGAGAAAAATTTTGTTCACTTTCGTGTGGGGATTGCTTATTAAGAGAAGGGTAAATGATTAGGCGTTCTCTTTTTCTGCTTCTCAAGGTGACTAAACCCGTTCCGAATGCCTTGAGCTTCTCTTTGCCTTTCTCTCAAGGCATTCACACCCGTTCCGAATACCTTCAGCTTCTCCTGGCCTTTCTCTCATGGCATTCACAACCATTCCGAATGCCTTGAGCTTCTCCTGGCCTTCTCCTCATGGCATTCACACCCATTCCGAATACCTTCAGCGTCTCCTTTCTTTCCTCTCAAGGCATTCACACCCATTCCGAATACCTTCAGCTTCTCCTGGCCTTTCTCTCCTGGCATTCACAACCATTCCGAATGCCTTGAGCTTCTCCTGGCCTTCTCCTCATGGCATTCACAACCATTCCGAATACCTTCAGCTTCTCCTTTCTTTCCTCTCAAGGCATTCACACCCATTCCGAATACCTTCAGCTTTTCCTG
>NZ_ML762450.1:44602-52547 GCF_009498735.1 Gracilibacillus oryzae
TTTCCTCTCAAGGCATTCACACCCATTCCGAATACCTTCAGCTTTTCCTGACCTTCTCCTCATGGCATTCACACCCACCTTCAGCTTCTCCTTATCGTCCCGCCCCCTCTCCTTATCATCTTTTCTCCGCTAATGAATATGCTGTATTATCTGAGATAAAGGATGGATATCTATGTGTAAATATAGCATGTACAACAGCCTGCTGAACGAGTTTATCGAACCAAAGGTCACCTATTATTATTATAAAGACTGGCATGAATTCTATATGCCGCCACATACTCATCCAGCTATAGAAATTATGTATATGGTAAATGGGCAGAGCAGAATTGTAGTGAATGACGATCCCCTTATTTTGAAAAAAAATCAGTTCATCTTAATCGACAGCAATGTCCCCCACCAGCTTGTTGTAGAAAAAGGGAAACCATGCAGAATGCTCAATATCGAATTCATCCTTAAGAAAAGCCATCAATCATCCGTAATTGGTTCCCTGGCAAATGAATGTGAGGAAGTGAAGGAATTTCTGCGCAACAAAAAGCCCTATATCATTCAAAAAGATATTAATGAAATCTACCATTCGCTCAGAAGTTTAGTTTTTGAACTGGATAATCAGAAATATGAGCAGAAATTTATGGTGAATCTGTTAATCTCTCAATTACTGATCCAGATCTCCCGTAATCAACTAGAGTCAAAAGAAAGAGAACTGCAGGATGCGGATTATTATGTTTCGATAATCGTCAACTATCTTCATGAAAATTATGACTGTGATATAAAAACAGCCGAATTGTCTCAACTAGTCCACCTCCACCCTAATTATCTGCACAAAATTTTTAAGAACACGATGAATTGTACGATCATTGAATATTTAACAAAAATAAGAATAGATAAAGCCAAAATGCTTTTAACCAAAACAGAAATGTCTGTAACAGAGATAACTGAATTCATCGGGATCAACAGCAGTCAATATTTCAGTAAGATTTTCAAAAAGGCAACAGGAGCAACTCCTTTAGAATACAGAGAATTAGCCTGTTGCGAAAAATAGGTGAGAATAGTACACAAAATGATGCTTAGTCATTAGATTTATTAAAGCGCTTCCATAGTCACGGTGTTATGATCCATAATATAGAAACTCTCGTAACACCCTATCCAATCCAATAAAAGTGAGGTTGATGAAAATGAAAAAGTTGCCAATTATAAGTTTTTTATTATTTGCAGGGTTAATTTTGTTCTTAACTGGATGCAGCAGCAATAATGAAGCAAATAACGAAGGTGGAGAAACAAATGGCGAGACTGTAAATCTGACAATGCAGGCATGGGGAAATCCGGAAGAATTAAAAGTCTATCAGCGCGGGATTGATGGATTTATGAAAGAAAATCCTAATATTAAGATAGACTTGGTTTCTGTTGCCAGTGATCAATATGAACAAAAACTGATGACATCCCTTCAAGGTAGTAAGGGGCCGGACATTTTTTATGCACATGAGCCGACAATGCCTGAGCTGATTGAAGCTGGTGTTGTGCAGCCACTAGATGAGTTTTTTGCAAGTGATGAAAGCTATGCAAGTCTGGATGATTTCGCGGAAGGATTATTTGGTCCTGCCAGAAAAGATGGCGTAACTTATGGCGTCACTCCTGATGCGAACCCAATGGTGTTATATTACAACAAAAAAGTTTTTGAAGAAGCAGGTGCAAAAACACCACAGGAATATTTTGACGAAGGAAACTGGAACTGGGATGCGTTTGTGGAAGTGTCCGAGCAGATCAAAGAGGCCGGCAAAACTGGTCTCGTGATGGAAAACTGGTGGGGACACTGGTACAGCTGGATCTGGTCTAATGGAGGCTTGATTTTTGACGAAAATGGCGAGTTAGTATTGCAGGATAATGACAAAGCGAAAGAGGCATTTCACTTTATGAATGATCTTGTACAGAATGGCAATGCCGTCTATGCCGGCTCCCTGCCACAAGGCCAAGGTGTTGATGCAATGTTTATGTCCAATCAGGTAGGAATGATTGGAGGCGGCCGCTGGTTCTCGCCGCAATTTGACCAGAACGGTGCTTTAGAATACGACTATATTCCTTTCCCGACAAATACAGGAAACAAGCAGGAAAAGGTTGCCATCCCTGTTGCCTATATTGCAGTCAACAGCAAAAATGAGCATGTAGAAGAGGCAATGAAATTCATATCTTATTATGTCAGCACAGCAGGTCAGGAACTACGGACAGGTGAAGGAGGAAATGCTCTGCCATCGATTAATACAATTGAGGCAAGTGCATTATCAGAAACTACGGATAAACATATTGAATATATGTTTGAGGCGCGTGAAACTGGCTTGACGCACGGTTCTAACCTTGCATTGGATGCACAATTCCCTGGACTGAACAGTGATATAACCGAAACAATTGATCTGATGTTCCTTGGCAAACAAGATGCAGATACAACCATCCAGAAAGTTGCCGAGATTATTGAGGAACACATGAAATAACACACTTTTTACAAAATAAAAATCAATATGCCAAGAGGTTATATTCTCTTGGCATATTGCAAATGAGGTGAACAATATGTATCGGAACAGACCGAATTTATGGGGATTCTTATTTATCAGCCCTCAATTGATTGGCTTGTTGATTTTTTCTTTAGTACCGTTAATTTATGCTTTCACACTAAGTTTTACCAGCTGGAATGGGTTTGGAGCATCCGAATTTGTTGGACTTACTAACTATGTATCCCAATTTCAAAACCCTGATTTCTGGAAAGCAATGCTGAACACGATTTATTATATGTTCCTAGTCGTTCCTATTGGTATATTCATTTCGCTCCTGCTTTCGATTGGTTTAAACAAAATCAGAGGAAAAGAAATATACAGAGTATTTTTCTTTATGCCTGTTGTTACAAGTTCGGTATCTGTCGGGATTATTTTTATGTGGATATTAAATGGTGATTTCGGTATTCTCAATCAATTGTTGTCTTATATCGGCATTGATGGACCGATGTGGCTGACAGATACAAAATGGGTTATTCCTTCGATTGCATTATTGAGTATCTGGTGGGGCTTAGGTTACAACATGGTTATTTTTCTGGCTGGCCTTCAGGGGATTTCACAGAGTTATTATGAAGCTGCCTCCATTGATGGTGCCACCAGTTTTCAGAAGTTCCGTCATATTACCTTACCATTATTAACACCAACTACTTTCTTTGTCACCATCATGACAATCATTTCTTCATTCCAGGTGTTTGATCAGGCTTTCGTCATGACACAAGGCGGTCCGGCCAAGGCGAGCTACACGATTGTTTTTCATATTTATGAGCAGGCATTTGTCGATTTTACAATGGGACAAAGCTCTTCTGCGGCAATCATCCTGTTCGTTATCATCTTAATTTTCACACTCATTCAATTCAAACTACAAGACAGGTGGGTTTTCTATGAAAAATAATATCGACTTCCAATCTGCAACGGTGCTGGACCAGGCCCATACGAAAAATAATAAAAACTTGTCGAAAATATTGCTCCATATTTTACTGATTGCCGGTTCTTTTATTATGGTCTTTCCATTCATCTGGACGATTTTAAGCTCATTGAAAAATATGGCGCAGATCTTTGTCATCCCGCCGCAATGGATACCAGACCCTGTCATGTGGAGTAACTATATTGATTCCCTTTTAGCCATGCCATTTGGCTTAGCTTATTTTAACAGTTTTTATATTACTGTTGTGATCGTGCTGAGTACATTGATTACTGCTTCCATGGCTGCATATGCTTTTGCCAAAATAAATTTTAAAGGCGCGAACGTCCTGTTTATTCTTTTCCTTGCAACAATGATGATTCCAAAACAGGTAACCATGATTCCTTTATATTTAGTAATGGATCAGCTCGGCTGGCTTGACACACACCTCTCCCTTGTTGTGCCTGGTGCATTATTCAACGCATTTGCTGTATTTTTACTAAGGCAATTTGTTATGGGGATTCCGAGAGAATTAGAAGAAGCGGCAATCATGGATGGAGCCGGCTATGTACGAATCTATTGGAATATTATTCTGCCATTAATTCGTCCAGCACTTGCAGCAATCGCAATCTTCACATTCTTGCAATCTTGGAACAACTTCCTTGATCCATTAATCTATTTAAACACACCAGAAAAATTCACTGTCCCTATTCTTTTAAACTCCTTTAAAGGATTGTACACAGCAAACTGGCCGCTAATGATGGCAGGAACGGTTATTTCCGTCATTCCTGTGCTTATTGTTTATATCTTTTCACAAAAACAGATTATTGAAGGTGTTGCAATTACGGGGATTAAAGGATAATTGGTGCGGTTCTAAGGAATACGTTTCGGTGGAATAACTGCGCTTCCTGCGGGATTTTGATTAGGCCTCAAATCCCGCGGAAGTCTCAGTTTACATTAAAAGACTTTCAATTCCTAAGAGTAGGAAGAGGTAATATTAGCAACAAATCTTTAGCGTGTTGGTCGAGATTTGTTCTTAAAATGGTTTTTATCAACAAATCTTTGGGTACCCTAGTCAAGATTTGTTCTTAAAATGGTTTTTATGAACAAATCTCGGGCTGCACTGGTCTAGATTTGTTCTTAATATGATTTTTATCAACAAATCTTTGGGTACTCTAGTCTAGATTTGTTCTTAAAATAGTTTTTATCAACAAATCTATGGCTACTCCAATCTAGATTTGTTCTTAAAAAGTTTTCTACCGACAAACCTGCAGTTACTGAACCGTTGATTTTGACATAAAATAAGCTCTCCACAATATATAGAAAACTTCCCTATTTTTATTATATCCAATACGCAATTACCCGCGACACACAAAAAGGGGACAAAAATCTGTCCCCTTTCTTATCCTTTCAATCCGGAGGTAGATCCGGTATCCATAATATATCGCTGGAAAACGATGAAAATTAAAATCATTGGCACTAGTGAGATAATAGATGATGACAGGAGCAGAACCCAGTCGATATTATCTGCACCGACAATACTTCTTAGCGCGATTTGCACAGTATATTTGTCAGGATCACTTAGTACGATTAATGGCCAGATATAGTCATTCCATCTCCACTGGAAAGAGAAGATAGCCAGTGTGATGATAACAGGCTTTGCAATCGGCAGCATAAGTTTGAAGAAGATTACCCCTTCATTCCCGCCATCCATTCTTGCCGCTTCCAGTAAATCATCAGGCACACTCATAAAATACTGGCGGAACATGAAAATTCCCGTTGCTGTATTAATGGAAGGAATAATCAAACCAGCCAAACTGTCATACAATCCAAGGTTGAGAATAACCGAGAATGTCGGGTTCATGATAACCTCTGTCGGAAGCATCGTTGTCGCCAATATACAAATGAAAAAGACACCAAGCCATTTGTAATTATATTTTGCAAGTGCATAACCACATGTGGCACTTGCAATCACGGTTAATACTGTTGTCACAATAGCAACAAACAACGTATTTACAAAATATTTGATGAATTCCATTGTTTCCCATGAGTAGGAATAATTTTCGAGTGTCGGATTCTCCGGGAAGAAGTTCAACGGAAAAGAAAATAAATCACTGCCAGGCTTTAATGAACTTAACAAAAGCCAGAGAATCGGAAAAAGATACATTGCCGCCACAATATAAAGAGCGGTTGTTAATAATATAGTAGAGACGCGATCATGTAATTTAGTCATTTACTTTCCCCCCTTTTGTAAATTTGAATTGAAGCAGGGAAAATACGAGAAGCAGGACAAACAGTACCATAGAGGCTGCGCTGGCATATCCTACTCGCATCTGATTAAAACCAGTTTCATAGATATACTGTACAAGAAAAGTGGTATCTGTCCCAGGCCCCCCATTTGTCAGTGCCTGTACCATCGGAAATTCCTTCATTAAATTAAACACAGCCAACAAAACGACTAAAAACATTGTAGGCCTGATAGATGGCAATGTTATGTACCAGAATTTCTGCCAGCCTGTTCCGCCATCTACTTCAGCCGCTTCATACAAGGTCTTCGGTATAGCGATCAGTGCCCCGATGAATAGAAGCATATTAAATGCCACATGCATCCAAGCTGTTGCAAATAAAACAACTAAAAAGGCGAATGTTCCATCAGACGACCATGGTACAGGATCACCGCCGATCAGCTGAATCACATAGTTAATGAAGCCAAAGCTTTCGCCAAACATCCATCTCCACAATACCCCTACTACAATTGGTGAAACAAGCCACGGAAGGAAGAAAATTACCTTCGCGACATTTTTTCCTTTTGTATGCTTGCTTACAAGCAGAACGGAGATGAATAGTGATGTTATCACAATGAAAGGGACGCCTAACAAAGTATAAAGGAAGGTTCTCCATAATGATTTGTAGAAGCTTGTATCCTGGAATAACTCGATATAGTTGGCTAATCCGACAAAGGATGACACGTTTCCGTTATAATCGGTAAAAGAGTAATAGACACCAAATGCTGCCGGCCATGCAAAAAATAATAGAAATAAAGCTAGATTAATAAATATAAATAGAAATGCCCATTTTTGATTCGCTTTCCTCAATTCCTTTACCTCCTGTAATCTATTCTGTTGTTGTTATATGTAGTGTCTGAAATAGCGACCAGGACAGGTCGCTATTAATCAGAGATTATTCAATATAGGTTTCTGTCATTTGAGATTCCACATTTTCAATTGCTTTATCAAGGCTTTGTTGGCCATTTAATGTGTTGATCATCTCATTTGCAAGCACATCTTTAAGACTTCTTTTTGCTACAAGCTGTTTTCTGACAAGTTTATTTCGCTGCACATTAGCAACTTCAGCTGAAGCCTCAATTTCATTGTTATATAATTCATAGACTTCTGGTGCTAAGTTATATTCCACATCTGCATCCTCCACAACAGGAAGGTATCCGCCAAGAGAAGCTAATTCTTCGTAATTGTCTTTTTGATATAACCAGTCAATGAACTTCTTCGCTTCTTCCTCATAACCTGAGCCTTTAAATGCGGTTAAATAGTTTCCGCCCAGATTTGTTGACCGTTCCTCTTCATATGGCATGTAGACAGCTTTCCATTCAAAATCTTTAATATTGGAAGCGAAATCTGTTATTTGCCATGAACCAGACATATAGGCAGGTACTAAGCCACTTTTGAACATAAATGCCGGATCTTCACTGGCCGTCCATACTGACTTCGGCATCATACCACTATTATTTAACTCAACAAATTTCTGCAAAGCCTCTTTTGTTTCAGGGTTTGTTGTATATTGATCATCTTCACGGTAAAAACCTTTACTGCCATGCTGATAAAGAAAGGCATTTAACCGGTGTTCGGAATTATCCATTACCATTCCATATTTCGCATTTGTGTTTTCTTTAACGGTCTTTACTTTAGAAAGGAATTCGTCCCATGTCCAAATGTTATCTTCGCTGGTTGGAAAGGTGACACCAGCTTCTTCAAATAAATCAACATTGATAAACATTCCGACTGCAGTGAGATCAAGAGGCGGAGCAACCAGTTGGTCATCTACGGTGATTCCTAATTCTGTTCTTACATTATTTTTCTCTGCAACTTCCTGCAAATCCAGTAAACTTCCCCGCCATCCTGGATTAAATCCAGTCACTCGCGCTAAGGCAGGTGGTTGTTCAGCACGTATCATGTTATTAAGTTTGGTGATCATGTCACTATACGGGACATCTACCACTTCGATTTTCACACCAGTTTCTTCTGTATACTTTTTTGACATTTTCGTCAGAGCCGAGCCTTCAATGGTATCCCCTGACACATAAAACTGCATCGCTTCCTCTTCACTAGAACCTAGAACAGAGTTTCCAAACGCTACAAGAACGAGCGTCACAGCGATAATAGAAAAGAAAACCAATACTTTCTTCATATCATTCTCTCCCTCTATATAATTCAAATATCTTTAAAATACTATTGTTTTCTCAAAATTTCTTTAACACCTTTTTTATGGTGTG
>NZ_ML762451.1:0-18032 GCF_009498735.1 Gracilibacillus oryzae
TAAAAGAACAAATATGTATTATGTGAATTAGGTTGTTAACATTGTATCTATATTTACACATAAAAAAGGACTTGACTCGATTGGGGCTGGTGCCAAGGCATTCAGATCACCTCTGAATGCCTTCAGCAACGTTCTTGCTGGAGTCAAGGCATTCAGAACCTCTGTGAATGCCTTCAGCAACGATCTTGCTGGAGTCAAGGCATTCAGACCCTCTGTGAATGCCTTCAGCAACGTTCTTGCTGGAGTCAAGGCATTCAGAACCTCTGTGAATGCCTTAAGCAACGATTTTGACTGGCGTCAAGGCATTCAGACCCTCTGTGAATGCCTTCAGCAACGTTCTTGCTGGAGTCAAGGCATTCAGAACCTCTGTGAATGCCTTCAGCAACGATCTTGACTGGCGCCAAGGCATTCAGTTCCTCTGCGAATACCTTCAGCAATGATTGGGGCTGGCGCCAAGGCATTCAGACCCTCTGCGAATGCCTTCAGCTCTTTCTCTTTTTTTGGTCATTAAAACAAGCATTTATCCATGCAAAAATAGGACAAACCACTTTTGTTCCATTTTTACCGAAAAAGTCACCCGCCTTAGTAAAGTATAAGAAAAACTGGCACTATCCATTTACACCTTTATTTTTTATATGAATTTTGATTTAATTATTCAGGTTTTTTCCAGTTAGTGATTACGTTATCATTTTAAAAAAGGAGGGGTTATATGGAAACAGCAAAAGAGAAAGCGCATACAAGAGGAGAAAGCAGAATGAACCGATTCTGGAAACACGTCAAAAACCAAAAGCTGTTATATGCGATGTCACTACCTTTTGTTGCTTGGGTTTTTGTTTTTAATTACCTTCCTGTTTGGGGTTGGACTATGGCCTTCCAAAATTTCAGACCAGGTCTTTCTTTTCTTGAACAGGAATGGGTCGGATTGGAACATTTTATTACATTATTCCAGGATGAACGTTTTTATATGGTGTTACGAAATACGTTAGCCATGAGTTTCCTTGGACTTTTATTCGGTTTTACCATTCCTATTATTTTTGCTGTTTTGTTAAATGAAGTACGTCACTCCATGTTCAAGAGAATTACCCAAACGGTTACTTATTTGCCGCATTTCGTATCATGGGTGGTTGTAGCAGGTATTGTAACGAAGATGCTTTCGACAGACGGTGGAATTATCAATGATTTATTAATGGGATTAGGAATTATTGATAGTCCTTATCAATTTATGGCACAAGAAAAGTGGTTCTGGGGGATTGTGACAATATCAGATATATGGAAAGAAATGGGTTGGAACGCGATTATTTTCTTAGCTGCTATTGCTGGTTTAGATCCTCAGCTGTATGAGGCTGCAAAAGTAGATGGTGCCGGACGATTCCGTCAAATTTGGCATATTACCTTACCTGGAATCAGACCGACGATATTAGTAGTTTTAATCCTCAACATTGGTCATCTTATTCAAATCGGTTTTGAGAAACAGATGCTATTAAGCAACCCCCTCGTAGTGGATTATGCTGAAGTTCTAGATTTATATGCGCTCAACTACGGAATTGGCTTAGGTCAATTTTCATACGGTACTGCGATAGGCATATTTAATTCTGTTGTTAGTATTATCTTATTATTCCTTGCCAATGGTATCTTTAAGCGATATTCGAATCAAAGCGTAATGTAGGAGGAGCGGACATGACAAAAAGGATAATGATTCACAGATTAACATTTAGAGACAGGCTCTTTGAATTTATTAATTACTCATTTCTAACATGCGTCATTATCGTCACTTTATATCCTTTCCTGAATGTACTGGCCATCTCATTAAATGATTCGACAGATACTATTCGTGGCGGTATCTATTTATGGCCAAGAGAATTCACATTGAACAACTATCTGGAAATTGTAAAGTACGATAATTTAGTCACAGGATTTGTTAATTCGGTATTACGGACAGTCATTGGAACAGTACTCGGGGTATTCATTCAGGCAATGGTTGCATTCACACTCAGCAGAAGAGATTTTAAAGGAAGAGGTTTTGTTTCAACAGCCATTGTTCTGACGATGTATTTTTCAGGTGGTTTGATCCCCGGCTATATGCTTATTCGGGATTTAGGATTAATTAACTCATTCTGGGTTTATATTTTACCAGGTTTAGTTAGCGCTTTCAATATTATTATTATTCGATCATTTATGGATAGCCTGCCATTTTCCCTTCAAGAGTCAGCAAAAATGGATGGAGCCAATGATTTTACCATCTTTTATCGGATTATGTTGCCATTATGTAAACCGGTATTAGCAACAATTGCCTTGTTTGTTGCTGTCGGACAATGGAATCAATGGTTTGACACTTATCTCTACAACAGTATGAATGCCAATTTGACTACATTGCAATATGAATTGATGAAAATTCTGGATAATACCACAATGGGTGGCGGCCAAGATGCTAATTTAATGAGGCCAAATGATCAGCAGCAAGCAAATATGGTTTCACCTGAGTCGATCAAAATGGCAATTACGATGGTGACCGTCATCCCGATTATTCTTGTCTATCCTTTTGTGCAACGCTACTTTATTCAAGGAATGACATTAGGTGCAGTGAAACAATAAGTACTTTCAGGTATCTTCAGGCATCGTCCTGTTTATACAATAAAGGGAGATTATGGTTAGCAATGTGCTAAACAAATTGAAAAAGGGAGGAATATTAAGATGGCAATTGGTAAGAAATTAGTAAAATTTGTCTTTATCATTGGTTTATTATTTGTCATAGCTGGGTGTCAGGGCTCAGATGAGGAGGCTTCAAATGACACAGGTACGGAACAGGAGACAACTGATAACTCTGCAGAAAATACGGAAACTGATGGCTTAGAACCTGTAACCTTTACTTTGTTTGATTCTGATACCAATCCTGATTGGGTTGATGATATGGACACTCCAGTTGGTCGCAAAATTAAAGAAGATACTGGTGTTACCCTTGAACCAGAATTTGATATCGAAGGTGGGCAAACGAAGATTCCTTTAATGGTTGCCAGTGGGGAATATCCTGATTTAATTGTATCAAAGGGAGCTGGGCAGTTAGTTGATGCAGGCGCGTTAATTGACTTATTACCATTAATCGAAGAACACGCACCCAACCTGCAAAAAATGCTTGGGGACGGGATTAATCGTTTAAAATGGAGTGAGGATGATCCATCCATTTACGTTCTGACTACTGCAGCGATTGATAACCAGGCAATGTCACCTGGATACGGAGCATGGGTACAGCATGCTGTTATGAAAGAATTAGGATATCCTGAATTAAGAACACTTGATGACTTAAAAAATATCATTAGTGAATATAAAGAATTGCATCCACAAATTGACGGGCAGGAAACAATTGGACTTACAATGAATACAGACAGCTGGCGAATTCAAGCCTCTTTTCTTAATTCAGGCTTTATGATGACAGGGGCTGGAGACGATGGCGAATACTATATTGATCCAGAAACATATGAGGCTACATTACATTACCGCAGACCGATCGAGAAAGAAGTTTTCCAATGGTACAATGATTTAAATAATGAAGGATTACTTGATCCAGAAACATTTGTGCAGAAAAGTGATCAATACGATGCAAAGCTGGCATCAGGGAGAGTTCTTGCAACCATTGGACCTGATTATATGATGAACAGCGGGCAGGAAGCATTACGTGAAGCGGGATTGACAGATAGAATGTATGGTGTATATCCTGTTACTTTAAGTGAAGACTATGTCAATCATTCTTACCAGAGTATTGGATTACAAGCAGGTTGGGGAATCAGTATAAGTAAAGATTGTGAAGATCCAGTCCGGGCGATTAAATTCTTAGACTACCTGGCATCAGAGGAAACACAGATTATGATGAATTGGGGTATTGAGGGCGAACATTATGATATTGTTGATGGAAAGCGCGTGATTCCTCAAGATGAATGGGATAAGCGTAACAGTGACAAAGATTATTTAAAGAATACGGGAATTGGCTATAACTTCGCTCGCTTTGCTCCACGCTATGGCGATGGTGTACTTGATTCAACTGGGCAGACTTATACAGTAAACACTCGTGAGATTGCGATCCAGAATCAAACTGAGATCGAAAAAGAAGTGTTAGCTGCTTATGATATGGAACTATGGAAAGACGCCTATCCAACCGCTGATGACTTTCCTGTTAAACCGTGGGGAGCAGCCTATAATATCTCTATCCCTGCCAATTCAGATTTACAAGTGCTCAATCAGCGTGCTTTGGATATTACCAAAAAGATGGTTCCAGAAGCTGTCTTAACAACCCCTGCTAATTTTGATTCTGTTTGGGATGAATTTATGTCCTCACTAGAAAGTATCAATATTGAAAAAGCAGAGGAAGAATATACGAACCTTATTAAAGAGAAAGTAGAATTGTGGAGTAATTAGATACTAAAAATCAGATGCATAAAACTCCTCCTTACTCACTAGTATAAAAAAAGGCGAAATCCTAATCTTACTGGATTTCGCCTTTTTCTCTTCACCCCTCACTCCTGCTCGATATTTCTATCTCCCTTAATGCCTGTGTTGCAAGATGATCTGCTTCTTGATTCTTTTTCCTTGAAATCACCTCATAGATCGGTTCCACACCTAATTTATCTGTCAATAATTCTATTCGGTCAATCCACTGAGACAGCGTTTCTTCAAGACACGGCCATTCGTCTGTCAATTGGTTAATCACCACTTTTGAATCACCCTTGATGGTAACAGGTAAATGGTGCACCCCCATTTCTTCCAGCTGCTTCAGTCCGAAATGCAGAGCAGCATATTCTGCTTCGTTATTTGATGTTAATTGATCAACTAACGCATTTTTTCTTATCCGGTAAGATGCTTCATTCTGCTTATAATAGATCACACATCCAAGTCCTGACTGCCATGTTTCATGGTCAAAGCCGCCATCAAAGTATAAGCAGACATCATAAGGCTCTTCTTTTAACGATTCTACGTATTTTTTCATTTCCTTCAACGTCCAGCTGCTTTCATTCGAATCAAAAAAAGTCAGTTCTTTGATGCGATTAATTTTCATTAAATCTTCTGCTAGGGAAATGGCATGTTCTATACTCATAAACGCTGTATTCAATACCGTTTTCAAACCTTTAGGGATATGATACTGGATCTCAATTCTAATCTTCATTAATCACGACCTCCTCTCCTCTATTTACCCCTTATAATTAACCATTAATAACAAGATTACACTTGGGAAAAGAAGCACATTCTATTTTTAATTTTTCTTATTCCAGGATTCCTTTTGTTACTATTCACTATCACAATATATGTGTTATAATGCAAGCAATTGACAATACAGAAACCTTGAAAAATAGAGAGAAAAGAAGGTGAAAGTATGAGAAATTATTCAGCATATTTGCTGGCCATCATCGGCGCAAGCTTTTGGGGATTAACAGGAATTTTCGTCAAGTCCCTTTATAATCATGGTTTTACAGCATGGGAAATCGTAGCAATCCGGCTCACATGTTCTACACTTATTTTAGTTATCTTATTAAGCTTATTTGCACCGAGATATTTAAAAGTCAACCTCAAACATCTCCCGTATTTTTTCGGATTAGGGGTCCTTGGTATTGTAATTTTTAATTGGTGTTATTTTACCGTAATGGATCAGGCATCCTTATCTATCGCAGTTGTCTTACTATATACATCTCCAATATTTGTTACCATTCTGTCAAGTATCCTATTCAAAGAAAAAGTTACCAAAAGAAAAGTTTTATCACTATGCCTTATTCTGTTTGGCTGTGCATTAGCTATTCAGCTCATCCCTATTGGCAACACCGTATTATCGTTTCAAGTTATCCTTTTGGGACTTTTATCCGCATTTTTTTGTGCTCTATATAGTATCATTGGGAAATTCGTCAGTCAGCACTACAACTTTTTAACAATTACGGTGTATGCTCTGATGATGGGGAGTTTGTTTATTTTTCCAACTAGCAGTGTGTGGAAGAAAGCTGATATCATCCAACAAGGAGATGTACTGAATAGCATCATTGGTGTTTCGGTCATTTCAACCATCTTCGCTTATCTTCTTTATACATTTGGACTAGTATCTATTGAATCAAGCAAAGCAGCGATTCTTGGAGCAATGGAGCCAATTGTTGCTGTTCTTGTTGGAGTTCTTATATTTAGAGATTCGCTAACCCTATTACAGATTACAGGTATTACCCTTGTCATCTTTTCTGCATTTGTAACAGTATTCCAGCGAAAAAGAAAAACTGGCAACATAGGAAGGCAATTTACGAACTAGTTGTTAAGATCCCTTAGGAAGAAAATATGATGACTGTCCCGTGCGGTTATTCAACTGAAGGGACAGTCATCTTTCCATTATCCTTGATTAGATTTTTTCCCAGACAAAAACCAGCCGCCTATCGCTATTAAAAGTAAGACAGTCCAGAACGTGACCGTCCATAGCGTACCATGTGGAAAATGCTCATCCAGTATGCCAACTTTGGGATGAGATAATGTAATAACCGCAAGCTTAATTCCTACCCATGCAACAATGGCGTAGGCAGTTGTTTCTAACCCTGGTCTGGCATCGAGCAGTGTAACAAACCAGGTTGCCGCAAATTTAATGAGAATAAGGCCAGAGATTCCTGCAAGTAAAATAATAATAAATTTTCCACCGTCCATTCCGCCAAACTCAGGCAGCGGTGAATCCGGCAATGCCAATGCAAGGGCAACAGCAGCAAGAATGGAGTCAATGGCAAAAGCAAGATCTGCTAAGCTAATTAAACCAACCGTTGGCCAAAATCCTTTACCTTTTGCCGCCTTTTCTTCTTTTTCTGTATCCCCATCCGTTACATTATTTGACTTCGGAATAATGTGTTTCAAACCAAGATAAATTAAATAAAGTGCACCGATTGCTTGTACTTGCCAAACATTCGCAATATAAGAAATAACAAATAATGCACCAAAACGAAATACAAAAGCACCAAATATCCCGTAATTAATCGCACGTTTCTTCTGATCGTCAGGTAAATGTTTAGCGATCACTGCAAGTACAAGAGCATTATCTGCAGACAATAAACCTTCTAAACCGATTAATATTAATAATGTCCAAGCATATTCCAGCCATATTGATTCCAACGTAAAAACCCCTTTAAACGGATCCTGATACTTCTCCTTAGTATCACCCATTGTTTTCTTTTTATCATAGCGTTATGCATCCTGATATGTTGCTAAAAGAAGATGGCTTGTCCCCATTTTTAAGAGATGCACATCTTTAAATATTTCTAATTAAATTTTCTTTCCCTTCATTTTTTTCTTGTCTTTTCACCGTAATTATCAATATAATTCCGCTAGCCAGCAAAATTCCACTACTAAAGTAAAACACTGTGGCTATATTATATAAACCGGCTATCCATCCTCCTATTACTGGACCAATAATATTACCTAAAAAGCGAATGCTTGTATTATAGCCAAGCACTTCTCCTTGGATATTTAGTGGTGTTACTTGACGGATATAGGCTGTTCTGATCGGAATAATCCCTCCAATCGCCATTCCTAATAAAAAGCGGATGATAATTAATTGCGTTATATTATTAACCAGTCCTCCTGGAAAAAAGAATACAGCAGACAAAAACAGGAGTAATATTAATACTTTCTCATAACCAATATGATCTGCTAATTTCCCCCAATTTCTAGCCATAAGCAGATTACCAAGACCGGCAGCCGAGAATGCAAGCCCTGAGAAAAAGGCGATACTTACCGGGCCATGTATTTCTGTCACATACAAGGATAAGATTGGCTGAATACTGAAATTGGCGATTTGAACGAACATGGAAACAATCATGACCATAACCAGCACTGGGTTGAGAGTAACGTGTTTTAGCACTTCTAAGGATGAATAAGATCTTGGTGTATGGTTTGCAGTGTCTAACCTTGTTTCTCTTGCCCCAAATAACACAAAGCAGGCTGCTGCAAACAAAGTAATGGAAGTTAGCTGAAAAGTCGCACCATAACCGATTACATCTGCTAACACTCCGCCAAGTAATGGACCTAATAAGCTTCCTGTTACATTTCCTGTTTGTAATGTTCCCAGTACTTTACCTGCAATATGTTTAGGCGTCTGGGTGGAGATAAATGCCTGAGACATGGAAATAAATCCTGAGAAAAAACCCATAATTAATCTTAGAATAAATAGTTGATATACATTGGTCACAAAGCCCATAAAAAATACACAGATTCCCAGTCCGAATCCTGCAAGAACGAGAAACTTTTTTCGACCATGCTTATCACCAAACCTTCCCCAAATCGGTGATACAATAAATGCAGTAAGAAAAGTGACAGCAAATACCCATCCCGACCATTTCTGGACAAATGGATCAGAATAGTTGCCCAATGTTTCAATATATAATGATAAAAATGGTATGACCATTGTCATACTTGCAGCGATAAAAAAGTTTGCAAACCACATGATCTTCAAATTCCGTTTAGCCAGTTGCTCTTGATCTATAATGGTGAACCCCTTCTTTTTAAATTATTTCGTGTCCCTAAATATTAGCATACGCCTATTTCAACAAAAGTGGAAACAAAATGCATATGTCAGCAACTTTTGCAGAAAATTCAAGTGTAAAGTATGGATACTAAAAAAACAAAGATGATGGGACAAAAATGTCCGGATTATTTGTATCCTGACTGGATTTATCTTTATCTCTAATTATCTCAGGTTCCTGCTTTGGAAGAGAGACTTTCAATGGAATAAATGATCGTGCCCAAGTTTACCTCATATGATGCTGTCTTTGCATGATGATAATCGTTCCACTTATTAGTCTAGAAAACCATGAAAAGCTGGGGGAAAATGCGAGACTCCAATGGGAACAGCACGAGCTGAAAATCCACTTGGTAAAGTGACCTTCTTTACCAAGTTAGTTGAAGCCGTGCCCATGGAAAGCGAGTATTTTCCCCCAGCGATTAGCTAGCACTATCTATATTAGTACAGTATTGAATGACACACTTGCATATTTATTGTTCGGTTATAGACTAACTATTTTAGTTATGTCTCAGGTTCTTCCATTGTAATCATTTCTATTTTTTCCTCACATTATACAACCATGCTTTATCCTGATCCATCATCTTCTTCGCAGCATAGATCGTTAGAAATTGAATGATAATAATCGGAAGTCCCATCATGCCAGATATTACTTCAAGAGGAGCAAGTCCTCCTATTTGCATTAAAATTAGTGCTACGATCGTTATAATCGCTGCAACAATAATGCGTAAATTACGAGATGGTTCAAATTTGCTCATATCTCTTTTACTAGTGTAAGCAGCAATCGTATAGGTTGTCGAATCCAATGTTGTCGTTAAGAAGATCATCGAGACAATCACAAAAAGGACGAT
Organism: Gracilibacillus oryzae; assembly: GCF_009498735.1. Lineage (GTDB taxonomy): Bacteria > Bacillota > Bacilli > Bacillales > Amphibacillaceae > Gracilibacillus > Gracilibacillus oryzae. The sequence goes on from NZ_ML762451.1 coordinate 9,367, forward strand.
TATGATTCCTGACAATGGCAGGGTATTTAAGATATCCGGGATGACATTAACTGGTGCCGCTGCCTCATTTACGATATCTAATACATTCACTTCACCTGTCAAGTAACGATGAACCCCTAAACCACCAAGAATACCTGTTGCAACCCATGAAAGCAGTGTTGGTGCTAACAAATAGGTCAAAATCATTTCTCTTACTGTACGGCCTTTTGAAATTTTAGCGGCAAACACACTGTGAAGCATTGCCCATGTCGCACTGTAAGCAAACCAGAAAATCATATGACTCTTAATATGATTGGATGATTGCATGGCAACAGAATCTGTATAAAACGATAATTTGAAATAATTATTAAATAAGTGACCGACTGTATCAGTGAAATAATCAAGAATAAAGACACCTGGCCCGACAATCAGAATAAATAGAGCTAACCCGCCTGCTATATAAATGTTTATTGTACTCAGCCGTTTTATTCCTTTCTCAATCCCTAAGTAGGCACTGATGGAGAAAAGAATGACCCATATTATCGTAACGGTCATTGTTAAGCCAAATGTCACTTCAATATTTAAGAGACTGGATAAATTAGCTGTTATGATTGGAGTACCAAGTCCTAATGTAACAGCAGCACCTGATAAAATACTAATAAGGAAAAATACATCAAGCACCTTGCCGCCAATACCGTCTGTGAATTTGTCACCAAAAATAACGCGGCAGGCCTCCGAAATTCTCATTAATGGACGTTTTTTTACATGCAAAATATACGCCATGGCAGGTGCAGCCATTACGAATATCGCAAAAACCTGAAAGCTCCAAAGGAACATACTGTATGCATTCCCCCATAATAATGCCTCCTGGGATCCAGCTGCCGCACCAAATGGCGGATTATTAGCTACTTGCGTCCATTGCACCATTCCTGTACGCATAATTGTCGAGCCGAGCCCCATCGCGATCAATATCGAAGCATATTCAAACAAGGAAAGTTTTGGCTTTTCATTTGGATCTCCAAAAACGATATTTCCATACTTGGAGAATGATAAATATAAACCTGCCCCTAACAGAATAATCGTATACCAAATATAACCCCAGCTAAATACTTCCACAATTTTATCAAAGATAGCATTCAATAATTCCAATGATTCGGATTCATAGAAGGAGAAAGGAATACAAATAGCGATGATAAAAAGTAAAGATGGTAAGAAGATGCGGAAATCAATTAATTTCCAGCTTTTAAAGATATTTTTCTTGTTCATGATAATTCTCCTTTTATGCAATTGTATTACTTTTACCGATACCACCTTTTCAATGAATTAAAACAATAAAAGATGACCATAGCGTGCGGGGTAACTGAAAAAGCCCTCCATTCCTGGTTTCGGTAATTTTTTCTAAGCACTGAAGGAATAGCTGTCTACTGTTAACTTTTATCAACAACTCTCCTTCTTCTTTACCTTACATTTGTGATACAAAATGCAAAAAAGAAGGGGTTCCGCCTCTCTGCGGGAATCCCTTCTTTTAAAATTTTTATTGCCCTGTTTCTTCATGGACTTTAATGAATATTAATTTTGCGGAAGTTTCCGCCTCTTACTTCTGCTACATCGTAAACAGTAACAAAAGCTCCTGGATCTATTTCCTGGATGATTTCCTTCATTTTACTTTCTTCTAAACGATTGATTACACATGTAATTTCTTTAAACTCTTCATTAGAATAAGCGCCGCGTACAATGTTATAGGTTGCACTTCGTCCGAGACGGTCCCTTACTGTTTCTACCATTAATTCAGGAGCATTGGTAATGATCTTAAACATTTTCGAGCCGCTAAGTCCTTCTTCTACTATATGAATAACTTTGGACGCAATGTAATAAGCAATACCTGAAAGAAAGGCTCCTTGTAATCCAAATACGGTGGAAACAACGATAAATACAAACAGGTTTAAGAATAAAATAAGATCACTTGTCCCAAAAGGCAATTTACGGGAAAGTAAGACTGCCAACATATCAATGCCGTCCAGTGCCCCTCCATTACGTAAGGCAATACCCATTCCAAAACCAATAATTATCCCGCCAACAACTGTTACTAACAGCGTATCACCTTGAATGATTGCAGGAATGTGATGCATTACACTTGTACCAGCCGCCAATGAGATAATACCAAGCACAGAATAAATCGCAAAACTTTTTCCAATCTGCTTATATCCTAAAAATACGAACGGGATATTCAAAACAGCTATTAATACACCTAATGGAAAACCGATCAATTGTGATCCTACGATACTAAGACCTGTGACGCCGCCATCTGATACATTGTTCGGAATCAGCACTGCTTCCAGTCCATATGCTGTAATAAAACCGCCAATAATAATTAAAATTGCTCTTCGTATTATTCTTAACTTATTTATTTTTTTGTGCTGCTTTTTCTTTACCAAATAAATACCTCTTTTCTTTTATTAAATCCAGACAAGTCCACGATAATCGGGTAAAGATTATCAGAACATACAGAAAACTTTTGGCAAGGTACACTTCTTGCCGATGATCTTTATTAGAATTTTCTCAATATCCGCATACGATAATTATAAAGCAATTTACAGCAAAGGGGGTATAATATTGCACAAGGATATGGAAAAGCATTTTATTAATGTAACAAAATTAATCGACTGGATCACTAAACCTGCTGAGCTGCAAATAACGAAGCAATTGAATTGCCCTCAATATATAACAGATAAAGTCTGTGGAAATATAGAATTATTATGTGGCGAAAGGGCACTTTTATGGCAAGCAAACGGAGATTTAACTGTTTCCGGCACCGTCACTGTGTCCCATATTTTCGGGTGTGACTATATGGAAATTATCATAAATGGAAAAGCTCCCATTATTCTTTCAAACGGTGAGGAAAAGACTTGGAATACCACAGATTTGCAAACACTGGAAGTACGCTTTAACGGAGTAGTTTCAGATATTTGCATTGGAAAGTACTGCCTGTCCTTGCGATATAAGTTAAAATCTAAAGACCTGCCATCGAAAGATTGCCAGGTTACCTGCTTTTTATCAGACCAGTTTGGCAATCCTGAAGAATCTGTCCTATGTAGTATTATCCCTTCAGAAAGGGAGACATTCCTGCAGAAAGTATCCCTTCAACTAAAAGGATTTATCACCATCTGTTTTATGCATGACGGGAAACGAATACCATGATGCACAATCCCTTTTACTTTTATGGAAAACCTTTTTCTCTATGTCCCACCAGGCCTTTTTAGACTTACACAGTCGAAATATTTTTTCAGCGATCACACCAGCTGCTTCAACTGTAACTGCCCAGACAAAGTTACTCAATGCTATCTTTTTTTATATAAAGCGAGACTTAGATTCAGAGTCATCCTGCTTTATACTATTCATTTGGTTTATTATCCGTGTCCAGCTTAAGTTTATTGCACCACGCAGGAATAAACGTAAGCAATGTTTTCGTAAAGGATACTAACTCTTCTAATTCGATTTTTTCATCGACTGAGTGAGCTTCCTCCAGTTTACCTGGACCATATATCGCTGCAGGAATGCCTGCTTCATAAAACCAGCCTGCGTCAGTCACAGATTTGGACATGCCGATTTCAGCAATACCTTTTGCTGTCTGCTCATGACTTTTTTGCAGAAGGGTTATGGCAGGATGTGTTTTATCTACCTCTGCTGAAGGGAATATCTCACCACGATCCTCTATCATAGACTTACCTCCCCAGCGAAAACTTAGCGGATTATCATCAAACCAAGGATCATCACTAATTGTATTGGCTAAATGTGTTTCGATTTCCGCTATCACTGATTGGTAGCTCTCATTTGGGTAAAAATGAACGGTAATCCACAGACGGCACTCATCCGCTACAAATGCTGCATGTCTCCCTCCTTCAATAACTGCTGGATTAATCGTATTTGTACCTTTTTTAAAGCCTGGATAACTTTTCGTTTCTGACCAGTGATTTTCTAAATCCCGCAAACTGGCAATAATTTTCATCATCTTCTCAATTGCACTGACACCATAATGAGAAGAAGCCGATTGATTTAATTCTGCTCTCATCGCGTCATGATACACTTTTTTACTTTTTACGGTAATCCAGCCAGTAATGACCCCGCCTTGTCCTTGGATTTGCCGGTCACTGCTGTCAACAACAAGGGCAAAATCTCCACTGTACCCTTTTTCAATACACGATAGTGTGCCTGCTTCACCCGCTTCTTCACCAATAACTGTTTGAATTTGCAAATCGCCATTTAATAGGATACCTTGCTCATTCAATATCTTAACTGCTAATAACGTCGCTGCAACAGCACCCTTCATATCCGCCACTCCACGTCCATAGAGATAGCCCGATTTCTCAGTTAATTCAAATACTGGCACTGACCAATTGGTATCATCGCCGACTTCCGCCACATCGATATGCCCGTTAATTATCAAACTATTATAGTTACCGTTATCTTTACCTTTCTTTATTGCAACAAGATTAGGGTCATTCGGAAAGACCTCCCAACTATCTGTAGCAAAGCCCTGCTGTTTTAGAAAATTAGCAATATATGCTTGAATTTCGTTGGTATTTCTTGCTGGAGGACTAACGGTTGGGAAGCCAATTAAATCGGCAAGGATCTGTTTTAACTCATTTTCACGTTCATCTACTAAATCTAATAATCTGTTCGTCATATGATACTCCCCCTATTTTTGATTAACTGGCCATTCTGCTCTGCTCTCCACCATATCCCAGAACATATATTCAAATTGACTTGTTCTTATCACAATCTCTTCTAATCGCTTCAACTCTTGTTCAGGCTTGTCCTCTGCAATTTTATTCATTAACCGTTTGCAATGAGCAGCAAGTTCAGCAAATTCATTAGAGGAATAAAGCTTTACCCAACTGCTGTAAAAGTTATCGTCTAATGCTCCCGGCCAGCTTGCAAGTGATTTTCCGATAAAATGATAGCTCCACTCACAGGCAAGGACAGAAGCTATCACATTTTCTACCCCTCCCCGTTGCGACACATTTAACATATAACTTGTGTAGGCAACTGTTATAGCCGATGGTTCTGTTTTCTCTAACTCTTCTGCTGATATACCAAACTCAGCTGCATATTTGCGGTGAAGGTCCATTTCCAGATCAAGCACCCCATGAAGTAATTTCGCAAAAACAGTCATTGTTTCCAAATCTTCCGCTTTGGCACTGCCTAAAGCAAATAACCTTGAATAGTCTATTAAATAAACATAATCCTGCTTCAACCAATGCTTGAATTTTTCCTGATCTAATGTCCCCTCTCCAAGTCCTTTCACAAATGGATGTTCCAGATAAGCATGCCAGATGGGTTCTACTCTTTTCCATAAACGGTCTGTAAATAGTTCACTCATTGTATTCCTCTCCTCTTTTACTAATTTTTCAGAAAACTGCATTTCCCATGTGAGAATACGTCTTTTCTATCCCTGTTCCTGGATATGCAAAAAAACCCATCACCAATATAGGGGATGGGTCTAGCAATATCTAAATACAATTATAGAAAAATAGATTCCATAACAATCTGCCATTTCCACTTCCCTACGCTAGTGTTAACTAGATCAGGTTCAAAGGGTCGAATTCCTCTCTCAGCATTTCCATGCTCCCCTAGTAGATTCAATTATTAAATTGTTAATTATTAGTATAGTATAAAAGTTATGGTAATTCAAACTTAACATTTTACTCTCATTTTCAACGAGTAAGACTTCTATCAGCTAGATATTGGAGGGGCACTGCTCATGAAAGAAACTTCGAGAGAGCCAATACCTGTGATAATTTAGTTACCCAAACACTTGCCCACCATTAACATGAAGTACTTGCCCTGTCACAAATCGCGAATCATCAGAAGCAAGATAAACAAATGTTGGAGCAATTTCAAATGGCTGTGCTTGACGATCCATTAAATTGTTCACAAGCGTAACCTGGTCTGCAGAAAAACTGGATGGTATTAACGGTGTCCAGAACTTCCCTGGTGCAACCGCATTAACTCTTATCCCTTTTTTTGCAAGATTTCTGGCAAGAGCACGTGTGAATCCAATATTTGCTCCTTTTGTTGCTGTATAATCCATCAATAGTTCATTCCCCTCAAATGTGACAACAGATGATGTATTAATAATGGAACTTCCAGCTTTTAAGTATTTCAGTGCGGCTCTGGTTGTATAAAAATGGGAGTAGATATTGACTTTAAATGTATCATCAAATTGTTCGTCGGTAATGTCTTCTAAATCTGATTGCTGGAATTGAATGCCGACATGGTTGCATAAAACGTTTAATTTTCCAAATGTCTCTATCGTGCTGTCCACAATACTTTTGCATTGCGCTTTTTCTCTTAAGTCCCCTGGTAAAAGCAAACAGCTTCGTCCCAGTTCCTCAATTCTTTTTCTTGTACGATTCGCATCATCATGTTCATCTAAATAAGCAATCGCAATATCCGCTCCTTCTTTAGCAAATGCAATAGCTGCTGCTGCTCCCATCCCGCTGTCTCCACCAGTGATCAGTGCAACTTTACCCTCAAGTTTTCCTGTACCTTGATAATTCGGGTTTTCAATGATTGGCTTAGGTACCATTAAATCTTCTACCCCTGGCTGGCGATATTGCCTTTGCTCCGGGACCGTTACTGGAATTTCTTCATAACGGGTAATCTTAGCATAATTAGGATACATGGGATACTCGTTGGAACCAGTCCTGTTCTCAGACATAGTTAAGAATCCTCCTCTGAATTTCTGTATGGATTACTTTATGTCTATTAGGCACCAGCCGTGTTTGTCTAGAGGAAAATAATATGAACTGGCTCAAAATGGAGATCATCTCATAATATAAAATGAGACTTATCAGGGTGCTTAGTGATAAAACGGGGGTGATGTTATGCAATATTATTATAATCCAGAAATTCATTATTTACTGATTTCCGAACCGATTGGAAAAGTTAAGATATTATATGATGATAACAAACAACCATTTTACAGTCCGAAAATTGGTTTAAGGCCGCCATATTATTGTAATCCCAGGTATGAGCCTTATTATCCAAAAATATAAAGTGATACTTTGATCAGTGGGGGTTTTTGTATCCCCACTTACTTTCTTCGAGTTACTTGAATCTTTTCGTTTAGGGTATTACAGACGGTTGGCGCTGTGATAACATCGTTTATATAGAAACAATCCATTACGGTAAGTGCAAAATGAATACAATTCAAATGTTAGAGAGGTTTTCCATAACTACACTTCGTGGAAAACCTTTTTTATGTTATCTATTCAAATAAAGTGATATTTTGACTGGAAGTTAGATAAGAAGAAATTCATAATAATAAATAAGAAATATTATAAAGACAAATGAGAAATTAAAGGAGATGACAGTTTAATGAAATCTGCAGATAAATTCACAGATAAAGCTGAAGTTTATGCAAAATACCGTCCAAGCTATCCACACGAATGGATTGAATATTTAGTTTCTGAAACTGGTATAAATAAGAATGATATTATTGCAGATATTGGCTCAGGGACTGGAATATTAAGCAGGGTACTCCTTGAAAGGGGATTTACTGTCATTGGAGTGGAACCAAATGATGATATGAGAACAATAGCAGACCAAACGTTAAAGCCTGATCCCCGTTTTATCTCAGTTAAGGCAACGGCTGAGAATACAACGTTAAAAGATAATAGTCTAGATTTAATAACAGTTGCACAGGCATTTCACTGGTTTGATATGGAGCAGTTCAGAATGGAATGTAAACGGATTCTAAAACAGGATGCAAAAGTGGCGCTTGTATGGAATAGCCGGGATAGATCAGCAGATATAAACAAGCAAAGTGCTGAAGTTTGCCAAAAATACTGCCTGAATTTTAAAGGTTTTAGTGGCGGCATGGAAGAAACTCCGATTGCATTTGAGCAATTTTATAAAGATGGAAAGTATGATTTTAAGTATTTTCGTAATGACTTGCCGTTTGATTTAGATGGTTTTTTGGGCAGGTACTTGCCCGCTTCCTATGCCCCCAAAAAGACCGACAAGGAGTATAAGCCCTTCATTACTGCATTAACGGAGTTATTTGAGAAATATAGCAGCAATGGGAAAATAGTTATGCCAAATATAACAAGAAGCTATTTGGGTAAAGTCTAGTTCATCTGTGGAACAAATCCTCTTCTGGGAAAGTATGATAGTTTACCTTCTCATCTCTTATTATTACTATTTTTACCAGATTAGCAAAAGAGGTCTTCGCCATAGGAAGACCTCTTTTGCTAGTTTATTGAATAGAAGACTTACAAAATGTCTAAGCGTGCAATCAATGCAAGTAACACTTGTAACAATACTTGAGCGTTTACCGCAACATCTGTATCTGTTGTTGTTACTTTAACACCACGTGAATTTTCTATATACGTGTGTTGTTTATTTACCTGGCTTGATTTAATTTTCTCAAACAAGTCCTGAGTAACGCTGTCAGCTGTGTCTCCATCTGCAATAGAAATGCTGATAATTAAAGCAATAGCAGCTTGCAGGCCTACTTGTACGTTTACAGCAGCTTGCGTATCTGTTGTAGAAATTTCTACATCACAGGAATCTTTAACGATAATAGACTCGTATGACTTTTGTACAGACTTAATCTCCTGAGTTGCATCTTGCGTATCAGTATCGTCATCAAATGGGTGGCAGCATTTAGGATCAAGTGCATT
>NZ_ML762451.1:18042-22908 GCF_009498735.1 Gracilibacillus oryzae
AATGATTGGAATGAGAATGATGACTTGAATAATGATTATCATTTCCTTTATAACTCACTGGTCTTGCAGTTACATATCTTAATTCTGGCATAGTAACACTCCTTTTTTTTTATATAGTTATATATATGCCGTAGTAATCTTGTTGCAAAGGCTAGTAACCATAGATTTCTGTAATATTAAAAATGATATATATGACTATTTTTCACTATCATCCGCAGACTTTGTCTTGAGTGACTCCACACTTTGTTTTAATTCTTCAACAAGTGATTTAATTTGCGCTTTTTCCTCTGCACTGAGTTGTTGACTATCTATTTGAGCATTGTGTTTCTTTAGTGTAGACCCAACAAGCATATCGATGATTTTAGCCGATGTTTTACTGATTTCGCTGTTACTCAACTATTTCACCTCCCAGAATATTACCTCATCAGTGATTCTTCATGTTTTAGACGTAATTGTTAATGATCCTGTCCCTATATCACTGATTGCTTCTTTCTCTGAATACATTATGTATGTACTCTTTTATAAGTAAGTGCCTTTACCTATTTTTAACTTTTTGTTTTTTGTCTGGTCTCACCCAATCAATCTGATACTATATTTTTTTACAAAATACCTATTGCAAAATAATCCACCTATGTGTATATTGTATATAAAGTATATATACAATAATTAATAAGAAGAGGTTTTTGCATGCAAATCATTATTTCCAATCATTCCAAAGAGCCTATTTATGAGCAGATTTATGTCCAGATTAAAAAGCATATTTTGACAAATGAAATACAAGCAGGACAGGCATTGCCATCAATGAGGCAGTTAGCGAAGGATTTAAATATTAGTATCATTACAACGAAACGGGCATATGAAGAGCTTGAAAAGAATGGGTTTATTTTCTCTATTGTCGGAAAAGGCTCATTCGTCTCAGAACAGAATAACGAAATGATACGAGAAAGAAAAATGCAGGCAATAGAAGAACAATTAACAGCTGTCATTCAAAACAGCAAAGAAATCGGAATAAAGTTACCAGAATTGAAAGAGCTTCTGACAATGCTATACAAGGAGGATACATAATGGAGAATGTTATTGAACTGCACCATGTCAATAAAACCTTTAAAGGTTTTCAAATAAAAGATCTGTCTATCTCGGTTAAAAAGGGTTTTGTCACAGGTTTTATCGGAGGAAATGGGGTTGGTAAATCTACAACCATTAAGATGATTCTTAATTTATTACAACCTGACAGCGGATCTGTTTCGGTTTTTGGATTAGATTACAAAAAGAATGAGAAAGAAATTAAACAACGAATTGGTTTTGTTTTTGATCAGAATATTTTTTATGAGGATTTGACATTAACGGAGATGAAGCGATTGATTAAACCAGCTTATAAAAACTGGGATGATAGCTTATTCCACCATTATGCAGAAAAATTTGACCTTCCGTTAAAGAAAAAAATGAAGACTTTTTCGAAAGGGATGCTGATGAAGGCTTCCTTAACTTTTGCCCTGTCTCATCATGCAGAATTGATCATAATGGATGAACCGACATCAGGTCTTGATCCTATCTTTCGCAGAGAATTACTGGAGATTCTTCATGACCTAATGCAAGACAGCAGCAGAACCATCTTCTTCTCTACACATATTACAACAGACTTGGACCGGATCGCTGATTATATTACTTTCATTCATAATGGAGAACATGTTTTTACGAAAGAGCAGAATAGAATTGAAGAAGAATATGCGATTGTCAAAGGAGAGACAAATTTATTAGACAGTGATACAGAGCAGGAATTTATCTCGGTAAGAAAATCCAACCATGGCTTTGAAGCACTGACAATAAATAAACAGCATACGAAAAAGATCTTTGGTGATACTGTCATTCTTGAGAAACCGACACTTGAAGATATTATGCTCTACACAAAGAAAGGAATGTAAAATTTATGTTGAATCTTATTTTGAAAGATATTTATATGCAAAAAAATGCATTATTCATTTTGCTGCCTGCCTTAATTATCTATTTGCTTATAGGCACTTCTGCTGTTTGGATATGTATCGTTTTTTGTATCGTCATCATCACCGATTCTTTTGCAAAAGATGAAAAAACTCCAAGCAATTTATTATTGAACGCTCTGCCATATACCAGAAAGGAAATTGTCAGTTCCAAGTATATTAGTGCACTTGCCTTTATATTTTTAGTGTTATTAACCATTTTTCTTGGCAATTGGCTTATGCATGGAGAGTTTATTCAATTGGACCAACTCCTGCTTATCACAGGTATTGTGATTGTGAGTATTTCCTTTATCTTTCCTTTTTCTTATCTTTTTAAGAGTCAATATTTAATGAGAGCTTTTATTATTGGTTTTATTGCATACATGGTTATTATTAATTTATTTATACCTAACTTGAACGACCGGATTAGGAATTTTGTCCAGACCGTCTTATCTTTTGATAATTCACAAGTTTATTTCATCATCTTATTGTCTGTTGTATTATTTTACATTTTGTCATTTCTGCTGTCGATTCGGATATACAGCAGGAAAGTATTTTAGGAAAAATTATTCGATTCTCTACAAAGGAGTGATCAAATGAAAGAAACATTTCCTGCCAGAAGAAGGAAATGGATTATCAACTTAGCGGCATTTCTCGTTATCCAATTCATTTTCTTCCTTTTTCATCTTACTGGCTGGTACCCTGCCTTAAGGGATATTGATGGAAATTTGTTTGGGAAAATTGCTAACTCTGTCCTATTCACCGAATGGTTCACTCCATATGAGGTGCCGCTCTATAACCTGTTAGCAGCTTTCTTTACTATTGCCTTACTGCCACCGGCGTTCATTGGTGCAGTGAAGGATTTATTATCCCAGGAACATAGTAATACATCAGAGAATTGATATGGGCATTCGATAATCTGAGAAGATCTCTAAATAACTAATCTGACTAGATATTAGGCAAACATCCCAAATGCAGGATGTTTTATCCCCACTTATTTGGGAATAGCATTACTAGAAACAGTAAAATCCTTTAAAAGGAAAAAATGAAAAGGAGGAGATTCAGGATGGAACATGGAAAAGCACGTGGAATAAAGGCATTGATGACTGTTGTTGTTCTTTACTTGGTTTTGGGACTTGGATTCGGTATCGGCTTAGGAAATGTGTTGATCATGACAGTGATTCTTGGTGTTCTATCTTACTTGTTCGGAGACCTGTTTATTCTGCCAAAATCATCAAATGTCACGGCAACCATGGCTGACCTTGGGATGGCATTTTTAGTACTATGGCTGCTTGGAATGGCATTAACAGATCTTTCAGCAGGTGCCATGGCAGGAGCAGCAATTTTATCAGCTGCAGTAATGGCAGCAGGCGAATACTTCTTCCACAAGTATCTTTTAAAGAAAGACTTGAATTTTGGTAATAGATACAGAACATCTCACCAATACTAAATCCAGAAACCGGGCAGATGCAGGCCCGGTTTATTTTGCGGGATAACAAAGCAAAAATCTTTAGCTAAGCACTAACTTGAAACAGTAATAATCTTCTTATTAATCCTCTGTAATTTCTCCAGATAAAAGTATCTCTACCCGACGGTTACGCTGCCTTCCTTCATCTGTTTGATTGGATGCAACCGGTTCGGACTCTCCGAACCCTTTCACCTCATACTGATAAAGAGCAGGATTAGTCATATTAGACTCTAATTTACCAGCAACATTCTCAGCTCGCTCTTCCGAGAGTGGCTGATTAATATCATCATCACCAACATTATCGGTATGCCCGTATATTTTTATCGTTCCTTCATATTCTTTACTTTCCAGCCACTTCACTACTTCTTGTATCGAATTCTGTCCTTCTTTCGTTATCTCGCTTTCGCCAAATTCAAACAGAATATCATCAGGCAAAATAAGTTTCAATTCATCTCCGTTCTTTGTTACATCAATGTTATCAGGGGTATCCTCGTACTGCGCATTCAAGGGAATTATCAGTTTAATAATTTGCTCTGTTTCATCTTCATACCGTTTTTCCACAATGTCTCCTTGCAAATGCTCAAACTCATCCCCATACGCATCTACCACCGCTTTGTTCCTGCGATGGTCATTTCCAGCCATTGAGTAAATTTCAATAAACCCTTCGTCCGTCAACGATTTGTATTCAATTGGCATTATAAAGGTGCCATCCCTCTGTACCTCTGCTTTATATGTAAACATATTCTGCCCATGTCTGGACTCTTCACTGCTAAAGACATTGCCATTCAATAACAAACCATCTAATAAGTTACTGGAACCTTTTATATATACATAACGATGGTCTATTTCATCTATCTCTGCCTCAGCTCATACGTTAGAATTACCATAATCAGCTGGTGGGTCTCCAATGGACTTTTCTTCTATAATAAATTCTTCACCTGCCGTAATTGGCCCTACTACATCTGCCTTCACAGTATAGACAGGTTCATCTTGAGAAAATTTATACTCCTCTTTAACAAAGGGACCTTCCAACTTTTCTCCATTTTCTCCATAAGCAGATATGATTTCATCTTCTCTTTCATGTAATGAATTAACCGATTGAGGACTAAAAGCTAATACTAAACGAACTGGCTCATTTAATCTTGCTTCATATAAAGATGGGTCAAAAGGAATGGAACCATTTACAGCCCCATTTTGGCCAACCTCTATCTTTTCCTTTTCCAGAACCTGACTTACCACATACCCCCCATTAGGATTCGCATATGCCGCCACTGTTACATCGACACCTTCAGGCAAATTTGTTTCGGCTTCTACTTCAATGGCATCATCCGTTAATGTCATTTTTCCCATTATTGATATTTCAGGTGAGAGACCTTTTTCTTTCGCTTCTTCAGTCAGCTGAACTGCTTTTGTCTCCTCATT
>NZ_ML762451.1:22918-49067 GCF_009498735.1 Gracilibacillus oryzae
CTCTTCAGGTTCATTGACTATATCACCCTGGTCATTTTCACTTTCTTCTGTAATTGCAGATGGATCTGTATCATCGCTACATGCAACCAGCATTAATGCAATAGTTAAACAAAAGAATAAATTCCTGTTCACAGTTCCGTTCCCCCGCCTTTCTTTTTCCATTAATATACTTTCATCATAACAGGTTATTTATCTAAAACAACCAGAAAGGGAGAAAAAGGTATAAAACCTAATTATAACCATATAAATTATAGCAATAGCATTACTTATTAACTAAATGAATATACGTTTTATCTAGTTTTACAGTTCGAGTGATTCCTGATCTATTACTTGTAAGGCATTCATTAAAATTGACTTCTCTGTTTTGGATGAACTTAAATGGAAAATGATTTTTTCTTGGTTTTCTGAATTTAAACAGTTTGGCCTGACTTCATCAAAATTTATTTTTCTAACTGTGAACCTTCCATTATCCTTAGTTGTATAAGTAGATAAAGGAGATGATAAAATGGAGTTAGGTTGGTTAATTAGCTTAATTGTGGCAATTGTAGTTGGTAATTTGTTTGCGATTATCATTGCGACATTGAACAAAAAAGTGGTAAAGGATAACAAAAGGAAGATTAATTTCAAAAAGTCAGATATTTATTTTTATTGGAACAGGTGGGATTATGTAACAATCCTTTGTGCTGTTTATGCTTTTATCTGTATAATTGGATTAGGTGCCTGTTTATTTATGGAGAAAACAATCGATGATAACTGGGTCCAGTTTTTCCTGCATCAGGCTTTTATGTTTTCCATACTCTCATCAATCTGGTTTATATCACGGTTAGCTTATGTATTTAAAGGTATAAAAGAGCGGTGGTCGGATGAATTCCAATGATCTTGAAGACTTGTTTAACAAATATCATAAACAAATCTATCAATTCACTTACAGATATACACAAGATGAGACCCTGAGCTCTGATGTAGTGCAGGATACATTTATTAAATTTGATAAATATGCAGAAAATTTCGATCCCGCAAAGTCTCATATTCGCACATTTCTGTTCCGAATTGCTTATCAATTAACAATGACAAAACTGAAACGAAAAAATAAACTCAAAAAACTGTTACCATTCTTATATGAAACAAAACAATCAGAGACAATATCACTGGAAGAAAAGTTGTCGGTGCGTGCTGCGCTAACGGAATTGCCTGCTGAACAAAGATCTGTTATTATTCTTTTCTATTATCATGACTTAACTCAGCATCAAATCGCGGAAATTATGCAGATCCCTGTCGGCACAGTGAAATCAAGACTGCACCACGCATTAAAGAAACTAAAACAACTGTTGGAGGCTGATGATAATGAATAAACAGGATATCCCTGAAGAATTAAAAAAGAAGCTGGATCAATTCGCTGTAGAAACACCTGACATTTCATTGAAAAAGTCATTATCACACAGAATCGGCAGCTGGATTACTGCCCCTGTAAAGAATCCGGCAGATTATCTTAGCATCCATATTACTCCACGCAGAATGGCACTGTTTCCCTTAGTCATTATTGTTTCTTCCTTACCTTTTGCATTTATCTAGAATAAAAAATCTTGTCATATCTGAGAAAATGACCCCCACAAATGTGGGGATCATTTTAATAACTATAAACAGCTTCACACGTGTTCGCCAGTGGTTCATAATAACAATGTTGTTTAAATTGCCCTGCAAAAGGCTGGTCATACCATGTCGGCGGACAAACTCCATATGGATTGAAATACCAAAGAGCAAATTTAGATGGATGTTCTCTCCAATATTTTAATGTTTGTTCAGCTAACCTTCTTTCTGATTCTCTTGCTCTTTGGTAAAAAACATTCCCTTTCTGGACTGCTTCAAAGGAGTAATTACCTCCCTGTACCTGGTAAATTACTTCAGGTATTGTTCTTATGTCTGCAAAATCACTGCAATCCACTTTTGCCCGATTGACAATTACATTTCCTACCATCAGCATTCCCAGTTTTCCTTCCCCTTCTGCTTCCGCTCTCATCATTCTTGCCATTAAATCAACATCTTTATCTGTATATTTTACTCTTGCCATTTTTTATCACCTCTATAGGCATTGTATGAAGTAGCCTAATAAAGTGTGGCATTTTCCATAAAAAGATATTGAAAAGAAAGTAAAATGACAAAAGCAAAATTGTTATACTATTCTAAAAGACACGAACGAAAGGAATTAATCATGGAAAAACTTATCAAAAGCAAGTTGGGGAATTTTTTTTATAATGAAAACTTTCAAGTGTATGAGCTGAAACAGGATAAGCTTCACTGGACACTAGATTCAGGTGCTGGGAAAACTGTCTGTCCATTGATAGAAAAAGCGGAAACCCTTTTTACCTGCTTAGAGGAGTTTGATCAAAGGATACGCTTCGCCATTGCGGAAAAATTAATAGATTACAAAAATGATTTCTGGCCAGAATATGATGAGAATGA
Source organism: Gracilibacillus oryzae (assembly GCF_009498735.1). Taxonomy (GTDB): domain Bacteria; phylum Bacillota; class Bacilli; order Bacillales; family Amphibacillaceae; genus Gracilibacillus; species Gracilibacillus oryzae. The sequence continues at coordinate 25,379 of NZ_ML762451.1, forward strand.
TGAATATCTTGATTGGGATGCTGTAGATGCTGGGGAATTGGATGTTAGTAAGGAGGATTTCGCTGAGGCGATTGTACTTTATTACATCAAGATAAGCACAAATAATATTTATTGCGAATTTTACGATGGAGACCTCTTTGGCGGTCATAGAATTCATGCACACGTTGACGATGATTATAACTTGTTAAGGGCTGATATTTAAGGATTAAGTTGAGTAATGAATCGAAAGAAGGTTCTGCTTCATAATTAAGGCAGAACCTTTATTGTCTAGGAACAAAGCCTCTTTCTACTTTTTTTTAATTTCCCCATCGAAGAAACATTGTTAAAACACAACAAGGATTATCTTCAGAAATCGTCAATAAAATTCCCGATGGTGTATATTTTGTTTTTATAGATGGAGATACGCCGATCGATTTGATTAAATTGTCAACTTCGCTTTGATTTCCTGATTGAGCTGCTTTCATCAAGCGCTGTGCATATTCGTGCTCTGCAAATTTATCAAGGATAACAGCGGACTGTTTATTCATTTCCTTAAAAGAAACGACTGATTGTTCAAATATACTAGTATCAACCTCTGGATATTGTCTAAACGGATGATATGCCGGGTGATTGAAATAGTGACCCATTGGATAATGGTTGCAGGGATAAGGATGTGTCACATAATACATAAGAAACCACCTTACTTTTTTTACAGGTATATTATGATAAAACCCAAAAATTAGTGATTTTATTATCCAAACCATACAGTTTTGTTATTTGATTATATTGTAAAAAACAGATAAAATTAAATGTTGGGTAATCAAATATAACCTTTTACCTGATTATTTCTTAAAATTTTATACACTTACAGGTGGTAACAATGATATTAAAAGATCTTTTTTCAAATCTGGCCATTTTAGTGGCTGCTTTATTCCTATACACACAAGTAACCAACAATAACCCTCTTAATCAATCATCAGCTCTAAAAAATAAAATTGCAGTAGGACTTCTTAGCGGGATATTCAGTAATATCCTGATGCAATATAGTTTAGATTTTAATAATACTTTAGTAGATTTACGTCAAATACCAATTATATTAGCTGCATATTATGGAGGGAGCGTCCCTGCAGTCATCGGATTGCTGTTAGTAATAGCCGGTCGGTTCTTGATAGGATTGAGTACTTCCTCTTTCATAAATTTCATATTAATGACATTGATTACTATAAGCACGCTTATCATTACTAAATTTAATCTATCAAAAAAAATAAAGATCATTATCGTCTTAACCACCTCTAATATATTGGTCACATTATCTCTTTCTTATCTGTTGCAAGATTATGAAGTTCTATTATATTTAATACCTGTTTATTGGGTTATTTCCTATCTTGCCGGTTTTATCTCTTTTTACGTAGTCGAGTATGAACGGAGCAGTCAAAAACTTCTTCACAGATATAAAGTGGAAGCAGCAACAGATGGACTAACCGGTCTGAACAATGTCAGAAAATTTGATCAAATCTTTAACAAGATTGCTAGACAAGCGGAACATAACAAAGAAACATTGTCTCTGTTATTCATCGATATTGATCACTTCAAATCGATTAATGATACTTATGGTCACAAAGAAGGAGACAAAGTGTTAATGGAGTTAAGTAATATTCTAAAAAACAATGTCCATTCTGCAGATATTGTCAGCAGAAATGGCGGCGAAGAATTCACTGTCATATTAACGAATTGCCCAGTGGAAAATGCCAAACAGATCAGCGAAAAAATCCGTCAAAAAGTAGAACGTCATCCCTTTTTATTAACGACAGGTGAGCATATTCATATTACTGTTTCTATCGGGGTAGCTTGTTATAATGAAACAACTTCCAGGGCAAGACAATTGATCCATGAAGCGGATGAAGCTTTATATAAAGCAAAACAAACGGGCAGAAATAAGGTCTGTATTGCAGAGAATTTGTTAAAAGTCTGATCACCATTTTGCTTGGAGATAGTCCTTATAGCAGGTAAGATTGGAGCTCAATACCTTCACGCCTATGAAAATCAGGACTCACGGCATTCAGATGGACTCTCAATTCCTTCACACCTATGAAAATCAGGGCTCACGGCATTCAGATGGGCTCTCAATACCTTCACGCCTATGAAAATCAGGGCTCACGGCATTCAGATAGGCTCTCAATACCTTCACGCAAATATAATCAGGGCTCACGGCATTCAGATCCACTCTAAATGCCTTCACTCAAATATAATCAGGGCTCACGGCATTCAGATAGGCTCTCAATACCTTCACGCAAATATAATCAGGGCTCATGGCATTCAGATCCACTCTAAATGCCTTCACTCAAATATAATCAGGGCTCACGGCATTCAGATCCACTCTCAATACCTTCACGCCTATGAAAACCAGGGCTCTCGGCATTCAGATGCACTCTCATTGCCTTAAGCACTAAAAAAGAAGATCCCAAAGTATTCGGGACGTCCTCTACTCAATTTCTCTATACACCATATATAAAAAAAGACGAGCAAATCCGCTCGTCTTTTCCTATTATTCTGCATCTTTCAAATCTTCAATTGAATCAATATCCATGTATGCTGGTACAACAAGGCCATTTTGAGTTCCTGTAAGGTTAACTCCTAAGTCTACAAAATCTCCCTCAAATTTCGAGTAGTACTTTTCATGGGTTGTTGGCAGCCATGCACCTACCATTGCATCAGCACTTCCATCAGCTACACCTGCCCACATTGCGCCTGCATCTACTTGAATAAGATTAACTTTGTAGTTTAAATCATTTTCCAGTACATATTTGACAACATTGGAGCTTGCAATAACATCAGACCATGCAACATAAGTCATTTTACTTCCTCACCGTTACCAGGTCTACTCCCTCTATCCAAATATCCACTATTCCCGGTTTTCTTCCACCCATTCTTTCGCACTTCTTGCTCCGCTGTATCATTTTGAATTTTCAACATTACATTTTGCAATCCTTCTGGTCTCCACTCAAATTGGTCCAAGAATTCGATAAAATTATATAATCCGATCTTACAATTAATTAGATTCCATCCAAGTTGAAGTTCTAAGTATAAGAAAAACTAGCACACTTGCCAAAAGACGAGCGAATGCGAACTTTTCAAATGAGATACAAGCTTTCCTCTACTATTAAAATAAGGGAACGAATTATGATGACCATTTAAAAGTAACTGCACTATTCGGCTCTATGCTGTAGGAAAAATACTCCCCAGAATAACTCACTTGAAAAGATTTACTGTCTTGCCCGGGATTCGATAAAATCAACACAATTGAATCATCAGGATTTTGAAAAGCAACAGATTCAATGTCTCCTTTATAGTTTGTGGAGCTTATCCTTACCGCTCCCGGCTTTACAAACTTACTGGCATGCCCTATCGCATAGTACTCCACATTCTTGTTTACAGAACCACTTTGCTTATCGATGGTTACAACACCTCTGCAATCTGCACAGCCACCATTCGTTGGACCACCACTTTCATCTAGCGCTGTATTCCAGAGCATGACTGTTCTTGCCCAGTTTCTGGGACCGCCAATAATTAAATTGGACATATACCAGCTTAGATTACTGCCAAAGTCCGTGTTCCATTTCCCTCCACTGCATTCTGTTAAATAAATACCTTTATGTGGAAAAGCATCATGTACCTTAGACATGCTGGAAGGGTCCCCCTCATAACAGTGAAAAGCAGTTCCAGCTGTAAATGAATTGGTTCTCTTATCCTGGAATAAAGTTGTTGCATAGTCCAAACCGTTCGCCCAATTATGATCATAACCGATTATTTTTGTTGGGATATTGTTAGCTGCAAATGCTGGTCCAAGATATTCGTTAATAAACTTGGATTGTTCCTGAGCACTCATACTCATACTCGGGTATGCAGATGAAGTGAATTCTGGTTCGTTTTGGACCGTAATCGCATCAATCGTAATTCCCTTTTCTTGATATGCCTTAATGTATTTCACAAAATAATTGGCATACGTTTCATAAACATTACTGTTTTCATAATCCAAATACCAGCCATTCATTTCCTTTTCATACTTCATCCAGGCTGGAGCAGTCCATGGTGTGCCCATTATCTTCATTTCCTGATTTAATGAAACAATATCCTGCAAAAGCTGAATAATATCAGCATCTTTTTCAATTGTAAAATGTTCTAAATTATAATCTGCCTCTGTTTCTATATCATTGTAAGTATAACTGAAAGGATTACCCTCTTGATCTACAGAAAAGTCTGAAGCACCAATCGTATGTCTGACGAAGTTCATATTAATTCCGTCTTCTGAAAATAGATCATTCAAGAGTTTTTCCCGCTGTTGGATACTCATTTTATTATTTATTAAATAGGCAGAAGAACCTGTAATGGCTGATCCAAATCCCTCTATCGTTTGAAACTCCACATTAGGATCAACTTGGATAACAGGCTGATTGGCTGCCGGTTCTTCGTTAAAAATCAAAGGATCTTGTTCTGTTAACAGATTTTTCTGGTCAGCGGTAGTTAACCATAATTCGACATCAGTTTGTTCATTTATTGGCTTTATCATTAAGAAAAACATAATCATCATGCCGATAATTCCTAATGGTAATAAAAATTTCACCATGCGAATAAGAATCCCTCCAATCAAAATAGTTGGGGCACGAGTACCCCAACTTTTGAATTTATTTGATATAAACACTTCCTGTGTAACGAATATCATCAGAAGAACTTCCTACATAAATTGGTACCTCTCCTGATGGCATAATCCATTGATCAGTTTCTTCATCCCAGTAAGAGAATGCCTTCATATCAAGATTAATTTTGACACGTTCTTGGTTATCAGGTTTCAGTTCAACTTTCTCAAAACCAGCCAGTTGCTTATCAGGTGTTGCAACATTTGTTGGTAAATTCCCAACATAAACTTGTACAACCTCTGAACCTGTTACATCTCCGGTATTACGCAGGTTTAAAGCAACACTTACATCTGTTTCCTTATGCTTTCCTCTTGTTTTAGCCTTAGCTTTCACATTTTTATAATCAAAAGTTGTATAAGACAGGCCGTGACCGAAAGCATAGGCAGGTTCAATACCTTGTTCTTCATACCCTTTATATCCTGTAAAGATTCCTTCTGTATACTCAGAAATACCATCCACTCCCGGGAATTGAATGTCATCAGAAACTGGCGTGCTCTCTTCATCAACAGGGAACGTAATTGGAAGTTTACCTGAAGGATTTTCTTCCCCAAATAAGATATTAGCTATCGCATTTCCTTGTTCTTGTCCAGCAAACCATGCTTGGACTATTGCCGGTACATCTTCCTGCCAATCCATTTGAACTGCTCTACCACTCATTTGTACAACGATCGTTTTTGGATTTGCTTTCGCTACTTCTTTAATAAGCTGTGCCTGATTATTCGGTAAATCAAGGCTTGAAGTATCTACATATCCTTCACTATCATAAGTATGAGTGACGACAACAGCAACATCAGATTTTTTCGCAAGGTTGACTGCTTCCTGGATTTTCGCATCAACCGCACCAGTTGGCGGTTCCCAACCGAAACGAACCATTGCGCCGAAGTCCTGAACATCTCCTGATTTACCAGTACTGTACTCAATACGCACTTGATGCTTTTCACCTTTCGCAAGTGATACAGTTTTCTTATCAGTCACTAAATCTTTGCTGTTATTATCAATCAAAAGCTCTCCATCAAGATATAATTTTCCTGTCCCTAAGCTTGATAAAGAAAGAACATATTCTCCTGACTCTGGAGCAGTAATTTCACCTGTCCAACGAGCAGACATTTCTCTGTTAAAATCACCAGGCGTTTTTGGCAGCTTCGGTGATTGTGCATTAAGCCCTTCATAGTTATAAAAACCAAAATTAAAATTCACTTGATTGTCTGTTCTTACTAGAGAAGGCTCCCCTTCAAAATTGATATTTGTCCAGTATTCCGCTTTTAATCCTGATTCACTCTGCTCTCCACCTGTGCTTAACAGGGAGGAAGGAACTGCTGATGGACCTGGTAAAATATCACCGGCACTTATCGGGTCACTTCCTGGAGCATAATGGACATCAACATTATCCCCTACAGAGTTTTTAATTCCTTCCAGCGGACTAACTGTATAGGTTGGGATAACTAGTGAGCTTCCGCCACCTGCAACTGATCCATTATCAGCATCAGGGCCGATAACCGCAATCGAATCTAATTCTTCTTTATCTAAAGGTAATGCTTCTTTCTCGTTTTTCATAAGAACCATACTTTGTTCCGCAATTTCACGTGCTGTTTCGCCATGCTCTTCAGCTGGAATCAGATTATTCTGTACTGGTTTATCAAATAGTCCCTTACTGAACATTTCTGTTAACATGCGGGAAACCATGTCATCAATTCTTTCTTCTGATACTTCTCCGTTTTGAACCGCTGCAAGCAGTTTGTCTTCCCATAATCCTGTTGGTGCCCCTGGTGTTTCTAAGTCCATGCCAGCATTAGCTGATTCTACTGTACTTAAATTCGCACCATAATCACTCATTACAAAACCTTCAAAGCCGATTTGATCTTTTAGTAAATCCGTTAATATCGCTTCATTTTCACAAGCACTTGTCCCATTAACCTGATTAAATGAACACATAACGGAACTTAAATCAGCATTTTGGATAGCTTCTGCAAATGGTCGAGCATACACTTCATTCATTGCTCGTTCACTTGCAACAGAATTTATTGTAAATCGATCAGTTTCCTGGTTGTTAAGCAAATAATGTTTTGCTGTAGCCATGACAGGATAGCTTTGAATTCCATTGATATATGGTACAGCTAACTTTGATTGCAATAATGGATCCTCACCTAGTGATTCAAAGTTACGCTCCCCCCAAGGAAAACGGGCAATATCCAGTCCTGGTCCTAATACGACATTATGTGTTGTGTTAAATGCCTCATTTCCCAGAAGTTCTCCATATGTACGTGCTGCTTCTGTGTCCCATGTTGCTGCTAAAGCAATTGGCGCAGGCAATGCCGTTGACTTTTTATCCTGAATTTCTGGATTTGCAATTCGGACACCAGCAGGACCATCTGCCATCGTTAGAGCTGGTATTCCTAAACGATCCATTCCTTCATTGTAAAAGCCATAATAGTTATTAAGATTTCCTGTTACAAAAGTAACTTTCTCTTCCAATGTCATTTCATTTAATAATAATGCTGCACGTTCTTCAGCTGATAGAGATTGATCCATCCATGGCTTGCTTACTTCATTAGCTGCAGCAGCATATGGCTGATATGTCTTAGCAGCTAAGGAAGAGTATGGTGCAGCGAACAAGCTTAAGACTATTGCTAAAATGATTAGTTGAAGTTTCTTCTTTTTCTTTTCCATCTAGTTGTACTCCTCTACCTCTTAATCTTGATATTCCTTATGTACAATTTAATTATGATAATGCTGCAATCTGAAAAATTGCAGAAACACTGTCTATCCACCTTTCCTGTTCTTTTACCTTCACTAATCTAACCTTCACTTCATAAAGCGTCAATCCCTTGAGAAACAGTGATATTCAGAGAGGATAATGACCTAGCATTGTATTAAGTGAGCAAGTTAACAATCGCTTACACAATACTTGAAAACGATATTATTTTTTGAGAAAGTTCGTACTAATTAACGAGATAGCTTTATCTTTATTACAAAATCCATGACTTTATCAATAAAAAGTGTAATGTTGTCAGCAAAATGTTAAGATTTTTTATCGTACTGGTATATTATGTAGTGATTTCCACCTACCTTGAAAAGGTGCTGCAATAAAAAAGCGAATTCATTAGAAATCTCACGTTGGATAATAATTAAGGAAATAGAAAAATCTCTTTCATCGACAATCCCTTTAATGGTAAAATTAGGGTAAATAAATTAAAAGGAAGTTTCTAATGACTGAGAAAAAAATTTACGTAAGATATGATCTCATCTACATTCTCCTCATTTTTTTCGCTATTAGTATTCTATCTATCTATTATGCTCAGCAAATGGATCAATATGGAGGAGAAAACTTTGTCCTAAAGCAAGCTGTGTGGATAATTGCAGGGATTATTGCCATTGTTCTTATCCAGTTCTTAGATATATCCATTCTTTACTCATTAAGCTTTATCTTTTATTTATTTGGACTGGCCTTGTTAATTCTTCTGTTAATCAGTCCAGAAAGTATCGTCCCCTATATTAATGGCGCCTATAGCTGGTTTCGATTTCAAGGGATAACGTTTCAACCATCGGAATTAGTAAAAATAACTACAATCTTATTCTTATCAGCCGTAATTTCCAAGCACAAAGAAAAATATGACATTGCTAATATGAAAAGTGATTTTCTGCTTTTATTCAAAATCATCCTGATAGGAATGCTTCCAGTAATGTTAATACTGCTCCAGCCTGATTTCGGTACAGCAATGGTGGTTATTGTCATCACTGTTTTCATGCTGTTTTTATCTAATATCAATTGGAAAATAATCCTGCTCATTGCTAGTATGTCTATCGTTTTATTTAGTTTATTTATCCTATCTGCGATTAAATTCCCTGTTTTTATGGAAGAAGTATTTAAAATCGACACGTACCAAATCGACAGAATTCAGACATGGGTTGGTCTGGCAGAAAATCAATCGCAAGAAACCTATCAAATTGACAGAGCCTTACTGGCCATAGGTTCCGGACAATTAAATGGGTATCATGCCGAATCTTCCTTATATATTCCCGAATCTCATACTGATTTTATTTTCTCTGTAATCGCTCATAAGTTTGGCTTTTTTGGCTCTTCAGTTGTGATCTTTCTTTATTTTTTATTAATATACAAGTTAATCCAGATTGGAATGAAGGTCCACCAGATCAATCCATTCGGGGCGTATATATGTTTTGGATATATGACTTTAATTTTCATTCATGCCTTTCAGAATATCGGGATGAATATTGGGGTAATGCCGATCACGGGTATCCCCTTACTGTTAATTAGTTATGGAGGCAGTTCCACCCTGGCAGCATTAGCAGGTTATGGATTAATTTATAAGGTGGCATGTGTGCAATCAGAAGCAGGGAAATACATGTTTAATGAGGAAAAGCAGTAAAAACTGATAGATTCTTGATAGTATTCTTTTATATGTTTAAAAATTGGAGATTCGTGGAAAAACTAAACAAAAGGTAATCAATATAAAAAAGATTTTGGACAACATAAAACTCCATCAGCAGGTAAAAATACTAATAACCAGAAGGAGGTTATGCCAAATGAAAAAGAAAAAAATGACCACAGAAGAAGCTAATAGAAAAATTAATGATGGTTTCGCCAGTGAGAATAAACATGAAGAAGATACAGATATTGATCCACTGATAAATAATAATAATGTGTCACTTGTAATTGAACCTGAAAAAGAAAAAGATCAAAAAAGAAAATAATCTATGTGCTGTACCAATGTTAGATAATTCTGGAACAAAATTAGATTCTTCAAATCCAATAATCCTAACGATTCAAATGCAAAAACGAACGATTTCGGTTAAATGATCGTTCGTTTTTTGGGTGGATTCATTCATTTTTGGACAATTGGCATTTATAGATGAATATAACTATAGCCTTTTATCCATTACTGTCTTTTGCGACAATTTAGTTATTAAATTAAAGAAAGTCATTTTTCTTTATCTTAGCGAATACTTCTTCTAATGAGCGATGAAAGGAAATTGCTTCATTAATTTTATGTTCGAATGAAGATTTTAGTTCAAGATTAGAATCGTTAAGTTCTTCTTTTATATCTGATAAATTATTCATTTGTCTATTTAGTGATTCTAACCAGCGATTAACATAAGTTTTCATGAATTTCTTGTATAAATCTTCCCTGGCTTCATATAAATCTTTTCTGATTCCTTTTTGCCAGACTCTTTCAACCAAGTTAAATTCCAGCAATCTCCTGATCGCATAACTCATAGCTGTTTTACTCTTACCAAGCTCTTCTTTCATGTCATCAAGTGTCATAGGTCCATTATTCAGATACAGTGTAACAAAAAGTTGAGCTTCTGTTTTATTTAACGAAAACATTTCTAATGTTTTGGAAAATTCTGAGATAATTTGATTATTGACACTTTCGAAATGGTCTTTTTCATTGTGATTTGTCATAAATCATTGTCACCTTCCTTAAAACTATACTTCATTCTACTTTACACAAATAAATATTTAAAAAGCAAATATTGAAAAAGTTATCGCTTCCAATGAACCCTATGAACATCGGAATAAAAACGCATACATTTTGTAAAGTTTAAACTGAATATTAATTACAAACTGAATATAACCCTTGAATTCTATGAAAGAAAAGAGTAGAGTAGAAAAAGTAGTGCCAAATAAATGAGGCGAAATGCTTAAAAAAATGAGGTGGTAGTTATTCATGTCTATTATTAAAGTCAGAAATTTATCTAAAATATTTGGTAAAAGAGTGAAAGAAGCAACCTCGTTACTAGATCAAGGATATTCAAAAGAAGAAATATTAGAAAAAACGGGTTGTACTGTTGGAGTAAATCGGGCTAGTTTTGAAGTTGAATCTGGAGAGGTTTTCGTTATTATGGGACTTTCCGGGAGCGGTAAGTCGACATTAGTCCGTCTATTAAATCGATTAATTGATCCAACAGAGGGTGATGTAGAAGTTAGTGGCGAGAATTTAGCGAAAGTCGGGAAGGAAAAATTGCGTAAAGTAAGACGAGAGAAATTAAGTATGGTCTTTCAAAAATTCGGCCTCTTCCCATTTCGCACAGTTCTGGAGAATACAGAATTCGGGTTGGAAATTCAAGGTATTAAGAAAGAAGAACGGTCACAAAAAGCGAAAGAAGCATTAGAATTAGTCGGATTGGGGAGTTTTATACACCAATATCCAGATCAGCTATCTGGCGGGATGCAACAACGTGTCGGATTGGCTCGGGCATTAGCAAATGACCCAGAAGTATTGCTGATGGATGAAGCATTCTCTGCATTGGATCCATTAATCCGAAAAGATATGCAAGATGAGTTATTAGATTTACAAGAAAAAATGAAGAAGACCATCATTTTCATCACTCACGATTTAGATGAAGCATTACGAATTGGTGATCGAATTGCTTTGATGAAAGATGGCTCCATTGTTCAAATCGGTACACCGGAAGAAATATTGGTTAGTCCGGCAAACGACTATGTGGAGCGATTTGTAGAAGATGTTGACAGATCTAAAGTCTTAACCGCTAACCATATTATGAAACGTCCGGAAACAGTGGACATTGATAAACATGGTCCAAGAGTAGCGTTAGAGCGCATGCTAGAACAAGGTTTATCAAGTATGTATGTTGTGGATCGTACACGCCAATTAAAAGGATATATCACTGCTGATGATGTATCGGAAGTAAGGAAAAATGAGCAAAAGAACCTACATAATATTATCCGCACAGATATGCCCATCGCTCAACCAGATACTCCTATTCATGACATATTTGAAATCATCCATAATGCCCCAGTACCTGTAGCTGTAGTTGAAGCTGGTAAATTAAAGGGAATAATTGTGCGAGGTGCTGTTATTGCGGCATTAGCAAATGGAAATGGGGTGACAGATACTCATGAGTGATTTCTTACCTAAATTACCAGTGGCTGATTGGGTAGACCTTTTTGTAGAATGGGTACAATCCGCTTTTTCATTTATATTTGATCCACTTAAAAATGAATTTGGTGACTTTATTGAAGGTACAGCTGAATGGTTAAGTGAAATTCCACCATTTGCTGTTATTATCATTGTCGCATTATTAGCATTTTTTATATCAGGTAAAAGAATTGGATTATCAATTTTCTCTATCGTTGGTTTATTGTTTATCTTGAACCAAGATATATGGGAAGAATTAATGTTCACATTCACATTAATTTTATTTGCCAGTTTAATTTCAGTGGTAATTGGTATCCCACTTGGTATCTTAATGTCAAAAAGTAAGTGGGCACAGGCAATCATTACACCAATCTTAGATTTTATGCAAACAATGCCGGCATTTGTTTATTTAATTCCTGCTGTTGTATTTTTCGGTATTGGGATGGTTCCTGGTATATTTGCATCTGTTGTTTTTGCAACACCTCCTGTCGTAAGATTTACTAATTTAGGAATCCGCCAAGTTTCGAATGAGTTAGTTGAAGCGGCAGACGCTTTTGGAACAACTGGCCCACAGAAACTATTTAAAGTGGAATTACCAATGGCAAGAAGTACAATTATGGCTGGTGTCAATCAAACAGTGATGTTGTCATTATCCATGGTAGTTATTGCTTCAAGGATTGGTGCACCAGGTTTAGGGGACTTAGTATTATCTGCCCTGCAACGAGCACAAGGTGGCCAAGGTTTTGTAGCAGGTTTAGGGATTGTTATTTTAGCAATCATCATTGATCGTATGACACAATATTTGAATAGAAATAAGTAATTATCGCTTGAAATATTCCACATTAAGTGCGTGTTCAAAAAGGAGGATAAAAAGGACCGAGGAGTTCAAGGCGGCGCTGGTTTGAGCAGCGGAACGTATGCTTTTCATACGTGAAGTGGAGAACCAAGCCAACGAAGAAATACGATGTGTCATTTTACCGGACTTTTTGAACAACCTCATTAAGTGGAATTTCAAATAAAAAATTAAAGGAGAGAGTATCTATTATGTTAAAAAACAAATGGAGAATCTTAGGGTTTGCAAGTATGTTAGCACTTGTACTAGTTTTAGCAGCTTGTGGCGGTTCAGACGAGTCAGAGGAATCAACTTCTTCTGATAATACGGAAAATGAGGAAACAGCTTCCGTTGGTGATGGTAAAGAAATCGAATTAGTTTACGTTAATTGGGATTCTGAAATTGCATCAACACATGTAGTTGGAAAAGTGTTAGAAGACCTTGGATATGATGTTACACTTACTTCTATAGATAATGCAGCAATGTGGCAAGCAGTAGCAAATGGTGAAGCAGATGGAATGGTAGCGGCATGGTTACCAACAACACACGGTGATCTTTATGAAGCAAATAAAGACTCGTTAGTAGATTTAGGGGAAAACTTATCAGGGGCAAAAACAGGTTTAGTTGTTCCACAATATATGGAAGATATTAATTCTATCGCTGATCTTGCAAACTATGCGGAAGAATTAGATCAAAAAATCACTGGGATTGATGCAGGAGCAGGTGTTGTACAATCTGCTGAACAATCCATTGAGGATTATGGATTAGAAGGCTGGGAAGTTCAAACATCAACAGGTGGTGCCATGACTACAGCACTTGGTGAAGCCATTGATTCAGAAGAACCAATCGTTGTAACAGGCTGGACACCACACTGGAAATTCGCTGAATATGACTTAAAATATTTAGAAGATCCTGAAGAAACATTTGGTGGGGAAGAATATATTGCAACAATGGTTCGCCAGGGACTTGAAGAAGACTTACCAAATGCCTATACAGTTTTAGATCAGTTTAACTGGACTACTGCTGATATGGAAGCTGTTATGTTAGAAATCAGTAGTGGTACTGATCCAGAAGAAGCAGCTGCTGCTTGGGTTGAAGAGAACCAGGAAATGGTTACTGAATGGACAGCAGGAATTGAATAAGTGAAATCTGTTCTAGTAAATTAGAGGAAAAAGCTGTTGAGAAAGTTTTCTCAACAGCTTTTTTAATTATATCATCCTGCCATGGAAATCTTCTACACACAGTAGGTTAAGAAAGACATTGTTAAGTATTCCGGAATAACCAATATTTCAGTAAAGGTAATCCTATTATATTTTACTTTCAACGTTCTATTTTAAAGTATTCAATAAGAAAAATTTTGACTAGCCTGTCATCTTAGGACAATGGTTTCCCGTATGGAAGTCTGTATACAAATAAATAAGGATAGTAGTTAAGGCAAAAATAAAGTTACTACTAAGTTTAAAACTTCAATAAATAAGTGTCGTTCCTTCTGGTCCAATTTTCGAGAACCTGTTAGATGACTCTTATATTTTCCTCTGTATAATCAATCTGGATATCCCTTTTAATGATAGCACAACAGCTAGACCTTAATCCCGTTGACTTAGAGCTCTCCAACTTGAACGAATCCAATACAAATCCTCAATAGTAAAGAGCAATTCCATTCTAGGAATTGCTCTTTACCTGGTACCTCTTTTTAAAATTCTTCATTTGCAATTACTTGCAGGTTATTCTCCATTTATGATTGATTATAGATAGTAAATCAACTTCACAAATTAATAGCTAAAAAAGAAAACCACCAATCTAATTCTTTCTTTACTGAAAATCTCTCTTTATCGTTTTTTTCCACTCTTTTTGAAAAATTTCTTTGTTATTCTCAAATGCAATAAGGCGATTTACTAAATAGAAATTTTCTTGGTCACTTGTCATTTCACTAAAACTTTCCAGTCTGGTTTGCCAATCATCACGTCCTACACTTAGTTCCCATTCGCACGTTACCTTAGCTGATAATGGATCTTTTTCCTTAATAGAGAAGGTATTCTTGTTGATACTACCATGCTCTACACCATTGGATCGTAATTTCCTTTTTCCTTCATCTGACATATCCTCTAATATCCATATACCATGGATCAAATCATGTTTCACTTCGCGTGTTCGCTTTTCTTCTCGCAAGACTTCCTTCCCCATAACCTCAGCAGTTTCTGGTACTTGGAAGTGAGCACCAGCATTTTTGTCTTCTGGCTGTGGTCTACGAGCAGGCAGCTCAAGATAGGTGTTCTCATTTTGATAGATTGTCAAATTTACTGGTTGTGGCGATGGCCATGCTTGCGGCCAATACGTCGGTGCTAAAACTAATTCAAGCGAATGACCAACAGGTATTTGTTGTCCTAGCACATTTAAATCAACACTCACTTGATATTTCTTACCTGGCTCTAAGGCATGGGGATATTCATGTGATTGTAAATGATTAAGGTTCATCATTCCCCATGTGATCATAGTAGATTCCCCTGTTGGCGCTTTATCATTTACTTTTGCCATTATAAAAGCATTTTCCTGATCAACTGAGAACTCCGCATGGAATATGGGTTTCCCTAATAGTTCCACTGTTTCTTCTAAGGGGGCTGATGTAAAGACAACTGCTTTTCCATTCTCTAAACGCTGGTCTGCTGGTAAATCACCTGGTTGACCGAATGGACAGAAAACCCCATTATAAAAGCCATGTTCCTGGACACTTGGAATCACAATAGGACTTCCATTTGTACTCTCTTCTGTAGCAATGCTTCGCCCCTGTAACCACCATTTATTCATCGTAATATTCTCAGATGGCCAAGCTTCATCGCCAACCCACTTTCCTGGACGGCTCTCGTAAGTTACTTGTGGCAGCTCACTATCTTGTATCCATGAAAGTAATTTAGGTTCATCCATTATACCTGTATCAATTCCTTTTAGCCATTGATCCCACCAGCGCAAGCATTCTTGTAAAAAGCCTATATTAGGCTCAGGAGTTGCTACTTCTGGATACTCGTGGGCCCATGGGCCAATTAAGCCTTTGCTTTCATTTGGTAAATGCTCTAATAAACGGAATACGGCATTAGTATAACCATCTTGCCAACCACTTACCGCAAAGACAGGAATGTCAATTTTTGAGTAATCTTCACAAATCGATCCGTGTTTCCAATATTGATCGCGCCGCTGATGTGTAAGCCACTTTTCTACGAAAGGAGGAGTATTTTCCAAGCGGTTTAGCCAATTATCTCGCCAGCTGGCACCTACGACAGCAGGATCCTGTGGTCTTGCATTGTAGGCAAACATTGTAGAAGCCCACCATAACATATCAGATGCTAACACATTTCCACCTTTATAATGGACATCATCTGCGTATCGATCATCTGTAGAACATAAGGTAATAATCGTTTTTAATGCAGGATGCTGGCGTTCCGCTACTTGTAAACTGTTAAATCCACCCCATGATTTCCCTATCATTCCAACTGCACCTGTTGACCATTCCTGTTCACATATCCAATCAAGTATTTCTATTGCATCATCATGTTCTTGTTTTAGATACTCATCTAATAAGATCCCATCCGAATTACCGGACCCACGGATATCAATACGAATACTTGCATATCCATGACCAGCAAAATAGGGATGTCTGACCGAATCACGTATAGCTGTAAAATCATTTTTACGATATGGTATATATTCCAAAATCGCAGGTACTGGATTCTCTCGCGCATCTTCTGGTAACCAAATTGTTGCTGCTAATTTAGCACCATCTGTCATTGGTATCCAGACATTTTCTATTTTTTTTACTTGACGTGGAAATTCTTTTATCACACGGCGTTCTTTCGAGTCTTTTATGTTAAAAACCAATGCTGTTCACCTTTCTTTTGTAAAATAACGATTATGCTAAAGCCATTCGCTTCTTTGCTTTTTTCTCTAATAACCCAAGTGCGAAGTCTGCAACAATTGCTAAAAGTGTTGCCGGAATAGCACCTGCATAAATCTTCACATCTGATTGTAAACTAATCCCTGAAATAATCTCTTTTCCTAAACCTTCTGCACCAATATATGGGCCAATACAGGCAACAGCTATCGCGATAACTGAAGCGACACGAAGTCCTGCTAATAAAAACGGTATAGATAATGGAAGTTGGACTTTTGCTAACAGTTGGAGTGGTGTCATACCTGAACCTTTACCAGCTTCCATAATGCTAGCATCTACCTCTCGAATACCGACATACGTATTTCTTACTATTGGCATTAATGAGTATAGAAATAGCCCTATCACCATCGTTTCAAATCCTAATCCAAAATAAAGCATGAGAATAGCTAGCATAGCCAGACTTGGAACCAATTGCAATATATTCGTTAATGAAATGATAAATGGTGCTAACCACTCGTAACGTGCTGCTATGATACCTAATGGAATACCTATGACTAACGCTAAAGCTATGCCATAGCCAACCATTAAGATATGCTGTATCGTCAACTCAAGAAGCAAACTGCTATTTTCGACCATGTATTGACTTAACTCTTGGAGAAAGCCCATGTTATCACCTTTCCCTATTCTAGCATTCCTTTTTCTAGTAAAAATTCTCGTGCTACTTCTTCTGTACTCTGTTCTTCCATATCAACTAAACGAATCAATTCTGTCATTTCCTCTGTACTTACTAATCCAACAATCGAATCTAAGATTTCTGCTACTTCTGGAAATTCATCAAGTATCTCATTACGCGCTACTAATGACGCGTCATATGGCGGGAAGAACTTTTCATCATCTTCTAGAATCGTTAGATCATATTCAATTATCTGCGGGTCTACTGTATAAGCTGTAACTGCTTCAACATCGCCATTTTCAATTGCTTTGTACATTAATGCGACATCCATCCCTCTAGCATCAGCAAACTCATAACCATATGCTTCCTGATAGCCTTGATAACCGTCATTTTCTCGTTCAATCCAGGAATTATCTGTAGCAATTGTCACTTGATCTGCCACTGAACCTAAATCAGTCATTGTTTCTATCCCATGTTCATCTGCAAAAGACTGCTTAATTGCAATGCTATATTGGTTACTAAATCCGATCGAGTCATACCACTTCATATCATATTTTGCACCAAAAAGTTCCTGGGCTTGCTTTAGCGTTTTTTCAGGATCAGTAGTATAGTCTACTTGGTCCTCATCGAAATGATTATTATATACTTCCCCTGAGTATAATGTCGCAAAGTCAAAATCCTCTTGGTCAATTGCACTCATAACCTGTGGACTTGCCGGGATATCTTCTGTAATATTTACTTCATGATCAGTTTGATCTTCGACTAAAAGTTTGACAATCTGCCCCATGATTTTAGGATCTGTATTTTTTTGGGCACCATATTCAAATACTTCTCCACCATCTGCTGATGTTTGACCTCCACATGCTGTTAGGGCCATTAATAATACTGTTAAAATACTTGTTAATAAAAAATTCTTCATGCTGATTCTCTCCTTATGCTTTAGAATATTTTTTCTCAAATGTTTGGAATAATAAATCCAATAACATTGCAATCACAATAGCTAATAAAGTCCCGGTAAAAATCATCTGTTTATCGTTATAACCAATTCCAGCTAAAATTAAGTCACCTAACCCGCCTGCACCTATTAACGCAGCCAAGGTTGTCCAACTGATAATATATACTGTTGTTACACGAATACCTGACATAACATATGGAAGGGCAGCAGGGAGTTCAACTTTCATTAAGCGGCCAAAAGAGCTAAACCCCATTCCTTTTGCTGCTTCCACAATACTTGGGTCAATGGATTGAATCCCTGTATACGTATTTCTTAACAAAGGTAATAACGCATATAAAAAGAGAGCTGCGACTGCTGGCTTAAAACCAATTCCCATAAGCGGGATCATTATAGCTAACAAAGCTACCGTGGGAATTGTCTGAAAAACATTTGCTATATTAAAAATCATTCCTTTGATTCTTTCGCTTTTCATTTTTGTCATATAGATTGCTAATGGAATAGTAATGACAATTGATAACAACATAACAACAAATGAAATAACTAAATGTTCCCACATATACGTTAGAATCGACTCATATTTATCTTGCCAAAAATCGATATAATCTGTTAGTAACTCCACTATTTACCACCACGCTTAAGTTGATAGAAGCGGTGTAATGCTTCTAACAGTTTTTCACTTTTCACTATTCCAATTACCTCATCTTGATCCGATACTACGGGTATCATAGATTTTTGGTCGCTTTCGTATTGGTTTAGCAGTAACTCTCCCTTAGCAGTATCAGGTATTGATTTTTGATAGGTTAATATTTCTTCTATTTTTTTATCTCGTTGTTTTAATATGGAGAATAGATCGATCATGCCAATATACTTGCTTTGTTGATCAACAACTGGCAGTGCATTTGTTTGATATTCAGCCATCAACTGAAGAGCATCCTCTAAGCTTGAGGAAAGCTGGATAGCTTTAAAGTCTTTTGACATCAATTTTTCCACACTAGGTAAGGCACTGCCTAAACGTTCCTCACCAATAAACTCCCGAACAAAGTCATCGGCAGGGTTCGCTAATATTTCCTCTGGAGATCCCTTTTGTACAACATGTCCACTTTTCATAATAATAATTTGATCAGCTATTTTTATGGCTTCATCCATATCATGTGTAACAAAAACAATCGTTTTATTGATTTCCTTCTGCAGTCGAACTAACTCTTCTTGTAATTGTTCACGACTAATCGGATCTAATGCACTGAACGGTTCATCCATTAATATTGTGGATGGTTCAGCAGCTAATGCACGGATAACACCAATTCGTTGCTGTTGTCCACCACTCAATTCTGCTGGATAACGATCACGGTAAACTTCGGGATCTAAGTTAACCATTCGCAATAAATTATCAACTTTAGATCTAATTTTTTGTTTATCCCATTTTAAAAGTTTTGGCACTGTTGCTACATTATCGTAGATAGTCATGTGAGGAAATAATCCTATATTTTGAATAACATATCCCATTTGACGACGTAATATAATGGGGTTGATCTGTTTAATATCTTTGCCATCAATCATAATTTGACCTTCTGTGTAATCTGTCAGTCGATTTAGTAACTTCATCGTTGTTGTTTTTCCACAACCACTTGGGCCAATCAAGACATTAATTTTACCTTCTTCAAATGTTAAGTTAATATCTTTTAATGCCTGAAACCCATCATCATACACCTTATGAATTCCTCTTAGTTGTATCACTAAAGTTCCCCTTTCTACTCATTATGAAAACATATGAACTTTTTCATAAAATGAACATGTTCATTTTTATTTTAAAAAAATAATTATTCTGCAATTTTCGTATAGGAAACATTGATATCAGCACGTTTTTCTGGTTTAATAACGTTCATGACACTTTCATAAACGTAATATAATGTCATTTGAATTGCTTCTTCTTGTGTATAGTTTCGACGTTTATTAATAATAGTATTCATCATACCTTTCCAAATTAATAATGTCATATCTGAAAGCATCTCAATGTCTTCTTCTTCCATAAATTTCTCTTCTACAGCCGGCTGGATAAAGAGTGCACTTCGTTTGGCAAAACTGTGCTCCATAATAATGTCCTTTATTTCTTCTGGTAAACCAATTAAGTCATTCTGATAAATCTTGTAATAATGTTCTAATAAATCTTCTGGTATTGAACCTAAATTATCCATGAAAATTACGGAATAAATCTTTGGTTGTGCAAAAGAATGTTTACAGAAGCACTCCCAGCTATATAACCACTTCTCAACTGTATTATTGCCTTTCTCTAAATAAGATGGTAGTTCTTCTAAATAGTCTGACATAAATCGCATAGCAGCAAAAAATTTCAAGTGGGATAAGTCTTTGAAATAATTATAAGCTGTAGAGCTAGTAAACCCTGCTTTATTTGCTATTTTGCGAATGGTAAAATGATCAATACCATCCTCCTCAATAACTTCTGTGGCAGCATCTAAGAAATAACGCCACATACGTGATCGTTGTATTTCTTTCCTGCTATCTTTCATGTCTCCACTTCCTTTGTTTCCCATAATATAAAACAACTATTAGTGAACAAGTTCTTTTTGTGAACACGTTCATGTTATCATAATAAAAATGTGATGTAAAATGGCCATCAGATATATTGATACAAGAAAACGGTAACACGAAATACCTTAGATGGCCCTTATTAATAGCATCACATTGCATTATCAAGAAGAATTTTTTAGCACAATAATCTTAAAAAAAATATTTCTAAAACAATATCAGTTTACTATGTAAACAATTATTAATATACATCCATTTCACTTACTTAGTACTCTGACGGTTTCTTTTTATAAGCTTTTAATCGATCATATTCTTCCATTGTAATTGGCAAAATCGTTCCATGTTTAAATCCGTACGGGAAATGAAATGATTGATCTGCACGTACGAAATTCCCTTCAGACAATTGGTCTGCTATAAATGGAACATAACCTTGCTCTTCTGCTGAAACACCATAGAAGTCGAGGAATAAGCACCACTTCCCATCCTCTAATTTAAATGCTGTCGGAGCTTCATACTGCCCTTCTTCAAGTGACGCCATACTCTGATCAAAATCTTCAATCTTCTTAAATGGCCCAGTCACATTCTCTGACTCCATTAAAATGATTCTTTCAGGATTACCCTCACTCTTTAAGAATAAATAATACTTTCCATCTTCTTCATACATAGCAGAATCAATGACCCCACTGTCTTCTTTGCGATACAATACCTCAGCCTTCGAGAAATTCACGAAATCTTTTGTGCGGGAATAATAGATCGCCTTTTCCCCGTAATTATTGCTGCGATGGGAAGATGACCAGTGAATAACATAATCATCATTTTTCTTATCATAAATAA
The DNA here is from genome assembly GCF_009498735.1 of Gracilibacillus oryzae. Lineage (GTDB taxonomy): Bacteria > Bacillota > Bacilli > Bacillales > Amphibacillaceae > Gracilibacillus > Gracilibacillus oryzae. The sequence continues at coordinate 46,672 of NZ_ML762451.1, forward strand.
TATCAGGCGCCCATAAACAGCCGAAGTCCTCATCTCCCAATTGGACCATTCTCTGCTCTGACCAGTTAACTAAATCATCAGACTCCCAAAGCACGAGACACTTGCTGCCGTTTCTGCCGATTTCCGCCCATGAATTGTGATATTGATTCAACATACCATAGGACAAACTAAGATCTGTTGCCAGAATCACGAATTTACCTTCTTTGGTTCTGATAATCGTAAAATCTCTAACACCTTTATCACCATAGTAACTCCATAACACAGGATTTCCATCATTCACTTCTTCCCAATTAAAGCCATCTTTACTGACGCCAAAGTAAACCTGTTCTCCGTCTGGTGTTCTTTTTTCCTTAAAATGTACAAATAAATATGCCTGCATAACCATTCTCCTATTCCTTTAAAATAATGATAAAACGCTTTAAAAAATAAGTACATTCTCAACCAGCAATGATGGCCGGTCCATTTTTCTTTACCAGCTTCATTCATAACGCGGATGAAGACGTTATCAATTTTTGCTGGATATTGATTCTTTCTTCCTTTTATAACTGTATACCCTCGTCATTGTAACAAATTTCATTTGAAATGATCAATTTTTTTGTAAAGGCACAAAGTAACGTTCTTTTTCTGGAAGCTAAAACATTTCCTGTGGCGTTGGTGATAAAATATCAGGGTTTTTGCCGCCATTAGGCATCGTGTTACCGTCCGTATTTTTAAAATATAGAGGCAAACCTTCACTAAAGAACAAACTTGTTGCAGCAGGGTTTTGTCTTTGATGATGAATATGCAGATGGGGTTCACTGGAACTGCCGGAATTCCCCACTCTGGCAAGAGGTGTACCTGCTTCTACTGTCTGACCATTCTCTACCAATGCAGAGTTTTGCTTAATATGACTAAGAACCAGGAATGTCCCTGTTTCCTCAATTTTAATATAAATATAGTTGCCTATCATTGTCTCATTCTCTTCACTGCCTGGAGCTATATCCTTTTCTTCATCATAAATCCCTGCAATTGTTCCTTTAACTGGAGATACGATCAACTTATTATAAATCCCATAGTCATTAAGTTTTTTACTATCGATGGAATATGGCTTCATCACTAAGTCATATGCCCAACGTTCGTTTGGAACAATAGCATGTGGTTGATTCGTTTCCAGCTCATCCCCGCCCCAGCCAACAACTGCTGACTCATTGAAAGGTGAATGAATAGCAACTGCAGGTGCTGTCGTTTCTATTTCAGCAGGAAAGGCAATGTGTCCGATGTTTAAAAACCAGCTAAAAGGCAGTGCCATCAAAACAAATAGAGCCGATATAATAATATACTGATTTGTGACTTTTTTGCGGCGAATTAATTTTACTGCTAATCGTATCATTAAAATAATGCACATCATCCCCCCGAGAATACTAGCAGCCATGATCGCCCACCAGCAAATCACACCCAAAACGCCACCAATAAAAAAAGCTCCTATCCATAAAAATGCCAACACAGCTGTTAATAATAAAATGACAAGTCTAGTAAATAACATAAACATTCTCCTCAAAGATACCGTATTCTCTTAACTAACAGTTTTATATTAGCTGATAAATCTTACAAAAAAATAAAGAAGAACTTACGGTATTTATAATATTTACATAGACGGTAAAAAACGGACTGATCAACATGATGATCAGTCCGTTTTTTTACTTTCTGGAATGGAGATGGTGAACGAGGTTTGCTTTGGATTGCTTGTGACAGATATTGATCCACCATGCAACTCAGCAATACTTTTGGCAATGGCCAGCCCCATCCCTTTACCACCTGTATAATCATTTCTGGATTTTTCTGCTCGATAGAATCTTTCGAAAAGATACGGAATATCCTCAGGCAGAATCTCTTTTCCATTGTTCGCTATTTTTATCAACACATTCTCCTGATCTGTCAGGAGTTGAATGGAGATCTTCTTTCCCGTTTTCCCATACATAATACTATTATTTATAATATTCTGGAATAATCGTATCAGTAATCCAACATCGGCATCAACGTACAATTTGGGTGATACAGATTCTGTGGTAAAGTTCATTTCCGCTTCTTCTAATTGTGGGATAAAGTCGATTATAATCTGCTGAACAAGTGCCATTACCTCTACTTTTTCTTTATTGAATTTTACTTGCTTAAAATCGATACTGCAGTATTCTAACAAATCAGCTACCAGATTATTTAGTTCCTTGCCTTTTCTCTGTATAATTTCTATGTATTCTTGTTGATTTTCTTTACTTTCATGCAACTTTAAAAGTTCCGTATAGCCTAATAATGAGGTGATTGGTGTCCGCAAATCATGTGATATATTACTGATCATTTCTGTTTTCAACTTTTCCGCTTGTTTTTCTTTTTCCATTAATTCTTTCAGGCTTTTAATCATT
>NZ_ML762451.1:49077-51727 GCF_009498735.1 Gracilibacillus oryzae
CCCAATTTCGTCATTGGTACTCGTTTGAATCTGTATATCTAAATTCCCTTTTTTCACTTCATTCACGCTATCATCGATATCTTCTATTCTTTTTATGATGTTCTTTGATGATAAATAATAAAACAGTGTGGTGAGCAGGAAAAATAGAATCATATAGAGAAAAGAATATCTTTTTTCCATATCCGCAATATCGTTCTCTTTTAACCCAATTTGCTGAAACAAAAATTGCTCCAATCCAATTATACAGAGTATAGACAAAACAATACTTGAGGTAAATGTTAACAGGAGTTTAAACCGAACCCCTTTAAACCATTTCGTGTTCAATTTTATAACCTACTCCCCAAACATTTTTTATTATTTTCGGCTCTTTTGGATTATCTTCTATCTTTTCTCTTAATCTCGCTATATGGACCATTACGGTATTGTTACCATCATAATAGTTTTCTTTCCAGACCTTTTCGAAAATATCCTCAAGCGAAAAAACTGTATTAACATTTCGCGCAAGAAGCAATAATATCTCATATTCTGTTTTAGTCAGTCTCACCGGCTTATCATATAAGAAAACACTTCGGGAAATCTCCACTATTTTTAATCCTCTTATATGAATGACGTTTTGCTCTGGTGAGTTGTTTGCATTATTAAAATAGGTGTATCTTCTTAACTGTGCTTTCACTCTCGCTTTAAACTCTATTGGACTGAATGGTTTAGCGATATAATCATCTGCACCTGTACTGAGACCAATTGCTTTATCGATATCTGCAGATTTAGCGCTCAGCATAATAATAGGAAGGTTATTCTTTTCTCTTATTCTTCTGCAAACTTCTATCCCGTCCAGTTTCGGCAACATGATGTCAAGAATAACTAAATCGACAGGATGAATGGCTAATAAATCCATTGCTTCTAAGCCGTCATTTGCTTTGACTATATGGTATCCTTCATCAGTTAGATATAACTCAATCATATTGCAAATATCCTTATCATCATCCACAATCAAGATAACTTGTGCCATTAACTTGTACCTCGTTTTTGATTTAAGTTTATCATAAAGTGAGACTTTGATCAGCGGGGGTTTTTTGTATCCCCCACTGATCATTAACGAAACTTATCAGGGTTCTTAGCGTCTGTTTGTCCCCCACTTACTTTCTTCGTGTCACTTGAATCATTTCGTTTAGGGTATTACAGACGGTTGGCGCTGAGATAAATTTCCAATACTTAGGATTGGCCAAATTATTTAGGAACAATGACTTTTTTTCTATCGTGGAAAATATTAAAAATCGGGGGACTTAAAGCGGATCTTAATACTTTGCAGTGATGTTTTTTCTTGGGCTCAAGGTATTGAGAGTCCAGCTGAATGCCTTGAGCACTTATCTTCATATACGTGAAGGTATTGAGAGTCCAGCTGAATACCATGAGCACTTATCTTCATAAGCGTGAAGGTATTGAGAGTCCAGCTGAATGCCTTGAGCATAATTTCTCTTGTGCTCATGGCATTGAAAGCCGATCCTAATGCCTTCAGCTTCCCTTTTTCTTGTGCTGATGGCATTTAACTCCAAACCTCATGGTTGTGCAACAGCAATCTTCTCTGAGTCAGTACAGGAGGGAAGTGACTTTTCCACATCCTAAAATATGGAGGGATTTTTCAGTGGGCTCGCACTGTTCCTGCAGGAGCCTTCCTACGCTAATAATTAGAAATTATTGTCCTTTCTCCATAACTTTTACCTGTTCTGGATTACTTATTAATACTTTGCTTGCTATGTTAATAAATAATCCGTTTTCAACAATACCTACTATAGACTGCAATTCACGATTTAATTTTTCGGGATCCTGGATTCTACCAAACTTACAATCCAGAATATAATTTCCATTGTCTGTTATGTAGATTTGATCATTAACTTTTCGCAACGCTAGTTCACAGCCTAATGCAGTGATTTTATTTGCTGTAACTTCCCAGCCAAACGGAATAACTTCAATTGGTAAAGGAAACTTCCCAAGATTTTCGACAACTTTGGATTCATCCGCAATAACCAAAAATTCTTTTGCTGCTGCGGCAACTACCTTTTCCCGTAGCAATGCCCCGCCACCGCCTTTGATCAATTGTAAATTGGGATCTACTTCGTCTGCCCCATCAATAGCCAAATCCAATTCCTGAATCTGAGAAAAATCAGCTAATGGTACATTAAATTCTTTTGCCCATTCTGCTGTTTTATTTGATGTTGGAATCCCGATAACTTTCAGTCCATTGCTGACACGTTCCCCCAGCTCCTTCATAAAAAAGTACATCGTGGACCCTGATCCTAATCCCAGCTTCATGCCATCCTTCACATATTTTACTGCTTCTTTTGCAACGTTATGTTTTAACTGGTCTGAATTGTTCATTGTAATCCTCCTTGTTGAATATCTCCATAACATCTATCTATCCAACCATACCTATATGATGGAAGTTTTTCAATAGCGGTCATGCAGATTTTAGACATTTATCGTCGATTTCTAAAAACTATTTCGAGATTTAAATCAAGATGATATATATTATCTAAATAAAATGGGGAGATAATTTTGAAGATTATTTATTATACAAATAAATTTATACGGTATTTAATTAAGGTATATAAAAACTCGGAGTTTTAAGCAAGAAACTCCGAGTTTTATGAAG
>NZ_ML762452.1:0-24631 GCF_009498735.1 Gracilibacillus oryzae
ATTTTACTGGTATATTTGGGTAAATAAGTGTTTCTTCTTATCTAGCGAAAACTGTCTACTTTAGTTTAGCAGTCACAACAGGCTGATGAAATTAAAGAAAAATTATTAAAAGAAACAGATGTCTTTCTTTAAAGTAGTAGTAAAATTATAACAGATGTTTTTTTAGTTAATCAGGATCTTAATGGGAAGGAGGACGACCACCTTCTCTTTTTTTCTTTTCTTTTTAGAGATCAGAAAATATGGAATGATAAATCAAAGACTATCTAAACGATTCAATAAAATTAAAAATAAACCCAATAATTATGGGGAATTTCGGGAGGGAGAACTATTATGAGCAAGCCAAATAATCCCACAGCCGGTAGTGGTGATCCTTATTGGTATGAATGGTCAATTGGTTTATTATACATACTTGACATGATTAATCCAGACAATAACATAAAATCAGTTACTCTCCAGTCAAATAAAGCTCAAGGTCTGGATGATGTTTTAGTTAGGTATAAAGACAATACAACTAGATGCATACAAATAAAACACTCGCGTACAGGAAATACTATTACATTTGGAGATATGGTATCTTCTAGTGAAAATAAGAATTCACTTTTGAAATCCCTTTCTATTGGATGGAAAGAGGCAAATAAGGAATTTGGAGATTCTTTACCGATTCTATACACAAACCGAAAATCTAGTAAAAGAGCAACCACAGTAAAGTTAACTGAACAACAAGATTATTTAAGACCCCCACTTATTAAATTCTGGAATGTTATTAAGCAAGAAATTAATTCAAAAACTTCAATTGATGATATCGATATATGTGATGAATGGAATGATGCATGGAGAATTTGGGTACAAGAATTAACAGAGCTAAATCCACAGGAAAAAATGGAGTTTTTAAAAGCTTTTACAATAGAAACCGACCAACCCGGACTTGAAGAAGTAGAGAGAGAGATTATAAACAAGATATCACTTACATTTTCAATAAATGAAAACAAGGCTATTCCTATTAAAAACGCTTTGGACTCTGCGTTACGTAAATGGGCGACCACCCTTCGTGGTAAAACAGAGGAAGTAGATAGAGAAGAGGTTTTTCAAACTTTAAGTATTTCTTCCCAAGAGATGATTGGAGAACATAACCTAAAACCACCATTCCCCTTTTTTACCAGCAGGAAAGAATTTTTACACAATTTGGAAACGTATTTAATTCACGGGGAAAAACAGATTGTATTTTTAACTGGTAATCCAGGTGAAGGAAAAACAAGCATAGTAAGCTCTCTAGCTAACAAGAGGAATAGTGTAATTGACCTCAGATTTCATGCTTATAAACCCATTACTCCGGAATCGCCAATTTTACCAGCAGATGTAGGTAAAACAACAACAGCACGGGCTTTATGGGGAGATTTACTCTCTCAATTAAGAACTATATTTAAAGGACGTTTATCAGAATATGATGTGCCAATCTTTAATGATTTACTAACCACAGAAGAATTAAGGAGTCATGTTATACGCTTATCAGAAATAAATGGAAAATTAAAAGGTAGATCAACCGTTATCACTATTGATGGTATTGATCACGCAGCTAGAGCAGGAATAGATAACGAAACCTTTTTAAGTACTTTACTTCCACCAGAAGAAGTTTCTAAAGACATAAAGTTTCTTATTGTAGGACAACCATCCAATGGATATCCTAAGTATCCTATTTGGCTTAGAGACAATAGAGATGATATTTCTGTTTGGAAAATCGAAGGAATTAAAGATGAAGATATTTATGACCTATTAGTAAATTTTACTGATCTGAAAGACAATCAATTACTTCCCGCTACCAACTTAGTTTCTAAAATTGTAGATGGAAACACCCTTTCTTCTATCTTTGCCATACACGAAGCTAAAGAAGTCAAAGACGCTGAAGAGCTTCAAATAGTACTTATCGATAGAAAGTTACACAATGGAATATCAAGTTACTATGAATCAATATGGAATTCTGCTGTATCTCAAATTAGAAATCTACCTCCATTTTTAGATACACGTTTAGCGGGTTGCTTAGCGTTAACAAGTGAACGTCTAAATGGTTCTGACTTATCTGAAATCTTTAAAGAGTATGGCTATCCAACTTCAATATGGACGGATTTTTTAAGAAGTATGAGACCTCTTGTTATCGAGGAAGGAGATGGATTTAGGGTTGCTCATAATGATGTAAGAGTTCATCTAATGAGAGTTATAAAAACAGAACCAACACAGTTAGTAGAAGTAGCAAGTAATATGGCAAATTATTATTGGAAAGCTCAAAATAAAGCCCTTGTTCGACATAGTAGTTTATTTGATCTACTTGAGTTAAGCAATAGAGCAAGCGAACAAATAAAATTGTTCACACCTCAATATGTTATGGAGGGGATCGCACTAAGAAGACCTTTAAAGGAACTTCAAAATCAATGTAAAAATATTATTACAAACTTGCCAAACATAGCAGATTGGGAGAGTCTCCAAACCTTTTCACTGGCCTGTACAACGTTATACCAATATCAAAAGGTTTCCGACTGGACTGGTACAAACCTTAAATATAATGAAGAGCTTCCATCATTTTTATCAACTGAAGGTAATGTTTTAAATCCAAATGCTTGGAATTTAGATATTATTTTTGCAGTTGTTCAAGATGCCAAAAGATTGATATCTAAAAAGGAATTATATAGAGCTAAAGGCTTAATAAGTCGTTGGTTCTTAGAAATTGCACCATGTGACATTATATCATTATTAGGAGAGGAAAATTTAATTCAAGGTGTAGGTAGGTCGTTAAGTGATAAAGCTGCAAACTTCTTTGAAGATTTCGGGGCTGTTTGTCAATACACTGGCATAATGTTTAATTACAGTTCCGAAGAGAAAACTATTATTAGCAAATTAGAAAAGAACTGTCTTGCTCTATTTTATGGTGGTTACATTACAGAAGCAGAAAAGTTGGGAGGAACTCTCCGTTTTCTGAGGTCCATAAAAAATGCTCAAACTTTTTACTATTCTAATCTTGAAAATTGGTTAATCAAATTAGTTAAGAAAAGAAGATGGTTAGAGATTTCAATCATATTACATAAAATTGAGGAAACCGGAATTTTACCAATTTCTTTTAAAGTTACTGCTGGTATTTGCTCAATATTTACTGGGAATAAAGATCTCATTGAGAAATGGAATAAATCAATTATTGAAAATCAATTCGATTTCCTAAAAGACTATGATAATTATGATTATGAAAAACGGCCTGTACTGTACGCAATAGTTAGCTTTATTCTAGGTTGGGGAAAACCAGAAAGAGAAACTGCAGGTATTGCTCATGATGGAGTAAATGAATATTTTGGAAATATTAATCATGAGCAAGGTAGGGAACATTTACTTGTTCTCCTTAATGCAGCTGCATCACTTGGAAAATGGATGAACTTTTTATTTAAAAATAATAACTCAGATTCTACTATGGTCTTTCCAATCAAATATGTCATTCAAATTTTAAATGCTCTTTTAAAACGCAGGCATTCAAATGAACAACTTTCTTTTAATCATTCCGAGTTAACAAGTTCAATAATTGAATTAATAATTGAATGTAGTAATAAGTCTGGTAGAGAATACGAAAATGCTTGTTATAATTTCATAAAAGAATACTGCAGCAATAACTACCCTGTTAATTACATGCTTAAATTGGGTTGGAGATGCTTAGAAAGACATGGTGATAGAGAGATATTACAAAAATGGTTTGATTACTGGGTTGGTCCAAATGGTAAGGCTTGGCATGAAGATGTATCATCACGATTAGATATTGTAAATGAGCTTACAGAATTAGCAAATACTTCAGGTATGAAGAAGGAAGTTGAACAAGCTCTTTTACGCAAAGACTGGGGATTAATTAGTTATACGGGTCATAAAGAATATATCCTTGATGACCTTCTTCCTTGGTTTAATGAATTATCTAAAGTTAAACCCAATATCTGGATAAATGAGGGTAAGAAACTTCTTGAAATTTCTCAAGAAGCTTCAACCGTCGGTGATAACCGTATGGAAATTAGTTTATTTAATGATTTAGCTATTGCTATTGCTACTTCTGGACCTAAAGATATGTGGATTTTTTCCCAAGCAGAAAACCTAACAGACAATATATTCGACAATCCACATATTCTAATAGATGGCATTATAGGTATGCTCGAAAATTTTATTATTACCGAAGAAGAAGCTCTAAATCTCTGGTCAATAGGTATTGGGACATTAAATTGGCAAAATGAGATAGATAGAATTTATCTTAATGATTTAAAAGAGGCGTTAATTCTTGTATCAGAGCGTTGTGGGATAGATAATATTTCAAAAAAGCTAGAGCAGATCGGTTTATCCGAATTTCATTCATATGGGAGTAGGGTAAAGTATAAAGTACCAACTAGATGGTTTTTTAATAGTGCTGAAGATAGTAGCACGGAATGGTTGGAACTAAAAGAAATATTGGAAACTGAGAATATTGAGGCGTGCATTAATTTTATTCAGGATTATAGAGGCGATGCTAATTACAAAGAGAATTATTTTTGGAAAGGCTATTCTCTTATCTGTAATAGATTGATAAAGGAAAAACCTTTGGATTTCCTAATTTATCTATCCCAATTAAAGGAAGTTATAACATATGGAAAAATTGGTTGGTCCACAGAGGATAATTTATTAGGTTTTAATACAATTGCACCGATGCTTCAAGAAAGTGAAAAATGGTCAGTTATCCAAAGTATTTTAAATAATATTGATTATGATAATAGTTATTGGATCACACCACTTTCTGAAATTTTAAATGGATTTTGTTTTTATCAGGCTAAACTGGAGGGTACCGAAACCCTTGAGCGTAGATTTAATCAAATTCTCGACACACATCTTCTTTGGATAAATGGTAATGGGTTTCTTCCAGAAATAAGATCGATTATATTACCGGATGTGAATAAAAATTCCCCCTCTTCTTGGAAAGAATTTATATTAGACTACTTCTGGGAAATTCTTCAATCAGCTAATTCATCTAGAATTGAATTAGCTTTAAGAGGTATCTGGGCAATTATACAAACTTCGCCAGATAATCTGAAAAGGTTTATGGATAAAGTATCTAACGCTGATATTCGAATAAAAGAATGGTTGCTTATTATTGTTGAACGAATAGCTATCTCTTTACCCGAAGCCTTTGAATATTTTTCAGAATTTGTTAAAGAGTGCTATGAAAGTGATGTTTTAAATTTAAAGATTCAATCAATGGTTGTTTATCATGCATTAAATCGAACAAGAGGGGATATCATACCAAGGTTAAAGTTTAAGGAACACTCACATAATTTTTTATTAAAGCAAATAAATGGTACAGGACCTGGTTTGATGAACATTCCTAGTATAAAACAAGGGGCTTTCTATTCGATAAATGGTGCGAATTTTGCTATGAGTTCACTAAGTTTTATTGAAGTAACCACAAAAGATGATGTGGAGGATATTGAAAAAAAATTAAGCAATTACTTAAGGAAATCACCCAAAACCGAGATTAACTTTAAAAAGATAAAAGGAAAAAGTGGGGAAGTTCGTCTTGTTGATCTTCCTGAAAAATATAAACTTATGGATGTAATTTACCATGAGATATCACTTGGTAGATGGGCTGGTATTCCTCCTTTGAGATTTGCTCAAACTATAACATCGGGAGATGATCCATTTATTCTTTTAGAGACACCTTCACCAGCAACTGACATGGAAGGTTGGCTGATTGACGATGAATTGGATAAATATATAAAGGAAGATAGTAATAACTTAAAAAATCATTTTATACAAAACATTAATGCTGGAATTAGTGATGATGAAATAGTAATTGGAGCAGTCCTTTACACATACAGCTATAAAAATGATGTTATATTTCTTTTTGATCATACTTTAATGGATGGAACAGAGGTATTAAAAAAGCAAAATCGAAGTAGAGTATTTAACGGTCGCTCTTATGGATTCTATGAAAATTTACGGTATGATCCATTTAAGGAATTTTACGACACGGATGCTCAAATGACATACCAAACAGGTGGCATTTCTTATTTTAGCAACCAGACCTTTTCAATATATCCTAGTCAATTATGGTCAGAATTATTTGCATGGGAACCATCAAAAAATAACCCAAGAGTATGGTTGCATCATGGTAATGTAGTAGCAAGACATGACTATATCCATGGACCTTATAGGGAATTGTATAATGGCAGATTAGATAGACAACCAATTTTACAAAGATGGGTATGTAAAAAGGCTGCTTTTGAACAAACAATAAATAAACACAATTTAGTAAGTCAAACCTTTTCAGACATTAAAATAAACGAACAGTAAACTTTTAAGGAAGGTGAATGCTTTACGATACATTTACCTTCCATTTTGTATTAATCATATTCAAGATGGTTCATGGATTAAAACTTATAGACAAGGCTTTCTTCGGGACGATAAAATTACGTATTCGCTTAAATAAGCAAAGCCCTCTCTAAACAGAAGCGCTTTTATACTTATTTTTTGTCCTCGGATTGGTTATAAACTATTTTAGGTTATTTAAATAAGAACTCGAAAATAGTGATTTATAGCGGTTTTTTTACATGTTTTCTTATATTTTTTATGAAAATGAATGGGCGGCATGATGTAATATCAGAAAGCGGAAAGGGCTCGCCAGTCGCGACACGCATAAGCAGAGCGCCGTAAATGACCTGATCTTTGGTCATTGAAGGTGAACTACTTATGCCGCGAGCGACTAGCCCTTGTAGCTGGACTGCCCGTCCAACCCTTGATATAAGTGGGCTTTAGAGTAAGATGAGAGTGAAATGCTAACATTGAGGAAATTAATGGAGGCTTCTCATGAGTTCAGCGGACTTTTGGGAAGCTTCTTTTATTTATTCTATTGCCTCCTTTGCATAACTTTATCGCAGTATATGCCATTCCATCTTGGCCAAATAGAATGTTAACCATCTTCTTTTAGAAGTGCTCCCGAACAGCCTTTCCTATTCTTCCTCTTCATTCTCATATACATTGAGCAAAAGTATGCTCACGATATACTGATTATCTTGGATCTATTGATTATAAATTCCACCATGCTCTTCTACAATTCTTTTCACATTTTTAATTCCTATTCCCTCGAATCGTCTATTCTTTCGAGTTTGAAGCTCCGCAGTATCAAATGCATTTGATATCTCTATAAGCAGGTTATGATCAAATTGTTTGATAAGAAGTGAAACCTCTTTTTCTTCAGTATTTGATAAACGTAAGACTGCATTTAAAGAATTATCTATTAAATTTCCTAGCACAACTGCAAAAATATCAGTATCTAAATTAATCTTTTCAGGAAGGAAGGATTTAACGTTTAAAGTTATTGAATTGCTTTTAGCAGTAGCTATTTTTTCATTCAGAAGATAATTGAGCACATAGTTATTAGTAAAAAAATAATCAATGTGTTCGATTTTTTGTATTGAATTTTGAAGATACTTTTCAGCTTCAGCAGTATCTCCCTGACTTAACATTCCCATTAGAACTACGTATTGATTTTTTAAGTCATGCTTCATTGAATATAGTTTAGATTGTGAGTCTTTTAGCTGTTTGAAAAATTTCAATTCTGATTCAAACACTTTTTTTTGCGTTGTAGTTTTTTTAAGCTTTTTATAATAATTTCCGAGGGTTTTATAAAGAAATTATTACCTACCCTTGCTGCCATGAATGTTTTTACATTACCTACAGTAAACATCTATTTGGACAAATGTTCGGGACTAGCGGTTCAATTTTCTTGGGCAGTCTTGTTATTAATAATTTCAGCTTGGTTGTTTTTAAAACGTAGTGTTCGTTAATTTGGTGTTAATGAAATGACAAAGGAATCAATTATTAGAAATCCTGTTGATATCAAGATAATATTGGATTAAGAATGGGTGAAAAATTAATTAAGAAATTAGGACCAGGTTTAAAAACTGAGCACTAAGGGTATATATTCTCCTATACTAATTAGGAGGTCATCGTTATGAAATGTTCTTGGAAAGAAAGACAAGCAATCATTACTTATTCACGAATCTGGGCTAATATCGGAGCAATAGCTGTCTTGATTTGCTTGTCTTTGGTCGGAATATTGCCAATACCATTAACCGTAAGTTTGACAATGCTAGGCATACTGCTCGTGACTGTTTTCTTAGTCTTATCTAAATCCAAAATGATAAAAATTCCCCTGGGATAAAGCCTGTGTATAACGGCTGATCCCACGGCCTGCCATTTACCCTCCGTAATTCTAAAAGGCTGTATTCTTTCACATATTCTTTCCGGTGGGTAATAGCCATTTAAAAAACCAATCCGATCTATCATTTGCTCAAGTGAAACAACAGCCTCGGCAGAAAGGCTTTATAGATAATGTACATTCTGGCTCGTTACCACATTCAGCTGCCGAGCTAAAGCACCTGGTAGCTCCACAAAAAGCTCCATTCTGAGGTCATCTACCTGAAAAAACTGATTCCTCTTTTGTTTTTTGGACTTTTTGCGTACTAAGCGCAAAACTAAAAATAGCTGCAATGCTGCAAACATAATGAGAAACGACAAAACCGCCAATCATTGAACCGAAAGTAATACCGATATACAAAGCGGTATTATTCCATGCCATAACAATTCCCCGTTTGTTTGAATATTCGACTGCTAATCTAGCTTGGTATGACGTAAACCCTGCATACCCGACCAATGCCCATAGGAACAACAAGAAATAAATCCAAGCACCAGAGGAGAAGAATATACCTAAACAAATGAATATGAGAGTCAGAAAGATGAGTGTTACTTTCGAAATCTTCCTTACTCCAAATCTATCTGTTAATTGCCCGCTTATAAGACTACCTAGAACAGCACCGATACCATAAAAGGTGATAGCTAGTGCAATTTCTGATGGTGAAAAGCTATTTTCAGAATAAAGCGCCGCACCTAAATAAACATAAAGTACATACATGGAAATCGCCCACGTTGTAGTAACACTTACTGAACCCAGTATTCTTAGCAGATTTCCTCCTAATAAATTCCGTGCTACATTGCTCTTAGGGACATTCTGCCATGTTTTGAAGTTTACTATCGCCAATATTGCTCCTATAATGGCCATTACAACAAATACTGAACGCCAACCAAGGAAATACTCTAGTAACGTACCGAATGGCGCTCCCGCCCAAAGAGCGGTTAAGTGCCCTGAAACAACAATCGAAAGCCATGTCCCTCTGCGACTTGGAGGCGCAATATCACCACTGATGGCGTATATCAGTGGGGTTATGGAAGCAACGGACAATCCAGCTAAGATACGACTAACAATTAACCAAAAAAATGAAGGAGAAAAAGCAGTTAATATGTTAGAAAGAACAAACAGCAATAAGCCGAATGTTATAAAGGTTCTTCTTCCTTTTTTATCGGAAAGCCATCCAAAAAAAGGAGTGAAACAAGCATAAGTAACCGCAAAAACAGTAACCATCCATCCAGTCTTGGCTGAACTAACATGATATGCTTCCGAAATGAATGGCAGTAACGGAGACACTACAAATAAGTCACAGCCCATTAGAAACAAAGTGATCCAACCAACACTTAAACACACTCTCGATTTCATCTCCATTTCCAGTCCCCATTCATCATTATTATTACATGTATATTCATTAGTATCATAAAGGGACCTGACTGCCACATTCAGTGGAAACAACAAAAAAGGACTGTCTCTGCAGCCCCTAATCTTCAACTCTGGTTTTATAAACAATATTTATCGTAACATACTCTCCAATCTATCCTTGACTACTCCCCATTCTTCGTCAATCACACTGTAATACACAGAGTCTCTTAAATAACCATCAGGCATAACCCTATGATTCCGAAGCACTCCTTCTTTTACTGCACCCAACCGTTCAATTGCCTGCTGTGAACGAACATTTCGACTGTCTGTTTTCAACTGCACACGAATTGTTCCAAGTGTCTCAAAGCAGTGCTTCATAAGAAGATACTTAGATTCTGTATTTATTCTTGTTCGCCAGACTGCTGGAGACAGCCATGTCCAGCCAATTTCCAAGTTGCGGTTTGGTATGGATATATTAAGAAAACGAGTGCTTCCTGCAATTTTTCCCGAATCCTTATCAATGATCACAAAAGGGAATTCGCTTCCTTGCTCTTTTGCTTTAAGTGCTCCATTCACAAGGGATTTCATATCTTCCATTGATTGAACCTTCATAGGCATGTATGCCCATATAGCTGGATTGTTTCCCGCTTCAAATAATTCCTCTGCGTGGCAATCTTCCATAGGTTGTATCTTTACTTTATCTCCTACTAATACTACTGGTGTTATTTCCATAATTATACTCTCCTTTTCTTCTTTGATAGAATTATATAAATAAATTTCTGAGTATTACAGTGTCAGTTTTATATTTTTTATTGGGACCAGATAAAGGTGCGAAGATAAGCAACTCCTTCTGCTCTGTCCGTACCGCTTTTTACCTTTTCTTTTGGAAAACACGCTAATTCGGGGATTTTTACTATCACAAGGCATGGAATCATTATTTCTTATACAATAAATAAATTTGACATTCCAGCTAATCTGAACTGAAATTCAGCCCAATTTAATCCACTCAATAATACCTGCCAATAAGGCTTTTTCGTTATCAATAGCAACATGATCAGCAGGCAAACTTTCTTTGGTATTCTTCCTTCTCGTTTTACTAAATTCTCTATAAATATCAAATTTTCTGAAAATTATAGTTGATAAAATTTATTTATTTGGTATAATTTTGATGGGAAGTTGAAAATGATAATCATTATCATTTGTTGTATTATGGCAATGCACTATGTTAAAAATAGTTAGTTTTTATACTGGAAAAATAATACATAGATAATTTTTTTATCATTTCAATAATCTGTCGGTTTTAAAAATTTAAAATAAATTAGGAAAGAGGATGAGAAATGGGGAAGTTTAAATTAACTGTCATTATGGCGATTTTTGTTTTAATGTTGGCGGCTTGTGCAAATTCAAATAATGAAGCTAGTAACACGGAAGCAAGTGAACCTGAAGCTAGTGGGCAAACAGAAGATACTAATGAGGATAATACAGAGGATACGGCTGAACCTGCAACAGTGGAAGTTACTGATGCTCATGGAACTGTTACGGTACCTGTAAATCCTGAGAATGTTGTTGCATTGGATAATAGAACATTTGAAACATTAGCTGATTGGGATATTGAGTTAGCTGCTGTTCCAAAGGCGGTAATGTTATCGGATTCACCATATGTAGTGGATGAAAACGTTCAAGATATTGGGAACCATGCTGAACCAAACCTTGAAATCATAGCAGCTGCAGACCCTGAACTTGTCATTGTTGGTCAAAGGTTCTCGGGATATTATGAAGACATCAAAGAATTAGTACCAAATGCAGCTGTTATTGATTTAAATGTTGACGTTTCTGAGGAAGCTAGTGCCCCAGGAGATAATTTAGTTAATGGGTTTAAAGAGACGACACTTACTTTGGGGCAAATTTTTGATAAAAATGAAGAGGCTGAACAATTGGCAGCTGATTTAGATCAAGCGATTGAAGATGCTAAGTCTGCGTATAACGGCAGTGACAAAATCATGAGTGTTATCGTTTCTGGGGGGGATATTGGTTTTTCAGCTCCTCACTCTGGACGTGTTTGGGGACCGTTGTATGACATTTTTGAGTGGACTCCCGCTTTAGAGGTTGGCGATACGACTACTGACCACCAAGGTGATGAAATTTCAGTTGAAGCTATCGCACAAAGCAATCCTGATTGGATCCTCGTTTTAGATCGTGATGCGCCAATATCCGGTATAGAGGAAGAGGATAAAGTTCCTGCTCAGGATGTTATTGATAATTCACCTGCTCTTCAAAATACAACAGCTGTTTCTGAAGGACAGATCGTTTATGCACCAACTGATACTTACCTGAATGAATCAATCCAGACTTTTACTGAGTTATTTACAAACATTGCTGATTCTTTAGCTGAGTAAAATAAAGGAGATTAACATAGTGCAGAAAAATATAATCACCGGGATTGAGAGCGTATCTCAATCCCGATTTTATAGCCAAAATAAGATATGGACAAAACCTTTTATACTAGCAATTATTGTTGTGATTGGTTTAGGTATTATTTCGCTGTTTACTGGAGTTTATGATATACGTGGACAAGAAGATGGAATGGACATGTTTTTCATTACTCGCGTTCCAAGAACAGTTGCACTCATGCTTACCGGAGCTGCCATGGCGATGACAGGGCTTGTCATGCAGCTTATTACACAGAATCGTTTAGTTGAACCTACCACAACTGGTACGACTGAATGGGCAGGTTTGGGTCTCCTTGTTGTTTATTTATTATTTCCTGCACCCACTTTAGTGCTTAGAATGACTGGCGCAATCATTTTTTCTTTTGTAGGAACGATGATTTTCTTTTTATTTATAAGAAGGGTTAGACTCCGTTCCTCCTTAATTGTTCCAATCATTGGTTTAATGCTTGGTGCCGTCATTTCTGCCGTTTCTACATTTACGGGTCTCTTTTTTCAAATGTCACAAATTATAGAAGGTTGGTTTGTAGGATCTTTTTCGGCTGTTCAAGCTGGCAGGTATGAATATTTATGGATCATTGTGATCGTTACGATATTAATATTTATTTATGCGAATAGATTGACTTTAGCTGGTCTGGGGGAAGATGTTGCAACAAGTCTTGGAGTAAATTATAACACCCTCATACTATTGGCTAATGGTCTTATTGCTGTTGCTGTCGGGATTGTTTCAGCTGTTATTGGAAACTTGCCCTTTCTGGGATTAATTGTTCCAAATATTGTGTCGATGTTTCGAGGAGATGATCTTAGAAGTAATTTGCCTTGGGTATGTTTGATTGGAATGGGGACGATTACAGTTTGTGACCTTATTTCTCGAACGATTATTATGCCTTTTGAAGTTCCTGTCTCTTTAATTCTTGGTTCAGTAGGTTCTGTCGTGTTTATTACGATCTTATTGAGACAAAGAAAACCAAGGAGGAGGCTAAGATGAACGCTTTAGAATATAGAAAAAAAGACAATGTTAAAATTGATTTTAGTCTTCATAATGAAAAAAGGTCAGCCAGAGCTTTTCGCACGAGGAAAGACGAGAGACGCTATTGGATTCTGCTTATTACATTGACTGCCTTGGGCCTTCTTTTTGCGTGCGGTCTTTTAGTTTATAACAATCCAGTTCCAGTAGATTCGCCTTCCTTTATCCCTGTTGTTGAAAGAAGGGTTGTAGCTGTTGTTTCCATGCTTATTGCTGCAATCTGCCACAGTTTATCGACGGTTGCTTTTCAATCGATTACGAATAATAGGATTATTACTCCTTCTCTTTTAGGATTTGAATCCCTTTACTCGACCATTCATACGGGCACCATGTTTATATTCGGTGCTGGTGCAGTGGTTAGTTTTAGTGGTATCGGACCATTCTTTCTCCAAGTTAGTCTTATGGTCTTGATGAGTTTGATCCTTTATGGATGGCTGCTTTCCGGGAAATATGGGAATTTACAGCTTGTCCTTTTAGTTGGGATTATTATAGGAACTGGGCTGAGTACTTTGTCAGCCTTTATGAGAAAACTTCTTTCACCATCTGAATTTGACCTTTTACAGACAAGGTTGATTGGTTCTGTCAATAATGCGGATGCAGAATATTTTCCAGTTGTCATTCCAATGGTCATCATTGTAGCATTATTACTTTATGCTTTTTCCAGGAAATTGAATATACTGTCACTTGGAAAAGATGTCTCGACTACTTTTGGCGTTAAATTTCAACCTAGTATTATTTATACACTTGTATTAGTTGCTGTTTTGATGTCAGTTTCAACAGCTTTAGTTGGACCTCTTACTTTCTTTGGGTTTTTAGTGGCCATTTTGAGTTATCAAGCGGCGCCAACTTATGATCACAGATATATTTTTCCAATGGCTCTTGCTATAGGATTCTTCGTACTGACAAGTGCATACTTTTTAATGTATCATGTCTTCCATGCTCAAGCTGTTTCTGTATTTATTGAATTATTTGGTGGAATTGTATTTCTAATCGTAATTTTAAGGAAGAGGTCTCTATGATAAAAATCGAAAATGCTAGAAAAATGTATACGGATAAGGTGAAAATTGGACCTTTGGATATCGAAATTCCAAAAGCTGGTTTTACTTCTTTAATTGGACCAAATGGTGCTGGAAAGTCTACGACACTCTTGATGATTGGTAGACTTCTGGATATGGATGAAGGTCAGATTATGGTGGCGAATATGGATGTTTCTTCATCTAAATCAAATGACTTAGCAAAAATCGTGACTATTTTGCGGCAGGAAAATCATTTTGTCACAAGGCTTACTGTAAGGCAACTAGCTGGATTTGGACGGTTTCCTTATTCGAAGGGGAGATTAACCAAAGCAGATGAGGAAATTATCTCTAAATATATTGATTTTTTAGACTTGACTGATCTGGAAAACAGATATTTAGATGAGCTTTCAGGTGGTCAAAGGCAAAGGGCATATGTTGCAATGGTTTTGTGCCAGGAGACAGAATATGTGCTATTGGATGAACCTCTGAACAATCTTGATGTTGCTCGTTCTGTTCAAATGATGGAGTATTTGAGACATGTTGCTAATGAATTTGGAAGAACCATTTTGACTGTGATGCATGATATCAATTTTGCAGCTAAGTATTCTGATAGAATTTGTGCAATGAAAGATGGACAAATTGCTGCTTTTGGAACAGTAGAAGAGATTATGGAACCGACACTTTTAACAGATATATTTGAAACGGAAATAGAAATTATTGAAGGACCTTATGGGCCTATAGCTGTATATTAGACATTAAGTTTTAGAAGACACATGCATCTCATTGCCAGGGAGATAGATAATGAGATGATTTGCTTTTGCTTGAACAGATTATTGAAATACAATGCTTTTCGCTTATATCGTTCAGGATATTACACACTCTCATCTTACGAGTATGCTGAAAGTTTGGCGCCAAGATCCATACTGAGCTGTTTAAAAAGTGATAACCTAGTAAAATGTAAGATGACTGTCAAAGAGGATATTTAATTCAAAAAGGGTGAAATAGTAAGTATGTGGAGAGAAAAACTAGAAGAAGTAAAAAAATATCTGAATGGGTTTGGAAGAGAAACTGATGCTCCGGCAAGTGAGAAAGAGATTCAAATATTCACTGAGGAAGTAAAGGGGAAATTTGGGTTTGATTTACCAGAGGATTATATTGATTTATTGAAAGTCATGAACGGATATGAGTTTAATGGCTTCATCATTTACGGTATAGATGGAAGACTTTTAGAAAAAAAGCCTGACGAGCATATTAATGGTTTCATTGAATTAAGTGAAATTTGGTATGAAAATGAACATCAAAAACAGTATGCGATTATTGGTGAAGATAATATATCATGGTATGTTTATGATTTGGTGAGTAAGAAATACGTTATAGTTGATAATCCCGGCGGTGGCGAAATGGAGTATTTCGACCGATTCGATGAAATAATTGCCAAACTTTTGACTGATTCGATATCATAAAAAAGTTATGGGTATGTATTGAACTGCCCCCAATTATTATACAAAACTAACAATTGGAGGTGCAGTTTTTCTATAACTGCATTCAGGAAAAGGAAGATGTACAAGGAATTTATACTCCTGATGAGAAACCAAAAACAGGTAAGCGAATCCCGATATTTTTGGGATTTTCCTCACTTGGGTACAAAATGATTCTGTTCCAGTAAAGCCCATAATTGCTCAGTGATTTCTTCCGGGGACTAGGGCATTGATTCTATTATCCACCACTCTATAACACTGATTGTTGCCGAGGGCAAAAACTGGATGAGGATTTCCTTGTTTATATGTTGATTTACCCCGTTTAATTCCAATTGCTCCTTCATCCCCGCTTTCATGACAGTTACTATTTTTTTTCGGAAAGTGGGGACACCTTTATTTGTTAACAAAGTATGGAAAATAAATGAATGTTCCTCCAAATAGTGAAATATCCGCAGTAAGGATGACTTGGAAGGTTGGCTGCCAGACCCTTCAGGCAGACAAAAATTAAGCAATTTCTGTATTTTCCCTTCGATACATTGTTCCAGTAAATCGAACTTATCTTCGTAATGTAAGTAGATTGTCCCTCTATTAACATCTGCTTTTTCCGCAATGGAATGAATGGTGATATCTTTAAAATCATTTTCCGCCATCAAACTAATGAGTGCTTCCTCTATCGCTCTTTTAGACTTTTTAATTCTTTTATCCATAAAATTCTCCCTCGAAAATTATTAAGCAAAATTATATATGATATTTTCATTATAATGAACAAATGTCTAAAAAGGAACAGATGATTATTTTCTTTTATTTGAACAAATATCTCTAATCTGTTCATTATTAAACAAAAGCGGTCTAATTAACGATTGATTTGAAGATAGACTCTCACTAAACTTATAGATAATAAACAGTTGTTGATTAAAAACTTTAACGATGAAGAGAGGTATTAAGATGAAAGTATTAGTTTATGGAGCCGGCGTTTTAGGCAGCCAGCTTGCCCAATCACTAGTGAGAGGGGGAAATGATGTTTCCATTTTAGCAAGAGGGAGTAGATATAAACAATTGAAGGATGATGGTATTGTCATTCGTCATTATCTCCGACGAAAGGATACTGTCGATGCAGTTAATGTTATCGATAAGCTTCAACCTGGAGAACACTATGATCTCATTTTTGTTGTGATGAAGTACAATCAATTCTCATCAGTACTTCCGATATTAGCTGAAAATATAACTAACAATATAGTGATTGTAGGTAATAACGCTGATGCAGCAAGTATGCAAGCATTCCTGAATGAAAATAGCGAAGTTAAAAAGAATATTGCGTTTGGTTTTCATGTTAGTGGTGGAAAAAGGGAAGAAAGAGGTCGCGTGATTTCGATACGTGGAGAAGGGGGACAAATGGTAATCGGTGGCTTAAATGGTGATTTATCATTCAAGTCTACCTTAGAACAGGCTTTTAAAGAAGCAAAGTTTAACCTGAATTATAATGAAAATATTGATGCATGGCTTAAAAGTCATTTTATACCGATCGTTGCGATGAACTCTATTCATTATATAAATAACTTTGACTTTAAAAAAATAGCTAAGGATAAAAAGGCATTAAGGCAGATGGTTTCCACAATGGATGAGGGATTTACGGTTTTAGAAAGACTGGGATATCAAATTGATCCAGCAATTCAAGTGAAACTGGTTCGTCGCCACCGAAATTTTACCTACCATGGTTTGAAAATATTTCACAAACTTCCGATGATTAAATTATTCGAGGGCTCTTTTAGTGAAATGGAAGCTTTGTATGAAAAATTTGATGAAATGAAGGAGCAAGCGAATATTTCCACTCCAAATTGGGATGATCTTAAAAAACGGTCAATGGCTAAATATAGAAATGAGAAGATTTGTTAGCAGTAATACTTAACGTTAAAATATAAAAATGCTAGGATATACACAATTCTATAGAACGTTAAATGTTGGAATCTTACCCATGGGGCCTTTATTTTTTTAGACAAGGTAAGTTTCTTCAAACGCTGTTTTATTAATGGTGCAGATTAGTGTATCACTATTTCAGGTATAAGATATAAATTAACGAATCTCTATTTATGTGAAATTTATTAATTTTTTAAAAATTCCACTCCTAACGTCTTGTGTTAAAGTGCACTTTAAGTGTTACTATAATGCAGTAACTTTACCAGAATTAGGAGGGATTGGATGTCTTATATTGTAATTACGGGAGCAAGCTCTGGCATTGGCTATGAATCTGCATTGGCTTTTGCCAAAAAGGGAAAAGATTTAATTATTGTCGCAAGAAGAGAGGATAGATTGAGAGATCTGCAAACAACTATAGCTGAAATAAACCCTGAAATAGATGTAGTGGTTCTGCCGGCAGATTTATCTCAAAGTGAGCAAGTTTATGAGTTATATGAGCGTACCAAGACCTACAACTTAGAAACATGGATCAACAATGCAGGGTTTGGGAGCTTTTCTGCGGTTAATGAGCAGGAGCTATCAAAGATTGAGAATATGCTTCAATTAAACAATGTAGCGCTGACTATCCTATCCACTTTGTTTGTAAAAGATTATTCCTCTAAAGAAGGAGCCCAATTGATCAATGTATCTTCAGATGGAGGATACACCATGGTTGGTGGTTTCGTTACGTATTGTGCAACTAAGTTTTTTGTAAGTTCTTTTACAGAGGGTGTGGCTCAGGAATTAAAAGCTAAAGGAGAGCCAATGAAAGCTAAAGTATTGGCTCCGGCAGTAACGGAAACAGAGTTTGCCCATATAGCAATGGATGTAGAAGAATTTGATGTAAGGGAGAATTTCGGCCAGGTTCATACTGCAAAAGAGGTGGCAGAATTTATGCTTGATCTGTATGAAAGTGATAAAGTAGTAGGGATTGTTGATGGAGAGAGTAATCAATTTGAATTAAAAGACCCTATATTTCCCAATATAACGAAGGTATAATAAAGATGAGATATACCCTCAACTCCTGAGGTTTATTGATAAGCAGTGAAGTGGAGTATTGTCATTATGGTGGAATCTTAGTGGCAATACTCATAGTTTTTTTGGTGACAATTCTTTTTATATTTAAATGGGAGGTTAAATAATGAAGGAGATTACTGAAGCCTTTATGTCCATTAAAGAGGCAGCTGAGTTTTCAGGTCTGTCAGAAGCAACCATTCGTTATTATGAGAAAATCGGTTTACTGCCATTTGCAACTCGTAAAGCAAATGGTCATCGAACCTACAGTAAACAGCAAATAGAAGGCATATTATTTTTGACGAGATTGAAAAGAACTGGAATGAAGCTGGAAGAAATAAAGCATTTTCTTCAGCTTTTTGAAGCAGGACCAACTACGATCCAACAAAGAATTTCTATTTTAGAGGACCAGCGAAAAAAAATTAATGAAGATATTTCTCAGTTAATGGAGACAAAAAGAATTATTGAATATAAAATTAAGAACTATAATGAGACATTAGTGCATCCGGTTTTTCAACATTCTAATTGTTAGTATCCTAATATTCCTATTCTTAAATAATTCAACAAATAGACTGATAACGATATCGACTGAAGAAACTTAAATACAAACACTTATTAAAACATACTAGTTGCCACTTTTCTTCTCTCTGCAGCTAATTTATCTAACTGGACCTTTTGTGATTTGAGTAAGTTAGCATTGATAGCAAAGATATTTGCATCTATTTGATTCTCTTTATAACTTAGTGCATGAGGGGATTATTAGTGAAGAAACCTTAGCTCCGGATATGGCGAAGTTTAGCGTGACCTTTCAAATCTATACAGAGATTGAAGATTAAATGACGGATAAAGAGTTGTGTAACAGATTGCGCAACTCTTTTGGTGGATCATTCGTCTCAAAAATAAAATTGTCTACACATAGAGGACAAAAATATAGAAAGAAGAGGTGGAGACAACAAGATCAGCAAATGAAACGATCTGTGGAAAATTATGGTATAATATGAATAACAATTGTGAAGGAGGCACTGAAATGCATAAATATCTTCCATACTCAATTTCAGTAGATGAGTTCTTTCAAATTCGGGAACAAAGTGACGCATTACTAGAATATATTGATGGAATTGTTTACATGTCAGCATTACCTTCCACGAAGCATCAACGTGTATCTAACAGCCTTGAAGCTAACTTTAGAACATTTCTTGAAGGAAAGCCATGTGAATTATTCCATGCACCGTATGATATTGAATTAAAAAACGAGAAAATAGAAGGAACGAAAATTATCATTCCAGACATCAGCATTATCTGTGATGAAAGTGGCTTTACAGATGCTAGATATGTTGGGGTTCCAGACTTGATCGTTGAAATTCTCAGTCCTTCCAACCAGTCGCATGACTTAATTACAAAGTTGAATCTCTATATGAGCTATGGCGTCAAGGAGTATTGGATTGTCAATCCGATGCTTGATACGATAACGGTGTATGCACTAAATGATGAAAAAATGTATGAACAACATGACATGAAGACAGAGACAGGAAAAATTACATCTAAAATCCTTGATGGTTTATGCATGGATCTGAAGAGTATTTTCCCTTCATAATCCCACGTGCTTCCTAACTATGGTGAGGGAAACAGAATGAAATAAATTAAAATCATTAAAAGGATGCTACCAAATTTCCTGATAGCATCCAATCCTCTAATTATTCTGAATCAACTAATTCCCCTTTAAATAGGGTTTTCTTTGAGACACTTAAATCTAACTGGCGACTAAACTTCTGCAGTTGTCGCTCCTCACTCTCTGTGACAATGGCTACAACAGTTCCTGATTCAGACCCCAGACGTCCAGTTCTTCCGGAACGATGAACAAATTGTGCCATCTCTTTGGGAAGGTCCATATGAATAACATGTGATAAATCAGGAATATCTAAGCCTCTTGCAGCAACATCTGAAGCTAGTAACAATTCAGATTTTCCTTCACGGAATTCTTTAATTGCTTTGGTTCGTTCTTGTTTCTTGGAGTCACTATGTAAAACTCCTGCATTGATTCCCATAAACCTTAGTTTTTCTGCCAGTACCGAAAGTGTTGAAATGTCTTTGACGAATACTAGTGCTTTCATTTTCTGATTTCGTACGAGCCTTCTTAGTGATTCGATTTTATCTCTCGCTTCACATACAAGATATATATAATCTACATTTGGGCGGTCATCATCTTCTTTTCCTATCCGAATTACTTCAGGACTGTTCATTATTTCTTCAGCCTTTGATTGTACTGTTTCAGGCAGGGTTGCTGAAAAGACGAGCATTTGCCGTTCACTCAAGGTGCTTTTTACAATATTTTCGATAGTAGATAGATGCTCAGGTACTAACAGTTGGTCTGCTTCATCCAATACAATTGTTTTTACTTGATGCATCTTTAATTTTTTCTGGTTAATTAATTCGTTCATTCTTCCTGGTGTTCCAATAACGATTTGCGGTTTCTTTTTCAACTTTTCAATCTGGCGTTTTACGTTTGCTCCGCCAATCAGTGTAGTACTTCCTATTCCACTATCCATTGACCATTCCTGAACTTGTTGATGTATTTGCATTACTAGTTCATGGGATGATGCTAAGATAACTACTTGCGTATTCTTTTGAGTT
This sequence comes from Gracilibacillus oryzae, assembly GCF_009498735.1. Lineage (GTDB taxonomy): Bacteria > Bacillota > Bacilli > Bacillales > Amphibacillaceae > Gracilibacillus > Gracilibacillus oryzae. The sequence goes on from NZ_ML762452.1 coordinate 21,156, forward strand.
GGGTCGATTTGCTGCAAAAGCGGTAAAAGGTAAGCTAACGTTTTACCGCTGCCTGTTGGTGACTCTGCAATGATATCTTTTTCTTCGATTATTGAACGGGCCGTTTTTAATTGAATGGCTGTTAGCTTTTCGAATCCGGATTTATCCCAGGCGGTTTGAAGAAATGGTTTCAGTTCGGCTAATGCTTCACTTAGTGTTTGTGTGTTATTCATTTATTGCGCTCCTTTTATTTCGAACATCTCTCTTCAGATTAATGCGGATTACTGGATACGTCAACTTGTACCATTATTTTGTGATAAATCAAAATGATTATGTGTTACGGGTGAGATGGGGGAGAGATTACACATAATAATTTTGTCTTCGTCACAAACTATATATATATTCAGGAGGTGTGTAATTTGGACAATCAAGATTTTGAGAAAATATTTCAAAATTATAAACAGCAGGGTGAGGAACAAGCTCAGCAGGAAGTGCCAGCATCAGGAGCGCTTGGAAAAGAAGAAATTGTTGCTGTTCGGAAAAATGATGATGGTGATATTATTGCATTTCAAACGAATAGCGGCAGGGAGTTAGATTACATCACCGCACTTGACGAAGCAAAAGCAGGGAAACTTGCACATGTCGATGTATTTCATAAGTATGGGCGGGACATTATCCGCAGTGAACCTGACGGGATTAAAGAAAATAATCTGGATCAATTAGATACTTTTTGATGGGCAAATAATGGATAAATCATTTCTTCATCCGAATGGTACTTCTCCTCTGATCAGTGCATAATATAGAAAAAATGTGAATACTGGATGACTGCTCTAAAGACGATCACCTTTTAGAGCAGTCTTTACATGGGAAGAGTGGAACGTCTAATCTAAATCTAATTAGACTTTTAGAATTTCCTATGCAAGGGTATATGAAGGGAAAAGGGGGAGCTGAAAATGAAAAAAATGGCAGTAATAGCTGGAATTATTTCTATAGCTTTTTTCCTCGTTGCATGTCAGAGTTCCGAAAGTGAGGAACAGAACTCCGAACCGGTGAAGGAAAATCCTGCAGATGAGAATGCTCTGAATGAGAAGGATGAACCAGAAATCGATGAGGAATCCGAAAACAAGGAAGATACAGAAGAATCTGCAGATGAAATGAATGATAATGATTCAGCTGCATACAGCGAAATTCAGGAGACTCCTGCTTATTTCATTGATACGCATGTTATTTCGACTGACGTTGATTTTCATACTGCGTTCTCTATCACTCGTGATGAAGAGCAGCAACTCTCACTAGAAGATCGCTTAGAAAAGTCTCTTAAGGAAAATGACCCTTCTCAGCAAGGGATTCTTAGCTCATATGCTGATATTTCTGTAGAATGGCCGGAGCTTCATTTGCAATTTAATGAAGAGGGAAGTCAATTATCTACAACATCCACCCAAAGTCTTTTATTCAATGAATCGTTGTTTGGAATTAGTGATTTATATGGGATTGAGGAAGTAACATTTTTTAATCCGGACGGAGAAACAGATATTATTGTTGCTGAACGAAAAATAGAGGAGCCTGTTTTAGTTGAAAACGAAAGAGGCCTGACGCGCGGCTATTACACGGTCTATGATAAAGAATTGCAGTCAACCTTGTTTCTGCCTGGCGGGGAGTTAGATGAGCAAGTGACGAATGAGAATGGGGAGCCATTATCCTTCCCGGAGACAGTGGAATCGATGAAAAAGGCAGATAATGAGGGTGCTTTTTACTCTTCGGCAATCGTAGAAGGAATTGAAATCGAAAACGCATCGCTAGAAAACGGGAATGCAACCGTTCAATATACGATGGACGAAGAAATGGTAACAGAGTCAGACAGGATTGTGTTTGAAAATGCGATGCAGTTAGCAGCACTTGACTTCCATGCTTCGGAAATCCTTGTGATAAATGATACTTTAAAAGAGAGAGTTACTTATCCGTTAGTAGATCAATAGAGAGACAAAAGAGATTTTTTTTGCCATGGCAGGAAGAAACTGAGCAGTATAGTATGGGGGTGTATTTCCAGCTAACTTTTCAATGATTAAAGTGCAGATGGAACGAAGATAGTCCAGATGTAAAGAAAATGGTTGGGGCGATGCTGGAATGGATACTGGTACAACGGCTCGTGCTGAATGTATGCTGAAACCTGGTGAAATTAAGAATAGGATGGGGAAAGCCGTATTTGGAGCAGCTGGTTCTATTGCTGGTTCACCAATGGGGTCCAGGTGCTACGATATTTATTTTTTATGACCTGGTACTTGTTGGTATATTGAAATTTTTTCAAGTAATGTCTTAGCGTGAATTTTCATTAAAATGTTGTCTGTACCCCATAACTAAAAATAAAAAGGATGTTTGCTATGAACACAGCTCAATCAGCATTTAGTCTAAAAGGTATTGGTATGTTATTACGTCTGGTTGCCGTTCTATTCTCCAGTGTTGCAATGATTCTATCGATGCTCCTGCCATTGATTTTCTATTATCAGATTTCGCTGATAACCTTATTTGGAACCACCTCTGTGCTTTTGGCAGGTGCTATTTTGATTCATGGGTTATTAACGCATGTGTTGAATGATATAGCGGACCATCAATCGGGCACAGATCAATATAGTCCAGGCATACTTTCTGGTGGAAGCAGAGTGATCCAAACGAATACAATGACGGTACCCAGGCTAAAGCAGATTGGCACATTGATGAGTATTTTCTTAATTTTAATGGCATTTCTTTTTACTGTATTCGGTTATCTGGAATTCGCCATTTTAACCTTAGTTGGTATATGGGGTGCAGTATCGTATTCTGTGAAGCCATTTCAATTTGCTTATATTCCTTTTATAGGAGAATGGTTCAGCTTATTCCCTACCATGCTAGCGATATCCATTGCCTTGCCATGGATAATGCTAGAATCTATCCCAGTTTGGGCATGGCAAAATGCGCTCGTTAATACCGTTTGGTGCATGGCATGGGTCATGGTTCACCATATTCCTGACAGACATGCAGACCAAAGAGCAAATCCAATGAAACGAACATCTGTCGTATGGGCAGTAGAACGTATGGGATCGAAAGGAGCCAAATTCCCTGTTTTACTTTACTTCATGATTACAGGATTACTAATCATCTGGATTGCTTTTACGCGTCCGGTTGCCGCAATAGGTGTTAGTATTATCTTAGTTTATGCAATCTTGATTGTCTTAAGAGTAAATGGAGAGAATGTAGAAGAAATAACAGCAGTTGAGAAGAAGCTGCTTTTCCTCGCTCTTGCTATCGCAATATGGTTAGGTGTTTTTGTATAATAAAGTGAGACTTCCATCGATGGGGGTTAAGCCTGTTAAGTAAGTGATTAAAGGAGTAAGGTAGGAATCAAAGGCAGTGGTAGAAGTGATTCCAGTTGCTCTTGATTGCTTGTTATTCTCATCATATATATTCGACCTAATCTCTCTATTCATAGGTACATAGAAGAACAATTTACAAACAATGGCATT
>NZ_ML762452.1:24641-48544 GCF_009498735.1 Gracilibacillus oryzae
AATGAATACATAGTAAGTGAATGTATTCTGGTGCCCTTAGGACTGTCTCATCCAAAATTTGGCGTCATTCTATTAACATTCGTTAGTTTTACTACTGTCTTTGGATAGTATATAATGGGAAACCAAAGAAGAATAGATAGGAAGTGCCTATGAAGAAAAGCAAAAAGAATGGATATAAACCGGGAAAAAAACGCAATCAATCGAAAAATATAAATGGGAAAAAGCACTCCGCAATGCCTTCACAAAAAGGCGACAAATCCCAAGGTAAGCCCTCGACAACAAATAAGCGTCAAGGCAATAAGAAAGCTGTAACTGCAGAAGTGACCTGTACCGGCTTGACCAATGAGGGGAAAGGCATCGTTCAGTGGAAAGGAAAGCAACTGGAAGTGGAGTATCTATTACCAGGTGAAACGGCTGAAATTACTGTTTCGACTAGTGGCCGATATGTTCATCCGGAATTAAAACGGGTAATCACCTCGTCTAAAGACCGAATCCAACCACCATGCTCCTACTACTTTGAGTGCGGAGGTTGTCAACTCCAGCATATGAACGAGCAGGCTCAGGAAGATTTCAAACAGGAAACAATAGATGAATTGATGAAACCATTCGGTAAACCAGAACCCATTTTAACGATGGATCATCCATATGATTACCGGAACAAGAGCCATACAACATTTGGTCTGAACAAGGAGCGTCAGATTATTGGTGGGCTATACGCTCAGAATAGTCATCAGCTCATCTCGATGGATCGGTGTCTGATTCATGATCCGAAAGCGGATGAGATCTGGCAAACGATTAAGGACATGATGAAGTCCTTTAAAATGCAGCCGTATAATGAAGACACAGGGCGAGGTTTCCTGCGTCACGTATTGGTTAAGGTCGGCAAGGTCAGTGGTGAAATCATGGTGGTGCTGGTTGTAGCTTCCCCTATTTTTAAAGGGAAGAATAACTTTGTGAAAGCTCTCAGGAAAGCTCATCCGGAGATTACGACAATCCTCATGAACGTGAATAATCGGAAGACGAGCATGGTTCTGGGTGATCAGGAACAAGTATTGTTTGGAAAAGGGACGATAACAGATACTCTTTGTGGAATGAAATTTGATATTTCCGCAAAATCCTTTTATCAGATTAACCCGGTTCAGACGGAAAAGTTATATACGAAAGCCATTGAAATGGCTCAGTTAACTGGAACTGAAACCGTCATTGATGCGTACTGCGGGATCGGTACAATTGGTCTCATTGCTAGTCAAAAGGCTGGAAAAGTCAGTGGAGTAGAGTTGAATAAGGATGCTGTTCGAGATGCCATTCGCAATTCCAAGCGTAATGGTGTAAAAAATGCCCGTTTCTATCAAGGCGATTCCGGAGAATTTATGGTGGAGATGGCAGCACGTGGTGAGAAAGCGGATGTAGTAATTATGGATCCGCCACGAAGCGGGAGTGATGAAGCGTTCTTGTCGAGTGTCGTTCAGCTTAAGCCAGAACGTATCGTTTATGTATCCTGCAATCCGGTTACACAGGTGCGGGATATGAAATATCTAGTACAGAACGGATATAAGGTAAAAGGCATTCAGCCAGTGGATATGTTCCCGCAGACGGTGCATGTGGAAAACATAGCGGAAATGGTTTTGGAGAGTAACTAAAAAATAAACTACCGAAACAAAATATAACATTTTCGATTTAGACCCCGATTTCGTGAAAATAAATATTTCCGATTTCCGGGTCTTTTTCATGCTCATCCCTTGTCTTTTCTCGGTTTTCTCGTGTTTCCATTACGCAACATATCGGAATACTTTATTTTAAAACAGAAAAAAGGTGTTAACTCGAACGGTGGAATGGGGGATTGAGGTGGGTATTTGAGGGATGTTTATTATTGTTGTTCATAGTAGAGAAAGAAATCTAGTTGATATTGTAATATTTCATACATAATAATGAAATAAGAGTTAAGGGTAATGTTAGTGATTGAGTGAAGAGATATGTCTAAAAAGAGAACGATAAACAAAATTTGATTTTATGAAAGGGCTAAATCTATTTGATTCAGCCCTTTATTTATGCGTTTGTGAATCGGTTACACATAGTTAGACGGTCAGTTAGACTGGGTTCAAATACAAACCGAGGAGCGTTTAAAATGACCAAACGAGCGAGAAGAACTTTTTCAAAGGAATTCAAAGAGCAAATGGTACAGCTGCATGTGTCTGGTAAACCCCGTTCGGAGATTATTAGAGAATATGAATTGACACCTTCTTCCTCTGCTAACGGAGTAATCATATGTAGCTGCTCGAAGTGAGAGGCTACTCCATTAAATATTAAAAGAGAAATCACCCTTCAGCTTGGTCGAGCGTTTCGGGGTGGTTTTTTCTTTTGTTTTTTTACTAGAACCCTTTCTTACTCACCCCTATATATGAATTCTTTCGAGGCTATGATTAGGAATAATATTATTTCGCCTCGAAACTTGTCCAAACTATTAATAGTACGATTTGAATTTACCAAATCAGGATGACCGAATCATAACCCTATACATGTATAAATAATAATGATTCCTTGTAGTGTAAGATAGAATAAAAGAATTTTGAAGGGCAACCGTTTAATTGTAAAATATTGTAATAAAGGATAAAATATTTAGATATTTTTGTAAAATCAAAGGACACTTATAGAAAAGAGAATATACATGGAAAATATAATTAAAAAACTATTACCTTATGTAGGATATTACGCACTAGCAAGTTTGGCAGGTATAGCTTTTCTTTTTCAACTATGGATTGGGGTATTAATATTAGATGAACCGAAAATGATTACATCAGGTAATTTGATTGGCATGGGATTAACCTCGGTTATAACCTTGGGAATTATGCTCTTTTTAGCAACACGTAAGTTAGGTTATGCTTCCCTCTTAACTAGCTTATCATTATTTCTATGTTGTGCTATCACAATTCCTTTCTTGTTCCAGTTCCTTTCATTGGGTGAGTGGCACAGAATAGGCACTTTGAAATTTTTACTGACAGTTACTTGTTTTTTTGCAACTATTATCAATGGACCTAAGTTAACTAGGAATTTGAACTAGCTTAAAAGTAAAAATAATGCTAATTGCTAAGTAGTTCCATTTCGGTGGAGAAATATAGTAATAGCAATGCAATGAAAATAGCTGTTGTCAACGTGTTAACTACTATGAAATTGGTATGCTATTTAATGTGGCGATTTTAATTCACTTAGTAATAAATTGGAATTTTATGTTAGTGCAAATGTATAGTTTGTGAAATTTCATACTTAAACTAACGAAGCAGAAAAGTTAAATAAGACGAACATTAAAAAAGTTGCTCCTGATTTTAATAGTGGATAAGTAAAAAAATAAATAATTTAATTATCATCTTGATACATAGTTAAAATTTCTTCTGCTTGTTTACGTAATCCAACGATTAATTCTTTTGGTTCCAAAATTCGTGCGTGACTTCCAAGTCTTAAAAATAGCGATGTTATAAAATTAAGTTCACCTCTATCTATGATTGTATCTATATATCCAGCTCCATCTTCTTGCGTGACTACAAAACCCTCAAAATAAGGAACACTTTTACATTGACGGATACCTTCCATAGTTAAAAGCACATGCAGTCGAATTGGGTTTTTTACTTCAATAAAGTTGAACCATTCTTTTAAATTCATGAATTCATCTTCGTTTTCTTCAGTTGATAGAATGGAAAGAATACGATCTACACGATACAGTAATATTTTTTTCTTATGATAATCGTAAGCAGGCAAATACCATAATCCATCATGGGCATATACACCGATAGGACGGATGTGTTTTTTTCTTATACCTGATTTAGAATCATATTGAATGTGTAAATTTCTATTCTCAATAGAATACTTTAAAACATCGTTTAAAAGGGGGGTATCAATCGTTCTTTTGGGGTTCCAAAAAGCAATATAAGACCGAATTTTATCTATTTTTATTTTAGCTTCACTCTGGAGTGAACTATATAATTTATGTTCGACAGAGGAGATTACAGTATCAAATGGCAAGTTGCGATAGTAATTTAGAGATTCAAAAGCATAGAAAATAGAAACAGCTTCTTCTTCTGTAAATAAAATTGGAGGAAGAAATCTACTCGTTAATACTGTATATCCACCATTACGTCCTTGTTCTGAGTAAATTGGCAATCCCATATCAGATAAATCTAATATGTATCTGTGTACAGTACGAATGGATATATGAAATTCATCAGCTATTTCTTGTGCAGTAAACTTTTTCTTAGTCGTAACAAACATAAGAATATCTAATAGACGCTTGGCTTTTGACATTTTTTTCACCTTTTTCATTTAATCATGTCATTACTTGTCATGTTTTTCGTATAGTATAGTTTATACCTTATGATTTAGCAATTAGGGAAATTCTATAAGATAAAAGGAGATAAAAATATGATCAGTAACGAGAGAGCAAGAAGAGTGATTTTAGATTTAGCAGTTACTTTAGATGGATTTATTGAAGGGCCGAATGGAGAAGTTGACTGGTGCATTATGGACCCTGATATGGATTTCAATAAATTTTTGAATCAAATTGATACTATACTATATGGTAGAAAAAGCTACGATCTATGGGGGCAATATATTCCAAAAAATGAAGACAGGGATACCGATAAAGAAATGTGGAGATTGGTTCATAGCAAAGAAAAGTATGTGTTTTCCAGAACACAAAAGGAAACCGATAATCGAGCGATATTAATAAATGATAACATTGTTGAAGAAGTAAATAAATTAAAGAAAAAGCCCGGTAGGGACATCTGGCTATATGGTGGATCAAGTCTTATTACAACTTTTATAAATTTGGGACTTGTTGATGAATTTAGATTATCTCTTCATCCAATTATTTTGGGAGAAGGAAAACCTTTATTTACAGATATAAACAAGAGAATAAATCTGCAAATAGTTGAAACCAAAAAGTTTTCTTCCGGCGTTGTTCAAATAATTTATAGATTGAATTAAACAAAGGGTATGAGTTTTGGATCTAGTCAATAAATTGGACACTAAAAATGTTTAATTTTAGTCAAGTATCTACCGCGCTACACTTGCTGGCCTCTGAAGGAAAGGAACGGCATTCTCCCCTTCCATCCCTTCCGAGGTAAATTAACTCTCCACTTTGTTTGTTGCGTTCCTTTGTTGAACGTATTTTTTTTCAAAAGCGATCGGAGATAAATACCCAATAGCTGAATGAATACGCTTATAATTGTAAAAGGTCATGATATACGTAAATATACTTCGTTTTGCTTCTTCCCGTGTTTGATACTTCTGATGAAAGATAAGTTCCTTCTTGATCACACTGTGAAAAGATTCGATACAAGCATTATCGTAACAGTTTCCTTTTCTGCTCATACTTGTCCTTATTTTATGGTTTCGTAGAATGGCTTGATAATCATGCGCTGCGTATTGGCTGCCTCGATCGGAATGGTGAATTAGCCCGTTCTGTGGAGGCTGTTGATTTATTGCTCGTTTTAAAGCAGTCATCGTTAATTCCTTTGTCATCCGTCTACTCATTTCCCAACCGATGATTCTTCTCGAAAATAAGTCCATGACAGTCGCTAAATATAAACAACCTTCCTTGGATACTTTTTGATCGATTTCTCCAATCATAATAATCACTTTTCCAAACACCTAATACTTGGCACATCTTCGCTACACGGAACTTGTTTCGGTGTTTTTCGATGAAGTCATAAATTACTTCTGGTTTTTTGCGAAGATGCCCATAGCCTTTTTTAAAATGGCCACTTCCTCTTCCAAATCACGAATGCGCTTATTTTTTTCAACATCAGCTTGCCCCTTCGGACTAAGGTTTCCACTTCCTACAAAGGCATCCTCCTGTTCTTCTTTATATTTATTCCCCCATTTATGCAAGGTTTGATGAACCAAATCTAATTCGCGTGCCACCTCCGCTATTTTCCGACCGTCTTCCACTACCATCTTTACAGCATAGGTTTTGAATTCTTTATCGTATCTATTTCCGCTCATCTTTGGGCACCCCTATGAAGCCACATATAGGATTTAAATAGTGCCTCTCACGAGTTTGAAAAACTTATGAGAGACTTTTTTGGTGTATGAAGTTATATATGGCAAGGCAAGCCAAACAGACAATTAATGAAGGAATATAATTAGAAGCCTCTGCACCTGCCGAACGTCCAATTAATCCTAATCAATTTACCGAAAATAAGTCTGCAGGCGTAGTTAATAATTAGACTCCAGCAGGTTATCCCATTAACTTACATCCTATATGATTACTTTAGTAAGTACAATGTAGAAAGGAGGAAAAAGTATGTTCCTAAAAATGATAAAGAATGATTTTTCCAGGAAGAAAATCATAACCTTGACCGTGTTTGTATTCATCACAATGGCAGTTCTTTTGGGGGCTAGTGCAACCAATATTGTTGCAAATCTGGTTCAGTCAATGTCGGAACTGCAGAAACATGCGGTGCCAGCTGACATTACGCAGATGCATGCTGGAGAATACAATCAGGGAGAAATCGATCAATTTACAGAAAAACACCGTGAGCATATTGAAATGCAGGAGACGATGTTTCTTCTGACTTTGGATGGAAGGAATATTCATTTTGGCAACAATCAGACGATGGCTGGAACCGTGCAGGATATTTCCTTTGTTGTACAGAATAAGAAGTTTGATTTTATACTGGACTTGAATAATGAAAAACTTGATGTGAAGGAAGGGTTCGTCGCTGTTCCCATCTACTTTATGGAACAGTATGACTTAAACGTAGGGGATACGATTAGGGTGAAAAGTGGAGAGTACGAAAAATTGTTCGTCATTTCTGATTATGCAAGAGATTTTGAGATGAACTCTTCATTAACTTCTTCCAAACGGTTTGTGATAAATCAGAAGGACTATAATGAAATGCTGGCAACTGAAGCCGGGGAATTGGAATATCTGATCGAATTCAAGCTGCATGAGAACGGGGATGCTCAAGCTGTTCAGACTGCATATATCGAAGCAGGACTTCCAGCAAACGGCCCCACAGTTGGAGGAAAGATCTTTCTGTTGTTTAATGCAATGTCAGATGCTGCTGTTGGAATGGTCATTATTCTTATTAGTATTCTGCTGATTATTATAGCATCTCTCTGCATTAGACTAACGTTTCTGGCAACGATGGAGGAAGATTTAAGAGAAATCGGTGTGATGAAAGCAATCGGCTTGTCCAGGAAGGATATAAAGAATGTTTATCTTAACAAATACAGAATCATGTCAGTAGCTGCAGGTATAATAGGCTATCTGTTCTCCTTTGTATTAGTAAATCTATTTAACGGAAATATGAGACTCTACTTATCTTCTGATTTATCAGGAAACTTAAAATATCTTCTCTCTCTTCTCGCACCATTGTTTGTCTACTTCATGATTGTTATGTACACCAGGAAAATATTGAAAAGAATTGATAAGATTTCTGCTGTGGAAGCATTACGTTCAGATATCCTTAAGCATGAAAAGAGCCGGAAATACAGTTTTCCACTGCTTAAAAACAAATTCCTCCCTGTCCATATTTACATGGGATTCAGGGATGTAGGGAAGCGATCCAAATTATACATGTTACTGTTTCTGATTTATGTTGTCTGTACTTTTATTATCATCCTTCCTTTAAATATGTATAACACCATGAATTCACCGGAATTCTCTACATACATGGGAATAGGAAAATCTGATATGAGAATCGATCTGCGAAGAACAGATACGATTACAGAAGATTTTAAAAAGCTGCAGGAAGAGCTGATTAATGATTCGGAAATTGAAAAATATGCTGCCTACATTACATCTTCCTACAAGGTGAAAAATGCAGAAGGTTCCTGGGATTATATGAATATTGAAACAGGAGACTTTTCTGTATTTCCGCTACATTATCTGGAGGGAAGAGCACCTGTGGGTGAAGGGGAAATCGCACTTTCTTATGCTAATGCTTCAAAAGATGGATTAAACAAGAAAGTTGGAAAGGAAGTAATAGTAGAGGTTGGCGGGACAGAGAAGTCTTTAACAGTGAGCGGAATTTATCAGGATATTACAAATGGCGGAAAAACAGCAAAGGCCCATCCAAGTCTTGGTATCAATGAAGAAGCCATTCTTTGGTATATTGTGAGCCTGGATGTTGCTGGGGGCGCGGATATTCGTGAGAAAATGGGTTACTACCAGAATACCTATGATTCCGCACAGGTAAATGATATCGAAGAATATACAAAGCAGACGCTTGGAAATATCATAGCTGTCATCATTGCTGTACTCATAACGGCACTTTTTCTAAAAATGTTATTATCTAAGGATATGTCACAGATTGCCATCATCAAAAGTCTCGGATTAACTTCTCAAAATGTGAAACATCAATATATGGCAGGAACTTTGCTTGTATTAGTATTTGGAATCATTTTTGGCGTATTGGCTTCGAATTATTTAGGGGAGTTTCTTGTAAGTATGGCAATGTCCACGATGGGAGCTGCAAAGATTGAATTGGTTTCTATTGCATGGCAGACTTGGCTGCTTTGTCCAATCGCACTCATGTTAGTCGTTGGATATACCGTATCTGTATGCTGTAAGGTAACAGAAACAGATGATTTATCAGTCGTTTTAAGAAGTTAGGTTGGCAAAAGAATCCTGGATCTGCCCTGGATACATTGGAGGAATAGAGATGAGCAATATATTAGTAGCAAGAAATATAAACAAAAAAGTACCATTAGGAAAAGATAACGAGCTGCATATCTTAAAGAATGTGAACTTGGAGATTGAAGAAGGTGAATTCATATCGGTCATGGGTCCATCTGGCAGCGGAAAATCCACACTCCTCTATAATATAAGCAGTATGGATAGAATTACTTCTGGAAGTGTAGAATTCAAAGGTAGTGAAATCAGCAAACGAAATGAAGAAGAACTGGCGAAGATGCGGCTGAAAAACATGGGATTTATCTTTCAGGATATCAATCTGTTAAAAAATCTTTCTGTTATTGACAATATGATGTTCCCTGCTCTTGTCTCAAAAGATGCGGATAAGAATGCGGTAAATCAAAAGGCAAGAAAATTGCTGGAAATGACAGGAATTGAAAAGCTTGCGGATAATAATATCACACAAGGATCTGGCGGGCAGTTGCAGAGAGTAGGTATCTGCAGAGCATTGATAAATGATCCTGATATCATATTTGGCGATGAACCGACCGGAGCATTAGATTCCAAAGCCACAGAAGAGATTATGTCCATTCTTGCAGATGTTAATCAGAATGGGACAACGGTAATGCTCGTCACACACGATGCAAAGGTGGCAGCAAAAACGGAAAGAATATTGCTTATGAAAGATGGAAATCTTGTTGCAGAAAAGAAACTGGGTAAATACACTGCCAAGCATGATGATATTAAGGAAAGAGAAGAAAGCCTGATGAAATGGTTAGTGGAGAAGGGATTCTAATTTTTCAGTGGATCTGAATAAAGAGCATATGAGGAATATGAATTTTTCCATAATAATATAGAAATCCATGCTTTCAAGGATGTTGCCGTAAAAAACAATTATTTGTGCGGTGGCATCCTTTTTCATGTTAAATAAAACGATAGTCTGGTAAGTTTTCCAATAGACTCTGATAGTGGGGATTAAAACCCCGCAGATCAAAATCTAACCTTATTAAATATTTGATTAAAGTTGGTTTAAAAGGTATATTCAGAGCAAGAACCGTATTCTTTCAGTGAGAGAGGTTATGCAAATGTTCGAACATATCGATAAAAAGAAGGAACGTTTAGATGAAAATCGACCGTTACCTAAATATACACTAAAAAGCTTACGTGAGAAGCTATTACTTGAATGGACATACAATACAAATGCAATAGAAGGAAATACGTTAACAATTAACGAAACGAAGGTAGTTCTGGAAGGAATTACTGTTGGTGGCAAAACGTTACGTGAACACTTAGAGGTTATAAATCATCGTGATGCTATTAAGTATGTAGAGGAGCTTGTGCAAAAGGATGAAGCTTTTTCAGAATGGCAAATTAAGAATCTGCATCGACTGGTGCTAAAAGGAATTGATGATGATTATGCTGGTGTATATCGGGATCAGCAAGTTTTTATCTCTGGTGCTAAACACGTGCCGCCAGCTCCCTTCCTCATAAAAGAAGAGATGGAGCAGTTGATGGGATGGTATGAACAAGCAGATACAAAAAAATTGCATCCTGTTACTCGTGGTGCTATGCTACATGCTGTTTTTGTAGGAATTCACCCATTTATTGATGGCAATGGCCGGACATCGCGTTTGTTATTAAATTTAGAACTCATGAAAGATGGTTTTCCGCCAATTGTTATTAAGGTTGAAAATCGAATAGCTTATTATGAAGCATTAGATAAAGCGCACACAGAAAAAGATTATAATGACTTTATAAAGTTAGTAATGGACGAAGTAGAAGATTCATTAGACTTATATTTAAGTACAATATAGAAATGCTTAGTTTTTTTATATACTCGCATTTTTTGCTACAAATATTTTAGGAGGTAATAACCATAGAAAACTATAGCTTATTACTAGATAAACAACGAGCTTTCTTCCATACCGGCACATCAAAAAAGCAAGATTTTCGATCAAATGCACTAAGAAAATTAAAAGACAGTATAAAAACAAATGAAAAGAAGATTATGGATGCCCTAAAAGCAGACTTAAATAAATCTGAGTTCGAAGCTTATACGACAGAAATTGGTTTTGTTTTGGAAGAGATTGGCTTTACGATGAAGAACCTGCACAAATGGATGAAGCCAGCTAAAGTAAAAACACCCCTAACCCATTTTGGCTCCAAAAGTTATGTCTATTATGATTCATATGGTGTTGCATTTATTATTGCGCCTTGGAATTATCCATTTCAATTAGCCATTGCCCCCTTAATTGGAGCGATTACAGCAGGTAACTGTGCCATTATAAAGCCCTCTGAACTGACACCAAATACTTCAGAAGTACTCCAGAATATTATCGAAAGTATTTTTCCAGAAGAATACATTGCAGTCGTTCAAGGTGATGTCGAAACAAGCCAAGCTCTCCTTTCTGAGAACTTTGATTACATCTTTTTCACAGGCAGTGTTCCAGTTGGGAAAATTGTAATGGAAGCAGCCTCTAAAACCTTAACACCTGTAACGTTGGAGTTAGGTGGGAAAAGTCCATGTATTGTTCATAAAGATGCCAATATTAAAATGGCAGCAAAGCGGATTGCATGGGGCAAATTTATCAATGCGGGTCAGACATGTGTGGCACCAGATTATTTGTATGTCCATAGTGAAATTAAGGAAGAATTCATGGAGAAATTTACTTTTGCCATTAAAGAGTTATATGGAGAAAATCCGCTTGAAAATCCAGATTATACAACAATCGTTAGCACAAAACACTTTGATCGTCTTCAATCATTCTTAAGCAATGGCTCAAAATTTCACGGCGGGAATGCAGACAGTGAAACATTGGCAATAGAACCGACCGTCCTGACAAACATTACCTGGGAAGACCCTGTTATGCAGGATGAGATTTTCGGCCCGATTCTTCCCGTGTTGGAGTATAATTCACTTTCAGAAGTGATGAATGGCATATCCAACCATCCCAATCCGCTTGCGTTATATCTGTTTACAGAAGACAAGGCAATTGAGGAAAAGATCATTAACAACACCTCATTTGGGGGTGGCTGCATTAATGATACTGTTTTCCATCTTGTCTCTCCCCATTTACCTTTTGGCGGGGTTGGTTCAAGTGGGATCGGTTCCTATCACGGAAAGGGCAGTTTTGACACTTTTTCTCATAAGAAGAGTGTTTTGAGACAAACTACGCGCTTTGATATTCCGTTTCGGTATCCTAATTTTACGAATGGATTAAAGATAATAAAGAGAGTCTTAAAGTGAATAATTACTTGGTAAAAGGTGAGAAAAAATACGGAAAGTCGGGGTTATATTCTGGGGAAGCCTAATCCCCATATTAATATCAGGCTGTAATTCAAAAGGTTTTCTAACAAAGGAGATTCCCAAGGCCTACTATAAAACATAGCCAATTTATAAATGCCCCAACAGAGATCTGCTTTGATCTGGCAAGAAATGTAGATATCCATACAAAAACCACAGCGGGAACGAAAGAAACTGCTGTGGCTGGTGTGACACAAGGTTTACTGGAAGAAGGGGATACGGTAACTTGGGAAGCAACTCATTTTGGTATCAAACAAAGGTTAACTGCCAAAGTAATTCATATGGACAAGCCTAAAGAATTTGTGGATATTATGCTAAAAGGAGCCTTCCATTCTTTTACACATAAACATCAATTTATCGAAGAGAGCGGCGGAACGATTATGATCGATACCTTCGAATATAAGTCGCCATTTGGTCTAATTGGTTGGATTGCTGACAAACTATTTTTAGAAAAATATATGAGAAATTTTATCATTTCACGCGCAAGAGAATTAAAATCGATTGCAGAAAAACAAAACTGACTAATTCATAAGGCTTACCATGATAAAAATGAAACAGTAAAGAGAAGCTTTAAATCAAAGATATGTAAACGCTGTAATTGCAGCTTTTGAAATGATAAAGTGGAGGAAATTATCATGTTATGTAAAAAGGAGAGTAATAGCAACTTTTCGCCAGTACTTGATCATGTGAAAGAAACTTTTAATAAAGTAGTGGGATCAGGAGCTTCAACTTTAGTGATTCATCATGATGCTATTGTTTTAGAAGAGTATATAGGAGAACAATCAAACGAACCTGATGCTAGATTGGTGCAGGCTGACACTCAATTCCATGTAGCTTCAGTGAGAAAAAGTTATATTGGATTTGCTGTAGCTTATGCGGTTTTTTATGGTTATATAAAAAGTATTGATGACTTAGTATTAGATTATTTACCAGAGCTGGACGATAATGTCTGGAGAGATACAACGATAAGACATTTGTTAACACATACGCATGGTTTACATCAGACAGATGGGACAATCGATCGTGAACATCCAGCAGGGGAAAATTGGACATATAACCAAGTTGGCATCGAAGCATTAACCTCTATTGTAAAACGAACAACAAACAAGACAATATCGGATATTTTGCACGAGCAAGTTTTTTCACCATTAGATTTCTCTGAAACAGATTGGTATGCTGAAAAACATGAAAAACTTGTTGATGTGATCCTCAGAAATAAAGAAGATGAAAATTGGAAAATTAGCAACAGTACAGAAGGCGACAAGCCGAATATGTATGTTTCCACACGTGAGTTGGCTATGTGGGGTTATTTTCATCTGAAAGAAGGCAATATGAATGGAGAACAAATTGTACCTAAAGAGATCATTCATATGGCCACAACTATTCAAAGTCCTGCAACTATAGATAAAGACTTGCCACAAAATGGATTTTTATGGTTTGTTAAAGGGTTGCCTGCTAAAGAAACGGAGATAGGTGAAGAAGTACCTGAGGGTTCTTATCAGATTCTTGGTTATACAGGGGTAACCTTATTAGTTATTCCCAAGGAAAATCTAGTTGCCGTTCGAATGTTTAATAGTTTTGGGTCTCCAGAGGGCTATGATTACTTATCAGATGTCAGGTCTTTTGGTGATGTAGTTGTAAGCTGCCTGGAAAAATAAAATACTGGTTGGAAGACGTAAGTGTGGAAGGGTTTACACTTACCTGCGAAAAATGCTATATTTAACGTAACTTTGCAAATGGGGTGAATGGAATGTCTTACCGTCTTGTTCGAAGTATCTAGGTTTTCGGGCTGGAAAAAAAACGCGTACCAGCTATCAAGGGAGAAGTATGCCCTTTTCTAAAACCGATACGTTGAACAGTCCTGGTAGTCATTTAACATCACTACAAGAAACAAGGCACTGTATAATGTGTCTTGTTTTTTCATTTGAAAGGCGGAAAAAAATGAGAAAATTTGATTATGAGAATTTTTATGATAAAGTCGGCAAAGCAAATGGTTGGGATTTTAGTAGTATAAAGTCTTATTCTGAAGGAGTCCAGTGGGATTTTTACGAAGAAGTGCTCAAAAGAGGGGAAAATACCGATGTTCTTTTAGATATTGGAACTGGGGGCGGGGAAAATTTAGTAAGGATTGCGCCTTCCTTATTTTTCTTGATCGGTATTGACTTATCCACTGGAATGCTGGAAACTGCCCGATTCAATTTAAAAAAGTCCAGAGCCTCAAACGTTAAGTTTTTCCAAATGTCCTCAGATGAATTGCAATTTCCTGCTGGTTTTTTTGACATTGTTTCAAGTTGTCACGCACCATTTTCTTCAAAGGAAATTGTTAAGGTTTTAAAGAATGATGGCTGGTTTCTGACCCAGCAAGTAAGTGAAGCAGACAAAATAAATATAAAAAAAGCATTTGGCCGAGGGCAGGCTTATGATAAAACAGACGGCGAATTAAAAGAAAAATATATTCATGAACTTAGGGAAGCAGGCTTTTCCGAGATTCAATCTTTTGAATATGATGCTTCTGAATATTATGAAACAGTAGAAGACCTGATTTTTTTACTCAAACACACACCCATAATTCCTAATTTTGGTCAAGATAAAAAGGATTTTGACATATTGCATGAATTTATTGAAAACAACAGTAATGAAAAAGGCATTCAAACAAACGCGAAAAGATTTCTCATAATGGCTAGAAAGTAAGAATGGGCACAAAAGAAAGGATGATTGCAATGAATAATCCGTTAAAAAAAATGGCTGTCTCGTTCTTGCAACTCGTTGCATCCGGGAAGGTACGGGAAGCATACCGCCAGTACACTGGTCCGGATTTCCGTCATCACAATCCTTATTACCGGGGAGATGCTGAATCGCTTATGTTGGCAATGGAAGAGAACGCCACCAAGAACCCAGACAAAATCTTTGAGGTAAAACGTGTTATTGCAGAGGACGATATGGTTGCGGTTCATTCCCATGTAAGACAAAAGCAAGAAGATCCTGGTGGAGCAGTTGTTCATATTTTTCGCTTTGATAATGGTCTCATCGCAGAATTCTGGGATGTTGGTCAGCAGATACCGGAAGATTCTCCAAATGAGAATGGCGTTTTCTAAAATGTAACGAACAGGGCTTTCGTCAAACAAGTGTTGGGACGAAAGCCCGCTGCTTTACGAATAAGTAAAATAATTAATCCTCCCTGAAAGGTTAAATAGTGTCTAAATGCGTCGATATAAGATATGACACAATAAGCAGTGAACTAGGGGAGATTAAATGAAACCGTTTAAAAAGAGAATTAATTGGCATAGTATATCAACGCAAATGTTAACATTATTGTCCGTTATTATTGTATTTGCTGTATCAATCACAGGAGTAACAAGTTATTCTATCGCTAAGCAGCAGCTAATAGAGGCAGGAAAACAAGAAATGTACCATGTTACAAAAAGTACTTTTTCTGTTCTAGAAGCAGTGAATGATCAAGTGGAAACTGGTGCTTTGACTTTAGAAGATGCGAAACAAAAAGCGAGAGAATTATTAAGCGGACCAGTACTTGAAGATGGAACTCACGACTTTAAAAAATCGAATTTTCTGTACAAGGGAGAAGGATATATTTTAGGATATGATGCTGCGTTTTCATCACAAGTACATCCCAGTAATCCTGTTGGAGATATCCCCGAGGACACAACTAACCGTGAACGAATGGTGAATGGAGCAAAGGAACAGACAATAGAGGAACGATATGTTTATTTTGAAGACAAGAATGAAGAAACAGGCGAAATTAGAAGTAAAATTTCCTATATGGAACATTATGAGCCTTGGGATTGGTATATTGGATTAACAGTGTATGAAGATGAGTTTTATTCAGGTCTCGATGTTGTAAAAGGTATTATTACGATTGTAGCAATTTTCATTATTTTCATTAGTTTCATTATTTTCTACCTTGTAATCAGGAAAAAGCTAGTCTTGCTTAAAGAAGTTACAGAAGCATCTAAAGATATCGCTAAGGGAATTATTCAGAATACGAATTTACGAGAAACGAAAGATGAAATTGGCCAACTGGCAAAATCATATAACATAATGACAAAGCAATTAGGCAAATTTATAAGTCAGGTAAAAAATACAGGAGATCATTTACTGGATTCTGCTTCTAGTCTTTCAGCAGTCTCGGAGCAAACATTAGCGAGCAGTGACGAGGTTGGTAATGCTATAACAGAAATTGCTACTGGTACACAGGAACAGGCAAATGATCTGGAGAACATTAATAATAGTGTGGATGGTTTGACTAAATCTATAGATTCTATGAATGAACAAAGTGAAGTAATTAAAAAAGTAACAGCTGAATCTCAGCAATTATCACTTGAGGGTACAGAAATAGTTGCATCATTAAGAAAATCTAATCAGGATACACTAGTTGCATCTGAACAAATTAGTGCAGGTATTAAAAATTTGAATGAAAAATCACAAGAGATTCACCGGATTATGGAAACGATTGAGAGTATTGCTGCGGAGACGAATTTGCTAGCATTAAATGCAAGCATTGAAGCAGCACGTGCAGGCGAGCATGGTAAAGGTTTTGCCGTAGTGGCTGACGAAATTAGAAAACTGGCAGAACAATCTAAGAATGCAACACACCAGGTACAGGAAGTTGTCACAATGATATCTTCAGAGACGGAGAAAACTGTTGAAACTGTAGAGGAAACAGTGGCCACGACTAATAGGTTAAATAAAGATGTGATCCATACAGAAGATAAGTTTAAGCAGCTTTCTTCTTCTATTAGTGAAACAGTATCTGCTTTAGATGTGTTAAATGGTGACATCAAAGAAATTACGGATAAGACAATGAGTATTAGTGATGATATTCAAAGTGCATCTGGAGTATCTGAAGAAACAGCTGCTTCAGTGGAGGAAATTAGTTCTTCCATTGACGAACAAAATCAGGCGATTACTAATGTAGCAAAGTCAGCGGAACAATTAAATGATCTAAATAAACAACTGAATGAAATGCTGGATAATTACAAATTATAATATCAAATCGTGAAATATCCAATTTAAGATTCCAAACTTACGAAACCTCTGAAATGTTATTAATATTTCAGAGGTTTTTATATCAAGCTATATCAAGATTAACATCAAATCGATTTTGACAAGCTTCTCTAATTATGGAATTATTACATTGTAAGCTCCGTGTTTCATCTTTTTTTTCATCACACCGTTCATCTCATACGCTTGGAACAAAAGCCCGTATACATCTTCTAACTTATCTTCACACCAATTTTCTCTACTTTGTTCATACAGAAAAAATAAATAATAGAAGGGAACGATCAACCAAAATAATAGTCTTGTTTGTTGTTGGTAAGATAAATTACTATTTGAAAAAATAAAATATAGGAGGCTCTTTATTATGGGACACGATATTTTCGGATACAGTAAAACAGGAAGGGAAGTCGCATACGCCCGATTTAGTATGGGTAACACGAATGCTACAATCCTGTACAGCTTATTAGAGGCGGATGAATACTACGCAGGTGTTAGCGGCTCAGGGGGAAGTACCACCTTTTCAAAGAATCAGTTAGAGATCGCATTAGACAATTATACTCGCGTATATGGTAATGATGATAGAGGGTGGGATATAAATCAAATTAAAGAGTTTATTGAAAATTGTTTAGCGGCAGCCAACAAAGAAGGTAGTGTAAAAGTCATTTTTGGCTAGTAATTATGGAATCGCTGGTAACTGGTATTAAAAATAGATTTACTCAACTCCGCTTTTACTGCATAAAATTCCTCTAAATTATTTAAAACATAACTTCCTAGACTACTAATTAAATACGTATGGATAACCTTGTAAGGTCCACCAGTCATACTTATTCAGGGTGATGAAAAAGTGGGTAGAGATTCTAGCGTGTGAATGGTTGAAAAATTGAGCTTATGACAATCCTTAAGGTGAACAAAACCGAGATATAGACCGAATAAAAGAACACTTTCTGCCATTTGGGAAAGTGTTCTTTTCATCACAGCGCTAACCGTCTGTAATTCCCTAAACGAAAAGGATCGAGTAACGCGAAGATGGTAAGTGGGGAATCACAGACGCTAAGCATCCTGATAAGTTTCGCTAATGATTAGTGTGGGATATAAAAACCCCCACTAATCAAAGTCTCACTTTATATTACATTCAAAGAATCTTTTAATAAAATCAGTGGTTTTTTCCTCTAAACTTCAATATTGCTTTGACATATTTCTGACTTATTTCTTTGGTATATTCTTTTTGTAAGCTGTTATCACGTTATAGACAAAGCTGAATTGCTGAAGAAAGGGGATTTATTGAATAAGACAGTTAGATTGTGAGCTAAACATAATAAGAAAGAAATAATAGAACTACATAGAACCATAAGCAAAGTCTAAACGTTGGTAATTCATATAGATAAATTTATTATTAGGTGGTTAAGCAAAATGAAAAAAATATCAACAAAGATTATCTTCTTATCATTATTAAATTCCATATTAGTAGCAGTTGTTAATGTTGGTGCATCATTAATCATGCGCAGCGCCGATTCGAATACAGAAGCTGCACAACAAATTCAATCCAGTTTTATGGTTCCTGCCCCTGTATTATGGGGATTACTGATTTCTTTGGTTATTGGAATTATTTTATCTTATATATTAGGAAAGACCATTGAAAGACCGATTGTAAGAGTTACAGAGGCGGCGGGAAAAACAGCGGATTTAGACTTGACTGGCACAACCGATGTGGAGTTAGAAGAACTGTTCGAAATAAAAGACCAGACTGGAGATTTGGCAAGAGCCTTATATAATACAAGAAAATCTTTACGATTGATGGCCTCTGAGATACAAGAAGTGTCTTTAACAGTTAGGAATGAATCGGATAACCTAACCAAAAATACGAATGAAAATCTGGACTCTCATACACAAGTAGTGACAACAATAGACCAGCTTGCAACAGGTAACGCGGAACAAGCGGAAACAATGGGCGAAATTAGTCACACATTATCAGACGTTGTTAGTCTAATTGGTGAAATAGCGACAAAAACTGCTCAAAGTTCAGAACATGCAACAGAATCGATTGAATCGATTAACGAAGGACAAGCAAGTGTTAATATGCAGACAAAGAAAATGGATGAAACCCTTGTTGTATCCAGTGAAGTGAATCGTTCGATTAATGATTTGAAAGATATGATTAATCAAGTAACAGGCTTTGTTGGAATTATTACTTCCATTGCAGAACAAACCAATCTATTGGCATTGAATGCCTCGATCGAAGCAGCAAGAGCAGGTGAGAATGGGAAAGGATTTGCTGTTGTAGCAGATGAAATTAGAAAACTGGCAGAAGAAGCTTCAAGGTCAGCCGGTGACATCACCTCAATTATGGAAAAAACTTCAGACAAAACAGATTCAGCGGTTGCGAATATTACGCATTCCAATAAATTAGTTGGTGAACAAAGAGAGGCATTGAAAATTACAGAAAAAGCATTTGATAAAATCAAGTATACATATAAAGATATAGTGGATGTTTTTACTCAAACGGCAGTTGCGATGAAAACCGTTAATGGTAATGCGAAAACAGTTTCCAGTCAAATCCAGGATCTGTCAGAACAAGTGAAACAGTTTGCAGTAAGGACAGAAGAGATTTCTGCAATAGGAGAAGAACAATTGGCCTCCACTGAAGTCATTGCCGATTCTACTAAAGAGTTGGAGGTATTGGCAATCAACTTAAATGAACATATTAACAAATTTAAAATAAAATAGGAAAAGACATATACGAATTGAACATTTAATCGGATGAACTAAGTAGAGTATAACACTCTACTCTATTTATACTGGATTTTCCAATCAACTTCTAATTGAGCAGTATTCCTTTACAAAAACAGCCAACCATTAGGGATTGGCTGTTTATTGTGTCACACGATTAGCTAGAAGAACTCCCCATGTAGGCTTGAATTAATCTTGTTACAGAATTATCGTATAAGAATTTTGTAGTTTTTATGCTTTCGATATGCCCTCCAAGATGCAGGTGAATCACTCCGTGTAACGATGCCCATATAACATGGACAACTTGCAGAGGGTCTTTTTCTTCTATCAGCCCCGCTTCAATCGCTTCTGTAACAACTTGAGTGAACTGCTGCAATGCTGTAGTTGTAGCCTGGATACTTTCTTCCTCTGGCTTAAACTCATGAAAAGCTCCTCCGAACATTAATTGATAGTAATTCGTATAATTACAGCTGAAATCCCAATACGCTTCACATAAAGCACGAAGATAGTTTTCCATAGTTTCCTGTTTGCTAACAGATTGGAAAGCTTCTGCTAATACTTTGCAGCCTTCTAGATAGAGAAGTTTTATTAAGCCATCTTTATTGTTAAATAAATTATATATGATTTTGGTTGAACATTCCATTTTCTCCGCGACCTTGCGGATAGTGACTTCCTCAGGCCCCTGTTCCTGTAATATAGTTGCTGCCGCTTCCACGATGGTCTGTTTTAGATTTTCGGCATGCTGTCGTTTTGTTTCTGAATAGGTTTTAATATTCATTTGATGTCACCCTCTAACTATTAATTCTTCTACAAGAAACACTGTTTCCACATTACTATACTGTATTCAATTGTAACTAGTCAAATTAGTGGTAGACATTATATTTAAGTTAGAATACAATGTTTTTATATAGAAACACTGTTTCTGATACTGAATAAATGCGGGAAGGGTTGATGGAATGAAACAATTTAATGGTAGGTGGGCGTTGATTACTGGCGCTTCATCAGGTATAGGGGAAGTATTTGCCCATGAATTGGCGAGGAAAGGAAGTAACTTAATTTTAACAGCTCGCACAGAATCCAAACTTCATGACCTTGCAAGAAAACTTATTCAGACATATGGAATTAAAACACAAGTTATTGTCTCTGATCTGTCCCAAGCAGGTTCTTCTGCAGAAATTTATCAAGCATGCAGGGAACAAGGACGCAGTGTTGATCTTTTAATAAATAATGCTGGCTTTGCTACACATGGATTATTCGAGGAACAATCCTTAGACAGAAATCATGATCAAATTATGCTGAATGTTATGGCTCTAGTTGAGCTTACTCATTTATTTTTACCGGAAATGTTGAAAAAACGATACGGTGCAGTCATTAATGTTGCCTCTACAGCAGCATTTCAACCAGATCCATATATGGCTGTATATGGTGCAACCAAGGCATTTGTCCTTTCATTTACCCAGGCATTATGGGAGGAAAATCGCAAGCGCGGTGTTCAATTCCTTGCTTTATGTCCAGGTTCAACAGAGACATCCTTCTTCGATGCTGCAGGTACGAATGATGCAGTTATCGGAAAGATGGATAGTCCCGAGCATGTCGTAGATATTGCGCTTCACTCTCTCGGAACGAGTCGATCTTATGTTGTTGCAGGACATATGAATTATATAGTCTCACAAATCAATCGCTTTGTACCGAAAAAAGTGATGCTTAAAGCGGTCAGCAGTTTGCTACGCCCAACAGATAAGGGAGTAAAAGAATAGAGAAAGTGCAGCGGGTTTTTATCATGTCTTTAAAGATAGAATGTTTATCCCTTTTATTGAAGAACCTGGAGACAGCTAATCGCAGGATATTGGGTTAGTTAATGATCATCTTTCCAGGGCATTATCTTAGAGACGGAATCAATTGAAGAGGAGGAATTAACCATATTACAAAAATATTACATGTAAGGAATCTAGTTTAAGGGATATGAAAAACGAGAATACAATTTATGTAACCAGGAACAGGCTCATAGATGTGGGTGAAACACAGGAAAACACTCTTTTGTAAAGTTTTTTAAAATGAGGGGTGGTCTGGACATCGTAAATGAGTTGCTTGATGTAGAAGCAAAAGTCCCACCGAAAGCCACTAGAACGCAAAGTGAAATAAAAGGAGGCTAAATATGGCGGAAAATAATAGAAAACAAGACTCTAATGAACAAAAATTGAAGGAGAAAGACCCCAATCGCGATATTGAACCACAACGTGAAGTAAATGATATGAAAAAGAAAGAAAGTGAAAAGAACCCTGACGATTTCAATTAGAAGTTCTTGAATTAAGAATAAAGTGAAAAGGTGGTCTAGGGGAACTAGGATGCAATTATTAGAATTCTAGTTTGCCCTATAAACCACCATATTTTTTTTAGAAAGGATGTTTTCATATAAGTTATGGAAGCATCTTTTTTTCATTTGTATATGAGAATAGATTTTTAAATTTGTTAGAACATGGCGTTATGTTAAGATAAATACAGAAAATTTCATAAATTGTTTCTGCTGACAAACGATCGAGAGTAATAAATAAGGAGGTAAATGATAACACATGAATCGTTTTGAAAACAAAGTGGCACTGGTAACAGGCGGACGCTCGGGAATTGGACGGGCCATCGCTCGCAGACTTCGCGAAGAAGGAGCTGAAGTCATCACAGCACAGCGCGGTGAGGACGACGAATTTGAATCAATTAAGGCAGATTTCTCTGATCCGCATACACCGGAGAAAATCGTTGCAGAAGTCATCTCCCGCAAAGGACAGCTCGATGTACTGATCAATAATGCAGGGATGATGCAGGAAGCCGGAATTGAAGAAATGAGCATTGAGGATTGGCAACGCAACATCACCGTAAACCTGACAGCCCCATTCCTGCTGATTCGCGCGGCATTGCCTTATCTCCGTAAATCAAAAGGAAGCATCGTCAATACAGGCTCGACTGAGGGATTGGCCGCAAATCCGAATCATGCTGCATACTGTGTTTCCAAATCCGGCCTTCATGGGCTGACCCGTTCAGTGGCTGTGGATCATGGACATGAAGGTATCCGCTGTAATGCAGTAGCGCCAGGCTGGATTGACACAGACTTAAACATTGATATGATCGAAAACTCATCTGATGCAGAAGCTTTTCGACGTAACATCGGACGCATTCACCCTGTAGGCCGTTCAGGTACCCCTGAAGAGGTGGCGGCACTTGTAGCATTCCTTGCAGCAGAGGAGGCTGGTTTTATCACAGGGCAAGTCTATACAGTCGATGGCGGCAGAATGACACAGTTAAGTCTTCCATAGGAACCATATATTTAGCAGTGTGTCTGGAAATTTTACAAAAGTAAGGGGAGTTGATCGTTCTATTGACCGATTAACTCTCCTTTTTTCGTATCAAACTCAACAGATCCTTAGCATACCAACTACATATCCTGCCCTTGGCTCGCCAAATACTCTGCCAGCATCCGATCAGACTCTGCTGCGATTTTCTCTTTTTCTTCTGGAGAAGGTTCCAGCTTTTCATGTGTCGCTTTTTTTCGGTAAACGTGATACCAGTCTGGCATGATATTATTCCTTGAAGATTGCCGTTTCTGCTTTGTAGAGTGAACCCTTTTTTCATTTTGTTCAACAGCCTCGGTCGTTGTGATCCCTTGCTCTCTCCAGTTAAACAAAATCTTCTCGATATATTTCACTCCTTTTGCTTCCCGTTTGGCAGCGATTTTCAGTGCTTTCCATAATAATTCATCACCAAATTCGTTATACCATTGTTTGATCAGTTCACCATTATACGGGGATTCTGTGCTGCCTTTTTGTAAATTGTTACGGTAAAAATGCATGAGTTCAACATATGGATCATTATTATTATATTCTTTTATGTCTTTATTCTTTATTGTCTTTAAAGATGTCTTTACGGAAGCTGTATCTGTTGCGGCAGCTGGGATTGGGCTTTCTTGCGGTAAGTGTTTTACGAAGGTGGGGGTTCGTGAATTACTTACCTTTTTTCTTAGTGTTGTTCGTGTTTTACGAATATGCTTCGTGACTGGAGTTCGTGATTCACGAACCTCTCGAGCAGAATCAGAGCTTGTTTTGCGCTTGATATTTATGTGAATCAGTTGATTCAATTGTTCTTCATCCCACTTTGTATTTGGAGTGATCTGCCATTGGTGATAGTCCTTGTTAACGGCAAAAATCATCGTTTCTTCCTCCCAATCCAGCACAGCAC
>NZ_ML762453.1:0-35252 GCF_009498735.1 Gracilibacillus oryzae
ATAGATCGACTATATTTGGACAACCAAGTGTTTCAAATTAATAAGCAAAAATTGTGTCATTCTACTTGACGGTCACATCTGCTTGATTTTATGGATAAGGTACCAAGTTAGGTATCGCTTTATGGATACCACCTCTTGAATCTCCTATTTCACCATCATACCTAGGAATCAAATGAATGTGCAGTCGCTTTTTCTAAATACTTAAATACCATTATATTCAGCGGGATACCCCTATTGTGAATTGATGCTGTGATTTTGGATTTTAATTCTCTTTCAGTGTTTATATTGCCTTCTAATATTTCTGGAGAATCTGTCTGCTGCTTTTCTGGTTCTACTGCGTTTTGTTTTAGTTCTTCCATTTCCTGCTTAAGTTGCTTTAGCTCTTTCAAATGCTAATCAGTTAATTAAAGAACACCTTAATCATTAGGAATAAACGAATCGTTAATTACACCATACATATGCCACATGGAATTATCTTAGGAACGGATTTCGGACTCACTCATTCTGCCAATCTTCTTCTCGAATTCTTTTAATATATAGATTATTATATATCTTGATCGACATGGGTTAGAAAATAGCGTTTGCTTGCCTCGCAGACTATCCTGCCTTGAAGGTCGTGTATACGTTTATTGTTTAAACTTGAAATCGTTATTGAATCTATGCTAGATAATTTAACCTGTTACTATATTGTTACAATTGTTACAGGTTTTCACGAATTTTTTTACAAATTCTCTTTTGGAATCTTTTATAAAATTTCTTAATCTCTGTGTAGGTATCTAGTAATTTGTTTACCAGCTAAATAAAAGGGAAAAATAAAATTGAAAGGGGTGAGTACTATGGCCGATGTTATGACTAAAGAGCAGCGAAGCCAAAATATGAAGGCGATTAAATCCGTTTCTAAACTTGAATCACTTGTTACCAAAGCGTTATGGAATAAAGGATACCGTTTTAGAAGAAATACTAAAACCATGTTTGGAAAGCCGGATGTATCAATAAAAAAATATAAGGTCGTAGTATTTATTGACTCCTGTTTTTGGCATCAATGTCCTCTGCACGCTAACATGCCTAAAACCAATACAGATTTCTGGAGAAAAAAACTGGAACGAAATAAAGAACGGGATAAGGAAGTGGACGAATATTATATTAATAAAGGCTGGAACATTCTAAGAATATGGGAGCATGAGGTAAAGAGTGACTTAGATAAAGTTATAGAAGATATAAGCTCATTTATAGATAGTGCTAAAAAAATAAATTCATAAACTATTTAGAATGAATCTCCTTCATAGTAAAAAAGATTAAAAAAATTTCACCTTTCTCATAAATTTATACAGAAAGAGACCTTTAAGGTCTCTTTCATATATATTTACTTTGTAATTATTATAATCCATTATCTTTAATAGCAATGGAATTCTGCTATGAGGGATGACCAACTCTACTTTACGTAATTTTCCATTACTCCCTTCATGTTTAAATAATATTCAAAGATTTTCACTCGATCTTCTTCATTATCATAATACTCTTCCTTTAAATCAAAGTGAATACTTGTCCTATTTTCTGTATCTGTCGGAAGTATCAACGCATTATGCGTTTTAGTCGCCATTTTCTTTAAAAGAGTCTGATAAGCTACTTGCTTGTGATTTAAACCCTTAACTTCAAAATAGTACTTTGCATCGAAGATAAATTGTACTTCATTATTTAAGTAATAATGATCTGGTTCCAACCGGTTTTGTGAATGTACCTTATCTACATTATATTTTGCTTTATTAAATTTATATGGCGTATTAACATGACGCTTCTGAGAAAAATGCAAGCCAGTTTCATTTACTCCTGTAAAGAAACCATTTAAAAATTCTTCTACCATAGACTCCCACACTAATTCAAAATTATAATGTTTAATCGAGATACTTCCACCTTCGGGGCAGTTAGAAAAAAAATCAATTAGATCTTTTACCAGCCGTTTATGAGTATCTTTAAACACCTCAGTGTGGATTTTTTTTAAACGGTTGACTACATACGCGCGATTATTCCAAAAATCAAAATGATTAAACTTTTCAACAGGTTCCTTACCCTGTACAAAGTATGGAAAAGTCCTTAGCGTAAAACTAATCGCAAACGCCATACAATTGCTTAGAAACACATGCTTGTCTTCTGTTTCTTGAACATATAGCGGCAAATAAATAAGATTACCTTCACTTATAATATTTGCCGATTTTTTAATTGTGTCTTTCCAGGAAATTTTCCCGCTGTATCCGGAGATTGTTATCTTCTCACTTTCTTTGTAAAGCCCATATTGCTTGAAATAACTATAGATAGAGTAGAATGCATGAAACGGGAAACTTGAATCAAACTCTTTTACTGGTCCCGTATACTTTTGTGGATTACGTATTTGATCTGTTAACAGAACTGCGAAGAGCAATTCAATATCTGATCGATTTAATATTTCTTTGTTAGAATAACGCTTTGGCAAAACTACTAAAATATCGCTATCCTTGATAACAAACCCAACAAAGTTAACTACTTCAGAATTTTTTTTGTAAGAAAACCTTAAATTGCGCGAAAAATTTCTCAAATTAAATTTATCAATTAAGTGAGATTCAATTAATTCCCCGTCAATTCGAAAAATAGGATCATTCATCTGAAACATCAGTATTTCTCCCTGTATCCTCTAAAGGCTCAATTTCTGTTGAATGGCCTTCTGTACCCTTCAACTCACCATTGACCTTCTGAATGTCCAATTCCAAAGTACTTAAGAAATCCACATGAAAAACGTCTTCATTTCTCTCGAACATTTCATACAAATTGGAGTAATTAGAGACATTATTAAACAACTTCTTACCTGTAAAGGATGCCTGTTCGACATCATCCCATAGATACTGAAGAAGTTTATTTTGAACTTGTGAATTATTTTCAATTTCATCTTCTGTAAATTGCATAAAAAATTGTCCAACTTGTTTATCTTCTCCTAATTTCATATCTCCAGTAATATAATCATTTAATTTCTGATAAAACTCCCACCATTTAACTTTAACACCGTTTCCAATAGAAATTACAGGGTTATTAAGTTCTTCCCCATCCTGGTCCGTCACTGGTTTCGTAGAAATATACTTCCACTTAAATCGGCGCTTGAAAGCTGTATCCATTACAAATACATTTTGATCATTGGTGTTCACAGTCCCATAGATAATAAGATTTTTAGGCAGGTAAATCTTCTTATTACCCGCATCATTATCTGCTTCGAATTCACTTAAATTATAAACTTCTTTTGCAATCAGTGAATTGGAAATTGCGTATTCTGATTTACCGTTCTTTCTGTCCAATAATTGAAAAAGATCTCCAAATACCGTGGCTACATTCGCTCTGGATAATTCCTCCAATACAAGAAACACCGGCTGATTAACATCTTCAAATGCGATAGCTCTTGAAAGTGCACGTGTGAATACACCAGGCGTAAAAACGTATTTTATAGAATCCCCTTCAACTTTAGGCATTATTTGTCCAACAAAATCACTATATGAATACTCCGGATGCAATGTCGTACGAAAAACAAATGATGACTCCATACTTTCTTCATCTTCAAAGTTCGGATAGCTTCCTTTTATATTCTGAGTAATGCCAAATGATTTGCCAGTTCCAGGCGCTCCATAATATATTACATTTTCGCCGACTATACCTTCATGTGTATCAATTATTTCTTCCATGTTTCCAAGATTATCTGGAGTTATTTCTTCTAAATCTACAATAGTTGATTGGCTTCTGTTAGCCTCGAATTCGACCGTATCATTTAATTGCAATCTCTGACCATCTTCTGATTTTATAATGTAAGCTTCATATTTTACTTTCTTCTTTTCTTTTAAAATAATTAAAAAGTCCCCTTCATAAAAGAGTCTGCGGAAGTTGCAGAACACATCATCAGAGGTCGATGTATTACCCAACTCTATCTGCGGGCTACTTCCCGGACGACTTAATTTCACAGAACCTTTTGCACTCAAAGTTCCTGTCGAATCAAAATTAAACTCTACTTCTTGTAAATTTGCGTAGCTAACATTATTTTCATTTAAATCAACCGGGACTTGCAGAACGTAAAAGGATTTCATTGATTGATCCTTAAAACTGCTATCAGTATAATGAAAAATGTCAACATAGGGAAAAAAATCCTGACTGTCTTTTCCGCTTAACGCAATATGAGATTGTTTTGATGAACTTGTGCGGTTGTCTCGCATTAAATTTGAAGAAGCCAGTGGTTTTATTAATAAGGCATCATACTCATTTGATAAGTGAATATCAGACGTCTCCTCTAATACCTTCTGTACTTTTTGCAACTCTTGTTGGAACATCGTGTTTCCTCCTTGTTCATAGGTCGTTATATCATTTTATCACAATGCATAAAAAATAACGAAAAGCCTTCCTGTAAAGGAAAGCTCTAATTAAACATATTTTTGAATTTTCCCAGCAATTGCTCGCGCCATTAACGGTGGAACACTATTGCCAATTTGCTGATAAGTCTTTGTATATGCCCCTAAGAAAAAATAACTATCTGGATATGATTGGACTCTGGCAGCTTCTCTTGGGGTGAGACCGCGTGCCTGATAAGGGTGAATATACATGTTACAATCGAATTTCATATGTGCAGTAATTGTCTTACAAGGGACCTCTGGAATTAATTTAAAATACTTATCTTTGAACATGTGATTACGGCTTGTATATGGCATGATATCTGCAATTCTTGGACTATCAGATTTATCCCCAGGCAACATTCTTCCGAAGATTTCAATATCTCTGTCATTGTTATATCTAGCTTTATGATTATATGTTAGTGACACTTTCTCTCCATTGTTAATTCGTGATACATATTCGCTTTCAATATTCTTACTCACTTTGGAAATTTTGTAACCTGAAATGTCGTCACCCAACTCAGTGGAGTTCTTTATTCTGGATGCTTCTAACTTTCTTAAAGAATCTATTGCATCCATCAGCCCTGTTTCTACATCTTTATGTTCATCTCTAATTAACTTAATTATCTCTTCGGCTGTAACACCGCGCTCCTTCTTAATATCTTCTCTGATTCCAATATAAATTAACCGTTCACGGTTTTGTGGAACACCAAAATTTCTGGCATTAAATATTTCAAAGTCAATATCATACCCTACAGCTATATTGTCATTAAAATCTACTATTACCTGCTCCGCAACATTCTTCATCCCTTTGACATTTTCCATGATGAAAAATTTCGGTAACAACCTCTTTACACTCTCCACATAATATTTATAAAGGACATTACGCGGATCATCAATAATACGTTGTCGATTAGCAGTTGAGAATCCTTGGCAAGGTGGGCCTCCAGCAATCACATCAACCGAATCGCCGATATAATGATGAATATTATGAGCTATATCTTCAATCCCACCCAATGTAACTCTCTTCCCATCAATTTCCGGATGATTAAAAGAATAAGTTCTTAAAGCTGCCTTATCAATATCATTGGCAAATACCACTCTAAATCCTTCTTGAGTAAAGCCTAGACTTAACCCGCCAGCTCCACAAAATAAATCAACCAATGTTGGTTTATTGCTTTTTTCTTCATTATCAATTAATTTTTCGCGACAAACTTTACTAAATTTCGCTATATCAGGGTACTCAATTAATTCATCTTCAATCACATAATTAATTGATGCTAATAGATCCTCGAACAGATCTCTTCCTAACAGTTCATCTAACTCTTCAATTTCATCTTCAGAATTTATTATTCCAAACTCAACCATAGAACTTAGGCTGTACAGATTATAATCAGTATCTTTAACGACAGAGTTCTTTAACCATGAGACTGTTGTTATAAAGTTTTCTATCATTTCAAGGAATTCCTTTTTCGACAGTACGTTTCTATCGAATACATTAGTAGATAATGTTTCAAGTGTATCTATAGTTTTGTCTTTCATACTATTCTCCTAAAACATCTTTAATACTTTTTGCTATACTGTCTGAAACATTAACAGATACAGCATTCCCAAACTGTCGGTACAATTGAGTGTCAGATACAACATATTCCCAATTTTCCGGAAAACCTTGAAGTTTACGACACTCATTTGGAGTTAAACGACGCACAGAGGATATCGGACGATCTTTAGTATCTTCAAATTTTGCCCGATTATCCAAATCTTCATAATAATTATCCTGATTTGCTCGGTGCATTTTATGAATTGTTGCTGTCAGTGGTTTGGCGACAGGTAAGTTTATTTCTGATTTTGAATAATAATTTTTTGTGCCATTTGACATTATGGTAGGTAATATTTTATGAGATAAGAAATATTTTTTGTCTACTTCTTTATCTAACAGATCAAAAACAGTCTTATTTAATTTTATTGCTTTTGGAAATTCATATTTATCCGCCTTCTCTTTAAAATCATCCTTCAGGAAACCTACCATAAATACCCTTCGACGAGTTTGCGGCAAACCAAAGTCAGCAGTATTTAAAACTTTATAATGGATTTTATAATTTAGTTTGTTTTCCAGAATATCCAGCATTCTTGATAGAGTTCTTCCGTTATCATGACTCTGTAAATTACGTACATTCTCAAGAACTATAATTTTCGGTTTATGGGTCATCAGGATTTTTTCTATCGTAAAGAATAAGGTCCCTCGTTCATCTTCAAATCCTTTTTTCTGTCCCATCATACTAAAAGGCTGGCAAGGGAAACCAGCTAATAATACATCATGCGGCGGAATTTCATTTAAATGATCATTAATATCTCCAAAGACAATTTCATCATTGATATTTGCTTTATAAGTTTTTACAGCATCTTTATCAAAGTCATTTGCCCAAATAATTTCAAATCCATTGTTAATAAAACCTATATCCATTCCACCAATACCGGAAAAGAGACTAACTGTTCTTAAATCCTTCATTTTCACTTCTCTCCGACCTGTTTCGCAACATATTGAATGTTGCCCTTTAGTAATTCTAAGATTCCCCCAAGCACATCTAAACCAATACTCAGCAATATTTTAGAATCTATATTTATTATAATTAACATACCAAAACAAATATATGTTCGCAAGTATTTTCATTTGACATATTGATGGAAATAATTTGTGCGTTTAAAGTTCATTTCCACAATTTCTTAAAGCTTTCAAAATGAGCTTCGCACTATCATAACTCCCCAAATAATCCACCACCTCATCCTCCGTATGCTCACCAACGTACCCAGCCGAAAGATTCACAGCAGGCACCCCTGCTCTCGCATAATTCCGTGCATCACTGCTCCCACCTTCTACCATCTTCCAATCAGGCATACCCGCTCTTCTCCCCGCTTCTTCAAACAACCTGCCATAACCCTCTGAACAGAATGCTTCAACCCCAGCAAATGAGGTAACAATATCACGCGTATTTCGGCGATCCACTACAATAGCTGCATCAACATCTTCCAGAAAACTCTGATCCATTTCACCGGATCCTACACAGCCTATTTCTTCTTTTACGGTAAAAGCTACTTTGATCGTGCCACGGAAATTTGTCCGCTCTACTTTTCTTAAAACATCTAAAATGATCGCAATACCTGCCCTGTCATCCGCGCCCAGAATTCCTTCCGAGCTGGTTAATGTGGTGCCATCTTCAATAATCTCTCTACCTTCTGCAAAAGCTTCCACTGTATCCATATGGGCAGACAGCAGGATGGTCGGTCCTTCTCCATAATAACGGTAACCTAATAGATTTTTTGCACGATCCTGATAGACATCATCCAGTATATGACGCAATTTATTTTGCAGATAAAGGCGGATCTGGCGCTCATCTCCGCTTTCTCCGTTAATCGACAACAACTGCAGTAGTTCCCGCTTTAAGGCTTGTGCTGCATAATAATCAATGCTGGCTGGATCCTTGTATACCTGATATAGAATCTCTGCCAAATCTAGTAAATCTTCTCGCTTCTGATAATTTATCGCCATACGTTTACCTAAAACAGTCATTTTTAATGAAGCAGGCATGATCGTTTCCAGCATTTCTTTTTGCTTATACTGTAATGGTTTTTCTAAGTAGATGGTTGCTGGCCGCTTGTTATGGCCATCACAGCTCATTTTCGTATAAATACCCAATGCATTGAGCCAACGTGAGGTACCGCGAACATAGGCATCAATTTCAACTAATGGCAAGGCACACTTATGCGGATCAACACTTGACTCTCTGCCATATGTGCTCACTACCTCACAATTCGTAATCACTGCCATGATGTCATAGTCATTTTGGCCCTCTTTTGCTACAATTAACTGGGCTAATGTTGCATAATCATTCATCATTTCCAGATCATTCATTTCCAATCCATGTCTTACTAATAATTTTTCTACTGATTTCATGTGATCAGCTCCTTTGATTTGTTAATGATAGTGTATCGAATGAAGTGTGCACGGCCTGCACAGTTGGAGAATGGGGGGATTTTCGATGGAACAGGTTCTGACTCCACACCTGAAAATGAGAGAATTGAAGCAAAAATATAGTGAAGCGATGAACGCTAAGGATAGAGCCAAAAGAGATTACTACCGCAGGGAACTGGTCAAGTTTTATATACAGCATGGTTCCTATTTAAAAACAGAGGAAAAAAATGACCGAGAGGCACTGAATTATCTTGAGCAAGCACTAAAGTGGGAAAAAAATCATGCTCTTGCTAATTACCGTTGTGCACACATTAACTATAAGCAAGCAGAATATGCCCATGCCCTAAGCTACTTTCAGAAAGCGTTAGACTCCCATGTAGAGCCTCTAAATGACACATTGATGCAAATAACCCATTTGTACATGGCTGACGCTTCATTGAAAGTCGCAAGAGAAGCATTAGAAAATAGTGAAGTGTCTGAAGGAATTGGCTCACTTGATGAGGCAAAGATCAAGACACTGCGGGAGCAATTATCGATACCGGACTTTTTCCAATTAGAAAAGGCATGGTTCCGTAAAATAATCGATGACCAAGAAGAATTGATTGATACAGTTCAATATGATTTATTATGTGAGGAAACACTCCATGATCCGGATTTAATTATTTTAGTTAATAAAGACGCTAAAACCTGCTTGAAATATCGAAGCTTTACTTCAGAGCCATTAGAAAACAGTACCTATCGAGTGCTGTACTTTGTTTTAAAGTCGGGGGATTTTTTAGACAATAAAGCAATTTGTGAAAAAATTGATCTATCAATAGAGACAGAAGAAACAAACGAAAACGGCATAAGAACTGCGTTTAAGCGGATAAGAAAGAAGATTCCTTTTTGGGAGCAATTGCTGGAACAAAGGAAGAATGGCCGGAGAACAGAACACCGTTTGCGAGATGGAATGAAGGTTGCATTTGTGACGGAGGCTGGGGAGATATTGCCAGATGATGTGTAACAGTTAGTGCAGCAAAACAGCCACTTGCCTCAAAATAACAAGTGACTGTTCTGCTCAAAACAACGATTGAATATCATGGATTTGTTCTTCTGTCAGCTCCATTACCTCACTATTTTCCATACTAGTATCTGAAGCTTCCATAAGTACTAATTTGGTATCTTTTTCTGTGATGGTGTTATGCCAAAGTCCTTTAGGAATGTTATAAACTTTGTTTCTCTCCATTTCGACTCCTTTAAAGCCGATTTGATCATTGCTCTCCACTGCATATACAAGTGTACAGCTACCTTCCAGAAGCACAAATAGTTCATCTGTCTTATTATGCCTCTCCAGATTTGAAAAGCCATTTAAATCATTAGAATTTTTCCAGTTTTTAATTCCTATCATCCACTCATCATTCGCATATACTTTAGACATTCCTTCGCCAGTAAACTTATATTTTTCTATTGCCATGGTTATCCCCCTCATATTTTTTATCCTTTAACAGATCCAGCAGTCATTCCCTCTATCAATTTCTTTTGTGCGAAGAAGAATAGAATACATACAGGTATAATTGTAATAATACCCCCAGCAGTCAGTAAATCCCATTGGACACCTAACTGTCCTATTAAGTTCTTTAATGTAACAGGAATTGTCCTTGTTGATTCATTGGTAAACAGCACTGCAAAAGTATATTCATTCCATGATTGAATAAAGATATACACCCCTGTTGCAATAATTGATGGCATTAAAACCGGCAACACCACACGCGTAAATGCTTTCACTCTATTCGCACCATCTATCATAGCAGCTTCCTCCAATGAAGATGGTAAATCCTTTAAATAGCCTGTTAGCATCCATACTGAGAATGGAATGGTGAAGGTAGCATACGCTATAACTAATGATGTAGGTGTATATAATAAATTGACACTTCGCATGATTGCAAACAATGGTATAAGCAATAACACATTTGGAAACATATTATTAGTTAAGAAAAGACTCATAAAAATATTTTTTCCTTTAAAATCAAATCTTGTAAATGCATAAGCTGCAAGTGTAGAAGCAGTCAATGTCACGACCGTCGTTATTGTTGCTACAAGTAAACTATTAAACATCGGCAACAAAAAGTTAAACTCTCCAAATAACTTAGCATAGGAAGCAAAAGTTAATTCTTCTGGCCAATATGTGACAGTGGGGCCATATAGCTCACGTTCAGGCTTGATCGATGTAACAAAAGTCCAGTAGAAGGGAAAAACCAAGAAAAAGAGAATAATCCCTAATGGTATATATAAAGTCAATATTCTATTACCGAAACTTTTTTTAGACATGTTACGAACCCTCCTTAAAGGAATTCCTAATATACGGAATAGCTACACTTGCAAGCATGAACATTAGCAGCAAAGCCATTCCCGAGGAGTATCCTAAATCAAGAACCGTCGCTTTATTAAAAATATATACACTTAGTGTTTGTGTGGAATAGGACGGTCCACCACCTGTCATACTATATATAATATCGACTGAGTTTGCTACCCAGATTACACGTAAAATAATCGTGATAAAGATTACATTCTTCAATGTAGGAATAGTAATTCTGAACAATTTTTGCAGTTTCGTCGCTCCATCAATATCTGCAGCTTCATACATCTCATGAGGTATACCTTGTAATCCTGCCAAAATCATAATCGCAAAAAATGGAATCCCTTGCCAAATAATAGTTACGATAACGGAGCCAAATGCAGTCGATGTCTGTGATAGGAACATGATCGGTGCATCTATTAAATGTAACTTTAATAAAATATCATTTAATACACCGTAGTTCCCGTCATAAATCCATTTCCACATCAACCCGATAAGCACCCCTGGAGTTGCCCATGGAATTAAGCTGACAGCCCTTACAAAACCTCGCCCCTTGAATTGTTGATTAAGTAGCAATTCAAGAATAAAACCAAAGAAGAACTGTAATCCGACCCCGAAGATTACCCAAATTAATGTGTTCTTTACTGCAAGCCAGAATGTTGGATCATTAAACATTTCGATGTAATTCTCAAAACCAACAAATGATATTTTATCAGGTCTTCTAAGATCATAGTTTTGGAAACTCATAAATATAGCTTCAATAATGGGATAAAAAACAACAAATGCAACGATTAGCAATGCAGGTGATATTAATAGATATGGCCAAAAATTAAACTTTTTCTTCTTCATTCGATTCACCTCTATCTGTTTCAAGAGCAAGCATGGCACCTACTTAAAGACTGCCATGCATCCCTTGATACATTACTCAGCATGCAACTCTTCTTGTAATATTTTCATCGCTTCTTCAGCTGATTTATCACCCAATAGCGCTGCAGCTACTGTATTTGGCCAAATGGTACTAATCCACTCAGTAGTTGTATCTTTAATCGGAACAATTCCTGCAAAAGGCATTCCTTCAATAGACGCTTTCATAAACTCGTTGTCTTGAAAGAAATCTAATTCCTGTACAGATTTGCTAACTGGTACATTACCTGTTGCAACTGTCCAATCTTCCTGGCCTTTTTCGGCTGCTAGATAAGCAACCCATTCAAATGCTGCATCCTTATGTTGAGAAGATTCAAAGATAACATTTTCCGTATCACCCATAGATGTCCACTGGCCTTCACCAGCAGGGAACGGGAATGCGGATACATCATCACCAAAAGTATCAACCATCTCTGCTGATGAACCTGTATGGTGAATTGTCATAGCTGTTCTTCCTGATTTAAAATTTGCAATAATTTCGTTAAAGCCATCCGTAGACGCTGTTGGTGGTGCATATCCATTGCTATAAATATCAATAAAGTCTTTCATCCCTTGAATGGAGGCCTCACTTGTCAGGTCATCAAAACTTCCGCCTCGTGCGTGTATGAAGCTTCCCCAAGGCTCCTGACCGCCAGTAGCTCCTCGCATACCGAATCCATAAACATCTGTTTTACCATCGCCATTCGTATCCATTGTCGTTTTTTCGATGGCAGTTAATAATTCTTCATAGGTTGTTGGTACTTCTACTCCAGCTTCTTCAAAAATAGATGGTCTATAGTAAACGTATAATACCTGTGTATTCCAAGGCATTAAATAAATGCTGTCAGTGCCACTCGCCTGCTTCATAATGTCATAAATATTAGAATCAATATCGTCTTTTTTATCCCAATTTGCAATATAGTCGTCTAAATTTAAGAGAAGATCGTTTGCTGTAAATAACGGAGTAGAGGTAAGCTTAAAAGAAGCAACATCTGGACCTCCCCCACCGATAGCGGCAGTAAATAACGTTTCACTGTATCCCCCACCATCCCAAGGGTATTCTTCACCAACAACAGTAATACCTTTATCGTTTGTCTCATTAAATTCTTTTATGATGTCCTGCATTAATTGCGAATACTCACTATTATCTGCCCAATACCAATACGTTATAGTAGCTCCTTCCTCACTATTGTTTTCTTCTGTACTTCCTGTTGAATCTTCTGAGTTATTAGCATTAGGATCTGCAGAATTCCTTGCAGCAGTACATCCAAACAATACAGCACTGATCAACGCAACAACACAAATAAACAGTAATCTTTTCATCATTTCTCCCTCTTTCTTGTTAAATTAATTTAGGTAAAATGATTATGCCTTTTATGCTACTAATCAATTGGTAGACATAGCTGTGTTCTTCTTTTTTCGGATGACATTCTGTGCTGCTTCAGCAATCTTTTCCGCAGTTAATCCATACTTTGTCAGAAGTTCTTCAGGCGGACCTGATTCTCCAAAAGTATCTTGTGTACCAATTCGCATCAATGGAACGGGCGAGTGTTCTGAGAGGACTTCTGATACCACCCCTCCTAAACCACCTATTACAGAATGTTCTTCAGCAGTTACAACACAACCTGTTTTCTTCAC
Source organism: Gracilibacillus oryzae (assembly GCF_009498735.1). Classification (GTDB taxonomy): domain Bacteria; phylum Bacillota; class Bacilli; order Bacillales; family Amphibacillaceae; genus Gracilibacillus; species Gracilibacillus oryzae. Next base: position 13,238 of record NZ_ML762453.1, read on the forward strand.
TGATTCAACGACTGCTTCCTCATCAATCGGCTTTATTGTATGCATATTGATAACTTCAGCTTCAATTCCTTTTTCCTTCAATATATCTCTAGCCTCTATTGCTCGTTCTACCATAATTCCACAAGCAATAAGAGTTACATCCTTACCGTTGTTCATTTTTCGCGCTTTTCCTATCTCAAATTGGCCAACCCCATTAGTAAGCTCTGGCACTGGTGTTCTACCTAACCTTAAGTAAACTGGTCCTTCATAAGCTGCTGCAGCTCTAGTTGCTTCATAAGCTTCCGATGCATCCGCAGGTACCAGTACAGTCATATTTGGCATGGCACGCATTGATGCTATGTCCTCTAAAGCCTGATGTGTTGCTCCATCTTCACCTGTTGTTAGACCAGCATGACTTACTGCAATTTTCACATTGGATCGGTTATAGCAAACTGCTAATCTGATTTGCTCATTCGCTCGTTGTGCTGCAAAAACTGCATATGTTGTTGCAAAAGGAATATATCTCGATAAAGCTAATCCTGCAGCTGTACCAATCATGTCTTGCTCTGCAATTCCTATTTGAAAATATCGCTCAGGATATTTTTCTGCAAAATAATGCACCTTAACAGACTCAGCTAAATCTGCACATAAAGCAACTACCTTTTCATTCTCCTCCCCCAGCTCTACCATTGCTTGCCCAAAACCATCACGACCAGCTCTTTTCCCTGCCATAGATTTTCCTCCTTTTAAATTAAACGCTTACATTAAGCGCTTACATTATTATTTTAAAACTAGATCGTCTGCAAAACCGCATATCCCAATTTCATTTAATGCCAAAAGGGCTTCTTCTTCCGAAGGGGCTTTCCCATGCCATACCGCCTCATGTTCCATATAGGAGATTCCATTTCCTAAAACAGTTTTTGAAATGATAACTGTTGGAGAACCTTCATTTTTTTCAAATTGGTCAAATGCATGCTTGATCTCCTGAAGATTATGACCATCAATTGATATTACATTCCAACCAAAAGCCTTGAATTTTTCATCAATCGGTTCGATATTCATCACATCATTTACTTTTCCATCAATTTGAATATTATTCCAGTTAATAATTAATGCTAAGTTATCTAGCTTGTGATGGGCAGATGTCATCATAGCTTCCCAAATTTGACCTTCTTGAAGTTCGCCATCTCCTACTAGACAATAAACGTTCACATCACTATTACTTAACTTTTGCGCCATCGCTACTCCATTAGCGATAGAGAGTCCTTGGCCGAGCGGTCCTGAGGCTGTCTCCACTCCCGGTAAGTCTTCTCTAGATGGGTGACCTTGCAGCCTTGAATTAATTTTTCTAAATGTTGCTAGCTCCTCTACATCAAAATAACCTGATCTAGCAAGAGAAGAGTAAAGAGCAAGGCAAATATGACCATTACTCAAGATAAATCTGTCACGACCCTCCCAATCTGGTTGTTCAGGAGTGTGACGAAGACGGCTAAAGTATAACTCCGCAAATATCTCTGCAGTACCAAGCGCTCCTCCAGGATGTCCAGTGTTTGCTGAACACAATTGAATAATGTCTCTTTTAATTCTTTTAGTGACTTTCTCTAAATACTCTACTGACTGCATGTTTATTGCCTCCTTCATTTTTATTATTTATTTATCTTCTAAAGCCATAAAACCTAAAAGTCGCGATCTTATGTCTTTAAAATGTAAATCAAGAAATTCTTCTGCTTTTTCTAAATCTTGTGTTACGATCGCTTCATATAATCTCTTGTGTAATGCAGCTGCTTCTACCAGATTGCTTGAACGGTGAAATTCACTCATATCATCAAACAAATCCCAAAACGCAGCCAGAAGTTGATCTAACAAGATATTGTCAGTTCTGGAATATAAAATTCTATGAAATAAGTGATCTTCTTCCTTGAACACTTTTTCTTCGATTGCCTTCGCTTCCATTCGGTTTACTAAGTCACGCATCACTTGTAAATCCTCCAATTTGAGCGATTGTATGACAACTGGTAAAAATCCTTTTTCTAATACCAACCTTACTTCTAATAATTCTAATAAGGTATTTGGTCTTGCTTTAAGTAAAATATTCCATCCATCAGTTATCGAACTACTTACATTCGGTAGTTGTACCTCGCGCCCTTTACCTTGAGCAGAAACAATAATACCACTTGCTTTGAATTCAATCAGTAGTTCCCTAAGTGTTGGCCTGCTTATGCCTAAAATTTCCGTTAATTCATTCTCAGATGGAAAGCTTCTGCCTGTCGAAAGGCAATCAATAATAATATCTAACATTTTGTCTTTTATCTTTTTTTTCTTATCTCGGAGCTCAGTCAATTTTCTACCTCTCTTTGAAAGCCTTTTAGTTATTGAGATGATAATACAACATGTTTGACAAGTTTGTCAATGGGATCATTTTTAAAAAGTCATTCCCCTAAGAAAAACGAAAGTGTTCACACTATAATAATGTCACTTTAAATATGGGTCTTCCAATTAATTATTTAATTTTTATGACTAGTCTTATTTATTTCTTAGGATTTTAACTTGTCAAACAGGTGTCGATATTCCAGAGAGGGTTCTGTCAGTCCCCGCTTAGAAAACTAACTGGCAAACCATCCCTATTTTCCCCTTTCTGTCCCATAATTTAAATAAACACTTCCTTTGAAAGCGTTTTCTGATTGGTGTAGAATAAGATTGATCAAATTAGAAATGAGGTGAAAATATGGCTGTAAAACATACCCCGACAGGAATTATTCATAGTGGATCAAAAGGTAGTACTACTGGATGTGGTTATAATACTAATGACCATGCAAGTCATTGGGCAAACACTAATAGTAGAATTACTTGTGAGAAAAATGGCTGTAAAAATTAACTGAAACATAAGCTCTGGTAATGCAGATTCCTCTCACGCATAGAAAACGTAGCCGGGGAGAATTTCCCGGATGATTTGTAGAGAGATAGATATTAAATTAAGCAATTATGCTGCATGCTCATTTGTAAATAAATTGTAAATATTTTATAAAAACCTGCCTCCTTTCTTTATAATCGTTTGATTATAGAATTGAGGAGGTTTTTTTGTCTAAGGATGAATCAAGCAAAAGTATAGCGACATTATTTCTTCAAAAGGTAATCAAAGTTACTTAGTTACCTGCAGTTACCCAAAATAGGGTATACTGCCATATAGAGAATAATATGAGGGGAATACCTAAAATCGGTAACCTATGGTAACTTAGTAACTTTAAAAAGACAGATATATATAATAATTAATCAAAATACATAACGAAAAATAAAACAATATAAAAATAATCACTAAAACTATCTGTAAATAAACAAAAAGAACAGATCAACTTAATCAGGTCAATTTTTTAGGATATTTATAAAAATAACCGCACTATACTTGAATGGCATTTTGAATATAATTTTAAAAATAAAGAATTATAAGAAATCCAATCACAATGATCTCTCTAACTATTCCTGTGTCTCATCCAATAGGAAAATCATCATTCCCCTAGTTCAAATCCACTACATATAAATCCCTCCCCACGTGAGAAAAGTTTCAATTTGCCTCCCATTTATTGAAAATACTACCAGTGCTTATTGTTTACTTGTATAATTTATCCATGGTTAAATCTAGTAAATAGTTGGATAAGGAGAGGCGGAATGGGTTCTCACCAAACTTTAGAAACAAGAACATTAGTAGAGGCAATGGAAAACCGGGCAAAAGAGTACGAGCGTTTAAAAGGGCAATTTGAAGTTTTAAAGAATGCCTTTCAGAGAATTGTAGATCTTGAAGATTTCACTGGAAAAGGTGCAGAAGCAATAAAGGATTTCTATAAAGCACATGTTGGTTTAATTAACAGCTGGTTAGAATTTATCGATATGCAGCTCCTGTTTCTAAATGATGTCAAGGCTCAGACGGAAGATCATCGTTTAGGCGGGGAAACAGTCGTTCACATACCATTTTTAGAAGGAGAGCTGGAGAATGGCTCTGACCTTGCAAGAGACCTGGTAGAAGCACAACAGGACAGTTTGCGGACGATTTTTTCTCAAATTGATGATATTCTATCCTTAGAGGTATATTCATCCAGTTCTTTCAAAGAGGCGATGAGCGATGCGGATGAGAAGCGAGACGATACGGTCCAGAATGTGAAGGATTTAGATACCCTTCTATTAAATGAGTATCAATCAACAGAATCTCACGAAGACATTGTGAGAGCCTTGATGTATCAATTACAAAGTGCGACCAACTTTAATGGAAGTGTATCCCCGATGCGTTTTGATGCAGAAGTCTTTGAACAGAAAGAAATCCATCAGTCCATTGGAGAAGCAAAAGAACTGCGGGAACAGTATGAAGCTTATAAAGATTCTCTTTATAAAGAACGGGAATTAGCCAGGTTAGAGGAAAAATATAATTTTGACCAGTATCGAGAGAGTTATATGCACGGCACCTGGGTGCTTGTGAATGAAGACGGATATGCTGATCAAGAATCTCTCCAAGCAACAGAAGCATACAAGGAAGCAGTAAAGAATGGTATTATTGTCAAAGACGAACCAGAACCCGAGATAGATCCCATGGTGGAGCAAACGAAAGCAGCTATGGAGGGATATCATTACTGGACAGGGGAAGAAATATCAGGTTTTTACCAGTCCTCGATTATATTTGGTGGTATAGTATCGATTGCTGGCGGGGGATTTAGTGGTCGTGGCAGGAATAGTACGATAAAAACAAATAAAATGGATTTGAAGAAGGCCAGGTCTGTTACTAAACCAAAGGATCAGGTGAAGAAGATTAAGGCTAAGTTGGAAGATGGACCTTTGGAGATTGAAGTTAGAGGTAAACCCATTGATGATGGAGTAACATATAGACGAGTTCAAGGTGGAGAAGGTACTAAATCTAGCCAACAACGGATACAAGTAAATGAAAATGGCACAATTACTATTCCCAAGAAAGATACAGACTTAAATATAAGTATAGATAACGGTGAGCATTCCAGTTACTTTCGAAATGAGGCAAGGAACGGTAATGCTGATATCGTGGAATTTGACGTTCCAAATTGGTTTGACGAATTCTTAAAAGAAAATACCATACCTCAAAGCGGATATAAATCAAATCCATTAAACCAGGGTGGAACCGCTCCAAAACTCGTAGATCCAACAAAACCCGGCAACTCATTTGAAGTTCCAACACCTTGGATTGAGTGGATAGAGGAGTATGCTAAAAATGGACGAATACTAAAATAGAGAGGAGATGCGTAATATGTTATTAGAACCAAAAGCGTTAGAGAATATTATTGTAGGGTTAGTAGTAAATAATAGATTCAAATGGTATGTTTCCCCAAAAGATATATGGTTTCTGGATATGAAAAAACAAGAGGAAGCCTATATTAAGAAGTTTAAAGAAATTGGACTTAAAAATATTTTTAACAGCATAATAAATGATGAAAGGAAAGATATAGAAATTTTAGATGAGTATTCATTTAAAGAGTTTGTTTCAAGAATAAATAAATATTCTGTTTCGGCCGACGAATTAAGAGAGTTACTTATATTAAATTTGCATACTGAGTCAAAAGAGGATACATTCTATAATTTTTTACCTTCATTATATATAAACTTAGATATGAGAAAACTCTACTCAATGTATCCCGAACCCGCTTCCTATGAAGATTTTGTTCCCGAAAATTGGATGGGAATTTACCAGGATTTCTTATCTAAGATAGATAGGGAAGAAAAATACTGGTATGATGAAAATGGTACTGATTTATTAAATTTCGAAAGTAATGGAGGAAAGAGATGAGTGATAATAAAATAAGTATACTATCTGATAAGTTTGAGAATGAAAAAACTGGTGAACAAGTCGAAGGTGTAACGATTATGATAGATGGTAAATTGAAAAGTATGTTAGATATAATTATAGAAAAAGAGGGCAGCAGATACACTGATTATACTGAGCTAGTTAAAGATATAATGTTTGCTGGTATCAATCAATATGTTGAAAAGCATAAGAGATAGAAATCAACCCTCAACCTGATTATGTAACGAACTTGCCACTAATCAAATTCAGGTCGACCTTTTATTAATTCTATATAATATTTGATAAAAATTATAATAAGATAGAAAACTACAAAAATACCTCGTGAGGATGAATCTCAGCGAGGTATTTTTTGTGATAATCAACTAATTACCAATACTTTTCAGGGCTTCTTTTTTTATAAGCTACTAGCTCCACCAAAGAGACGATGAACGATGCGGATGAGAAGCGAGACGATACTGTCCAAAAAGTCAGAGATTTAGATACCATTCTATTAAATGAGTAGCAGTCAACAGAATCTCACAAAGACAAAGACATTGTGAGAGCCTTGATGTATCAATTACAGAATGCGACCAATTTTAATGGAAGTGTATCACCATGGAGAAATTTTCTGCTTATCATTTGGTGCCCTTTTGAACACACTCCAATAGTTTAACTTCTTTTAACATGGATGGCGATAAATAAATTATCCCATCCTCTTTAACTAGCTATTATACGGCACATTCCATTTAACATTTAACTTAGCAATCATCGCTGCCTCTAATGCTTTGACAACCCCTACATCTTCAGCTGAGTCACCAACAATTAAGATGGAAATCACAACATTATCTCTATTTCCATGCATTTTTCTACCTGAACCATGAGTGCTCCCACTATCACTGTCACGAACATAACCTCTTAATCTTTTTCGAAAACCGCCATTGTTGTATTCAATTGCACGTCCTACATACACTACTTGCCCATTCATTTCTGCTTTATATAAACCGATATGCTTATTGAATGGAGTTAAGTCTTCGATTGATAGAGAACTTAATCTTCCCAATCTCATCCATCTATTGTTCCATTCTGAGATTGTCTTTCCTCCAATCAACATTTCGCCGTTATTTTGGAATAATATATTAGTTGTATCTGAATTACCTGTATACAGTTTATCTCTTGCGCGTTCAATTTTCATTTTTTCTTCTTTTACTATTTTCGCATATTCAGGATTATTCATATTAGAAGATTTAGCTGCTCTTCTCCCTGCTTCTTAGATATAAATTCATAGGGTAGTTAGTTTAATATGAAATAATAAGTGGGAACATTTGTTGGATTGTGTAGAGGCCAGAACTCCGCAGAAAATATAGTTTCGAGGACCTTAATGCAAAAATAATGGTAATCATTATAAGTAGAAGCGCTATCGTAAATTACAATTGATTGGAGATGCTTTCATGAATTTAGAACGAATTTGAACAATGTGGAGGAGAAAGGTTCCCTGAATATTATAAAGGGATACATAGGAAGGATTATCGACTATTGGATTTCCTGTAATTATGCTAGAAGAAAAAATGACCTGCTGTACTTTGTACGGTTTTTTATATATTTTTGTAAGATATTTGAGCTTATTGCGTCTTATATGTAAGGAGGGGAGATGGTGACACAGCTTGAGGAGATTTATAATAGATATTTTAAAGATGTATTTTTATATGTGTATAGTTTATCTGGTGATAAGCATATCGCTGAAGATATCACGTCGGAAACTTTTATGAAAGCATTAAAATCGCTAGACAATTTCAGAGGGGATAGTGATATCCGTGTTTGGTTATGCCAAATTGCCAAAAACAGTTATTATTCTTATTTGCGTAAGAGAAAAATCTTTGTAGATTTAGAGTCACTTCCAGAATCAGCTAGTGAAGACAATGTAGAACAAGAAATAACCAATTCAGAAGCATCGATGAATGTACATGAAATTATCCAAAATTTAAAAGAGCCATATAAACAAGTATTTACGCTCCGTGTATTTGGAGAACTGTCATTTAAGCAAATTGGCAAATTGTTTGCAAAAAGTGGTAACTGGGCTTGTGTTACTTATCATCGTGCTAGAGAAAAAATTAAATCGCGATTGGAGGATTATCGATGAAAATTAGCTGTAATATAATTAGGGATATGCTGCCTTTATATGCCGAGAATATGGCAAGTCAAGATACTAGAGAAATCGTTGAAGAACATATTGCTTCTTGTGAAAACTGCAAAAAACAACTTGAAGAAATGAGGACACCTGAAGAACTGCCAATAGATAACGATATAACTCTCTTAAAAAACATACAAAATACATTGCGAAGGGAAAAGCTACAAACGATTATTCTTTCAGTCATGGTAACATTGGTTTTGGCAGTGATTACAATGGCTTATCTGACAGCGCCAGCATACATTTCTTATAATGAAAATGCGATTTCAATCATTGAAAGGGATGACGGAACTGTACTTTTGAATTTTAGTGAGGAGGTCTCCGGATTCGATGTAAACCAATCTCCAGCAGCAGACAATTCAGGTTATGTCTATGATATAACTACATGGGAAACGATTTGGGACCAGAAAATAAGCAAAAACAACCTAGAGAATACTGTCTTAAACCCAAATGGAGAAACGGTCGACTCCATCTATTATTACAATACCGATGGAAGTGAAAATATTTTAATGTATGGAGATCCCATAACGGATGGTTCTGTCGTTACATTACCTCGGCTAGTTTTAAACTACTATGTGATGTTTGCTATAGGATTTTTACTTATTTGCGGAATTGGATTGGCCATATTCCGTAAAAATGAAAAAATAAGAAATGGACTAGAAAAAATTATTCTATTACCCATCTCCTACCTGTTTGCTCACTTACTTATAATGGGTTTACGCTCTACATCTTACCTTGCTGGTCGAGACTTTTATGCAATATTATTAGTCGCAATTTCTTTATATTGTGCGTTGATAGCTGGAAGGAACATATTAAAAAAATTATCAAACAAGAAGCCGAAAAGCACTTTATAATAGTTGTTGCTTTCGCTGGTGTATACTAGACTCACCAATCAGTAATTCTTTTCTTAATTTCAGTTCTATTTTACTTGATACGAAAAGATTTCCTGATGATGGATTCAATTTCTAAAACATGATCAAAAAGTATCCTTTAAATTGGTTGAACATGCAAATACTGCTGATCAGAGGGAAGTTGCAGGCGCGATTGTGGAATAAGTGTCCTTTTCTTAACTTTAAGTTGATACATGAAATAAAATTGAACCACACATCTTAGAGATATCTAATATGTGTGGTCCTTTTAATTTCAACTGTTTAAGTTACCTAACCTAAATATAACATTGGATCCTTGTAAATCAATTATTTCCCAATAATGAAAGAATGAGCTGAGCATCGATTAGGATGACAGCTCTTTCTGCTTATTTTTTAACCAAAGTTTTATATATTCTGCCAACTACTGCGAGATTCATGAATATCTGCTATTGCATGACCATTACTAAATTTGATTATCATTAATCATTATTCATGTCATGGTTATGTTGTAACTTTTCCTGCTATAAATTAGGTTATAAGTGGTAGATACATACTAAAGTTGGAGAATGGGGGGGATTTTTGATGGAACAAGTTCTGGCGTCACATCTGAAAAAGAGAGTTTTGGAGAAAAAACATAAAGAAGCAATGAAAGCTAAAGATACAGTGAAACGAGAGTATTACCGCAGTGAGCTGGTGAAATTTTATGTGCAACATGGCTCAAGAAATTTCACTGCATCCCGATCATTTTTAACATCTGTTTTTAAATAGGAATACTTCAGAGCCATTAGAAAATAGTACCTATCGAACGCTATCTGTAAATAAACAAAAAGAACAGATCACCATCTGTCCTATCACTTAACCAGTTCCATTTTTTAATATTTCTAAATAAAAATATTCGTTAATATGGGGATTCTCTATCAACCTGTTCCCTCCACATAACAAATCCCAAAACGGCGCCACCAATGGAAAGAATACATCCAATCCAATTCAGCATCAAGATCGAAAAAATAAGAGAAATAGCCGCTAAAGCAATATGCCGCTTCCAGATCGTAATGATGCCAATCACAACAGTAATACCACCCATAATAAGAGGAATGATGAACGAACCACTTATCATGAGTAAAAATCCATTCATCGCACGCAGAAAGCCTTCTGATTGTTCATATGAATCTTCTAATTCATTAATCAATTGAATGAAATGGATGATAGTAATGACACCACCACTTGTAATGAATATACTAGGGATCCAGGTGATTTTTTGCTTCATATAAAATGCTCCAATCCGAGTGAACTGTTACTAGCTATAGGAGGATACCCTACGGAAAGAGTAACTCTCTTCTATTCATTTAATCTGAATAATCTATCGCAGGGATTTCCTAACAAAACGATTGTAGCAGTTCTTTATGAAGCAGTCGATAAATGAGGAAACAGTAACTTATTCGACTGCTCCATTCACCATGAAGGCTGCTTGATTGAAAACTTTGATATAGTGCCTGTCACCACCCGAAATATGTCTAATTTTACAAAAATCGGATAATTACAGGCATTACCGTTCATAATACCTTTACTTGCGTGAGAACCCCTCTTGTTCTAAATAACTGGCAGCTCCCCCATATGTAGGAAATGTTCCGTCCAATATGTCGTCTGCATATATGTTCCACAGGTCAAAATCCTGCACAAGTCTTAATTCTTGATTCTCATCATTGATCCAAATCTCTTCAAGCGTAGATTCAGACAGGGATTCAATGGACTCCTTAATAATGGTACGAAGCTGTTGTTCTGTGAACTCCCGTATATTAACCATGCCTTTATGGTCAGTCACGAAATTATTATTTTCGTTCAATTCCGCGTAAACAAACCCATTCCCATTCGGATGGAGATGATACACCACGGTCGTTTTATCCTGGATACTTTCTTCATAATGGAAATTAACGCGACCAAGTGACACATCCTTTCGCTGTAATTCTGGAAAGGATTCAATTATCTCTAGCTTTTCTTCAAATGTAAGCATGTGTTCCTCCGATAATAAGTATTTATGAAAATCATTACTAGTATAACACTGTCTAAAAAATGGTGCCTGTTCCCCCGAATTTTAAGAATTACTTTGTAGAACCGCGACCAGCTGTACTTCTTAGATAAAATGCCACAACAATAAGGGCAATCAATGCAATTATATTAACCATTGTGGTCATAGATTCATTATCTACGAAAAAATCAATCACAAAAGATCCTGCAATTATCAATAATACCAAAAAAAATAAAATTCTATTCATAAAGTATCCCCCGTTTTTTCTTTGTAACATTTTTATTAGGCTTCTCATGATGTACTACACACACTTCATTCCGAAATATTTAAAATCTGATAAGCAATAAGTTGAGAATTGATACGATTGAAATACCAAATGTTATGCTTTCATTTTACACTCTTATAATAATCGTTGCTAGGCAAAAAAGCCTTACAGATATATTTTTCACTACGAAAATAATACTTCTCATCTATTCATTTATCTGTAATCCATCATAGTCGAAGTGAAAAATCCATTCCCTATTAATGTTTTGCAAGCTAAGGCTGTGACTAAATTTACTATCCATGATATAATTCTAATAAGAAATGCATATACTAAAAAACCCGTAGCAGCCACTACGGGTTATGGATAAGCGGTCCCCTAAAGAGGGATCGGCTATCAGGGTGATAGACCTCTCCTAGTTACTTGTTGGGCAAATAGGGAGGTCTATTTTCGTTTGATCAGAGAAATGATCAACGCGAGCAATGCAATCAAGAAGGTGCCAAAACTAAACAGCACCATGAAACTCTCATACATACTCATAGGCATCACCCCCTTTCGCTAAGGGGATTAGCCGACCTCGCCCAAAAGAACGCTATCCATTCTTCTATTATATCACAACAAACCGGAACGAACGTTCTATAAATGATGATTATTTTAGAACTTTATTACTTTAAATTAACTCCTTTTCCCCACTAACTATTTAAGGGATTTACTTTTTTATCCCATTCATTAGAAATCTAATCCCTTCCCAGTAAAAAAACAAACATTGGATTCGGATAGACAAATGGTCCTGAACACAGAAAAGCAGCTTAGAGTCCATCTCCAAGCTGCTTCCTTAAAAATATCCATCATCACATATTCGATTCACTCAAAGCCGAAGTTGTCACACTACTTTTCCTTCCACTCGTTTTCCTAGTGATAGAAAAGACTGCACACAACAATGAAACACTGACAAGTGCAGCACCAAACCAAGCTGTATTGGCAACAGTACCAGTTTGATTCAACACAAGTCCGCCAAATGCGGAACCTAGCGAAATACCGATTTGCAATGCGGAATTATTAAAGCTTTGTTGAATATCTGACGTCTCCGGGTCTGTTTCAATCAGATAACTTTGCTGTGGCGGAGCGAGACTCCAGCTCAGCGCTGCCCAAATCATCATCACTGGCAGGAATACAACAAGTGAAAATGTCGTAAATGGTAAGATGAATAACACAACGGCAAATGCACTAATGACTGTTATGATGCTTTTATGTGTTCCAATGGAATCGGAGAGTGTCCCTCCAAATGCACCACCACTTACAGCTGCAATCCCAAATAATAGATAACAAACGCTGATCCAATTCGGGTTCAGCTGAAGTTCTGATTCCAGAAATGGCGTGAAGTACCCATAAAGCGTATAATGTCCGGCGAGCATGAACATTGTTGCAAGGTGTGCACTTCCTAATTTAAAGCTGCTCACAGCCTTTAATTGCTGGGAAAGTGGTATTGTTTTTTCACCAGGAATTCTCTCAATAAAGATCGAAATTAAAACAAAAGAACCTACCGATAAAATAGCAATCCCGAGAAAAATAACACGCCAGCCAAAGTTTTCTGAAATAAGAATTCCCAGTGGCACACCCATAACAAGGGACGAACTTATCCCCATATAAATGAGCCCAAGCGCTTTTGCCCGATGTGCTGGTGCCACAATTTTTGCCGCTATCGTCAGGGACAATACCACGATCAGTGCCGTACTCATGGCAGTAACGACCCTCGCGATCATCATAAAGGTGAAATTGGGACTGAAATATGTCAGGACGTTCCCAATAAAGAAAACAAATAAGGAAATTAAATATAATTTTTTCCGCTCCATCTTACTTGTCATAACGAGTAACACAGGGCCGGCAACCGCATAGATAAGTGCAAAAATCGTGATTAATTGTCCGGCAGAGCTGATGGAGATGTCGAGATCATTCGCAATACTTGGAAGGATACCGCCTATAATTAATTCAACCAACCCCACGGCAATGGTTGATAATGCTAATATAAAAACTTTTACATTCATTTGCTAGATTACACCCTTTCTGAAAAATATATAAAAAACCCTGATTACAAAAAATGAAGAGATCATTTTTCTGTAATCAGGATTTTAAGGTTCCTGGTAGAGACCCTCAGCCATATTCTGAGGTTATACAGGTAATATTAATTTATAAGCACTTTGAACATTCTACTACCTATTCTCTGTTTTATCAAGTGCTGAATATTTCATAGTATGTAGCACAAGGACAGCTCTGCTGCTTCACTCTTAGAAAATGCAACAGGAGAACTGCCCGTGTTTCCATCACCTAGTTATCCTTATTAAGCACACTATTTATCGATTGATTAAGCCCATCTATATCAACAGCATCCACTTTTTCAGTGTTCAACTCATATTTCTCTTTTAATTGAATGATTCTTCTCACACTGCTGTTAATCCTTTCTTCGGAAATTTCTCCATTTTGAACGGATGCTTTCAATTGTTCCATGACTTCCACTACCACATCATAATCATGGGCGATTAATATGATCTCATTGCCAGCTTTTACGGATTGGACCGCTGCTTTTCCAATGGAGAAGTTGTCAGCAATTGCCTTCATTTTCATATCATCTGTCATAATCACACCATTAAATTGGAGTTGTTTTCTTAATATATCTGTAATCACTTTTTGTGACATGGATGATGGGAATTCGCTGTCAATTTCCGGTAATAAAATGTGGGCAATCATAACAACATCTGCGCCCTCCTTGATTGCACGTTCAAAGGGAACTAACTCGAGTTGCTTCAATTCCGCCAGGCTTTTATTTACTTCTGGCAGTTGCAAATGGGAATCAACAGACGTGTCACCATGACCAGGAAAATGTTTAATCACTGGGATGACATTTTGTGACTGGATACCCTTCATCGTTTGAATGCCTAGTTCGCTTACAATTTGCGGGTTATTTCCAAAGGATCTGTCGCCGATAATCGGATTATTCGGGTTACTGTTCACATCAAGGACAGGGGCGAAATCTAAATTGAATCCGAACGCCTTTAATTCTTTCGCTAAAAGAGTGCCGATATCATAGGAGAACGCGGCATTATTTATCTCGCCAATCTTTTGATTTGTTGGAAAAGGAATGAGATTTCCCGGCAGTCTCGAAATCCTGCCACCTTCCTGATCCACACTTAAGAACAGTGGTAATCGATTTTGCTCATTTTCGGCCTTGATTTGGTTTAACAATGTTATCGTCTGTTCTGGTGTTTCTAAATTATTGGAGTAAAAAATAAAGCCGCCGATTTTATAATCTTTAATCAGGCTGCGGCTGTTTGCATTCATTGTCGTGCCGGAAACAGCCCCAATAATCATTTGACCGATTTTCTCCTCTAAGCTCATGTTAGCGATCATTTCTGTGATATCATCCGTTTCTGGCAATTCCGTATAAACAGCTATATGATCCACGTTTGGATTTGCGTTCGTTTCCGTTGGTTTAGGTAATATCCACTTTAACAAAAACGGGGAGTCAGTATGGTAAACCATAATGATTTGGTCATGTTGTGCATCCTGAAAATATCGCAGCTCAGATGGTTCACCTAATGTCCCCTTAATTTCCTGATACGTTATTTCTTGGATTGCTGGATCAGATGAACGGATATCAAATACAAGTTTGTCTTTATAGCCAATGGTTGCTTTTTTAGTGGGGAATTCTGCATAATTGGCACCATTTATTTCAGAAGATTGATTCGGTTCTCCCAATGACTCCAACACTTCCTGATAATTTGATTTACCAGCAACAAGTGGAATGTCAGGGATTTTCCCTATTTGAGCGGACTGATTGATTTTTTCAATAGTATCTTCTATCTTGACTACCTCTTCATTTTCTTCCATGTCCGCTGGTGCTATCGTATGCACGCTTTCCTCGGCTTTATCTGCTGATTGTTTGCTGTTCAAGAATTGATTGCCAAGAAAGATTACAGCAACAACCAGTGGAATTACGGCAAATAACAGATACCAGTTCATTTTCCTTTTCTTCTTCATTCGTTCTGCCCTGCGCATAGCCTCATCCTTCTTCCATCGTTTATCTTATATTTCTTATTATAGCAAACAATCCTCGGAACAATGCGGAAATAACGGGACGATTCGGCCGTTTCACTTTTTAAAAATACAAAATAATCTCCCTGAAATGGTATAATTAGTAATACCAAACCAATAGGAAAAAGAATGATAGAAAAAATGATTAGGAGAGTCCTATATGACAAACAACACTGCTTTACCATGGAGAGAAGTTTTAAAAGACGACAAGATACATACGATTACCGGTGATGTCTGGGTGATCGAGGCATTTCCGATTCCCGAGCTTCAGACAGAACGCAGAATATGGATATATTTGCCGAAAAGCTATCATGAAGGCGATCGCAGATATCCAGTCCTCTATATGCATGATGGGCAAAATGTATTCAATCAGGCAACATCTTGGGGAAGTGAGTGGGGTGTTGATGAGACACTGGAGCAAATGGCGTTTGATGAACCTGAGCTCGAGGCAATTGTCGTCGCAATTGATAATGGTGGAGACCAGCGCAACAATTAATATAATTTTACCATTAACGAGGAATATGGCTTCGGAGGAAAAGGGGAAGCTTATGCTGAATTCCTCGCAGAGACACTGAAGCCGTATATTGACAGTCACTACCGTACCCTTTCCGAAGCGACGAATACACTGATTGGCGGAAGCTCGTTCGGTGCGTATATATCCCTCTACACTGCCCTTCGCTATCCCGAGCAGTTCGGCGGAGTGGGTGGTATTTCATTCGTCATGTGGCAGGATAATGGAGCAATCATCCAATTCATTCAGCAATCCGATCTTTCTCCCGCACTGCGTATCTACCTGAGCATAGGTGGAGAGGAAACCGATAATCCGGATTTTAACAAGGTTGCCTATGAGCATGTGGAGCAGGTCCGCCAGACATTAATCGCAGCAGGAGTAGCGGAAAATCAAGTTCGATTCGACTATTTACCTGATGGGACGCATCACGAATCTACATGGGGACCACTGTTTGCTGAGGCGCATCGTTGGCTGATCCGCTCATCCAATACCATGCAGTGACGGTTTTTCTCCTTTTCACTCTTAGAAAATGCAACAGGAAAACTATCCAAGAACACAGAAAATAGTATATCGGAACTGAAAAAAATAAAGATGATGTAATTCAAAGATGGGGTATTCTCAAATGAGAGGAAACCCTCCTCTCCATTTTTTCCTTCGTTTAAAGATTACCTCAAAAGTAATACCAAGGTTGAGGAGAATTGTTGGCAGGCCAAAGATTAAGAACAAATGTCTAGCTAACGGCCTAAATTAAAGCCATTTACAAAACAAAAACCATCGTGGTGCTTAGCTGTTAAAACTAAATATTGGAACCCATAATTACCGATTCTATGAAAGATAAAAATCTACATCAACTGTCTCCTGAATCTCCCCCCACACCTTTAATGTTCGATGCAAAGAGACCATTTCCTCTTCACTAGCACATTAGTTTTTTCACTAATGTACTAGTATTCGCTACTCAGCTATATTTTTATCCATAAAAACCGTAACAATCACCCCATCCATATTATTTCCCGAAATTTCATACCGTTCACCAGCCGGTATCTCAATAGTGGTATCACTGTTAACAGGGTAATAATAAATCTCATAATTTTCACCGTTTCTGGATGCAGAGAATGCCTGCTCTTCTTTTAGATAATCCAGGTATTCTTCTAAAGCAAAGTTATTTTCTTTCATGATCGCACTGTGAGGCAGTCCAACATAGCGGATATGCCATGGCTCATATTCAATTCCTGTTACGTCCGTTTTATCTGCTGGATATCTTAGAATAAATCCATATTTCCATGCATGGTCTTCGATCCATCGCCCTTCAGGTGCTTTACTCATCTGCATTTGCGTTGATCCTACATCAAGTGCTGTTCCCAGATGGTGTTCACTGTGGCCTGCTTCTAACGCATAACTGGATCCCATTTCCTGAAACAGCGCTGCTTGTTGGTCAAATCCCCGAAAGCCGCTCGAAATCAGAAAATGGTTTACCCCGTCTTTATTAGCTGCTGCTACCATCTCACTGAATTTTTTTGCAATACTTGCAGATAGTTCTATATCACCGTTAAGCAAAACATATCCCTGTGTTAACTCTTCTTGTCCAAATAAGCTGACAATATCTTCTTTTGTACTATCCTTCTGAACAGGATAATCCTGATTGACCAGAAGCAGATTGCCTTTGTGAACATGTTCGGTTAATACTTCAATCTGCTTCGTTTCTCCTGAAACACGGTTATCCTCGATATCTTTTATCTCTATCTTTTCTTCTTGAAAATAAGGGGCAATTTGGACGATTGCATAACCTAAGGCAAGTAAGAGTAATAATAAAAATCCCCACTTCTTCATTTTTTAACTTCCTCCTTGGACTTTTTGTTAGTATCAAGGATAGGGAAAGCTTCTTAAAAAAAGAGTGGGGTAATGTTTAAGTTTTTCTTAAATTTCACGATCATTCTCGTTTTCTTGCGGCAGACGAACCTCGAATACTGTTCTGACGATATTGCTTTCAGCTGTAATGGTACCGCTATGCCGTTCGAGAATATTTTTGGCAATAAACAAACCAAGCCCTGTACTGCCGATCTGCTGTGTTCGTGATTTGTCGCCAGTATAGAACATATCAAATAGATATGGCAGTTCGTCTTCTGGGATCGGGTCACCGTAATTCGTCAGTTGAACGATAACTTCTCCATCGTCAGTAAAGCCGTTGATATCAATATACTTACCATCATATCCATATCGATTCGCATTTGTCAGCAAGTTTTCAAATACACGTGCTAATAACTCGCCATCCGCCATTATCGGCAAGCTGTCAGGTAAATTCATGCGAACCTCCAGCTCGTTTTTCTCAAAGAGAGGGTACAGCTCCTCCTTCAACTGATGAAGCAGATCAGCTAAGTCAATTGGCTGGTGATGGATTGGCAACATTCCATAGTTCATGCGGGTAATCTCGAATAATTCATCAATCAGCCGCTCTAACCGGTGCGATTTGGTTGAGGCAATCATTAAGAAGTGCTTAACCTGTTCTTCTGTCAGCTCTTCTTCCTTAAGGATAATGTCAATATAGCCTATTACAGATGTGAGTGGTGTGCGTAAATCATGCGCCAAGTTGACGACTAACTGATCCTTGCTGTTTTCAGAGAAGTCGCCTCTTTCCGTCGCTTCTTGCAATTTTTCTGAGGCTAAATTGATGTCTTGTGCGATCTTCCTAAATTCATCATTGGACTCAATCTCCACCCTGTAAGAAAAATCACCACGTGCAAGATAGTGGATGCCAGTGGATATTTCCTCAAAATAGGCTGAATATCTTCTTGTTAGTTGATAAAAAAATAGAATCGAAATCGGGATAAAGAAGACCAGAAAGAAATAAATATCACCAATATTGCGGATCTGACTGCGTAATTGAGCCAAAGAATCGCCATAATCCGCAAAGGTGTAGTAATACCATTGCAGCATTTTAAAAATGACGTAGGTGGTAATACCGGCAAACAGCATACTCTGGCCAAATAAGAACAGCATTCTTGTACGAAAAGTCTTTAATCGTCTACTCATGGAATGTGTACCCAACTCCCCATACCGTTTTGATAAATTTGTTCTTCCGCTTGTCTTCTTGAAGTTTTTTCCGCAATGTCCGAATATGGACCATTACCGTATTGGCCCCTTCAAAGTATGCATCTCCCCAAACACGCTCGAAAATATTTTCAACATTAAATACCTTCTTTGGATGACTTGCCAGTAAATATAAAATATCAAACTCTTTTGGTGTTAGGTCGATTGCTTCACCATATAAAGTAACGGTCCGCTCTTCAGGCAAAATCACTAAGCCGCCAGACTCCAATTTTGTTTTGGCCTCATTTTTTGCCGTATTGAGTTGCATAAACCGTCTTAGTTGGGCATTGACACGTGCAACTAATTCAATGGTTGTAAATGGCTTTGTCATATAATCATCCGCACCGAGCACCAATCCTTGCACTTTATCAAAGTCAGAAGTTTTCGCACTCAAAAAAATGATTGGCATGTTATGGTGCTCTCTTATCGCTCGTGTTACCTCATATCCATCCATTTTCGGCATCATAATATCTAAAATCACCAGATCAATCGAATATGTCTCGATAAATTCTAGTGCTTTTTCTCCATCATAAGCTTTCATAACCTGGTAACCTTCTTTTTCTAAATGAAAGGCAATCAGGTCAGAAATTTCTGCTTCATCTTCCGCTATTAAAATGGAAATACGTTTCACAAACTTCACTCCTACATTGGGAACAGAATTTAGCATCCAGACTTTTACAAACGTGTTCTTCTGTCCTTCATTATAGCATCTCATACTTTTCAGGCAATACTAATTACCACAGCAACTCTCCTCCAATGTTTCTCAAAAAAATATCTGGGAATACTTACAACATAGGAGGCGAAGGAAAATGTCCATTGAACTTATTATCATTTTACTGGCTATTGGCTACATAATTTTTACCATCGATAAAAAGAAAGATGATTTCCCTGTCCCTACTATATTAGTACTGGTTGGAGTTGGGCTTGCTTTTATTCCTTTCTTTGATTCTGCAAGATTAACGGAACATACGATTTATCACGTTTTCCTGCCAGCTCTATTATTTGTATCTGCTTATCAGTTTCCTATAAAAGATTTTCGTAAAAATGCCAGTATCATTCTTTCCCTGGCAACGATCGGAATTGTACTGAATGTGGTGATACTCGGCTATCTTATTTCACTGATTTCGCCGCTTGGTTTAATCGAAGGAGCGCTTCTGGCTGCTATTCTGACACCTACTGATCCAGTTTCCGTTGTTTCTGTTATTAAAAAAGCTACCGGAAATGAACAGATTGCCAGTATCGTTGATGGGGAATCGATGTTGAATGATGGGACAAGTATTGTGCTTTTTACCACATTACTATCTGTCGCCACTCGCGAAAAGGGTTTCTCTTTTCCTTCTTTTCTTGGAGAATTTCTGCTTGTCTCTATCGGCGGAGTGCTGATCGGGCTTATTTTGGGTTATTTAGTAAGCAGAATTGTTCACTACTCTCATGATCGGAACTATCAGATTATGCTTAGTATTATTCTCGCTTACGGCGCATTCTCGATTGCCGAAGCTGTTGGCGTATCTGGTGTTCTAGCAACTGTTGCAAGCGGGATGATGATTTCATTTGAATACGGCCGGGCTGAAAAAGAAGATCACTTCCGCCGCTCATTAGACGGTTTCTGGGAGATTGCGGAAGGCAGTTTGCTGGCAATTTTATTCTTAGTTATCGGAATCGAACTTACCGATCACCTGCAAATAAGCTATTGGCTGTATGCTGCTG
Source organism: Gracilibacillus oryzae (assembly GCF_009498735.1). Classification (GTDB taxonomy): domain Bacteria; phylum Bacillota; class Bacilli; order Bacillales; family Amphibacillaceae; genus Gracilibacillus; species Gracilibacillus oryzae. Next base: position 33,744 of record NZ_ML762453.1, read on the forward strand.
GAATTTTTGCCTTGATGGTTCTCGTTCGATTTATTACAACACTTGCCGTATCAAAAGTATTCGAGCCGCTATCCTGGCGTTATAACACGATACTGACATGGGCAGGATTAAAAGGAACAATGTCCGTGTTTTTAATCCTGACGTTATATGCCAAAAGCGCGAGCAGCATTCACAGTGACTGGATTGTCGGAGTCAGCTTCACCGTTGTGTTATTATCTTTAACTATTCAGAGTTTAACGATGGCGCCTTTGTCACGGGGATTGTTGAAGAAATGATAGACGCTTAAGCTGTTGCTAAATTAGTCATTATCAAACCAAGCTTTCGGCTTAGATTTGCGGGTTTTCGTGCTAATTCCTTGTTTAGGACGAAATCTCCCGCTTCCGTTCTTGGGTTTTCGTTCTAATCCTAAGTTTTGGGTGAAAATCTATCTATATACAAAAAAAGAACAGTCCACCTGTCCATTTACTTCATTATTTTATTTATATCTTTAATATTTTCAAAATCTAAAACTTGATCTATTATAAAAACAGACCTCCCTGAAAAGTGACTCAGAGAGGTCTATCCTTTTTCCTAAACAGCAAGCTTTTTTCCCACACTTACTGTCCTAATAAATTCGGTAAAAATAATGTAATGCTTGGAACATATGCCACAATCAGCAATGCCACGATCATAACAAGATAGAATGGCAGCATCCCTTTTGTCGCGTCTTCAATGGATAATTTCCCGATGGCAGATCCAACGAAAAGTACGGATCCAACAGGTGGAGTGACTAAACCAACCCCAAGAGATAACATGAGCACAACACCAAAGTGTATAGGATCCATTCCGATGTTTGTAGCTACTGGTAATAGGATAGGTGTCAGAATTAATATAAGTGGCGCCATATCCATAATCATTCCAAGTGCTAGAATAATCAGTATAATCATTAACAAAGTGATGGCAGCATTTGGAGAGAAGTCAATCAATCCATTTGATACGATTGAGGGAACTTCCAACAATGCTAGTAACCAGCCAAAACCGGAGGAAGCTCCGATCAGGAATAACACCATTGCCAATGTCTTAAATGTCTTCTGAAGAATAACACCCATTCTTGACATCTTAATATCCCGATAAACAAAGAAAGTAATAACAAACGCATACACTGCCGCAATAGCAGCAGATTCAGTAGCAGTAAATATACCTGATAAAATACCGCCAATAATAATTACAACAGTCAATAAACCTAAGATACCTTCGCGAATGATTTTAGGCACTTCTTCCCGCTGAATCACTTCTCCACGTGCATAATTTTTCTTTACGGAGATAACATAGGCTAAGATCATAATTGCGATTCCCAGTAATATCCCGGGAACAAGCCCGCCAATAAATAATCCCCCAATGGAAACTCCGCCGGCAACCGTTGAATAGATGATCATATTGTGACTTGGCGGGATTAACACCCCTTGTACTGAACTGGAAATAGTAACAGCAACGGCATAATCTTTATCATACTTTTGCTTTTTCATCATT
>NZ_ML762453.1:35262-45237 GCF_009498735.1 Gracilibacillus oryzae
AATGAAGACGTATCCGCTAGTGCAGATCCAGAGATACCGCCAAAGAAAGTACTTGCCATCACATTCACCATGGCAAGTCCGCCTCTGATTTTACCAATCAAAACATTAGCTAAATTAATTAATCTTATCGATATCCCGCCTTCATTCATTATTTCTCCAGCAAGAATAAAGAATGGAATTGCTAATAGAGAGAATGAATTCAAACCTGATGCCATCTGTTGAATAATTGCGGCAGGACTGATTCCCATATACATTCCTGTTCCAATGGATGCAATCGCGATGGAAAGCGCAATCGGCACTCTAAGGATCAGCAGTAATATGAATCCGCCTATTAGTAATAATATTTCCATATTTTCACCCCTCTAGTGCATCTTCGTCAAATTCCTGATGCAATCCTTTTACAAATAACAATTCGATACCATTAATCGTGATAAAAATTCCTGCTACAGGAATAGCAGCATATAAATAGCTTGAGGATATACCCAATCCTGCCAGACTGGAGTAATTCATCAGCAGCATAAATTCTGTTCCAAAATAGATTAAGACGACGCCAAAACTAATAATCAGCAATTTCGTTAAGAATTCAATCAGGTTCTGGGTCTTTTCATTAAATTTTTTGACAAGCAACCCTACAGAGATATGCAGTTTTTCTTTGAACCCATAAGCAATACCAAATAAACTGATCCATACAAACAATACACGCGCAAGCTCTTCTGACCACGCTGGAGTAAAGCTTAGAAATGTGCGGGTAAATATTTGATACAGGATGACTAAAACCATAATGCTGATTAACGTTATGGAAATAACCAATAATAATTGATCCATTAGTTGCTTGGCCTTCTTTAGCGCTTTCATAAAAATCCCCCTTGTAGCTTAGAAGTTATTGATCACCTGACAGCTTGTCGATCCACTCTCTGTACTGATCACCATATTTATCGTAAACCGGTTGTACAGCTTCTCTCCATTCACTTATATCTTCCACTTCTGTCAGCACACTGCCTGCTTTTGTTACTTCCTCTTTGGAAACTTCCGTCAATTCTGCCCATGCCTCCCGCTGGACTTCAATTGACTCCATTGCCGCTTCTTTAAATATTGCCTGGTCTTCTTCACTCAGCATGTCCCATGTTTCCTGTGAAGCTAACAGGACTTCCGGTGCTCCTTGATAACCGTTTAACGTATAATGTTTCGCTATATTATAATGATTAGACGTATAGTAGCTTGGAAAGTTGTTCTCCGCACCATCTATTACCCCGTTTTGCAGCGAAGAGTATACTTCTCCATATGCCATTGGTGTTGCAGACGCCCCAAGTGATTCTACAATATCTATCGATAATTCAGACGATTGTACACGAATCTTTAAACCTTTCATATCCTCTGGTGACGACACCGGGCGGACCGTATTATAAAAGCTTCTTTCACCAGAATCATAGAATGCCAAACCAACTAACTTTGTTCCTGCAAACGTATCCAAAAGATCTTCCCCTACTTGACCGGTAAGCAGATCCCATTTCTCTTCTTCATTGTCAAACAGGAAAGGCATTGCCAGTACACCTATTTGATCGTTAAACTCAGTCAGCGGGGTTGAGTTAGTCCTGACAAAATCAACCGCCCCTAATTGGGTAAGCTCGACTGCACTTTTTTCTTCACCTAATTGACCGCCATGATATACCTTGATTTTATATCTGCCATCTGTCTTTTCTTCTACCAGTCTGGCAAACTCTTTTGCACCAATCGTTGTTGGATAATCAGCCGGCTGGTTCTCGGCCAAAATCAAAGTAGTTGTCTCCCCTGAGTTACTGAATGCAGATTGACTGCATCCAGCTAAAATTGCAGCAGCCAAATATATCAATAACACTGTTAACGCTTTCCTTTTCATCAAGTATCACTCCTATGCCGACTTTTTAAACACGCACTATTTTGAAAAACAACGGAGATATTATTATCAATACCACTTTAGATAACGCTATCATATAAGTTAATAACAACGTTGTTATTTTTATAATAAAGGAATTTATATAAAAAATCAAGAATGTAATTTTAGGGAACAGGCTCATCGCTTTACCCATGAGCCTTCGCCCTAGATCCTCAATATCTCTCTGATATCCTCTTCTGTCAGTTTCGTTTCTGACTTGTTTTCGACAATTTCCTCAATCAAATCCCGCTTTTTCACCTGCAGCTCGTTCATTTTTTCTTCAATCGTCCCGCGGGCAATCAGCTTGATCACTTCGACCGTTTTTGTCTGACCCATGCGGTGGGCACGGTCTGCTGCCTGCTCCTCAACTGCAGGGTTCCACCAGAGGTCATATAAAATAACTGTATCAGCACCAGTCAGGTTAAGGCCTGTCCCGCCTGCCCTTAATGAAATCAGAAAAATGTCACGTTCCCCTGTATTAAACCTGTCACATAAAGTCACCCGCTCTTCTGACGCTGTCTGTCCATCCAGATAAAAGAATGTCCTGCCCTGATATGCTAATTCATTGCCAATCAGCTGCAGCATTTTAGTAAACTGGGAAAAAATCAGGACCCTCCTGCCAGAAAGTCTGGCATCCTCTAATATTCGTTTCAGCTGTTCAAATTTGGCGGAACTGCCTTTATAGCCATCGACAAACAGCGCTGGATGACAGCAAATCTGGCGGAGTCGTGTTAAGCCTGCGAGTATTTTAATCCGATTTTTCCTAAAGGTGTCTTGGTTTAAATGTTTTAATGTCTCTTGTTTCAGTTTCGCAAGATAGGCAGCATACAGTTTCTTCTGATCTGGCAGCAGTTCGCTTGCTTCTACTTGTTCGATTTTTTCCGGCAGTTCTGCCAGCACGTCTTCCTTCACCCTGCGGAGCAAAAAGGGACGAATTCTCCTCGAAATCTTATCTCTTGTCAGGTTGCTGTATTCTTTTAAGCCAAGCAAAAGTTCCGGAAAAACAACATGAAAGATCGACCATAGCTCTTCCAGCGAGTTTTCTATCGGGGTTCCCGTAAGAGCAAAACGGTGATCTGCCTGAATCCTTTTCACTGCTTTCGCTGTCTGTGTGTATGGGTTCTTAAATGCCTGGGCTTCATCAAAAAACACGGTATGAAAGGTCTGCTTCTGATACCACTGAATGTCTTGAAGCAAGAGTGGATAGGATGTGATCAGCACATCCTTCTCCATTGCGTTTCTTTGTAATTTGATTCTGTCTGCTTTTTTTCCGTCAACAATTTCTGCATTTAATTCCGGGGCATACTGCTTTAGTTCGCTCAGCCAGTTATAAGTCAGTGATGATGGGCAAACAACAAGAACTGGCAGCTTTTTTTCACGGATATTCGCAAGTTCTGACAACATATAGGTGATGCTCTGCAGTGTTTTCCCTAATCCCATGTCATCAGCCAGGATGCCGCCAAAACCATAGTCCGCAATAGTTTTCATCCACTGATAGCCATGCTTTTGATAATTTCGCAATATTGATGACAAGCTCTCCGGCACGGGGAAAGCAGATTCATCTGGCTGCTTCACCTTCTTTAAAAATTGCCGGAAGGATTCTTCTATTGTGAAAGTGGACGGATCATCAACAGTGTCCATCAGCCTTAACCCTTTCACAAACGGTACTTCAAATTCATGTTCGACGTCCTGGGCAGGAACACTGTTTAAGAACCGCCTGATCTCATCGAATTCTCTTGTCTCGAGGGACATTAATGAGCCATTACGCAAACGGTAATATTTCCGCTTTTCTTCAAGGGCCTGTAGCAATTCGCGGATATGTTTTTCATGAATGCCTTCCAGTTCAAACTTGAACTCCAGCCAATTCATCCGCTCCTTTTTAAAGGCCACTCTGATCTTAGGTTGGGCACCGTTGAAAATCCGGTTTCTTACTGCAGTTGTTGCATAGATTTGGACAAGCGGCTCGAGCTCTGGGACGATATGCTGCAAAAACTCGTACTCCAATTTTTCATTGTGGAGAAAATAGCCGCCCTCTGTTTTCGTAAATGAGCTTTCTTCTATTAGCTGCAGTATCTGTTTTTCTTTCTGTTGGTCTCTGATAAAAGGCAGACTCTGATACTTTTCCTGATCTTCCAATGGATTGATCACCATATTGTCATAATGAAATTCCAGCCCTGCCAGCAGACGGTTTTTCACCCGATCAAGATAGAGCTTGGCCACGAGCGGCGTTTTGTCATAGTGCTCCCTTATTCCTCTTGACAGTTGAACAGAACCTAATTTCCGCAACCCTGGAATAATTTTTTTCATAAAAAAATCCATCTGCTCCTGCGGTATAGGAATAACATTGGTCCCTGATCCATCCAGCAGCTCCTTTAAATTTGCGAGCTGGTTGTTCTGCTCGATTGCCATTTGAATTAATTTTCCGTTACAGAAAACCAGACGATAGGAATGGAGTACAGTCATCCACTGAAAGCCGTAGATTCTCAACTGATAGTTTTCGCCTTCTGCTTCGGCAAAATCAAACCGTAATGGCAGCTTCTCGTCTGAAAGCTGAAGCCCTTCATATGTGTGATCATCATATTCCAGTTTCACCAGTGGCGCTTTTGTGAGTAATGGAATCAGCCTGTCACTGAACGATGGTGGAATAATCAGCAATTGCGGCTGCTTGGTATTCCAGTTCTTTTCATCCTCCATTACTTTTATCAGCTGCTCCAGAACTCGATCTGTTTCAGTTGGAAAGCAGTGCAGTTCAGGGTCATACGTAAAAGACTTGGATAGCGGGACTTGTGTCCTTTCTTTCACTTTTTGCAGAAAATCGCGAATATGCTTTACTTTTATCGGCCCAATATTCACCTCTACCCCGAACATATACTGCCTGTCGATGAGGACTGGCTTACATGTAAAAATGAGATGAAGGACATTTCTTTGCTCAAAGTGTGTCTGATGACCGCTGGAGCGCACAGGATTTTGGTCAAAGATCGTTTTCAATCCTTCTGTCAGTTTACTGGCTGTCTCCGTCTCGGCATTTGGAACTGTCCCATGCTCTCTGTGCTCATCAAGTGCAAGCAAAACGGCCGCAACATGCTGACAGTCATTTTGAAAGGACGGCAAGGTGGTGCACGTGCATGCTGTCCGGATTTCGCCGTCTGCTTCTGCACTTATGGTGACATGAAAATCCTCTTTCCCTTTTACCGTTGCCTTACAATGCTCGGCAGTATAGTAATCAAAGTTTACCTTATTGGCTCTATAATAAGCGTTTCCTTTTTTGAAGGAGACAGTACCACACCTGTCTTTGATGATTTTCTGATTTAATTGGATGTTCATGTGCTTTTGCCCCCTCCACTCGTTGTTCCGTCATCTTCTCCCATGATTATATTATAAGAGTAGAGGAATACAAAGGGACAGGCTCACTTCCTTTTTTTTAAAGAAAGGTGCCTGTCCCCCCGTTTTACAACAAGGAAAAAGCATCAAATGATATAGAAAAGAGGAGAAAGACAGTCATGATGGCGCCAGCAGCGATTCCTTTCGCTCTGTTATCTGGACCTGACGAATTGAGGGCATATCTGAAATAGAGAAAAGCACCGATCGCTATGAGGATAAATTCTGCTACGATACTTGCAGAAGCTGATTCCCACAAACCTAGACCAAGCAGCGGAAGATCGCCTAGATTACCAGGCAAAATAGCCAGGTCAGGACGATGAACGATCAAATCTAAAATCCAGTGACTAAAAACTACCATCCCAATAATTGTTCCGGATTTTTTTCCCCAGAATCTTGCAGCCAGAAGTCCAGCTAATACAGAAAGGATTAGCGCTCCCACTAATGAGTGACTATAAAATGCATAAATCATCAAGTTTGCATAACCACCCTCTCCTATTGGCTCCATTGTTTCCAGTCCGGCTAAGTTTAAGGGAAGAAATACGATATCCAGTAACTGTGAGCTGACAATCAATGTCCAAACCGGCAATTCCGGGGCTTTACTTTTTACTGCAGCTGCCACTCCAAAATGTCCAGCAAACACGTTAACACCACCCTTTAGCTTCAATTTGTGTTCACTTTTCATTATATAGCAGCAGTGCAGCCATTATTGTTAAGTTATTGTTTAGATGATTAACGCTGAAAGAGACTGGGACAGAAACATATGACCCAATCTCTATCTTATATGTTCATCAAATCTACTCCGTGGGCTGGAGGTTTTGATGGTTAAATGGCTTTTTCCTATCATAACTGCTGAGATTCTGGGGAGTTTTGATAGTTAAATGGCTCTTTCCTATCATAACTGCTGAGATTCTGGGGAGTTTTGATAGTTAAATGGCTCTTTCCTATCAAATCCCTTGAGCTTCAGGGGAGTATTGATGGTTAAATGGCTTTTTCCTATCAATTCTCCTGTCCTGTTCGGCATCTAATTCCCAGTATTCGCCAATTCTCCTAATGATCTTCCTCTAACTCCACAATTTTGTTTGTAATCAGATCTTTTTCTTTTTCGGCAACTTCACTGGAGATGATCTCTTCTCTTTGCAAATGCTCCATTGCATCATACTGAGCATAGAGCGAATGCTTCAACAGAGCTTTTTCCTGTTTTTCTCTCAGAGCAGGGTATTTGTCAAAAAGCTCCTTTATATCTTGGTGCAACTTCGTACGTTGCTCTTCATATTCTGCGATTATTCCTTGTGATACTACATCTGTTACAAATAATTTCTTTTTTACCTGAATGATTTCCTTGATACCAGTCTCAAAGCGGTGCGCACGTGCCATAAGTGCTTCATATTCCTCATAACTGGCTTCTTTTTTATTCACGCCAAGCCATGAAATTAGAGGCTTGATAGTCAGACCTTGGGCAACAAGGGAGAACAGTACTACACTAAATGCAAGCAGCAGAATTTCTTCACGTCCTGCAAAATCCCTTGGCAGACTAAGCACAAGCGCGATTGATAACGATCCTTTTAACCCTCCCCAATTGAGAATATGCTTCCAGGAGAGTGGAATGCTCTTGATGAAAAAAAGACTGCTGTAAACCGCAATACTTCTGGCAATAAGCACGATAAGAATCGCGAGAAAAATGATGCCCCAGTTTTCTGCAACATTGATTCTGGTGATTTCCAGTCCTACCATTAAGAAAACGAGGGAATTGGCAAGCAATGTGGCCACATCCCAAAAATTACTGATATTCAGCTTTGTTGCAGGGCTCATCCCAATTTTGGCACCATAGTTTCCAAAAATAAGTGCTGCAACAACAACGGCAATTACCCCAGATGCCTCCACACTTTCGGCAAGTAAGAAAGCGCCGTAAAAGAGAATGATACTGAATATAATTTCCAATGGGTAGTCATCAAAATATTTCGTCAGACGGGAGAATCCGTAACCCATCAAACCGCCGATAATCAGACCTAATGAGATCACTTTAATAAATTCCCATACCCCATAACCTGCTCCCAAAAGTCCGAGGTCCAGATACGAGATTAAGGAAAAAGCCGATATGTTAAATAAGACTACCGCAAGGCCATCATTAAATAAGCTTTCCCCTTCAATTACTGTCGCCAGTCTTTTTTTAACACCTACACTTTTAAAAATCGATAAAACACTGACAGGGTCTGTTGCACTCATTAAGGCTGCGAAGACAAAAGCGGCTGGGATTGATAACTGCAGCAGCCACATGGACGAAAATCCGATGATAAGAAATGACAAAAATGTACCGCCAAATGCCAGTGCAAGAATTGGCTTTTTGTTATCATTTAAATGGGAAAAAGGAAGTTTCAGTGCCGCCTCACCTAATAATGCCGGCAAAAACAATGTAATAATGACAAAATTAAAAACTTCCCCTTCCGTAATAAAGTCTTTTAATGGTTCCAGTACAGGAATGTTTATAAGTCCGATGGTTGCCCCAACGATGACCAATGCAATCGGATATGGCTGCTTGAACTTTTTGGCAATCGCCGTAATACCTGCTGCAATCATCACTAATATAAGAGCAAGCTGAAAAATATGATGGGCATCCAATTCATGCAAGATCTGTCCCTCCCTTATGCTTGTTTTCTTACAATACTAATTATTTTCCCCAATTAAGAAGAAAACAAAACGAGATCCCGTCATAGAAAAATTGAAAAGTCCATTTTCCATGTTTTAGTGGATCTCAGTGTAGGGTATAGATAGGAGGATGATCTCAAAAAGGAGGATTGGATGAACAGAAAAGAAAAAAAACGGCCTGGAACTGTCTTCTACGTCAGCTTTAGTATTATTGCCATTTTGGTTTGCTGGGGTGCTTTCTTCCCCGATAATTTAAGCAATACATCTAATACAGCAATGAACTGGATGAATAAATATTTCAGCTGGTTTTATATGATTGCCACAACGATTTTCGTATTAGCCTGTTTATATCTAGCTATTGGACCTTATCGTAATATCAAATTAGGCAAACAAGATAGTGAGCCTAGATATTCCTATTTTTCCTGGTTAGGCTTGCTGTTTGCTACAGGAATGGGGGTAGGGCTTGTTTTCTGGGGAGTGGCAGAACCTGTGCTGCACTATGTGAATCCTCCTCCTGGCTATCAGGCAGAAACAACAGCGGCGGCTGAGGCTGCTTTAAAATATAGTGTGTTTCACTGGGCTCTTCAACCATGGGGTGTTTTTGCCATTATCGGGTTGACTATGGCCTTTTTTAAATTCAGAAAAAACCGGCCTGGCCTTATCAGTCATGCCTTTTATCCTTTAATTGGAGAAAGAGCAAATGGAACACTGGGAAAAGTCATTAATATCTTCTCGACGATAGCGACAGCAATTGGTGTTGCCACAACTTTCGGTTTAAGCGCAATGCAAGTAAGTGGCGGAATTTCCGAAGTCTTTGGCACACCAAACAATCAGATTAGTCAATTAATCATCATCGCTGTTATTACGGCAATGTTTATCACTTCTTTATTATCAGGAGTAGACAAAGGGATGCGGTATTTGAGTACAAGCAATATTATTATTGCTGGTATCCTGATGGTACTTGTCCTCTTTTTAGGCCCTACCGCATTTTTATTTGACAGCTTTGTCACCGTCACCGGTCAGTACATTGGGGAGTATCTTTCATTAAGTTTGTCGTTATCCCCTTACGCAGACGGAAGCTGGCGAGGACAGTGGACGATCTTCTTCTGGGCATGGGTGATTGCCTGGGGGCCTTATGTCGGAACATTTATCGCAAGAATATCCAGGGGCAGAACGATAAAAGAATTTGTAATGGGCGTACTGTTTGTTCCTGCCCTGCTTGGTATTGTCTGGTTTTCCATTATGGGTGGAACAGGACTCGATATGCAAGTGTCAGGAGCTATCGATATCGCCAGTCAAGCTCAGCAAAATGAGGAATTAGCATTCTTCCTGATGCTTGGGGAATTGCCGCTTGGTTTGATTTTGAACATTCTGGGGATTCTGCTGATCTCGATTTTCTTTATTACCTCAGCTGATTCTGCAAGCTATGTATTAAGTGTGATTTCTTCTAAAGGGGTTCTAAATCCTAATAAGCTCGTAAAACTGGCTTGGGGATTCTGTATTTCGATTACAGCAGCGGTATTATTACTTAGCGGCGGTCTGGAAGCTTTACGAGCAATAGCGATTCTGGCTGCATTGCCGTTTACTGTGATAGTACTCGTGATGATCGTTTCCTTAATAAAAGGGTTGAAAGAGGAATTATGAGAGAAAGGGCCTGGGACATAACTAAAATACTTAACCTAAAATACGAACGATACTATAATGTAGAAAATGTACGCACACAATAAGCGTAGTCAAAATACTAAGACTCCAGCGGGAACAGCGCGAGCCGAAGATCCCGCAGGAAAGCGGGATTTGCTTTCCGAGGAAGCTGAGGCCGTGCCCAGCGGTAAAGAAGACACTACGAAAGTGTATTTTGCTTGAGTAGATGTCGCACTTATGCCTGTGGTGAAAGCGAAGTATTTTGACAGAGCGAAATATGAACCAATTTTTTCATGAACAAAAAACCCGGACACACTATTGAATGATATGCTCCCCTTAAGGTAGACAGATTAAAAATATAAAATCTGTTCATCTTAAGGGGAGTTTTTATGTCTAAT
>NZ_ML762454.1:0-27005 GCF_009498735.1 Gracilibacillus oryzae
ATTTTACTGGTATATTTGGGTAAATAAGTGTTTCTTCTTATCTAGCGAAAACTGTCTACTTTAGTTTAGCAGTCACACTGCTGCAGCCACATATAACCATTATCCACAATGCACACATCTTTCTCATCATAACGAAGGGATAATGGTTCTGTTACTTTTATCGTATGTAATAACGTGATATATCCTTTAAATTCTTCTGTTTCAAGATAAGATTGCGCATATTTTCTTTCTGTTACCCGCATCCAACCCGATCGGTCTGCGAATTTTCTTTTTAACATTTCTGCTTCCCCCTAAAGGCATTTTCCTTATGCAGCTGTGATACTCTCATAACTGCATCTTTCCCTAACCATTTTCCATTTTGAAAGGCTATTAAAAAAAGGAGACATTTCAAATTAAATTGATTAAAATGCCTCCTTCTTTGTTGTAATTGTTTAAGTCAGTATTTCATTGACACTCGTAAAAGTTTTTTCATCAAGAAATGGTTAATCCATATCCCTTAATTCCTGTCTCTCTTCCAGCCCCCGCTCCCGTACTTCTTGTCTGATTTCCAGACCTTCTTCACGGGCTTCCTGGCGTATGTCCAGAAACTCCATACGTATATATTCCCGCATGTCCAAGGAACGATCAGTGATCAGTGATCGAATTCCGATCGCATCCACCTCTTCCATCGTCTCCTCCATATATCTTGTGAGATCTTTCTGTCGGCTTTCTTCCTCTCGGCTCAGGTCTGATGCCTCTGATGACAATTCATAGGAAGGATCTATATATTCACTAACTTGTTCATAGTTGCTTGTAACATTATCATGGATCCATTCACCCCATGCCTTAATAAGGGCGAGTCGCTCTTCCTCGAAGGTCTCCTTCAATTCCTTGGCTGTGTCTGCATGAAAATATTCTCCATTTCCTGCTTCCGCGATTGCTTCCAGCGCATCTCTTTCCGCTTCCTCTATGTCAAAACCGATGATATTAACAATAGCGCCAATATCAGAGGAATGCATCGCTTCTGCCTGGGCGATTGGATCCCCTCCGCACGTCTCCTTTCCGTCACTTACTATGTAAACAATATTGCGCACATCATTTCCTTTAAGCTTTTCCATGTCTTTTGCTGCGTCTTCAATTGCAAGCGCGAGCGGGGTATATCCCGTAGGAGAGAACTTCTCCAAAGACTTCGTACAGTTATCCTCATTGTATTCCCCCAGAGCATATACTTCCTCTGTGGTAGCGCAGGATTTCTCTTTCCCTTCCGCCTGACTGGATCCGATATGTCCGTATACACGCAAAGAGACATTGGCATGTTCCGGCAGATTCTTTGCAAAATCAGCAATGGCGTCTTTTGCCAAATCCATTTTTATCTTTCCATCCACCTCTGCCGCCATACTTCCACTAGCATCCAGAAGAATTTGCACATTCAACTCCGGCATGTCTGCTGCTCCGTCTTCTCCAGGCTCCCCGTCAGGTGCTGCTGTAATACCTTCAAACTCTACCTCTACCGTATCGAGGAATTCCTGATATTTACGATAATCGCCGGCTGTCAGTCCTACAATTCCACGAAAATATTCTTCCGGTTCAAGCCCTTCCGGCCAGGTATCGATCACTGCCTTTACTGCTTCTTCATCGAAATTAGCCCCACCATATTCTCCCGGCTCGGCAGTCATCCAGGCAATGGTATCGTCAGGCGCGAAATCAAATTGGTCAAATCCTATCGAATCCCCTGACTCTTCGGGTTCTTGTTCTTGTTTTGCTACCTCTTTATCATCTGAAGTATGTTCTTCTTTGTCTGCAGAAGTGTCATCATTCTCATTTCAGCCAATCAATAGAATAAGACAAGATAACAGAATCGTATAAACAATTTTCTTCATATTCTTATACACAGATATTCGTTCTGTGTATACCCCTCCCTTAGCTGTTTTTTTAAATCTATCCTACAAGTATTCACTAATTTTCTTCAAGCCTGTTAATTGCAATTTCAATCTTTCTAGTTGGCTCGCTTATGAATGAATATGCAGCAAATGAATTAATTCAATAACTTTCTCATCTTCACCCGGATCAACATAGACTAGCTCTGTATTATCGATAATATCAGTGTAAAAACTTTCATCAACTAAAGAGTAATCACCATCCCAGCGCAGAGGAACATTATAGACATTAATCGTTCCATCACCATTCCCGCTGTATGTTACTGATCCATCTACCAGCCTGGAACCAGCTAATTGGATTACATCTTCCGGATAGACAGCACTATTGTCATCAGTTGGATTCAGTGGTTCACCTGCTTTAATATGACGGACATTTAATTCATCAATCTCCTGATTAGGGCCAAGCTGCAGCCATACTCTGGCATATTCAATTTGTTCACTGGAAAAGTCAGACAGTGTTTCTTTGTCCTCCTTATCACCAGCATTTACGTTACTATTTTCATAATCTTGTATTAAACTGACGGAAAAATCATCAATATTAGAAACCCAATTCACAGAGTCAATATGTACTTTTTCGTTCACTTTGGGTAATTCATTCATTATTTGCTCAGCAGTGTCAAACATGGTTTTAGTTCTGTTGTCCTCATAAGGTGCACTGTTTTGAAAAATTTCATTGATCTCCTGGCCATATTGTTTTGTTTGCGGAATAATGTTAACAGTAAAGTCCGTTATTTCCGTGTCGCTTTCCCATTCTTCAATTTCATAATGCGTATTCTCGATTGGGTAGTTTTCCTTTAAATATGTGACAATGTTAAAGTCTGTGGACTGATCATTTGTTTCCGCCGGTGTTGATTCGTCTGCCGTTTCTTCATAACTGTTGCCTGCATTGGATGTGGCTGGAGACTCGGCTTTATTTTCTTCCTGTTGATTTAGGGAAGCTGATTGATCGGGTGGTTCTTCAGAAGGATCGGAACAGGCGGTCAGTACGAATAGTATTGAGATTATAACGATCAAAATTCTTTTCATATAATGTACACTTCCTTTGTTGTTTTAATGATTCCATTCTAAAAAAATTTTTACATAGTAAAACAGAACAATTTATAAGTTATTTATTCTTACAGTTTCTCCTATATTATGGCCAACCCAAACACCACAAAAGGGCATTAAATCTATCGGAAAGTCGAAATTTACAGAATCAAAATCCATAGAAAAATAGAGTATAGTTAAGATAACAATTAAAATCAAAAAAATGACAGCCCCTAATGTTGTTCTACGCCTCCAAACCTTCTCACCCAGTCTATCTCTCTCAAACTCCTGTACCAATCTGTTTGTCTTTGTTCCTACCATCTTTCCTGTCGTTAGTTTATATAAACTGGCAGCTGCCACAATCGAAATAATCAGACAACACGTTCCAAAAAAGAGGGATGCTGATCCTCCGCTCTTGATAAGGAATGCAAATAAAACAAAGATTAACAGCATAATCATATTGAATTGGATTAACTGCCTCTTTTTCAATCGCTTCACTTGTTCTATATCCCAATGTGTCTCGTGCATGTTGCTCCTCCTTACCGTTAACAAGGAATTTCTTTAACGCTATCAATGTCTGTGTGGAAATATCCAATTCTGATTAAATATGTCAGTATTATTTTAACATAAATATCCACTTGATAAGAAAGAAAAGTGGTTACTGCTGTTTCAGGATCACTTTTAACTGCATCTAAAATGTTAACAGCACGTATACAAAACGAGATAAAAATGTTAAAATTTTCAAGTAATAAATATTAACTTAGGAGAGGGTGAAAACTTTGGAATTTACTTATGAGTTGAAACCAACAGATTTATGGAACTTACAAAAACATGCAAAAGAGTTTTCCTCTACCATAAAACGTTATAACAGAAACACTTATGTTTTAATTACGATCAGTTCGTTTTTTTTGTTTTCACTAACTGCATACCGAATGGATCTACCCATTCCATTAATAATTATATACGGTTTGTTTCATACATTTTTTTGGGCTGCAAGTATTTCCCCTCTCTTCATAGGCTTTATGTATTTTATAAAGTCTAATAATGTAAGACGCCAATTAGAACGCGAAGACTTCTTCGGGGAATATAAACTATTTATGGAGGAGGATGGACTGACAGTAAAATCTCCACTTAAGAAAAAAACGTATCAATGGAATGACTTTATTGGAAAATATGAAACTGACTCCTATTATTTTCTCATCTACTCAGGCAAAGAAGCCGTAATTATCCCAAAAAGCTCAAAGGAGTTAGATGATTATTTAAAAACATATATAAGATTTGAACCATCAACTATAAATAGTAAAAGAGTAAAAATCCAAATTATTTTATTAATTATCTATCTTTTGTCCTTTTTCATTTCTAATTTTAATGAATGGACAGACCCATTACATAAGATTAAAGCTGATACAGCTGAGCTGTTTGTATCATTCGAAGATAAATCTAATCTTCAAATCACATCATCAGTAACTCAGGAACAAATAGACAAACTAAATGATAAGCTAATTTCTGTTCCAGCAACTGAAGATAATTTGGCGGAGAAATTTCAAATAGCCAATTGGATCAGGGAAGCAGAAGAACAATTGTACGAGGACCTTCCGGAAGATCAGATAACTCGTACCTACCATGGGGAAGGCGAGTATTGGAAAATTGAAGATTATCGCGTGAAAGTTAGTCCCATTCTTTTTCGTACATATGAAGGGATAATGCATATGAAAGATCAAGATACTTATCATGCTGATTATCTCATGACAGAGTTTCATGTCGTCTTCAAGTGGGGGAAGGATATGAAAATTCATCGAGAACACCGCTCCAGCAAAATTAAGGGAGATAACTTAAATGAGTTAGATATAAGCAGTAAATCAACAGGGGAATTTCCCAATAATAGAGAAGAATTAGATGAGAATGGTGATCCTGTTACTTTCGAAGATATTGAGGAAATTTATGTAATTATCCAATGGAAAGGTGAAAATCAGGATGACTTGTTTGAAGAAAAAATAACGTTAACTTCTGAAGATTCTAAAGGTAACTAGCCCTTGTTCAAAAGACGAGGGCTAGTGGTTATGTTCAGGACTTATCACTCCCTTTTAAATATTATTCTCTCTATGTATTCGATACTTTTTCCTAAAAACCTTTTCTACTAAGAATGAATATTATAGACTATATGTAAATAAGGAAAAATCGCTTGAGTCTATATATTAATCGTTTTCATATCCGGTAAAACAGAACTGTGTCACATATATTTAAATGAATTATCAACAGAATATTCCGATTTCCGGCCACAAATCATTAATGTGATACTATTGATTCATAAATTATGTATGCTTGTTCTAACCATACTTCAGGAGTGATAATATGAAAAAATATTGTTTTTTACTAGTTAGTTTCTTGTCTGTCATACTAATAATTGGTTGTAATTCTGAAAAAGATGCAATTGAATACTTAACAGATGACCAGGAATATAAAAAGAAATTGGTCGTTTTTTATCATATGTCTTTGGAAGAGTCATATAGAAGCAAAGTGCTTGATAATCAATACAAAATTAATAATGATAAATTAGAGGGTTCTCCCTTGATTTCAATAAGATTTATTGATGTAAGTGACAAAGAAATGTATGATTATAATTTCACAAAATCACTGGATTTAGAGGATTATCCAGTTTTATTACTATTTGACGAGGAAGAAGAAATTTTCAGGACAACAGATCCAGATAAGCTTTATGAATATTTTAATTCGATAAGCGATGAATGAGGGAATAGCAAAACAAACATGGGAGAGCTTTATGGAAGTTAAAGGTTATTTATTTGAAGGGATTTATGCAAATAAACTTGACACTTACCTAGTGAAAAAAGATCTTATTCTTCACTCTGTTGAACCAATATTATACTTTAGAAGAGACAATTCATCTGACATAAAATATTGGAAGGTGAACTGGATGGAGGATAGCGCAGGAGATGACATACTGTTACTTAAAGAACAAGAAACGCCTGAACCACTTGAATACGAAAAAATAGATAATCCGTATCATAAACACCTTATAATGGGTTCTAGTTTTTCGGTGCAACATAATGTAGTAAATAAGGTAATTGGATATGGGTTTAAGGATAGTCATAATGAAATCTTAACTTCAATTGTTCTAGAGCTTGATGATTTGTTCATTTCTATTATAACGGGGCCAGTTATAGAAACAAGAATTACAAACGAGGAACCTAATGATATTGGTGACATAATTTTTTCAACATAACTAAAATTGTGAATTACCTTATCGGCGGCAATCTTACAATTAAAATTGAGAGCTTCAAGGTTGCTTGTTCATTAACGTCTTTCTTTTAAATTGACCTAATATAGCGGATTTTCTTAATTAGCTACTTATTAGATGCTTATTTAACTCTTTGGAGAGGATTGAGATTGTAAAATCTGTTATAATGTTAAAAAATCGTGAAGGAGCCCCACAATGACAGGAACAGAAAGAAAAAATATTAAAATAGGCGCTAAAGTGCGAGTGGTTCAAAAGCAGGACCAACGCTCTGGAAAATTAACAGAAGGTATTGTATCAAATATTCTTACCAATTCTGCCACACACCCCCATGGTATTAAAGTAAGATTAGAAAGTGGTATAGTTGGCAGAGTAAAAGAAATCGATGATTAGAACGGGCAATGGCCAGGAAATCACATTGATCTATGTGATTGATTCATAAAAAAATCAAGATCTTATTCTGGCTTTTGCTTGGTTAGAAACAAAGCTAAATCATCGTCCGCCCGAATGAGGCTACCAGGTTCAACAGGTAAATTATTGTACATAATCCCTCTGCCATCAGGAATATAGCCACGTTTAATGTACAATCTTTGTGCTGCACCATAATCAGCATACAATCCGAACCCAATGCCAATGACATCATATGTATCAAACGCAAACCTTTCAATGGTATCGATCAACGTTGAACCCACACCACGTTTTCTATATGGCGGGATTACATCAAAGTTTTGAATCTCCGGGACACCATTTTCCATGAAAAACGCGTATTCTGACTTGTAAACTAGATGTCCCCAACCAACAAATCTTTTGTTATCCAGAGCCAAAAATGTTGTTCTTTCTTGGCTAAGATTTTCCCTCCAACATTTCTCAATGTAATCCAGAGGTTTGCTAACATCATGACCAGACAATCCATTATAAACCAGTTCGATATCGCTCTGTATCATTTGTCTGATCTCTACAGGTTGACGCATAAAACTTCCTCCCCCTCTATTGGACTGCTCTTAATAAACAGTTTGTAAATCTAGTGAGAACTTGACAGTGGGGGGGTTAAATCCGCCACTGATCATTAGCAAAACTTAACAGGAACTATAGCCTCTGTTAGTTCAACAACCTCAATCTATTTATCTTGGTGCCTTTCAAGCATTTCCTTTAAATATTCTTCAGATTTCCCTTTAGGAATGCTGAGACTCTTCCAATTATTATCCTTTAGCTGTTTACCTACATAAACAATTTGACCAACATGATAAGCGTAATGTGCCATTTGTCTTTCGATTGCCTCTAACACCAAATGCTTTTCACCACGAATGAAAATATATTTTAATAGATCTGCCTCACTTAAATCAGTTAATGTCTCAATTAGGACTCTCCAACCCTTTTCCCAAACAGCAATTAACTCGGCTTTCGTAGTTGTATCATCTACGAATTCTTCATCACGATCTCTGTATTCTTTTTCCCCATCTGAAGTTAAAAAGTTACTCCACCTTGAAACCATATTTCCACTTAGATGCTTTACTATTATTGCTGCGCTGTTGGACTCGGTATTATAATTCCAATGTATTTCCTCATCCGATAATTGGTTTAATGTCTTATCTCCAAGTCTTTTTACACTAATAAATCTTTCCATTACAACCCTCAAATATTCTTTTCCAATCTCCACCTTATTCCCCCCTTAAACGAATCATGCTATACATTTTATATTATAATTTCATGGTTTCCATTTCCCGATTTCGCTTCTATAACATTATTCTGTATACTTTTATAAAACCCTTTTTAAAAGTGAATGATTTCAAAAAAGAGGGGCTAATTGTGTTTATAGAGCAAATTATAAGCAACCTTCCAATATAAACGTATTTAGTTACCATTTTGCCAATTTAAAGTATAATACAGACTATAGGCAATATAATAAGACTAGCCGCTTGGTGCTGGTACACTCACTACCTGAATGCTTGCTAGGCTAGAGTATTTATTTTTTTGATGAAATGACAGAATAGCTATGATTAAAGCACCGACTTCACCCTCACACTGTAAAATCTCATCCCTTTCGGAACTGCGCTTATTTCAAAAACACCATTCATGATTAAATTTCTCACCCTATATTCAAAAAACTCGTCACCAAAATATTGATCTAAATTTCCGATAACTTCACCAATCAGTCGAGCTGTTTTCATAAATCCATGATCCTTTTGCTCACTATGCAGCTTATGGGCCTGCTTAATTATATATTTATATAGTTTCCATTCCCCCACTCCCCCAGTTATTATCGCTTCGCTAAAATCTTATCAACAAACTGTTTTTTCTCATCTGTGTAAACGCTCTCGTTATTAGGATACTTCATCGCCAAATCTCTTTTCATTGCTTCATATTCCTTAGCGGCTTCCGGGTGCTGATTCAAATAATCTCGGAAAAAGATATGCTGGCTCCACCAATCTCCCTCATATTCGACCACATGAAGGATATGTGTTTTCGTGAAATTCTTAAGATCAGAAAACTTGGCAAAAACTGCTTTTCCGTCAATCTTCACGCGGTGTAAATGATAATATCCGCTAGCCTTTAATTTTTCTTTGTCAAAATTCTGGATGTCAGCCATTGAAGTAACGCCCGCAACCATATCAATCACAGGCTTAGCATCGATTCCATCTATTGCAGTACTGCCAATATGCTGGAGGTCCTTAATATGCGCACCGATTAATTCGTTCAGTAGCTTCTTCTCTTTCTGGAAAAGCACCTTCCATTCAATAGATGGAGCAGCTAACCTTACTTCACCTTTATTTATCCCAAGCATTTAGGTCACTCTCCTTGATTTTTACATATCTCTTTTTCCTCCCAAAGTTGAAGGCATTGAATGACTCATTTCTTTATGGACTTGCTGCCATCTATTGACAGCCGAACATGTCGGGCTGGATTTTATTACAGCCTAACTATATCGCTTTTCATAAGTTCCCTTGAGATCCGGCTGTGAAGTTAAACCATATGGTGGCAGGTTGATCTGGGGTGGGTGCTATCAGCTCGAATGTCGGGTCTCATCCATCATATGAAAATGGACACCTAGAGGGAGAAAATCACTTCATTTTCGCCTGGTAAAATTGGAAACTTCCAGGCGCATTCACTCCTATTATTTTATTGCCTCAGCAACTGCCCAGCTCTGATGCTTGTGCAAAAGTTTCTCGATAGCTTCGGCTGGTTCCATCCAGATTAGATGATGGGCTTCTTCCATTGACTTCCTGATTTGTTGTCCAATCCTGCCTAAATAAAAAACGCCTTCATTTAAGTAATATGTTAACTCATTTGGAGAAAAAAGTAGTTCCTGGCAGCTCCTATATAAGCTCCTATCTCCATATCAGATCCCAACTCTTCCATCACTTCTCTTTTCAAGCATTCTTCCTGGATTTCATTAGCTTCCATTCCGCCACCAGGGAGAAAATAATTACCATCACTTTTCTGGATAAGCGCTATTTGTCCTGTTTGATTGAATAGGACACAATAAACAGCAGGTCTTACTATGTATTCTTTTCCATCTTCTTTTTTTCCGAATGTAAGCAAATCCATACCTCTTTTCGCTGATACTCACTCATTTTATATCCTGGCACCTTCATAACTGCATAACTCTCTTACTGCTCGCCACTTTTGACGCTATGACTCTTTCTTAACTGCATAACTCTCCTAACGCTCGCCGGTTTTGACGCTATGACCCTTTCATAACTGCATAACTCTCCTCACGCTCGCCGGTTTTGATGCTATGACCCTTTCTTAACTGCATAACTCTCCCTACGCTCACCACTTTTGATGCTATGACCCTTTCATAACTGCATAACTTTCCCTACGCTCGCCACTTTTGATGCTATGAGCCTTTCTTAACTGCATAACTCTCTAAGGCATTCAATTTCATAACTTTATTATAGGATTTTTGCTATTTTCATTTTGTTACTAACCAAACTACGATAAGTGTGATACCTATGATTGTCGAAACCGTTACTTGTATGTTTGTAGCTTTTCTTCTTTCCAGGTTTTTTGTTAATAATGGGGTAATTAAAAAGATAATGATTGAAATGAATAATAACACATATGATAAATCCATTTTTTATCTCTCCCTAAAATGAGGCTACCGTAATTATCAAAACTACTTTTTGAAGAGAGAAATGACAACATAAAAGATACAAGCAACAAATCCAATAACTAAAATAAATAGCAATAAAAACCAGCCAAGCTCTCTAATTGTTTCCATATTCCCCCTCCTCAATTTATTAAATACTCAACCTTTAACAGCGTTTATTATCACTCTCCTTCCATTTTTCCATATATATCCTTTCCGTTGGCTATATTAAAATAATCTTAGCTCACGTAATTGTAAAAAAATTTTCGGAAACCTAGACAACTATCTCATTATTAAAAGATTTTCCTCTTATTTATCACATTAAATTTAATCTCCTCTTTTTGCCCTTAAATAATAAACATAAATCACAGGTACCAAAAAGCAAATAAATACAATCCCGCCAATAAGCAGTCCATTTACTGCCGTAGAGCCGTCTGTTATGGATACAAGTATGCCGATAACACTGGAGATTATCACAATCACACCTAACGATACAGCAAAACTTTTCTTTGGAGATTTGTTATTGTTTTCATGGTCTACACTAATATTCATTGATAAATAGGCAGCAATAACGGTCGTGATAATAAATACCATCCATAACGGGTTTTCCCTCATTCCGTCTATCCCTTTTGTTACCAAGTCGTAACCTAGTATCCCCAGAATTCCAAGCGTTTGAATAAAATAAGCGATGCGGATATTTTTCAAATTTTGCAATTGCAAGCGTTCATCTCTTATTTTCTTCATCAATGATCACTCTCCTTTTCCACCCAGAATACTTCATCTAATGACTTATTCACGGCATAACAGATTTCCAGGCACAATTTTAAAGTTGGGTTATATTTTCCTTTTTCAATCAAGCTGATCGTTTGCCTGGTAACACCTACTTTATCAGCCAATTGCTGTTGGGTGAGATCAACTTGGACACGGTAGATTTTTACATTATTTTTCAAATAAGATCATCCCTCCTTGACACAAATTGTAACATATACATTACAAAAAGCAATATATATGTTACATTATAACGATAAAAAAGTGCTAACTATTCAGGAATTAGCACTTCTCTTCTGAAAAGAATATATTCCGATCATAAAACAAATCATACTCACTGCCCACACAACTCCGGCTATACCTATCTGTAATGAATTTTCCTCTGAAGCCATTGGATGTTCGTAATCGAAAGAGATTGCTTGCAAGAGAAAATATACGGCAACAGAGAAAAACATTAAATGCAACAAGGTCCAGATATATCCTGAATGATTATTTTTATATCTCACCCATAGAATTACGGTAGCTAGAAATGCCATTCCCATCACAATCGAAAAACCGCCAATTAACAGACCGATGACTTCCTGTTCTAATGGCATGCGTTTATCCCTCCTGACTACTTAAAAAATTTTGACCGGATTACTCCCCTGTCTGCAGCAAATACCTTTTTTCTTTGCCATCATGCTCCACAATTAAAATATCCCTTCTTTCTTCTGGTGCAAAAATTTTCGCACCTACAGGTAATTTAGTTGCCATCCCTTCACCTATTTCTCCAAGTTGTTTTTCTTTTGTTAAGTCTTCCTCTTCGATCCAATCAATACCTGATTTATATACTTTTCCATCCCATTCAAACATATCTGCAACGGGGCTTAGTTTTAAAACCTGTTCTTTGGTCAATAAACCACCTTCATTTTGTCCGGGACTTGAAATACAGCCTATTAATATAGCAGGCAGAAAAAGAATTATTAGATAGCGTCTCATAAAATCACTCCGTTATTCGGGTTATGTATGTATAAATTAATTCTCCAGAGTTTCTGCTAAACTAATTAAATGATGCTGCCATTTTGATTAACTGTGTTTCACTTACCTCAGATGGAGTGAGTTTATAATAATAAATAATTTCATAATAAAGTTCATCCTTTTGCCAGGTTAGAATTCTTCTGCCCGTATCATCTGGAATAAATTCTCCACTGATGTTATTGCCTATTTTAACAGTTTCCTTTTTATCTGCTGGATACTCTGGTTTTGTTTTCGTTATTTGAATATCTAACATATTTTTGTCTGCATTTATTAGTGAAATGACTGCTGTCTGTTTGTCCTCTGCTACATTAAGATCTGTTACTTTCATCTCTTTAAAAGGAACCTTTGTCGGTGTCATCATCTCATATGAATGATTTTCTGTTAGTTCAGATGCTTCAGTAAGGTTAAAGTCATACATTTTCGCTCTGACAGCAGACCAGCCGATAGAGAAGGTTGCCACAAGTATTAAGATTAGTGCCATGATTATAATTTTCTTTCTCGTCACTTTCTTCAGACCCTTCATTTAGGATTTTTGAGTAATTTGATATCCTTTTTGATCAGGGAGACTACCATATAAAATAAACATTTTCTGCTTTGAAATGACACACAATAAAGCGCTTGCTCTAAAGAGAAACAAAAGCCTCTCGAAATTTTCTGGTTCACTAAGATCTAAGATACTTTCCAAGTAACAGAATACTCTATTCTAAGAAAGACTCTAAAAATGTAATCACATAATAACCATAGAAGATGTTCAGTGCCTGAATGATTAAGGAGACAACTAGAATTATGATAAAATTCACCATCGCTGATTGTCTTAATTGCAGGTAGTAACTGATTCCCCATATCACGTATAGGAGCATAATATGTGTGTGTTCCGCTGTATAAGGATCTTCTTGACCAACAAAATGCAGTCCGAAAAATGCAAAAAACCCTACTACTAACAGACCGGCAAGTAATATAATATTTGTGATATGAATCGTCTTTCTGAGAGTCCGGGATTTGCTTAGGATAATTCCAGTAATTAATTCGAGAAAAGCTAACCCCAATATACAAACACCTATTAAAGTATCAATCAAAAAAACGGATAAAAATCCCACTATATGGACAACCGCGGAAATATATAAACCTGTCGATTTTTTTGCAAATAAGCTATAGACTGCATAGCCTAATCCTACCCATGATATTCCTGCAACAATCCAAATAATCAAAGTTGGCATGCAAAATTCCTCCTTTATAGAGATACTTTGTGACTTACCTGTTGCTTCAGCATGGAGTCAACTGGTATTTCAACCTCTATACATTCAATTAACTCCATATCCGCTCCACTTCTAACAAACTACACTTATTGTCAAAATCCAATCTATATATATCAGGCTTTGAGGTACTTTTCCAAAATTCATATCCATAACTGTCATTAAAATAATTCATAATGATTGTCATAATATTTCCGTGTGTTCCTATGACTATATTTTTTCCCTGGTGTTCCTTTAATAATTTCAAGATGATAGGGATGGCGCGTTTTTGAGCGGCAAGTGTCGATTCTCCGCCTTGCAAACAATAGTTTTTATTTTCAAAAGATAACTTTATCGCTTCTGTTATCTCTTTTTCAGAGAGTTGATAATCTAACCCTTTTATTGGGCGTTCTTTTAATTCTTCGTATTCTATCACATTTAGCCCTCTATGTTCTGCCAATTCTTGTACAGTTTGAACTGCCCTTGTATAAGTGCTTGATACAATCAGACCAATTTCCTTATTGCTTAATATTTCGGTTACTTTTTTCGCGCCCAATTCCCCTTCTTCTGATAATTTACGTGTTCTTTCTTCTCCAAATTTAAATGGAGACTTTGCGTGACGGACCATATAAATCGAAGCAGCCAATGAAATCCTCTCCCAGTATAAAATGAAAAATCATATAATTAATCTCTTCTGCCCGTTCTTTTATAATTCAATACTAACATAATCTTCCAGATGAAGACATTTAATCTTTGCTAAACTATTATTAATTTTACAGAATGACTAATTGGCAGTATCTCTCATTTGCTAGCTAATGGGTGATTATATTGATTCTTTATGTCATTGATGGCAATTCTGCTTCTAAAATAACAATGTGAACATTGGGATTTTAAATGCAAATATCAAAAAGTTATTGTTTTCAATTTGTTAAATCACTAAATGGAACAGGTAATAGAACGATACTTCCGATTTAGCCTGACTAACACCATTTTTAGTCAATGCAGGGTCACGAATTTGTAAACTTATTGGTGAATTCAATGTATGTTCACCTTGTCCGTGTCTAATAAATATTAACTCCACAATATCTCCTCCAGGAATTATACTATTTGAGTAAATCAACTTTCCTTTTTAATTCGATATATTCCACGCATCCAATGATGGTACTATGTTTAACATTTCTTCAATTTCTTGTTCTCGTCTTTTGTCCCATCAACCTGCATTATTATATAAATTCATAACATCATATGCCTTAATCTGTTTCGATCGTTGATTTTTCTCCCAGATCTCATTTAATAAAAATATTACTATTTCTTTGTCCTAGCCCGCTTTATATGCTTCCACCCAAAATCTCAGTAATCTTAAAATAACTGATTATATACAAAATGTTCACTATCGTTGCAAGCATTGACAGACCAATGTTCTCTTTGGCTATAAAAGCACCAATACCCAGTAAAAATCCGGCCAGACATACCATAGGTGAAAAAAATAGGAGGATAATAAAGATAAAAGAAAGCATTTCCATTTGTGGAAAAATAAGATACATTAAAGAGAAGATAAGCAGAATCAAATTGAATGTAAAACAAGCTAGTGACATTTTATATATGGGATACTGCAAACTCCAGAAACCTCCTTGTACTAACTGTCATACACATATATAATCTTGTACAGTTTCTAAATTAAATATATTGCTTTCCCTTAAAAACTGGTTCAACAAATAGAGATGACCAGCACCATATAGAACAAAAATTCTATCCTCATTTGTAGTGATTAATTCCACTAAATTTTTGTAGATTACCATATTTCGATAATACCAGTATTGTGCGGTCCACATTGCACCAACTGGATTGTCTTCGCTGCCAATTAAAGCAAGTTTCATATACATCTCATGATTTGACTGAACCTTTTCTTTGTCATTCATCCAAAGCAAAAACTCATTTATTGTGTGATTTGAAAAATAATCCTCAGTCTCTCGTGTCATTTGTTTTCCCTTTTCAGCTATTTCGCTAAATAAGTCAGATTTGTTTTTATCTGCCCAATCACCCAAATTAGGAACGCCTTCATTATTTTCGTTCCAATCAACTGCATATATTTCTTTATGGTTCATTTCTTTAGCTAATTGAAAGCCAAACTGGTGCCGTTCATTGGCTGTTAATGAATAGTTTCCATTTAGAAAAGACAGGTAATCTTTATTTAGATTACTTTGGTTTTCGGTTAAGACCTCCAATGCAATTTTCGTTGGTCGAAACGCTTTCAAAAAATTGATAACTTCTTTTACTTCATCTTGTCTTTTTCCAGTAAGAATGCCTTCGGTTTGTGACATAAACATATCTCCATTTTTAGGATTATCTAAATGATCCGTACCGAGCAGCAATATTGTTGGTTTTTTATTCAATAAACTCTCCCCCTCACAACCTTATAATATATACAAAGATTTATCTTCCACATAAAACAAGTATTGCGTACATAATAAAACCAGACAGTATTCCACCAGTTATATAAAGATGGCCAATATCATTATTTTTGCTAATTAGTTCTTTTATAAGCTTTCCAGATACTATAAATAAGAAAAATGCACTAAGAATTGCACCGATAAATAGAAATAGCTCCATAGACCATCCTCCAGTTTCTTCATGTATTCTTTGTACCAATAACATGGCATTTTTTCTTGCCAATAGGCCTACAATAATTGATATTAATATAGAGTTGCGAGTTATCATAATTTTTATTTGGTAACGGTTTTTTCATAAAAATTTATATATATATCTATCATTTAATGAGGTATTTATTGCATTTTACTAGTTTATTAATAAATTAACAATATATGTTTTTTTACTAATTAAACAGGAATTGGTATCGTGACTTTTACAAAATCTTCTACAGAGTTAACAGTAATTAAAGGGAATTAATAGTAAAAAGCTCATTTCCTAGGTAATATTACATTTTTACCTTTATATGTTATAATAGTATACATTATACATAATTATACAAAAGTAACAATATGAAGAGAATTAATCTTATTAAGTATACATCGGGAAATCAATCTTTCAGGAGGGCAGAAATGCATAAGGAGATAGAAAAAAGATTAAAAATAATACGAAGCATAGTGTTTATTCTTTTTATAGCACTATTTATCTTTCTCATAAGAATCGTTTTTCTTTAGAAAACAAGTATAACCAGGTTTTAAAAAATATTTTCAAAAGGAAAATTATCACATTCGGATACATTTTAAGAATGTTGCTTTTAAAAGAATAATTTTTTAATAGAAAAGACGGTTTTAATTAAGGGTACTTTTTCCCGTCATCGTCTGTTAAATTTACTGCTATTTTAGCTAACGCCACATGATTGGAGGTATATAGCATGTTTAGTCAAAGGAAATTTAAAATGAAAAGAAAAAAGAAAAACAAGATTGCCCAATTGCCCTTGCGATTAAATATCTTATTTGTCATTGTATTTTTAGTTTTTTCTTTAATTATAGTTCAATTAGGAGTACTTCAAGTTTTAAATGGAGAAGAAGCTCAGCGGCAAATTAACAAAACAGAAGATACATCATCCAAAAAACCAGTTCCAAGGGGAAAAATGTATGATCGTAATCATCAATTAATTTTAGATAATGTAGGAGTCAAAGCAATTACTTATACTCCTCCAAAAAATGGCGAGAGTTCTGAAGAAAAATTGAAATTAGCAGAAAACTTAGGTCAATATATTATTGTATACAAGGATAAGGAAGAACTAAGGGAAGAAATTACGGAACTGGATAAGAAAGAATATTTCTATCTTTTACATGCAAAAAAAGTAAGCGACAGGCTCTCTGAGAAAGAAAAAGAATTAGAACCTGGTCCACGTTACCAAGCCGAGTTAAATAAAATTACAAAACAAGACCTGGATTCTATTGCATGGACAGATGAGTTATTAAATATCATTTCAATTAAAAAAGAACTAGATGTTGCCAGGGGGTTATCTCCTCATGTGATTGTTAATGAGGGAATTACAGAAAAAGAGTATGCACAAGTTGCTGAGCATCTTCCAGTACTGCCAGGAATTGATGCTACTATTGACTGGAAAAGAGATAAAAAATTTGATGAAACACTATCTGCTTTTATAGGTAACATTACGAGTTCAGATGAAGGAATTCCACAGGAAGAAAGTGATTATTACTTAGCGAATGGGTATTCACGAAATGACCGAGTGGGAGAAAGTGGCCTGGAACAAGAATATGAACATGTGTTGCGTGGCAGAAAAGAAAAAGTAAAGTATACGACCGATTCCAATGGTAATATCGTAAGTTCTGATGTAGTTGTTACAGGACAGAGAGGGAAAGACCTAGTATTGACGATTGATATGGACTTACAAAAAGCTATGGATCAGATCGTTGAGGAAGAACTGAGGAATGCACTTGCTTCTTCAAACAATAATGGTTATCTCCAGGATGCAATGGCAGTAATGATGAATCCTCAAACTGGTGAAATATTGGGAATGTCAGCATTCAGATATGACAGACAAAATAATGAGTTTTTAAACAATTCTTATCGAGTGATTTATGACGCCCATGCACCAGGATCTTCCATTAAGGGTGCAACAGTTTTGGCGGGTTATCAATCAGGAGTAATCGATTTAAACAATAATGTGCTAAGTGAATCCCCTATCGACATAAAAGGAACTCCTGTGAAAAATTCACATACTAATTTAGGTCCTGCCCTAAATGATATACAAGCATTACAAGAATCTTCTAACATTTATATGATGCGTATCGCTATAAAGATGAGTGGTGCAAACTATAGAAAAGGTGAGCCGCTATATAATTTTAATTATGGAACATTTAACGAACTAAGATATTATTACAATCAATTCGGTTTAGGTGTAAATACCGGAATTGATATGCCATTCGAATCTATCGGTGTTATAGGAGATACAGACAAGGCGAATGCAGGTAATTTACTAGATTTCTCTTTTGGTCAATTTGATACCTATACAACAATGCAATTAGCTCAATGATGGTTATCGTATAACACCACATTTATTAAAAGAAATCAGAGAACCAAGTACCAATGATAAAGAAATGTTGGGACCGGTACTGGAAGTAAAAGAACCACAAGTTTTAAATCGTATAGAGATGGAAGATCAATACATTGAAAGGGTCCAACAAGGATTTAGACGGGTATTTACTGAGGGTACTGCAAGTGGAAGGTGGTCTGGTTTTCCATATGAAGTATCCGGTAAAACAGGTACAGCGGAAAATCCGCAATTTGAAAACGGGCAACAAATATACACCGAAAATTTAACACTCGTCGGATACAGCCCGGCTGAAAATCCAGAAATTGCATTTGCGATAGTAGTACCTAAAAATGGTGGTACAAGCGCGACTCAATATCCAATTCATCACAACATTGGAAAAAGAATTGTCAGTAAGTACTATGATTTAAAAAATGGCAAAGAAAAGACTGACTAAAAGCTGCTTTTAACCTATCCATACAGCCAAATTTGTGTAGTATCAATAATTAGAGACACTAGGACATAGCGAAATAATAGTCCTAGTGTTCCTTTTAACATTGAACCAATTGGCATATATTGGTTAGTTGAAAAGAAGATATTCTCATTGGCCTCACCGTTCTTTATTATTCTTAATAAATGTGCTGATACCTATTCCGGTGGCAGTACCTATAAGAGCTGAGACGGAATAGAAACCAATGGCCATACCTTCCCAACGTCCGATTCCTAAAATACTGTATAGAAAGAGACCAGCAAATATTACAAAGAAAGTAGCAGCAACAAAATATAACAGAATTCGTTTTACAAACTTTGCCAATACACAAATGAATGCGGCAACTACAATACAAACTAAAATAATTGGCAACCAACCCTCCAGATATAGTACTTGCAAGATAAGCACCTCCTGATTCAAAGCAATTCAACATTCGCACAGGCTAGCGGAAAACTTTCTTGACTAAACAGCCGTTACTGTAACAATTCCATGCTAACATAATATTCCAAATACATCATTGAATTTTCACCAAATCCTAGACAATCATTTATGTAAATCGCCTTTCTGCCAATTTAATTAGAGCAATTGTAAAAAACTCAACTGCCATGAAGGATTTAACCGCCATGGAGAGAATAACTATATGAAGAAAATATATACAGGAGGTAAGGTTTTGAAAAAAATTATTCTTTTTACAATGATTGTGGTACTGCTTTCTGCCTGCAATAATGCTGAAACAAAGAAAGATGCCGTTATGGATAATCCTACTGATAAAACAACAGAAAACCTCACTCTCGATATAGAAAACGCCTTAACGAAAATAGTGGAAACACCAGCAGCCTCATCCAATCCCAACGATTATGTAAAAGCCAATCAAGAGAAATTCGATTCTATTGTGGGACATGGAAACAAGACATTGGATTATTTACTAATGAAATTCAGCATGACAGATAGTGATGGATTAAGAGAATACGTGATGGCGATGGCATGTAACGAAATTCTCGGTAATGCTAATCCAGTAAAAGAATGGAGCACAGGGCGAACTTGGTTTAACCAATATAGAAATATGTAAATTTGATAATTTTCAAAACGTTCTCGACAGGTTATCAATTAACATAAAAAAGGAGTTTTTACAAATGAAATGTTCAAATTTCCTGATGATCTTAGTCATTGCCGGCTTGTTATCAGCATGTAATAATACAAAAGAAATCTCTAATGAAGAAAGCAATGATATACCTGCACAGGAAAATGTTATTGGGAATGTTCCAGATATGTTACATTATGGTGAAGGCTACAAAGATGGAATGAAGGTAGTCACCCTTCACACAGCTTATAATGATCCTAAGTCTGTGTCTGCCATTATTTCGATTGAGAATGTTGGAGATACACCGCTTAATGCAGATAGTTTAGCATTCAGTCTATATGACGATACGGAAGATCTAACATATCAAGGAACGATTGCTGCCAACAAAAACCCTGCAGATCGAAACCTTCAGCCTAATGACAAAATAACGTTAAACATTACATTTAATATTCCTATATTAAATGACGAATACAGATTAACGGTGGAAAGCTTTAATTCAACTGATACAACACCATGGTTAGTAGATGACTTGAAAGTTGAAGGATAACAGGAGAAATTCAAGAAGATGACATCAACAATCCTTGTCTTCTTCTCTTATTTTCCCGAATAAAGGTCGTCTTATATGGCGGATTGTTCCCCTTCTTATAATTCAATCTGTACACACTGACCAGTTCATTGTCATGTAGCTCGATATACTAGTAAGCCTGGAAGACGGGAAGAATTCAGTCAGATTTGTACATAGTTGATTTAAAGGGTCTGAATAAGGATAAAATTGATGACATTAAGAGGCATATCGATTATGTGAAGGGGAAGGCAGAGAGTGAGTAATTGTCTGGAGATGAAGCATATGTATTTTCTAAAATTGAATGTTGTCAGTATGGTGTATGCTTTTCTGATTTTTGTTCCGATCGAATTGATGGCAAATGTTTATCGTATCAGCAGACTGACAAACTGGCAGATTGATACAGTCCATATTGTGACGTTGCTTGTGATATTAATTGAGGTAATCGCCGGGACAATGATCCTTTTTTATTTATCAAAAAAATGGCTTGACGGCAGAAAGGCAAACTTCTGGACCGCCATCCTTTGGCTTCCATACTTCTTGTTGATGATGTACGTGTTCGCATCATTATTCCCGATCACAAATGGCGGCGATGTGCCTAACCCTGTTACCGGTTTATTTATCATAGGCGGATTGATTGTTTATCCGGTTTATATTGTGATTATTAACATTATTGGGGTTAAAAAGGACATCCTGCAAGCGAATTAATCAAAGAGCCAGAAAGTGACCTTTTTTCACTCAGCAGCTAACGTTTTCGTCATTAAAACATGCGGAATCCCGTCTTCCATAAAAATATTAGAGGAAGTCTTGTAGCCATGTTTTTGATAAAACCCTTCTGCCTGGGTTTGTCCGTGTAATTTCACTTGTGATGCTCCCATGTCTGCTGCGATTTTTTCTAATGTTTGGACGATCAGGTTGCCCATGCCATATTTGCGGAATGGTTCTAATATGCAAATTCGCTCTAATTTTCCTAATCCATCGACTAATCTTATCCTTCCCGTACCGACTGGCTTTTCGTCATAATAGACTAAAATGTGGTCACATTGTCCGTCCAGTTTGTCAAATTCATCAAACTCATCTTCCAGCGGCGTGCCCTGTTCCTTGACAAACACTTCTTTTCTAATAGAAAAAGCTTGTTCTAAATCCTCTTGTGAGCTGACCTTTTTTGCTTCCAATTTCTTTCGTCCTTTCCTATGTGTTTATGTAATGAATTCTGTCATAATCAAAGAGTATATAGGAAAATGATTTTATTGTAAATATATCAAAAATCAGGCATGAGGATAGGATGTTGAAGTCTTCTGAAAGGATACTGACTCACCCGGTGTAGCTTCCTTTTTTACAAATTCTTTGTTATTAGGGATAAAATTATCATTTTTTTAAGAATAGGGGGTAATGTAATGAGATTCACTTTGGTTATGGCGAATGTCATTATCTGCGGTATAATTACATTGATGTTATCATTTTTCTTTGCAAGTGGGACAATCGCTGAAAATTACACAGATCAGATGTTTGTAGCACCGGAATTCTTCTTCATGCTGCTAATATGGCTTGTTGGCGCATTAATAATATGGTGGCTGTTTACAAAAATCAAATTGGAAAACGCTTCTAAAACTAAGTTTTTCTTGATAAACTTATCTATTTGGGTCACTATTCCTATTGGGTTCAGAGTTTCTATGACATTAGCATTGTAATTCAAAATTTGTTAATCCTTTATATTTCTATAACACGCCTGATCCTCACTTCTGTTGACGATATGATTCTTTCATAACATCATAAATCTTTGCAACCCCTCCTCTTTTGACGTTATGATCCTTTCATACCTTCATATCTCTCCGCAACCCCTCCTCTTTTGACGTTATGAAAGCTTCATAACATCATAACTTAACACGGACTCTTCACTTTTGATGTTATACCGCTTCCCCCACAACAAAAAACCCAAGCTGACATCACATGCCAGCTTGAGCGCTTATTATGCTTCCCCATTCTCCAGCCATTCCACTTCTTCCTGAGTCAATTCAATTTTCGATCCTTCCAAGCAAGAGATAAGCTCTGCTTCATTCTGTGCACCGATCAAGGCACAAGTTGGAAAAGATTGATTCAACACATAAGCTAACGCAATCTGAATTGCCGTTACACCTTTTTCCTTGCCAAGCTGCTCTGCACGATCCAGCCGATCCCAGTTTGCCTCACTGTAAAAAACCCGCACAAGATCAGCATTACTGCGATCTTCAGGTGTGAATCGGCCGGTAAAAAATCCTCTTGCCTGGGACGACCATGACAATAGCGGCATTTGTGTTGCTTCATGCCATTTCAAATCATCACTGTCAGTCGAAACACAGTCTTTCCAGAAAGGCTCATTTGCCTTCGCAAGGCTGAGGTTCGGACTGCTGAAGGAAAAACCAACAAGGCCGTTAGCCGCAGCATACTCATTCGCTTCCTGAAGCCTTTCGGTTGTCCAGTTCGATCCGCCGATTGCTTTGATCCTGCCTGCTTCAATATGTTCGTTCAATGCATCGATAATGCATATAAATCGATATAATCAGTCCCAAGCCTTTCCAAGCTTTCGAAAAGGTCCTGGCGAATCGCTTCAGGATTTACACGCGGGCCGTTCTGATCATGATGGGCACCTTTTGTCAAGATCACGACATCTTCCCGATTGTCCCGCTCCTTCATCCACATTCCGATCGCCACTTCACTCTCGCCGCCACAATATCCATGTGCTGTATCAATTGTATTCCCGCCAATGGCGACATAACGATCAAGCACCTGACAGACTTTTTCAAAAATAGCTGGCTTAAAATAATCGGAACCTTGAATTAAGGTTGTAACAGGCTTTTCCAGTCCATTAATTTGAATCGAGTTCATCATGCTTCCCCCTTGATTTCCACACGTTTTCTTTCTTCAGCAGAAGTAAGGCATGCGTCGAGTACCTTCATATTCAGCACAGCATCATTTGCGGAAAAAGGCAGTGCCTCTCCTTCCAGAATACTGCGTCCCAAAGCATCTGCCTGCAGTGCATACTGGTCTACATAAGGCACTTTGACCTCTTCTGTTCCCTTTCCGTTAGAAATGAAAAAATGATCGGATTCATTTTGGTTGACTACAAAAGCGGATGGGACATCAATTCGACCTTCTGTTCCGAGGATTTCGAGACGGTTGCGGAAATCTGCCCACATGCCGCAATCAAACGTCAGCGCCACGCCCTGCTCAAACTCCAAAATTCCTGATGCCATCATATCGACTCCATCATGCTGCTCGGAAAATAAAGCATGAACCGTCGCCGCCTGTGGCTCTTCGTTTAAAATCATTCTGGCAGCACTGATCGGATAAACCCCAACATCATATAAGGAACCGCCGCCCCAGTCTTTATGAAAACGGACATTTTCTTTTGCTCCTGCACTATTGAATGTAAAAACACCGTGAATGCCGCGGATATCCCCGATCTCGCCTGCCTGAATTCTTTCCTGAATCATCTGATATCTCGGGTGGTAACGATACATAAATGCTTCTGCCAGAACAACGCCGGCTTTTTTGCTTTCTTCCAGCATTTCTTGTGTTTCTTCCGCATTCAGTGCTATTGGTTTCTCGCATAACACATGCTTGCCTGCTTGCATCGCTTTGATTGCCCATTCCTTATGTAGATGATTCGGCAGCGGAATGTAAACGGCATCAATTTCCGGGTCCTTCAATAATTCTTCATAGCTTCCGTAAGCAACAGGAATGTCTAACTCGTTTGCTGCTTCTTTTGCATTATCCAGATTACGGCTTGCAATCGCATACACTTCTCCTGTTTCTGATTGCTTAATTCCAGGGATCACTGCTTTTTTTCCGATGTTTGCTGTACTGATAATACCCCATTTAATCGTCATCTTTTTCCCTCCCTATAATACTTTATTGTTATTATATGCGATTATGATTAAAATAAAAATAGAAGCTTTTTGCGATAGGCTAATACAATATTGTCCTAAAAAGGTGTGATCATTTGAAACGTCAGGTTTTGCTTCCTACATTAAAGAAACAGGAATATATCATTCTGCCAGAATCAGTCGGCTGGTATGAATCATCTGCAGATCATGATGTTGGCCGCCAAGCCGGTGCACTCGATAATTTCAGCATTCATTTTGTTTTATCAGGAACAGGCTATGTCGAGCTTGATGGGGAAAAATATACATTACAAAAGGGAGATGCTTTTCTCTATTTCCCAAAACAGGAACAGCGCTATTACAGCAGCAAGGATGACCCTTGGAGCGTAAGATGGGTCCACTTTTATGGAAGTACTTTGCAAACATTTCTGTCCGAAATCGGGTTTGGCAGATTTACACTATGGCGCTTGCCGAATCTGAGTAAGCTTGTGCAGACACATGAACAATTACTGGTAGATGCTGAACAAAACAGTTTTTTGCATTTATCCGCATTGTCAACTTTGACCTATGCATTTCTGTCTACCTTTACCACCATCGCGGTCCCTCGTGAATCGAAGGCAAAACAGGAATTGGACTCACGGATTCAGTCCCTGCTGCCGAAAATGCAGGAAAAAGCACCAGAGCCGTTTGATCTGGAATTCTGGGCAAAGGAAGCAGGTGTCAGTTCCTATTATTTCTGCCGCCTGTTTAAACGTGTCACCCAAATGACGCCAATGGCTTTTATCACATTATGTCGCCTGCGCTTTAGCAAGCAGCTTTTGCTGGAAGAGAGACATCTCACAGTCAAAGAAATTGCCGACAAATCCGGCTATCCTAATCCCAGCTATTACAACAAGCTTTTTTTAGAAAATGAGGGCATGACCCCGACAATGTATCGGCAGATGTATTTTTAATGGAAATTTATGTTATACTAAAGAAAAATCCATTGGAGGGTGTATCGTGAAATATATCGTTCAGTATGTAATCGCCGTGTTCCTCTTGCTTTTTTCCACACTGGCCGCCTGGTATGAAGGCAGCGCGATTCGAGATAACCCGTGGGAATGGAAATATTCTACCTTTTTCTCTGAAGGTGTTGTGAAAACAAAAGCAGATATTTCCCAATTAGATCATTTTGTTTATGCCGCGAAATTCAGCCCGTTCTTTCCGATCTTGATGGTAATCAGTCTTTCCTATCTGCTGATTCTCAGTTGTTATTTGATTTTCCGTAAAAGTACGAAAGCTTTGTGTGTATCTTTTCTGTCGTTAGGAATTGGGCATACCCTGTTTACCATAGTGCTGGCAGATTCCCCAACAACTGGCGGGAAAAGTCTAACAGTGATCTTGCTTAGTATTGGGATATTGCTTTTCCTGTTGGCAGGAGGAGTGTTTTTAAGAATGATGAGGAGTGGGAGCGTCGGGATAAAGGAAAGTACCTGAAAATACCGAGAAGAGCCAACCTTATAATGTCACAAGTTCGTAGCAAGTATTATTTCCTGTTTCCCTCAAAGGGATCGACTAACCATGATCAGATAGACCTCTCCTAATAACTCAGGAAGGTCTATTTTTTATTCGAGCAATTCAATCAGTATGTATCAAATGATCATGGATGACAATTCGGGGATCATGAAACCTGGTCAAAATGAATATCATAAACTCGTTTTCTCCATAAGACAGACTATCATGTTTAAACAGGAATATACATACACCAATTCAAATCTTCATTTCCATCCACTCGTGTGGCAGAGTGAATTCGATATTGTTTCATCTGGTCTCGTTCTTTTATAGAAATAAAACTAACTTTCTTTTGCTCGATGTGATGCTGGTCCCAAAGGTTTCTAAACAATTCGCTTTGATTCTGCAGTGTGACAAGCAGCTGATTTAAGATTCTATCCTCCGGAAAACGGTCATAAATATTTCTCCAAACAGCAACAGAATAGGCCAAAAATTCATCAGCATTCTGAATGCGGTCCCGACAGCTTTTTTCTAAAAAAAGCAATTGCAAGAGATGCCGCTCTTCAAATGATGAAAATGGAAAAAGTTTCAGCTCTGCTTCTTCATTCCAGAAAATAACCTTGGAACGTTGATCTGTAATAAAAGAAGGAAAAGGTAACTCATCAACCGCATATTTTAGAGAAGCATCATAATATTTATCAACTGGCAAGGCGGAGTCATCAGTATATGTTAAGTTAAAGAGGTGTTCCTTTTCATCAGGGGTTAGTTGTAATGCCTTGCTTATGTTTAATAAGACTTCTCTAGATGGATGAATGTCTTTCCCTTGTTCCAGCCACGTATAATATGTCACGCTAATGTGGCTGAAATATGCCACTTCTTCACGGCTTAATCCCGGTGTCCTTCTTCTTCGATTTGTTTTAATTCCTGCTTTATCTGGCTGTATACGCTCTCTTCTGGATTTTAGATATTCACCGAATACTTTAGATCTTATTGTGGTTTGCATGGAAATAACCCCTCCTGTCAGCAGTTAACCTATTAGTCATATTACTAGTATAAACATGTGGTGGTTACTATTAAATGAAGCTTTTATTATTATAGCATAGGAACTTATCAAAGGAGGAAATGTATATGATTAGCAATCATACTGTACAGAAACGGAAGCTGGGTAACACAGGTCTCGAAGTTTCCGCTATCGGACTAGGAACAATGACAATGCCAGATAACAA
>NZ_ML762454.1:27015-44046 GCF_009498735.1 Gracilibacillus oryzae
GATTAACGGTGCATTGGATCAAGGAGTCACATTATTCGATACCGCTGATATTTATGGAAATGAAGGCTTTCTGGAGCACAGATTTGGAGATAATGAAAAGCTTTTAGGCAAGGCACTAAAAGGACGTCGTGGTGAGGCTGTCATTGCAACAAAATTTGGTACAACCCACAATCAAGGGATCAAAGGAGATCCTGCCTATATCAAAAAATCCGTTGATGCCAGCTTATATAGCCTGGGAATTGACTACATTGATCTTTATTATCAACATAGGCTTGATCCTGACACACCAATTGAAGAAACAGTTGGCACACTTGCTGAATTGGTCAAGCAAGGTAAAATCCGATATATCGGTCTCTCTGAAGCACCTGTTGATATTATCCGCCGTGCCCATACTGTACATCCAATTACTGCGGTACAAACGGAATATTCTTTGTGGACGAGGGATGTGGAGGATGATATCTTACCAGCATTATGGGAACTAGGGATTGGCTTTGTTCCATACAGTCCTTTAGGAAGAGGTTTTCTGACAGGGAACATTAAAGAGTTGGAAGATCTCTCAGAGAGTTATCCTCATCAAATGTTTACCCGCTTTCAAGGGGAGCATTTTGAGAAGAATGTGAAAGCCGCTTCGCTAATAGAAGAATTCGCCAATAAAAAAGGATGTACGACTGCCCAGCTTGCATTGGCATGGTTGCTAGCTCAAGGGGATCAAATCGTACCAATACCAGGAACTAAGCGTTTAGAACGTGTACAAGAAAATCTGGGTGCTTTAGAAGTAAAGTTAACGAAAGAAGATTTGGCAGAAATGGAAAAAATCGCTCCAAAGGGTATAGCATCAGGCGGAAGATTTTAAGCGTGGGTTATTATTTTTATGATCAGGGCTTAATTAGCAAACGAAAGAAATAAGCTACTTGCAGACTAATCGCTACAACTATAGGATATATGGTTAAGTGGTTTCACAAAAATTTTATTAGACCTCTCCAAGTTGCTACCAGTACAAATAGAGAGGTCTTTTTTTATTGTTCCCAGTGAGCAACACAACAAAAAGCTAATGAGGTAAGAAAAAGCCGCCCAATCCTAAGGGCAGCTCTCCATCATTCTTTCTTCACAATCTTCTGTTCTTTCGCCAACTTTTTAGCAATCCTCGGTGCATCCCATAGTGATGGGAGCAAGAGCAAGGATACTGGCGCAGCTGTCACGACTATAAAGTTTTGCAGCATACCTACCGTTTCCTCGCCAATCGCCAACAAGGCAACTGCAACAACGCCAAACATCAGCGCCCAAAAGACGCGAGTTAATCGATTCGGCTCGTCTGTACCGCTCAATGTCACCGCAACCGTATAAGACATCGAATCCGCCGTTGTGGCAACAAAGATAACCGATACAATAATAAAGCCAACCGCCAGCACAATTCCGAGCGGGATCTGGTTCATGATCGCCATCACCGCTGCCGGCATGCCACTTTCATTCAGGGCTGTGCCGATAGCGCCAGGCTGTTCCATTTCATAAAAAATTCCGCTGCCGCCAACGACCGTAAACCAAATATTGCTGACAATCGGTGCAATTATGGAAACTGCGATAATCAATTCCCTGATCGTTCTTCCCCTTGAGATTCGACTGATAAACATTGCCATCATCGGACCATAGCCAATAAACCAGCCCCAGAAAAAAATTGTCCAGGAACCAAGCCAGGCCTGATCGACACGATACAAACTCATGCTAAGAAAATTTTGCAGGTAAAATGCTTCTGAACCAAGAAATAAATCAATAATAAACATTGTTGGCCCCAGAATTAACATGGCAACCATTAAAATAACGACAAGGCCAACATTGATCCGGCTCAGCCACTGAATCCCGCGCTCCACACCGGTCGCTGCCGAAATCGACGCAATCACTGCTAAAAAGATAATAATCAAAGCCTGAGTCGTTAATGTATTCGGAATGCCAAACACAGCTTCGAGCCCATAACCAACCTGCAAGCCGAGAAAGCCGATCGGTCCAATCGTGCCCGCTGCTGTTGCAATAATCGAAACAATATCAGCAAATGAGCCAAGCACACTATTTTTGAAAATTTTCTCACCAAACATCGGATATAAAAAGGTACGCGGCTTAAGTGGATAGCCTTTGTGGTAATGTGCATACATCAGTACAATCGTCGTCAAAGTACCCAAGCTTGCCCATGCTGTAAAACCCCAGTGAAAATAACTCTGGGCCATTGCAGGAAATGCAGCTGTCATTGTTCCTTCTTCAATACCTTGAAATAAAGGCGGGGTTGTCAAAAAGTGATACATGGGACCAGCTGCTGCCCAAAAAACACCCCCACTAGCTAAAAGTGTACATAAAATCAGTGCAATCCAGCGAAAATTACTGTTCTCCGGCTTGTCCAGCTTACCAAGCCTTACTTTTCCATATTTACTAAACGCTAAGATCAAGCCAATCACAAACATCACAAGCAATAACACTTGCCAATAGGCACCAAAATATTTCGCTGTAAAAGAGAATGAATCATTGATCCATTGCCCCACTAAGTTTTGATTAAGAATAGCAGCAATAACGAACAGCACAAGCAGTCCCCCGCTTATACTAAATGTAACCCAATCCAGCCTCTTCCTCTTTTCCGTCTGTTCATCCATCATTTTCCTCCTAGAATAAATCCACATAAGTGTTACTTTTTTATGTCATTTATTATTATTAATGTCCTTATTTGCCTTAACTTATAAATTATTCTCATTTTTAAGAACAGATCATCAATTATAGGTGATTGGGGGAGATTAGTCAAAAAACCTAACCATTCAGCACGGCTAGCAGCTGCATGAC
Source organism: Gracilibacillus oryzae (assembly GCF_009498735.1). GTDB lineage: Bacteria > Bacillota > Bacilli > Bacillales > Amphibacillaceae > Gracilibacillus > Gracilibacillus oryzae. The sequence goes on from NZ_ML762454.1 coordinate 29,833, forward strand.
ACATTGCGGGAAAGTTTTTGGTATATATTGTTATTTCAACTGCATAACTCGTCTGGCTTTCTTCTGTTTTGACGCTATGATGCCTTCATAACTGCATAACTCTCCCGGCTCTCCTCTGTTTTGATGCTATGAACCTCTGATCCCTTTGGTTTTCTTCGAGAAGATAGGGTTTCTCTCCACTGGAAATACTTCTCCACTTTCAGAATGGCAAATTAAAGCTAGTATAAGAAAAAATGCTCTTCATTGGGCGTTTTTTATATCAGAGGATTCTTTCGAGTTATGAGTGGAAAACAGGTTGATACACAGCTTTCTACAGCTTCAATTTTCCATTACATTGAAAATTTGATATAATCCAATGAAAGCTCGACGATTACACAAGACGAAAACTGAAAGGAGTAACCTAATGCTCACATTAAATCAGAAACCAGAAATAAAGTCAGAAATGCTTATCCGCAGGCCGATAAATGAGGTATTCGAAGCATTTGTTGACCCGGAAGTAACGACCCAATTCTGGTTTACGAAAAGCAGCGGCAGATTGGAACAGGGAAAGCAGATTAGGTGGGAATGGGAAATGTATGGTGTAGCTGATGATATTTATGTAGAGAAGGTGGAGCCAAACAAGGCTATCCGTATACAGTCAGCTGACAAAACCATTACAGAGTGGAATTTCACTGCAAGATCAGAGAATGACACTTTTGTTTCCATCACACAATCAGGTTTTCCTGGAAACGGTGACGAGATGGTTAACTATGCAATCGGTTCAATGGGAGGTTATACAATGGTTCTCTGTGCGCTAAAGGCACTTCTGGAGCACAATGTTAAGCTCAATGTTATTGCAGACACTGCCCCTGATGAAGCAAACGGAAACATATAAATAAGGAGAGCATCCCCAAGCTCTCCTTATTTTTATTTTTGATTGACCTCTACGTTAACGTAAATGTTATAAATTATCATATAACATTTATTTGGAGGATAACCTATGTGGCTTACCATAAGTGGATTAGCGCTGTTAGACAGTCTCAGTTTCGCATCTATTCTGATTACCATTTACTTACTGCTTTCTAAAACCGGCTTTTCATCACCTAAAATTTTGATCTATCTTATGACAGTTTCAAGCTTTTACTTCATTTTAGGTGTCGGTCTTATCTATGGATTGGAAGTAATGATTCAGACATGGATAGGAAGATGGAATGAGCTGAAGTTTGCTCCGTATATTCAATTTGGTGCAGGAATATTACTTGTCATGGTGAGTTTATGGCTCGATTCCAAGCCAAAGAGACAGAATAAACTGTCACGTGTAAAGCCGCACAACACGTACAAATCGATGATCAGTTTAGGAATCACCGTAGCAGTACTCGAAGCTGCAACCATGCTTCCTTTCCTTGCTGCTATTGGGATGATCACGTCAAATAACCTTCCCATAATCCAGTGGCTGCCAATGCTCGCAGTCTATTGTTTCATCATGATTGCCCCTGCGTTAATCTTGTTAACTATCAAAGCGGCAGCAGGACAAAAGGCAAAACCTATTTTGAATATGGTAAGCAGGAAAGTGGAACCATTTGCAAGTGAAGCACTCAGCTTGATTACATGTATTGCCGGATTATGGTTAGCTGCCAATGCCTCTCAAGTGTTATTTTTTTAAAAGGAGTTGAGATCAAATCTATTCAATTGGCGAATTAATTAAAAAAGTGAATATCAGCCGACGAACTTTGCATTACTATGATGAAATCAATCTGTTGAAACCAACTATTGTCAAAGAAAATGGCTATCGTTACTACAGCAAGGATGACATCATTAAGCTTCAAACGATCGTTGCACTAAAATCGATGGATTATTCCTTACAACAGATCAAAGAAATCTTTGACAAAGGGAATGTCCAAACTCAATCCCAAGAGGATGCCTGGCTTCACTCATTACAGGAACAAATAGACTTTGCCTCAAAGAAAATTGACGCACTACAACGAAAGCAATTTATCCTCAGAAGTATGTCGCAAGTGATAGATATTTCTGGTCATTATAACGAGGACCATATTTTCCAATTAATCAAAAGGTTGGATAGTCCTGATTTTGCTGATGGAGAAATTCCAGCTACTTTCCCTGCCGATTATTTTAATGAGCAGGAAATAACTATTCTTAAACAGCTTCCTTTAGTCGGCAGTGATGATCCGCGCATTCAAATTGCCATACAATTTGTCAAAGAAACCAGGAAGAAAATGTATCTTCCTCCACATTCCCCTCAAGCACAAGAACTTGCCAAAAAATGGCGAGATTGTATGTCAAGCTGGTTTTTAGGTAATATAGAACTGCAAGAGAAGTACTTTCATTTTATTGATTCCATTGACCAAGAAAAACAAGTTGTACTTTATTTAGATAAAGAACTTATATCATTTGTTGACGAAATTCTGACTCACTTGAAGGAGAATGATAAAGCATGAATTTACTTGAGGAAATGGGCACCCGTGCGGACTTTTTCAAACATTTAACGTTATTTGTCATTGTTCACATTCTGGTAAATGTGCTATTGGCAGTGGATGCTGATATTCCATTTTTCTCCGGCATGAAACAGTCCATTCAGGAAGGGAAGATATGGTTTTATCATGAAAAATCAGGCCTGTTTATCACTATGGTATGGTTGGTTATTCTCGTGGCACATGGTAGCTATTTGTTCCTGTTTAAGAAGAAATCGGAATAATCGTTAGATGCATAGTAGTTGACCTATGAGAAAGAGTAGTCTGTCCACTGCTCTTTCTCTGGAGAGGCAATCGGAATATGACCTCCAATTTGAATTTCTATGCTATGATTATAGAAAACCATATTTTTACTCGGGGGATTCTATGTCTGAAGAAAATAATGATTCATTTCGCGATATGAATAAAAAAGAAAAGAGCCTTACCGTTATCCTTATCGCATTGCTAATTATCCTAGCTGTTGGTTTTGTTTTAGGTGTGCTTTTCTTTGGTCTTGCCGGGATCTTTCAAGTGCTTGGGGTTCAGTATGATTCACTCTGGTCATTGGCCATTTTTGTATTCATCTACTTTTTTGTCGGCCTCATTATCGAATTGTTTGCAAAAGTGATATACAAAATGACCGTCCGCAATGTAACTGGAAAAGCAGCACGATTTTTTATCCGCCTTCTATTCGAAGGTGCAACAAACTGGATCATTTTGTTTACAGTCGATGAGTTTATGAACAGCATCACTCTTTCATTAAAGACAGAGCTGATCGTAGCACTGCTCTTGAGTGTGCTTGAGTTTGTTTTTGACGACGATAAAGAAAAAAACGCAAAGAAAAAAAGTGCCTAGTCAGATCTAGGCACTTTCTCTTCCCTCTAAAATTCGTAGTTACCACTTTCCGATACATTCTCGACATTGTACCATTTTCGCCCAACATCAGAATATCTTGTATTGGTCATCGTAACTTCACTCGAATCGCTGTCTGTTCGAAAAATTGCTTCGTTCATGTCTGTTATGACACTGCCATCAATAATGATGCTTGTTTTAAATGTAGAACCGCCATTTTGCCGGATCATTTTCCCAGCATTACGAGCGGTAAAGTTAACAATTTCAAATGTTGATGGTGCATTCACTTGGAATACTTTATCACTGCCGTTTTGTGCCATACCACCTCTGAGCGTGACATGACCTTCATCCTTAATTGTTAGCGCATCTTCTCCTATATCCTCCCAGACAACGTTCTGCACTAAAACATCACCGTAAGTATGCACACCATCTGCTGCCGGATCCCCAATCACAACATTTTTCAATGTAGCACCATCTTCTAGTTTAAATATGGAATCCTGACTTTCTGATTGGCCTCCATCCCCAATGGTGTCTGGATTGGCCACATATCTTCTGCCTTGCCCATCAAATGTCTCGCCTGCTTCCACCACAATTGTTTCATTAACCGTAATGGTATCACTTGGCGGCACTTCCACAATACGCCATTGCTGACTTTCGCCGCCCCAGTCATTCCACTGGACCACATTTCCCCCATTTGCAGTGGACCAGTCAAATACTTCAAGCGCCTTGCCGCTATGTCTGTTAATAATTTTGAAATAGCCATTGCCTGCATCTTCTACTGCCCATTGCTGACTTGCTGCATTCCAGTCATACCACTGGCTGACATTTGCCCCGTCATCCGTTGACCAATTATGCACTTCCATTGCTTTCATACTGTGAAGGTTTACTATTTTGTGATATCCTTCCCCAACATCGATCATTCTCCATTGCTGATTTAATCCGCCATGGTCATCATACTGAACAATATTTCCACCATCAGAGGTAGACCAGTCGTATACTTCTAGAGCCTTTCCACTGAATCTGTTAATAATCTTATAACTTTTACTAGGATCAAAGGTTGCCGCTTCTGCCGATTCTGCAAATAATCCACCAATCAGGAAAAGTGTAAACGCTAGCATAATTGTCAGTTTTGCACGCATAACATACATCCTCTCGACTAATATTTAGATTAATAATTATCTTAATCACTTTGTAAAACTATTGGCCAATAGAATACAATCCCATTATAAGCAAGATTTACCTAACGTTTCAATATTGTTTTCCGCATTAAGCAATACATGATTATTATTTATCTAAATATAGTATTATAGTTTCATGTTAATTAATTATTTGCATTAATCAAACACGAAGAAGATAACCTTTATGTTAACAATCAATCTTAATTCATCTTTACTTTCAAAAGATAACTTAACTGATTTATAATTTAAGATTACTTCCCCTATTACTTCAGTCTTCCTAGAGTATTTCGCTACATTCCACGCTGTGTAGTCTGCTTGCTTTGTAAGTTTTTGATTAAAAGGAGCATTTAATGCTACACAGTTGAATTACAGTACCTTCTGCCAGCTCAGGCTTATCGATATAATTTACTTTTCCATCAGCACATGCTATCCCAAAAATAAATGTAAATTCGCTCTCAAAATTTGTATAAATATGTCGATATAAATGATGAATGATAAAATGGCTGCTTCTGCCCTGAAGTAACTTCTTATCATTTTTACAAGAGATAAATAAAAATAACGGGGGGAAGCAGCATGAAAATAACCGGGAAATTAGTCTTATCGTACATGATCTTGGCAGTTATAGTTATCGGATTGGGATTATTCGCACTTACTGGAATGAAGACAAGTAATGGTAATACAGAAAGTATGTATTATGATGGAGTAAAGTCGATAACCTATTTACTTGAAATGGTTCAATTAATGGAGGACACAAGGGTTCAGATGATCTCAGGTGTGGCCATGGAAGACCCAAGCAGAGGGCAAAATGCTTTAGCTAACATCGAGGAACTTAATCAAATACTGGAAGAATACTCTCAATTTGGGTATGTACAAGAATTAGAACCTTTTGTTCACTTTCAGGAAAACTGGGCATCTTTTTCAGAAATCGTGCAACAAAACACAGTAACATTAGACGCAGAACAGTATGAAATCACACTGGAAGGTTTAGAACGAGGTGGTGTCGCATTTCAAGCGGCAAAGAATGATATCACGGAACTAAAAGAATTATCGGACACAGTTGGTGAACAATTTTACCAGGAAAGTAATAACACATATAAGCAAATCCAATACGCTATTATTATCTTTAGTCTTATCGCAACCATTATCGCCATTATAATCGGTATCTTTATGGGTCGTGCCATCGGAAGCCCAATGAAGAAGTTGTCTAATCGATTACGAGAGATTGCCCAAGGAAAATTACGTGGTGATGCCCTTACAAGCAAACGAAAAGATGAAATTGGGGACCTGGTCCATGCCACCAATGAAATGCAAGGCCAGTTAAAAGAACTGATCACCTCTGTAACCAACGCATCTGACAGAGTGTTAGGTTCGAGCGAGGAATTAACGCAATCATCCAATGAAGTCATGCAAAGTGCCGAACAAATCTCCACGACAATGGAAGAATTGTCCTCAGGTGCGGAATCACAGGCGAATCATGCAAGTGATTTAGCAGACAATATGAGCGGTTTTGTTCAAAAAGTTGATCAATCATATAATCAAAGCGGCGTTGTGGCAGAATCATCCAACAAGGTGATGAACTTAACAGAACAAGGCAGTGAAATGATGGCTTCCTCCATTAGCCAAATGAGTGTGATTGATCAATTAATCAAAGACTCTGTTATTAGTGTCAAAGGCTTGGACAATAAATCAAAAGAAGTAACAAAATTAGTTGGTGTAATCGAAGAAATCGCTGAACAAACGAATTTATTAGCATTAAATGCCGCAATTGAAGCAGCACGTGCCGGCGAGCATGGCAAAGGCTTCGCAGTTGTAGCAGATGAAGTTCGAAAACTGGCAGAACAAGTATCCGATTCTGTTGGGGAAATTACCGAAATTGTTGGCAGCATTCAGTCAGAGACATCAGGTGTTGTCGGTACATTACAAAACGGATATGTCGAAGTGGAAAAAGGAACAGATCAAATCGAGAAAACAGGCCATACTTTCCAGGAAATCACTGCTTCTGTTAATGAAATGGGCGGCAATATCAGAAATATCTCAGAAATATTGGCAGAAATTGCAGCAAGTACACAGGAAATGAGTACAAGTGTTGAAGAAATCGCATCAGTTGCCGAAGAATCCGCAGCCGGCGTAGAAGAAACCACCGCATCAGCACAGCAATCCGCAAGTACAATGCAGGAAGTTAATGCAAGCTCTGAAGAACTGGCGAAACTGGCAGAAGAATTGCAGCAGTATGTGAGAAGATTTGAAGTTTAATAGATTGGCAGGCCAATGATCTTTGGATTGTTGGTCTTTTTTGGTTAATAGATTCGTAAAATTCTTCTTAGCCCTTCAAACAGAAAAACCAGCTACCCCCTCAGTTGATAACTGGTCTTCAGTAAATTATTAAAGCTCTAGCTCACCCATTCGCAATAATTCCACAACAGCTTGTGAGCGCCCCTTAACACCCAACTTCTGCATCGCATTGGAAATATGATTCCTTACCGTTTTTTGCGAGATAAATAATTCCTGGGCGATTTCTTTCGTTGTTTTGTCTTGTACAAGTAATTCGAATACTTCTCTTTCTCGCTTCGTTAATAATTGCTTCGGTTTGTAGTCACTATCCTTCAAATGTGAACCCCTCCTTGCTGACTTTAGGGCGTTAAAATAAGAGGGTATTACTTAGTCATTTTATCTTATGACAGCATAGGAAGAGTTGTGCTCTGCAAACGTCCAGATTATGCAAAAATTCGCGGGATTGTTCGTGAATGTTTATTTAGTAAAGAACTTTCTTCGACAAATTGAGCCAATTTATGGATGAGGAGATTTCTGGATAAAAGATGAGAATACACAGAGGGAACGTTAGAAGGAAAGGCAGTCATTCCTTTGAATTATCGACAGAAGAATATGAAGGAGATGTTTATCAGGACAATGTTGCATTAGTACGCATTTTTTCAAGTTAACTGTTACCATAGGATACGAATAATGTCACAAAGAATCTTTCTGTCTTTTTTCCTTCTCTCTGGCAGGAATGAGCTTGCTCGCAAGTACATAACCAGCAAACGCGGCAATCCCTGTAATCAATATAGATACAATCGAATGTAAACTTGGAAAATAAAACTCCTTAATGAAAACAACAATTCCTACAAACACACTCGAAAACAAAGCCCGATCAATGGTTTTATAATGGATATCCATTCTCCTCCTTAAACACCTGTATTTACCTATTGGGGCTATTTTAACATAAAAATGTGGTCTTTCTCCAGGAAAGGCCGCATTTTTTTCTTTATCATCTTGACCAACTATGTCACACCGTGATATAGTCATAATATGATATATGTCACACCACGACATAGGAGTTGATTATTTTTGGAAAAGATCATAAAAAAATACGTACCAATGACAGAAACAGCATTCTACATTTTACTTTCCCTAACAGAGCCGCGGCATGGCTACGGCATTATCAAACGTGTGGAGGAAATGACAAATGGGCGGTTGAAACTCGGATCTGGTACGATCTATGGAACAATAACCAAAATGCAGCGTGATCAGGTTATTACCATTTATGCCGATGAAAAAAGAAAAACAATTTATGAAATCAGTTCATTAGGAAAGCAACTGATTCAGGCGGAAATTGAACGCTTAAAAGAAGTCCATGCCCATGCATTACGTTATGAGGAGGATTTTCGATGAAAAGGAAAAAAGTGAAATGGTTTTGGAGTTACAAGGTCAATCAAACCGAAAAATGGCTTGCAGATTTGGCGGCAGAAGGCTGGCATCTTATCCATGTCAATCACTGGACAAGAATATTTACATTTGAACAAGGTGAGAAAAGGAGGCGAAATTACCGGATACAGTTTTCCCCTAACCAATCATCCATCCCCGAAACACTTCAGAATGAAGGATGGAATATCGTTTTCTCTGCAGGGAATTGGCTTTTTCTTGAAAATGATGAATCGACAATAACGCTGTATCCTTCCAGAGATTCTATTCTTAAACGAAATCGCAGACATGCCTATATCTCTAGTGCATTAGCTATTTTTCAGCTGGCAACACATCTGCCGATTATTCTTATTTCGATGATTTTATTATGGAATGAAGGGGATTTCTCCTTTAATGAGCCAGGTTCACTAGTACTAATGCTCCTTATCGGACAAGGTGCCGCACTTGCCATCCTGGCAACATACATTTTCAAATCCTATCGCAAATTCGAAATGAAAGAAATGGGTGCAACCATTGAGGCACCAACCACAGGTAAAAAGATACGCAAGTTCAAACCAGGCTGGATGTATCAACCAGATAAAACAAACAAATGGCTGGAGCAATTAGCACGAGAAGGATATGAACTGGTGCATGTTAGAGCATCTTTGTTCACCTTTCGAAAAACAGATCCAGGGCACATCAAATATGAATGTACCTTTGAATATAAAGTACAGCCACAATATTTTTCGATTCATCAAGAAGTCGGCTGGAAGCTCAAATTCTCATCAAGTTCCACCATCCTTAATTATTCGATCTGGGCAATGTCATACAGTAATGAAGAAGATGTGCCGCAATTTTCTTATGACAAAAAAGAACAAAAACAGGCAATCAAACGTGCGTTTAATATGAATCTCGCGATGAGCATCTATATTATTGTCATCTCAGCAGTTGCACTATATGTAAATACAATCGAAATGGAGACAGGATTTGTTTCCTGGAGCTTCGCCGGTGTAATTCGACCACTATTGTTGGTTGCATTGATATTTTGGCTATACAAATTTGTGCAGATCTTAGTTAATTACCGAAGAAGTGTAAAAGCTTACCAATAATAGTTGCATAATAACCTTCCCGCACATTTTTCGTGCAGGAAGGTTATTTCATTTTAATCAACAAATCTCTGCCTGATTTAATAAGATTTGTTCTTTATTTCTGTTTTATCAACAAATTTTTCTTCTTCCTCTGAGATTTGTTGTTTTTCACAACTGCAGCATGCCCAATCCAAACCATCCTGCTAACCCTATCACTCACACCCCACACCGTCTCCATCTCTATCTAAATGGCTAGCATATCCAGGATCCCCTGTTCTCACCGGAGCTGCTCCTGCATCACGAGCCACTGTACAGTTTTTATAATAAACATCACTCTCACTAGCAGAACTGGTAACATCCTTACTTGTTGTTACTGCTTGTTCCTCGGCATTGGCATTCAGTGTACTGATTTCTTTCTCTTTTTGTGCGATCGTTGTCATTAATTCCGCAATTTTGTTATGTAAATCATCTACTTCAGAAGCGTGGTTGGATGCTTTTTCGTTCAATGTTTGAAATTCGCTATTTTTACTTGCCAGTTCCTGTTCTACTCTTGTTTTTTCTGATTGAAGATTTTCAACTTCCTCTGTAAGTGTGAGGTTCTCCTGCTTTAAGTTCTCATTTTCTATTGTAAGTTCCTCTATCTTTAATTCCTGTTCTTCTAGTTGAGCTGTATTACTTTCGCCGCTAAAACTTACTCCAAGAAGAATCAGGACAAATCCACTAGCCAGCAATGAAAGAAAGACTTTGAATGGGATGTTTCTTTCTTTGTCCTTCTGTTTTTTTATAAAATGAAAAGCAAGATAAATAAAAGATGATATAAATAAAATAATGCCGATAATACCTAAAAGCATGCTGCACCTCCGCAAATATAGTAATTTTATAAAATATCATACAATAGAATCTGTCTATTTTTGCAAAAGGGACAAAACCTATCAATAAAAGACAGGATAGTGTGAGAAAATGACTCATGATGATTACTTTTTTCATGTAAAAGTAACTTGTTCGAGTTCTATAACATGACAATAGTCTGATCCTCATTCTGAAAGAAAAAAATTAACTTCAAATAATTAACAATGATGATATAATATTACTATTAAATAGTAATTGGGAGGATTTTCTTATGAAGTGGTTAACACCTTTGTTCCTGTTGTTTGTTCTTCTCGGCTGCAACAGCGGGGAAAGTGCGACTACACCAGAAGAAGCATTATCTCTTATAGATGAAGCGCATGAAAACAGAGAAATTGAAATATATGGCATCCACCAGCTCAACGAGGATGCGGTATTGATTGCCTTTCGAGGAGCAATGAATGATTCAGATAGTTGGGTGGCAGATGTCAGACAAACAGACGCTAATTGGGCGGTAAAGGAAATTTATCAAATGAATGGACCTTTTGAAGAAACAAACGATGAAGAAATAACGTTTACCACTGATCAATTTGCACTTGGTTATGTAATAAATGATGCCGGGGCAAAGGAAAACGAAACAATGATCACCATTGATGCAACTCAAGATTGGCGTATTTTAATACGAGATTTCAGCACGATAGTTGTTTCAGCTAAGTAGATAACTTCATTAATTTCGATAAAGGACTGATCTCCATGCAAATAAACCAACTAACCCCAAAGGATGCAGCAAAATACCGTAGACTGAGATTAGACGCATTGCACAACTCCCCCACTGCTTTTGCTGCCAGCTATGATGAAGAGGAAAAGCTTACGATTACAAAATATAAACAGCTTTTGGACACACCTAACAGCTGGACGTTTGGCGTTTTTGTTGATACATCACTCGTTGGTATGATCACATTAATCAGAGAGTCACTTATCAAACTATACCATCGCGCCAAGATTATGGCATTCTATATTCAGTCCGCATACCAGGGGGAAGGGTATGGAAGACAACTAATAGAAAAAGCCCTGCAGCATGCTGAGCAATTAGCAGGATTAGAGCAAATCTATTTATCGGTTGCAGCCACAAATGAACGGGCAAAAAAACTGTATACATCCCTTGGTTTCAATGTGTATGCATATGAAAAAAATGCACTGAAATTTCAAGGTACGTATTATGATGAAGAGCAGATGGTGTTATTTTTAGATTCTAATAAATAACTCTTCCTCTTTAAAGGATTGATAGAAATTGACCAAAAAACTCAGATTTAAACTTGCTATTATTATCATCGTTCTGATCCTTGCTTTTATTAGTTTTTCGGCTTTTAGAATCTGGACTTTTAGTAACAAACTTCAATTAGTTAAAACCGATGTGGCAGTGGTCCTCGGGGCTGCTGTTTGGGGAGAAGAGCCATCACCTGTTTTTCGTGAAAGAATCAATCATGCTATCTGGCTGTATGAAAATGATTATGTTGATAACATTATTTTCACCGGCGGCAAGGCTGAAGGCGATAAATTTGCAGAAGCTGAGGTTGCAAGGGAATATGCAATGAAGCAAAATGTGAATGCTGATGACATTTTATTGGAAACCGAATCAAGCATCACAGAAGAAAACTTAACATACGCTAACGAAATTGCCTTAGAGGAAAACTTCCACACATTTGCCATTGTCAGCGACCCACTGCATATGAAAAGAGCAATGCTGATGGCAAAAAATATTGGTATGGAAGCATATTCATCACCTACTCAAAGTTCTGCTTATAAAACATGGCATAGCAAAGTTCCATTCCTCCTGCGTGAAGTGTTTTTCTATATCGGTTATATCGTCAGTTCTCCATTTAGGTAAAACAAAAAAAGGACTTTAAGCAGTCCTTTTCTATCGGCACCTTATTATCTAACTGGTCATATTTTAAAAAACTAACGAAGCGTCTCAAGAAATCGCTTTACTTCTGCTGGTGAATGAAAAATAATCACCTGCTTCTCTTGAGACAGCTGCTCCAACCTCTCCATAATCTGCGGCCGCTTCGTTTTCGGGTAATTCCAGATCCACTTGAGAAAATGAAAATCCAATCGTTCCGGGCAGCCTTCTCCCATATCTGGACGTGTTTTGTTCCGGTACTTCAGCATTCTTTTCATTGCCCTGTAGACACAGAGCAACCGAGGCATATCCAGAAAAATAATCGTATCAGCAGCCTGGAGCCTGATTTCCATTGTTCCTCCATAGTTTCCATCAATAATCCACTCGTCTTGCTTTACTAATTCACGTTGCACTTTCTTCTGTTCATCCCGACTAACTCCCACCCAATTCGGTTTCCAAAACATTGCGTCTAAATGAAAAACTTCGATATGTAAAGCTTCACCCAACTGACGTGCCAGTGTGGACTTGCCTGATCCGCCTGAACCAATCAGAATGATCTTCTTCATTTTACTTCTACGTGCTTAATCACTCTGGCAGGATTTCCGGCAACGACGACATTATCCGGGACATCTTTTGTCACAACAGATCCTGAACCAATGACCACATTGTTTCCAATCGTTACACCTGGATTAATGATCGAACTTCCACCAATCCACACATTGTCACCGATCGTAATTGGTTTTCCAAATTCTTTGCCAGAATTTCGCTCAACAGGATCAATTGGATGGGTGGCAGTATAGAGTCTCACACTAGGTGCAAGCATACAATTATCACCAATCCGCACTTCACAAACATCGAGAATAATGCAGTCAAAATTAGCAAAAAAGTTTTCCCCAACATGTGTATTGGATCCATAATCAAAGCGGATATTCGGCTCCATCCGAACTGTTTCACCAGTTGATCCCAGCAATTCTTTTAACATTTCCGTCCGCTTTTCCTCTTCTGTTTCCATTGTCTGATTGTATAACCTTACAATTCGTCTTGCTCTTTCGCGACCCTTCACTAATTCCGGATCTTCCGGACTGTACATTTCCCCTGCAAGCATCTTTTCTTTTTCTGTTTTCAGTTCCGTTTTCATAAGTATTCTCCTTTAATGAAATTACCAGTTTATTATATCATATGGTCCGGACAAGTTTCCGTTAAGGATTTTGAAAACCAATGACTCCCACAAATGCCAGGGATAGATTGGTCAATAAAATAATAAAACCAAATACAAGCAGCAAGCTTCGGTCTTTTTTTCGCGCCATAAAACCAAATATCAAGCTGATTAAGCTGTAAATCGCAGGCATGAGCACACCAATAAGCCCGTTTAATCCCAGTACAGCTAATGTAAACATATCATAATTAACCTGAATTGCGATGACTGGCAAAACACTTATAATGAAAAATACCAATGATAGGACAGAGTAAATCTTGCGCATGAAAATTACCATCCTTTCTTTTCCAGTTATAAAGATGATACCATAGTTTTTCTTTCTTTTGTAAGACACTCCATAGTTTCTATTCCAAGTTACATTATACTAATTGCATATGTAATATCTTTTAATCTAACCCCGGCAACTTCGAAACTCCCCTCTCCAATCTTCACTCCGCCCAACGCTTCATAGAACTGACATGATGGAAGATTATCAGCCAATACATCAACCATGATTGTATTAATTTTCATTGTTGAAAATCCTGCAGCCAAAGTTTGGACCAACTTCTTCCCAATCCCTTTTCCTTGATATTCTTCTAAAATATAGATGGCATATATCTCACCTGAATCGTTAGAATTTTGTTTACGTGCCAAGCCACCCCATACAAATCCAATAATGCCCGCCCCTTCTTCCTCCGCTACATAGATCTTTTCTTTATTTTCCGGCAAGTTTAATGCTTTCCTAAATCGAGCGGTAGAATAATTTCCGTCCAGACCAGACAAAAAATCTGCAGGTAAAAAATCTGCATGAGATGCTTTCAAACTATGAACATGAACCGTAACAATACGAGGAACATCGCTTAAGTTAGCCAACCGTATTCTCATAAAATCCCTCCCTCTATATAATTCAAATATCTTTAAAATACTATTGTTTTCTCAAAATTTCTTTAACTCCTTTTTTATGGTGTGCTGTGATACTCTGACAGTTTTTATTTCTTTTGAAAGAATTTTACTAACGGGCATCCATCCT
>NZ_ML762455.1 GCF_009498735.1 Gracilibacillus oryzae
ATAAGCGGCGAATCTCTTCGTTGGTTTGTGCGTCCGCTTCTCACGTATTCAACCCATACGTTCCGATGCTCCTCACTAAACCGCCTCGACCTTCTTGCTTCTAATTTGCCGATTTATTGAACACGCACTTATAATATATTATTAAATTCCAAGATAAATAAGCCTTAAATAAGGCGTTTTTGAAAAATATGGTTTTAGGAAAAGAAAGGTCAATAAATAAGCCTGGAATAGACTTAAAAAAGAGATGTTGTTTAGAGGTAATTGGCGGTATGCTGAATAACACAACAATAACGCTGGATTTGGTTATTCTCATAATCCTGTCCAAAATAATTTGGATTGATTGCTGCATCTGATAAGAAAATATTTGTGTTACCAGCTTTCATGACAGGTAAGGTAGATTTTGTTTTTTGAACAGAATGGGATGCCTGTTCCGTGATAGCATCATCGGACATAACCATTTCCTGAGAAGTGATAATTACTTCATTTTCACCAGATGATACAGAATATTCTGTATTGTCAACTGTATGGAAAATGGCTGTTGCAGAAATTAATAATGATACCATAAAAAGTAAAAATGTCGATCGCACGTTAAACACCTCCATTCATCTTTCCTATTATAAGTAATCAGTTTGAAAAAGTAAATTGCTTAATAGAATGCGTAAAAAACTAAATTACATTTTTAATACCTCATTTAGTTCATTTTTCCTTTGTTTGGAAACTAAGATATACAAGATATCACCTGTCTGAATTTGTGTATCCCCTGTTGGTGTTACCAGATCATTTTGTCTTATAATCGCGTTGATAAGTACATCTTTAGGCAAGTCAATATTTTTTATAGTAGAGTCTCTAATTAAAGATTCTTCATTAACTTCATATTCTACTATCTCCGCATTTGCCTTTCCAATCGACACTAGTTCCAAAGAATGGGTGGATTCTACTTTCTTTGGTCCTGTAAGATTTAATACTTTAGCAAATGGTGTTATGGTAGAGCCTTGCAATAATGTCGAAGTTAATACGACGAAAAATACGACATTAAAAATCATTTGGCTATCCTCTATGCCCGCAAGTAAAGGGAATGTGGCTAGAACAATCGGCACTGCACCTCTAAGCCCTGCCCATGAAAGAAATATTTTCTCTCTCCAGTTAAACCCCATGCGGATAATGGAGAAGACTACAGCAATTGGCCTTGCAACAAGTATTAATTTTATTGCTAATAACAGTCCTTTCCAAATTACATCAAATGTAAATAGCTGTGATGGAAAAACCAGCAAACCTAAAATAATAAACATAAGAATTTGCATAATCCAGGCAAATCCTTCGTTGAATTTTACAATCGAATGACGATAAGTTAGATCAGCATTACCAATCATCATGGCAGCTAAATAAACCGCTAACAACCCGCTTGCATTCGCAAAATCTGTTATGCTGTATGCTAATAAAGCAAAGCACACTGCAAATACTGGGTATAAGCCGCTGGAATCTAAATTTATACGATTAATCGAGTAAACCCCTATTTTTCCAAATATAAAGCCAATTAATAAGCCTAACCCCATCTGCCAGAAAAATAAGCCGATTAATATTACATATGATGGATTGTCAATGGTTAATAATTCAATAAAAGAAATGGTAAGAAAGACAGCCATAGGATCATTAGTACCTGATTCAACCTCAAGTGTAGCACCAAGTCTTTCTTTGACATTTTGACCTTTTAAAACAGAAAAAACGGCAGCAGCATCCGTTGAACCAACGATAGAACCAAATAGAAAGGCCTCAAGCCAACCGATATCAAGAATTAATTTTGCTGCAACAGCAACTAAGGTGGTTGTAATAAGAACACCTAATGTAGCAAGAGATAATGCTGGCTTAGCGACAGCTTTAACTGTTGAGAACTTTGTTTGCAAACCACCTTCAAACAGGATGATGACCAAGGCTATAATCCCAATAATCTGTGCTAACTCTGCATTGTCGAAATAAATAAAACCAAGTCCCTCACTTCCGCTTATCATACCAACTGCGATAAACAATATCAGCGCAGGGACCCCTAATTTTGAAGATATTTTAGTTGTTAAAACACCAATAATTAATAATATCGAAGTAATGAAAATAAAATGTTCCAATGATAGCAATGAATGATCCACTATGTTTAAGCTCCCTTCTTCTAACTAATTTACATAATCTAGAGAATGTTAGTATAAGTAATTTTTCTGTGGAATCTACACTAATGGCAATATGGAGTGATGCCTATAAATTGACATCTATTTGGATAATAGTATTCTCTTCTTTCTCTATGCCTAAATAATCGAATGTCTCACTTGGAGAAGAATGATGAAATATTTTTTGCAGTAATGATATCGCTACCCCTTTTTTGTACGCATGATATCCAAACGTTTTTCTTAAAGTGTGTGTACCGACTTTTTTTGTTATTCCACTTTCTTTGGCAGCTTGATTGATAATTCGATATGCTTGTTGACGTGTGATAGGGTGTTTGCTTTTCTTAGATTTGAAAAGAAAATCGCATGTTGCAATATTACCAGTTTCTAAATAATTTGCTAATGCTTTTTTTGAATTGTTATTAAGGAAATATGGCGGATCTTTTTCATTGAGGCAGATAAAGTCATATAATATTTTTCCGTCTGAGACATGATGAACCTTAAGGTGCAGCAGATCTTTTAAACGTAGACCGGTATTTATTCCAATAACAAAAAGAAGATAATCCCTTTCGGATTGTTGGTATAAGAACTGTTTCATTTGGTTGATCTGTCTAATTTCTACGATGGGATATACAAACTCCATAACACACCTCCTAATGTAACTTAATATAAATATTATAATTTTTATGTCGCATACACCAATTATATGCAACGTTACTTTATTCACTAACACCTCAGTATTATTTTGGAGAGAAGAAAATCATAGCTATTTCATCACCAGATGATCGAATGGTTTAATGTTTTATATCACAGGGTAGGGGTTAGGTATGAGGTTAGCTCTTTGCCATTTGGATAACCTTTATCAATTTCACTATCAGGAGAGGATGATTGTTGTGAAGGCAGTAACATTCCAGGAAAAACAACGGGTAGAAGTAAAAGAAGTTGAAGCACCTTCCATTCAGCAGAATGATGATATGATTGTCCGAATAACAGCTACAGGAATTTGCGGATCTGATCTGCATCTTTATCACGGAGGGTTTCCTTTACCACAAGATTACATCATTGGACACGAACCAATGGGAATAGTGGAAGAAGTAGGACCAGATGTGAAAACCTTAAAAAAAGGGGATCGTGTGGTCATTCCATTTAACGTAAGCTGTGGTCATTGTTATTATTGCAGCAACCATATGGAAAGCCAGTGTGATAACTCTAATCCACATGGAGAACCAGGGGGACTTTTTGGTTATTCAAAAGCGAATGGAAATTATCCAGGAGGACAAGCGGAGTATCTGCGTGTTCCTTATGCTGACTTTTCTTCATTTAAAGTTCCGGAAAACAGTGAATTAGATGATGAGAGTGTCCTTTTTCTCTCAGATGTGATTCCGACTGCATATTGGAGTGTCGAGAATAGTGGTGTGAAAACAGGAGACACAGTTATTGTTCTGGGAGCAGGGCCTGTTGGCTTGATGGTACAGAAATTTGCATGGATCAAAGGAGCGGAACGTGTTATTGCTGTTGATCATGTAGATCACCGCCTTGCCCATGCCAAAAAAGCAAATAATGTAGAGACGATCAATTTTAAAGAAAATAAAGAAATTGGCAGCAAGCTGCATGAACTAACAAAAGGTGGTGCAGATGTAGTCATAGATTGTGTTGGTATGGACGGGACGGTGCCTCCTGATAATACATTCGGTTCGGAAGGCGATAATCAATATGGCACTATCAGTCCGATTATCACTGCTTCACAAGCTGTCCGGAAATTCGGGGTTGTTCAGTTAACAGGTGTATATGGAACAGAAGCAAACAACTTCCCGCTTGGCGACTTTTTCACACGTAATGTTGCCCTTACAATGGGTCAAGCTCCTGTTATTCATATGATGCCTGCACTATATAAGATGGTAGAAAATAAACTTATCGATCCGACAGACATTATCACCCATTCCTTTTCTATATCAGAAGCTGCCGAAGCTTACCGTATTTTTGATAAGAAGGAAGATGGCAGTATTAAAACGATTTTAAAACCATAATAGAAAACAGGCTGGCGTTAGGAAAATAATCTAACGCCAGTAACTAGTTATCCTGTCATTACATCTTCGCTTGGATATTTTATTCTCGCTCTAGTTGTCTTAGCAATAGCGAAAGCCAATGTCAGTGGACCAACTTTTCCTAGAAACATAATAATAATGATGATCACTTTTCCCGTAATGGTTAAGGACCCTGTTATTCCCATGGAAAGGCCAACCGTTCCAAACGCAGATATGACTTCAAATAAAATCACAAGAAAGGGCTGATTTTCTGTGATGGTTAAGATAAATGTTGCTGTCACAATTAATGTCATGCCGTGCATGGTCATGGCTAATCCGCCTACCTGGATTAATCCGGCAATCACCATTTCACCAAAGTAAGTAAAACTGCCAGCAGTATCGTCAACTGCTAATCCAGTAACTTTCATGGCGGTAGTTGCTGTAAACAATGCATCAATCCAGCTTATGGACTGCGTCGAAGCAAGAGGCAATTTAAGCAGAATAGTACCAAATAAAATAAAAGCACAAAAAGTCAAAATAATGATTTGCGGAGGACTCCAACTTTTATACTTCCACATTTACAATCCTTCTTTCTCAATCAGGGTCTTGCTCAATCGCCAGCCTGTAAATTAACAGGCTCCCTCCAACTCAAATAGTGAATTTTTTTCATTTCTCTTTCTTCTTTCCTAAAAGTAAGCACAAAAAGACCACTCCTAAAGAAGAGTGGTCAATAAATTAACCCCTTCTCTCAGAAATGCTGACGAGGTTAGCTGTCGGATTAGGGATTGAGAGTACCCCTTCTTAACAAAATATTAAGATTCACCCCAAGATAAACAAAGTAACTGTTTATCGAAAATGGTTCCCCCGCTCAATAAATGATTAAGCAATTGGTTTTGATGCGCAGTTTGAATTTCTAATTTAAGATACTCCTTTTATTTTTTTCAATCAATATCAGTTTGGGATAGTTTACATTGGTTTATAGTGTTTCGTAATTCGTTCAGTCAATTACTGTATCAGATTGATCGTCTCACGTAATCAATATTATCTAATAATCGTTCTTAAAGGATTTCTGTTGTTGCAAAATTATGAATACTAGCTAGACTTCACAGCATTTTCACAAATTAGTGTTATAAAAAGATAGAGCGGTTATCAGAACGTTCCTTATGAAGAAATTGTAGACCATATAAAAATATTGAATGAAGCAGGTGAATAATATGACAAAAAAGTTATTATTAGTAATGTTACTAGTCAGCTTAATTTTAGCAGCTTGTGGCAATCCTGGCGAAGAAGAGTCAAATGCAGCGGATTCTGCAAGTGATGATGCAGAGGTGCTGGCAGCTTTAGAGGTGAATTTTATAACAGAACCTGACGTCTTTTTACCAGGACAAGAAGAAACAATCCAAGTAAAAGTCACACATGGTGAAGAGCCTGTGGAAGACGCAGATGAAGTCCTATTTGAAATCTGGGAAAAAGGAAAGAGAGACGAATCTGTTAGTATAGAATCAGAACATGAGGGCGAAGGAGTTTATGCTTTAGCACATACTTTTGAGGAGCAAGGTATTTACGAGGTTACCGCTCATGTGACAGCCAGAGCGATGCACACAATGCCGACACAGGAATTTAACGTAGGAAATGTGGCAGACGAAGAATATGAAAATATGGAAGAGGACGAAGAACATCCACACGATGAGCACAGGCATGAACATGGGGAAGAATCTGTCCATGAAGAGCATCAGGAATAGAGCGGCCCTGAAATGATTAATTGAAGGGATGACAAGTCAGCATACTAATCAATTGTTATCCCTTCAATTCGCTTGATAAAGATGCTTCCAGCTATTTGGTCACAAAAAAATCATAAAATCATCAAATATTCATCATATCTTCTCTTCCTATATCATTTAAAATACAGGAGGAGCATCATAAATAATAAAATCTGCGAAATATTATGTTCAATATTTCACTTAGTTATCATTGATAGCATTGAAAGAAGTTGTGGCAACATTAGAAGGGAACAGGAAGTCGCAAGAAGGAGCGAGAAGTCGCAAGAAGAAGCGAGGAAGTCGCAAGAAGAGAGCAGGAAGTCGCAAGAAGAACGCAGAAATTCGCAAGAAGAGTGCAGGAAGTCGCAAGAAGGAGCGATAAGTCGCAAGAAGAGTGCAGGAAGTCGCAAGAAGAGTGCAGGAAGTCGCAAGAAGAGCGCAGGAAGTCGCAAGAAGGAGCAGGAAGTCGCAAGAAGAGAGCAGGAAGTCGCAAGAAGAGCGCAGGAAGTCGCAAGAAGAGCGCAGGAAGTCGCAAGAAGAGCGCAGGAAGTCGCAAGAAGGAGCGAGAAGTCGCAAGAAGCGTGCTAGATGGATATTGTTTAAATAAAGGGGGAAAAGGGAAAAGAAAAGAGTCAGAATCGACTGATTTATAAGAACGCATGATTTTTTTCTGTAACTGACTACTACTAAGAAAACCAAACCAAAGGACGGTTTATAAATATATATTCACTTATTCAACTAACCAGTTCCTAAAGATTTTTAAGAATGATGAAGGATGCAGTACAGCTTTTGAGACAACAGAGTGAGTTATAAGCACAGACTTATTTGATCAATATTTCACATAATAGATTTGGGGAGGTTACAAAATGGAGTTCGATACGGTCATGGTCAGCAGATTAATTACAGCGATGACGTTAATTTTTCATATTGTTTTCGCTACATTAGGTGTTGGTGTGCCATTATTTATTTCATTAGCTGAACTTATCGGCATTAAAAAGAAGGACAATCACTACATCTTATTAGCCAAACGCTGGTCAAGAGGCTTTGTGATCACAGTAGCGATAGGTGTTGTTACAGGGACTGCCATTGCTTTACAACTTTCATTAGTCTGGCCGAATTTTATGCAGCTTGCAGGTAATGTGATTGCATTGCCACTGTTTATGGAAGTATTTGCATTCTTTTTTGAGGCGATCTTCCTGGGAATTTACTTATATACATGGGATCGCTTCAAAGGAAAGTATACACACTGGCTGATTTCCCTGCCAGTAGTATTTGGTGCAGGAATATCTGCCGTCTTTATCACCACAGTCAACTCTTTTATGAATTCTCCTGATGGTTTTACGATGGATAATGGAGAATTCGCAGCGGTTAATCCGATTGAAGCAATGTTAAATCCTTCAGCACCTACAAGAATTGCCCATGTCTTAGGTGGCTCCTACCTTACTGTTGCAGCCATACTGGCAACCATTGCGGCAATTGCTTTATTACGGAAAAAGGGTGCTGCAAGTTATCATAAAAAAGCATTAAAAATGACCGTTGCTTCTATTTTTATTTTTAGTGTATTAACTGCCATTGCTGGTGACTTATCTGCAAAATATTTAGCAGAACATCAGCCGGAGAAGTTAGCTGCTGCGGAATGGCACTTTGAAACAGAAGAGAATGCCGATCTGGTGTTATTCGGCTGGTTGAATGAAGAGAATGAAGTGGTAGGTGAGATTCGTTTACCTGGTTTTCTCAGCTTTTTAGCTCATGGAAATTTTGCAAGTGAGGTAACAGGACTTGAAGCTACACCGGAAGACGAACGTCCACCGCTTTGGGTTCATTATATGTTTGATTTAATGGTTTCGATTGGCATGTTTCTCATTGGTATTTCACTTCTTTACTTGCTGTTAAGTAAATTTAAACGCTGGAACGTTCATAAAAACTGGATGCTTTGGCTCCTGGCAATCAGCGGTCCTCTTGCCATGTTAGCTGTCGAGTTTGGCTGGGTTTACGCAGAAGTGGGCAGACAGCCGTGGATTTTAAGAGGATATATGACAGTGGATGAAGCAGCGACTTCTTCACCATATATCGTGCATATGTTTTTTATGTTTTTACTGCTATATATTGTACTGGGTACACTGTTTGCCATCACCTTAAGGAAGTTATTTAAAGATAACCCTGCTGAAGTAGAATTAGAAAAGCATTACCCAGAGCTAAGGGAGGGGGAAACGAAATGAGTTATGAACTAATCGGGATCTCTGTACTATGGCTGTTTTTGTATGGTTATATTATTGTCGCATCAGTTGACTTTGGTGCAGGTTTCTTTGCTTTTTATGCAAAAGTTACGAAACGGGAGCATGTCGTTAACAAACTGATTTCGAGGTATCTGTCTCCTGTATGGGAAGTAACTAATGTATTTCTCGTCTTCTTTATTGTGGGGATTGTCGGCTTTTTCCCTGATACAGCCTATTACTACGGTTCTGCCTTACTGGTACCGGCAAGTTTTGCACTTGTACTGATTGCAATCCGCGGATCATTCTATGCATTTGAAAATTATGGATCTAAGCAAAGCAATGTTTATATGTTTCTGTACGGCGCAACAGGACTTCTGATTCCTGCAGCATTGTCTGTGGCCTTTACACTTTCAGAAGGTGGTTTTATATCAGAAGCGAATGGTGTTGTCTCATTGGATCACTGGAAACTATTCACTAGCGGATTAAATTGGAGCATTGTCGCTTTGGCGATTGTTTCTATCTTGTTCATTAGTGCCAGTTTTCTAACATATTATGCATCTCGCGCGAATGATCAGCCGGCACTTCAATTAGTAAGAAAATGGGCACTATTCTGGGCAACCCCTACTATTATTATGGCACTTACAACAATGATAGCATTAAGTCAAAATAATGAGCGCCATTATAATAATATGCTTGATCTATGGTGGATATTTGGTTTGTCTGTCGCCTTTTTCCTGCTATCTCTTGCATTATTATATATGGGAAAAAATTACGGGCTAGCATTTATAGCTGTTATGCTGCAGTTTTTCTTCGCATTTTTTGGTTATGGAATGGCCCAGTATCCATACTTGCTGGATCCATACATTCATATCGCATCAAGTGTTACGAATGAATCAATGGCCATTGCTCTTATTGCAGCATTTATCGGGGGATTGTTAATGCTGGTTCCTTCCCTTATTCTGCTTATGCGGTTATTTTTATTCGATGCGGACTATGCTAAAGGAAAGAAGTAAATTACTGCCGAAGGATGGAATAGTTTATGGATAATATTAAGCAAACAGTTTGGATGCATAAAAAGAGAATCTATCTTTTAGTAATTTTCACCTTCCTTTTTGGCATAGCCATTATTGCTCAGGCTTTTATGATGACAAAGGTTATTGATGGAGTTTTTTTGCACAATCAATCTTTTTCTGATATGATCCCGTGGCTTCTGGTCTTGTTATTCATCCTGCTGCTCAGGTTCGCAGCAGATTATGTCAGTAAACGGATTGGTGTCTCCATTGCAACAGATGTCAAACGAAATGTCAGAAAAAAACTTCTGATTAAATATGCAAAAATAGATTTGCCACTTGCAGGAAGAGGACAAACGGGCAGAAAAGTCAGTATGCTGTTAGATGGTGTTGATGAGATGGACAGCTTTTACAGTCAGTTTATTCCCCAAGTGATGCAAAGTACATTTGCCCCATTGCTGATGCTGATCGTGATATTTACACAGCATATCAATTCAGGTCTTATCTTATTAGTTTCTGCCCCCTTTATCCCGATTTTTATGATCATTATCGGGATAAAGACACAGAAAAAATCGGAGGAAAAATTAGATAAACTGGCATCATTCTCAGGTGCTTTCTTAGATATGCTGCGAGGGCTTGTCACTTTAAAGCTGTTTGGCCGGACAAAACAACAGCAGCATGAACTGGAAAAAAGCAGCCTGGGGTTTCGGGACACCACAATGGATATCTTAAAAGTTGCTTTTACACAGTCATTTGCTTTAGAACTCATTTCGATGCTTAGTATAGGGATTGTTGCGCTTGAACTGGCGATTCAGTTAATTATCTATGAGAGCATTTCTTTCTTCCCGGCTTTTGTGATTTTAATATTAGTGCCGGAATTTTTTACATCCTTAAAAGAACTTGGTACGACTTTTCACAATGGCAGAAGCAGCATGGGAGCTGCAGCAAAAGTACTGGAAGAGTTTGATGAGAAATCTGGCAATATTCATTATGGTAAAAAAGAATTACCTGTACTGTCCAACCCGCCAATCATCCAATTAGATAAACTTAGCTATCAGTTCCCGGCGAGTGAGTTTCAGCTGCAGGATATTGAGGCAACATTTTTACCTAAACAAAAAATTGCGATAGTTGGTGCAAGTGGAGCGGGAAAGTCAACTTTGCTTCAGCTGTTATCTGGAATGCTTCAGCCAGACAGTGGAAGAATAACGATTCAGAATGAGGATCTGCTTTACTATTCTCAAAGCTCATGGTTAGATCAGCTTGCCTATATTTCACAGCATCCTTATATTTTTTCAGGGACGATCCAGGAAAATATCCTGTTAGGTGTAACAAACAATGCTGACAAAAAAGCAGTTCAAAAAGCTGCAGAGTCAGCGGGGATTGCCCCATTAATTGAATCATTTGAAAAGGGATATGAAACAAGGATAGGAGAAGCTGGCAGAGGGTTATCGAGTGGGGAGAAACAGCGGATTTCTATTGCCCGTGCTTTTCTGAAGCAGCCGAGTGTTGTTCTATTGGACGAACCTACACGTGGCCTTGATCTTGCGACAGAGAAGATATTACAGCAATCGATTCAGAAATTAAATGAAACAGCTACAGTGATCACCGTTGCCCATCGGCTGCACACAATCAAATCAGCTGATCAAATTTTATTCCTGGAAAATGGCCGGTTGTTAGGCAAAGGCACACACGAGAAACTGCTTGATACATTACCAAGTTACCGTAAAATGGTGACAATTCAGCAAGGAGGCAAAAAGGCATGAGGAGTCTTCAAAAGATCATAAAACTTATGTTACTGGAAAAGAAAGATATCCTGCTGGCTATCATCTGCGGATTTGTTGCAGGTATCAGCAGTGTCGCCCTTTTCGCCGCAAGTGGTTATCTGATTTCGAAGGCTGCCTTAACACCTCCCTTTTATACTTTAATTATTCTTACATCAGCAGTGAAACTACTTGGTTTAATAAAAGCTGGTGCGAAATATGGAGAGCGTCTGTACTCGCACAGGGCAACCTTTACAATCTTAAGCAATTTAAGGATAACCTTTTTCGAGAAATTAGAACCGCTTGTACCGCACCTTTTCCGCAAATACACTAGTGGTGATTTATTAGCCAGAATTGTTGGCGATGTGGAAAGCTTGCAGAATTTCTTCTTACGCGTGTTTTATCCACCGATTGTTTTATTGCTTGTATTTATTAGCACAGTTTTTTTCGCAAGCTTTTATTCTGCAGCAATTGCTGTAATAATGCTTGTTGGCTTTCTATTGACAACAATTGCAATTCCTGCACTCTTCTACCTGAGACAAGCAAAGCTTAGCGGCAAGGTGAAGCAAGAACGGGGAGCACTGTCGATTGAAGTCACCGAATTCATGTATGGCTTTCGTGATCTAAAACTTTTTCAGCAATTGCAGACAAAGGAAACTCAGCTTTTGGAACAATCGGAAACCTATCTAAAGCAGCAGAAACAGGAAAATATCAACAAAGCGTACAGTCAATCAGTAAATGGCTTTATCACTTCGATAGTGAGCTGGTTTGTTTTAGCAGTTGGTGCATATCTGGTTGCAAATGGTGAATTGGACGGCATTTTTCTGGCGATGCTTGTGATGATTTCACTGACTGTTTTTGAGCCTGCTGCACCGATGGCAGTGTTTCCAATTTATATGGAAGAGAGCAAGAGTGCTGCCACCAGATTATATGATGTAGCAGAAGACCCTGATATACAAGCAGATGATGGCAAAATGCCGATAGAATTATTAGACCGTGCTCCTGAAATCTCACTTCAGCAAATAAGCTTCAGTTATATGGGGGATTGGCGGGCAACCATTCCGGATTTGTCTTTAACCATACCAGCTGGATCAAAAACAGCGCTTATTGGAGCCAGTGGTTCTGGTAAGTCAACATTGCTGCAGCTGATTCTTAAAATGCAGCAAGTACAAGTTGGGGAAATCCATTGGAATAATCAAAGCTTAGCAACAATTGATGCTGCAAGTATTTGGCAGCAGACAAAAGTTGTTTTACAGGAAAACCATCTTTTCTATGGAACAATCCGTGATAATCTGTTACTTGCAGATAACCAACTGGATGACCAGCAAATGGAAAAGGCATTAGCAGAAGTGAATCTTGGTCATCTTGCACTTGATGCCAATGTATCGGAAAATGGGGAAAACCTGTCTGGCGGCGAGAAGCAGCGTCTTGCAATTGCCAGAGCACTGTTGAAAAAGGGGAATCTCTGGATCTTAGATGAACCAACATCTTCTTTAGATGCACAAACTGAGCAAATGATCTATCAACACATTTTTGAACAGGTCGATGGAGACACTCTGCTCCTGGTGAGTCACCGTTTGTATGGATTAGAAAAAATGGACCAGATTATTGTGATGGATCACGGCAATATTGTAGAGTCAGGCTCCTACTATGAGCTTATGGAAAAAAGGGGCTATTTTTATCAGATGAAAATATTAGAAAGAAGTCTGCTGTGAAGCATATTGGAGAAGGGAGCTGTTGTCAGGCTCCTTTTTCGTTTTTCC
The DNA here is from genome assembly GCF_009498735.1 of Gracilibacillus oryzae. Lineage (GTDB taxonomy): Bacteria > Bacillota > Bacilli > Bacillales > Amphibacillaceae > Gracilibacillus > Gracilibacillus oryzae. Next base: position 12,684 of record NZ_ML762455.1, read on the forward strand.
ACTTGGAGATAGTTTGTGCTTCTTTTATCCAGATAAAAGATACAAATTATTTTAAACGTTTTCATATATGATGTATGATCAAATATATTAAAAGGAATGAAAAGGGGGCATAATATGACAATTAAATTAAATGATGTGGCCAAAGTTGCTGGTGTATCGCCGACAACGGTATCCCGTGTAATAAATAATCGTGGGTATATCAGTGAAAAAACAAAACAAAAAGTCGAGAATGCGATGAAGGAATTAAATTACTACCCAAATGATTTAGCTAGATCATTATATAAAAAAAGAACTAATTTAGTCGGACTAATTATTCCGGATATTTCAAATCCCTTCTATAGTGAGTTGGCGCTATGGATAGAAAGAACTTGCTCTGAAATGGGGTATAGAGTTATATTGTGTAATAGTCTTAGTCAGCCTGAGAAAGAAGAGGCTTATTCTATTATGCTAATTAGAAACCAAGTAGATGGAATAATTGTTTGTTCGTACAACCGGGGCATTGAAACTTATAAGAAATCTCAACTCCCTATCATAGCTATCGACCATTATCTTTCTCCATCGATTCCAGTGGTCGGTTCTAATAATTATGAAGGAGGTAAGATGGCTGTAGAGCACCTAATTAATCGTGGATGTAAATCTATTATACATATTAATGGGCCTCAAGAATTAGAGACGCCAACTCAATTAAGAAGAGAAGCATATGAAGATCTTGTTAAAAACCCTGTAACGTATATAGTAAAAAGACCACTAGATGAAAGAGAAATCAGTTATACCGTGAGAAAAGTCTTTCAAGAACGTCCAGAAACAGATGGGATTTTCGCAAGCGATGACATGATTGCTGCGAAGTGCTTGCAAATTGCAGAAGAATTAAATATAGCTGTACCCAATCAATTAAAAATAGTAGGTTATGACGGAACAAGTACAATAAGTCGATTACTACCACAATTAACTACAATCAAACAGCCAATAGAAGACATTGCAGTAACAGCTGTAAGGCATATGATGGAAATGATAAGCAATCCTGAAGAAACAAATTTTAACGAAGATTTCCTGCAACCGCAGATTATAATTAATAAAACGACTTAAAAAGATTTCCGCATCTTATACTAAACATTATGGAACATATGTATTTCTAAATTAATTAAATGAAAGTTATTTGTAATGACCATAATATCTTCGTTGAATTAAATGTTTGACAGAAATAGGTTTATTTAACAGTATTATAAAGTTCTTTATATGTTTACAGTACAATATATGTTATAAAAAAGACAAACTGTAGTTTGTATGGAACCTGTTTATAACTAGATAGGGGTTTGACAGATGTTTCATTTATATCAGGTTTCTGGGCAAAGAAGCTGGGCCAAAGCCACTAAGTTAGAAAATAATTTCACATGGATTATTGGTTTTATTATCCCATTCCTAGTTAAATTACTATTTTGTAATCTCAATCGGATTGGTGGCAATGGTTAATTATCGTGTTGTTATTTGTTGATATAGTAGGCGGGATAAGTGTAAATGCGAAGAAAAACGGAAAAATGTGGTGGCATGATGAGGAAATAAATAAGTGGAAGCAGGTAAAATATTTGGTCATGCGCATCCATCCTTTTATCTTTCCACTGATATTAATAGATTTCCCTTGGTATCATGCCATATTTTCGTATTTATACGTTATACTGGCTGGTATACTGATTCTCCATTTTCCTGAAAAAATTAAGAAACCAACCTCATTAATTGTTTATGCGACCTCATTAATTTTAAATATTTACATTTTTTCACTTCCCAAAGAACTTGCTTGGTCCTTCCCTTTTTATTATTTCAAATTATTCCTATCTTATATGGACGTGGATCACCGGCTAAAAACCAAATGATTTATTGCAGGTGTTATATTTATTTTTGTAATTGAATCATATGGAAGCCGAGTAAATTTCGTTACAGTGCTAATTGTTTGTAATACCTCACTTCAAATATCGAGAAACACAAAGAAAATAAGTGGGATAACAGAAATAAGCATCCTAATGCAAAAAAACAATGACCAAAATATGCTTATTTTAAAGTTGCCAGGGATACAGTCTTATAAAGCAAGAGTTTAAAAACCTACTGATTAGCAGTGATTTTGAAGCTGCTATTTAGATTAATAAATATAAATTAAATATATGTCAACCGATTGACATATGAAATCGCTTACTATATGATATTAATCAGGGTATGGTAGGAATATTTTGGATCTTAAAGTCTTTTATGTCAACCGGTTGACATAGCGGGAGAAGCTTAGAAGGACTGATTAATTAATCAAAGTTGAAAAAAATTTTGGGAGGCGATTATTGTATGAGAAATTTCAAGTTTAACTTTTGTCGTTTATTTTTATTATCTTTGGCAGGAATATTAGTATCCATCTTTCTTTATAATAACCATTTAGCAGCAAAACAAAAAGTAACGGATAATGGAAATGAGGAGGTACCTGTAAATAAAGCAAATACGAACTTATCTGATTGGAACATAAACGGAAAAGGGAAACTAGAAGACACTGATCAAGGTTTAAAGTTAACTTCGGAACCTTATGAAAATGTTATGGCAATTTCAAGTGTCCAATCGGAAGACTTTATATATGAAGCTGACATAAAGATAGTGGACCAGGCAGCTGATGCCACTTTGGTGTTTCGGTCTGGTGATGATGTTTGGGATTCCTATATGGTTCAAATAGTACCAAGTGCAGGTCTTATTCGACTAAAGGATGCGCGGGATGAGGGTGGACTAAAAGAAGAGGTTAGAGTAGACGTTCAAGAAGGAGAGATTTATCAATTAAAAGTAAAAGTTGAAGCAGACAATATTAAAGTCTATTGGGAAGATCAATATTTGCCCGTAATAGATACTTCAGTATCACTTTATAATATCGGATATTTAGGTCTCCATGTATGGAATGGAGCTGCGCTTTTTCAAAATGTGAAGGTGAGCGAGCTTGCCACAAATCTTGATTCATCAGTAGTTGCAGAAGGTATCTGGCAACCAGATATAAGAGGTATAAAAGGAGTGGTCAAAGAAAATAAAGTGGCAAAAAAAGTGTATGCGACAAAAGTAGATAATTTTGTTTTAGAAGGTAACATTTCCTTTGTGGGTGATCAATCGGAAGCGGGACTTACATTTCGTACAAATAAGGACGGCACCAGTGGTTACCAAGTCTTACTCTTAAAGGAAGGGAATGAAGTAGAAGCAAAAATACAAACAGCAGATGGTACGGTGCTTGCAAAGTCTATGAATAAATACCAATCGGAAATTAATACACAACATCATTTGGAAGTTGTCGTCAATAGAGAAACCATAACATTATATCTAGATGGTTATGCAGAACCAGCAATAGAAGTTGCAGATAGCAGCTTCGCTGATGGATTTGCAGGTTTGACGGTCATTAAGGGGGCGGCATATTTTCAAGATGTATATTTAGTTCCGATTGATGATTACTATAAGGAGAATTATAGACCTGATTATCATTATACACCAGCTCGAGGCTCTGCAAGTGATCCAAACGGGCTTGTATACTTTGAAGGTGAATACCATCTATTTCATCAAGATGGTGGGAGATGGGCACATGCAGTAAGTGAAGACTTAATAAACTGGAAGCGCCTTCCCATAGCATTGCCGTGGAACGACCTTGGGCATGTATGGTCAGGCTCTGCAATAGCAGACTTACAAAACGATTCGGGCCTCTTCACTCATTCTGGAGGTAGGGGACTGATTGCTTACTATACTTCTTATAATCCTGATTCTCCCAATGGCAATCAGCGAATTGGCCTTGCATATAGTACGGATAAAGGTCGCACTTGGGAATATTCAGAAGACCATCCTATTGTAATCGAAAATCCAGGTAAAAATGAGGAAGATCCAGGTGAATGGGATTTTCGGGATCCTAAAGTTGTGCGTGATGAAGCGAATGATCGGTGGATAATGGTTGTATCGGGAGGAGATCATATTCGTTTCTTTACTTCTAAGGATCTTATTAATTGGGAGCATACTGATAACTTTGGTTATGGTGATTACATTCGTGGAGGAGTATGGGAATGTCCAGATCTTTTTGAACTCGAGGTTGAAGGTACAGAAGAGAAGAAATGGGTCCTGATGATCAGCACAGGGGCAAATCCAAATACCGAAGGATCTGATGCAGAATACTTTATTGGGGAACTGACACCTGATGGAAAATTCCTTAATGATAACCCAGCTGGAAAGGTGCTGAAGACTGATTATGGAAAAGAATTTTATGCATCCATGTCGTTTGCCAATATGCCAGAAAATCGTCGTGTAGCCATGGCATGGATGACGAATTGGGATTATCCATTTGAATTCCCAACAGAGGGATGGCAAGGTCAACTTACTATCCCAAGAGAATTAAGCTTAATTCAAACAGAAGATGGAGTTAAACTTGCTCAATCTCCTATCGAAGAATTAGAAGAGGTTAGTGAAACGATTTTTGAAATTAAGAATAAAAATATCAATTCAGAAAATGCGCCAAACTTATTAAAAAAGATAAAACAAGATTCTTATGAAATCGAAGCGGAAATTGAAATACCTGCAGATAGTGACATAAGAGAGTTCGGCTTTCGAGTTCGAGAAAACTTTGAAGAGAAAACAGTTATCGGATATAATACAGTATCCAATCAAGTGTTTGTGGATCGTTCTCAGTCAGGTCGAAAAAATTTCTCGAGTAAATTTACTACTTTACATGAAGCGGGATTAGAACCAATAAATCAACGAATTAAACTAAACATATTTGTAGATAACGGATCTGTTGAGGTTTTTGCCAATGATGGGCAAGTTGTGTTTTCTGATGTTATTTTTCCAGATCCAACAAGCAGCGGGCTAAGCTTTTATGCAGAAGAAGGTCCTGTAAATATTGTTTCCTTAAAGGTAAAAGCAATGAAAGATATTTGGAACAGGGACGCTACTGGAGGAGCTCATATTGTGACGAATATCAGCAAGAAAGAGATGAACATCGGTAATAAGCTAACAATTGATGCAGCGCTCAAAGGTGGAAATGGAAACGACTTACATCCACTAAAATGGGAAACGAAGAATCCTGATATTGTTACTATAGAATCTTCCAGCAATAACAATGCTGTAATCAAAGCTGTCGGTATTGGAGAGGCAACAATTACTGTTTCTTCCCCAAATAATAAAGTATCTAAAACTGTAACAGTCAAAGTCTATGAAGGAAACTTTAAGACCAATCTAAGTGGGTGGAAAAAAGATTCTGCAGCCGGCAATTGGATAGCAACCGAGAACGGGATTAGCGGATCACACACCAGTGATACCAATTATATTGCTGAGGATACTGGAGGCAACTTTATTTATGAGGCAGACATTACTCTTGATGAGGCGGGTGGCGCTGGAGCCATACTCTTCCGTGCCAGTGAAGATGGTAGTGACGGGTATTACTTTAATTTAGACCCAAATATGAAAGCTTTCCGATTGTTCTATAAGATAGATGGTAGTTTTGAAGATCGTATGGTAATCGGCAATGTTCCCGTATTTATTCAGAGGGATAAGACATACCATGTGAGAATAACAGCAAATGGTCCACATATTGCCATTGAAGTAGATGGTGAAAAAGTTATTGATATTAAAGACGGGACTTTTGCAGAAGGTCATTTCGGTTTGAATGTATTTGGAGGTAAGGCAACTTATCAGAACGTGAAAATTAGAAATGTTACTGAGGCACAATTAATAGAAACTAGTTTAACCAATATAGAGACAGGCCAATCCATTTATGTAACTTCTTCTCAAAATGGCGAACAAGTAAGTATAAATAAAGAGAAGGTAACATGGACATTCATACCTGCCGGTGATGCCTATGGTTCTTATTCGATAAGAAGTGAGGCTGGCAAAGCTATTGATTTTAATACAGAGCAACGGAGAGTACAATTATACGATTATCTTGGCTATGATAACCAGCGCTGGGTTATACAGAAGAATGATAATCACACAATAACAGTGTTATCTGCATTTAATAATGAAGCATTGACCATATCTGAAGAAGGAAATCTTACGTTGCAGCCATTTGACTCTTCCCTGCAACAGCAATGGACAGTATCACCTAAAGTATATGAATCTTTCTATTGATTTGTTTGTTAAAACTTATCTGCTCTCCAACGATTGGAGAGTGGTTCCTTTTAAAAAAATTACATTCAAAAAAAGGTCATATGCTTACATCATAAATAAATATCGACTTTTTAAACATACATGGAGGAACCTAAATGTTCTTTTCGTTACGAAATAAGCTGTTTTTGGTATTTACTTGCTTATTAACGATCCCGTTTCTAATATTATCTCTTGTTATTCCGGGTGTGTTTACGAATTATATCAAAAATCAAACACAAGATTTAACAGTCGAAATGATGGATCAATTTTCACTTTATATCAATTCAATAACTATGCAGGCAGCAGATATTGGACAGCAAGTGCTGGTTAATCCAATTACACAGGATTGGATTCGAACGGAAGCAAAGCATAATGATATGGATACTTTATCGACAGCAAAGTTACTAGCAAGAAATGAATTAAATACTCTATTGAGCTCAATGACCGTCAATAATTCTAATAGTATTTCTGTATCCATCTTTACTCATAACGGAGAAGGAATCTGGGGAAAGTATACCAACCTAGAAAATATCGATTGGTACTCCGATTTTATTAACTATAACAAAACATATACGCATTCGCATATTGATGCCAATCAACAATCTGCTTTAATGAGAGATAAAAATATTAATAGTCATCTTATCCCTTTAGTAGATTTAAATTCCCTGGAGGATAGAGGGGTTATAAAAGTCAACTTCTCTACTGATTTAATAGAGGAATCATTAAATAAAATTACAACTGGTGAACATGGAAATACCTTTATTGTGGATGAAGAAGGTACCAATATACTAACAGGTGAGATTAAAACTCCGTCACATATTATTGCTAAAACTTTAACAGAAATAAATGATATAAGAAAAGAACAAGGATTAGTAGAAATAGATGGAAGTAATGAGGAATATCTATTGTTTTACCAGCGACTTTCAGTAGGTGATTGGATCCTGTTGAGTGAAGTTACAAAAGAAGATCTATTTTCCAAGCCTAATCGCTTACAGAGAAGCTTGCTCTTACTAAGTGCAGGATTGTTTTTCATTACTATCATCGCATCCTTTTTGTTTTCATCATCAATAACTAATCCATTGCGGGAACTCACAAAGGCAATGAATCACCTGGAGAAAGGTGATTTTCAAAGTGTCCAGCGAGTGATGCCAACAATTAAATCTCAAAATAATGAAATCCGTTATATGTTAAATGTATTTACACACACGATTGATCGACTGAAAAGCTTAATAGACAGTGAATTTAAACTCAATATTCGTCGGCGAAATGCTGAGTATAAAGCGCTTTTGCTCCAAATTAACCCGCACTTCCTTAATAACACATTGGAGATTATTGGAGGGCTGGCCGCTCAGGGTAAGAATAAAGATGTGATGAATGTTAGTGTTTATTTAGGACGAATGCTGCGTTATTCACTAGATACTAAATCAGATATTGTTACATTAGGTGAAGAGATTCAATATATTCGTAATTATGCTACGATCTTACAACTGCGCTATGAGAAAGATCTGCAAATAACGATTGATGAAGATCCTAAGTCGAAAAGTCTTCCTATAACAAAGTTTGTTCTCCAGCCTCTAGTAGAAAATGCAGTTAAATACAGTTTAATTTCAAAAAACCATGCACTGGTAAATATCGAGACATATTTTGTTAATGATCGTTTAACAATGGTGGTAGAAGATGATGGAATCGGAATTTCAGAGGAAGTAATTTTAAACTTGACGGATAATGACAAAAACTCAAATAATTTAAATGTATTAGAAAGTAGTGGAAATAGTATAGGGCTTAAAAATGTAATAAGTCGTTTACGATTACATTATGGAGACCAATTCTCCTACCATATAGATACAAAGGAGAATAAGGGAACAAGAATTGTGCTGTCAATTGATTTTAAGAGGGGGGCTTGAAGATGAGGAATGTATTAATCGTTGATGATGAAGTCCAAATAAGGAAAGGATTGCAATGGAAGATTGATTGGGAAGATGAAGGCTTTCAAATTGCAGCTGAAGCGGGAAATGGAGAGGAAGCACTTTCTCTCATTGAAAAAAATCGTATTGATCTAGTAATGACAGATGTCAGGATGCCGCGAATTGATGGAATTGAATTGGCTAAAGAATGTAAGAAACACTATCCTGATACAAAGGTGATCGTTCTATCTGGTTATTCAGATTTTGAATATGTGAAAGATTCAATGAAAGGAGGAGTGAGAGATTATCTTCTGAAACCAGTAGATCCTGAAGAATTGAGGGAAGTATTAAGTCGAATGAAGGATGAAATTGATCAAGAAAAGCGGAAGCAATTGGAGTTGGCTAAATTAAAAAGAATTGTACGTACTCAGTTGCAAGAAGTGCAGGAGCAAGCATTACTCTCCTTAGTGAAAGAGGAGTGGTTACAGCATAGTGTCGTTGTAGAGAAACTAAAACTTACAAGATTAAACAGTTTTTTACAAGCTAATGTAAAAGCACAGTTTATTTCTGTTGAGATCAGGGATATAAAGGGAAAGTCCCAGCGTGTTAATGAATTAAGAGCAACCTTTCAAATGTTATGTAAAGAAATAGCCGAAAGTAAATCACATCTGTTCGCCTTTTATGATCCTAATTATACAAATATGATGCAATTTCTACTCTTGATTAAAGCAGATGGGTTGGACAGTTCAACTCAAATAGCGAAGACAATCCAGCATAACGTGAAAAAACTACTTAAATTAGAAACAGTAATTGGAATTGGTTATGTGGTCAAAGGATTGAGTGAATTTAAAACGGGATATATATCCAGTTTGCTATCTTGGAGTCAAAGTCAACTAGGAACACACTCGGAAATAGTTGACGAAACAGTTAAAAAAGAATGGTTTGCGAACTTCCCTCCAGAACTGGAAAAAAAGATAACCAATGCTATCGAACAGACTAATATGGAAAAATTCGAATTAGAGCTAAACATGTTCCTCGGAGAAAAAACTAAACAATCTGTGTTTTCATTTTCCATCGGTGCAAACAGGATCCTCTTTTCATTAGTTTCAGTAGCGAAGAAATATAATATGGAGACGAAGAATATTGAACGGTTAATTTGGGAAAGTCAACAAGCAATTTGGGAGCTAAATGCACATAAGAAAGTAGTTGATTGCCTTGTTCAACTTGCCGATATGATCATTGAGCGGGTAAGAAATACACGTATTACAGACGGAAAATTAATTGTAGAAGGTGTAAGACGTTATATTGATCAACATTATGGAAGTGATTTATCTTTAACAATCTTATCCGAACTATTTCATATTAACAGTGCATATTTATCAGAAATATTCAAAGTTCAGATTGGGCGAAACTTTAGTGAATATCTAGTGGATAGACGAATGAAGGAAGCAAGAAAGTTTCTTGAGGATGAGCATTTAAAAATTATTGATGTGGCAAATTTAGTTGGTTTCTCCAGTTCTGCATATTTTAGCACTGTTTTTAAGAAGCATAATGGACAATCGCCAATAGAGTTTCGAAGATCCACAGGTATCAAATAAAGGGTGATTAATGTATGAATAAAATAATTTGCTCAATAGCTTCCATTATATTAATTAGTCTTATCATTGGAGGTTTCGTCCTGTCAGTAAGACCCTTAATGGATGAACATGATATAGCCAGCAATGAAGAGATAATCGATCAACAAGAAAAAATTCGCCTTAATTTCTGGCGTAACTATGGAAACTCTGCTGAAAACAGTGCTTATGAAAGATTGATCAACGATTTTGAAAAAGAGCATCCGAACATTAATATTGATATGTATAATATTGAATATAGTAATTATGAAGTTAAGTTACGTACAGAAATTGTCACTGGTACTGGTCCGGATATTATGGCAATCGACAGTCCTTATTTAGCATTGTATGCAAATGCAGGAACATTACTCCCTTTGGATTCATATATAACTGAGGATGTAGGACTGGAAAGTGATTTCCCTGAGGCTATCATAGAAGGTTTGAAGTACGAAGACGAATTGTATTTAATGCCGCTAATTGAATCAAGTATTGCCCTGTATTATAATATCCATCTTTTTGAAGCAGCTGGTGTAGCGCTTCCTGATAAAAATCCTGCCAATCCGATAACATGGGAAGAGACAGTGGATATAGCAAAAGAGATACAAAAATCGGAACAAGATGTATATGGGATTGATCCAGCCCAGGGATTTGGTGGTGGGGAAGCACCTGCTTATTTCAAGTTTCCATTTTTATGGCAGTTTGGTGCAAGTGTCTTAGATCCCACTGCCTCCACGGCGAGTGGCTATTTGGATTCACCAGAAGCACTTGAAGCTCTTCAATTTTATCAAGACATGTATCATAAGGATGGAGTTGCTGCTTTGGAATTGCCGGGTGAAGCATTCGAAAAGAATCAACTGGCAATGACAGTACTTGGTTCATGGGCTATCTCAGAATTCGAAAAAAACGGCATTCATTTAGGGGAGGATTATGGAATAGCCCCATTACCAAAAGCCAAGCGTCAGGCAGTCCCTAATGGTAGTTGGGCATTAGGTATATCTGCAACCACAAAATACCCTGAGGAGGCCTGGCAATTTATTAAATATGTAACAAGCTATGAAGCAATCAAAAAGTATGTCAACATAACAGGTGATGTGCCAGCAAGATATTCGGTTGCAAAAGATATACCTGAATTCAATGAATACCCATACAATATTTTTCTTGAGCAAGCATATAATTATTCGCAAAACCGGCCAATCACTCCTGCATATCCTGATATAAGCAGTGCGATGAAAGAGTTATTTGAGGATATCGGTATAGCTGGAAAAGATGTAAGAACTTCAGTAGACGAAGCTATTGAAAAGATTAATAATCGATTAGCTGATATCGAATGATTATATTGATGTATGTCTTTGCCTTTTTCCCGAATATTTTAAATGATATGATCCAAAAATCTTTAAATCGAATTCGTGTTTATTCTGTTAAAGTTTAAGTGAAACACATTCTAAGGGGTGGGCAAAAATGCCTGAGAGAAAATGGTATATTCGTTTAGGTAATATAGGTTTTAATTTAATTTTATTAAACTTATTGTGGATTACTTTTACTTTGGCGGGGTTTGTTATAATAGGTTTTTTTCCTGCAACGGTCTCGCTGTTTGCAGTGATAAGGAAATTAATTGTAGAAGATGAAGATACACCGATATTAAAGGAATTTATGAATTTCTATAAATTGGAATTTAAAATGTCCAATCTGATTGGATATATAATTTTTCTGGCAGGAATGTTATTATTCTGGGATTTTCAAATAGTTCAACAAATAAGTAATGAAAGTTTGCAAGTATTATTGTTTAATGTCCTTTTAGTTATCAGCATATTTTATTTAATTATAGTTCTATATGTATTCCCATTATATGTTCATTTTGATCTTAAACTGAGGCAGTATTTACAATATGCTTGCATCCTGGCAATTGCTAAACCATTTCAAACAATCATGATGCTTGCTTTTCTCGGTGTTACAATCTACTTGTATATGTTGATGCCATCGCTAATCTTTTTATTTGGAATGAGCTTAACATGCTATATCATCATGAAAGTGGCATCCTTGTCATTTTCCAAAACGGATATCCTTCAAGAAATGTAAAAATCACTGGTCTTGCTAGTGATTTTTTTTATTGCCACAAGGATAAAGTAATTGGATTTAAAATGGAGAGTTTCTTTTCTATAATCTGCCCACTAACCAAAAAAATTGAATGTAATCAACCTAAAATATTTAAATAAAACGCTTTCAAACTTTGATATATTAGTTACACGTTAGTCCTGGCAATTTACAATGCCGCAATAATTACAAGAGAAGGAGGGGATGTAATGGCACAACCTTTGGATACATCAGCTAATACGAATAACCTTACAAGTCAGACATCAGAAAGAGGGAAAAAGAAAAAAGGTCCAATGGAATATATCAAAAAAAATTATATTTTGTATCTGTTTCTATTACCGGCTGTGCTCTTAGTATTTATCTTTAAATATATTCCGATGTATGGTGTGACTATCGCTTTTAAGGATTTCAGTCCATTAAAAGGTGTGGCAGGAAGCGAGTGGGTCGGATTTGAGCATTTTATCAAATTTTTAGAATCACCTAATTTTCAGCAGATTTTTATAAATACGATTAAGTTGAGTGCTTTTGATCTACTATTTGGTTTTCCTATACCAGTAATATTAGCAATCATGTTAAACCAAGTAAGAAGGGCAAAAATCAAGAAAAACATTCAGCTGATTATTTATGCGCCACACTTTATATCAGTTGTGGTTATTGCAGGTATGATTTTTATCTTTCTTTCGCCAGCCGGTCCACTAAATGCATTACTCACTTTAGTATTGGATCGCCCGATATCCTTTATGTCTGAACCAGAGTATTTTAGAACTATTTTCATTGCATCAGGTATATGGCAGGGGGCAGGCTTCGCATCAATTATATATGTTGCCGCACTATCTAATGTAGACCCGCAGTTACACGACGCAGCAACAATAGATGGCGCCTCCTTATTGCAACGGATCAGACATATTGATTTGCAAACATTGAAGCCAACAATGACGGTATTGTTCATTTTAGCTGTTGGAGGGATTATGACGATTGGATTTGAGAAAGCATATTTGCTGCAAACCTCTATGAATTTACCTGCTTCAGAGATTATAGACACATATGTTTATAAACGAGGGCTGCAGGCGGCCGATTGGTCATTCGGTGCTGCCATAGGTTTATTTAACTCAATTATTAGTTTGGTCTTACTAGTTACAGTTAATACAGTTGTGAAAAAAATTAATGGTGAAACTCTTTATTAGGAAGGAGGCGGTAAAGTGAATAACAAGCTCATAAATAACTCAAAAACTGATAAACTATTGCTGCTTATTAATAAGATACTTTTGAGTATTACAGTACTAATTGTCACAATACCACTTTTGTATGTACTATTGGGATCATTCTTGCAGCCTGATATTTTACTAACGAAGGGGTTCTCATTCGATCCTAAACATTGGACAGTAGAGGGTTATGTTCGAATTTTTAATGATGGATCCATTATGAGAGGATTTCTGAATTCGATCCTATATGCAACTGGTTTTACTCTTGTATCTGTTGGTTTTACCATCCTTGCTGGCTACTCATTATCTGTTGACAACCTGGCAGGAAAAAGAATTATTATGATCTATTTTTTGATTACTATGTTCTTTAATGGTGGCATGGTTCCGACTTACCTATTAGTAAAAGATATTGGACTGCTGAACAGTCCTTGGGCAATTATCTTACCTGGTGCCGTTACTGTTTGGAATATTATTCTGGCAAGAACATACTTTAAAGGTTTACCGAATGAATTAAAAGAGGCGGGAAGAATAGATGGAGCATCAGATGCAAGAATTTTCCTTAGTATTATTTTGCCATTGTCTAAACCAATTATCTTCGTCCTTGCACTTTATTCATTTATTGGACAATGGAATGCCTATTTCGAGGCGATGATTTACTTAGAGGATAGATCTCTCTATCCATTACAACTAATCCTGCGTGATATTTTAATCCAAAATGAAGTTGAGCCAGGGATGATTGGGGATCAAATGGCAAGAGCAGAATTACAAAGGGTTGCTGAAATGATAAAGTATTCTGCCATTGTTATAGCAAGCTTACCACTTATTATTATGTATCCTTTCTTCCAGAAGTATTTCGAGAAAGGTGTTATGGTAGGATCGTTAAAATAAAAATAAAGTGAGGGATATATATGAAGAATTTGTATCGAGGTTTAGCACTGGTGCTATTTTTAAGTATGTTATTGATTGCTGGCTGCAGTAGTGATGAAAAAGCTTCTTCTGAAAATTATGAGTTAACTGATGTCAGCTTTCCTTTAGAGGAAGAAGTTACTTTAAAATTTATAACTGAAAGCTCACCCATGGCTCCTGAAGATCCTAATGATAAATTGATTTTACAGCGGTTAGAGGAAGAGACAGGTGTGCACATTGAATGGAAGAACTATACAGGTGAATCTTTTGCGGAACAAAGAAACCTAGCTGTAGCGAGTGGCGATTTGCCTGATGCTATTATGAATGCTGGTTATAGTGATTATGAATTACTAGACCTAGCCGATGAAGGTGCCATTGTACCTGTGGAAGATTTAATTGATCAGTATATGCCTAATTTACAAGCTGTATTGGAGAAAGCGCCAGAATATCGTGCGATGATGACAGCCCCCGATGGACATATATATGCTTTTCCTTGGATTGAAGAATTAGGATCTGGAAAAGAGAGTATTCATTCACTGGATGCTACTGGCTGGATCAATGTGGAATGGTTGAATGAACTAGGGCTGGAAATGCCCTCCACAACAGAAGAATTAAAAGAGGCATTAATTGCCTTTAAAGAAAATGATATGGCTGGTGACGGTCAAACCATTCCAATGTCTTTTATTATTAACCATGGCGGGGAAGATTTATCTTTTTTATTTTCTCCATTTGGCGAAGGTGAGAACTGGGATCATACGGTGGTAACTAATGACGATAAAGTCCTTTTTACATCTGGACAAGATGGATATAAAGATGCTATTACCTACTTAAATGAATTGTATGAATTAGGTTTAATGGATGTAGAAGCATTTGAACAAGAGTGGAATACTTACCTTGCCAAGGGTAAGGAAGAACGATATGGTCTGTATTTCACATGGGATAAAGCTAATATCACTGGTATGAATGATAAATATGATATGTTACCGCCATTAGAAGGTCCCGATGGTCGTATACATGTGGCTCGTTCTAATGGTATGGGATTTGACCGTGCTCGAATGGTTGTTACGAGTGCTAATGAGAATCTAGAATTAACGGCGAAATGGATCGATCAATTATATGATCCTCACCAGTCTGTGCAAAATAACTGGGGGACATATGGTCACGAAGAGAAGCAAAATATCTTTGAATTTGATGAAGACAAAAAGATGCTTAGACATTTACCATTAGAGGGAACGGCACCTGTAGAACTGCGGGAGGAAACTTCTATTGGCGGACCATTGGCTATTTTGGATGAATATTACGGTGATGTGACAACAATGCCAGATGATGCTGCATGGAGATTAGAACAACTTCACGAAAATCTAGTTCCTTATATGAATAATGAGAACATTTATCCAAACGTATTTATGTCATTAGAAGAACTGGAACAGCTTTCTGATATTGAAGCAGATTTGTTTCCATATGTTGAAAGAAAAAAAGCAGAGTGGATTACTAATGGCAATGTTGAAGAAGAATGGGAAGAGTATCTGGCAGAATTAGATCGTCTTGGCTATCAAGAATGGTTAGAAATTAAACAGACTGCATATGATCGAAATAGAGAGGCAGAAGTGGAGGCACAATAATATGTCATTAAAACAGACAGAAATGTTTCGACCTTGGTTGCATTTTGCACCAAAAAAGAATTGGATGAATGATCCAAATGGGTTAGTATATTTCAATGGCGAATATCATCTTTTCTTTCAATACAACCCAAATGATAGCAAATGGGGCCCCATGCATTGGGGCCATGCCATCAGTAAAGATCTAATTACATGGGATGAGCTGCCAATTGCTCTATATCCAGATGAATATGGTACGATTTTTTCTGGGAGTTGTGTAGTTGATTGGAATAATACTACAGGTTTTTTTCCGGATGAACCTGGACTAGTCGCTATTTTCACACATCATCTGGAGACTGAACTAAATAAAACACCAATACAATCACAAAGTTTAGCTTACAGTTATGATAACGGTAGAACGTGGAAAAAGTATCAAAGCAACCCAGTATTAGAACACGATACAAAAGTTGACTTTAGAGATCCAAAAGTGTTTTGGCATCAGGTATCAAATAAGTGGATAATGGTTTTGGCAACTGGCCAAACAATCTCTATATATTCTTCGCCCAATTTAATTGAATGGTCTTACGAGAGTGAGTTTGGGGAGAATATTGGATCACATGAAGGGGTTTGGGAGTGTCCAGACTTGTTTGAATTGCAAATAGAAGAAAGTGAAGAATCTAGATGGGTACTCTTAGTTAGTATTGGAGACAATCCACATTTGGACAGTGGTTCACGTACGCAATATTTTGTGGGAACATTCGACGGTACTCAATTTAAGGCTAAACATAATGAGGTAAGATGGTTAGATTACGGGAAAGACAATTATGCAGGTGTAAGCTTTTCTGATATTCCTGAAGAAGACGGAAGGCGTATATATTTAGGCTGGATGAGTAATTGGCGTTATGCAAATGATGTACCTACTCATGGCTGGAGAAGTCAAATGACATTACCCCGAGTGTTAGGGCTTCGTAAAGTGCAGGATTCCTACACTTTAGTACAGACGCCTGTACAGGAGTTGGAAAAATATTTTACTAATGAAAAAATATTGGAGAACAAGTTAATACAAAAGGAATTTCGGTTTGATCTTGATGAGTCATATGGAATGATAACATTAAATATTGAAGATATTTCTGCAGAGAGAATAAGTCTAAACATTCATCATTCACAAACAAACGTGACATCCATCACTATTGATGTTGAAAAGCTAATATTGACTCTGGATCGCAGCAAATCAGGAATTACATCTTTTTCAGATAATTTCTTAAAACAACAAAATGTAAAAATACCTAATACAGAGAAGATTAAATTAAACATAATCATTGATTCTGCTTCTATTGAGGTATTCGGAAATGAAGGTGAATTCGCATTAACTAGCTTAATATACCCAGATAAAGCATGTGAAGAAATTTCGCTTCAAGTTCTAGATGGTGAGATGGTCGTTAATGGATGTATCTCAAAACCTAGCGATTATTCAAATTGATTTTGTAAAAGAAGCCAGAAGCCTGCAAAATCCTTCTGGCTTTCTTGTAGTTTGTCCATATTAAAGAATATAAGAAGAGTTGGTGATCAAGATGGCTGATGTAGCAGCATTAGGAGAAATACTAGTTGATTTTACCTCAGGTGGAATTAGTGAAAATGGAAGTCCTGTATTCATTGCAAATCCAGGAGGGGCTCCAGGAAATTTATTGGTTGCATTATCACGACTTGGAAAAGATACCACATTTATCGGGGCAGTTGGGAAAGATAAATTTGGTATGATGCTGGAAGATACATTAAAAGATTATGGGGTGTCCACAGCTGGAATGGTTCATTCAGATATACATACTACACTAGCGTTTGTTCATATAAATGAAAGTGGTGATCGTTCTTTTAGTTTCTGCAGAAATCCGGGAGCCGATGTGATGTTATCATCGAATGAATTGAAGCCAGATTTAATTACAGGATCGAAGATTTTTCACGTCGGGTCACTATCCATGACGAATAACCCTTCAAGAGAGGCAACGAGAGAAGCCCTGAAGATTGCAAAAAGTCATAAGATAACAATCTCCTGCGACCCTAACCTTCGACTTAGTTTATGGAAGAGTCAAGAAGAGGCCAAAGAGAGAATTAAAGAAATATTAAGTTATGCTGACATAGCAAAACTATCAGAAGAGGAGTTAGAATTTTTAACTGGTACAAATAAAGTAGAAAAAGGTGCAAGTGAAGTATTAGAGCAGTATAACATGTCCTTGCTTTTTATTACAGCTGGTAGTAAGGGAAGTTATTGTTTTTCAGAAAAGACTGGATTATTTGAAGCTGGAATGCCAATAAAAGCAATTGATACGACAGGATGCGGAGATGCTTTCTTTGCAGGGATATTATATAAAGTATTAGATAATAACATGCAATATAAAGGTTTAACAGAGAAAATGATAAAGGATTTACTGGTTTTTGGAAATGCTATGGGGGCATATGTTGCTCGGAAACAAGGTGGGATTCCAGCACTTCCTGATTTACCCGAAATTAATAAGTTCATTTTAGATAAAAATAGAAAAGATCACGAGAAAATGAAACAATAAATGAATCTAATAAATTTAACCTTGGGGAGTAACTAGTTCTTAATTAAAGGTTGACAGAATTATCACAGACATTTAACACTCTTCATGAGTCAACCATAATATGTTTTTTAGACATCTCAATTGAGGTGTCTTTTTTATTTGTGAAGCTTATAACAAATAAAGCAAGAAGTGGAAAGTAAGATCAACATGAAATGGCTAGGCTTTAAACAAATAGATCAACATCAAGTAAGGGGAATAATCGGGATTAAATATCTGTATCAACAGGCACGCGGTTTTTCGGCTGGTTTATTGGAGATGCTCGGTATAGTGTTATTGGGTTATTTGTTATATCTTAATTCTGGGCTATAATATAAAGATAAATAGTCCCGATTATCGATAAAGTCAAATCAGGAAGAATGATGAAGTTATCGAAAATCCTGAGGAGTTAATGTGAATGGGAAATTTTTATCATGAATGTCTAAAAGGAATAAAAAAAGCAAAAGGGGATAATACAGAAATGATTACAATAGACGGAGTAGTAGGGGCAGGAAAAACAACCTTAATGGATATTATCGTAAAAGACTTAGGGTATACACCTTTTGAGGAGCCTGTTGTGAATAACCCAATATTAGATAAATTTTATTATGACAGGGAACGATACAGTTTTCCGCTTCAGGTCTTTTTCTTGAATGAGCGCTTCAACCATATAAAAAATGCCAGTAAAATAAAGAAAGCTGTATTAGATCGTTCCATATACGGAGATGTTATCTTTGCCAAAATGCTAAAAGACGGTGGAGAGATGTCTGAAGAAGAATTTAACATTTATCTGAGTTTGTTTAAAAATATGATCGAACATTGTGAGCCTCCTGAATTAATGATTTACTTGGAAATATCATTAGAAGAAGCGGTCCGCCGTATTACCAGGCGTGGGAGAAGTTACGAAATTGATACAGAAATAGCCTACTGGGAAAGATTGAATAAAGAGTACACAGAATATTTTCAGGCATATCATGCTTCACCATTATTGAAGATTAATGTGGATCAGCTGAATTTTGAAAACAATCCATCAGACAGGGAATATGTGTTGACAACAATAAAGAAAAAACTGCAGACACTTGATCGATAAAAAATACTTCACCTGCTCAGAAAGCAGACGGCGACGCAAAAACTCAGTCGAATTGCTTTTTCTCCGGAATGAATATGTTAAAATAATAAAGAGTTTAGCCAATATTTTCCGAGCAGGTGATCATATAAATCCAACAGTAAATATCTTAGGCATTCCTTTTTCCAAATTAACTTTAAATGAAACAGCAACACTTCTTGAAGAGCATATCAACAATGAATCTGCATCCTTACACCACCTTATTACAGCAAACCCTGAGATTTCCCTAATGTATCAATCAGATAGTCAATATAAAAAAATAATGGATCAAGCTGATTTAATCACACCAGATGGTATTGGGATAGTATTGGCATCGCGACGAAAAAAAGACCCTGTTCCAGAAAGAGTAACAGGATTTGACTTGCTGCACCAGCTGTTAGAGAAAGGTAATTATCATGGTTGGAGCTTTTACTTCCTTGGCACAGATGAAGAGACAAATGCAAAAGCAGTAAAAGAAATCGAGCAGAAGTATCCGAATGTTACCATAGCAGGAAGACATCATGGCTTTTTCTCAAAAGAGGAAGAGGCTGGTATTATCGATGAGATTAAACAGACTAAGCCTGATGTTTTGATTGTCGCAATGGGTGCACCTTATTCAGATAAATGGATTTACCAGCATAAGCAAGAGTTGAGTGATGTCCAAGTTGTTTTTGGTGTTGGAGGAAGTCTTGATGTGATCGCAGGCAAGGTTCAGGCGACACCGGAAATATGGAAAAAGTTAAACATGGAATGGCTGCATCGATTAATTACGGCTCCTGCTGCCAAAGGGCAAAAATCAAGATGGCTAAGACAAACAGCAATCCCTAAATTCATTTATTATATACTAATGAAAAAGGTTTAAAATTTTTTTTTATTATGAAGTGGAGGAGTGATTGATTTGTACTGGCTTCATACACATTTTCATTCAGAAACACTGAATATGCCTGTTCCAATGGAAGTATTACTGCCTGAATCTTATGTTGGGACTGGTGCAAAGTATCCTGCTCTTTATCTTCTCCATGATATGGGAGACGGCCACACAACATGGTTAAGAAAAACGAATCTGGAAAGCTATTTAGAAGAATTTTCTATTGCAGCAATAATGCCTGCAGCACATCTGAGTTACTATGCTGATATGTTCTGCGGTAAAAAATACTTCACATACATTACGGAAGAGCTGCCCGCTATTTGTGAAAGATTGTTTCCATTATCAACAGAAAGAGAAGACCGGATGATTGCTGGAACAGGAATTGGCGGATATGGTGCGCTGAAAGCAGGTATGTATGCATCAGATAATTTTAGTATAGCAGCATCTTTTTCCTCTCCAATCGATATAAATAATATTGCAGCGAGAGTACATACAATAAATTCAGCTGATATCTTTGGACCAGATCCGGATTTAAAAGGGAGCAGACATGACCTTTATGCAGCGGAAAAGATACACACAAAGACACACTTCTATTTAGACTGTGAAACAACCAGTGAATTTTATCACGAAAATCTATTATTTGCTCAACATTTAGAACACCAGAATCTCATTCATTCATTCATAGAAATGAAAGCGATGACAAATGTACGGATACAACAGGACATTTCATTACAGAACTTTGTTAAATGGTTAGCAGATCATAAGACCACTGTCAGAAAGGAGGATCGCTAAATGGCGTTGATTGAATTACACCTCCATTCAAAAGTACTGGGGATGGAATTACCGGTAAACCTTATTATTCCGCAAGAAAAACAGCCATTTAATAAAGATAAGAAGTCAAAAGTTTTATGGCTGCTTCATGGCGGATCAGGTGACGAATCTGCTTGGATTCGGATGAGCAGTATGGAACGTTATGCCATTGAATACGGGATAACTGTTATTACTCCTGGAGGTTTAAACTCCTGTTTTACAGATATGGAACATGGCGGGAAGTTTTGTACCTATATGACAGAAGAACTGCCAAAAACGCTGAAACAAATCATTCCACTGCTTTCAACAGAACGGGAAGATAACTTTATCGCGGGATTATCTAATGGAGGCTATGGTTGCTTAAGGGTGGGATTATCGAGGCCAGATTTGTATGCAGCAATCGGGGCATTTTCAGCTGGAAATAAAGCCGATATTCCTTTCGTAAATGATGGTTCAGGCAAAGCTTACGGTAGAATTGAAGTTTTTGGAGAAGGTGAAATTAAAGGCACAGAGCATGATGTAGAGTATTTAGCAAGAGAAGCGATTCAGTCAGGGAAGATGTTGCCGAAGATTTATCATGCTTGTGGAAGTTTAGATACATGGCTGGATTTAAATAAGCTGGTTTATCACTTCTTTGACAGGCATCATGTCTATGATTATACGTATCACCAAGCAGAAGGCTATGGACATACATGGGACTTCTGGGAGATGGAAATAGTGAATTTTTTGAATTTGCTTGATCTCAAAAAAGATAATACAAGCTATATCGGTTTATAAAAATAAGTATCTTTTAAAAAATAAAAAAAGCAGGCGTCACAATAGGAGAAAAAAGAAGGTAACTCTATAATTAAGCATTTAAAGATGGAGATGCAGATTTCGCTGTCATAATTGTTACACCACACAAACTCATAAGCCAATAGCGCTTAGTGTGCTGCAAAATGATTTGCATGTATTCATGGAGGAGCCGGTCGCCAATTCCAATGAGGACGCTGAAACATTAACAGAACTCTCCAAAAATTATCCGAAACTTGTGTTGATCAGTCAGAATTATCGTTACTGTCCGGAAATTCTGGCCTCTGCTCCTGCCTGATATGAAAGTGGTCGATCGAGCATATTCCGTTACAGAAATGATTTCCGCAATTAATGAAAACAGAGTGCCGCTAACAGATATTTCTGTTAATATACACAGTTTTGCAATGATCACTGCTTCACTAGAATCGATTGAAAAAAGAACAGAAATTCAATTAAAGAAAAACTGAAATTATCCAAAAGCAGCGTTGAATCTCCCTCCCCCATTTTATACACGTACGGACAAATTTGTGATTGACGCTTTCATGTGCAAAATGATATGATAACTTATATCATTAAAATTTATTTCATAAGTGATAAATAGAGTATTTACCAAACTCTCACTTTATCCATTTTCTATGTATCTTAATTGTACAGACAAGTTAGATGCTGTTATAAAGGTCATTTCAAAACGTTAAATCTACTATGTGATAATTTTTTGCAAGATTATTTAAATGGGGGAAAAAGCATGAGTATGGATATTAAACAATCAATTCAAAATGGCAAGACAGTGCTGGGTATTGAACTAGGATCAACAAGAATTAAGGCAGTGCTTATCGGAGAAGATAATACTCCAATTGCTTCAGGCAGTCATGATTGGGAGAATAGTTATGTCAACAATATCTGGACATACAGTGTGGAAGAAATTTGGAAAGGGATACAAGACAGTTATCAGAAAATGGCCAGCCATGTTAACAGCCAGTATGGTATTTCATTGAAAAAAATTGGTGCTGTCGGATTCAGCGGAATGATGCATGGTTATATGGCTTTTGATAAGAATGAAGAGCTGTTAGTACCATTCCGTACATGGAGAAACAATATCACTGAGCAGGCAGCAACAGAATTAACAAAGTTATTCCAATATAATATTCCGCAACGATGGAGTATTGCCCACCTATACCAGGCGATCTTAAACAAAGAAGAACATGTTAGTGACATTTCTTTTCTGACTACTTTAGCGGGTTATGTTCATTGGAAACTTACTGGTCAGAAAGTCCTCGGTGTTGGTGAAGCGTCTGGCGTTTTCCCAATCGATCTGGATACAAAGAAATTTAATCAAAAAATGGTTGGCCAGTTTAATGAATTAACGGAATCCCGTAATTTAGGATGGCAACTTGAAAGTATCTTACCAGAAGTGTTAGTAGCAGGTGACAATGCTGGAACTCTTACGGAAGAGGGAGCTAAACTCCTTGATGTTACCGGCGAACTGGAAGCTGGTATTCCGCTTTGCCCGCCTGAGGGGGATGCTGGAACAGGAATGGTTGCAACCAACAGTGTGGCAAAACGGACTGGTAATGTATCAGCAGGAACGTCGGCATTTGCGATGGTTGTATTAGAAAAGGATTTGTCAAAAGTTCATACAGAAATTGACTTAGTTACAACACCAACAGGTAATTTAGTTGCAATGGCTCACTCTAATAACTGTACGTCAGACTTAAATGCATGGATTGGTTTGTTTGATCAATTCACTAAGGCAAGCGGCATGAATGTTGATATGGATACATTGTACGGAACATTGTTCAACCAGGCACTTCAAGGAGATCCGGATGGTGGCGGACTATTATCATATGGCTACTTATCTGGTGAACATATGACTCATTTTGAAGAAGGCCGTCCATTATTTGTTCGTACTTCTGAAAGTAATTTCAATTTAGCAAACTTTATGCGAACACATTTAATGACAGCGTTTGGCGCAATGAAAATCGGGATGGATATTTTAATCAAAGAAGAAGGTGTCCAACTAGACGAAATTCTTGGCCATGGTGGTGTATTTAAAACAAAAGGTGTTGGGCAGAAAGTGTTGGCTGGTGCACTTAATGTTCCGGTTTCCGTTATGGAAACAGCAGGAGAAGGCGGCGCATGGGGTATGGCACTGCTTGGTTCGTATATGATAAATAAAGCTGATAATGAAACATTGGATGATTATCTGAATGAAAAAGTGTTTGCAGGTCAGTCAGTAGAAACAGTTACTCCAGAAGCAGAAGACGTGGCAGGTTTTGAACAGTTTATTGAACGTTACAAAAAAGGACTTGCAATTGAGAGAGCTGCTGTAGAAAACTTATAAATAAGAGTAGTGATGCACTTACTATAATCCGAACGATTTCAAATTCGTTCGGATTATTTGCTTTATGGAAAAAATATTCATGCTTCACAAATCTCAAATTCTCTGCTTTAGAAGATTAAGAAAGTCTTTTTATCGGATGGGTGAACGTGCATAAACTTAGTTTAATTGATCGTGCCCTCACGGTGCGAGTCTAGGAACCCATTAAAAGCTGGGGAAAATGCGAGACTCCAGCGGGAACAGCACGAGCTGAAAATCCACTTCGTAAAGTGAGGATCCTTACCAAGTTAGCAGACCGCCGGGCCCTCGGTAAAGAAGACACTGCGAAAGCGTTCTTTGCTTAAGTAGATGTCGCACTTATGCCCGTGGTGAAAGAGAGTATTTTCCCCAGCGGTGGATTGCACTATTTGAATTAGTGCATTAGCGAGTAAAACTTAGAAAAGTGTGGCTTTAAGATCACCTTTTTGTTTATTAATCTTATAATTATTCAATATCATATTTCCCTCGATCTTCTCCATAGTATTGGTTATAGCGTTGTTGGAACTTATAATAAATATATGCTCCAATTACTTTCACAATGGCATAACCTGGGATTCCAAGAATAACCCCAATTACTCCAAATAAGTTACCAGCAATAAGCAAAACTAGAATGATAGTCAAAGGGTGAATTTGCATTGTTTTTCCCATAATATTTGGTGATACGAAATTCCCTTCAAGAAATTGGACAGCAATCCATACAATCGCCAGCTTCAGTAACATAAACGGTGAATCAACGATTGCTATGATAGCTGCTGGAATGATCGCAATTGTCGGTCCTAAGTAAGGAACAACACTTGTTACCGCAGCAACAATAGCTAGCGTAAATGCATAATCCAAACCAATGATAAGATAACCAATAAATAACAGCACACCAATAACTGTTGCGACGATTATCTGTCCCTGAATATAGGAACCTACTTGTGTATCAATATTAGTTAAAATTTGTTTTGTATCATGTCGGAATTTCGGCGGAAATACTTTCACAACATAATGCTGAAATTTTTTCCCATCTTTTAAAAGGAAAAATAAGATAATCGGAAACGTAATAATAGATACAACAGCACTTGTAATCGTGCTGGCAACGTTTTGAATTCCCTGGAATCCTCTGGAGAGATATGTACCAATTAATTGCGGAAGCTCACTTAGCCTGTCCATTACCCATTGATAGCCATCATCATAATAAGGAGCAAAGAAAGAATTCTGTACCCAATTTGTCATATTATTACTTAATTGTCTTAAATAATCTGGAAAGTCATCTACTAAATCCTTAATCTGTGCTTCAATAAAAGGTGCTGCTAATAAAATAAGCCCTGTTAAAGCACCACTGATCCCGAGAATGAGCAGAATGATTCCCCAGATTCTTTTAATCCGTAATTTTTCCAGCAAGTCTACAACAGGATTTAATAAATAGTAAGCTATAAACGCAAGAATGACTGGCGTCGCTATTGTTGTGAGAATTACTTCAAGTGGGTAAAAGATAAAGGATACTTTTGTGTAAATATAGATAACGATTCCTATTAAAATCAAAAGAGCCAGTATGTAAAATATATTTTTTCCGCCAATAAATCTTAAAAATCTATTTTGATTTTCCAATGTTTCTCATCCCCTTATACAAGTATGTACCATACTGTAACTGTTTTTAAACATATAATATTGACAGTGATTATTCAAGGTGTATCCGACATGTACTGTTTAGGAATCTGGTATGATGATGTTTCCAACTGTTCGTAATGGTATAGCTTTGTCCTTAACATCTTTACCATTTCTAAAGGAGTTAATCCGTTTTCTATACATATCTTAAGTGCTTGAGAGATTTTTATTCTTACAGGATGGATTAATAGTTTCTGTTTTGTTCACCTTACACTCTTATTCTGCCCTATTCTTTAGACTGATAATATTATCATGATTAATAGTATAAGGATAGATAAGCAAAAAAACAATTAGGGATAAAGCGAAATTTTAATTCCGGCTGATCATTAGCGATAATAAAAAGTGATTCAACGTCTTACAGTTATCTTCCTGAAAAATTTATTTGGAATAAATGTGCAAAAAGAAGAAGAAATTGTAAAATTAATTGTTTTGCTCACCTGCTAATGATAAGATTATTATACCTGATACTAATAGTAAGTGGTTAAAATGATGTGCGATTTAACTTAATTATTTTATAGATAGTTGCAAACAAGGGAGTTACAATTATGGAGATTACATTGATTAGACACGGAAAATCTGCTTGTCTGCATGAACGCAATATGACAAGTGAGAAATTCAGTGCATGGGTAAAACGTTATGATGATAATGGAGTAATAACGGAAACTGCTTATCCTGAGGAATCGTTGCGCAAAATTCGAATGGCAGAACTTATTGTAACAAGTGATTTAAAACGATCGATTCAATCAGCTGCATTACTATCCAACGAGAGAAATACTGTATCCTTGCCGCTATTTCGTGAAACAGACCTGCCAACTCTAAGTTCAAATATAAGAGGACTAGTTTTACATTCCACTATTTGGGCATCAGTTCTCAGGATATTATGGTTTTGTGGTTATTCTAATGGCAAAGAGTCTTTTCGCCATGCAAAGCAACGGGCAGAGACAGCCGCTGATCATTTAATAGAGCTAGCTCATAAACACGAGAAGATTGCCTTAGTAGGACATGGCTTTTTCAACAGGTTTATTGCTAAGGAACTGGTGAAGAAAGGTTGGCATGGGGCAAGAAATGTGGATAGTAAGCATTAATAAAAAAATCATTGGTATCCTGCGGTAATCCCTTTTTACTATATATCAGTACAAAAGTGCGCATCAGAGTGTGAGGAAGAAAACAGTTAAAATGTCTCATTTTTTTCTTGCGAATTTTCAGATTTATTTATAATACAAAAATTTCAGATAATTATTTTGTCTAGAAATGCTATATTTTAAGCGGACGAAAGAGAGTAAAAGTTATCCCCTTTACACAAATAGAAAAATATACCTATTGACTTATTTTGTATATTCCACTTATTGACAACAATAACAGGTCTTGTTAAATTTTAAGTGTTGTAATAATTCAGGTAAGTGCCTATAGGGGGGAAGATTTAGAAATGAAAAAGTTTTTGTTTTTATTTATGATGGCATGTTTCTTCGGCGGAATTCTCGCAGGTTGTGGAAGCACAAATACGGAAGCACAACCAAAAGAGGAAAAGGAAGAAACATCGACCGATGAATTAAAGGAAGAGACTAAAGAAGAACCAAAAGAGGAATCAGAAGATGAAAGTGTAGAAACTGAATCCGTTGAAGAAGATAACATAGAGGAAACATCAACAGCAGGATTCTCTGAAGTTATTAATCATATGGAGGAAGTTTCAGAAGGTACTGCGGAAATCTTATTTGAAGGTACGGAAACTTTTGAACATGAAATGGAAGGTGTAACAACTTCAGTTGATACATATGCACTTGTTGAATTAACAGATTTCCATACAGATTTTAGTATCCCATTTGACGACGAAACAGATGGAGCGGTTTTACTTGTACAATACACAGTGAAAAATGATACAGAAAAAGATGCCTACTATATGCCAAGTTTCTATTTAACTTATACTGGTGCCACAAAGTCATTCTACAATTACAAAGAATTACTGCCAGAGGAGCAACAGCTTCCTACACTTCTTTCTGCATCTAACGATTACTTAATCGAAGCTGGAAAATCACATACAGGTTATTTTGCATATCCTTTTGGTAAGTCAATACTGCCTCAAGTTTTAGAGGAAGGGATTGTATCTATTGAGGTTCCAAGACCACATGCCACAAAAGGTGATGTTAATGATAATTTTGGTTCTGAGACCACTTTTCACTTAGGGGTGACAGAAGCTGCTAGTAAAAAAGTAACTGAGAATCAAAGTTTCTATCAGGATAAGCTGACAACTGCAAATATGGGTGAAAAAGTAATGATAGAAGAGCAGCAGGATATTGGAACAACAGAGACAATAAGTGATTTCGACATTACATTAGAGGGATATCAATTTACTGACTTTACTCCAAACGAAGTAGAAGCACCAAGGTTTGAGAATTTTACAAATGGTATGGTCATGTTAACAGTCAAATTTCTGATCGATAATAAAAGTGATGCTGATATTGGTATAAGTTCACTTGGTTCAAAACTTACGGTGAATGATGGGGCTCAATATATGCTAGATCAAGGCATGCTGCTTGATTATGGTTATGATGATGTAATTGCCGCAGGTGAATCTGGAGAACTGTTACAGATTTACGTATTAGATAAAGAACAGTATGATAAAATTTGGAAAGAGAAGTCTTTTGAGTTGGAACTAGGGCCAATGAAAGATACATCAGCAAAAGATATATCCAAGGGAAAAACAGCTACATTTAAGTTAAAATAATGTGAGACCATGTTTAGCAAAAGAATAAAGGTACAAAAAAATGCAAATAAAATCATATACAGATTTTATTTGCATTTTCATTTTTATCATTATAAGAATCCACCAGCCTGAATTGGTGTCTTTCTTTTGCTGCCTAACTAATTTTGCATAAATAGGTTCATTTCAGAAAAGGCCTTTAGCCATTTTCCATCTTCTTTTCATTCTTTGCATGTCTGATTCTCCTCCCCACCTCTATTTTGTCTATTATCACATTGCCAACCTACTGTATTAACCTAAACAAACAGATTCAAGTAATACCGAAGACTGGTATAATCAAAAGAAACAGATAATGACGATTGAATAAGTCTTGAGGTGATGAATATGAAGGAAATAACACCATTTCTAGATCAACGGAGCAATACTCCAATATATATACAGCTGTCTCACTATTTCAAAAATGAAATAATCAAAGGCAAAATAAAAGCGAACGAGCAATTACCATCAAAGCGGACATTAGCAAAATATTTGGATATTAGCTTAAATACTGTACAATCAGCTTATGATCAGTTGAGAGCAGAAGGTTATATCGAAAGCAAGGAACGTAAAGGTATGTATGTCCAGCCGATAGACAAGGATCAACTTCTGGGAGTTCTCTCAACAAACAACCAACGACAATTACCTCAAAATAATAATGTAGACTACCTGATTGACTTTAACTCAGGCAGAGTAGATTTAGAGCATTTTCCATACAATGTCTGGCGGAAACTGACAACAGAAGCACTTTATCGTGATCAGAGTCACTTGTTCAATATTGGTGATCCACAGGGAGAATTATCGCTGCGTACGGAAATTGCGTCCTATTTATACCAATCAAGGGGAGTAAACTGTAATCCGGAGCAAATAATAATAGCTGCTGGAACGCAACCATTAGTTGGCATGTTAGCAATCCTAATCGGAAGAAGTAATGACTTTGCAATAGAAGATCCAGGTTTTCATCGAACAAAGCAAGTCCTGGATGACTATGGTATTGGCACAATCCCCGTTTCACTTGATCAAAGTGGTCTGTCTGTAGATAGTCTGAGACAATCGAAAGCAAAAGCAGTCTATGTTACCCCATCCCATCAATTTCCGTGTGGGATGATTATGCCTATTTCCCGGCGATTAGAACTGCTAAAGTGGGCGGAGGAAACGGGTGGTTACATTATAGAAGATGATTATGATGGAGAATATCGCTACAAAGGAAGACCCATTCCATCTTTGCAAGGGTTAGACAGACATGATTGTGTAATATACTTAGGAACCTTTTCAAAAGCGTTAATTCCTTCCATTCGAGTAAGCTACGTTGTATTGCCGACAACTCTAGTTGCCAAATATCACAGTCAATTTACGATTTATAAACAGACTGTGTCAAGGTTACATCAGGATACATTATGCAGATTTATGAATCAAGGTTATTGGCAAAGACATTTGAACAGAATGAGAACATTATATCGGAAAAAACAGCAGGTTTTGCTGACTGCAATTGGTGAATATATGGGGGATAGTGTACAAATTGTTGGAGAACACGCAGGCTTACATATTTTACTCACAGTTAAAAATGGAATGAAGGAAGAGGAATTAATAGAATCTGCCGCAAAAAAACGTGTCAAAGTATATCCAACTTCTATTTATTACAATAACGTAAATGCAAGTGGCGAGGCAGAAATACTTCTAGGGTTTGGCGGATTGCCAGTGAAGGATATTGAAGAAGGCATCCGGTTATTAAAGGATGCGTGGGTATTATAGCAATAATTTGAGGCTGGGACAAAAAAATTTACTCATCCCATAATCCAAATGATATTAAATTATTTTAAACCAATATTCGTATGTATCCTCTCTCTACTATAAGTTATTTATTGCACATAATAGGGATTATGTGCAATAACATTTTTAGAGTAGTTTTTGAAATCTATAGTGTGCAAGGATGTCGCTCCGTCCGGCCACTTCGCTTTCCGTGGG
>NZ_ML762456.1:0-13491 GCF_009498735.1 Gracilibacillus oryzae
TTTCTTAAATATTCTTTCATACTGGTTGTTTTGTTCAGTTTTCAATGATCAATGTCTAAGCGACAAATATATTATAGCAAATGCAGTGATATGATGTCAACTCCAATTTGTAATGTCTGTCGCGAACTCTATCTATAATACACAGTTTCATTCTAAAAGTCAACACATAAATTTATATTTTTATAAAAATGCCCTTGGCACAAATCCAAGGGCATTTCCATCATTCAATTTAATTGGCAACAATATTCACTAACTTACCAGGTACAACAATTACTTTCCGTATTGTTTTACCTTCAAGTCTTTCTTTAATAGAAGGATCCTGTAAAGCAATTTCTTCGATCTCCTCTTTTGTTGCATTCTTGCTGACCATTAATTTCGCTCTTACTTTTCCTAAGATCTGAACAACAATTTCTACTTCATTTTGAACTAACTTAGATTCATCAAATTTTGGCCATTCCACATAAGCGATTGTTCCTTCATGGCCTAACAGACTCCATATTTCTTCAGCGAGGTGTGGAGCTACTGGTGAAAGTAATTTGATGAAACCTTCAGCAAATGTTTTTGATATACTATCGGCCTTATATGCCTCATTCACAAAAACCATCATTTGTGAGATTCCTGTATTGAAACGCAAATCCTCAAAGTTTTGTGTGACTATTTTTACAGTCTCATGATAAGTTCTTTCTAAATCTTCTGAGTTAGTATTAGCAGATACCTTATCTGACAGATTACCTTGATCTGTAACAAAAAGTCTCCAAACTCGATCTAAGAATCTTCGGGCACCATCTAACCCGTTTGTAGACCATGCAATCGATGCATCCAGCGGACCCATAAACATTTCATATAGTCTAAGCGTATCTGCACCATGTGTTTCTACAATCTCATCAGGATTCACTACATTACCTTTTGATTTACTCATCTTTTCATTGTTTTCACCAAGAATCATGCCCTGATTATATAGCTTTTGGAAAGGCTCCTTCGTTGGTACCACACCGATATCATATAAGAATTTATGCCAGAACCTTGCATACAGTAAGTGAAGCACCGCATGTTCTGCCCCACCAATATAAACATCGATTGGCAGCCATTCTTTTAATAAATCCGGATCAGCTAGTTGTTCTGAATTGTTCGGATCAACATATCTTAGGAAATACCAGCAGCTTCCTGCCCATTGAGGCATCGTATTCGTTTCACGACGTCCTTTCATCCCTGTTGCCGGATCCGTAACGTTTACCCAGTCATCAATGTTTGCTAATGGTGATTCACCAGTGCCTGATGGTTTAATTTCATTTGTCTTTGGTAATACAAGTGGCAATTCCGCTTCCGACACTGCAGACATCGTTCCATCTTCCCAATGAATAACCGGGATGGGTTCTCCCCAATAACGCTGGCGGCTAAATAGCCAGTCTCTAAGTCGATAAGTTACTTTCTTTTCGCCTTTTCCGTTCTCTTCCAGCCAGTTAATTGCCGCTTTAATTCCTTCATCTTTATTCATTCCATTCAAGAAATCGGAATTAATATGCGGTCCATCACCTGTAAATGCTTCTTTCTCAACATCTCCGCCATCTAATACCGGGATAATATCCAATTTGAATGCTTTGGCAAATTCATAATCACGTTCATCATGTGCCGGTACCGCCATGATTGCACCAGAACCATATGACATCAGAACATAATCAGCCACCCAAATTGGCAGTTTAGCTCCATTAATTGGATTAACTGCATAAGCTCCAGTAGATACACCAGTCTTATCTTTTGCCAGATCTGTTCTTTCCAAGTCACTCTTCGCTTGTACTTTCTTAATATATTCATCTACCGCTTTTTCTTGTGAAGATGTAACGATTTTTTCCACTAAAGGATGTTCAGGTGCCAGTACCGCATAGGTTGCCCCAAATAAAGTATCAGGCCTTGTTGTGAAGACTGTGAATGTGTCATCAAATCCGTCAATTCCAAAAATGACTTCTGCACCTTCAGAACGGCCGATCCAGTTTCTTTGCATGTCTTTAATGCTTTCAGGCCAATCTAATTCTTCCAGATCCTCTAATAAACGATCAGCATATGCCGTAATTTTCAGCATCCATTGTTTCATTGGTTTCCGTTCAACAGGGTGGCCTCCACGCTCACTTTTCCCGTCAATCACTTCTTCATTGGCAAGTACTGTACCTAGAGCTGGACACCAGTTAACCGGCACTTCATCAATGTACGCAAGCCCTTTTTCATACAACTTAAGAAAAATCCACTGTGTCCATTTATAATAATTCGGATCTGTTGTATTCACTTCACGATCCCAATCATAAGAGAAGCCAAGCTCCTGAATTTGGCGTCTGAATGTATTGATATTTTTCTCTGTAAATTCAGCCGGATCATTCCCTGTATCTAATGCATACTGTTCTGCAGGTAAGCCAAAAGCATCCCAGCCAATTGGATGAAGCACTTCGTACCCTTGCATTCTTTTCATTCGTGATAAAATATCTGTTGCAGTATATCCTTCCGGGTGCCCAACATGCAACCCTGCACCTGATGGATATGGAAACATATCAAGCGCATAGAATTTTTGTTTGTCTGAAGCTGCATTTGTCGCAAATGTTTTGTTTTCTATCCAGTAATCTCGCCATTTCTTTTCAATAGCGTTATGGTCAAATGACATCTTATATTTTCCTCCCTATACATCGCTTTAACACTTTAATCAACCAACATAAACATATGTTCTGTAACACAAAAAAACCTCTCACATCCCAAAAATGGGACGAGAGAGATTCCCGCGGTACCACCCAAAATTAGTGCCAAAAGCTGACACTCACTTCATTTCCTTAACGCGGATCACGACAAAAGCTACTAACCTTCACTTTCGTAACATCTGAGGCGAGTTCATAAAGTTCAGGAGTGGCTTGCACCATACCGCCACCTCTCTTAACCTGATTCCTTTACTACTAATCCTCTTCATCGTCTGTTTTATATAAATCATTAAAGGCATGAATTTAGACAGTTTTCTTTATGTTATGGATAGTTTAAAGAAATGTCTGAATTTTGTCAAGTTTTCAAAAAAGAAGTGGAACTTGATATTAAGGGCCTTCTATACTTTCTGTTTTTCTTTCTTCATTTGTTTACTTCTTAATTGTCCACAAGCAGCATCGATATCTGTACCATGTTCAACACGGACACCGCAATTAATCCCATTCTCTAATAATATCTGATAAAAGTCGAGAATGGCTTTTTTCTCACTTCTGCTGTATTGATTATGCTCATCAACTGGATTATATGGAATTAAGTTAACGTAAGACAAATGACGTTTGTTTTTAAGCAACTGTACTAATTGCTTTGCTTCTTCTTTATGATCATTTACGTCTTTTAATAAAATATATTCAAAAGTAATTCTACGGTTCGTTTTTTCTAAATAATAATCAATGGCTGGCATTAGCTTCTCAAGCGGAAATGCTTTGTTGATTTTCATTATCTTTGTACGAAGCTCATTGTTCGGCGCATGCAATGACAGAGCTAGATTCACCTGAATGTTTTCATCAGCAAAATCATAAATCTTCTTCGCAAGACCACTGGTTGAGACTGTGATATGACGTGCACCGATGGAGAGCCCTTTCTGATCATTCACGATTCGCAGAAAGTTCATTGTATTATTGTAATTATCAAAAGGTTCACCAATACCCATCACGACAATGTGGCTTACTCTTTCTTCTTTATTTCTTTTATCTAAATGTTTTTGTACATTCATTATCTGTTCGACAATTTCACCGGCATTGAGGTCACGGTCCTTTGTTAACAGGCCGCTGGCACAGAAGGAACAACCAATATTACAGCCAACTTGGGTTGTGACACAAACAGAATATCCATAATTAAACTTCATCAGCACTGTTTCGATTAAATTCCCATCAGTCATTTTAAAAAGGAATTTAATTGTTCCATCCTTGGACTCTTGTTTAATTTCTTCTTTTAATGTACCAATAACTAATTTCTCATTCAGGAGATCAAGACACTCTTGATTAAGATTAGTCATTTCATGAAAATAATCGACTCTCTTCTTATATAACCAATCCCAGATTTGTTTTGCCCGGAATTTCTTTTGTCCATGTTCTACTAACCAATCTGCCAATTCATTTAAAGTGAATGAATAGATTGACTTTTTATTCATTAACGATACCTCATTTCATTTTACTCCATCATATTATCTTAAACGGTACCTTCCTTTTTTGCAATAGAAGAAATTACGTTATAACCCAAAAATAAACACATTGTTGATATCAAGCTATCCTTTATTCTTTTCCCTATTTAACCGTGATAAACCTCACTGTGAACTTGTTTTTTTCATTTTACAATTAGGAAAACGAGAAAAGAGGAATCTTAATGCATCAAACTCAAAAAACTATGCTATTTCCTTCTGCAAAATTACTTGTAAAAGCATTAGAGGATGAAAAGACAGATACATTATTCGGTTCTGTATTTCAATTACCGTTTCTCCAACCGAAACAAGCCAAATTAATTCAATTAACTCACGAACAATCCATCATTCATGCTGCTGATGGATATGCAAGAGCAACTGGAAAACCAGGAATCGCCTTTATCACTACAGAATACGGGCTTACTAATGCGGTAACCGGAATAGCTACAGCCCAAATAGATAGTATACCATTAGTCATTTTTATCCAAAAAAGCAGGAAGTATGCTGCTCAAATGGATATAGAGTCAATTACAAAGCCAGTTTCCAAATATCAATATACAATCAATAGGCCTGCTGATATACCGACGATAGTTGCCAGAGCTGTTAATACTTCATTAGCAAACAGACCAGGAGTGGTTATCGTTGATTTTGATGAATCTGTTCTAAATTGTGAGTCTGAATTGAGTGAACCCTTCTCCATTTTGTCGGCAACGCAAAATAATGTAGAGAAAATTCCTGAAAAACAAATATTAAAAATATTCCATGTAATGGAGAAAGCAGAAAGACCTGTTCTTATTATAGGTGGCGGGGTTATTGCAAGTGGTGCAAGTAATGAGTTGCTCGATTTTATTAAAAAAACGAAAATCCCTTTTACATTTACATTAATGGGGTTAGGGGCAATAGACTCAGACCACCCTTCTAACTTAGGTATGCTCGGGATGCATGGAACATTTGCAGCAAACCGGGCTGTTCATCGTGCTGACTTATTAATTTGCTTAGGAGTAAGGTTCAGTGACCGCATCACAGGCAGAACAAACGGCTTTTCACCTAATTTAAGAAAAATCCAGGTGGAAATTGACCCTGCTGAAGTTAACAAAAACATTTCAGTCGATTTCCCGATCATTTGTGATATTAAAGAATTTTTAATCCATATTAATCCTTTACTGGAAGATTATAAATCCCTGCAATGGTGTGAAGAAGTAAACAATTGGCGCAAAAATTCCCCACAATTCAGTAATTCGGCAAGCATGCTGAAACCTGACCATATCATCAGACAATTGCATAAGCATGCACCAGAAGATGTTATTATCGCGACAGATGTCGGTCAGCACCAAATGTGGACAGCTCTGCACTATCCCTTCCATTTGCCACGACATTTTTTAACATCAGGCGGCTTTGGAACAATGGGATTCGGTTTACCTGCTGCCATAGGCGGGGCTGTATCGCAACCCGATCAGCCCGTTATATGTGTAACAGGTGATGGCAGTATTCAAATGAACATTCAAGAACTATTTCATGTAGCAAAATATAACTTAAATATCAAAATCGCTATTTTGCGAAACGGTTATCTAGGCATGGTAAGACAATGGCAGCAATTGTTTTTTAAAAACAAATATTCCCAAGTGAAAATTACTTCACCTGATTTTATCAGATTCGCACAAAGTATCGGGATGAGTGCATACAAGGCAACAACTAATAAAGAAGCTGAGTATATTATTCAAAAAGCCTTTGAAATACAAGGACCTGTGTTATTAGACTTCATAATCGAAGAGGAAGTAAACGTTTTTCCAATTGTCCCGCCCGGAGGGAACAATACGGATGCCATTCAACATGAAAAAGATGATTTTTAAATTATTTTGAGGATACGCTTGCAATTTAATGATCTGCTTGCTATAATGAATTTAGCTATTTTGTTCGATGACACCTTCAAGTATCGTAACGTAAAGTTTTCGTTTTGAGGCAAGAGCAAGAATAGTAATACATTTGTGTGAACGGCTCACACTAGGAGGAAAAGAAATATGGTACAAGGTACAGTAAAATGGTTTAACGCAGACAAAGGTTTTGGATTTATCGAAGTAGAAGGTCAAGACGATGTATTCGTACACTTCTCTGCTATCCAAGGCGAAGGCTTTAAAACACTTGAAGAAGGTCAAAGCGTTTCTTTCGAAATCGAAGAAGGTAACCGTGGACCACAAGCTGCTAACGTTACTAAAAACTAATTAGCAACTAGATAAAAAGACACTCGTTTATATAAACGAGTGTCTTTTTTTATTAAATGCTTATTGTTTAGCATGTTTAGTGTAACTCCAGCCTTCTTTTTTACTCCGCTGCTTATCATGTTGTTCTATTTTCCTGGTAACGGCTCTCTGCTTTCGATCTTCACATCAATAATGGAAGGTAAATCATTATTTCTACATTCTTTTAACGCTGCAACTAACTCATCTTTATTTTGTACAAAATAACCATTTGCTCCACTTGCTTTTGCAAAATCTGCATAATTTAAATCTTGTATATCTGTCTGGTACGGAGAATGCCCCATTTCCTTTTGTTCGTATTTAATCATGGCTATCTCTTCATTATTTAGAATGATGACAGTAATCGGCGGTCGATATTTTACTGCAGTCAGGAAATCCTGCATCACCATTGAAAAACCGCCATCACCACAGATTGCTATTACTTGTTTATCCGGTTGATTTAACTTTCCAGCTATTGCTCCCGGCAAACCACATCCCATTGTGGCTAACCAGCTTGATACAATAAATTTTTGATTTGTTAAACGCAAGTATCGAGCAGACCATACGGTTACATTTCCAACATCAATAGATACAATTGCATCATCATCTAGATAATCATTTAATGTACCTATTACATGAGGTCCTTGTAAATTCCCACTGCTCTCACTTACAATCTCATCCATTTGCTTCCACCAGTCCGACATATCTTGCTGACATTCCTGTAAAAAGTCTCGATCTTCTTTATAAGTTAATTGTTCATTAAATCCAGCAAGCACTTCTTTTGCAGACCCCACAAGGCCTGCATCTACAGGGTACCATTTACCAATCTTACTCGAATCAATATCCAACTGAATTGCAGGTGCATCACTCGGAAGAAAATCCCGATAAGGATAAGATGTCCCGATTAACATCAGCAGATCAGCATTTTGCATTGCCTTATAAGCAGGTTTCGTCCCTAAATGACCAAGATTTCCGATACATAACGGATGCTGATCAGGGATAACACCTTTCCCTCTTAAAGAAACAACGACAGGTGCAGCAATCTTCTCCGCAAACTCCAATAATTCATCTCTTGCACCCATTCCTCCTTTACCAGCAAGGATAACTGGTTTCTTGGCTTGTTGTATCAAAGAGACTGCCTTTTGTACACTATGCTTATCAGGTACAAGATGGAAAGAAGGAATAGCTTCTGACCTTAATTCCGTTTTTCTTACTTTCTCAGTAAATACATCATCGGGAACCGTTAATACCGAAACACCTTTTTTCTCGTACGCCTCTCGAAAAGCTTGTTTTAATAACGGGCCGAGCTGTTTCCCTGATGTTACTCTTTTATTAAAAATAGCGACATCGTCAAACAATCTTTCCAGGTTCACCTCTTGAAAATTATCTGTTCCAAGTAAATCATGAGAGATCTGACCAGTAATTACTACTAATGGAGCACTGTCAGCTTTCGCATCATACATCCCATTTAATAAATGTATAGCTCCAGGTCCACCGATCGATACACATACCCCAACGCGACCAGTTAATTTCGCTTCTGCTGATGCTGCTAATGTGGCTACTTCTTCATGCCTTACCTGAATAAATTTCAGTTCACTTTGAGACTTTCTGAATTCTTCAATCAAATTATTCACGGAATCGCCAGGATATCCATAGATATGGTTTACATCCCAATCGGAAAGAATTCTCACTACCTCTTCTGATGCTTTCATTTCCTCCACTCCTTTACTCAGGCAATATTTTTTTATCCGCTAAATCAGCAAGGTTTTTTATGCTATTTAGTTCCTTCCCTTCCTCCTGTAAGTAAAACATTCAAGAATTAAAAAAAGCACAGGTTGGAAACACCTTAAAATGGTGGATTTCCATACTGTGCAATTCATTTACTCTCTAATTTTTCTTTCAACACATTCACATGATTATATTCCATCTCTTTCGCTGCAAACACTAATGTAATATTGCCATTATTTGCTTCATAATAATTCCTTAACTGTTGAAATGCTTCCCGCTTTTCCTCATCTTTTTCAAGTTCATGCAGATACTTTTTTCTAAATTCATCAAATTTATCAGGGTCGTGAGCAAACCATTTTCGCAACTCATGTGATGGCCCTAATTCCTTTAACCAATCATTCAGATATGCCTTCTCTTTTGAAATACCTCTCGGCCAGATCCGATCGACTAATATCCGTACATTGTCTTCCTCTTTCGCAATTTCATATACACGCTTTATTTGCATCTGACCACACTCCATAAGCAAATCATTAGACGACTACTCATAATAAGCGTATCATTTTCTTCAATGAAAATGAATCAATGATGTGAACAGAATGAATGATTTTTCAAATGTAAAGTTTTCTGTTTTAGATTTAGCGCCTGTTTTAGAAGGCAGTACCCCTTCAGAATCTTTTAAAAATAGTGCAGATTTAGCCAAACATGCAGAAAACCTGGGTTACTATAGATACTGGCTTGCAGAACATCATAATATGCCGGGAATTGCAAGTTCCGCAACCTCGCTTGTTATTAGTCATGTCGCCAGTCATACAGAGAGAATACGTGTCGGTGCAGGAGGAGTCATGCTGCCAAACCATGCCCCACTCGTAATTGCAGAACAGTTCGGTACACTGGAAGCACTTTATCCAAACCGAATTGATTTAGGTCTAGGCAGAGCTCCCGGAAGTGACCAGGCTACAGCTTTTGCATTAAGAAGAACACTAAATAGCAGCCCGGAAGATTTTCCACTTCAAGTAGAAGAATTAGAAGGATATTTTGCTGGTACAGAAAGAGTGAAAGCAATCCCTGGAAAAGATGCCAATATACCGATATGGCTGCTGGGCTCCAGTGATTTCAGTGCAAGACTGGCTGCTGAGAAAGGACTGCCTTTTGCATTTGCCAGTCATTTTTCGCCAGATTATACTTTGCCAGCATTACGAATATATCGAGAAAAATTCCAGCCCTCCCACCAATTAGAGAAACCACATGTAATGGTAGGTGTAAACATCATTGCTGCTGAGACGACTGAAAAAGCCAAATGGTTAGCAACATCACAACAGCAGCAATTCTTGAATTTAGTACGTGGTGCACCATCAGAATTAATGCCGCCAATTGACGACATTGATCAAGTATGGAACGTTTATGAAAAAGCCTCTGTTGAAAAAAGTGTAAACAGTAAAACAACGATAATTGGAGATAAAAAAGCAGTACAGGAAAAACTGGCAGTATTTCTAGACGAAACACAGGCAGATGAAGTAATTATAAATAGTCAAATTTATAATCATGATGACAGGCTGAATTCCTACAGCATCATTGCAGATATTGTGATGTAAGCTAAATATAGCGTACCAATATTGGTACGCTATATTTCCTATAATCTAGTCAAGCGACCCATAGACAACATTACGTATTCTTGGCTGATGATATGTCTCAAAGTTTGGTAACATTTGCTGCATATAGACAGC
Organism: Gracilibacillus oryzae; assembly: GCF_009498735.1. Taxonomy (GTDB): domain Bacteria; phylum Bacillota; class Bacilli; order Bacillales; family Amphibacillaceae; genus Gracilibacillus; species Gracilibacillus oryzae. The sequence continues at coordinate 9,858 of NZ_ML762456.1, forward strand.
AGATAATTTATTCTTTGGATCAATAAAAACATACGTACCAGCTAAACCTGACCAGCCAAACTCCCCTATTTCACTAGTACTGCCACCTTTTGTCTGATCCATCATCACTCTTACCCCTAATCCGTAACCATATCCATTGTCATAATTCCAGCCTAATTGCGGCAATATTTCATCACCCAGATGGTTTTGAGCCATTAATTGAATCGAGTGTTTACTCAATAATTGGAAGTCACCTGTTTTCCCTCCCATCGCTAAACAATGAGCGAATTTCTGGTAATCAGCTAATGTTGAAAATAATCCCGCTCCACCGCTTTCCATTACAGCAATTGGTTCAGCGTTTTTATCTAATACCGTATTAGGAGATAATGTTCCATCATGTTTACGATCATATAACCTTGCTAATCGATGCTTTTTATTATCCGGTATCCGGAAAAAAGTATCTTTCATTTGCAGTGGCTCAAAAATGTATGTAGATAAATATTGACCAAAAGGCATGCCGCTTAAAACTTCAATCAGTGCACCAAGCACATCATGACTTAAACCATACTTCCATTGAGTTCCTGGTTCGAATTCTAAAGGCAATTCTGCTAAATTTTTCGAGAACTGGCGTAAACGTGATTCCCCTGCTTTTTCTTCTATTTGATGCAAATCTTTCATCACTTGTGAAGTAAGCCTTTCCACCTCTGTAGCATTTCCGCCATAAACAAGACCTGATGTCATTTGAAATAAGTCTTTCACTAAAATCTGCTTTTCAGAAGCAGTTGTTTGCAACGCAGCTTCTGATCCAGAACGATAAACTTCCATTTGGCGGAATTCTGGCAAATATTCAGCTAAAGGGTCCGTCAGCAAAAATTTACCTTGCTCCAATAATTGCATCGCAGCAACACATGTAACAACTTTTGTCATTGAATAGATACGATAGATTGTATCTGAATCAATTCTTATCATAGATTCTTTATTTGCATATCCTATATAGTTTTCATAAAGTACTTCTTCATTCCTTATTACCGACATTGCTGCACCACTTGGTCCATTATTTACAAACCCAGTTAACAATTGATCTAATCTGTCTTTTAACACTATATCCACCCTTTCGTGTATACGCTTTCTATATTTTACCACAGATTGTAAAGAACACGAAATTAGCGTGCATTATTTTCCATAAATTCGTATACTAATAATATAGTCAACGATAATCAATTCAACAAAAATAGTGTTTCAATGTAAGAGACAGGACAAATATTTAAAAAGGAGTTTTTCCCTATGAAACAGTGGGCACTGTTCTCATTTATATTCTTTCTATCTCTCTTTCTTATAACGGGATGCCAAAAAAAAGAGGAAGTAAAACCAGAAGAACGACTTCAAGAATATGTCGAACATTGGGAAGCATATGATTTTAAGGCTATGCATGAAATGACAGAAACAGTAGGGAAAGAAGCGTTTATTGATCGTTATGAAAAAATTTATCATGATATAGATGTGGAAAATTTACAAATAAGCTTTGATATGCCAGACCCTGAGTCGGAAAATAATGAGGAAGAAGAGATCGAATCTGTGCACTATCCACTACAAGTAAAAATGGATACGATAGCTGGACCTGTCTCTTTTGACAGTGAAATTGAAATGGTTAAAACAGTCGAAGTAATTGATGAGCAAGAAACAGTAAATTGGCTGGTTAACTGGAATGAAGGACTTATTTTCCCTCAGATAAAAGATGGGGGGACCATCGGTATAAAAGCGGTACAGCCAGCAAGAGGACAAATCTATGACCGCAACCGCCAAGGTATAGCCATTAATGAAAGCATTTATCAAATGGGTGTGGTTCCGAATCAATTTACAGAAAACAGCGATTCGGAAAAGCAGCAAATCGCTGATTTATTAGATATAACATTAGAGGAGATCGAGTCACAATTAAATCAAGCCTGGGTTCAGCCACAACACTTTGTCCCTTTGAAAGTTGTACCGAGTTTGGAGCAAAAGGATTTAGCAGGAGCCGTTTCTTCAATAAAACCACTCACATACCAAACTATTGTCGGGAGAGTCTATCCCTTCGGAGAAGCGGCTGCACATCTTGTTGGTTACATCGCCCCTATCACTGCCGAAAAATTAGACGAATTGGACAATGATCTTTACAATGAAAATGATCTCATCGGATATCGGGGATTAGAAGAGTTGTTTGAAGAACAATTACGTGGTGAAGAAGGATTAGTGATTTATGCACAGAAAGAAGGACAAGAGCCTGTCACCATAGCAGAAAAGAAAGTAATCCATGGTAAAAATTTAAATTTAACAATAGATATACATGTCCAGAACGAATTATATTATGCTTTAAACGGTGAGGCAGGTACAGCAGCAGCAATTAACCCGAGTTCTGGCGAAGTTTTGGGCCTTGTGAGCAGTCCCTCATTTGATCCTAATGCATTTTTATACGGTTTAAGTTCAGCAACATGGGACAAATGGAATAATGATCCTGATACTCCATTATTAAACCGCTTTGCATCAACCTTTGCACCTGGTTCTGTCTTCAAACCGATCACAAGTGCCATAGGCTTAACAAATGGTTCCATTGATCCTGCCGAAGGATTAGAAATAAACGGACTTACCTGGCAAAAAGAAGGCTGGGGGAATTACCGGATTAGACGCGTGTCCGAATCGAATGGATTAGTTGACCTTCATGATGCATTAGTTCGGTCAGACAATATTTACTTTGCAATGCAAGCATTGGGTATGGGAGAAGAAGCACTCGTGACAGGGATGAAGAATTTTGGAATTGGTGAAGATTTTCCATTTACTTATCCTATTCAGACAAGTACTATTTCTGCAAATGGATCTCTGGAGAATGAAGTTTTACTTGCAGATACAAGTTATGGGCAAGGGGAAGTTCAAATGAGTGCATTACACTTGGCAAGCTCATTCTCAGCTATCCTGAATAATGGCACAATAATGAAATCATCCTTGTTAATGGATGAAGAAGCCAGCAGCTGGAAAGAAGGATTAATTTCCAGCGAGCATGCAAGTTTGCTTCAAAATGCAATGAGAGATGTTGTAACAAGTGGTACTGGTCAAGATGCCAATATATCTTCAGTAGAAATTGCTGGAAAAACAGGTACAGCAGAACTGAAACAATCACAAACTCAAACTGGAGGTCAGGAAAATGGCTGGTTTGTTGGCTATCCGCTCGATGGCAGTATCATTATTTCCATGATGATAGAGCATATTGAAGAAAAACCGAACGGAAGCGGCTATGTAGCAGAAAAAGTTGCCAATGCTATTGAAAACTTACCAAACTAAGAAAAATCGGACATTAATCCGTCCTTCCAATAGTTTCTTAAGGATTATTCTCAGAGAAATCAGCAAGCGAGCCATAATAATCGGCTCGCTTGCACTGTTTTATAAAGAGAGACTTTGAATCCTGTCAGCGCTGTGATAGAGATACAGAACGCTTCTCTCTGCTGCTTTGATAAACGGCATCCAGTACTTTCATTTGATTCACCATCTTGTCCTCTGAATATTTTAGTGGACGGTCATTTAATATAGCATCACTAAAGTCCTCCACCATTAATTTATACTGATCTCCTGAGACTTTGCAGCTGCTCTGCTGTCCACCATTATTTGTTACAATGATTTCGCCTTC
>NZ_ML762456.1:13501-34520 GCF_009498735.1 Gracilibacillus oryzae
ATGATAGTGCCAATCGAACCGACAACTTCATAATTTTGCCGGTGAACGGAATCAAAACTGGAGTCAAACACTCCCATTTTACCATCAGCAAATGTTAATACACCACTCATAGTTGTATCTACATCCAGACCATTTCGCTTTGTTTCTGTTGCAAATACTGAACTTGGTTCCTGTGCAAAAATGTTTCGTATACTATGCAATGTATAGCACCCTACATCGTACATCGAACCACCGCCAAGCTCATTAATTAATCGAATATTCGAACGATCTTCTAAATAAAAGGAAAAGCTTGCACGCATAAGTGAGACTTCTCCAATTTCTCCGCTCGCTATTATTTCCTTTACCTTGTCATGCTGTGGATGAAATTGATACATAAACGCTTCCATAAGCAAGACATTATGCCTGTTAGCAGCTGACACAATTTCTTCTAATTCTTGATTATTTAGGGCAATCGGCTTTTCACAAAGTACATGTTTCTTATTTTCACACGCTTTAATTATCCACTCTTTATGTAATGAATTTGGTAAAGGAATATATACTGCATCAATTTCCTGATCTTCAAGTAATTCCTCGTATGTACCGTATGTTTTTTCAATCGATAATTCTGCTGCCACTTCTTTTGCATTATTAATATTTCGACTTGCTATTGCAACTGCTTCAGCATTTTCTGAACGTTGAATGGCTGGAATAACTTGAGTTTTCCCAATATTGGCAGTACTTAATATCCCGAATTTTACTGTAGACATAGAAATCCCCCTCATTCGATTAACAACTTTATTTTCCCCACCATTATATACTAGGAGAATACAACAGAAAAGCAGCAGGTTTTACCCTTGCTGCTTCGATTTACATTTCCAGTAAATTATTTGTATAAAAATGGAATTTTTCCATATCCTTTTCGTCCAATGCCTTGTCGATCAGCCTTAATAGATTGTTCCGCTCTAATTCCATGATAATTCCATCAATTTCATCTGGTTTATCGATTGTATTTGGCAGTGCAATATATGGTGCTAAAATTTGTGTTAAATGTTGTTGGAAATCTTTAATTTTCATTAAATCTCCTAAAGCTATACGGTTATATTTTTTCCCCTTCTGAAAAACGAACACAGCTTCTTTATTTTCAATTTCTTTCGTATCACGATTGATTCGGATTTCTCTTGCTTCGAGTGGTACAAAATTATAAACCTTTTCATCCATTAAAAGTGAGAAATATTGATATGCTAACACCACCCGGATAAACTTGCCTTCTTCTTTCACGTAATATGGTTTGAATAATTTAATTGAAAGCAATTTGGCACCTCCTCAAAGTTCTCACATGAATTAAACATAAGTGATTATCTTTATTTTACATTATATGCAACAAATAAGAAAGCGTTTACACTTAAATTCCTTAAATTCATGGCAATTGCTTTTTATTTGCGCTATACTTACAAATAGATTTTGGTAAGGGGTCTTAATTATGATAAAGAAATTGAGTATTAAAATATTTGGCAGAAGAGTAATGAAAACTGCATTAGCAGTATTCCTGACGTCTCTAATATGCGAATGGATCGGCTGGCCAGCCGTTTTTGCTGTTATTACCGCAATAGTAACAATTGAACCAACTGTTGCCTCATCGATTAAAAAAGGTATTGTTCGTTTACCAGCTTCAGCAATTGGTTCATTTTATGCTGTTGTATTTATCTATTTTTTCGGTAATTCTCCGATAACCTATACACTAGCTGCATTATTTACCATTATTACATGCTATCGATTAGGGTTAAATGCTGGTTTACTTGTGGCAACTTTAACTTCTGTTGCTATGATTGAAGTTATTCATGCAAATCTGCTGATATCGTTCGTAATTCGTCTTGGAACGACTACTGTCGGATTACTTGTCTCTACACTAGTAAACATGTTTGTCTTACCACCTAATTATACAAAAAAAATTTCAATGAATTACGATGATTTATTAAAGCAAACGGCTGAAGCAATTGGAATGATTACAAAAATGTTAATCCAGAATGACCAAAATGTCCTTCATAAAAAAGAAGCTGCCCAAAGATTCCAAAAAATAAAGGTAGCACTTGATAAAACAGATGAATTATTACAATACCAGGCAGATGAAGCAAAGTATCATCGATTACAGGAGGATGCGAAACAGCTATTTAAATTGGAGCAGGTAAATGCGGCAAAATTAAGACTTGTTCACTATCATATTGGAAACTTAATTAATACACCAGTTAAGACAGTGTGTTGGTCAAAGGATGAATGTGAAGAGATTATGTTAATGGTTGATACACTAGTGGACTTTATGAAATATCCTGATCACTATAAAGCCAAAGCATATAAGCAGCAAGTAAAAAAACTAATGGAGCATTTCTGGCATCACAACAAGCCTCAAAACGAAGAACAGGAGAATGTGTTTACATCAGAGGTGATTATATTATATGAATTACTGTCAATTTATAATTTGACAGAAGATATTATAAAAAACAGCAAAGCTATAAGTAACTAAAAAACCAGATTAGATGCAATCTGGTTTTTTAATTTATATTTTAAATTTACTAATCAAGTTATTTAATTCTTCTGCTAAACTTGCTAATTCATTGGAACTTGATGATATTTCCTCCATCGAACTGCTGGCTTGCTGTGCAGAAGCAGATGTTTGTTCCACACCAGCTGCTGACTCTTCTGAAATGGAAGCAATTTCTTCAATAGACTTATTAATTTCATCACTGGTTACAGATATAGCTTCTAAATTACCAGTGACAGTTTGAATACTTTCTACCATATCACGAATGGAGCTATTGATTTGATTGAAAGTTTCCCCTGTTCGTTCAATCTGTATAGAGCCATTCTCTACTTCATTGTAGCCGTTTTCTAAAGATTTGGTCACATCAGAAGACTCTTGTTGAATATTAGTCACAATTCTCGTAATATCCGTTACTGAATTCGCTACTTGCTCTGCAAGTTTTCTCACCTCATCAGCAACTACTGCAAATCCTTTTCCATGTTCGCCTGCCCTCGCAGACTCGATTGCTGCATTTAATGCAAGTAAGTTTGTCTGTTCTGCGATATCCTTTATTACCGCAACAAGTTTCGAAATCTGTTTTGTTTGATCATCAAGTCCTCTAACCTTATTTACAGCATCTTGTACGATCGTATGGATTCGTGCCATTTGACCGACAGAAGAATCCATCATCCCGCTTCCTTCTTCCGTCATTGACAGTACATTGGTGGAGACTGACTCAATTTTATTTCCATTTTGATTTGCTTCACTAACTTTATTAGAGAAATCACTCATTTTTGCCGCCGCTTCACTTGCGTGATTTGCTTGTGTCTCTGAACCTGATGCCAATTCTTGCATAGTTATTGCGATCTGCTCTGTACCTGTTTTCACTTCAATGGACGATTGATTCAATTCTTCACTTTTAGTACTCACAGTATGTGATACTGTTAATACTTGTTGAATAATAATCCGTAAATTGCTGCTCATTGTATTCATGGAACTTGCAAGTTGACCAATTTCATCTTCACCGTTATATTTCACTGAAGCAACTCTTAAATTCCCATCTGCAATTTGATTACTCATTTGCACTACTTCATTCATACTTCGGGAAATGACCCGATTGACTATTACCATCAGAATAATACTTATGATGAATGAACCGATTATCGCTGCAAATAATGCTATCATTGAAGATAACTGACTTGCTTTCGCATTGTCTATTGCTACGTCTCTTTGATCATTTACTAGTAATTTTAACTCTTCAATTAAATTAACAGCTTGTGACTGCTTATTGGTTGCATCCATTGCAATGGCAGATGCCACAGCTTCCTCCCCTTGTTTGGTATAGCTTACTACTTCATTAAAGCTCCGATTTACCAGTTCATCCAAACGCACAATCTCATAAAATAATTCTTGTTCTTCCTCCGTATCCATTCTTGATTCTAACGCACTCTCTAATTCTTCAAACGTATCCTTTCTTTCGCTGAATGCTGCTTCTACTTCCGGTGTTGATTCAAGTAAATAAGCGTAGATCTGTGTATTTTTCGCCCTTAACAGAGAGCCCATTTCTGCTACAGAAACTGCCCGCTCCCCCCGTCTGTCCACAGCATCGATTTGTGTATCTATATCGCGTAAAAATTGATAAACAATAAGTGCGGATAAGATAAATAAAAATAAAACAATTCCTAAGATTATTCCATACTTTGTACCTATCTTTACATTATTAAACCTTAATTTCCTGAAGACCTTTTTCAAATGCAATTCCTCCTGCCTGCTCCGTCTATGTATTCATGATGAAAAGTATATATATATGAGTATATTTTATCATTAACATTGGATCATTTCTATATCAATTTCACGTATAGAATCTGTATCATTTTCTTTTCTTTACAAATTCGGTAAAATAGATAGGGGAGGTGCCATTATGCAAATTCAATATATTGCAGAAGATGCGGTAATGATGAGACTCGGAGACATTATTGATATTGGGGTACACAGACAATTGATAACACTCCAAAAGCAGATTAATAATGGAAATTACCTGGGGATAACTGAAGCGGTCATTGGTTTTACTACTTTAGTCGTATATTTTGATCCAATGCATACTTCTCACATTACAGTGGAAAAGTTATTGAGAGATTTATCAAAAAGTGACTTGGAAATATCCTCCTCTCCAACCGTTCACCATATTCCTGTCTGTTATGACTACGGGCTTGATATTCACTATGTTGCAAATTATCATCAGATAACTGTCGAAGAAGTAATAGAACTTCATATATCAGCTGTTTATACCGTTTACTTTATTGGATTCTCGCCAGGCTTTCCTTTTCTTGGCGGCATGAATGATAAAATTGCGACACCTAGGAAGGCTGCGCCACGTCAAAGTGTAGAGGCCGGATCCATAGGAATTGCCGGAAAACAAACGGGAATTTATCCAGGGCAATCACCTGGAGGTTGGCAAATTATCGGCCGCACTCCTGTAAATTTAGTAAAAATAAATAATGAACAACCAACTTTGTTACAATCTGGAGATCAGATTCACTTTTATCCTATTAACAAAAAAGAATTTCTTGAAACTGCAAATAATGAGGGATTAGAACAATGATAATTATAGAAGAAGGATTACATACAACCATTCAGGATTTGGGCAGAAACAACTATCGTTCATTAGGCTTTTCGCTGAGTGGCCCAATGGATAAAACTGCGATGAGAATTGCCAATTTCCTCGTTGGTAATGATGATAATGATGCTGTTTTAGAAATAAGTTTCCTCGGTCCCACGATAGAATTTACTTGTGATACGATTATTGCTATCACCGGGGCAAAGATGACAGCCTTCTTAAATGGATATGAAGCACCACTTTATCGACCGATACCAATAAATAAAGGAGATACGTTGCAATGCCGGGCTGCCAAAAAAGGAATCTATTCCTATTTGTCAGTTAAAGGAGGGATTCAAATTGAAGAAAAGCTTTCCAGCAGAAGTATGATTGCAAGATACAACAGTGAGGAATTCCTTTCAAGAAAATTAAATAATGATGATTATTTACCAGTTCAGCCATATTCCTTTACAGGAAAGATCCACTGGAAATTGGATCACCAGATTTTTGACTATATACAAAAAGACAATGCCACTATACATTTTATAGAAGGACCGCAAATTTCATGGTTTAACGCTGATTCGGTAAGTGAGAAGAGATGGAAAGTTTCCTCAAAGTCCAACCGGATGGGTTATCGATTAATTGGACAGAAAATAGAAACAATAAAGGAGCAGCAATTGCTGACTGAACCAGTACAGTTCGGTGCAATACAGATCCCTCCAAGTGGTGAGCCCATCATCTTAATGGCTGATGGACAACCGACAGGAGGTTATCCGAAATTAGGACAAGTTATTCAAGCAGATTTAGCAACATTGAGCCAAATAACACCAGCTAAAGAATTTACATTAGAAAAATGTTCCATTGAATCAGCAATGAAGCAGTTACATTCACAGGAAAAGTTTCTTGCTCAACTTAAGCTCATCTTATCTTATAAATGGAGGGAAATGTTACATGGAACTAAATTGTGACTTAGGAGAGAGCTTCGGCAATTTTCAGAGTGGAAATGATCAGGCAATTATCCCATATGTTGATGCGGTAAATATCGCCTGTGGATTTCATGCCGGAGACGTATCTACTATGCAAGCTACAGTTAAACTTGCCAAAAAACATCATGTTCATATTGGTGCCCACCCTGGATTTCCTGATCTGCAAGGTTTTGGCAGGAGAAAAATGGAGCTAAATGAATCTGAAGTATACGGAATTGTTCTTTACCAGATAGGAGCACTGGCCGCTTTTGCAAGAGCAGAAGATACAAAAATTCACCATGTAAAACCACATGGCGCCTTATATAATATGGCTTGTCAAAATCAATCAATTGCGCATGCGATTGCTCGGGCAGTGTATGATTATAATCCTGACCTTATCTTATATGGTCTTGCCAACAGTCTCCTGACCAAAGCCGGAGAAGATGTTGGTTTACATGTTGCACATGAAGTATTTGCTGACAGAACATATCAGCCTGATGGTACATTGACTCCTCGCAGTGAAGAAAATGCTGTGATTGATAATATCGAGACATCCCTTGCACAAGTAGAGCTGATAATGAAAGAACAATGTGTAATCACGACAGGCGGAAATAAAATCAACATAAAAGCAGATACCATATGTGTTCATAGTGACACACCCGAAGCATTAGAGTATGTGCGCAGATTAAAAGTACTTTCTGAAAGAAACAGAGAAAAGTGAGCCAAAGGAAAACCACCCCTTAGATGAGGTGGTTAACGGTAACGATATTTGAGTAAACATTGATCTAAGAAATCTGTTGGAAGCTTTCTTACGGCATGCTGCCATAATTGAATATGGATAAAGGCAAACAGACTCATGGATAGAGGGATTGCTAAAGGAATGAAAAAAGAAACCATCCCAAATCCTGATCCAATTGCAGCGATCAACAGAATATGCGGCATCAAACTGACCGAAGCAAATGATGCATTTTTCCAAAGATTGTACCCTTTAAGATGTGATGTTACAACCAAAGGAATAATGGATAAGACAATTAAAAAGAACACACCTATCACCAAGAGCCAAAGTGCATGAATAACAAAATTCTCGCTCCCCATTAACATGAAGATAAATGAGTCGTAATATGCTAATAATATTAACAGGAAACCTAAATTCAAGCTAATAAACATTGTTTTACGGAAATATTGCTTAAAAGAATTAAAAAATGTCTTCAAAATACTTAATTCAAAACCATTTTTTGTCCACTCTAACATTACCGCATACATTGCAATAGTTGCTGGTATAACCGTTATAATGCCTAAAGAAAAGAAAAACCAGAATAGTTGTAATGTAATAAAACAAGCTACAACGTATAATGATCGAAATAGCATGGAATCACTTGATAACATCCAATCACCTACTTCAGCACATTTAGTTTCATTTGTCTTTTAAACATTATAGCCAGTTTGTACAAAAAATAAACGTATTTTTTAAATTCCTTAAATTTTCCCTGACTCTCTTATTAGTAGTTCAGGATCGACGAAGACAGATGGTTGCACTTCACAACCATTAATCAAATCATGAAGTAAATTCGCTGCTAATTTACCAATTTTCACTTGATCCTGTTTGATTGTTGCTAGTGAGGGACTGCTGTAACGGCATGCTTCAATATCATCACAACCTATTACTTTCATTTCATCTGGTACAGATATTTTCGCTTCTTTTAATGCCCGTAAAACCCCTAAAGCCATCATATCTGACACTGCAAACACCGCACTTGGAATCTGACCACAAAGCAATATCTCCTTCATTTTAGCATAACCACTTTCTTCAAAATAATTTCCATGCTTGATCCATTCTTCTTGATACTGCATGCCAAAATCATTCAGTGCTTTTAAGAAAGCTGTCTTTCTTATATCTGAGATGACCGAATCATTGGGACCACCAATAAATGCAAGTTGCCTAATGCCATGTAAATAAAAATACTCTACAACCTGACGGGAAATCTTCTCGTTATCTGTCATAATATAGCTTGACCTGTCACCTGAAAGCTTCAGATCAATCGCAACTGTTGGAATATCACTCTGATCAAGATGATCAATCGCTTCTTCAATTTGCTCCCCCGCTATGACTAAACAACCATCTAGCTGATAATGTTTCGCTCTCGCTACATAATCTTCTTTACCGATGTTAAATGATTGGTTGGAGAACACTAAAATATCATAACCTAATTGGCCAACAGCAGTTTTAAAACTGTTAATTACCTGATTAAAAAAAGGGTGATTAAATTCTACATTCACTTCTCCGGAATAGATTAATCCAATCATATTAGATTTCTTAGTCGCAAGCGCTTTCGCTGAGAAACTGGGTTGATAGCCTGTCTCTTCAATTACCTTTTTTACTTTCTCAATTGTGTTAGGACTTAAGCTGCCTGTCTGGTTCATTACTTTTGACACAGTGCCAGGTGAAACCCCAGCCATATTTGCAATTTCTCGTATGGTTAACTTCATAACATTAATCCCTCTATAAGTTTTATAGTATCTTCAGAAACTAGTCAGTCTTTTTAACATCTTATCAAAAATATAATATTGAATAAAAGCGATCATACTTCCCATTAGAATAAAAAATATTGGAAGATAAATCGAAAGTAAAAAGAATCCTACTATCAATATTATACACAATAAAGTTGAATAAAGATGACTGATAGGCAGAATTATGGCTAGTTTTATAATTTCTAAGAGAGATTGTTGAGAACGCTCTATAATAAAAAATATATAAACAGATATAAAGACAAAAACTATACACATAAAGCTAAACAGTAAAGATACGATCATTTCACCAGCGAAGTCAGCTCTGATTAAAATAGATCCGTTCAAATACAGAATCAATGCAACAAACAACCATCCTAGACCGATGATAAAGCTTTTTTTAAAGTACAATTTGAAGCTTCTGAAAAATAATGATGTCACTCCAAAATCAATACCATCCTTGTGCCAATGATGCACAACCCTGTACATGGCAGTAGTTGCCGGGAAAAAGGTAATAACGGGAATGCAGCAAACAAACCACAATATATTAAGTAATACGAAATTAGCGAAGATGTTAATCACACGGAAAAATACATTTTCAGATTGTTCCATTTTTCTTCCCCTTTCACAATTCTACTCTGCATCCCATTATTTTAATTATTAACTCTTTACAGCACCCTCTGTCAGGCTTTGTATAAACAATCGATTTAACAACAGGAAAACAACTATTAGTGGCACTGTTGCCCAAAACGTCCCTGACAAAATCATTCCGTTATCACGTACATAATTATCAATCAAACCTCGCAAAGCCACCTGGATCGTAAAGGATGACTCCTCACGTAATACAACAAGCGGCCAAAGGAAATCGTTCCAAATATACATGAATTTAATGATAGCTAATGTAGCAAACGCTGGAATAATAACAGGAACGGCAATGTTCCAATAAACACGGAAATTGGAACAGCCATCAATTTTAGCTGCATCAACGAGCTCATCTGGTACATTGCTGCTAATATATTGCCTCATCCAGAAAATTCCGAATGCATCGATTAATCCAGGCACAATAATTGCCTTTAAATCATTCAACCAATCAAGTTGTGTAATAATATAATACTGAGGAATTAATCCGAGTTGTGGAGGTATCATCATTGTGACAAGTATTGCAATAAAGAAAAAGTTTTTCCCTTTAAAATAGAATTTAGCAAAAGCAAATCCAGCCAGCGAACAGAAAAACAAAACTCCTGTTGTTGTAATTGTTGATACAATTAGAGAGTTCCCTAACGCACCGAAGAAATCAATCGTATTGATAACATTAGTGAAATTTGTTACCAGCTCACTTCCGGGAATATACGCTGGGGGTAAACTATTAATTGCACTGTTATCATTCGTTGCCATAACAAACATCCAATAAAAAGGAAATATTGATAAAAACGCAGCAATTGTAAGCAATGTATATAAAAATAATTTAGAAACAGAATTTTTTTTCGTCTGACTTATTTCACTCATTTACTATTCACCCTTCCTCTATCTCCCTAACCGATTCGCGATCCAAACATTAATGGAAGATAGTATAATAATAATAACAAATAAAATAATCGCAGCAGCTGATGCAGGACCAAATGATAAATTAGCAAAGGCCTCCCGGTATAGATAAAGTACAACTGTAATCCCTTCTTCTCTGTATGTTCTTCCAATAAATATTAAAGGCTCTGTAAATAGTTGGAGTGCTCCAATAGTAGAAGTAAATACAGTAAGTATAATTATAGGACGTAACATTGGAACAGTAATATACTGGATTTTTTGCCGTACTGTTGCACCATCTATTTGTGCTGCTTCATATAATTCATGTGGTATCGCTTGCAAACCAGCTAAATAAATGATGGTATTATAGCCAACCCAGCGCCAAAATACCATTGTAGAGATAGCAATCTTCACTCCCCACCAGGAGGTGGACCAACTGACAGCATCTATTCCGAACCAGCTAAATATAACATTAAACAAACCGAATTCCTGGCTGTTAAACATTACTCCAAAAACAATGGCAACAGCAACAGTTGAAGTAACATAAGGCATAAAAACAGATACACGAAAAAAACTTTTCATTTTTATTAGTGCAGAATTAAGCGCATATGCAAGAATTATGCCAATAATCAGTTGTGGAATGGTACCTAACACCCACATGATCAACGTGTTCGTTAATGATGTCCAGAAAATTGGATCTGTCAATATCCATTTGAAATTCTGAAATCCTGCAAACTCCATACTCCCTAAGCCATTCCATTTCTGAAAACCTAAATAAAAACTAAATAAGATAGGAAATAAGCCAAAAATGGCAAATAAAATAAAGAATGGTGATATATAAATATAAGCAGATACAGCTTCTTTCTTTTTTTCCGTGAGAAAGACTCTTTTCCTCATTGTCTGTTTTTCCATACGACTATTTGTTTGGCTCATCTTTACACTCCTTTCATTTCATTAAAGCGGTCCAATGCAATTAGACCGCTTTAATGTAATAATTTATTGTCTTTCCAATTGTGATTTAATTCTATCTAATGCTGCGTCCCATTCAGTCTGAGGATCTGACCCTTCCACGGCAACGTTTAATAATGCTGTTCCAAGTTCTGTATCAACAATGGAATAGTTAGGTCCCATATAAACTGTTTTAACCGATTGAGCAGCCTCAGCAAAAATCTTTGCAGTTGGTGCATTATTAAAGAATTCATCTGTTGTTGCTAAAAATTCTTCATTCTCATAGACATCTGGTGTTGATGGAAATAACCCTGCAATTTCGAAAGATTTTAGTTGTTGTTCAGGAGCTGTTAACCAGGAAATGAATGCAAATACTTCTTCTGGATGTTCGGATTCTTTTGGTATGGTTAAGAAAGAACCTCCCCAATTCCCTGCACCTTCCGGAATTTTTGCAATATCCCAAAGACCACTAGTATCTGGTGCATTGCTTTTAACATTAGCAACCATCCAACCAGGCGCTCCAGGTAATGTAGCATAGGCGCCCTCTGCCATCGCACTTCCCCATTCAGGTGTCCATAAATCATTCTGTCCGATTAGACCTTCCTCAATCATCTTAGTTGTAAAGTCATATGCTTCTTTTACTGTATCCTCAATTATCAGTTCATGGTCTTCATTAAAATATTGTTGTTCTTCCTGATCACGTATAGCATTAAATACTAATTTAGGAGTATCGGAAATTGGCTTACCTGTTTTTTCTTTAATTACCTTTGCAGTTTCGTAATACGCCTCCCATGAATCTATTTCTGCTGCTACTTTTTCTCTGTCAGTTGGAAGTCCTGCCGCTTCCATTACATCTACCCGATAAAACATTGTAGTTGGACCTACATCTGTTGGCAGACCGATCTGAAAGGATCCGTCAGCCGTTTGTGCCTGTGTCCATTTCCAGTCTAAGTAGTTTGCTGCAACATCGCTTGCACCATAATCATTTAAGTTATAAAATCGATCTTTCGCCTCAATAAATTTCTCGATCGAGCTTATTTCTATTTGAGCAATATCAGGAGCCCCGCTTCCTGCAGAGATAGAGGTGAACAAATTGTTATGCATATCATTCATTTCGCCTTCATTGATATTTATCTTAACATTCGGGTTCTCTTTCATATATTCTTCCACTAATTCACCATAACCTGTACTGCCGAAAATCCAAAAGTCCAGCTCTACCGCTTCGTTGCTTGCTTCCTTATCTCCACCGTCGTTTCCACCTTTATTATTCTCGGAATTTCCAGTGCTTTCACTGTTGCCACTGCATGCCACTAGAGCAAAAACAAGAGATGCAAACATTGAGACAAATATCCATTTTTTCATAAAAAAACCCCCACTTATATTTTTGAGAGAACAAGATTCATACCAAATAATTAACTCAATTCTGTATCATTCCAAAGCAAGAACATTTACACCTGAACAAAAGCTCTTCAGGAAACGGAAACCGGTTTCTTAAATTTTAAATATATAAAGCGATTAACTCACTGCAGTTTTTGTGTAATCGCTTTCTTAAAGAATTATATGCTATATAATTTGAAAAAGCAATAGTTTTTATCAATTTCTTTCACAAATTAAGAAATCGCTTTCTTTGTTTGTGGGAAAATTGGTTGGTACTAATGTTATATAAAAAAAACTGCTCTCTATTAAACAGAAAGCAGTTTTTCTCATTTATTTCATTTCTGGCACGACTCTGACTTCTCTTTCCATTTCAGATTGACAAATTGGGCAAGTTGGTTCTTTATCAAACGAATAGTTTTCTCTCATCCACCCTTGACAATCCTCACTGACACATGACCAGACATTAGTCTCAACATTCTTAACCGGTTCTTTTTGATTATTGAAATAAGCCATTCGGCACTCCCTTTCATGGGTACTACTCTTATTATACGCTTATTTCAGATTAAATACAAAACTATTTGGCAAATCCTTTCATTGTGAACCGATAGCGATAATTCCTATTGGTAAATAACTTGTATTCCGGGTGTGTCTGCTGTCCCCAGCTATCATCTCCGCCAACACCCATTTGCCAGCCATTAATAGTAACAGAAACTTTATCAGACGATGGCAGCTTATAATGGTGACTTGCCTCTTCCAATTCATCCACATTATAACTGAGTACATTTGCTTCTATTGTCGGGCATCCTTCCACTCTTAAGCCATGTCCCATATTATTCTTAACCTCAATCCAGCGAACTCCACACTTATTGCCACTTTCTTGCGGTTTTAAATATGGCTCCAGCTGATCTTTGACATCCCCTTGATGAATGGCTATTTTCCCGCTTCTTTGGCGATCCCAGTATGTTTCATGCGGACCTTTTCCATACCATGTTAGCTGATTAAACTGCTCATCCATCTCCCATTGCATTCCGATGACAGGTATGTCAGGTAATTGACTGCAAGGCATCAGCAATTGTCCCACTTCAATTGTGCCATCAGGATACACAGTGTAGATGATCTCTACTAGACTGACAGGGTTTGTTGGAAGTTCATAGGTTGTTTGTACTTGCACTATATTAGTCAGACTTTTCACAGATAGGTTTATCAGGTTTCTTTCAACACTGGCTTCACGCCAAATCTTACTATGTTCATCCAGTTTACAGCCACGATCATTATCTGTCATCGCTCGCCAAAAGTGTGGAACTGGTGCGCTTCTGATCAATTCTATGTTTTGTAAATTATATGATGCCAACAGCCCAGTTGACTTATCAAATGAAACAAGCATCTGTTTTCCACTGATTTCATATGCTTTCTCTGTTTCATTTAAACTGATCTCCCCTTCCACAACAACATTCTTTTTCACTGTTGGCGATACAAATTGTGTAAAGGCTGCTTCATGTTCAGCTTCTGCCCATTCTGGTGCGTGCTGAAGGGATAGTGTAATAACATATTCTTTTTCTTTTGTGAATGTAACTTTGCCATAATCCAGTGTAAAGGCTGCTTCAGTACCTGGCTGGACATCTAATGAAAGACTGTCTGAAGCAATTTCTATTCCCTCTTGTTCTATCTTCCAAATAAGTTTAAATTCTGATAAATTAGTAAACAAATATTTATTGAATACCTTAAATGAACCCTCTCTCAAATCCACTGCATGCAGTTCAATATTCTGATAACATGCTTTTACTTCATCAAGTTTTGGCGAAACTTTTCCATCTGCAAATATTAATCCATCGCCTGCAAAATTACCATCATGTGGTGATTCACCAAAATCTCCTCCGTAAGCCAAGAAGCTCGTTCCATCAGCTGTTTGGTGCCGTAAAGCCTGATCTTTCCAATCCCAGATAAAGCCACCTTGTAAGATGTCATATCTATCAAATAACTCTGTATACTTATGCAGATTTCCTGTTGAATTCCCCATCGAATGACTGTATTCACAAAGAATATAAGGTTTCTTGTCACCAGGCATGTTTGCATACTCTTCTACATGCGCTGGGCTGCGATACATCGTACTTTCAATATCTGAAGCACCTGAAGAGGCACGATAATGATAAATGCCTTCATAATGTACTAATCTAGTTGGATCAGTCATATGGAAGTAATCGTACATCTTTAAGAAATTGTCCCCTCCAAATGATTCATTCCCAAGCGACCAGATAAGAATCGATGGATGGTTTTTATCACGCTCATACATCGATTTACAACGATCCAACACATTTTCCGTCCATTCAGCTCTGCTGCCCGGCACCGTATTTTCTAAAGTCTGCTGCCCATAATACCATGAACCATGTGTCTCTAAGTTTGTTTCATCGATAACATACAGTCCATATTCATCACAAAGGTCATACCATTTTGGATGATTCGGATAATGGGAAGTCCTTACAGCATTAATATTATATCTTTTCATTAACACAATATCATCAACCATATCCTGAGTCGTCACAGCCCTGCCATGGTCAGCTGTAAACTCATGCCGATTGACACCTTTAAAAACAATTCTTTTCCCGTTTATATGCATGATATTGTTAATCAACTCAAACTGGCGGAATCCAACTTTTGTCGCAAAAGCTTCAACAAGTTCTCCTTCACCATTTTTGATTCGAAAAATTAACGAATATAAATATGGGGATTCAGCACTCCACTTTTTCGGTTGCTTGATAGCAATCTCTGTTTGAATCGCTGTATATTCTGTCCCGCTAATCGCTAAAGAGCTCTTATGATTAACAATAGATTGCTGATTATCATCAAGTAATTCTATTTCTAGAATGGGATTGGCGAATTTTTTAGTAAAATAATTGACTACATCTGCTTTCACTTCAAGCACAGCATCTTTATATTCAGCATCAAAGGTTGTTCGAATTCGGTGATCATATAAATGCAGTTCAGGTAAAGTGTATAAATAAACATCGCGAAAGATACCACTTAAACGCCAAAAGTCTTGATCTTCCAGCCAACTCGCATCAGACCAGCGATATACTTCTACTGCTAATTTGTTTTCTCCGTCTTTTAGATATGGTGTTAAGTTAAATTCAGCAGGTGTAAAAGTATCTTCACTGTAACCAACTAACTCACCATTAAGCCAAACATAAAATGCGGATTCCACTCCTTGAAAATTAATAATAACTGGTTGATCCACCCAATCTTCTGGCAATTCAAATGAGGTTACATACTGCCCCACCGGATTATAATTTGTCGGTGCAAATGGAGGTGTGATTTCATCATGTTCTATCCATGGATAACGGACATTTGAATATTGCGGATAATCATACCCCTGTAATTGCCAGTGTGCAGGAACGCTAATATCATCCCAGTTTGATGTATCGAAATCTGTATCAAAAAAATCTGCTATTTTTTCAGCTGGATTTTTAGAGAAACGAAATTGCCATTTGCCATTTAGATTGATTACATTGTTTGATTGATATTTATCAAAAGTAAGAGCATCTTTTTCCGAACGATATGGTATTGCTTCGGCATGCTGCTCTAACCGATTTAATTGGAATATCTCAGGATTGTTATTCCATTCAGGGTAACCATTCTCTGGTGCTTTATAGCTGAATTTTGTTTTATTTAGTATCATAAGATTACTACCTCCTCCAATAGTTTTTTTGTAATCGCATTCATTTCGATAGACAATTGTTTGATACTAGATTAAAATAATAAGTAAAAATAGTCAAGTTAAATTTTACTTATTTTAACTAAATCATTTTACTGAATATTTACGCTATACAACAATAATCTAAAGAACTTTTTGTGAAGGAAGGATGTAATAAAACATGGCAACAATTAAAGACATTGCGAAGAAAGCTGGAGTGTCAATTGCCACAGTCTCCCGTGTGCTTAATTATGACCCTACATTGTCGGTAGGAGAAGAGACGAAAAAAAGAATATTTGAGATAGCAGAAGCAGTCTCCTATCGGAAAAATGCGGCAAGAAGGAAGGTCTACAGGCGAATTGCCTTTGTTCACTGGGTTACAGAAACAGAAGAATTATCGGACCTTTACTATATGGCTGTAAGACATGGAATTGAAGAAGAAGCAAGCAAACATCATTTGAACTTATTGAAATTTGTTACAACTGAAATTGATCAAATACCGAATGATATTGATGGACTAATTGCTGTGGGGAGATTTACTAAATTGACGATCAGCCAATTCAAATCAAAAACAGAGCATGTGGTCCTGATTGATTCTGATACAGAGAATCAAGGTTGTGATGCGGTTCTGACCGATTTTAAGACTGTTATTCAGCAGGCGGTTGATTTACTGTTAGAAAAACAATTTGTTAAGATTGGATTCCTTGGCGGCTATGGTATCGAATCAAATTTCACCGATGTTCGCGAGAAATATTTCAGAGATTATTTATCAAGCAAAGATCTTTTAAAAGAATCCTTCATTATTCTAGACAATTATCATGTTGATAGCGGCTATCGTATGATGAAACAATTTCTTACTGAACATCCAAATGAAAAGATTGGTTTCGTCACAGCAAATGATCCTGTCGCTATTGGAGCAATTAAGGCATTAAACGAAGAACAGATCGACATACCAGACCAGGTAAGCATAGTAGGAATTAATGATATTAGTGTGTCAAAATATATATATCCCGCCCTTACAACTGTACGGATTGAGAAAGAACTAATGGGTAAAACCGCAATAGAATTATTAGTTGAACGACTTCGTGAGGAAAGATCAATTGCTAAGAAAGTGTATATTGATACAACTGTAATAGAGAGACAAACAACGTGAGTTTTTGTACGGCAATATTTTAAAAGCAGCTACACACTAACCGGACACTTCTTCCTATCCGGAATTAGCCAACTCCATTTCTGCTTTTTACTTAAAAGCAAAAAAATCGACAAGGCAGCAGCGAAAAAAACTGCTTGTCGATTTCTTTGTTTAAGATTTGATTAATGTTTCAATAACTTGTTTAGAAAGTTCATCTTTCTCAGAGGTGCTTGGAATGATCAGAATACGATCCTGAAACATTTCGCGATCTTGGAATACATCCAAATTATTTGTCCTCATTCCATAAACTGTCCCTGTTCCAAAGTCTAGTAATTCTACCCCTTCTTGCTCCAGTAACTCTACATCTATTATCTGCTCAATTGGTTTTAAACCCTCTTGATCGATTAATTCTCTGGCTAGAGTTTCATCAGTAATAATCAAGTCTACTTCTCCTGTAGCAATTCGAACCGTAAACTTCTGAGCTTGTTCAATTGATTGCTCTGCTAACTTTCCACCATCGTGCGTTATATTATCTACAGCAAATCGGAAATCTTCGAAATGTTCTTCATTCATTTGGTCACTAAATGCACCAACTTCTTCGTAAGGAATGGCACTTACTACCATTGCATTGTATGCCACTTCATCCTCTGTAAAAACATTGATTAAAATCGAGATAATTATAAATAATCCTGCTATAATCCCAATGATATGAAGCTTGTAATATTCCCAGATGTAGTCAACTGCCTCTTTAAAAGTCATCGTTTTCAAGGTTTCCCATAGCTTTTTCATCGGTATTTATTCCCCCTGTTTTCTCACGCTTCTCTAGTTAAAAGTATATCACAATTAGGGGAAATCGAAATTGATTCTAGTAGAGGATGTTCAAAAAGTCACCAAATGATAAGCGGTGAATCTAGCGGAGCTTCAACTAAGAACCGACACGTCGTGTGTCGAACGTTGAAGTCACTACATCCTGTGGAAGCTCGTTGGTTTGCGAGTCCGCTTCTCACGTATTCAAACCATACGTTCCGATACTCCTCACTGCGCCGCCTCGACCTTCTTGCTTCTAATTTACCGACTATTTGAACAGGCACTAGTACCTAATTCCCATCATTCCCACTCAAGAAACTCCAGTCTGTTTCCAAAAGGATCCTCAACGTATACTCGTTCAGCTCCAGGTAAATGTGGATCCTCTAAAAAGTTAACATCTCTTTCCTTTAAATAGAGTTTTAAATCTTCTAAGCTTTCAACCTCAAAAGCCGGATGGGCTTTTTTAGCAGGCTGAAACGGCTCTTCGATTCCAATATGAAGCTGGTTAGAACCAAATTGGAACCATGCCCCGCCTCGTTTCTTTAACACTTCTGGTTTCTCTATTTCTCTCATCTGTAAAATGTCTGAATAGAACTTTCTGGCTGTATTTTCTGAACCTCTCGGTGCGGCAAGTTGAACATGATCAAGCTTCCGGATTGTAAAAGACATGTAAGGCCCTCCTAGACTAATTGATTTTTTAACCAATCATATGCTTTTTGTCCGCTAATTTCATGCGCCCCTTCAAATATATCATATGAAAACTTCTCTGGACGATTTTGGTAAGACTCTTCTAAACTTGCAACAGCCTCTAATACATACTTATTTGGGAAGATGGGATCGTTTACCCCAGCCTCGATAAATAATCCTCTTGGAGTAATTAGGGAAATCCATTCGGGTAACTCTGCATAATTCAAAATACCTGGAATGTAATTATCTATACAATGACGCATTGCCATAATACTTCCTTTAAAAGTGTTTGTAAAACCTGTTAACACAGTTGCTTTTACACGTAAATCCAGTGCCGCAGTATAAGCAGTTACAAGAGCACCACCAGAAAACCCCATCATCCCGACTTTCTCTGGGATAACATCTTCTCTAGTTTCGATAAAATCCAGGACTTGCCTTGCTTCCCATACTCTTAAGCCAGCTAATGTTTTTCCCTCCATTAAGAGACTTGTTGCCATTGATTCACAAGAGTTCTTTTTGCCTTGCTCAATATCTCTTGTTAACATTCTTTCTCCAAAACCAATAACTTCCGGAGCAAAAACTTTCAACCCTTTTTTGACTAATTTTATTGCAAAGTGTTGATGGATTCCAGACGGTTGTTCATCCTCTTCTCCAGCTTCTGTCAGCCCGACAATTTCTTTCACCCCATATCCATGTCCATGGAGCGCAAGAACTGCTGGAAAGGCATCCTGCTCACTTTTTGGTGTCAGCACATAAATTTTAAAATCCAGTACATCCGTTATTGGCAAAATGAGTAACTCTCTAGTATAATCCCCGAAATCCTTCTTCTCAATTATTTGAGGTTCTGATAAGACCTTTCCTTCTTCCAAACTTGAAAAATCGCCTAATAAGTTGAGCAGACTCATTTTGAGCATTAATTTCCTTTCTACCGGACCTACTGCTTTAAACGTTTCATCCAGTGCCTGGCTATAAAACTGCTCGAACAATCGATCTAAATTACTCATTTGCTCAACTCTCCTTCTTCCATATTACGCTTTTGAAAACGTTTTTATTATGTACTTCTATTATATACATTTTTCGAGAGGAAGAAAGGGAAATATTCGGTTTAAAGTTAATTGTTTTGGATTTTTTATAAAGTGATCCTTTGATCAGTGAGGTTTTTACCCTCCTGACCATCAGCGAAACTTATCAGGACGTTTAACGTTTAAAAATACTTTTGGTACTTTCGATTCGAATCGCAGAAACTCTTTTGTTACAGGATGACGAAAAGCGATAACCTTAGCATGCAAGCCGAGTCTTGCAATCGGATTTTGCTCGGATCCATATTTTTTATCACCAACAATCGGATGCCCCAAATCTTCCATATGGGCACGTATTTGATTTTTTCTGCCTGTTTCCAATTGAACAGAAAGCAGAGAGAACTCCTGGTTTGACTTGATTACTTGATAATGAGTTATCGCTAATTTTCCATCGTTTGGTTTCATACTGGAATACATCTTGTATGCTTTATTTTCTTTGAGCCAGCTTTTCACCGTTCCTTTTGTCTGTTTCAGTCTTCCTTCAACTAAAGCGATATACGTCCGCTCTTTCACTATATTTTTCCAGTTGTTTTGCAACTGCTGTTTCACTTCTTCTGTTTTTGCAAAAAGCATTACACCTGATGTATCCTGGTCCAGTCGGTGAACGATAAATATACGATTTTTCGGATTAATTTTTTTCACATAATCCATCAATTGTTTGTAGGCAGTGTGTGATTTTTCTTTAGCTGAGGCAATCGAGAGCAGCCCTGCTCCTTTCTCTATCACAATAATTGCTTCATCTTCATACAAAATATTCATGTTAATAAAAGTTGCTGCCTTTGATGCTTTATTCGTTTGAATTGCTACAATATCTCCTTTGGATAAAGGAAAGTTATGCTTTGTAATGTTATCTCCGTTTACGTACACTTGACCTCTTGTCAGAATGGATTTGACTGCATTTCTGCTTTTACTCTCTATTACACTTATTAAAAATGGCAGTAATTCAGCATTTGTTTCTACCTCATACTGTTCCATATTCGGATTTTTGCGTTTTTTATTCATTAGTATCCTCCATTCATATTGTCCCCCTATTCGTGCGTGTTTAAAAAGTCGGCAAATTTAGAAGCAAGAAAGTCGAGGCCCTGCAGTGAAGAGCATCGGAACGCAGGCTTTGAATACGTGAGAAGCGGCCTCGCAAACCAGCGAGCTTCCACAGGATGTGGTGACTTCAACGTTCGACACACGACGTGTCGGTTCTTAGTTGAAGCTCCGCTAGATTC
>NZ_ML762457.1:0-14636 GCF_009498735.1 Gracilibacillus oryzae
TATCGTGGTTGAAAACATTGTATCATGAGGAAAGCTATAATGGCTTTTCTTTTTACACAATTATACTGGCTTAACCAGAAAGAAAGGACTCAAGGCATTCGGGAGTCCTTTGAGTGCCATGGCGCGGAAGAAAGAAAGGACTCAAGGCATTCGGGAGTCTTCTGAGTACCATGGCGCGGAAGAAAGTGAGTGCTCAAGGTATTCAGGACTCCTTTGAGTGCCATGGCGCGGAAGAAAGAAAGGACTCAAGGCATTCGGGAGTCCTCTGAGTACCATGGCGCGAAAGAAAGAAAGGACTCAAGGTATTCAGGACTCCTCTGAATGCCATGGCGCGGAAGAAAGTGAGTGCTCAAGGTATTCAGGACTCCTTTGAATGCCATGGCGCGGAAGAAAGTGAGTGCTCAAGGTATTCAGGACTTCTCTGAATGCCATGACGTGGAAGAAAGTGAGTGCTCAAGGTATTCGGGACTTCTCTGAATGCCATGACGTGGAAGAAAGTGAGTGCTCAAGGTATTCAGGACTCCTTTGAGTGCCATGGCACGGAAGAAAGTGAGTGCTCAAGGTATTCAGGACTTCTCTGAATGCTATGGCGCGAAAGAAAGGACTCAAGGCATTCAGGAGTCCTCGCGAAAGAAAGGACTCAAGGTATTCAGGACTTCTCTGAATGCCATGAGTCAGAAGAAAGTAAGTGCTCAAGGTATTTAGGACATCTTTATGTTATGACTCAAAAGGGAGAGAGATATCTCTGCAGGGCATTTCTTTTGTATTGGATTAGTACAACAATGACGGATTTTCAACATTCATCATTAGATCGTCATGTTAAGCAAACATTAAATAATATTAATACCTTTATCGATGGTGAGGGTTTAAAGAGAAAACGGCTCGCAAAGAACTGGGAATGTCCGAATCAAATTTTTCTGATTATTTGAACGGTAAACGATCCAACATTCTTGACTTTGCGGTCCGATTAACAGAAGTGTTAGGTCTTAAAGAACTTTATCTATGCTACCTGAATTTGATTATCAACCCGAGGAATTAGATGTAAGAACAACTGCTTTCTCAGAAGGTACGCTGTAAAGAGGGCGAAGAAGGATTACATCAACTGTTAAGAGTTTGCAAATTGATGGAAACTTATAATACAGAGGAACAATCAAATGCCTGAACTTACATTTGATGATCTGCCAAAAGTTTAGATCCTTCCCTGTGGTGCATTCACGACTGCATTCGATTGTGGATTAATCGTAACATGACACCCGCCTCCCGTATAATTTCCAATTATGAGTACACGATATCTTTTATTTTCTGCGGTGAATGAAAAAGACCCCTGTTCATCTTCGGTTAGTTCTTTTTCAAAAATAACTTCTCTTCCTTTTACACATTTTAATATGAGCGATCCTTTTGTTACCTTAATATCATAGTTCAGCGTATATTCGTTAGAAACCTTCATGAAAAATAAACAGTTTTCCATTCCATTAAACGTTTTATAGGACATCTTGATATTACTGTTCATATCACGTGTCATAATGAGGTTGTTATGAACAGTAGGGAATTTAACATTTTTGAAGATACCTTTTTTATATAAAAAATAAACTACTGCTAATAAAAACAATAAAGTAATAAAATCTTCCATGTTAATTTTGCCCCCCCTTTTACGTGTTTCTCAGAATCCTTTTGTGTATATTATATCCAAAAAGAAGGTCATCCTCAAATATTTGGAAAATAATAGTATTAACTATTTACAGAAAAAAAGAGATAGCTCCCAGTCATATTTGTTAAGCTGCTATTTGGCTGGTTGTAGGAATATGCATTTATTGACGTTCTTTGATACGCATGGGGACGTTTCTCTTGTTGGGTTAGATTTCGTTGGTATTCCAGGAGATTATCTATGGTGATATTGCTAGAATACTAATCATATCAACTACATAAGCGGATGGGTGGTTCGCACTCCACATGAAAGGGGGGTTGCACATGGTGACAATCGAAGCAATAATATGCTATTACAATTTGGCATTTTCTTAGCTGATCTGTTAACAGCTCTTGCAGCCATTATTGCACTAGTCACCAATAGAAAAAGAAGTAACTTCCCGCTGCTCTCTGCAAAAGTGAGGAGTAGTTACTTCCTTTTTTTGTATAAATAATGATAGCTGTTAAAACATAATCATCCAATATTTAGATGGAGGGAAGATGGAATTCATTTGTGCATAATCTATGTTTTATCAACAAATCTTCTGCTTGTTACCATAGATTTGTTGATTATCTTTGTTTTAACAACAAACCTCTTCCTTCTTTGCTTACATTTGTAATAACCTCCAATCGAATGGACAAAGAAGAAGGGTCTCCCTGCATTCCAAGAAACCCCTCCTTCATATCAGTTTGTCCGAGATGCTTCTTTCATTGCTAGTCAACCCAGTGAGCAGGAGATTCAACTGTCACCTGCACAGGATCATTTATTCTGAAGAAGTCACCTCTTTTTTCGAACTTTCACTGTCTGTGTTAGTCTCACCTTCTGAAGTGTTATCCTCTTTTTTAGGCGTGCTTTGTTGTTCTACAGTCTCATCACTAACTTCAGTGTCTTCGGTATTAGTATCCGTTGTTTCCTGGTTCTCTTGCTGATTTTGATTGTCCTGCTCTTCCTGATTTCCCTGATCCTGCTGGCTATCTTCCTCCTGTTGACTTCCTTGATTCTCTTCGGGATTCTCGCCCTCATTTTGGGAAGGAGAAGTTTCCTGCTCATCCTCTTGCTCGTTTTGTTGCTCTTCGTTATTATCTGATTGATTAGAATCATTCTCGTCGGTTGCTTCCGTATCTTCTTTTTCTGTTTCTTCTTGTTCTTGTTCTTCATTATCTTCTGTATTTTCGGCAGTCTCTTTCTCTTCTTCGGTATCCCTATCTGTTTCTTCATTCTCTGCTTCATTCTGTTCTTCTTTTTCTGTTTCTTCATCTGGCTCCGGATCAGGTCTTGTAAAGTTTACCTCGTTATTATCTTGTTCTGGCCTTTGTACAGGTACATATTCTGTTGGCAAAGTTGTTCCTGCTACAAATAATTCTGTTGTGATCCTGCTTTCAGGAGTATAAGCCGATGCTCTTCGGCCATTTCGTTCGTCTATTTCCACTTTCTTAACGGTAGATGGTTTTGTAAAAGGTTCTGTCTCTACATCTTTAGACACCTCTGCCATAATCTCTTTAAAAAGTAATCTGGCAATTCGAGCATCTTCTTTTTTTACATATTGCTCCGTTGATGTGGAAGGATATCCTGACCAAACCGCTGCTGTATACTCTGTCGTATAGCCAACGAACCAGGAGTCTGTAGAGCCTTCCTCAATTCCTTCCGGCGGGTTTGTTGTTCCGGTTTTTCCGGCAAGGGGGAGCCCCTCAATATTGGCAAGTCTGCCTGTTCCTACTTGAACGACGTCTACCAGCATATCTGTAATCATATAGGCAGTATGAGCTTCCATCGCTTTCACAGCTTCCGATTCAAATTCAATGGATTCACCATTTGGATATTCAATTTTTGTAACAGTGTAAGGTTCATGGTAGGTTCCTTGATTGCCGAAAGCTGCATAGGCACCAGCCATATCTAATGGAGAGACGCCATCCTCATCACCGAACCCGCCAATAGCATAAGCTGGATAAGCATGTTCTAAATTAATTCCTAATTTGCTGGAAAATTCTAATGCTTGATCACTGTCTGTTTCTAAGAATGTTTTAATTGCAGGTATATTATATGACTCTATTAAGGCTTCTCTCATTGACATCATTCCATGGAATTCATCATCATAGTTTTTGAACGTTTTACCGTCAACTTCGATTTCCTCATCTTTTATTTGGTGATAGGTAGATTGCTGGCGGTATTCAATCGCAGGACCATAAGCTAAAATAGGTTTAATGGTTGAACCAGGCTGTCTTTGAATATGGGTGGCATAATTAAACCCTCTTTTTACGTCTTGCGCTTTGGGATCGCGATTCCCGCCAATCGCCCGAATTGCACCAGATTTCGTATCTAACAGGACGACACCTGCTTTGAATTTGTTATCAGGAAAAGGGATTGAATCTGTTCCTGTCATGACTTTTTCCGTATATGTCTGGGCATGGGGATCAAGAGTTGTGTATATCTTTAACCCTCCTGTAAATATCTCATCTTCAGGAATGTCCTTTGCTATTAATTCCTCTACGACATAATCAATAAAATATTGATATGATTGCTTTTTCTCCTCGTTATGCAAGCTGTCTTTTATACTAATACTTTGCGCTTGTTCCTTTTTTTCCTGGGGGATAAAATTATGCTTTTCCATTAAAGAAAGGACGATATCACGCCGCTGCTTTGCATTTTCTGGATAGTTAAAAGGATCATAGCCACTGGGACGCTGAGGCAGACCTGCCAGCAATGCTGCTTCTTCGACGGTTAAGTCTTTCACTTCTTTATTGAAGTATACTTCTGCCGCTGCCCCGATGCCATACGCTCCATGG
The DNA here is from genome assembly GCF_009498735.1 of Gracilibacillus oryzae. GTDB lineage: Bacteria > Bacillota > Bacilli > Bacillales > Amphibacillaceae > Gracilibacillus > Gracilibacillus oryzae. The sequence goes on from NZ_ML762457.1 coordinate 4,468, forward strand.
CCAAAATAAATTTTATTCAGATAGATTTCCAATATTTCATCTTTAGTATATTCTTCTTCCATTTTTATTGCTAAATAGGCTTCCTGTGCTTTTCTTTTTAATGTTTTATCTGGTGAGAGGTATGTATTTTTCACAACCTGTTGAGTGATCGTACTCCCGCCTTCAGCTCCCCAGCCTTCTTTTATATTCGCTAATACAGCACCACCTATTCGCATAATATCAATGCCCATATGCTCCCTGAATCTGGCATCCTCCACAGCTAAAAAGGCATTCTGAACCATCTGAGGAACATCTTCAATTTTTACGGGTAATCGGTGTTCTTTTCCGGAAATAGTGGCAACTTCTTCACCATTCATATCATAAATAACAGAAGATTTGGCATTCTCCAGTGCAGAAGGTTTTAATGGCGGGGCATCATTAATAAGAGCAAAACCTGTTATGCCACCGATAATAAGTAAAGAGCAGGAAATAAGAAATAATGATAATAATAGCTTGGTGAAGCCTTTTTTCTTCTTCTTTTTCTGTTTGGTTGTCAAAATCTATTCACCTCTCTTAAAAAAATATTTTCTAATGCAAGATACCCTCAATGGTCACTTAGTAAACTCACTGGAGGTAACGAAATTATTTAATATAGCTGAATAAAAAGTCACAGCTAGTTTCCCTTTGGACTTCTTCTGGCTGATGGTATAATGAAGAAAAAGGCTGGGTGATTAAAATGGAAAGGTTGCTAAAAAGATTACCTCTAAATAGGCTAATGGATTTGAAAGTTGATTTTGCCTTCAAACAATTATTTGGTCATGATAAAAATAAACATATTACCATCATCTTTTTGAATGCAATTTTGAAAAGAGAAGGTGATGATCGTATCAATAATATAACTTTTGTGAATACAGAATTCTCAGGTGAACACGAAAATGATAAACAATCAAGGTTAGATATTTTAGCTACAACAAATAAAGACGAACGGGTAATATTTATCGGAACACAATTGCCTCTGGGCGTGGCTACAGTGAATTAAAGCCAGTCATTATGATTAACTTCATGAATTTTACCCTCTTTAAGAAAACCGAGAAATTCCATACAACGTATCATATATATGAAGATGAAGAACATTTCCCATTAACAGATATCCTGGAGATGCATTTTTTTGAAATGCCAAAACTTTTAAATGACTGGAAAAAGGGTAATCTAAATCCGAGAAATGATATATTAGCCCGGTGGATATTATTATTAGGTATTGTCGATAAGAAGAATCAAACAGTTTATGAGGATATTTATAAAGAATTGGAGGATATATCGATGAATGATCCGCAATTAAGAGAAGCCTTCCAAGATTGGGAAAAACTTAGTGCAGATAAAGGAAAATGGCGAGAATATGAAGCAAGATCCAAAGTGCTGATGGATGATTTAGCAGCCTTAAAAGAAGCTGAGTTGAGAGAAAGGCAAGCTCGTGAAGAAGGAATAGCCAAAGGAAAAGCAGAAGGATTAGCAGAAGGAAAAGCAGAAGGTCAGGTTCTACGCTTAATCTCCTCTATTAAACAATTCCTTCAAGCTCGATCATCGGCTATTTTAACAGAACAAGTGAAACAAAAACTGGAAAATTCAAAAGATTTGGAAGAGTTAGAAGAACTTCAATTGAAATTATTTACCGCAAATGATGAAGATGAAATAAAGACTGTTGTCGGGAAATTCTTTTCTTCAAGAGAGATTTAGGAATTCTTGGTGCCAGTTACTTTACAAAAAGACCCAGAGAATATTTTTTTTATGAATGGAGAAAGGTCTTGTTGATAAAATTCAGCAAGGCTTTTTTCCTTTTTTTTTAAAGAAGTTAAAGAATTCCTAAAGATTCATTAAAATATATTACTAATGAATAATATATTATTATATAATAAGAATTGCGGATATAATTATTAATTCAGGAAAGGGGGAATGCTAATGAAAAAACGAAAGCTCACAATATCAGTTGCTTTGCTCAGCTTGATTTTATTTGCACCAACAACCGCATTAGCAGCTGAAACAACAGGAAGCGCAAGCAATGATCATCAATTATCTCAACCGCTGGATCAGTTAAAGATGCAAGTAACCAATGGGGATGGGATAGATTTAGAATCAGTGATAAAAAGGATTCAAACAGAGAGGGCCGACTCATTAAATATCCGCACAATAGAACTAAAGAACGAAATGCAAGAATGGAATAAACGTTTAAATGATGTAAATAATGAATTGGCGACTGCCAGAGGCAATAATGACACGGAATTAGTCAAAAAGTTACAAGCAGAATTAGACAATATACAAAATAATATGAATATGTTAATCCTTCGAATGCAATCACTTAATAATAAACGAAATGAAGCTTTTACAACACTTACAAATACAATCAGAAAATTTGAGGAAGCGAGAAGCTCCATTATCCGCAATATAAGATAAATGTTGTCTATGACTGGGAAAAATAATCAAGTGATTAGTTTACTATAATTGTCATCATCAGGGAAAAGTGCTCTTTCTTTAGGAAGGTTTGTTTTAGCGATAGAACATTCCTGTGAAAGAAGCACTTTTTTCTTCTTTCTGAACTGTGGCAAAGCTGGTTCCAGGATTTTTTAGTAAAAAGCATTATTTTATCATGGTTTTTTTGAAAAACAACCTTTAGAATGATGGTATGAAATTCAAGGAGGTCTGAAATCCATGAATACAAAAGTAAAAATTGATGAAATTCTAGTGGCAATGGATATGCAATCATATGACAATATTAATTTATTACATATTAATACAGGTAATGTTGTTCACGTATTAAGGGAGTTTTTGACCATGGCAGAAGATGGTGAATCCATTGATGACCTGTATGACTGGCAACAAGAACAAATGGAGCTCGCATACGATATTATCGAGAATGATGATAACTACCTTGATTTACCAACAGAATTTGAAATTCACGAATACAGTATGATGGAAGATTTCTGTTTCACCATCGAAAATCCAGCCTTTCAAAATAAATTATTGCATACCATTCGAGGAAAAGGTGCTTTCAGAAGATTTAAAGATAAAATTAATGAATTAGATATAGAGCAGGATTGGTATGCTTATCGAGACGAATGCTATAAGCAGATTGCCAGGGAATTTTGTGAAAAGAATAACTTGGAATATGAGGATTGAGAATGTAATGGGAAGTGGGAAAGTCTATCGAGCATCCCCTATTCAGACTAGTAAAAATATTGACCGATATATTATCTTTTGCATGAAGGTGTGGGGCAGGTTATTCCCTTTTATCAAAACAGTTTACCTTGAAAGAAAAACTAAAATCATCCCTTTATGCCAAAAAAGCCTCACCAAGACTCAGTCTCAGAGAAGCTTTCCTGCCACCAACAACAATCAATCATCTTCACCCCGTCAGCAGTTAGTACGGCCTTTATGGTAGAGTATCTATTGAATTAATCAATTAAAAATTAACTGTAGATCTTCTGACAAAAAATTCAACTCAAACTCCCTGCAGGCCTCACAACCATTTCACTAACATCAACTTCATCAGGCTGCTCAATAGCGAATAAAATGCTTCTGGCGATCGCAGAGGACGGAATGCTGATTTGGCGGTATTCCTTCATGGCTGCCCGTGCCAATTCATCAGAAATACTGTCGGCTAATTCTGATTCTGTTACTCCTGGTGATACGAGTGTTACCCTGATATCATTTCCGGTCTCTTGCCTCAAACCCTCTGTAATCGCGCGAACAGCGAACTTGGTTGCACAATAAACAGCAGCAGTTGGGGAGACTGTGTAGGCACCAATAGAAGCTATGTTAATGAACTGGCCAAATCCTTGTTCTTTCATTACTGGCAATCCTGCTGCAATTCCATGTAAGACACCTCGAATATTTACATCAATCATCTGATCCCATTCGTTTACTTTCAAGGCTTCCAGCTTAGAAAGCGGCATGATTCCTGCGTTATTCACAATAACATCAACATGGCCAAATTTTTCTCTTGCAAAATTCACGATCTCCTCCACTTGTTCTCTTTTCGTTACATCTAACTGCATGAACTCAGCTGTTCCACCATCAGCGTGAATAGCAGATGTGATTGCTTCTAATCGGTCGATACGTCTTGCACCTAACACGACATGTGCCCCGTTCTGGGCAAGCAGTCGAGAGGTGGCTTCCCCTATACCACTGCTTGCTCCTGTTATTACAACAACTTTTCCAGCTATATTAGACATTGTCATATCCTCCAATTCGTTTCAATTATTTTCCCGATATAAAACCATTCCAGCATGATAGAGAATGCCGTTGCGAAAATCACCATCTGCTGTAAAACCTGTATCATCCTTATAATCGATATGATCTCCAGTAATGGTATAACTGCCCCGATACGCGCTTTCCTTTTTTCCGCGAGCCTCATCGTAACGGCCATTTGGCAGAAGTTCATGGCGAATATACCGATCCTCTGTGACCCACATACCTACATATGGATTGGAGTTATTGCTTGCTTGTTTTGTCATCTTTTTTCTCCTTCCTGACGAATGATTCTTCGTAAGACAGATTCATTATCACATAATCAAAACAGTACAAGGTAGACCATTCATACGGAATCCTTGCCTAATCCTCCAGGTTTACTTAAAATGAAATTAGTTGAAACGAATAGAAAGGAGCGAATCTATTGGGAGAAAAAAAGATAGATTCTAGACTCATTGATCAGCAAAAGGAATTAGCCCAGCGCATTGACCAGTTTTGTAAGGAAGATGGCATTCATTCTACAGCTATTCCTTCATTACATTTCATTCGTGCCTCTGAACGGTCTGAACCGATCCATTCCATCCATGAACCTGCCGTATGTATTGTCGTCCAAGGAAGCAAACTTGTGATGCTCGCACAGGATGACTATCAGTACAATCCCGCTCATTATCTCGTTGTGTCGGTCGATCTGCCTATTTCAGGAGAGATTATAGAGGCATCACCAGACAAACCATATTTGTGTCTGCGCTTGGATTTTGCCCCACAGCAGATTGTTAACATTATCTCCGAGTCTGAGCAGACATTTGCTAAAAAAGCAGATTCCAAACCGGGCTTGTTTGTAAGCAAAATGCATGGCTCATTATTAGATGCTGTGTTAAGGCTTGTTCAACTTTTAGATACACCAGAGGATCTTGCCATTCTTTCCCCTTTAATTATCCGTGAGATCCTTTACCGAATTCTCCATGACAAACAAGGTGATTCTGTTAAGCAAATCGCTGTAAATGGCGGCCCCGCACAGCGGATTGGAAAAGTGATTGAACATATTAAAAAGGACTATGTGAGGACATTAAGAATCGATGAACTAGCTCAGGTGGCGAATATGAGTGCTTCCTCACTTCATTATCATTTTAAAAAGGTAACAAGATTGAGCCCGATCCAATATCAAAAACAATTAAGATTACAAGAAGCCCGCCGACTTATGCTGCTGGGGGAATTAGATGCAGCAAATGCTGGATTCTCCGTTGGTTATGAAAGTCCTTCCCAATTCAGCAGGGAATATTCCCGAATGTTCGGCATGCCGCCAATTAAGGATATCAATCGGCTGCAGGAATTCTAGTTGCATGTTACCCCTTCAAAAAAGCAGTAGATTTCCTATCCTCTCATATAGTAATATAGAACTATTGCAAGTTACGAAGAGGTGACTATGAATGGAGTACATAACTGCACTTACAGATCTGTGGAATGAAGGCTGGTATTGGAAGAAGATGATAATCGCTGGCATTATTTTCATTTTAGGTATAATTATTTGGCTGTTTTTCGGCAAGTCCTATTTTCTTATAGAAGAAGCCATCGAATCAGAATTTGACCGATTAAGTGCTCAACATTGGTTTCTCAGTTTTCGCAAAAATAAAAGAGCGCAATTATACAGTCAAGCTGTCAGTAAAGCTTCAAGCCAACATTCAGAAAAATATCCTCACTATATTTTGTGTAAAACGATGGGAGGGTTTATGCAGCTGGCCTTCAGTATCTTATTTTTCTTAGGAATAGGTGGAGGACTCTATCATTGGTTGAATGATGGCGAACCAAGTCCAGTCGCAGAAAATGAATATTACGAGCAAGATGAAGGATATGCAGAATATGAGACAGAGGATTCTCCAGGTGTCCACCATGTTGAGCCTCATTATGTTGAAGGTTATTATCGCTCGGATGGTACTTACGTGGAAGGATACCAAAGAGGTGGAGACAGCGGATATTATCGATCAGACCCAGATTCGAGTACTAGCAACAATATTGGTGGATATATTAATAGTTTTTTAGATAACTAATGGGAGGTACAGGAATGATTTCTTTTCTGTGCTTTCAAGTACATATGGAAAATAGGTGATCGTATGGAAGCAACGGATTATAACCAATCCTTAGCAATGCTAAAAAAATATATGACTATCTTCCGAATCAGGAGCAGGAAGATAGTGTTACTGTTCTTTCCATTTTTAATAAAAGCTTTCATGAAGATGCGATAAGTGATTATTTAGCTTACATATTAAATCCGAAAGTAAACGGGATTGGTATCGAGCCATTGAAGAATTTGATAATGGCCGCCAATGGGAAGTGGCAGGATGCATTTGGAGAGATAGTTGATGAGATTTCCATTACAAGAGAATATGCATTTAACAATGGAAGACGGATTGATCTGTTAATTCAAATCGGAGATCAGATGATTGTTGGTATCGAACATAAGGTTTTCAGTCAGGAACATAATAACCAGACAAGGGATTATAAGCAAAAAATAGAAGCACAGTTCCCTGATCATGAGCATACTTTTATTTTCCTGAGTCCTGATAAAAGACAGGCGCTGGCACATCAAGCTTTTCGGGCGATTGGCTATGAAGATTTAGTAAACCTGCTAAAACAGGTGAACTTTGACTATTTGAAAAATATTAAGAAAACAATGCTGTATCAAGATTTCATCACCCATTTGGAGGCGAATTTTATGAAGGATGAGACTTACACCATCTCTGAGAAGACGAGTTTATATCTGGAACATTTCCGCATGATTCAGGATTTGCGTAACAACTTTGAGCATGACTACAAAAGGGTACATGACTTTATCATGAACTTTTTGAAAAACAACATAGAGAATAATACAAAAATGGAATGGATAATCAATGCAAATCCAGACAGAGGGTATCAGCAAATCTCGAAAACTAGTTGGAAAACGAAAGGATTGGATATCCACTTTGAAATAAAATTATCAAAGGAAAAGTTTGCTTCCCATTCTCCCATTGAGTTCATGATCGATATAGAAGGTGCCAAAAAACAGCTATTTACGGAACACCTGCTCCAAATGTATCCAAGTGATATTACTCAATTTGTTGAACAGAATAACTTGAATAGAAGTGAGCGATCCCGCACCTTTGTTGCAAAGGAGTATGAGCTTTTCCAGATTGATCATTTAGATGATCAAGATGTATTGAAAGGGAAATTAGAACATATGATAAAAGATTTTACAGGATTTGTGAAAGTGATCGATGATGCATTGTTGAGATTTTCGTGAAAGTTTTATTTCCCAAATGAAAATAAGAGCTTAAAGCATTTGGGAGCCGTCTAAATGCCATGGCGCAAAGAAGTAAGAGAGCTGAAGGCATTCAGGAGCCGTCTAAATGCCATGGCGCAAAGAAGTGAGAGAGTGAAGGTATTCAGGAGCCGTCTCAATGCAATGGCTCAAAGAAGTAAGAGAGGTGAAGGCATTCAGGAGCCGTCTAAATGCCATGGCGCAAAGAAGTAAGAGAGGTGAAGGCATTCAGGGGCTCTCTCAATGCTATGACGCAAAGAAGTAAGAGAGCTGAAGGCATTCGGCGAGTCTCTCACTGCCATGACGCAAAGAAGTGAGAGAGCTGAAGGCATTCGGAAGCCATCTCAATTCCATGACGCAGAAAAGTAAGAGAGTGAAGGTATTCAAGAGCTCTCTCAATGCCATGACGCAGAAAACTAAGAGAGTGAAGGTATTCAGAAGCTCTCTCAATTCCATGACGCAGAAAAGTAAGAGAGGTGAAGGTATTCAGGAGCTCTCTCACTGCCATGACGCAGAAAACTAAGAGAGGTGAAGGCATTCAGGAGCCGTCTAAATGCCATGACGCAAAGGAGTGAGAGAACTGAAGGTATTCAGAAGCTCTCTCACTGCCATGACGCAAAGAAGTAAGAGAGCTGAAGGCATTCGGGAGCCATCTCAATGCCATGGCTTAAAGGAGAGAGAGAGCTGAAGGCATTCAGGGGCTGTCTAAATGCCATGGCGCAAAGAAGTGAGAGAGCTCAAGGCATTCGATAACCAGCCATCCTCTCAATGCCCAAAAAAAATAGAAGAAACACTAAATCCCGTGTTTCTTCATATCTCCACCTTCATAAACCTGCGCAAAAGCACTAATAAGACAACTTCCATTATTAAACTTATCACAATTGTTAGGATCACATAAGTGGTATGCACATCCATGGAGAAATTCATCGTAAAGGGCTGGGATATACTAATCAAAGCCATTATGATGATATATGTCAGGAAGGTTTTTTCTGTTCTTCCAATTAAATAAGGATCACTGCTGCTATTGGCGATTTCCATCATTAGCTGAAAAATATAGAATATAAGAATTAATTTTAACAGCGAAAGTACTGTGCCATAAATGGACCATCGTGACAGAACAGGTTCAGAAGAAAAAGCATCAATATTTACGACAAAAACCGTCGGAATGGATAAAAGGATCAATACTATTGCCAGGTTTTTCGCTTTATGGCCGATTGGGAATTCATTTACTAAATGATTTATTCCTAAATAAATGAGAAAATACCCGACCGGATCTGCCAGAATATCAATCACGAACAAGTGAATTTCGATTAATACAAGGATATATCCCCAAAACATCTTACTAAAGGCATCTTTCATCATGATTCCTGCCTTTCCTCTATGATTTCGTTTACTTCAGCCTGGTCTAAATAAGGTCTGTCGATAATACGAGCAGCTGCAGAAAATGGCTTGCCATCTTCCGTTATACCATTTAGATAAATCCCAAATTCAAAATAACTTCTCCTGTCTGGGTTTAAATAGTTTAATAGACGAACAGAGTCATTCTTGGCAATGCTCATTGGGAACAAATCATTATCGGCTATCATCTTCCCTGGCGCATGCTCCCAGTCACCATCCAGTGGATTAGATGATCCTGATGAAATGGATGGATTCCACTGTTCTTCTCTTACTGATCGGTGGTCAATTTTTACCTCCACTTGATCAGTAACTTTGTCGAAAGGAAAGCTGATATCCGTAATCGTTAATGCTTGTTCAGCTGTCATGGATGTAAAAGACCGCCCGTTAGTACTGCCGCCGCTTGCGGTTGAATGCAAAATATCTCTTCCTTGCTGTAGAGGTTGAATCATTACTTCGCCAATGTCAGCTGTTAGAGAAGTTTGATCACTGAAATAAACATCCATGCTCGAAAACGACAAGGCTTCGTTCTGTTCATCAATAAACGCCATCTCCATCGCCGGAAATTTAAGGGTGACAGATCTTAAATAGTGATGGCGATATGCTTGCTCATATTGGACCTGTGGCATATCCCCATGCCAGACAGTAAAACCTTGGCTGGACACCGGATATAGCTCCATCCCTGCAACTTCCGCATATTGAACATCAACTGGATTGCTTTTGTTTGTCAGATAGAAGAATGTAAATTGGAGGTTTTCATGATTGTCAGCTTCATAATAATGGGTAAGAAAAATCGGTGCATCCAACTGTTTTGATTGATAATAAAGATAATTACCAGCCCAACTTAAGATGATTAACACAATACTGCTCCATAATATTTTTTTCACAAAACCCTCTCCTGGAAAATGAAATCTTATTCGCTCTATGTTTTGCTAATGATCAGCAGGGTACAGAAGCCAGGCTGATCAAAATCTCGCTTTACCTACTGTAACATATATGCCAAAAGATCCCAATAACAATTTTTCCGGCTATTTTCCTAGTCTATTAAACAGATGGCGGAATCATGATTGCCAATCTGCAAAGAAATTAACAAATCCATCCATTCACCATTTTTCCATATTTTAAACGCATTTTCCCATGTGCTTATGTGCGGCGAATAAGTAATATAGATTTATGAAAGCGCATTCTAAAGTGTAAGTCAACGGATAGTTTCATTCCAAACGATAAGGGGGAGAAAGATGAAATCAATGAAATGGCTGTT
>NZ_ML762457.1:14651-33111 GCF_009498735.1 Gracilibacillus oryzae
AATGAGCAAACGACGAGTGAGGAAGAACAGACAAATAATGAACAAACAGAAGAACCAGCTGAGACAGAAGAAAATAAGGAGACAAATGAAACAGATGAAGGAGAAAATAGTGAATCAACTGAAACAGAAGAAGCAGGTACAGAGGAAAAATATGAAGCGGTTGATCTGGGAGGACGAACCATTCGTATTGCCAACCACTGGGATCTCACACCACAAGGCGGAACAGAACTAGCGGATGCATTAGTGGAAAGGATGAAAGAAGTAGAAGAAAAATACAATATTACATTTGAATTTATTGTTATTCCTTGGGAAGAGAAAGTAAATCAAGTAACCTCCAGTATCATTGCAGGCGAGCCCTTGGCTGATATTGTTGGTCTCGATAGTGCTCAGGCAGCCTCACTCATCCAGGAGGATTATTTGATTCCATTAGATGATATTGTCGATTTAAATGACATTTATTTACCGAAGAAGCTGCAGGAAATGGGAACTTTCCATGACAAGGTATATATGTTTAACAATCAGCTGAACCAAAGTGGTGGCATGTATTACAACAAAACGATGTTTGAACAAGCAGGTCTGCCTGACCCTTATGAACAACAGCAAAATGGAGAATGGACTTGGGAAGCGATGCTTGAAGCAGCGAAGACACTGACGACTGGTGACCAATATGGCATGAGTGCTGATCCAAATATATTAGCAGAATATTTAATTTCTTCAAATGGGGGGCAAATCCTTGATACGAGTACATTTGAAGTGATGATCGATTCACCTGAAGCAATCGAAGCATATGAATTCATGGCATCCCTTTACCATGAACATCGGGTGATTAAACCAAATGAAGGGAACAACTGGGAAGATCCACGGAAATACTTCTCAGAAGGACTTGTTGGGATGACACAAGGCTGGATTTGGGAAGCGGAAGGAAGAGCAGAAACATCCTTTGAGTGGGGATATGTATTTTGGCCAAAAGGACCTAAAGGAACAGACCATCAGATCCCGTTATCTAATTCAGAAGGGTTAACCATTCCGGTCGGTGTGGAACAACCAGAAATAGTTTATCAGATTTGGGAAGATATGCAATTATGGGACCGATCAGAAGAAGGAGTCCTGGAATGGTTCGAGCAAGTGATGCCTAGTATGGAGGCAATTGATACAGCTGCACAAATGCTGGATAATATCAGCGTTAATTATTGGCAGGCATATAATCTGCAGGATGCCTTCCATGAAATGAACGAAAATATCGCCACTGGTGCGGAATCACCGACACAGGCTGTTAGCAGTGTGAAGGGAGAAGCACAGGCAAGAGTAGATGAATTTATTGGCAAGGAATAGATACAAGTTTTGAGTTGAGTAAAGAAAATACAATCTTCTATAAAAGAGTGTAAGATTGTATTTTCTTTTTTTCTCACAGCGCCAATCGTCTATATAAAGGTTTGTCATGCACTCCTAATATTTCTTCATCAATTAAGGGGGGAAATAGTTGAAGAATAAGCGCTTAAAGAAATGGTGTTGTCTCAGTATCATCATAGCAATGCTGTCGATTATGTCATTTGAAACAGATAAAAATAAGAGGGAGATTGTTGCAGATACAAACAATGATTTTACTGAAACGATAACGATTCGGGAAGATTTGTATGGGAATTATTTATCGACATATCAGGATAGAAACCAGCCTGATGTGGAGATGATTGTTGAAGCAGAGGATTATGAACGTGCAGAAGGAATGGAAGCAGAGGTGTTAAATAATTTTGAAGGTAATGAAGGAAAGTCGCTAAAGACGAATGAAACAGGTTCCGTCCATTGGGAAGTAGAGGTAGAAGAGGAGGGCATGTATAATTTGGCAGTTAAATATTTTCCGATGGAAGGGAAAAGTTCTTCCATAGAAAGAGAGCTTTGGATTAATGGAGAACTGCCATTCCAGGGTGCAGCTACTCTTACGTTCCCGCGTATCTGGGTGAATGAAAAAGAAGAAATAGAAAGAGATAACCGTGGAAATGATTTAAGACCACGCCAAATAGAACAGCCAATCTGGCAGGAAGTGACATTGAAGGATTCGGAAGGCTATTATGTGGAACCATATTTATTTTATTTGAAAAAAGGTGTGAATACCATTTCATTTGTTTCTTCCAGGGAACCTATGGTTATTGATTATCTGAAAATTTTTAAAGCTGATTCTGTAAGGACATATGAAGAGGCGAAAGCGGATTACCAAAAAGATGGATTGCAAGAGGTGAAGGATGTCGCACTGAAAATTCAAGGGGAAGAAGCGATATTAAAGTCTGCCCCAACTCTTTATGCAATAAATGATCGATCAAGTCCGGCAACAGAGCCATACCATGTATCGAAGATTCGAATGAATTCCATTGGCGGGTACAATTGGCGCTGGCCGGGACAGTGGATTACTTGGGAAGTGGATGTACCAGAATCAGGATTATATAAGATCGGGATAAAAAACAAACAGAATTTAGTACGAGGAGTTTTTTCGACTCGTAAATTACTCATTAACGGGGAAGTTCCATTTAAAGAAGTAGAAAAATTGGAATTTACGTATCACAATGACTGGACAATGAAGGAATTGGGAGAGGGAGAAGAGCCATATCTGTTTTATCTGGGAAAAGGCAGAAATGAAATGACACTGGAGGTTACCTTAGGCGATATTGCCCCATTACTGCGCACGGTCGAAGCAAGTGTATTGGAGTTAAACAATATATATCGCAGGATTTTAATGATAACAGGTGCTGTTCCAGATCCATATCGTGATTATCAGCTGGAGGAACAAATCCCGGAGATGACGGAAATTTTCAAAAGACAGAGTGAGACTTTAAATCAAGTGGCAGATGAATTAGAACAGGTGACTGGGGAAACAAGTGACCAGACGGCCATATTGCAAACAATGGCATATCAGCTTCAGGACTTTGTGGATCGGCCGGAAACCATTAAGCGGCGTCTGGATTCATTTAAAGTAAATGTCGGGAGCTTAGGAACATGGATCTTAACCGTAAGAGAGCAGCCATTGGAAATTGATTATTTAACTATTTCATCAAAAGACAGCAAGCTGCCAAAAGCAGATGCTTCGTTTTTTCAGGAGCTAGTGCATGGTGGCGGAGCATTCTTTTCTTCTTTTGTTGAGGATTATAACACGATTGGGAATGTTGCGGATCCAGAAGATATGGAAGAAGAGAAAAATATTACGCTCTGGATAGGTACTGGTCGAGATCAGGCACAGGTGCTTAAGTCGATGATTGATGATACCTTTACTCCTCAAACTGGTATCAATGTCAATCTCAAACTTGTTCAAATGGATGTACTGCTTCCGGCGACCCTTGCAAGACAAGGTCCTGATGTAGCGATGCAGATTGGGAATGAAATACCTGTTAATTATGCGATGCGGAATGCAGTAGTTGACTTAACACAATTCCAGGATTACGAGGAAATTGAAACAAGATTTAGAGAAAGTGCCGTCGTTCCCTACAGATATAATGAGGGCGTTTATGCATTACCTGAGCAGCAAACTTTTAGTATGCTGTTCTACCGCAAAGATATTTTGGAAGAGTTAGATGTAGAGGTACCGCAAACTTGGGATGACATTGCTGAATTGATCCCAGTATTGCAAAAAAATCATATGGACATTGCGTTTCCATTGTTACAGGATCCACAATTTCCTGGCCAGGTTCAGAATTTGATTCCAAATCAGACATTTACGATGATGCTGTATCAGCAGGATGGAAAGCTGTATGAAGAGGATGCAACGAAAAGTGCCTTAGATTCAGAAGTCTCCATGGATGTTTTCAAAGATTGGACTAGTTTGTATACGAACTACAAGATTCCGTTAAAATTTGATTTCCCTAACAGATTCCGAACAGGGGAAATGCCGATTGGAATCGATGATTATACTTTATACAACCATTTATCTGTATCTGCACCAGAGATTCGCGGTCTGTGGGAGTTTGTCCCGGTACCGGGTACGATGCAGGAAGATGGAACGATTCGCAGGGAAGTTGGGAGCAGTGGGACAGCCGCTGTCATTATGGAGCAATCTGAGAATAAAGAAGCAGCCTGGGAGTTTCTCAAATGGTGGACGAGTAAAGATGCACAGGTTCGGTTTGGAAGAGAGATGGAAGGGTTAATGGGTGCAGCTGCCAGATATCCAACCGCCAATATCGAAGCATTAAAAGAATTACCATGGCCAATGAAAGATTACGAGCAACTTGAGGAGCAATGGCAATCAGTAAGAGGAGTGCCGGAAGTTCCTGGAGGATATTTCACAGGCCGTCATTTAGATAATGCGTTTCGGGAAGTTGTGAATAATGGAACAAATGCGCGTGAAGCATTGCATGACTATGTGATTTACATTAATGATGAAATAAGGCTGAAAAGAAAAGAATTTAATCTATCAATAGAATAGGGGGGTATCCATATGGACATATCGAAATCAGATCATGTGAAGCAAAGAAAAGAGAAGCAATCAATCCTACAGCAGTTCAAACGAAATGTAAGAATGCATAAGCATTCTTACATACTGATGGCCCCTTATTTCAGCTTGTTCTTTCTTTTTACCGTTCTGCCTGTCATCATCTCGATTGTCGTAAGTTTTACTTATTTCAATATGTTGGAACTGCCAAGATGGGTTGGCTGGCAAAACTATGCACGGTTATTTTTAGAGGATGATGTCTTTCTTATCGCATTGAAGAATACCTTCCTCTTTGCTGCAATCACTGGTCCTTTGAGCTATATTGCCTGTTTTGTCTTTGCATGGATTATTAATGAATTTTCCCCTAAGATCAGAGCCTTTCTTACCTTGATCTTTTTTGCTCCTAGTATTTCGGGGAACATATTCTTTATTTGGCTGATTATTTTTTCTGGTGACAGCTATGGATATGCGAATGGTTTTCTGATGAAGCTTGGGATTATTTATGAACCGATTCAATGGCTGCAAGACCCGCAGTATGTATTAGCGATCGTTATGTTTGTCCAGCTGTGGCTTAGTCTGGGAACAGCCTTCCTGGCATTTATCGCTGGTCTGCAGAATATTGATGTGACTTTATATGAGGCAGGAGCGATCGATGGTGTGAAAAACAGGTGGCAGGATCTGTGGTATATTACTCTGCCATCAATGCGGCCGCAATTAATGTTTGGTGCGGTTATTCAAATTACGATGTCCTTTTCTGTTGCCGATGTATCGATGGCAATTGCCGGATTTCCGAGTGTTCAATACGCAGCACATACCGTCGTTACACACTTAATTGACTATGGTTCGATCCGGTTTGAAATGGGATATGCATCCGCTATTGCTACTATTTTGTTTTTGATGATGATGACAACCAACTTAATTACTCAACGGTTATTGCGAAAGGTTGGTGAATAAAGGTGGCTTTGTCTATTGCGAAAAAAGGGGTATCTAAACGGAAAAAGCGTTTAAACCGATCATGGTTTGGGACATTGATGCTGTTTTCTTTTATCGGTTTGTTCGGGGCCTTTATGGCATTGCCTTTAATTTATACGATCAATAATGCCTTTAAACCTTTAGATGAAATTTTCTTATTTCCACCACGCTTTTTTGTTCGGAATCCGACATTCACTAACTTCGCTGATCTGGCTAATTTAATGGCAAATTCCTGGGTGCCATTTACACGCTATATGTTTAATACCGTATTTATTACAGCGGTTGGGACAGCTGGACATATTATCTTTTCAGCTGCAGCTGCCTATCCGTTGGCAAAGCACAAATTTCCGGGCTCCAATGTTCTTTTTGGGATTGTTGTCTTATCTTTAATGTTTTCTCCACATGTTACAGCCATTCCTAATTATATGACAATGTCTGTATTGGGGTGGGTCGATTCCTACTGGGCAGTCATTGTCCCATCATTTGCTTTTCCATTGGGATTGTATTTAATGAAGCAATTTATGGAGCAGATTCCTGACAGTATATTGGAAGCGTCAAGGATAGATGGGGCAAGTGAATATCGTATATTTTGGAAAATTGTGATGCCAATAGTGAAACCGGCCTGGTTAACATTAATGATTCTTTTATTTCAGCAATTATGGGGCACAGATGGAGGAAATTTTATTTATAGTGAGGAATTAAAAACAATGCATTACGCGCTCGGGCAAATTATCCAGGGAGGGATTGCCAGGGCAGGAGCAGCCGCGGCTGTAGCGCTGATGTTAATGTCTGTTCCGATTATTGTCTTTTTATTCTCACAAGCTAGTATTATTCAGACAATGTCATCATCTGGCATGAAAGATTAGGAGGGATAAGATGGTTCGTTATCATACACTGACTCGCATCATTGTAGCTTTTGCATTGTTTCTTTGTCTGTTCAGCCCAATCGAAGCTTCCGCTGCCGTTTCTTATCCCTCTTATAATTACTCCTATTGGGAAAATACCGATCCATCTCCTTTACCATATACACCTGAAAAGGTAATCGATGGGCGCGGTACATCTTACGGCTTGCTGAATTCACCAGAGGATGTATTTGTTTCAAAGGATAATACCCTCTATATCGTTGATTCTGGTAATAACAGAATCATTGTCTTAGATGAAAATTATGAGCTTATCCAAGTCATCGATACATTTCAAAATGGCACCAGCACTGATCAATTCAATGATCCAAAAGGGATATTTGTTACAGAGGAAGGAAGTATTTATGTTGCAGATACAGGAAACCAGCGAGTCATTGAATTAACAGAAGAAGGAGAGTTTATTCGCGAAATCGGTGCACCACAATCAGATGTGATACGGACAGGATTTGAGTATCATCCGATCAAAATTGCGGTAGATAAAGCAGACCGCATTTATGTGATTGGGCGGGGTGTATATGATGGGATTATTGAATTTGATTCTGATGGCATATTTACCGGATTTATCGGTGCCAATCGAGTGCGGTTTAATCCCATTGACTATGTATGGCGGATAATAGCAACAGAGGAACAAAGGGAAAAGATGGCGTTATTTATTCCCATTGAATTTAATAATTTAGACATTGATGAAGAGGGATTTATTTATACGACAAATGCGGAGGAGGATACCAGTACCCCAATTCAGCGTCTGAATCCTACAGGAGAAGATGTATTACGTAAGGAAGGATATCATGAGCTTATTGGTGATTTAGAGTATGCCCATACAGGGAGCAGTGCAGGCACGTCAACGTTCGTGGATGTTTCGATTAATCAATTTGGCATGTACAGTGCGCTTGATATCAAGCGGGGAAGAGTATTTACGTATGATGAAGATGGCAATTTGCTTTATATATTCGGCCAATTAGGTGATCAAGTCGGTACATTCCGCACACCAGTAGCGATCGATCAGCTTGGCGAAGATATCATCGTACTCGATAAAGGCAATCATCGCTTAACAGTGTTCAAGCCGACCGTTTTTGGATCACATGTTAATCAAGCTGTCCATTATTATAATCAGGGGGATGACCAGGCATCTGCGGAATACTGGAAAGAGGTGTTGCAGTTAAATGCGAATTACGAAATTGCTTATATCGGTATCGGGAAATCGCTTTTAATGGAAGGGAAAAATAAGGAAGCAATGACTTATTTCAAGAATGGTCACAGCCGAAGTTATTATTCCAAAGCTTATAAACGATATCGACAAGAGATATTAAGAGAACACTTTGGCTTAGGGATGACTGTTATGGTTTGCTTCTTCCTTTGTGTTGCGAGTTTGATTACTTTCCGGAAAATAAAGAGAAGGAAGGTGAGCGGTGTTGAAAATGGAATGGATTAAATTTCCGATCTTTGTATGTTTTCATCCTTTTAAAGGGTTCTGGGAACTGAAATATGAAGAAAAAGGCAGGATATCGATTGCTTTTTTATTCTTATTCTGTTTAACGGTTGTTGCGATTTTGAAACGGCAATTTACAGGGTTCATTGTAAATTTTAACAACCCAACTGAACTGAATAGTATTGCGGAACTGCAATATATCGTTTTACCTTTCATTCTCTGGTGTATTGCCAATTGGTCTATCACGACATTAATGGAAGGGGAAGGCAAGTTTAAAGAGATTATTATGGCGACTGCATATGCTCTTGTTCCACTAATTTCCTTATATATTATAAGTACTTTGATCAGTCTTGTAATCACATGGGAAGAAGCACCTCTTTATTTTTTCCTTGAGACAATAGCAACAATATGGTTTCTCTTTCTTTTATTTATCGGCATTATGACCGTACACCAATATACGGTGACAAAAACGGTGGTTACCTTTGCACTTACGGTCATTGTCATCGCAGTAATGCTGTTTCTAGGGTTGCTAATATTTAGTTTAATTCAACAGATGGTCTCATTTGTCGAAACCATATACAGGGAATTGCTGTACCGTATGTAGATAGGAGGTTAGGTAATGAGTAAACGAACGACTCGAACAGCTGTACCATGGGTGATTATGGCTCTCCTAAGTGTCATGATATTCGCACCATTGCCACTATTAGCCGATGAAGAAGAGGAGCAGACAGAAGAGAATCCCGAAGAAATAGGGCAAGAAATGGCGGAGGAGGAATCTGCCCAGGGAATAAGTCAGGCAGAATTAGAAGGTTTTCGTGAAGATATTTCAGAAACCGTGATTGAGGAACAGCTGCAATCGATGGAATTAATCGCAGAAAATAAAACACTCGCATTATATATTGATAGCCAAACACTCGAGATAGCTGTAAAAGTGAAGCAATCAGATAGAGTCTGGTTTTCAAACCCGGCTGATCGTGAATCAGATAGTATTGCCAATGGAGAGAACAAAGCTTTATTAGACTCACAGTTTTCTATTACTTATTATAACCGTTACGGACAATCAAGCGTCATGCACAGTAGTGTAAGTGCTGATAATGGTCAGTTTGAAATGGTACCTTCTGAAAATGGCGTGACAGTCATTTATACATTGGGCGATATGTCAAAAGGAATAGATGCGATACCAAAGCGGATCTCAACGGAGCGACTGGAGTCTGCCATTTTAAATAAAATAGAAGATGAGAAGCTGCGGGAGGATTTACAGAAACGATTTATGTATATAGAAGAGGAAGACGTTTATGAAAGAAGAGATGAATCTTTTCCTAAAGTGGTATTGGAAAGGACGTTAACATTGTTTGAAGAGATCGGCTATAACGAAGAGGAATTAGCGATTGATAATGCAGAAGCAGGCGGGAATGAGGAAACAGGAGATGGAAAGCCTGTTTTTACGATTCCTATAGAGTATAAATTAGCGGAAGAACAATTACTTGTGTCTATTGATAGTGCGAATATCGAACAAAACGAACATTTCCCCATTGGAGAAATTGATCTATTGCCATTCTTTGGTGCTGCCAATGAACATCGTTCTGGCTATATGTTTATCCCAGATGGTTCTGGTGCACTCATTTATTTGAATAATGGGAAGACAAATTATCAGCCAATAGATATACCTGTATATGGCGAGGATCTGGCCGAGTTTACCAGAAGGAAAATGGAAGTTGTCCAGCCTGCGCGCTTACCTGTTTTCGGTATGCAACAAGAGGAGAAAGGTTTTCTGACTGTTGTAGAGGAAGGCAGTGGGATTGCTTCGATTAAAGCGGATGTTGCGGGACGATTAAATCTGTACAATTCGGTATATTCAAGCTTTGAGTTAAAAAAGAAAGGAGAAGTTTCCTTATCAGGCGGAGATCGTGAAAGCACAGTGAGTTTATTTCAGGAAGAAAGCTATCAGGGAAACATGGTGCTTCGCTATCAATTTTTGCAGGATCAGGATACCTCTTATTCACATATGGCAACAACTTATCGAGATTATCTGATCGAAAAGGAAGGATTATCCGCAATTTCCGAAGCAGAGGATATTCCGTTTTACCTGGAATTAATGGGGTCTATTTGGAAAAGGAAAACAATACTAGGTATTCCCTACAAATCATTGGAACCGCTCACAACGTTCGAACAAGCAGAGCATATTCTGAATGAATTGTTAGCTGCGGATGTCTCCACAGTTAAGTTGCGCTATAATGGCTGGTTTAATAATGGCATTCACCATTCCATCCCGACAAAAATAAACATTGATAAGGAGATTGGCGGAAAGAATGGTTTAGAAGCATTTCAGGCCTATTTAAAGGAAAACGATATTCCCTTGTTTCCGGATGCAGCGTTTATGAATGTTCACCGAAATTCTTTTGCATTTCAGCCATCTCGGGATGCTGCACGTTATCTGACAAAGAAAATTGCGGAAAGGTATCCATATAATCCGGCTAGTTTTCTGGTAGACAGGACGAAAAGCTCTTTCTATCTGCTTTCACCAGATAAATTAGAAACTACTATACAAAAATTCACCGATTCATTCACTGAACTGGGGATAGGGCAGCTGGCATTAAGAGATTTAGGTGACAGGCTTCATGCAGATTACCGCACAGATAATGTGATCGATCGAGAGGAAGCAAGAAAAATCGTCGAGACGCAATTGGATTATTTAACAGATAATGTTTCCGAATTAATGGTGAACGGAGGAAATGCTTATGTCCTTCCACATAGTGATCATGTATTGGAAATCCCTGCAACCAGCAGCGGCTATAACATGACAGATGAAAGTATCCCTTTTTATCAGATGGTGATCCATGGTTCTATCGATTATGCAGCACAGCCAATGAATCTGGCTGCTGATCAGAATGGGAACAGACAATTATTGAAAGCATTAGAAACAGGGTCTAATCCATATTTTCAATGGTTCTACGAAGATCCGACAGTTGTAAAAGATACAGAATTTAATCATCTATATTCCTCTCATTATCAGATTTGGCTGGAGGATGCCATTTCTATCTATCAGGAAAGCAATCAAGTATTGAGTAAAGTACGGCACTTGCCAATTACATCCCACAAAAAAATACAACAAGGTGTCTATGAAACACAATATGGAGAAGAATACATCGTAACGGTTAATTATAATTCTCATTCCATTCAGGCAAACGGAGAGACGATTGAAGCAGAAGGATACACCTTCAGAAAGGAGCGGTAGAAGATGCTGTTTGGGAAAAAGCTTACCCTTGTGAAGAAACGCGGGTTATGGGGATGGGTATTTATTGCACCATGGTTGATTGGCTTTATCTTTTTGTTTGCAGCTCCTTTGTTTCAGTCTGTCCTTTACAGCTTCAGTGAATTAAAGCTGTCTCCCAATGGAATGGAATTGAATTTCCTTGGTCTGACAAATTACAGCAACGCATTGATGGAACATGTTGATTATAATCGGACGTTAATTGAGGCTGTCATCAGTATGGTCATCAATGTTCCGCTAATCATTATTTTTAGTTTGTTTGTTGCAACCATTTTAAATCAAAAATTTCGTGGGCGGATGTGGGCAAGAGCCATCTTCTTTTTACCTGTTATTCTTGCTTCAGGTGTTATTGCTTCAATCGAAAGCGGCGACTTTTTACAGAGTGCGATGATGCAGGCAGGAGAAGAGAATACAGGTACAGGCTTGCAAAGTTTCGAACTGGAGAGCATGTTAATCCAAGCTGGTTTGCCTGTCGGATTGGTGGAATATTTAACAGGTGCCGTTGACCGTATTTATGAGATTGTCAGTTCTTCTGGGGTGCAAATTATCATCTTTCTAGCGGGATTACAAGCTATTCCAGCCCAATTGTATGAAGCGTCCAGGATAGAGGGAGCGACTGGATATGAAGCATTTTGGAAAATCACATTTCCAATGATCAGTCCACTCATTCTGACAAATGTGATTTATTCGGTTATTGATGCTTTTACAAATAATGAGATGACAACATTAATTCAGACAACGGCATTTCAGCAATTTGACTTTGGCTTAAGTGCATCGATGTCCTGGATTTATTTCATTATTATCAGTGTGATATTAATGGCAACCACATTCCTCATTTCCAGAAAGGTATATTACCAAAGTGAATAGGAGGTTTACACATGAGGACTCCCGCTAAAAGAATGGATCCTGCTCGTGCCAATCGCTTGCAAAACTTGCCAGTAACATCATGGTTTCACTTGGATCGTATCAAAAAATACAGCTGGATAATATTCCGGGCATTACTTATCGTTGGATTGTCGTTTGTCATTCTTTATCCCATCCTGTTAAAAGTATCAATCGCTTTTAAGGATAAAGCAGACATATATGATCCAACCGTTGTCTTTATTCCTCGAAACTTTACGTTAGATAACTTTCAGTATGTAATGGATGCAATGAATTACGTTGAAGTGCTTATTCATTCCTTCGTATTATCTGGAGGTACGATGATATTAACAACGATCGCCTGTGCATTAGCAGGTTACGGGTTTGCCAGATTTGCGTTCAAGGGAAGGAATCTATTATTCGGCCTTGTTATCCTGACGATTCTAGTACCACCGCAAACCTTAATGGTCCCAATCTATTTACTATATCGGGATTTTGATTTGCTGGGTTTAATCCGTTTATTTAACGGTGGGGAGGGTGTTAATTTAATTGGATCTTATTGGCCTTTTGTTATATCATCCATTACAGGAATGGGGTTAAAGGCTGGATTATTCATTTTTATCTTCCGGCAGTTTTTTAAAGGATTCCCAAAGGAAATAGAAGAGGCAGCCCATGTGGATGGTGCAGGTGTATTTAAAACTTTCTTTCGGGTGATGTTACCAAACGCTGTACCTGCCATTATTACCGTCATGCTTTTTGCCTTTGTCTGGCAGTGGAATGATATCTTCTTTACCACTATGTTCTTAGATAATGCGAAGGTAATGTCGATGCAATTACAGACAGTGGGTGCAACGATAGCCTACCAGATCTCTACATCTGCTGGCGGTGGTGTTGGAGGAGTAGATCCTTTCTATGTGTCAATGCTTGTGAACACAAGTGTGCTGCTTGGTATCTTGCCATTGCTTATTATGTATGCGTTTGTCCAAAGACATTTTGTTGAGAGTGTGGAAAGAACAGGAATAGTAGGATAAGGAGTGAAGATAAGAGATGGATGAACAACATATGATCCAAGTAAATCAAGTAGGTTATGTGAAGAAAAGTATCAAAGTTGCCATATCAACTGTTCCAGGCCCTTTTCAAGTGAGAGATAGGAAGACAAATCTAGTTGTGTTGGAAAGAACCTCTTCTGGACCAATAGAGGACCAGGATAGTAATCAAACTATTTACCAATTGGATTTTACTGAAATGGAAGCAGAAGGAACCTATCAACTTAGCCAGTCAGGAGTTGCGTCACCTGCTTTCACCATTGGTACGAATGTATATCAGCCTCTGCATAAAGGTTTAACGAAAGCATTCTATTATTTTCGCTGTGGAATGGACTTAACAGAGCAATATGCGGGCAAATGGGCGCACAAGGCATGCCATTTACAAGAGGGCACTGTGTATCATGATCCTTCGAGAAGGTTGGATAGCAGTGGCGGCTGGCATGATGCTGGAGATTATGGCAAGTATACAGTGGCTGCTGCCAAGGCTTTAGCTGATCTGCTGTTGGCCTGTCAATATTACCCTGGTGCTTTTCAATATAAAGCGGGTATACCAGAATCAGAGCAACAAATGCCGGATATCTTAAATGAATGTCAATATGAACTTGATTGGTTACTGAAAATGCAAGACAAGGAAACTGGCGGAGTTTTTCATAAGCTGACAACAAAAAATTTTCCAGGATTGGCTGTTATGCCAGAAGAGGATCAGGCTGAGTTGTATTTTTCGCCGGTTTCAGCAACAGCAACAGCGACTTTTGCTGCAATTATGGCGGTGGCGTCGCGTGTTTATAAAGAAGTGGATGAGGATCATGCAGAGAAATATTTAGAAGCAGCTCATGATGCGTGGAATTGGCTTGAACAGCACCCAGTCTTCGCCGGTTTTAAAAATCCAAGTGAGATAACGACAGGGGAGTATGGTGATAAGGAAGACAGGGATGAGAGATATTGGGCTGCAGCTGAGTTATACTGCACAACGAAGGAAGCGAAATATCACCGTAAATTCTGTGAGCTGGCTGGAGAAAATTTTGACAAGATTTCACTTGGATGGGCTGATGTTGGCGGGTACGGAACACGTACTTATTTGAGTCTGCCGTCAGAGATGACAGATCCTGCCATTTATCAAGAATTAAAAAGTGTATGGATGGAAAAGGCTGAGCAGCTTGTTGATAACAGTAAGGAAAATGGCTATGTCATTTCACTGAAAACGGCTGACTATATCTGGGGAAGTAATATGGTGCTGTTAAATCAGGCAATGTTTTTATTAATGACAAATAGACTTGCTCCTGATAAAAAATATGAACGATATGCCTTGGAGCATCTGCATTACCTGTTAGGCCGGAATGCGACTAATTACAGCTATGTGACAGGCTTTGGCGAGAATGCTGTTCGTAACATTCATCACAGACCATCTGCAGCAGACAATGTGGAAGAGCCTGTTCCCGGGTTAGTATCAGGCGGCCCTGACAGAGGTTTGCATGATCCTTGCGCAGCAGAAAAACTGCAAGGCTGTCCACCTGCTAAATGTTTTATTGATCATCAGGAAAGCTATGCAACAAATGAAGTAACGATTTACTGGAATTCGCCCGCTGTTTTTGTTGTGTCACATTGGGTGGGGAAATAGGATGGATATAACGATGGACTGAATGGATTTATTCGGAGCGAAATGCTTCAATTTCACTTTGTCAAAAAAAGAATGTTGCTCTATAGTCATCGTTCATATAACTTCTATGGGGGATTTTATTCTAAGAAAAAGACGAGAACTTTTCAAACAGATGTACATCAATCTGAACCAATTGCAAAAGGATGGTTCTCTTCACTCCCGTTCATACTGGCAGAACAAGAGAACCATCCATCCCAAGTGTTGGCAGTTGTCTTAAAGTCACGTAAGGAAGTGACAGAGAAAAAGCTGTATTCAATCATCTGCCGGAAATTTCATCATTTCAGCTGTACTTCCTTTTTTAAAAATATACCAAACGTTAATGAGTCAAATAAAAGCTACTTGATTGAGATATAAATTTCTGCTTGTCCATCCTCTGGATCAATATTTTTACCATAAAATTCAAAATCTGCACTGAATGTCCGGTTAATACCTGGTTGTTGAGCCCATTGCCAAATATTAGCCCACGCACGTTGCACCACTTCAACGATTGGTCCGCGTTCTGTAACAAATACAGCATATGTAGCGGCAGGGGCAGTAATTGTTTTGATCCTATCATTACTTTGCACTTTTTCGTTTACTTGTACACCAACTAATATTTCATAATGACCTTTATCTTCCTGTTCATAGTTGAAGTAACAGCTATAATGACCATCTTCCAATATATTGACTCCAAGCTTCTCTCCAATACTTTGGGAATAAAACTGTTCAAATAAATTACCAATCTTGCCATTCAGGCTTAATTCGGCCTCGTTCGTTGTTATGGTACTAATTCCCGCTAAGGTGAAGGAGGGTAATTCCTCCATACGGGTTGGCTGAATTTGATTTGAATCAATTGTTTTTTGTTTCATCCTTAATCATTCTCCTTATTATAGAATGAACTAAGTATAAAACAGTAAACCTGACAACTGTCTGTCATGTTACTTTCATATTTTTCCGCGAAACTTAAAATAAGGGTTATTACAGACGATTAGTGAAACTTATCAGGTTGTTTAGCACTGTGATAAACATTTGCAATCTGTTCCGCGCGATTCGCAATGATCTCCCGTAAATGCTGGGGCTCAAGTACTTCTACATGGTGGCCCAAGCTTAGTATGAAGCGATACAGCCATTCATCTTCTGGATAGGTTTTTTTCACCAGCCAGCAATTATCCTTATCTGGCAAGAGCTCTTCCATGCCAAACCATTCCTCTGCTAAATGACGTGCCTCTTCTTTAAATCGTAAGACGACTTCTGGTACCATAGAAGAATGCACCTTGCTTTTCCCTTCAAATGGCTCATGATTGGGTGGATCTCGGCGAATAAAAGTTTTGTCTTGTTCTAGATCTAATTCTTTCATTCTATTTAATTTAAACAGGCGAAAGTCTTTCTTTTCAAGGCAGTAAGCTTTTAAATACCACTGCCTTCCTTTAAGAATAAGCATATGTGGCTCTGCTATTCTCTCAGAAATTTCTCCTTCTGCATTCGAGTAGATGAAGCTTACTAAGACACAGCTGTCTATCGCTTCGTCTATTAGCTGCAGCTTTGGACGAAGCCGTTCCGCACCATCCCATGGCGAGTAATCTATTAGTACTCGGCTGGTTTTTTGTTGGAAATCTGCCGTATGAGCTGGCAGCACAACACTATTTATTTTTTCTACTAACCTTTGATGTTCTTCCTTGCCATACGAAGTGGAGATACTGCGAAGGGCGGTAACGATAGACGCAAGCTCGTCATTCGTTAAAATATTCCGATCTAAACGATAGCCTTCTGACAAGCCAATGCCACCATTTGTCCCTTGATAGGTAACGATTGGGATGCCAGCTGCATTAATTGTGTCAATATCTCTGTAAATTGTCCGAATGGATACTTCGAACTGATCCGCTAATTCCTTAGCCTGTATCATACGGCGATTCAGCAATAAAATGATGATTGATAGAAGTCTTTCTAACTTCACAATAGGTAACCTCCATTTTGGTTAAGTATAAAAGGAGAGAATTTTACATCTCTTGAGACAGGGGGATAAAACTGGACCAATAACTGCGAAAACAGCATAATCTTTGCTGATTTATCTTATAAGATAAGTTTATTAGTCCATAAAAAATCCCGCAATACTTTTATGCAGGATCTTTTTGAAAACTACACAACTTCCACTTTATCACATAAAAACCCTCATCGATCAAAGTCTCACGTTATTTAGCAATTTCTCCACTTTTATTATCATTCGATCAATTAACCTGTGAATAATTAATGTAACAAAACTGAACAGAAAAAAAGCAGCAATCGGATAAAACAGTACAATGAGGACAGATATACTAATTAATCCTATAATCATGATCGTAGTAGGGAAAAACATCAGGGAATAGAAAAAGGACTGTTTAAAGGTCTGGAACAGCGATAATGGATAAAGGACGCTAATCGGAATCAGATAGGCTGTCATAAATAAAACAATCATCAGCAGTAAAAATAAGAAAGATAGCAGCGCCATATAGGACCAGCCAGTTTCATATTCATGGATCAATACAAAATCCAGACACAAAATAAATACAGTGAAAAACCAGATACAGCCAATCCAAAAGCTTTTGAGAAAATTTTTTCTGAAATGATGAAAAAAAGGCCGGAAAACGCCTGTCGCCTTATCGTTTCGCCAATCATGTATGACGGCATATAGTGCGTTTGTTGCAGGAAATGATGTAATAATGGGCAAGGAAGCCAATAGCCAAATAAGATTGAGCAAAAAGAAATTGACGGTTTTTTCTAAAAATAAATAGATTCGATTATCATATATTTGCATCAAATTCCTCCATTTCCAGACTCAGTCGATAATATTTCGGGGAAGTGCCTTTCACTTTTTTAAACGTTTTTGAGAATTGTAAAGGATCTTCATAACCGACGAATCTTGCAACTTGGCTGACAGAGAAATTACTTTTCTCCAATAGCTCACATGCTTTTCTTATCCGATATTGAATAAGGAATTCCTGAATACTTTTATTGTAGACACTTTTAAACAGGGAGTTTAAATAACTGCGATCAAGCCCCACTCTATTGGCTATTTCCGAGATAGTTATTTTCTTTGCGTAATTATCATTAATTAATTGTGTGACTTTTTTTACATAAGTCAGTTTTGTATTCATGCGAGAAGGTATATCCTCTTCATGGTGAATGGAATGGATCAATGTAGATAATATGGAGTACAATGAGCCCAAACCTTTTAATTCACTGATAATTGGTTTGCATTGCTGTAAACGAATGAGTTCTTCGAAGTAATCAAATAATTGATTGTCTTGGTTGTATTCAAAAATGGGATTGTTCACACCGCAGAGTTTGGCCTGGGAAAGGAGCGAATCGGCTTGAATTCCGTTGAATCCAACCCAGTAATAATACCATGGGTTTTCCTCATCAGCTTGGTAGAATGTATTAACGTCTGGGCAGATCAGAAAGCCCTGTCCTGCTTCCAGCTGATAGCTTTTCCCGTTCACTTCAAAAATTCCTTTTCCACTCTTTATATAGTGAATTAAATAGTAATCCCGTGCTCTTGGTCCCTGATGATGCTTTGGGTAACATTGCTCTTTACCAAACTGGTTAATATAGAGATCATGGTAATTCAAATGATTTGGTACATATTCTAATATCTGCATCTAATCATCCTTTCTTTTGTAAAGATGAATCATTTAGGAAACCGCTTTCATAAAAAGAGATGCTTTTACAGGAAAACATCCTTTTAACCCATTTTATGTAAGTACTTTAGGGATTAGTATTATAAATCATAAGAGTTAAGAAAGAAAATAATATTTATGGGTAAAGGCAGAAAGTATAAAGAATGGAATCCTGAATAAGAAAAAATAAATTTATACGGTATTTAATTAAGGTATATAAAAACTCGGAGTTTTAAGCAAGAAACTCCGAGTTTTATGAAG
>NZ_ML762458.1:0-17168 GCF_009498735.1 Gracilibacillus oryzae
ATCGTGGTTGAAAACATTGTATCATGAGGAAAGCTATAATGGCTTTTCTTTTTACACAATTATACTGGCTTAACCATCCAACCTCTTCTCTTGGCATTTAAATCGTCTCCGAATGCCTTCAGACTCCATCCAACCTCTTCTCTTGGCATTTAAATCGTCTCCGAATGCCTTCAGACTCCCTTCAATCGCCTCTCTTGGCATCCAAATCGTCTCTGAATGCCTTCTGACTACGTTCAACCACTTCTCTTGGCATTCAAGTATTTTTTCCTATCAACCATCACCTCCTCCCCAGCTTTTATAGCCAGAATTTATCAGGACGCGCAAACCCACACATAAAAACTCACCTAACAGAAAAAACCGGCAACTGCATTCAGCTGCCGGCTTTTTTGTTTTCCAGTTTTTCTTTTATTTTACTAAACTCTTTACTTGGAGGTGTCAAACTGACGATGGTATCGCCTGCTGTTGCTGTTGTTTCCCTGTCATCAGTAAAGAATTCGATTTGCTTCGACTGTTTTAAAACAAACAGCAGAACTGTTTCATCATGTTTATCACGCAGATATGTTTCCAGTTTATATTGGGAAGTGAGCGTTGTTTTTCTTAACACATACCCTGCTTTCAATTTATACTTTAAATCTTCAATACCTTCTGCAGGTGAAAATACTTCCTGACCGCCAATGGTATGGTTAAGATCATCCAGCTGATCCCCGCTGCGATTCTGACGTGACAGTCTGTATACACTTTTCCTTCCGAATTCCGGAATAAAGGTAGAACAGACCAGTGCATTATAGGAATCGTATTCTGTCGCACTAATCAAATAATCATATGGTGTAAAATCAATCGAATATTCCATCTGCTCTGATAATATTTCCCCATAGGTATGATTGATTCCTGCTCTTCTGGCACGATTCAACCGGTCCCAGGAGGAATCCACTACCATCACCGGAATATTCAGTTCTTCCATCACTTTCGCTAATGAGACAGAAAAACGGTTGGACCCGACAATAATGGCACCAGGTTTTCCTTCTGAAGACAGA
This sequence comes from Gracilibacillus oryzae, assembly GCF_009498735.1. GTDB lineage: Bacteria > Bacillota > Bacilli > Bacillales > Amphibacillaceae > Gracilibacillus > Gracilibacillus oryzae. Next base: position 1,035 of record NZ_ML762458.1, read on the forward strand.
TTCAGCTTTCTTGCCAGCCAGCCGATGGAAAAGCCATGGACACATACGGTGGCGAAGACGAGGGCAAATGTCAACGATGTAACGAGAGACGCTCCTTCAAACCCTTCATCTTCCAGCACACTGGCAAAATAGCTTGCTACGGTCAGTGCCACAATACCTCTTGGCGCAATCCAGCCGACCAATGTCTTTTCCTGCAAAGATAAGCCTGTTCCGATTGTTGATACAAAAATAGAAAGCGGACGGACAATAAATAACATTAACAGAACATAAATAATAATTTCCGGGCGAAATACATCTTTCAATGTATCCATTGTCAGAGATGATGTTAACAAAATAAAAACAGTTGATGTTAACAAAATCGAAATGTTCTCTTTAAAGTGGCGCATGTCTTTAATTGATGAAATCCCGATATTTGCCAGGGTCATCCCCATTGCTGTTACAGCTAACAATCCTGTTTCATGCTTTACTTCGTCTGCAATGGTAAAACATGCAATAACCGCACCAAACATGGAAGGTGACTTCAGATATTCAGGAATATGCCCTGATTCAAACATCCAGCCAATCACTTTTCCGAAAATATAACCTAATACAACAGCAAACAATGATGCTAAGAAGAATAGCAGCAGTGCTGATGCATCCCGTGAATCAGATGACAAGAAGACAATTATTTCAAAAGCAAATACTGCTAACAATGCACCAAACGGGTCGACAACAATACCTTCCCACTTCAATATTTTGGAAGGAACCGGCTTTAATTTAGATTGTCTCAGCAATGGCAGAATCACGGTAGGACCTGTTACAATAAAAATACCGCCGATAACGAATGCAACTGCCCAGGATAATCCTGCAACATAGTGTGCCGTTAATGAACCGAGGATCCATGATAAGAAAGCTCCCCATGTGATAATTCGAAAAACAGGCTTTCCTAATCCTTTTACTTCTTTGAATTTCAGATTTAGACTTCCTTCAAATAATATGATGGCAACAGCAATGGAAATAAATGGACGATATAAATCGCCAAACTCCTGCTCCGGGTTTATTATTCCAAATATTGGGCCTGCTAATAATCCAGCAATGGACATCACTACGATTGCAGGCAATTGAAATTTCCATGCAATCCATTGGGAGCCTATCCCTAAAATTCCTATGATCATAAAAATTAGCAATAATGAATCCACCATTTGAATGAATCCCTCCTTCATATTGAAATATCTATTATTCTAGGCATTTTTTGTTGAGGTATTACGTTTTTATAGATTAAAGGTTTTTTCCGTTATATGCAATAATAATGTTATGATAATAATGACTTTTAAATAGACAGTGACAATTTACCGAAAATCGATATTTTTTAAAAAAGGAAGAGATACATGTTAAAAGAAGCAAGAAATGTACTGAAAACATATTTTGGCTATGATGATTTCCGCAAAGGACAGGCAACTGTCATTGAACAAACAATCGGGAAGCAAAACTCGCTTGCGATTATGCCGACTGGTGGCGGAAAATCGATCTGTTATCAGGTACCAGGCCTCGTTACACCAGAAACAACATTGGTAATTTCTCCATTGATCTCGTTAATGAAAGATCAAGTCGATGCCTTAACATCACTTGGTATTACAGCAACGTTTATTAACAGTTCTCTGTCTAATGAAGAACAAAGAGATCGAATGGCAGCTTTGCGTCAAGGAAGGTATAAATTTATCTATGTCGCTCCGGAACGATTTGATTCTGATGCTTTTCTGCGCACATTAGATTCTATTCCCCTTTCGACAATTGCTTTTGATGAAGCTCATTGTATCTCACAATGGGGACATGATTTCAGACCGAGCTACAGAACAGTAGTCAGCCGTGTCAAACAGCTTGCAACAATCCCGACATTAATGGGACTGACAGCAACTGCAACAGATGAAGTCATTCGTGATCTGCAGCAATTATTAGATGTAAGTGATGACCATGTTATCAAGACTGGTTTCGCCCGTGATAATTTAACATTTCAGGTCGTGAAGGGCCAAAGTCGTTCGGCATATATTGAAGAATTCGTGCGTCTTCGTAAGGACGAACCTGGAATAATCTATGCCATCACCAGAAAACAGGTCGACCAGATACATTTTTCCTTAAAAGAAAAAGGGTTGAATGTCAGTAAATATCATGCTGGTATGAGTGAGATGGCACGTAAGGATGCGCAAAATGCTTTTATTCAGGATGATACAACGGTCATGATTGCAACAAATGCGTTCGGAATGGGTATTGATAAATCAAATGTACGGTATGTGATTCATTATGCGTTGCCGAAAAACTTGGAAAGTTATTATCAGGAAGCTGGTCGTGCGGGTCGTGATGGTGCACCAAGTGACTGTATCTTATTATTCTCCGGACAGGATATTCATACACAAAAATATTTGATTGAGCAGTCTGAAATGGTGGAGGACAAGAAAAAGCAGGAATACGGGAAATTACAGGCGATGGTCAATTACTGTCATACCAATCAGTGTCTGCAAAGTTATGTGCTGGATTATTTTAACGATGACACAGGTGCAGAGGATTGCGGCAAGTGCTCAAATTGCAAGGATGATTCCGATAAAGTGGACAGAACGAAGGAAGCGCAAATGGTACTTTCCTGTGTAAAGCGGATGGGTGAAAGGTTTGGTGCGAGTATTACGGCAAAAGTATTAAGAGGTTCCAATGACAGAAAGGTTCTGCAATTTGGATTTAACCGCCTTTCGACATACGGCTTACTCGCACACCTGAAAGAGAAAGATCTGGTAGAATTTATTCATTTTTTAGTTGCGGAAAATTATCTGATTGCTGAAGAAGGCAAATTTCCTGTTTTACGCTTAGGCAAGCGTGCAGTCGATGTTTTAAAAGGATCCGCTCCTGTGATGATGCAAGTGGCGAAAGTGGAAAAACGAGAGACTGGCGAGTATGATGAAATACTTTTTGAGAAATTACGGTTGTTGCGCAAAGAAACAGCGGATAACCAGGGTGTTCCGCCATATGTTGTGTTTACAGATAAATCTTTAACCGAAATGGCCCGTCTGCTGCCGAGAACGAAGCAGGCCATGCTGTTAATCCATGGTGTCGGGGAAAAGAAATACGACCAATTTGGTGAAGAATTTCTGGAAGTAATTGAGCAATATGCAGAGGAAAAACAGGAGAAGGCAAACGATAAGCGGCCTAGTTATTTCATTAGCTATGAAATGTTTACTGAAGAGAAACTGGATATTGGTGAGATAGCTGATAACAGGGAAATCGGAGAGAATACCGTCTTGCAGCACTTGATGCAGGCTGTAAAGGAAGGAAAGGAATTAGACTGGTCTCGAATTATCTCAGCTGATGTTGAGCAAAACGTGATGGCTGTATATGAAGAGGTGGAGGAACCAAGGTTAAAAGTGTTAAAAGAAGCTCTGCCTGAAGAATATTCTTATGAAGAAATCCGTTGTGCGTTGATAAAGAATGGGAAAATGTAGAGAAGCTGAGCAGTAAGCGGGTGGAGTTTAATTGCTGGTTGTGCTGTTTATTTGCAGGTTCCCAACTACAGGAAAAGTCTAGCATCGCTGCTAGACTTTTCCTTCTTACTTATTAAAATCCAATGCCCATTCCCCTTCTCTAAAGACAGGTTCGAGGGTTCCGTCTGCTGTTTCGCCGTCAATTGATAAGTCTGCTGATCCAATCATAAAGTCAACATGTGTCAGGCTGTCGTTGATGCCATTTTGATCTAATTCTTCTTCATTCATATCAGAGCCGCCTTCTACATTTGTCGGGTAGGCTTTTCCTAATGCAATGTGGCATGATGCATTTTCGTCAAATAATGTATTATAGAAAATCAAATCAGATTGTGAAATTGGTGATGAATGTGGAACCAATGCCAGTTCGCCTAGATGTTTGGCACCTTCATCTGTATCGAGTAAATGCTTTAATGTGTCATAGCCTTTTTCTGCTTCGAAGTCGACCACTTTTCCATCTTTAAATGTTAAGCTGAAGCCGTCAATCATATTACCGCCATAAATAAGTGGTTTGGTTGCTGTTACTTTTCCATTCACTCCATATTTATGCGGTACTGTGAACACTTCTTCTGTCGGCATGTTCGGATTAAAGGACACACCATTTGTCATTTCTGCAGATCCGCCTTTCCAGATATGGCCTTCAGGCAACTCAAAGCGGATATCTGTGCCTTCTGATTTAAACACTAATGCACGATAAGCCTTTTTGTTTAAAAATGCGCGCGCCTGATGTAATAATTGATTGTGCTTTTCCCATGCCGCTACAGGATCTTCCTTGTCAACACGGACAATCTTAAAAATCGCATCCCATAGGCTTTCGATTGCATCATCTTTTGATTTGTCCGGGAAGATTTTCTGTGCCCAGTCTCCTGTTGGAATGGAAATGATCGACCATGGAATTCGATCATTCATCGTATACTGGCGGAATTCTTTCATCGCTTCACCGCTCGCTTTGTTAGCTTTGGCTACTTTTGCCGGATCAATATCTTTTAACAAATCTGGATTGGTCGAACGGATTGCTAGTAATGCGGCACCATCTTTGGCAAAATCCAGGTGTTTTTCCACTTGCCATGCAGGGATATCTGTTAACACTTCCTCTGTTGCATGTTGGAATTTTAATAAAGTAAGCTCATCATCTGTCCAATTAATGTGGACATTCTTGGCACCAAGTTCATATGCTTTTCTTGCAACGATCCGTGTAAAGTCCACACCTTCAATAGACGAGTTGATCACAAGTGCCTGATCTTTTTGTAAATTCACTCCTGTTTTTAATGCTAATTCCGCGTACTTTTCTAATAATTGCTGTTCTGCCATTTTTAATCCTCCTCTAATTCTTCAACTAATAAGGAAAGTTCTTCCCATCGCTCCATCTTTTTTTCCAACAGGGTTTCCAGCTCATTCTGCTTTTCAAATAATGGGTTGATCTTGCCAATATCACTGCCAGCTGCTTCAATTTCTGCCTGAATGGAATCCAGTTCTTCCTCTAATGAAGTGATTGTTTCTTCTATTGTATCCCATTCCTGCTGGTCCTGATAAGATAGACGTTTCTTTTTACGCCTAGTTGGCTGTTTGCTCACTTTTTCAATTTTCACTTGTGCTTCTTTTACACTTTGCAGTTCCCTGAATTCCGTATAATTTCCGTAAAAATGTGTTAATACTTCATCACCTGTAAAAGCAATTACCTGATCAATTGTTTTATCAAGAAAATAGCGGTCATGGGAAACTGTTAACATGACACCTGGAAAGCTGTCTAAATAATCTTCTAATACCGCTAATGTTTCGGTGTCCAGATCATTTGTCGGCTCATCTAAAAACAATACATTCGGCTCCTGCATCAAGACAGTGAGTAAATATAGTCTTCGTCTTTCTCCACCAGACAGTTTGCGGACAAGCGTCCATTGCTGCGGTCTTGGAAAAAGGAATCTTTCCAGCATTTGTTCTGCCGTGATGACGTCGCCGTTGATTGTATGAACAACCTCTGCTACATCTCTGACTACATCAATGACTTTGGCTGTTTCTTCTAACGGCGGATGATCTTGAGTGTAATAACCGATCTTAACTGTTTCCCCAACATCGATTGTACCGCTGTCCGGTTTTATTTTGCCTGCAAGGATATTTAATAATGTTGTTTTTCCACTGCCATTCGCGCCAACAATACCGATCCTGTCACCAGGGTTTATTAGAAAATTAAAATCCCGGAATAGTGTTTTTCCCTGGTAGCTCTTCGCCAGGCCTTCTACTTCCAAAACCTTCTTGCCCAACCGAACAGAACCAACGCCAAACGCTATCTTATCCTTGTTTGTCTGGAAGCTGACTTCTTTTAACTGCTCAGCCCTGTCAATTCTTGCTTTTTGTTTCGTTGTTCGTGCCTTTACCCCGCTCCGGAGCCATTCAATTTCTTTTTTTAACAGGCTTTTGTGCTTTTTCTCTGCCTGGATTTCCTGCTCTTCCCGTAAAGCCTTCTGCTCAAGAAATGTTTCATAGTTCCCCTGATATGTATACATATTCCCTTTATCCAGTTCAAAAATACGATTGGTCACACGGTTGAGAAAATAACGATCGTGTGTGACAAGCAAAATGGCTCCTTTATATTGTGGAATGTATTCTTCCAGCCATTCAATCGTATCATTGTCCAAATGGTTTGTCGGCTCGTCCAAAATCAGCAAATCAGCTGGCTGAATCAGGGCTTTCGCAATGGCCACCCTTTTTTTCTGCCCGCCGGAAAGCTCCTCCACTTTCTGATCCATTTTTGTTATCCCTAATTTCGTAAGGATCGTTTTTGCTCCTGTCATGGCGTCCCATGCCTCTAAGCGGTCCATCTCTTCCTGCATTTGCAGCAGTTTTTGCTGTAACGAATTGTTCTCAGGGTCCCGCTCTAATTCTAGTACTGCTTTTTCATAATTTCTTAGTGTAATTATTGTCAATGCATTGCCATAATAAATTTGTTCAAGGACGGACAACCCTGAGTCTAATTCCGGTTCCTGGTCAAGGTATTCGATCTGATAATCATTGGGATGATCGATTTCCCCTGCTTCAGCCGTATCGAATCTTGCTAAAACTTTTAACAATGTCGATTTTCCCGTCCCATTGACGCCAATTAAACCAATCCGGTCATTCTCGCTGATGGAGAAAGAAATGTTATCAAACAACATTTTTTCTCCATATGTCTTTGTCAAACCTTCTATTTTCAAGCCTCGCAATATAGTCAATCCTCTCTTTCGGTATGCTTTTGCGTTATAATATTGGTGAAATCAATCGAGAAATGGATTCTTTGAACTTGATCCATAATGGCCTTTTTTGATATAGTGCATATGTTAATTGGGTGACATGTTCCATATCTTTCTCAAACTCATCAACAAGCATTTCTGCCAATGTTTCATTATATAAAAAAGCATTCACCTCAAAGTTCAAACGAAAACTTCTCACATCAATATTGGCTGTCCCGACAGACGCTATTTTTCCATCAACTACAATCATCTTAGCATGTAAGAACCCTTTTTGATAAATATAAACAGTTGCCCCTGCTTTGAGCATTTCGCCAATATAAGAATAAGTTGCCCAGTAAACAAAAGGGTGATCCGGCTTATTCGGGATCATGATTCTTACATCGACACCTGATAAGCACGCGATTTTCACTGCATCCAGCAGACTTTCATCAGGAATAAAGTATGGTGTCTGGATAAACACATACTTCTTAGCAGACATGATCATTTTAATATAGCCGTTTTTAATCTGCTCCCACTCGGAGTCCGGTCCGCTTGAGACAATCTGCATCCCGATTTTGCCTGAAGGCTGTGCCTGATAATAACGTTCATTGTATTCAATATCATTACGAGAAGCCTGATTCCAATCAAGAATAAAGCGTGTCTGCATATGATTTACAGCACTTCCCTCCACCCGTAAATGAGTGTCACGCCAGTAGCCGAACCGTTTATCAACACCTAAGTATTCATCACCAATATTAAATCCGCCTGTATAGCCGATTTTCCCATCAATAATAGCAAGCTTGCGGTGATTCCGATGATTAATTTTCAGGTTTACTTTTGGAATCAATGGTGGAAAAAATCCTTCAACCTCAGCCCCTGCTTCGCGCATTTTTCTGATCAATTTCCGGCTCAGCTTTCTTGATCCCATATCATCATACAGAAATCTTACCTGGACACCTTCCTGAGCTTTTCGCATCAGTACATCTGCTAATCTTTGTCCTAAAAGATCTGATCTTACAATATAATAAACTAAATGAACATGGTCTTTTGCTTTTTCAATATCTTCTATTAGTGCATTAAACTTACGATTACCGTCAGTAAAAATCTTTACATCATTATCCTGAGAAAAGATGGCATCATTGTTTCGTAAATGTAAGTAAAACAAATCTTCATATTCGTGCATACTTTCATCATTTACCTGAAAATTATTTGATTCAATATCTCTCAGCTGGTGCTGGACCGCTGTTTTTACCCCTAATTTACTTTTTGTATCCCATGTGAAGATGGTCTTATTGCTCAGTTTTCTGCCAAAAATTAAATAAAGGAAAAATCCAAATATCGGAATGAATGTTAATACCATAATCCATGCCCAAGTGGATGTAGCATTTTTTCTTTCTAAGAAAATGATCGCTAACGATAAAACAATATTAAATAATAAAATGATACTAATAATTAATTGAGTTGCCCCCATCAAATGACCCCCTTCCCCTGTTTAAATATAGCATACTTTTTCTATTTATGAGCCGATAGAAATCTGATTAATCTATCGACATAAAATCCTTGTCCTGCTGACTCCTTGGACCTCTTATCTGTAACAGACCATTTTCAAACTTTACTTTCACCTTTTCACGGTCGATCGGATATGGTAAGGAAATGGTACGCTCTTTATTCTGCTCTCTTCTTTCTTTCCGGTAATACTCATACGTTTGATCATACTGTTCGGTTTCTTCTTTGCTTGAAATCAAGACAGTCAGTTGATTTCCATGGACAGCTAACTTAATCTGTTCTTTGCGGATACCAGGCAGATCAATATTGACGATCCATTCTGTCTCCGTTTCCAGAATATCTACTGGAATTCTGTCAGGACCTTTTGCATTCTCAAAAAACTGGTCAATTGTTTTCATAATATTACGTGTAGGTTTTTCGTACAGGAAATCATCCAGTTTCTTTATCAGATCCTCTCCCCAATGTGGAATATTATCTGTCCTTTTCCCTTTATTACTCATTTTTGCACCTACTTTTATTATTTTTTACAGTTTATGCACCTAAAAAAATATTGCAATAGCGGATTTCAAAAAAATGAGAGATATTTTATTGACGCTAATTTAGTTTTGCTATATAATGTTACTAATTTAATCGATAGACTCTTATTACGAGAGGCAGAGGGACTAGGCCCGTTGAAGCCCGGCAACCGTCAGTTTGGACATCCAAGTTGAAAAGGTGCTAATTCCTACAGGTGGATAACCTGAAAGATAAGAGGAGGACTAAGGATACATACACCTCTTCTTACTTTGATAAGAAGAGGTTTTTTATTTTCACAAGATTAATAGGAGGGTTATTATGTCAAATTTGTTTGATTTTTCAAGTAATGAAACAACATTATTACACGGTGGCCAGCAAGTGGATCCTGCAACAAATGCACGTGCTGTACCTATTTACCAAACCACATCCTATGTTTTTAATGACACAGAACATGCCCAAAACTTATTCGGATTAGCGGAACCTGGAAACATTTATTCCCGAATCATGAATCCTACGGTAGACGCATTTGAGCAGCGTGTTGCTCAGCTGGAAGATGGTGTTGCCGCTGTTGCCACTTCATCTGGAATGGCTGCGATTACAATGGCAATTCTCAACCTCGCCAATTCCGGTGACGAGATTCTGGCAGACAGTAACTTATATGGAGGCACTTATAACTTATTTCACACAACTCTGCCCAAGTATGGAATTGAAGTGAAGTTCATTTACGGAACAAACCCTGAGAACTTCCGCGCTCATATTACACCGAAAACAAAAGCAATATTCGGAGAAATTATTACAAACCCAAGTTTAAATATTTTCGATGTCGAAGCTGTTGCTGATATTGCACATGAAAATGGCATCCCGCTGATTATTGATAATACATTTGCACCTTATCTGTGCAAACCAATTCTATGGGGTGCAGATATTGTGGTACATAGCGCAACAAAGTGGATTGGCGGCCATGGAACATCAATTGGCGGGGTCATTGTAGATGCTGGCCGATTTAATTGGAACAGTGACAAGTTCCCGGGATTTGTGGAACCAGATGAGACATATCATGGTATCCGCTTTGGTATTGATGTTGGTCCAGCTGCGTTTGCGACGAAGTTCCGTGTCCAGTTATTACGTGACATTGGTGCATGTTTAAGTCCGCAGAATGCTTTCTACTTCCTTCAGGGATTAGAAACGTTACATTTACGTATCGAACGTCATAACGAAAATGCGCAAACTGTTGCGGAATATTTAACAGGTCACCCACAAGTGGAATGGGTAAATTACCCGGGATTAGAAAACCACCCTTCCCATAACCTTGCGAAAAAATATTTGCGCGGCCATTTTGGTTCCATCATTACATTTGGCATCAAAGGCGGCAAAGATGCCGGCCGTGCGATTATTAATAATATTCAATTATGGTCACATGTGGCAAATGTCGGCGATGCGAAATCATTGATTATTCATCCGGCATCAACTACACATCAGCAGTTAAATGATGAGCAATTAAAAGCTTCCGGCGTATCACAAGAACTTGTTCGTCTATCTGTAGGTATCGAAACACCTGCTGACATTATTAACGATTTGGATCAAGCTATAGCAAAAGCAACCAACAGTGAACCGACAGTAAAGGTGGATGATGATAAAGCAATCGCATGGGCATTGTCTTCCCCATTCGCACGGGAAAATGGCGGACTTCGCCAAAAGCATATTGTTGTCATCGGCTATAGTGAAAAAGCAGCTGACACTATTGCTAAACTGCAAAAAGCAGGCTTCCTAATTACACCAGTAAGCGAACAGGAATCTGCACTTTATGGTGTATCCACAGTTAATAGCCCTTCTGAAATAGAAGGAGAAATTGATATAACATTTGTTATTGAATCTAGTAATGCTAGTCTTGTTTCTGATCAATCAAAAATTGTATGGTTTAGAAATGCTGCAGACAGCGCCATTCAATCTAAAGCGGAAGCAAATGGACAGATTGTTATCGAGAACCGCTGTCCATTTGAGGAAGCAGACCGCTTACGCCGAGGAGAGTAATCTCCATCAACCCTAGTTATTTATCTCCCCAAGATAAATATAGATAGAAGAACCGTGGATCATTCGGATTCACGGTTCTTCATATTTACGAAAGTGCAATGTTGTGATACAGTGAGACTTTGATCAGAGGGTTTTTTCCTCTGATCATTAGCGAAACTTATCAGGATGTTTAGCGTCTGTTTATCCCCCCGTAACTTCTTTGAGCTACTTAAAACAAAGCGGGGGATATTACAGACGGTTAGCGCTGTGATACAGTGAGACTTTGATCAGAGGGTTATTCCTCTGATCATTAGCGAAACTTATCAGGATGCTCAGTGCTGTGATCAAATCCATATCTTCGAAAGACACCTGACAGTCTGATATCCATTATTTTCAGCAATATCATGTTTCCTCTCTTCCGAGCATACATTGTATCATCATGAAAGTGTAAAAAAGGAACAGAATGGGTATAAAGTGAATAGATGCTCAATCTGAGAATACTACGACAATTGAAGGTGTAACAATGAGCAAAAAATTAATAGTAAGTATGTTAATTTTATTATTGATAGGCAGCGCGATTACCGTGCTGGTTATAATAAATCAGGATTCCAATGAACAGGGTAATACCGGAACTTCGCAAGATAATAATCCTCCAGCTGCGGATGATTCAGATTTGAATATAGATAATGATCATGATACGAGCGTTCAAGCCCCAGCCGAAGAGCCAACAACAGAGGCAACTGAACCAACAGAAAACTTTGGTGAAACAATTAAGGATGCTTTCAATGATGCACTTACTTTCTTCAAGGAAGAGACCCATATCGTGGCGATTGGCGACTCACTGACCCATGGTGTTGGAGATGAGACAGACAATGGCGGTTATGTAGGCGTATTAGCAGAACATTTCGATAATGAGAATATGAATGTCACACTGGATAACTTCGGCAAACCTGGCAATCGATCAGATCAGCTGTTAAAACGGCTGGATAACGAGGAAATTGTCACATCGATCGAAGAAGCAGATATTGTGCTGATTACGATTGGTGCCAATGATATTATGAAAATAGTAAGAGATAACTTTATGGATTTAACAGAAGAGCCTTTTTTAGCGGAAAGAGGCCCCTATAAAGAGCGGCTGGAGCAGATTATGGACAGAATATTAACCATCCAGCCAGACACAGAAATCTATTTACTTGGTTTCTACAACCCTTTTGAAAAGTACTTTAGTGATATTGAAGCATTAGATTCAATCTTAACAAGATGGAACAATGAAAGCAGAAATGCAGGATATTTACCAGAACAGCACAGAAAATATGTTTGCAGAAGATAATTTCCATCCTAACAGACATGGCTATGAATTAATGGCAAGACGTGTCTGGTCCTATTTGCAAAATGACGAAGACTTAGTGAATAACTAGTAGGTGATAACAGTGAAAGAATCCCGGCAAAAAAATTGGAAGAGACTTTTTGTTATCTTGATGACTGTAAATATAACGATCCTGTTAGCAATCGTTATGTTTATTATGTGGCCTGTTCCTGGCGAAGAATTTCCTGATAAACAATATATCGAAGAAGAAGCTGGAGCAGAATTCACCATACAATCAAGCAAAAACAATCTTACCCAATTAGTGAATGAATATATTGATAAGCTTTTGAAGGATAAAGATGATAAATATGCGATCAGCCTTGACCAGGAAGTCCATCTTATGGGGACAATCGAGGCGTTTGAGGCAGAAGTTCCTGTTAACATTACATTTGACCCGATTGTGCAAGAGAATGGTGATGTGATATTACAATCAACAGAAATGTCGCTCGGTTTACTACGATTGCCAAAAGATAAGATCTTAAAATATGTAAATGACAAGATTAACACACCTGATTGGGTTGTCATTAACCCTAAAGAGGAATCTATTTATATTGCTTTGACGCAAATGGATATAGGTAATTTCAAAGTCAGAGTACAGCAATTTGATCTTGAGAATGATCAGTTATCTTTCCGAATTAAAATACCTAATGAGACATTGGGATTGGAGTAACCCGCTATCCGGGTTACTTGATGATCCCTTGTTGATAAGCATAGACAGCTGCCTGGGTTCTGTCCTGAACCTGAAGCTTGCTCAGTATATTGCTTACATGCACTTTTGCTGTTTTTAAAGCAATAAACAGTTCATCCGCAATTTCCTGATTGGTTTTTCCCTGTGCGATTAATAGCAGGATCTCCATTTCCCTGTTGGTCAGACTGTCATGCAAGGCATGATGATTGGACTTTCTTAAATTCTCCATCACTTTTGCTGTAACTTCTTTCTCTAAGACTGACTCCCCTTTATAGGTATCCCTTATTGCCTGTGCAATTCGATCTGCTTTAGATGTTTTCAGAATATAACTTTTTGCTCCTGCTTCTAAGGCTGGATACACTTTATCATCATCAATAAAGCTTGTGACAATTAAAATTTTCGCTTCAGGCCACTTCTCAATAATACGCCTTGTTGCTTCAATTCCATCCATTTCATCCATTACCAAATCCATCAGAATGATATCAGGTTTCAGCTCCAGTGCTAAATCAACAGCGACTTTTCCATTTGCCGCTTCTGCTATCACATCGATATCAGGCTGGGTTGACAAAAAGGCGCTGACACCAATTCGAACCATTTCGTGATCGTCTACGAAAAGCACCTTAATCATACATTTTCCTCCTCTATCATTGGCACACGAACTTCCAGGCGCGTTCCCTTTTCCGGAATACTCACGATATGTACATGCGCTCCCATCTCTGCCGCTCGTTCATACATATTCGATATCCCATAGGACCCTGCCTTTTTCTCATTCATATCAAAACCTACCCCGTCATCTTTGACTCTTAAAATAACAAGGCCGTCACGTTCAATCAGAATGGTATCAATTGTTTCCGCTTTTGCATGCCTTAGTGCGTTAGATAAAGCTTCCTGCAATATGCGGAACAAATGGTCTTCAATCCCTTTATTGACAAGAACATCTTCTACATTCCAAGTGATATGAACATGTACTTTCGTTTTCAATTCCTGCAGTAATTTTTCCATACCTTCTTTTAGTGTATTATCTTTTAACGGAACAGGTCTTAAGTGCAGTAACAGTGCCCGCATCTCGAGCTGTGCCTGTTGAATCATGGACTCTATCTGCCCAAGCTGTTTTGTCATTATCTGATTTTCTCCGCTGTTACTTGCATTTACAGCTGATACAAGCATAGATGCTGCGAATAATTCCTGACTTACAGAATCATGCAGCTCTCTTGCTAACCTGTTTCGTTCCTCTGAAATCACCTGATTCAATTTCTCTTCCTGATCGTGTGTTCGTTCTTCAATAAGCTTCTGTGTTCGTATTGTCTGCTGTTGAATAAAATCCTGGACATCCTTCATTTTCCGATGGATGACATCAATCTCTTCAAACGCAGGGTTTTCCGTAAATGCCTGATTCTTCATCAGCATTGTTAAGCTCTGTTCGAGAAAATTGACTCGCTTTCTGACAACATACGAGCTGATCAGACCAATAAACAGGCCAAATAATAATGCGATGGTTGGCACGATGAGAATAAACGGTACTTCCAACACTTTCACTTGCCATAATAATTGCCAATTATCTATTGGAAAGGCAAGATAAAACAGCAAACTGACCAGTAAAAGAAAAGTAAATGTTAAAATAATGCTGATTAAAAATAACCTGCTGTATATTTTCATCCTCTTTTCACCTCAAGCTTTCCGACCAGAACTTGAGTGAAAATCTTTACCTTCTGCGGTGCGTGGTCGTAGCCATCTGTCTTCCTGTAGATGCTGCGGTTAAATGCATGCTGTTCCTGATCATTCATTACCATATATTCTCCGTAGAGGACGGAATGTTCCACAATTACTTCCACATCATATGGAACAATAATTTCGATATTTCCGACAAGCTGCCTTATCACAATAACAGATTCTTCTTCAGGTAATACGGTATTATTTAGATCAATCGTAACGTCACTAATCACTGATTGCAGATTTAAGTCTTGCCAGGCAAAAGGTTCTTTACCTTTATGAAATGTTCCAAACCAGTTACTTTTATACATCGTGCCGTCTTCTGCCAGATCATCAGAAAATTTAGGAATATATATTTCTTTTCGCGGCTTTGATTGGTACCATTTCCATACAATATATCCAATCACCACAAGAAAAATAAACCGGACAGCGATCGTATTGATGATAACAATAAACAAGCAAACGACAGCTCCCCAGAAAATGGCTTTCCCACCTGATTTGTGATAGCTGCGCCGGCCAAAATAAATCCCAATAAATGTTAGTGCAATAATAAACAGGAGGCCTGTATCGATAAAGAAAAACTCAATCGCAAATAATATACACCCACTGATAATCAATAGACGTATTAAATCTGTTTTCCCTAAATTGGACATCTGACAAAACCTCCTGTCTTTCGCTTCTTAAATTTATGAGAAATTAGAAAAATCAAGGTGCAGAATTTCTGCACCTTTTTAGAATATCATGTTTTTAGTTTAAGTTAGAAGCCTTTTTTTCCAATTCAGCAAATCTGGCATCAAGTGTGTGCAGGCGATATTCGGTATGAACACGCTGTTCGATTCTTTCAATATAGCTTTCGAGCTCGGCAAATTTAGATGCGCTCTTGGAAATTAATTCTGTTTCCAGGACTTTGTTCATTCCCTGCTTAGTTCTTGCAATGTTCTCACGGCTCTTTAACTCTAAACGCTTGACATACAGATCTTTTAATTTTTGCTTCATTTGAACATATTTTGTTTCCAACAGTTCAAGATCTTTAATTGACTGACTTTCCATTGTCTGAAGCTGGCTTACTCTTGCCTCAAATTGATCTAATTCCGTTTTCGCTTCGTCCGCCAAGTTTGCCTCTTCCATAGATGTTGCCAATTCATATTGTTTTTTGCGTTTTTCCACCATTAAAGTAGCATGAGCCAATTCTCTTGAAATATCGTACTTGATTTCATATTGCTTTTCCACTAAAGATTTTATTTTCTTTACCTCATGTTCGCATTCCCGGATATACTGGTTCACATGGGCAATAGGATTTTTTTCTTCTTTCTGGTCCATGATTTCATGTAAGTCCGCCATTACTGAGTCCTTGATTCGTGTAAATAAGTTTGTCATTTTTATTTCCTCCCTTAATTTTTATAACTTATCCCAATTTAATTCTGATTGTGTATAGTATGGATCTTGCTTTTCCTGTTTCCATTTCTTGTATGTGTAATAAAGGACAACTAATGCTACTACACCAATTAATGCAGGAATGTTTGATAACGACATGGAAACACCGATTAAGACAACGATTGCCCAAAAGACTTTTCCACCAGTTGTATCTGCAAGGATGAATTTCTTCACTCCATAGTAGGCAATGATGACACTAAT
>NZ_ML762458.1:17178-32289 GCF_009498735.1 Gracilibacillus oryzae
AGAAGCAGAATCATTGGTCCTACATTTAGTAAAAGTGTGATACCTGCAATTATCGTCAAACAAATGAGTAAAAATGTTTTCATTTGTGTTCCCTCCTTCCATAACTCTATGATAGCGTGTCTTCTGACTTTTCATAACTGGCTCAGGATATAACTTTAACTAAGACTCTGGGCTTATATGTGGATTTACTTTTTGGAGAGGGAGGAAGAATTCCCAGCTCCAATAATGACTAAACTTATTTGTGCCAGGATGCCGTTCCGTAAATTAACTGCGCTTTCCGCGGGCGTCTGCCAAAACGTAAGTGGTACACTGATAAAAAAAACGCACTGAATATTGCTATTCAGTACGCTACTATTAACTATATAATCTTTTCCAATGTCTTACAGGTTCTTCGATTGGACCATGTTTCTGCAGATAGACGATTAAATCACCGTGATAGATCAGGGTTAATTCATGCCATTCTTTTAAATCTTGCGGTTTCGTTAAACATGCCGGTTTTTCTTCTGTATAGATGCCAGCTTCCCTTAGCATTGTTGCCACGAACTCTGAACAGAAAAATGCCCTGTCCCGCTGCCACTCCCGATTAAATAAGACACCGATAACGCCTAATAGATTGTAACGGTAATCATCCGTTTCCTGTTCCATTTTTTTCACTCGATCAAACAACAATTCATATATCTCTTCCGTTATGGATAACTGGTAAATCGCACAAGTTGATTTTCTGAAAAAAGGTGCACGGACATTTTCTTTCACAAATCCCCCGCTCAAAGGATTGTATGGCTGCTTCCGCCCAAAGCTGTACACTTTTGTCAAAGCTTCATCAAAACTGATGGAAGCATGGTTAAGTTTAGATTTAGTAAAGAGATTAATCATTTTAGAAAAGAAAGTTCCTGTATCTGTGAAAAGCAGATATACTTTTCTCACTTTCATTCTCGCCACCCCTTGCTTTTCCTATTATACATTTCTCCGCTTCCCGTCACATCTGCACTTCTGAAGAAGATGGAACGTGGAAAAAAATGCAAAAAAGACTTTATTATAAATATAGTACAACTTATCCGCAAGCGCAAGGTGAATTTTTCTTTTTTCGTGAACAGAGTTAAGAATTGGATAATAAAAAAGCACCCAAAAAGGATGCTTTATTGTACTTTTTCCATATAATTATTTCCAAATGCCTCAATCACTGTATCATCCTGAACTGATTGTCTTTCCACTTTCACTTTTCTGACTCTGCGATCGGTAACCTCGTCTACACTTACTTTTAAATTTTCATAATGGAACGTATCGCCATTACTCGGAATTGCTTCAAAATTCTCAATCACCCATCCGCCTAATGTATGATACGAACTTTCCGGTGACGGAACCTTCATCTTTTCAGCAAAGTCATCCAATTGATATTGTGCATCAAATTTATAGACATTTTCATTAATTTGAGAGATCAGGCTTGTTTTCTCGTCTTGTTCATCCCAGATCTCACCAACTATTTCTTCCAATACATCCTCTAATGTAAGTAAACCAGATGTTCCCCCAAACTCATCTAAAACAATGGCCATATGAACTTTTTCTCTTTGTAACTGTGGCAGCAATGTGGAGATCTTCATTGATTCCACTACAAACAAAGGCTCTCTTATAAGTTCTCGTATGTTGACATCACCGTATTTCACTAGATGAGTCAGAAACTCTCTTTCAGATAGAATACCAATTATGTTATCAATACTGTCTTCATAGACTGGTATTCGAGAGTACCTTTCTTCAAAGAATATATCTTTGATCTCATGAATTGGCTGTTCGACATCTACTGCAACCATATCAATCCTTGGTGTCAGAATTTCATCAGCAATCGTATCATCAAAATCCATTGAACGATGAATCAGCTGACGTTCTTCCTTATCAATAACGCCTTCTTCTTCACTAATATCAAGCATTACCTTAATTTCTTCCTCTGTTACCGATGGCATCGGTTCATTCTTGGCGAAGAGCCTTGATGCTAATAATTTTAATTTAACAAAAAGGAAGTTAACCGGTGTTAACAGTTTAATCAGAACAAATAAGATACCTGAAATCATTAAGGTGTATGTTTCTGCATGTTCTTTCGCTAATGATTTTGGTAAAATCTCTCCGAATATCAAAATTAAGATTGTCATAATTACTGTACTGATCACTAAGGCCATGTTCCCGCCAAACACCGTATTTGCTATTGTGGCAGAGATACTTGATGCAGCAATATTAACAATATTATTACCAATCAGAATGGTCGATAAGGTGTTGTCAAAATGTTCCGCCATATGCAGCGCATTTTTGCTTCCTCTTCTGCCTTCATCGACGAGATTTTTCAGTCTTATTTTGTTCACACTGGAAAACGCTGTTTCTGCTGATGAAAAGAATGCTGACAAAAAGATTAATGTTGCTAAAATAATAATCGAACTCAGAGGTATATCGTCCAAAAAAATTCACTCTCCTATATTTTATAAAAACTTTTGATACCTATTTTATACTAAACTAATTAGAAAATAATACTAACGTTTTCATAAGGTCTGCTGATTGTGACTGGATCCGTCTTTTCATTTCTGCTTTTTCATCTTGTTCTACTGTATCCAACCAGCTGTACACTTCTTCTAATTCATTTTGCAGTACACTCATTGTTGCCGTAATCTGTTCGGTTTGTTCTATGAATTTTTGTTTGTCCAGGCAATTTGTTCTCATTTTTTGTTTAATTTGTTCTAACGGCAAATGCAATTGTTTACATTTCTCAATAAACTGCAATTCTGCTACCACTTCTTCTTTGTAGAGACGGTAATTGGAATCGGATCTCACACATTCCAGTAAACCTATCTTTGTATAATAATCAATTGTCCGTTTTGACAGTTTTGTTCGTTTTGCTAATTCTCCTATTTTGTATACCTTCCCAATTTTATCACCTCTCAGATATTATAGATGATTATGACTAAACTGTACAGTACTACGTTATGCTTTTTGATGATAAATTATGAGCACATTTTTTCTGTTTGGTTCCTTTCATTGTTATAATTCACTTTAAGTACGTGTTCAAAAAGTCGGCAAATTAGAAGCAAGAATTATCATTTGGTGACTTTTTGAACATCCTATTGAAGGAAAAGATAGAAGGAGGATAAATATGACAAGTAAAGTAAAACTCGGAAAGTCTGATCTATATGTTAATCCTATCGGGCTAGGTGCCAATGCAGTTGGCGGCCATAATCTTTACCCGAATCTGGATGAAGAACAAGGAATGAAGGTTGTTCAGGAAGCAATTGATCATGATATGAACTTTATTGATACTGCGTATATTTACGGTCCTGAACGTTCAGAGGAGCTTGTGGGGAAAGTAGTGACTCAAAGCGGAGTGAGAGAACAGCTTGTTATTGCAACAAAAGCTGCCCACAAAATAGTGAATGGGGAAACAATCCTGGACAACTCCCCAGCATTCCTGGAAGAATCTGTTGATCAGGCACTGCGCCGTCTTCAAACAGATTACATTGACTTGTTTTATATCCATTTTCCTGATAAAGATACTCCAAAAGCAGAAGCAGTTGGAGCATTGAAAGAATTAAAAGATCTAGGGAAAATCAGAAGCATTGGTGTATCCAATTTTTCTTTAGAACAATTAAAAGAAGCGAACAAAGATGGTTATGTAGATGTCATTCAGTCTGAGTACAATTTATTTAAACGTCAGGCAGAAGAAGATTTACTGCCATATACAGCGGAACACAACATCTCATTTGTTCCATATTTCCCGCTTGCCTCCGGTTTGCTTGCTGGTAAATATGATGAAAATACTACGTTTAATGATTTACGTGCAAATGATCCTTTATTTCAGGGAGAAGCATTTAAGCAGAATATAGCGAAAGTAAAACAGTTACGACCATTAGCTGAAGCAAAGCAAGTGGAAATCCCGCATCTTGTTTTAGCATGGTATCTGACTAAGGATAGTATTGATGCAATTATCCCTGGTGCTAAACGAGCAGATCAAGTTGTAGATAATTTAAAAACACTTGATGTGAAGCTCACATCATCTGAGATTGATCAAATAGACAATATTTTTAAATAAGTGCTGATTATATCAAACCCAGATTTTTTAGTTGTGGATTACTAGTCATCACAATGAGGAGATCTCGTGATTAAGACGAGATCTCCTTATTGTTTAGTAAATTATGATTTCGGGTTTTCTAACATTTATTGAGCAGTATATCCACCATCAAGTGTTAATGTATTACCCGTCATAAAGGAAGAATCATCACTTGCCAGGAACAGGACTCCTTTTGCCATTTCCTCAGGTTGTCCAAGTCGCTTCATTGGTGTACTCGCGATCAAGTCCTGGCGGTCTGTATCACCTAAAATCGGGGTATCAATAAAGCCGGGACATAATGCATTTACACGGATATTGCGTTCCGCATACTCCAATGCAAGTGAGCGAGTCAGATTAACTACCCCGCCTTTGGCTGCATTATATGCCGCACTTCCCGGTGATCCAACTAAACCATACATAGAAGCTGTGTTTATAATGACTCCACCATCTGCTTGCAGAAATTGCTTGATTGCTTTTTGTGCTACAAGGAATACACCATCCAAATCAACATTGACAGTTTTGCGCCACTCCGCATATTCCAGCTCTTCCGATGGTTTCACCGCACCAATGCCTGCATTATTAAATAGAATATCCACCTTGCCGAATTTCTCAATAGTCGTTTCAAATACTTTGTTAACTTGATCTTCATTCGTTACATCAGCCGTAATAAAGATAACTTTTGCACTTTGTGATGCTAATTCAGAAGCAAATGCTTTTCCTTTTGTTTCATCCATATCAACTTACACTATACTTGCCCCTTCTTGAACAAAAAGCTTGGCAGTCTCTGCTCCAATTCCTGAAGCCCCACCTGTAATTACTGCAACTTTACTGTCTAATTTTGTCATGATAACTGCCTCCCAAAACATGTTTATGAAAGAAAAAAAGCTAATATAAAGTAAATTTCTCTAAACCTATTATTGCAATTGGGATATTTTCTATTCTTCCATTAATTGCAACACCACTCTAAATGGAGAAATAATGAAAGGGTCAAGACCTGAACGTCTTGACCCTTGTTACTTTCTTCAGTTAATGTGAGACTTTGCTAATCGTTATTTATCCTTCAGCTTCGCTAATGCATCTGCCAGAGCAGTGTTAGCAAATCCTTCATCTTGTTTCTTTAAATATTTGTTCACATCACGTTTTGTCGCTTTATTCTGTCCCTGCTTATTTTTTCTTTTCTGGAAGGAAGACAGCTTTTCGCGGTACCCACAGGCGCAAGAAAATGTCTGAGCATCACCCTGCCCGCGCATTTCCATCCGTTTATGACAATTCGGACATCTTGCATTCGTCTTTTTGGCGATCATTTTGCGCTCGCCGCAATCCCTGTCCTGACACACGAGCATTCGGCCATTCTTGCCGTTCACTTCCAGCATTAATTTGCCGCATTCTGGACATTTTGTGCCTGTCATATTGTCATGCTTATATTTCGCTTCACTTGTTTTTACTTGGTGAACAACTTCTTTCGTGTATCCTTTGATTTCTTTGAGAAAATCCTCTTTTTTCAATTTTCCGTTGGCAATTTGCCCTAACTTCTCTTCCCACTTTGCAGTCAGAAGCGGTGAGCGCAAATCACTTGGAACCAATTCTAACAGTTGCTTTCCTTTTGATGTTAAATAAAGATATTTGCCTTTTTTCTCGATATAAAATGTATTAAATAGCTTCTCAATAATATCTGCTCTTGTTGCAACAGTTCCGAGTCCGCCTGTTTGCTGCAAGGTTTTCTTCGCATCATTTTCATCCTTCGCCAAAAACTTCGCCGGGTTTTCCATTGCATAAAGCAGGGTACCTTCTGTTAACCGTTCAGGCGGTTTTGTTTCTCCATCTTTCAATGTCAGCTTCGGGTTCTGCCATGTATGATCATCCGAAAGATTGGAAATTTGCTGTTCCTCTTCCTGGTCATCGTCTGCCTGATCATACACAGCTTTAAAACCTTGATCGATCACATTTTTGCCACTGGCTGTAAAGGTTTGACCATCAATTTCTGCTGTTAATTGAATATGCTCAAATTGAAATGGCGGCAACAACACAGCTAAAAATCTTTTTATCACAAGATCATAAATCTTTCGTTCCTGATCAGTGAATTTCGATAAATACACTGCTTCTTCTGTCGGGATAATTGCATGGTGGTCAGACACTTTCTTATCATCAACAAACGATTTGTTCGCCTTTATCGGCTGCTTTTTGATTTTCGCAGCAGCAGAAGCATATGGACCTACCCCACAGCTGTCAATCCGTTCTTTTAATGTTGGAACAATATCTGATGAAAGATATTTCGAATCAGTTCTTGGGTATGTCAACACTTTATGCTGCTCATATAATTTCTGCATGATGGATAATGTTTGCTTACCGGAATAGCCAAAAATCTTGTTGGCATCTCTCTGTAAATCCGTTAAATCATAAAGTGTCGGTGCATAGCTTTTCTTCCGCTTTTTCTCTATCTTTCTGACTTTCAGGGGTTTATTTTGCATTTTCTCTAATAATTGCTTTGCTTTTTGCTGGTCGAATATTCTTGATTCACCATTTGCATTTTTCCATAGCAGACTAATCCCGTCATTGGTATGTGCTTTTAACTGGTAAAAAGTCTGTGGACGGAATTGTCTGATTTCCTCTTCTCTTGCTGCAATCATGGCAAGCGTTGGTGTTTGAACACGGCCGCTGGATAATTGTGCATTAAACTTTGTTGTTAAGGCACGTGTTGCATTTAATCCGACATACCAGTCCGCTTCTGATCTGGCGACAGCAGAATAATACAAATTATCAAATTGCTTGCCTGGCTTCAAATTTTTAAACCCTTGCTTGATTGCCTGATCTGTAACAGAGGAAATCCATAACCTTTTGACAGGCTTATTGACCCGGACTTTGTCCAAAATCCATCGTGCAACAAGTTCTCCCTCACGACCGGCATCTGTTGCGATGACGATATCTTTAACGTCTTTGCGCATCAACTGTGTTTTTACTGCCTGAAACTGTTTCCCTGTCTTCTTGATCACAACAAGTTTTAAACGATTTGGAATCATTGGCAGGTCTTCCAGCTTCCATGTTTTATATTTATTATCATAAGCCTCAGGATCAGCAAGTGTGATCAAATGTCCGAGCGCCCATGTCACGATATAGTTTGTTCCTTCCATATATCCATTTGCCTTTTTCGTACATTTCAGTACACGGGCAATATCACGTCCAACAGACGGTTTCTCTGCGATAACTACTGTTTTGCTCATGAATGACAATCCTTCCTAATGTGCGATACTTCTTTCACTTTACCTTATTACAAGGAAAAAAACAAAAAGTATTTCTCCTAACCAAGTGCTACATCTAAAATCATCATAATGGTAAAACCTATCATCAGAATCATTGATGCTAAATCTTTATTGCCTTCTTCCTGTGAACCTGGGATTACTTCTTCTGCCACAACAAAAATCATCGCTCCTGCGGCAAAACTTAATGCATATGGCAATAATGGATCAATATAAGTAACAGCTAATACTCCTATTATTGCAGCAATCGGTTCTACCATCCCGGACAATTGCCCGAAGAAAAAGCTTTTTCGTCTCGACATTCCTTCCCTTCTTAATGGCATGGCAACTGCAACACCTTCCGGGAGGTTCTGAATACCAATCCCTAACCCAAGCGCAGCAGCGGCAGTTATCGATGCTGAAGGAAGATCTGCTGCGACGGCACCAAATGCTACTCCAACAGCCAGGCCTTCCGGAATATTGTGCAAGGTAATGGCAAGGACCATTAATGTGCTTCTGTTGCGCCTTTTGGCATTATAACCTTCTGCATCTGTCATTTTAGAAGTTGGATGAAGGTGTGGAATGATTTTATCGATCCCCCACAGAAAGATTCCGCCAAACATAAAACCAACAGCTGCAGGGATCCAGGCTGCTGTGACATTATCTTCCTGCGCCATATCAATCGCAGGCGATAGTAAAGACCAGAAACTTGCTGCAATCATTACACCGCCAGCAAAGCCTAACATGCTGTCCATCAACTTTTGGTTGAAATTTTTCGTTGTAAAAACCAGGGCTGCTCCAAGTGCAGTCATTCCCCATGTAAATAATGTAGCGATAATTGTCTGCACTAACGGACTGAGTGAAAGAAAATTGTCTATCATAATGACTACCCCTTTGATGAAATCGATCTCTTTAAACAATGTATGATCATCTTATCATGTAGTGGGAACTTTTAAAAATAATTCCGATTCAATAGTAAAAAGATAGATCACTTGTGATTTCAACACCAAAGCTGACGGGGAACTCTGACGGGGAACTCTATACTTTCCATCACTAATCTAACTGCATATATTCCTCCATCATTTTTTCATAACTCATCGGTCCATATGTAAAATACTGAATAATACCATTGGAATCAATCAGATAGGATGCCGGGATTGGCCGGATCCGGTAAAGGTCTGATGCTTTGTTGCCATTGTCCAGTAAGATCGGAAACGTTAATTGGTATTCTGCCTGAAACTGCTTTATATCCTGAAATTTGGTTTCTGTTTCCACAAGATTGATCGCCAAGATCTCTATCTCGCTATTTTGATAAAATTTCTCCATATCCGGCATTTCAGCCTTACATGGCGGACACCATGTTGCCCAGAAGTTCAGCATCACTTTTTTTCCTCTGTAATCTGATAATGTGATAAAGTCTCCTGTCATTGACTGCAACTCAAAATCGGGGGCCTCATCACCAACCTCTAAGCCGACATTTCCTTCATCCTCATCAGATTCTGCTGAGATTTGAAAGCGACTGTCCATTTCCGTATTCCTTTCTTCCTTTTTTATAAAATCAATAATGGCAATCCCTAACATCATTAACAAAATACCGCTTATTATTATTTTTCTCATACCGTGTTTCTCCCCCTCTGCTGCTGTCTCCGAGACTTAGATCAGGCCTGCAAAAAAACATAGTGCACATATTGAAATCATATGTGACTGCTTATCCAAATATACAATGCCAAAAGCTTTCTATCAGAATGGCAGGATGTGACCAAATTGTCATTTTTCTTTCAAAAAAATGCCTATTCAAGTACTATCTACCTCTATTACTTTCTTGTATACTGAAAAATAAGTAGTCTTATAAAAAATGAATAAAGAAGTTCGATTCAGCAGAGCAGCAAGAATAACCGATTGAACTTTTTTAATGGGGAGATATCTATGAAAAATATAACATGGCGTCACTATACGATGATGATTATTGGTAACCTTTTCATTGGGATTGCTGTAGCGTTGCTGAGGATAAGTGAACTTGGTACAGACCCTTTTTCCACAATAAATCTCGGATTGAGCGGTTTTCTGGAAATTCCATTTGGTGTTTATCAGTTACTCTTTAATGTGCTTCTGTTAATTGTTATTTTCATTCTTTACCGGAGTTCAATCGGGATAGGTACACTCGTTAATATGGTAGGAATCGGATTTATTTCTGATTTCCTTGTTTATAGTTATTATCAGTTTTTTGGAGACCTGACATTGATCCTTGTTCAAGTACTGATGATGATTGCTGCTGTCATTTTCGCAAGTATGGGTGTTGCCTTATATATCACACCGAATTTAGGGATGGCACCATATGATGCATTAGCATTTGCGATCGAGAAAGTATCCGGGAACAGAATCCGCTTTCCTGTTGCCAGAATTGCAACAGACATTGCGTGTGTGGTGATTGGATTTTCATTCGGTGCCATTGTCGGAATAGCGACTGTCATCTTCGCATTCTTTACAGGACCCTTTGTACAATTTTTCCGCAAAAATATTGCGGAACCAATTCTGGCAAAAGAAACGAATAAGAAAGTGATACCAGCAATAGAGATGGAATGAGTTTTTTGATATAAAAAAAAGCTGAGCTATTAGATGCTCAGCTTTTTCTGCTCCTATTGGTACTCTGGCAGCCAGTCTCCGTGTTCCTCAATTAAGTCATCACACAAGGAAACAATATCATCAATGGATAGCTCTGCTGCTGTATGTGGATCAAGCAATGCTGCCTGATAGATTTTTTCCTTTTTATTAGTTAATGCCGCTTCGATTGTCAAAAGCTGTGTATTAATATTCGTACGGTTAAGGGCAGCAAGCTGTTCCGGTAAATCGCCGACATATGTTGGTGTTACTCCGCTTGCATCAACAATACACGGAACTTCCACAACTGTATTTTCCGGCAGATTGCTAATAAGCCTGCCAGTGTTCAGCACATTTCCGCCAATCTTAATCGGTTTATTTGTTTCCATTGCTTCAATAATATATGATCCATATTCATGTGTGCGTTTATGCTGGAGATTCTGATCATTGACCAGATCTTCGCGCATGTTTTTCCAGCCTTCAATCTGGTTGACGCAGCGACGCAAGTACTCATCCAGCGGGATATTGTACTTGTCAACAAGTTCTGGATACTGACTTTTAATAAAATATGGATGATATTCTGCATTATGTTCGGATGATTCGGTTACATAATAGCCAAACTTATCCATTAATTCAAATCGCACCATATCATGATGCTTTTCTTTTTGCTTCTCTTTTGCCCGTCTCTTAATTTCCGGATATAAATCTTCTCCATTACGAGTGATTTCAAGCAGCCATGCCATATGGTTAATACCGGCAATCTTCCATTGAATATTGTCTTTTGGCATATTCAATGAATCTAATAAATGATCCGCACACACTTGGACACTGTGGCACAATCCGACCGTTTTAATCCCTTCGCTCAGCATTATATTCGTCAAAACAGCCATTGGATTTGTATAATTTAAAAACCAGGCATCTGGACAAACCTCTTTCATATCTCTGGCAAACTCCTGCATTACCGGAATCGTTCGTAAATTACGGAAAATACCGCCAATCCCTAATGTGTCCGCAATTGTCTGTCGTAATCCGTACTTTTTCGGTATTTCAAAGTCAGTAATTGTACATGGATCATATCCGCCAACCTGGATAGCATTGATCACATATTTTGCACCTTTTAATGCTTCTTTTCTGTCATGATATGCCACTATGTTGACAGTGGACTGGAGACTTTTCTTTAAATTGTTCAACATCATCTCTGAATCTTTCAATCTTTCATGATCAATATCATATAGAGCAAACTCAAATTGTTGTAATGAGTCTACTGTCATGCAGTCCCCTAACACATTTTTGGCAAATACCGTACTGCCTGCTCCGAGAAATGTAATTTTCGCCATTTGTCCTTCCTCCTTATAATATATTGCGTTGAGTATATTCTTTACACTGTCTATATTATAAGTGTCTGTAACCATTTACAATCGTAAATAAAATTGAAAGAGGTAAAATATTGCTATTTACTTAATCGATAAACAAACGGTCAACAGGCATGAAGGATTGGTTATTACGATATTCACTGGGAGTTACATTAAGGATGCTTTTGAAAACTTTACTAAAATAATTGCCATTCGTGTACCCGACTTTTTTGGCTATTTCTTCGACTGACAGTTTTCTTTGCTGAAGAAGATCAGCTGCATACTGAATTCGAATCCTTGTCAGGAATTGTATCGGTGTTTCCCCCATTGTCTTGGAAAAAAGGCGTGTAAAATGATATTTTGATAAACCAGACACTTGGACAATGTCACTTAATGAGATGTCTTCGCTGAAGTTTTTTTCCATAAAGGTAACGGACTTGGCGATCGCTATTGGCAATTCCTCGTCTTTCTTGAGATCATGCTCAAAATATTGCATACATTCCATTAAAAAAGAATAAGCATATCCAGATGCTTCATATGCATGCGATATTCCGGTTGTCTCGATCTTTTCAAGCAAACGGTAGATATGTTTAATTGGACGGGCCTTCATTGGCATTTGCAGGATTTGCCCATATTCTTGCTTTAGAAATTCATAATAATGCACAGCTTCATCACCAAACAAGGTAATATAAATAAATTCCCAATGTTCCGATTCTGCAGGAAGGAAATAACAATGATCACTGGGGATATGAACGAGAAATGCCTGCTCTTTTGATAACGTATATGTTTTTTCCTTTATTCTGATTGCTCCTTTTCCGCTTAGGGTATATTGAAAAACAACTCTCCCCTCTTCCCCGCGCTCCAGCCCATTCCAGCGGTAACTTTCTTCAGTTCTTATTTCTTTGCCAATGGTATGGATGCCTGCGACCCTGTTCTGATGGGATCCTTTCAAGTGAAAACCGTATGAATTATTTACTTTCATTGCAACTCCCTCCAATTTAACAAGAACTTCATCTATTGAAAAACAATAATATGGTAAAATAAAATGAATCATTGATCAGTGTGGTTTCTTGCTCTAGCTGATCATTCGTCCTTACGTTTCTAAGGATGGATAGCACTGTGAAAAATCTATATTATTAGGAGTGAAACATTTTGATTCTATCAGGTATTTTAAAACTTCTTGGTGTACTAGCTGAATTCTTTCTTGGAATTCCTGCTATTGGCGGCACCTTTATCTTGTCACTTTTATGGACACCACTTTTATTTATGCTTGTATACTATATCATAACATTAGTAGTTTCAAGGGTAAGCGGAGCACCTATTTGGGGACCAGTTGTCGGGATAATCACTAGCGTTGTCGGCTTTATTCCATTCGTCGGAATGACACTGCATTGGATCGCCTTTTTCTGCTTATTAGCTGACGGTATCCTGACACTTAGAAGCAAAGACAGGTCACAAACTGGAAAACTCTAACCTTCCTTTATTGACTTCCACCTGTAAATTGTTTAAGCTTGCATTAAGATATGAGATAATGGAGGAATTATGAAAATATGCTACAAGCGACAAATGTAAGTTTACGTTTTGGAGATAAAAAGCTGTTCGAAGACGTTAATATTAAATTCACTGCCGGAAACTGTTATGGACTGATTGGTGCCAATGGTGCTGGTAAATCAACTTTCTTAAAGATTTTATCAGGCGAAATTGATCCGCAAACAGGCCATGTTTCCTTAGGCAAAGATGAGCGACTTGCCATATTAAAACAGGATCATTTTGCTTATGAAGAGTATGAAGTGCTGGAAACTGTGATGATGGGCCATACTCAGCTTTATAAAGTAATGAAAGAAAAGAATGAGATTTATGCCAAAGCTGACTTCACAGAAGAAGACGGAATGCGCGCAGCCGAACTGGAAGGCGAGTTCGCGGAAATGAACGGTTGGGAAGCAGAGTCTGATGCTGCTATTTTGCTGAAAGGTCTTGGAATTGATGAATCTCTTCATGCAAAAAAGATGGCTGAATTAACTGGTTCTGAGAAAGTAAAAGTATTATTAGCACAGGCATTATTCGGTAATCCTGATATTCTTTTACTTGATGAGCCGACAAACCACTTAGACATTCAGGCAATCCAATGGTTGGAAGAATTTTTAATCAATTTCGAAAACACCGTAATTGTTGTATCTCACGACCGCCACTTCTTAAACAAAGTATGTACACATATTGCTGATGTGGATTATGGAAAGATTGAATTATTCGTCGGAAACTATGATTTCTGGTATGAGTCCAGCCAATTAGCATTACAAATGGCAAAAGACCAGAATAAGAAAAAAGAAGAGAAAATTAAGGAATTACAAAACTTCGTTGCACGATTCAGTGCCAATGCATCGAAATCAAAGCAGGCAACTTCCCGTAAGAAAATGCTTGATAACATTTCCTTAGATGATATTAAGCCATCTTCTCGCCGCTATCCATATGTAGCATTTCAACCAGGCCGCGACCTTGGTAATGATTTGTTGCGCGTGGAAGGTATTTCGAAAACTATTGATGGAGTAAAAGTTCTCGATAATGTGAGCTTTATTTTAAAACCATATGATAAAGTCGCTTTTGTCGGCCGAGATGAGCTGGCAAAAACAGTACTTTTTGATATTTTAATGGGCGAAATGGAGCCTGATGAGGGAACATACACTTGGGGTGTTACAACATCTCAATCTTACTTCCCGAAAGATAACTCGGAATTCTTCGAAGGAAATAACATGACATTAGTAGAATGGCTGCGCCAATTCTCACCAGAAGATCAGACAGAAACATTTTTACGCGGATTCCTTGGCCGTATGTTATTCTCAGGTGAGCAGGCATTAAAGAAAGCGAATGTGTTATCAGGTGGAGAAAAAGTCCGCTGCATGCTTTCAAAAATGATGCTTAGCAATGCCAATGTGTTAGTCCTGGATGAGCCGACGAACCACTTAGACTTAGAATCGATTACATCTGTGAACAACGGATTAATTAATTTCAAAGGTTCGATCCTGTTTACATCACACGATCACCAGTTTATCAACAGTATCGCAAACCGCTTAATTGAGATTACGCC
Organism: Gracilibacillus oryzae; assembly: GCF_009498735.1. Taxonomy (GTDB): domain Bacteria; phylum Bacillota; class Bacilli; order Bacillales; family Amphibacillaceae; genus Gracilibacillus; species Gracilibacillus oryzae. The sequence goes on from NZ_ML762458.1 coordinate 31,525, forward strand.
GACTAAAGTCATTGATAAAGAAATGTCATATGATGAATATGTTGCAGATCAGAAACTGCAAAAAGAAATTGTTGCTTTGTATGCTTAATAGATAATGGAATGGGAGAAGCCAGCTTTGGAGCTGGCTTCTTTTTTTTGCTCGGGGTCGGCTTGAGCTCTTTTTGCCGCTCTTTATTTGCAGATTCCAGACTTTATTTGCAGTTTCTGCTCTTTATTTGCAGATTACGCCCTTTATTTGCAGTTTCCGCTTTTCTTGCGACTTCCTGCTCTCTTCTTGCGACTTCCCGCTCTTTTCTTGCGACTTCCTGCTCTCTTCTGGCGACTTCCTGCTCTCTTCTGGCGACCTCCTGCTTTTCTTGCGGCTTCCTCCGCTTTTCTTTCGACTTACCGCTCTCTTCTTGCGACTTCCTGCTCTCTTCTGGCGACCTCCTGCTCTCTTCTTGCGACCTCCTGCTCTTCTTGCGACTTACCGCTCTCTTCTTGCGACTTCCTGCTCTCTTCTTGCGACTTCCTGCTCTCTTCTTGCGACTTCCTGCTCTCTTCTTGCGACCTCCTGCTCTTCTTGCGATTTACCGCTCTCTTCTTGCGACTTCCTGCTCTCTTCTTGCGACCTCCTGCTCTTCTTGCGACTTCCTGCTCTCTTCTTGCGACTTACCTGCTCCTTCTTGCGACTTCCCGCTCTCTTCTTAGTCAAGTCCTTTTTTATGTGTAAATATAGATACAATGTTAACAACCTAATTCACATAATACATATTTGTTCTTTTA
>NZ_ML762459.1:0-25841 GCF_009498735.1 Gracilibacillus oryzae
TATCGTGGTTGAAAACATTGTATCATGAGGAAAGCTATAATGGCTTTTCTTTTTACACAATTATACTGGCTTAACCGCTTATTCTTCCCTGGAGGTATTCATGGACGCTCTGAATACCTTGGCGTTCCGCTTATTCTTCCCTGAAGGCATTCACGGACGCTCCGAATACCTTGGTGCTCCGCTTATCCTTCCCTGGAGGTATTCATGGACGCTCTGAATACCTTGGCGCTCCGCTTATTCTTCCCCGAAGGCATTCACGCAAGGTCTGAATACCTTGGCGTTCCGCTTATCCTTCCTTCAAGGCTTTCAAGCATGCCTATGTTAATGATAGGACTTAAAGGGGTAGAGTATATAAGTTCAACTGTTCTGTCGATAATAACTTATTTATTAGGAAAGTGGGATAAATCAGTGTATGATTATATCTCAACACAGAAACAATACAACTATCATTAAGTTAAGCTGGAGGAAAATAATGATCCTAAGATTTGGATATGTATCAACAGCAATTTCTTTATGGGAAGCTTCTCCTTCCCGAACATTAACATTCACCAATTGGAAGAAACAAGATAAGGACAGCAGAAAAGAGAAACTCTATCATCTTACTTCACAAAATTTAAAAAATACGATACGAACGTTACATTACAATATTGCACATGGAATTGATCTTTACCGGATGTCATCATCACTTGTTCCACTTGCTACACATCCAGAAGTGAAGTGGGATTATCTCACACCATTTTCTGATTTGTTCAGAGAAATCGGTGAGCTTGTTAAAAAGAATAATTTACGTGTCAGCTTTCACCCGAATCAATTCACATTATTTACAAGCCCGCAGGACCATGTCACAAGCAATGCTATTATTGATATGACCTATCATTATGAGATGCTGGAAGCAATGGGGCTAAATAAGGATGCCAACATAAACATCCATGTTGGCGGAGCATATGGAAATAAACCAGAAGCGATAAGCAGATTTGATGAAAACTTTGACAAGCTGGACAAAGATATTCGCAGGCAGACAACACTTGAAAATGATGATAAGACATATACTGCTGAAGAAACACTGCAAGTATGTGAGCAACACGGTATTCCATTTGTGTTCGATTACCACCATCATTGGGCGAACCCAGGTGATGGGGAAGGATTTGAGCTATTATTACCTAGAATCTTTGCCACATGGAAAAATACTGAAAAGGTACCTAAATTTCATTTATCTTCACCTAAGTCAGAAAAGTTAATAAGAGCACATGCAGATTATGTTAACATAGACTTTGCAATACCATTTATCAAAGCTCTGAAAACATATGGCGAATCAGCAGATATTATGATAGAAGCAAAAGCAAAAGATAAAGCTGCATTAAAACTTACAGAAGAATTGAGTAAAATACGAGGTTATAAACAAGTGAATGGTGCAGCCATAAGGATTTAAAAATCAGTTAGAAACCAACCAGTATATTTATGGCAGTGGTGCAATTAATGCAGAAAAATCAATACCACAATAAGGATTTCAACTAATCATAGAATATATGAAAAGAAGCAGGAGTATGCAACATTCCTGCTTCTTCGTTATTATGCCAAGGTTATTCCAGATTTGCATGTTTACCATACATTTTTGTCGTATCCAGACCCTTTTTATCCATAAATCTTAAAATAATCGCATCAAAAACAAGCAATAAAGATTGTTCAAATAAAGAACCCATTGGCTGAATTGTTTTATTGTTCGTTCCTTGGTCTTTAGCGGCTCCAGCTAATTTTAACGTTACATCAGCCAAATTCCCAATTGTTGATTCTGGTGATAATGTCACAGCAGCAACTTTTCCACCGATACTTTTTGCTTTTTCAGCGATTGGCACAAGCGTTTTCGTTTCACCAGATCCTGAAGCAACAATCAATATATCGTCCTCTTCAAAAGTAGGTGCAACTGTTTCGCCAACAACATATGCATCAATCCCCATATGCATCATCCGCATCGCAAAAGACTTTGCCATTAATCCGGATCTGCCGGCACCTGTAACAAAAACTTTCTTAGAGTTGGTAATGCTATTCACCAGCTCTTCAGCTTCCTCATCCGCAATTAAGTCAACAGCCTGAGTATGCTCTTCTAAAATTTTCGTCAGATATTCCGTCGTTTTCATACCAGATTAACCTTCCTGGATCATTTGCTGCATCTTAGCTGCAACACCCTTCTTATCATCCTGGCCAGCGATTCCTCCGCCGACAATCACAAGATCTGGCTGTGCTTTAATTACTTCTGGAAGTGTATCTAATTTGATACCGCCTGCTACAGCAGTTTTTGCATTTTTCACAACGCCTTTAATTGTTTGCAGATCTTCAAATGAGTTTTTACCTACTGCCTGCATGTCATAACCAGTGTGAACACAGATATAGTCTACACCGAATTCATCTAATTCTTTTGCTCTTGTTTCGATATCTTTTACAGCAATAAGGTCAACAAGAACTTTAGTACCCTGCTTTTTCGCTTCTTCCACGGCACCTTTAATTGATTCATCTTCCGCAACCCCAAGGATTGTAACAATATCAGCTTTCGCCTCAGACGCTTTTTGTACTTCATAAGCAGCAGCATCCATTGTTTTTAAGTCTGCTAATACTTGCAAATTAGGGAAAGCTTCTTTTAATTCTGTTACTGCTTTAAGTCCTTCAATTTTAATGATTGGTGTTCCGATCTCCACAATATCGATATGCTCTTCGACTTCTTTTACTACTTCCTTTGCTTCAGGGATATTTACCAGGTCTAACGCTAATTGTAATTCCATTAAGAAACACTCCTTATATTTAGTATTTTTTAGAACATCTTTGATGATAAACAGCACTAAAATGGTATGTAGGAAATAGACAAAGCTATCATTTCCAAAACAGCATTTTTCATTCATTCCTCTCAGCAGAAAAGAAAATGAACTTATTCTATAGTTAGTGCTTACTATGGATTAATCATAATACAGAGAGCTACTCTTTTGTAAGTAGGCACTTTTTTTTGTTATAGTAACTTTAAGTAGACTAATGCGTGAGATGGGGGATAAGATGAAACCTGATAATAAAATGAGTTTTTATCCTGAAAAAGAATGGACCCTTTCACTTATCGAGGGAAAATGGAAAATAACGATATTGTGCAACTTAGGCATAAAAGGAACAAAGCGGTTTGGTGAATTAAAAAAGTCAATTCCGAATATTACGCAACAGATGTTATCAAAACAGCTGAGGGAACTTGAGAAAAACGGCGTTGTTCATCGGGAGGTATATCGTGTTGCTCCTCCAAGAGTAGAATATTCTTTATCAGAACAAGGGCAAAGTCTTATTCCGATTTTAGATCTGCTGAGGGATTGGGGAAGAAAATACTTAGACGCAATAAACGTGGAAAGTCAGGATCTCTATTATGAGAAAAGACTTGCCCTCACAGTGATTGAAGGGAAATGGAAACTCATCATCTTATGTCATTTAGAACGAAAAGGCACCAAACGATTTGGGGAATTAAAAAAATTGATTCCTAATATAACGCAGAAAATGTTAACAAATCAATTAAGAGAATTAGAGCATGATGGTCTGGTTCATCGTGAAGTCTACCCTGTAGTCCCTCCAAAAGTTGAATATTCCTTAACAGATCAAGGAGATAATCTCTTGCCGATCTTACATAAGTTAGAGGAATGGGGAAGGAATTATATGCATCAGACAGATAAAAAAAATCCGGTTGTTTTTTAAATTAGTCCATAAAGTATTACTTGAAAAAAGTCTGAACTATATTCTGCCTTATATAGTTCAGACTTTTTTTATGGAGGAATAACAGAAGGTAATGATTTAAAAAATGGAAATAAATACATCCTAAAAATTAAATGAAAAAATGTTTCAAATTTTCTGAAAATATACTATAATGTACTGATTATAGGAGGGGGAACATGAAAGCTATAGAGAGAGTAAGCAGTTTTGTAGGAAGCACGTTTGCCATTTGGGTTGTATTATTTGCAGTTTTATCATTTTTACTACCTTCAGGATTTACCTGGCTTGGAGCGTATATTACCCCATTATTAGGTATTATTATGTTTGGTATGGGTCTTACGTTAACAGCTAATGATTTTAAGGAAGCATTTAGACGTCCGAAAGAAGTTGCGATTGGGGTAATTGGCCAGTTTACCATCATGCCGCTGATTGCCTTCGCTTTAGCAACATTATTGCCGATATCAGAAGAAGTTGCAGTTGGAGTAATATTGGTAGGCTGCTGTCCTGGTGGAACTTCATCAAATGTTATGACATATTTGTCTAAGGGTGACACAGCATTATCTGTTTCTATTACGGCAGTATCCACAATACTTGCACCAATTTTGACACCAGCACTTATTTATCTTTTTGCGAGTCAGTGGTTAGAGGTTTCGGCAGGATCTTTATTTATATCTATTGTCCAGATTGTGTTAGTCCCGATTTTATTAGGATTAATTATTAAAGCAGTGTTAAAAGATAAAGTAGAAGCAGGTGTTAAAGCAATTCCATTAGTATCAGTTATAGGAATTGTAGCAATTGTTGCAGCAGTAGTGAGCGGCAACCAGGCAAAAATCGCAGAAACAGGTCTGCTAATTTTCTTAATTGTTGTCTTACACAATACACTAGGATATGTTATTGGGTATGTATTAGGAAAATTATTAAGAATGGGTCCAAAGCAGCAGAAAGCAGTTTCAATTGAAGTTGGAATGCAAAATTCCGGACTTGGTGCAACACTGGCAAGCGCGCACTTCAGTCCATTATCAGCTGTGCCCAGTGCCATTTTCAGTGTATGGCACAATATCTCAGGACCAATTATCGCAACGATTTTCCGAAAGATGCAAGAAAAAGAAGAAAAGAATAATCCGAAAAAAAGACAAAGTGCCTGAACAAAGGTTCATGTTCTTTGTTAATATAGGCGAGAAAAGCTGCCTTAGGTGTTTCAGGCAGCTTTTTTCTGTGACCTTCAGTATGCATAATCTTCCAAATTCAGCTTTGTTTCTTTTCCATTTAAAAATGCGGCAACTTCCCTGCCGATGACTGGTCCACAAGTTAATCCAGTTGAACCTAAGCCATTAACAATAAAAATGCCGTCCTCAGTATGTCCGATATAAGGTAAAGAATCCCTTGTAAATGGTCTTAATCCTACTGATATAAATTGATCCTCAATTGGTGTATCAGGAAAATAACGTTCCGCTTCTCCATGCAGATAGTTCAAATTATCGCGAGAAGGAGTAATAGAATAATCTTCTGTATCTTCATGGGTTGTTCCAATTGCAAACTGATTTGCCGCTGTTTCCACAATATACATTGGTCCTAATCCCATTACGACAGGGGTTTCTCCGTCTGGCAGCTCTCCATTTATTTTCAGATGTAAAAGTTCAGCACGCTGATGTCGAACCATAGGATGTTGATGATACTCCCGTGCCCAGGCACCTGCTGTGTAGATGACCGTTCCTTCACAGTCTCTTGGTGAAATATCTTGCTCGAGCCATTTTCCGTTATGGAGAAGGATGCCTTTTTTTAATGCAGTAAGAAGACTCTCACCTTTAATTTGACCGCCGCCTTCGACAAATACGGCTGGATATGTATCCGTTAAATGTGGGTGCATTTCTTTCACTTCTGCTTTGCTCAATTTTCTAACATCACCCATTTCAGGGGAACCTTCTTGTTTTGCTGAAATTCGTTCATAAGCGAGCTGTTGAATATGGTCATCTTTAAAAAGGCAAATTGCTCCATTTCTTCTGAAATCTGTGGATAGTCCTGTCCATTCCTCTAATTCCTTAATGAACTCGGGATAATAGCGAGCACCCTCCTGGACAAGTCTAAACCATTTTTTATTTCTTCTTTGGCTAACCCATGGACAAATAATACCTGCTGACGCTGATGTTGCCTGCCCTTTATCTAATCTGTCATATACGGTAACTTGGTGGTTGGCTTTTGCAAGGTGATAAGCAATTGATGCACCGGCAATTCCGCCACCTATAATTGAAAATGTTGACATGAAATCACTCCTGTTCAATAGTATAACCTATCATAAGGAAAGTTGTCATTTGGTGAAAAACAATATACATAAATAAGCTGGAGAAGGACAATCTAAAGATGAATGGATGAATAAAGGAGGAAAATTCTGTGCAAAATCAAAATCAAATGCAAAACAATATGCAAATGCCTCAAAATATGGCAAATCAACAAATCAGTCATAACCATGGTGCTCACGAATTACTTGATTCTCATGAATTGATTGGCTGTTTAATCGGTGTGTTGGAGCAGTATCAACTTTATAATCAGCATATTCAGGATCAGGAATTGAAAAATATCCTGCAACGTCAAACCGCTTTTATGACACAAATGTATAACACCATTGTAGAATGTTTTCAAACTGGCCAAGATCCGGCAGTTCCAACACAGCAATATAAAATGCAACAAAGCAATGAAGTAACTTATGGATTAAAAGCTGGACAGCCAAAGAAACCAAAACAGTCTGTTAATGAGTTTACAGATGAGTGTTTCTCCTCATTTATGTTAGGGCAAACAAAAGCAGCTTCCTCTAGCCTTACAATGGCAGGAGCAGAGATGAATAACCCTGTGTTACGTCGTGTAATTGCAGACAGTGTACCGAATATGATCGAAATGAGCTATGAGTTATTCTTATATCAAAATAAAAATGGTTATTACCAAGTACCGCAACTTAATGCGCAAGACATGGATATTATGGTACAAGCATATACAAAAGCGCCACAGCAAAACATCCATTAATCGAATAGATGCTTAAAGAACCGTATGAGCCAGGAGATTATTCTTGTTCATACGGTTCACTTGTTTTGATGAACTTTTTTCACAGTGTCGCATTTCATTTCTCTAATTAAAACATGATAATATTTTTTCCTTGACTGGAATAGAATGAAGCATCATGAGTTGAAAAGGGGATGTGTTTCATTGCAATCCAGTTATGTAAAAAGTGCTGTTTTTGAACATCAATTTTGGTTACAAGTTCTAGGCGATCATGCTCGATTTATCCACGATTCATTATACCCCTCACAGAGAGAGGATATTGAGAAAGCAAAAATGTTTCAAACACAATATGATGAACTGCTCACCCAGGCTCATACACTGAATGAATCCAATGCCATCGCATTTGCCATTATGACAGAAGATATTACCAAACAATTCAGAACATACAAATTATCGATAATAAAACGTCATGTAACAGGACAAATGAAAATTCATTTAACACCTACCTTCATCAATCATATGGTAAATGAATTGGAAGAATACTTATTAATACTAGGTTACTTGAAGCAAGGAGAAAAACCTCCGATCTATCATGAACTTCACCATCATTTACTCTGGCTGACTGACGCATCGGGACATGCAGGTGCAATTAATGACCGCATGGACGGGGTGGAAAAACGGTTAAAGGACAAAAGTGCTGCATTTAGTAAGCATTTTGATCAATTTTATTTAAAAGCAGTAGAACTAACAGGTTACCTCCGAGCAAATGTTGACTCTTTTCCTGCGCTGGAAAGATTCAATCATGATGTGGAAATAGAGATAGAATTGTTTCAAACCTTTCTGCACGAATTAGAAGAAATGGAATTAAGTGCAGAGGTATTGAGCATATTTACTGCATCAATGGCAGATCACATGGCGCGAGAAGAAGAGTATTATTTGTTGAAACTGTCAGAAGCCAAAAGTATGTAATAAGAAAAAGAAGGCGCCCATATTGGTAAGCCTTCTTTTTCATTGATATTATTCTAAAACTCTTCATATACAGCAGGATCTTGATCATTGATTCTGCCATCAGGCTCAGTTAAGGAGTCAATTGAAGACATATCTTGTTCATCTAGTTGGAAATCAAAGATGGAGACATTTTCCAGCTGGTGTTCTCGAGATGTAGATCTTGGAATTGTAACAGAGCCTAACTGATAATGCCAGCGCAGAACCACCTGGGAAACCGTCTTGTTATGTTTTTTCGCAATATTTTGAAGTGTATCATTATCGAAAAGTTCTTTAGCGCGATAAAGAGGACTCCATGCCTCTGTTACTATTCCATGCTTTTCGTGCCATTTTCTTTGCTCCTGCTGGTTGAAGAAAGGATGTAATTCAATCTGATTTACTGTTGGTAAAATACCTGTTTCTTTATGCAAATGTTCAAGATGTTCAGGTAAAAAGTTACTTACCCCAATGGAACGAATTAAGCCCCATCTCTGTGCATCAATTAAAGCCTGCCATGCATCCACATACTTTCCTTGCTTTGGATTTGGCCAATGGATAAGGTAAAGGTCAAAGTAGTCCAGACTGGCACGATACAGAGACTCTTGAATCGCTTCTACTGCGTCGTTGTACGAATGATAGCGCCCAGGGAGCTTTGATGTTATCATTAATTTTTCTCTAGGTACAGAAGTTCGCTTAATCGCTTCTCCAACCGTACCTTCATTCTCATAATTATAAGCAGAGTCAATAAGTCGATAACCATTATTAATCGCATCAGCAATCGCAATATGACCTAAATTTCCTTTTACTTTTGCTGTTCCAAATCCGATCGTTGGAAGCTGGTTTCCATCGTGTAAAGTCTTAAACGGTATTTGTGCAGTCATCCTACCACTCCTTACTAATTTTTTTCCTGCTATTTATGATTTACCACTTTTCTTATACTATCTAAACATTCTTTCTCCAATTGAATGTGTTTGTGGTTTTTAATTCGTAATATAGGGAAAATTAGAAGTAAAGTCTTTAAATGGAGGTCTTTACAATGGCAAATAACCAGGAAATACCTCAAGAGAAGGGATTAGACCATACAATCGCATTACTTAGAGAAGGTTATGATTTCATTCATAAACGTAAAGATAAATATAATTCAAGAGTTTTTCAAACAAGAATACTTGGTGAAAAAGCAAATTGCCTGATTGGAGAAAAAGAAGCTGAGCTTTTTTATGATAACAGTAAATTTTCTCGTGAAAATGCAGCGCCCTCTCGAATTCAAAAAACATTATTTGGCCAGGGCGGTGTACAAGGATTGGATGGTGATGAGCACCATCATCGAAAAGCTTTGTTCATGTCAGTAATGACAAGAGCTATGCTTGATGAAATAAAAGAATTAACAGAAGTCGAATGGAATCGAGCAATAACTCGTAATCAAACAGATGAATTAATCGTTTATAATGAAGCAAAACATGTCCTGACAAATGTAGCGATGCGCTGGGTTGGTATTCCAAAGCAAGGGACGGAAGATGAATGGGTTGATGAATTGAGTGATTTGTTCGAAGATGCTTCAGCAGTCGGCCCCAAACATTGGAAAGCTAGAGCTTCACGTACCAAGATAGAGGAGTGGCTGCAACAGCTGGTCTTGGATGTCAGGAGCGGCAAGCTGTTAATTGATCAGGATCGTCCATTATATCAATTTAGTTACCACCGTGATTTAAATAATCAGCTATTAGCACCTGAAATAGTAGCTGTGGAATTATTAAATTTATTGCGTCCAATTGTAGCTATCTCTGTCTATGTTGATTTTACTGTGTTAGCTTTAGCGCAATTTCCGCAAAAAGTGGACATACTTCGCCAAGGTGATGAAGGTGATGATAAACAGTTGCAATACTTTATCCAGGAAGTGCGCCGCTTCTATCCGTTTTTCCCATTTACAGTTGCAAGAGTCAGGAATGATTTTGATTGGAATGGTTATAAGTTTGAGCAAGGCACATTAACATTACTAGATTTGTATGGTACCAATCATGATCCGGATATTTGGGAGCAGCCAGAACAGTTTCGACCAGAACGGTTTGAAAATTGGAATGGAAGCCCTTTTAATTTTATCCCGCAAGGTGGCGGTGAATTTGATATTGGACACAGGTGTGCTGGTGAATGGCTGACAATCGATATATTAAAAGTCACACTAAACTACTTTGTTAATAAGATTTCATTTGAGTTCCCGGAACAGGATTTCACTTATTCCATGAACGACATTCCAAGCTTACCAGAAAGCAAAGTTATTATTAAAAATATAAGAAAGAAGTAAAACAAAGAGGATGGGACAGAAGTAGTTTGTCCATACTGTAATCCGGATAATTCTCCATTGAATTATCCGGATTACTTGCTTTCTGAAAAAAGGATCCATCATCCTCCACTTCCTAGTCCCCCATTTTCTAAAGCTTATTGGTTTCCTGGATTAATTAGTGGAACGAATATCATCCCGTAAATACAACAGTACTTAAGCAATTATTGGAGGGATCATCCATTCATTAGAAAGTCTCTCTTCACTAGAAAGATAATAAAATTGGTTTTATGACAAAATATGAAAGAAAAAATAGGCTCTTATTCTCGACATAAATCAACAAATAATAAAGAAATCTGTGCTTCTTCTTGGTATAATAATAGTAACACCAGGGGGAGGCAGATTAGTATGAAAAAGAAATTTAAAATAGCGGTCATTAGCATTGTGGCAATTTTATTACTTACAGATGTTTTTGCAGGAAACTTTTTTTATAATCTAGCAATAAAACGTGAGCAGAAAGATTTCTTGCAAGGAAATGAAGATTTAACCGTCTCTGCAGCAGCAATGGATGTATTTTTAAAAGGCGGCTGGAGACAATGGGTCCAACAGCAGGATTTCGATCAAATGGAACTTGAATCCTTTGATGGGTTGACTCTAAAAGGTTATTACCTTGCAGCAAAAGAACCTACTAATAAAACAGTAATGCTTGCTCATGGATACTTGGGTAATGCGAAAGATATGGGGTTATATGGTCAATACTACTATGAACAGTTAGGATATAATATTTTTATGCCTGATGCACGGGGGCATGGACAGAGTGAGGGTGATTACATCGGATTCGGCTGGCATGACCGACTTGATTGGATAGATTGGACTGAAAAATTAATCGGTCATACTGGGACAGATGCCCAAATTATCTGGCATGGGTTATCAATGGGGGCAGCGACTGTCTTGATGGCTTCAGGAGAAGAGCACCCGGAAAATGTAGAGTTAATTGTATCAGATAGCGCATATACAAGTGTTTTTGAGTTGTTTCAATATCAAATGAAGAGAATGTATCATTTACCAGCATTCCCGATTTTGCCAACCTCTAGCTTAATTACAAAGTTACGTGCGGATTATTCGCTTGTCGAAGCCTCAGCACTAGAACAAGTCAAAAATGCACAAGTTCCGATAATTTATTTCCATGGAAATAATGATTCGTTTGTACCCGCAGAAATGGCGGAAACGCTATATCAGCATACAACTGGTGATAAAGAAATTATGCTTTTCGACAACGCCGGTCATGGTGAGGCATATGCCATTCAGGAAGAAAAATACCAAGAGCAATTGAAAAATTCGTTACAGAAATATATAGAATAATACTACCTGAAAAGCCAACTGTGAAATACGACAGTTGGCTTTTTTAGAAGAATTTTAACGTTTATTTAGAAGACGACTCTATGCACGATTAAAATTAGTAATTTCACATAACTGATCATTTTAATGTACAAACTCTACATAGAATTAATGTCATTTTTCATAAAAAAAATAAATATAAAAATTTTTCCGAAAATATTAAAACTATTATCCTATTGCTTACGAATATATAGACAGCAGCAATTGTGGTAGGAATGGATGTGGTGTGAGATGAAATGAAGCAAGAATTAAAATGGATTAAAGCAATAAAGAAACGTTCCAGCGAATCAGCAGCAAATCAATTAATCGCCAAATATTACAAAGAGATGTATGGGTTTATTTATAAACAAACGATTGATCAGGAATTAGCAAAAGATATTACACAGGAAATTTTCATTAGTGCATTAAAAACCATCCATCTTTTTAACGGAAAAGCTTCCTTCCGTACATGGTTATACAAAATTGCCAATTCACGATTAATTGATTATTATCGTTCGAAGTCTTACAAACAATCGCAAAAGACGGATGTAATGGATGAAGTCGAAATTCGAACAGAGGAGAGTTTCACAATAAAGCTGGAACAAAAAGAAGAAGTAGATCAGGTTTTACAAATATTAGCCCAGTTTGATCAACAAAATCAATATATTTTGAGGTTGAAAATTTTTGGAGAGTATACATTTGCTGAAATAGCCGAGATCACTAATCTAACAGAGTCAACTGTGAAAACAAAATATTATGCAACAATACGTAAGCTTAAACAGTTGTTAAAGGAAGGGGCATTCCATGCAAAATTCAAATAAGAAGATACCATATCCTGAAGAAATAGAAATTGATCAGGAAATCAGCACGATATTAACCGAAGGAATGGATAGCCGGGCAAATTTCTGGTCATTTCTGCTTACAATGTATCGCCAGCTTGGCTTTCGTATTATCTTTCGAGATTTCACAGAAATAATCTATACTATTATCTTATCCATCGTTGTTGTTACAGGATTACTAATGAGTTTAGGTGATCTGTTGATATGGAATGATTGGAATGTGTATACAATTATATTTACTTTTTCCCCAGTCACTTATTTATTGTTTGCTTATTTCTTCTTTATCTTTCAGAAACAAAAGCCAACATACGAAGTGGAAATGGTCTGTAAATATAATCTCTATCAACTTGCTGCATTCAGAATGCTCACATTTAGTATTGTCAGCATGTTAGTAAATAGTGTATTCATCATCGGGTTAATGATGGACCAATCGATTCATTTTGGTTATGCCTTTCTGTTATCAAGCTCTTCCTTATTTTTATTTGCTGTTATTTTATTGTATGTACAATTATATGTATTTTCCAGATTAGTAAAGCTGCTTCTGGCAATTGGTTGGCTGCTCGGAAATATATTGGCATCAATTTTCAGTGAAGGGCTGTATCTTATAATATTACAACAAATCCCATTATATATTTACGGAATGATCGTCATTGGCAGCTTTGTAGTGTATCTCAAAGGACTGAAGAAGTTATTATTTGCTAGTCAGAGAGAAAGGATGAGTTAATTTGTTAGTTATTGAAAATGTGAGCAAACAATATGGAAACTTTCAGGCTTTAAACAGTATCCAACTAGAGTTTCAAAATGGTATTTATGGTTTGTTAGCACCAAATGGAGCAGGGAAAACAACATTAATCAAAATGATAGCAACATTAATGTTTCCGACAAAAGGGGAAATTTTATATAACGGAACAAATATAGTCGCTTTGGATGACAAATACCGGGATGTACTAGGCTATTTACCTCAGCATTTTGGTTATTATAAAAATTATTCACCAGAAAAGTACTTGTTTTATTTAGCGGCATTAAAGGGGCTGGACAAGTCAACTGCCAAGCAGCGAATCAATGAACTGCTTACATTAGTCGGTTTAGAAGATGTCACAAGGAAGAAAATGAAGAAGTTCTCTGGCGGGATGATCCAGCGTGTCGGAATTGCTCAAGAAATGCTGAATGACCCGAAAGTTTTAATTTTAGATGAGCCTACAGCTGGTTTAGATCCGAAAGAGCGAGCAAGATTCCGGAAGATTTTAACATCACTGGCGCGAGATCGAATCATTATCTTATCTACCCATATTGTTTCAGATGTTGAATCAATCGCCAATCAAATTATTATGATTAAAGAAAAAAAGGTTTTATATCAAGACACGGTTGCGCACATTAGCAATCAATTAAAAGGCATGCTGTTTGAAACAGAGGTCTCATTAGCAGAAGAGGATCAATTCCGTGATAACTATCAAATTATTGGTGAAAGACAGGAACAGGAAAAGCTCATATTCCGCTTTGTCGCTGAGCAAAGACTAGAAGAAGCCTGGCAGGAAGTGATCCCAACATTAGAAGATGTGTTCTTACACGTTTATGAAGATGACCAGACATTGGCAGGCAGTATGAAATGATAATAAAACAAGAACTGTTGAAAATATTCAGGCTGCCAATTGTGGGGATTCTTCTTTTATTTTTTATCATTATTAATGGTTTATTTATTTGGAGCCATTCTTATATAAAAGAAGAATTATCGGTATTAACGTCACTTGTTGATAAATACGGAACAGCAATAAATGAGGAAATGCTAGCTCAATTTGGCGGTGACTATCAACAGATATCTGATTGGGTTAGCACAATTGAGGATCTGAATGGGAAGTCAGGATACGAACATCCATCTGATTTGTTAGCAGATGATGAATTCTTTTTGAACCCTCCTATTAGTGATAAAGAATTTAATCAACTATTAGAATACGATCTTATTGAAACTTATTATCGGACAGCGCAGGATATTGATGGGATATATGAGAATGTAAATGTTCGTGCCAGAGCAGAAGAAACTATTGACTTATATGGGTTTCAAGGAGAGGCTGCCGAAACGGTTCGAGCACAGTTTGAAAAGTTGGCAGACAGGAAAGAGCAATTGATCGAAAATGGGGAGCATAAGCATCTATTTTTTTATGGGAAGATATATAAGATGCATAACTTGCTCTTTAAAGATATTGGTATGATCCTCATTTTTGAGTTAATTATTTTAGCTGTCCTTATAACAGGAGCAGTAACAAACTATGAATTCGAACAAAAGACGGCATTAGTTACCTATACAACGAAAATTGGAAGAAAGCTGGTTATTCCAAAGTTATTTGCAGCAATTACTGCTAATACAGCTGTCATTATTAGTTTAATAGGAGCAACACTTGCAATTTACTTTCTGGTGTTTAATTATAGCGGACTGTGGCATGTTCCTATTAGTTCCTATTTTAATGCGATAACAGATTTTCCCTATATTACCTGGTGGAACATCAGTTTTATCGAATATATTGGTTTAATGTTATTACTGATCTATTTAGTCATGATGTTATTTAGCGGAATGACTTACATACTCTCGATCTGGTTAAAGAATACGTATCTTGTCTTTATCAGTTTTATGGTGATACTGGGGCTGGGTGTCCTAATTCCTGGTTATATCCCTTTATCAACTAATTTCAGCCATTATATTCACCAGACTCCATTTTTTATGATCTTAAACCCGCATGAATGGTTTATGGGCTATAGTCCTTTTACTATATCACCATATTATGAAGTAATCACAATAAGCAGCTGGGCAGTATTTGTCGCTGGATTGATTTTTGTAAGCATCCGCCGTTTTTATCGTCAGGCATTGCATTGAAAGGAGTTCCTATGAGAATTATTTTAAATGAAATAAAGAAACTGTTTGATTGGAAAGTGGTAGCTTTAGTTTTACTCTTGAGTTTTTTATTTTATCAATTGTTTATGGATTTTGAGTTTTCGGTTTTTCCAAATGGAAGGCCGACAACTGACCATTATAACATTGCAAAAGATATGATAGCAGAATATGGACAGGAAATGGACGAAACAGAGTTTGAGGATTTTAAATTAACATATCAGGAGGAGGTAGAAAAGGCCAACGATTATTTGCAGTCAAGAGAGGATGCTGTAGCAATAGGCATCACCACCTATGAACAATTTCGAGCAAGGGATGGGCATGATGAACAAGCGAGTAAACTTTCGAGTAATATCATGTTCGAAGAAGGTGTGGATGTTTTTTGGGAGCTTCAGGCACGGGAAAGTATCATTGAAAGATACGCGAATAAGAAAGAAGATTTCAGCAGGTCAACAGCACATATTAATAGTGAAGCATGGAAACAGACAATAATAGATGGGAAATATCACCATAGCATCCTTCCAGGTCTGGTTACTGATAATTACAATAATTTGATCAAAATGGTTGCAATCTGGGTTGTTATATCTGTGATGATTATTGTTGGCAGAGTTTTTATCGTTGATCAGAAAAATAATGTGATGTTATTACAATATACATCAAAAACGGGCCGGCTAATTTTCCGAAAGAAAGTGATCGCAGCTGTTATAACGACATTGCTGATCACCACAGCGTATCTTGCTGCTTTTTTTGCAATGTACCGAACGAATGAAACATCAGATTTCTTTCAGTCGAAGGTATGGTCTTTTGATAATTCCTATCAGAGCTGGTTTAATCTCACATTCCTGCAGTATATCATTCTCACTGTGATAGGAATTTATCTCCTTGCACTGATTTCAGGAGTGCTTTCAACCATTTTATCAAGATATATGTCAGCCTATATTACTTTGATCGGTTCACAGGTGCCGATTGTCGTTATACTGGTATATCTTATCGGAGAATACTTAATTTATAATATTGCTAGTATTCATGATCCTAAACTACTGCCATTTATCACCTATACAATTCTGATAGCTTTTGCTTTCTTCTGGCTGAATTACCGGATAAGAAGAGAGAAAAGGCTGGATATTTTATAGAGATTCTCGAGTGATTTCTGATTTTATTCAGAAATCACTCTTTCCTTTTCTCTTACGCAATATGACTTTCTATCATTCCTGACGATAAAATTTACCCATATTTTTCATTCGTAACATTTTACTGAAACATTTAACTAGTATTATAATAAATATAATATTAAATGTTCGTGTTAATATCATAAATCGAAAAATAAGGTAGGTTTTTTATGGATGGGAAAAGAGGATTGGCGATCGTTAGCTTAATTAGTTTATTCACAATTGGCGGTTTTGAATTTGCTAAAGAGACGAGAAGTGGAAATGAAAAAGCAGCAACATTAAATAAAACATCCAGCATTAACTTAACGAAAAAAAACAGCAGTCTTATCGCAGATTTCCTTGATAAGAAAATCATGCTAAATGTACCTCATATTTCGCAGTTGCCTGAATTAATGCGTGGGTGTGAGGTAACAAGTTTAACCATGTTATTAAACTACTACAATATCGATGTTGGAAAAATGGAGTTAGCTGAAAATATTGAATATGAACCATTTGAAGTAAACGGGATTAGAGGAAATATGCATGAAGGTTTCGTTGGTGATATGGAGACTTTCAGCAAGCCAGGACTCGGTGTTTATATTGAACCGGTAATTGAATTAGCAAGCAAGTATGTTTCATCTGACCGTATCATTGATCTGTCCAATGAAGAGCCCGCAGATTTATATAATGCAGTTCAAGACGGTATGCCGGTATGGGTGATCACGAATGCGAATTTTCAAAAACTCAATGAACAGCAATTTATGACATGGCAAACGGAATTAGGGGAAATGCAAGTTACTTATCAGCATCATAGTGTTGTTATTACTGGTTATGACGAAGAATATGTATATGTAAATGATCCACTCGGAACAGAGAAAGACAAAGCAGTAAACAGAGAGAATTTTGAACAGGCATGGATACAAATGGGACAGCAAGCATTCACGATCTCGGCAGCTAATAATTGATCAATCGAATCACTAAATATAAGGGGCAGAGGAGACATGAAATAAATTCATGTCTCCTCTGTCTTTTTTTATTTATTCTAGCAGGAAAACTAAAGATCGTATTTGATGGGGAGAAGCTTATTTATCATTATTATTTCTACATTTTATAACGATAGTATAATAATTTAATTCCTTATATATCAGCCTTCATAAATTCACTGATAATTTATTGTTGAAATAAATAGACTAACGGTATAAAATGTTAAAGTATTTCAGTAAATTGAGGAAAGAAGGAATTAAAATATATGTCAACTAACAACCCGCTCCATGCAAAACCTCCTTATGGGATGATTGCAATTTTGTTTATTGGTGCATTTGTATCTTTACTAAATGAAACCTTGCTTAATGTAGCACTGCCATCTATTATGACAGAGTTTGAAGTAAAACCAACGGCAGTACAATGGCTTTCTACAGGTTATATGTTAGTGAATGGGATACTCATCCCTGCAAGTGCCTTTTTTATCCAACGTTTTTCAGATAAAAAGCTGTTTATCACTGCAATGTTTCTGTTTACTGTAGGAACTTTTACTGCTAGTATAGCTCCGGAATTCTCCGTTTTGTTAGCAGCAAGAATGATTCAGGCATCAGGTTCAGCAATTATGATGCCACTTCTAATGAACGTAATGTTAGCAGCTTTTCCTGTAGAAAAAAGGGGTACAGCGATGGGGATGTTTGGTATTGTAATGATTACAGCACCTGCAATTGGCCCGACACTGTCAGGATGGCTTGTAGAGCATTACAGCTGGAGAATGCTGTTTAATATCGTTTTACCAATCGCGTTATTGACACTTATTTTGGCAATTTTTAAACTAAAAGATGTCACACCTCAGCGCGCGATTAAGCTGGATGTTTTATCATTAATTCTGTCCAGTATTGGCTTTGGTGGATTATTATATGGGTTCAGTACAGCTGGAGATAATGGTTGGGACGACCCGTTTGTGTATGGAACGATCATCGTTGGTGCAGTGGCTTTAATCACATTCATTATGCGCCAGCTTAGTATGGATGAACCTCTATTAGAATTTAGAATCTTTAAATACCCGATGTTTGCTCTATCATCAGCAATATCGATTGTTATTGCAATAGCAATGTTCTCAGCAATGATCCTTATGCCGATATACGTTCAAACAATCAGAGGTATTTCTCCGATGGATTCTGGATTACTAATGCTGCCGGGAGCAATCGTTATGGGGATTATGTCACCAATAACAGGGAGATTATTTGATAAATACGGTGCAAGAACATTAGCAGTAATAGGGCTGACGATTACGGTTATTACATCCTATTTCTTTAGCAGAATTGGAATGGAAACAGCATATTCCACATTAGTAATTCTTTATACATTCCGTATGTTTGGGATGTCAATGGTTATGATGCCAGTAATGACGAATGGTTTAAATCAATTACCTGCAATTAACAACCCGCATGGTACCGCGATGAATAATACGCTGCAGCAAGTGTCTGGTGCAATAGGTTCTGCTTTGTTAATCACTGTAATGAATAATCGGACAAAGACAAGAACAGAGGAATTGTTAGCAGATACTGCAGGAACGATGAACAGTTCACCACCAGCAACTGGAACTGAAATAGAAATACCACAGGAAATCGTCAATCAGGCAATGTTAAATGGAATAAACTTCTCTTTCCTTATCTCTACATTGATTGCAGTTATCGCATTAATACTTGCTTTGTTTATAAAAAGGGTAAAGCCTGACTATGGTAAAGAAAATGATTCGGATAATAGTGATGCAGCACACGCAACAACTACAGAAAATTAGGTCAAAAAAGCTTTCGTAAATTTACGAAAGCTTTTTTTTACTGTATGAAAAGCCTGGGAAGTTATACGTTTCAGAGATGCTGTATTTTCTTCTTATTATGGTATGATGATGGTAATATTTGTACAAAAGTAAAAAACGAGGAGGACTGAAATGATTTATGTTGCAGTGCTTCGCGGTATCAATGTTGGCGGCAGGAATAAAATTGACATGAAACAAATAAAGCAATCATTTGAACGAATAGGGTTCGAGTCAGTCAAAACTTATATCAATACAGGCAATATTATGTTCCGATCAGACGTGATGGAGAGAGAAGAATTGATTAAGAAAATTGAAGCGGTAATAGTGGATGATTTCCAATTAGACATTAAAGCAGTAGTTCGTTCGATTGAGGAAATGGATAAGGTTGTTGCAGCTATTCCTAATGAATGGGAAAATGATAAAACAATAAAGAGTGATGTACTGTTTTTGTGGGAGGAAGTAGACAAGCCCACTGTTATGGAGGAACTGCCAATCAAACAAGAATTTGATCAGGTCATCTACATATCTGGTGCGATAATCTGGTCTGTTAAACGTGAATTTCAGAGTGAAAGCGGTATGCTTGCTATTATAGGTACGAAATTTTATAAACAAGTCACAGTGAGAAATGTAAATACAACTAGAAAAGTTTACGATATGATGAAGGGATTGGCACAATAAAACTAGAAAAAAATGTTTTTTCTTATAGAAGGTGATAGTAATGAAAATAATGGTAGTAGAGGATGACAAAACAATTGCTTCAGGATTAGAGTTTTCCCTCCAGCAAGAAGGATATGACACGAATATCTGCTATAAGGCAAAGGATGCTGAGATAATGATAAAAGAGAAGATGGATCAAATTGATTTATTCCTATTAGATTTATCACTGCCTGATGGAAGCGGATATGATCTCTGCCAAAAAATAAAACAAACGAGTGACAAACCTGTAATTTTCTTAACTGCATTAGATGATGAAGTCAATGTAGTGATGGGCTTAGATATGGGGGCAGATGACTATATTACCAAGCCTTTTCGCATTAGAGAGTTACTTTCAAGGATGAAATCTGTTCTTAGACGATATCACAAAGTTCCCAAAGAGCAATCAATTATTATTCATCAGAATATTAAAATTAACCGATTAGAAGGAAAAGTCTATAAAAATGGAACCGAAATATTATTAACTGCTTTAGAATATCGTTTGCTTTTAATATTTGCCAACCATATTGGGCAAATATTAACCCGCGAGCAATTATTAGAACAGATCTGGGATATAGCAGGTGACTTTGTTAATGATAATACCTTAACGGTTTATATTAAAAGATTAAGAGAGAAATTAGAGGATCAGCCACAGAAGCCGGCCATCATCAGGACTGTAAGAGGTATGGGCTACAGGATGGGGGACTAGGATGTTACGAAATAAAGAAATTGCTTATTTTCTATTAAGTTTTGTAACAGTTGGAGTTGTTATGACAACAATATCAGCGGTACTTTTTTCCGGAAATGTCGTTCTATTTGTTGTCATAACTTTTATTATCTTGTTTGTCATCTACTTTATCTATACCTATTATCGCTATCGCAAAATCAGTCAGCTATCTTCCTATTTGAGAAGGATCAACAGTGGAGATTACGGATTGGATATCCGTGATAATAAAGAAGGTGAGCTGAGTATTCTTCAAAATGAAATATACAAAGTAACGTTAAAATTATCAGAGCAAAATAAATTGCTTGAACAAGATAAAGTAAAATTAAATAACGCTATATCAGATATTTCCCATCAGATAAAAACACCACTCACTTCCATGATGGTAATGGCTGATTTACTGGGAGATCATAAATTAGAAGAATCGAAAAGAATTGAATTTACCCGAAATATCCAAAGTCAGCTGGAGCGCATGGAGTGGCTTGTCACAACATTGCTTAAATTAGCCAAAATAGATGCCGGGGTTGTTCGATTTAAGAAAGAACCGTATCCTGTCACAGAATTAGTCAAAAAGGCAGTTGAATCTGTTACTATCCCTATTGATATTAAGGAACAGACGCTTCAAGTCAATGGGGAAGATACTATCATGATCTCAGGTGATTTTAACTGGACAAAAGAAGCACTGATTAATATTTTGAAAAATTGTGTGGAACATACGAAGGAAAAAGGCAGGATTACTATTTCTTTTACGGAAAATACGCTTTATACATTAATCACAGTCGAGGATAACGGAAAGGGAATTGCTAAATCAGATCTGCCATATATTTTCAAACGTTTTTACAAAGGAAAAGATGGCAGTGAAGAGAGTGTGGGAATAGGACTGGCAATGGCTTACAGTATTATTACGAATCAACAAGGTGATATCGAGGTAACTAGTAAGGAAGGAGAAGGAACTCAATTCCATCTTAAGTTTTATAAAGCTATTATTTAACTATATGTTTGAACATCCTCTAGATGACTATATTGTCACTTTAAAGTCACTTGATCGTCATTTTAGACAGATAAACTATAGTCAAATAAGGAATTATGGAGGAATAAACATGACTATTTTACAAATTAATCATCTGTCTAAATCATATGGCAAAGGGGATACGGCTGTTAAAGCATTAGATGATGTTTCATTTTCTGTTAATAAAGGCGAATTTGTTGCTATTATTGGTCCCTCTGGCTCAGGAAAATCAACATTGCTGCATTTACTTGGCGGTGTTGACAGACCTACTAGTGGCCAAGTATTAGTGGATAATACAGATATTTATCAATTAAATGAAACACAACTCGCGATCTTTAGACGCAGACAAATCGGTTTAATTTATCAATTTTACAATCTAATTCCTGTCTTAACGGTGGAAGAGAACATTACATTACCTTTGCTGTTAGACCAGCATAAAGTAGATAAAAAGCAATTTAAGGATGTTATTGAAAAATTAGGATTAGAGAAGCGGATAAATCACTTGCCAAATCAATTATCTGGCGGTCAGCAGCAGCGTGTTTCCATTGGACGGGCACTGATTAGTAATCCTGCGATTATGCTGGCAGATGAACCAACAGGTAATTTAGACAGCAAGAATAGTAAAGAAATCATCGAGCTATTAAAATTGTTTAATAAAATGTATAACCAGACATTAATTATGATTACACATGATGAAAGGATTGCGTTGCAGGCAGATCGTGTTATTTCCATTGAAGATGGAAGAATTGCCAAGGATGAGGTGATTCGTCCATGAACATTATGAACAAATTGACAATTCAGCATTTAAAACAAAATCGTAAAAGGACACTTGTAACAATCATTGGTGTTATCATTTCTGTTGCTATGATCACAGCAGTTACTACATTAGGTGTATCATTTCTTGATTTAATGAAACGGCAAACAATAGCCAACAGTGGAGATTGGCATGCACTATATCGAGCAGTTTCTATCGGAGAATCTGAAATAATCAGTAGTGATGATTCAGTGAAAGAGACAAGTTTAGTCAATGAATTAGGCTATGCAAAGATAGAGGGGAATAATAATCCTGGTAAGCCATATCTCTATATACAGCAAATTAATGATAATGGATTAACTCTATTTCCAATAAAGATGTCAGAGGGAAGGTTACCGAAAGCTGCTAATGAAATTGTTATATCACAGGATTTATGGAAAGACTCAGACGTTGCCTTTGGAATTGGAGATCAAGTTACAATGGATATCGGGCAGCGTTATCTCTCTGATCCAGAAGAGATCCTCGATCAGGCAACTGAATTACAAGTTTCGGAGAATGGAGATATAATAGAAAAATTTAACAGGGAAGAGACAATGACGTTTACTGTCGTTGGGACAATTGATCAAACAATGTGGGATGCTTCATGGGCACCCGGCTATATTGCCATCAGTTATTTAGATCCGAATCTTGCTGGGATGGAAGAAAGTTTAGATGCATTTGTTACATTTAAAGATGTTAATTTTTCATTGTTTGAGAATGCAGAAAATATTATGGAACAAATAAACAAAGAAGGATTAACCTATCATAATGAACTGCTAAGATATTATGGAATTACAAAGAACGTTGAATTAGGCATCACACTTTTTTCCCTTTTGGGTATTATCATTCTTGTCATAATGGTAGGATCCATTTCGTTAATTTACAATGCTTTTGCTATAAGTGTTTCGGAACGCTCCCGTCATCTTGGTATGCTTTCAAGTATAGGTGCGACGAAGAAACAAAAGCGGAATTCAGTCTTCTTTGAAGGTGCAGTTATCGGTTCTGTAAGTATTCCACTTGGGATTATTGCTGGAGTTGGCGGAATCGCATTAACCTTCATATTTATTAATTCTGTTATCTTAGTAGAAGGTACTTTAGGGGTGTCAGAAAAGCTGCATGTTATCTTGACACCATGGTCGATTATTGCCGCTGTAATTATTTCAGCTGTAACGATCTTTATCTCAACATATAAGCCTGCAAGAAAGGCGTCGAGAATATCTGCCATTGATGCAATACGGCAATCTGATGATGTAAAATTAAGTAGAAAGGCAGTAAAAACATCGAAATTGACGCGTAAACTTTTTGGAATGGAAGCGGAGATAGGATTGAAGAATTTAAAGCGAAACAGGAAACGTTATCGGGCAACTGTATTTTCTCTTGTTATCAGTATTGTGTTATTTCTCACTATTTCTTATTTTACCGATAATTTGGAAAGAACATTTAAGATGTCAATGGATGATATAAATTTTGACTACAAACTGAGCGGTGCTTCCAGCAAATTAACAGAAGAAGACTTAGAGCCTTTTACCAATCTGGAAGGTGTGACAGAATACAGCCTGGTCAAAAGTGTTCAAGTTAATGCCATGATAGAGGAGAGCCAGATAGCGGATCAATTGAAACAAAGTCCAGATTATCAGGAAGCATTAAGGGATGGGAAATATCCTTACTACGTTAACCTCTATGGATATGATGAACAAAGTTTCACCAGATTTGCGAATCAGATTGGTGCTGATCCAGAAGAATTTATGAATCCAACTAATCCGCAAGCAATTGTTATTGACGAAGTTACTTACAGAGATCCAGAGACTGGCCGGTTCATTCATACGAACACCATTTATCAAGAAGCCGGTGAAGAACTCAACTTATATGCAAAGAATTATGAAACTGAAGAAGAAATTCCATTAGGCATTATAGAAACTGGTGCATTAACGGATCAGATACCTATGGGAATATATACAGCGCGTCCTGGAGGGTTAGACGTAGTTATGCCTAAACAGATCTTCGATGAACTTGTAAATAAGGCCGAACATTTAGTTGAAACAACGGTATATCTAAATAGCTCTGATAAATCTTTAACAGAGAGTAGAATTAACGAAATAAAGAGCTCTGACATGTACTTCTACAATGTAGCTCAACAAAAAGAAGAAGAGCAGAGTCTTTTGCTATTTATGTCTATTTTCGTTTATGGATTTCTGGCATTAATTTCAGCAATTTCAATTGCCAATATATTTAATACGATTTCGACAAGTGTCGCCTTACGTAAACGGGAGTTTGCGATGTTAAAGTCAGTCGGAATGACACCAAAAGGCTTTGATAAAATGATCTCCTATGAAAGTATTTTTTATGGATTAAAGGCATTGCTGTACGGTTTACCACTTAGTGTTTTTGTTATCGTTCTTATGTATAAAGCTTTTCAGAGTACATTTGAGTATGGATTTACATTCCCGTGGATGAGCATACTCTATGTAATTATAAGTATTTTTACCATTGTAGGAACAACGATGATTTATTCCATTAGAAAAATTAAGAAAGAAAATATTATGGATAGTTTAAAGGAAGAAGCTATTTAATAGAAGATTAGCTTAATATTCTCCCTATAAAATTAGGGGGAATATTTTAATTGGAAAAATCTTTACTTTCTCACCATTTTATTTTATAATCAAATTTCAATCGTAATCATTACGTTTTACATTCGCTATAAACCTTAAACGAATAATATACATAGCTAGATCGATGATACACAGTGGAGTGATGGTATGAAGCAGAAAAACAAACCAACAGAGTTAACACAACTATTCAGTCATAAGCAATACTTGCATTTAGCAATACCATTAATTATTTCAGGTATATCCACACCTTTACTGGGAGCAGTGGATACTGCAGTTATTGGAAGAATGGCAGACACTGCCGCGATTGGCGGTGTAGCTGTAGCAGCGGTTATATTTAATACAATGTATTGGCTTTTCGGATTTTTACGGGTAAGTACTAGTGGATTTACATCACAGGCAGAGGGAGCGAAGAATGAGCAAGAAGTTATTATGTCATTATTGAGACCTGCTTGCATAGCTCTTCTGGTAGGTTTTCTCTTTGTCATTCTTCAACAGCCAATTTTTCATTTATCCTCCCAATTGATTGGAGGAAGTTCATCAGTACTGGAGCATGCTTCAGACTATTTTGTAATTCGTATATGGAGTGCACCTTTCCTGCTATTAAGTTATGTTGTAATTGGCTGGTTGATAGGGATGGGGAAAGTAAGGTTATCACTAGCTACTCAAATTACAATGAATGTAATGAATATTATACTGGACGTTGTTTTTGTTATCGGAATGAAAATGGGAGTGAGTGGTGTTGCTTACGCGACCCTAATTTCAGAGATTAGCGGTGTATTAATTGGGATTCTGATCGTTCTCTATCAAAATCGAAAAAGATTTACTGCAATAAGAATAAACAGTCTGCTGGACGTTCAACTGTTAATCAAGATGTGGCGGGTGAATCGTGATTTATTTTTGAGAACAGTCTGTCTGTTGACAATGACATTAATTTTTACGGCTACAAGTTCCGCACAGGGTGAAATTATTCTTGCAGCCAATGCCATACTTCT
>NZ_ML762459.1:25851-28549 GCF_009498735.1 Gracilibacillus oryzae
AATGCTTCCGGAATTATTGTTGGAAGAGCAGTAGGAAGCGGTAATAGTTTGTTATATAAACGGGCATTTTCCTTCTCATTTAGCTGGGGTTTTGGCTCGGGTTTGTTTCTGTCTCTAGTCATATTTCTGTTTGGCAGTGAATTGGTGGGCCTTTTTACAGGGATAGGGGAAGTAAAGGAGTCAGCAATCATGCTATTAAGCTGGTTAGCTATTTTTCCTTTAGTCAGTTTTTGGGGCCTTCAGTTGGAAGGAATTTTTTCAGGTGCTACAGAGGCTGGCTATATTAGAAATGCCATTCTGTTTGCTTTGATTATTTTTGTCGCGGTCATTTATTATTTTGTTCCAGTTCTTCGTGCTCATGGTATCTGGTTTGCCTTTATCCTGTTTTCACTGGGAAGATCGATATTCTTGTCCCTTTATATTAAATCACTGTATAAAAAGAAGATGGAACCTTTCATTCAGTTAGAAAATCAAATAGTATGAAAGGTTTCATCATTGTAGTTGTTAAATATATCTGTTACCCCCATAATATCTAGTATTTCGAAGGTTCTCTTAGTAGTAATAAGGGAGATACTGAGAGACCTTTTTTTCATCTCTTCCATAAATGTTACAATACTTTTAATTCCGCTCGTATCAAAAAAATGTAAATCCAGTAAATCAATATAAAGTTTATCTACTTCTAACCAATGTGGTTTGTTCTCTTGGATAAAGTGATCCAGTTGACTTGCTGTTACTAAATCTAACTGACCTTCCAGTTTTAATGTGAGGGTTTGTTTATCTATCATTTCAATAACATAAATCTCTGAATCTTTTTTATTTTGAAAGTGGTTAATAAAGTGATCTAATTGTTGACTATGTGATACAGTAACTTGTGAGGTTAGCGGAGTATTTTTTGCACTTTCAAACAATTCATCTTTTTTCCGTTGATAGGATTCTGACAAAGAAAAAAACATGTTTGTTGGCTCCTTTAATTATTTCGAATTTGAAATATTATACGAATTAAATGGTACTAAAAATGTAAGGAATTAGCAAGAGGAAATTTCAAATTATTTGAAAATAATAGAAATAAAGTAATTACTATCTAAAACAATTTTATGTAAAATTAATAGGAATAATTACATAGATGATTTTTTATGGATTATGTCTAATCATGTTATTTAAATTATGTATCTTTGTATACATTTATACTATAAACCATTGTCTATTACAATGGGTAAGCGCTAAATAAATTAATTTGTATCCATACGAGACTCGAATATTGTACAATAGTTTTAAAATAGATGAAAAAGCAATAATCGAAAAGTATAATATACATAGATCAAAAGACTTATCTATGACTGTTAACAAAAAAAGAATAAGTTAATGATAGTAATTTTAAAAGAATGGAGTGATCATCGTGACAATGTACCGGCATTATAAAGGTGGATTGTATGAATTTTTATTCGTTGCAACACACAGTGAAACGGAAGAGCAGCTTGTTATTTACAAAAATGAAGAACAACGTGTATTTGCACGTCCTTATGAAATGTTCTTTGAAAAAGTAGCTGTAAATGGAGAAGAAGTTCCGAGATTCAGAAAAGTGCAGGAATGAAGAAATATTTAGAGGGAAAAGGTTCTGTTTATTTCCCCTTTTCCCTTTATACAACACGAGAGTATTATGTTTTTTTGCTTTGCAATTAAATTAAAAGTTCAATATTCGCAGCATTTCGAAGTTCTTCAATTTTTGGTTGTAGTTGTTCCTGCTGCTTTTGTTGAGAAAGAGCTTGTTTTATTTGTTCTTCTACTTCACTGAGTTCGCCTATTTCTTGTTCAGAATTAGCAACAAGATCGTCATAATATGCTTGAACTTCCTCATCTGTTACTTCTGTATCCAATTGGGTTTCAATATACTTAGTTCTAATCATATCTTTGGCTAGCTGTTGCTGAAAACTTTCTTCTGTAAATCCAGATGCCTCCAAGGCAGTGGCATAATCTTCTCCATACTGTTCTTTCAATGATTCGATCTCTGAAGTTACTTCTTCATCTGTTACCTGGATGCCCTGTTCTTCCGCTTCTTGAATAATCAGTCTTTGCGTGACAAGTTCATTTAACACTTGTTCTTTTACTGCTTCTGTATCACTTGTGTCTTGACCGTACTGAGATAAGAAATTGACTACTTGTGGATAGAGACGATTATATTCTTTCCCAATTATTTCTTCCCCATTAACTTCAGCGACTGGAGTATCAGGATCAACTTCATCAAATTGAGCAGCTTGCCCTGCATCAGAATTTTGTTCAGTTTGCTCATTCTCTTCACTAGTGTCTTGATTTTCTTCTCCATTACAGGCAACCAGAACAAATGCAATTCCGATAGATGTCAGGAATAATAATATTTTTTTCATGAAAATACCTCCTCTTTCCATTGTATCCCCATTCAAACATGAATATGAACTTGTTTCAACTGTTATGTAATATGGAGAATCGGCTTAGGTATTGATATAATAAGCTATACATATATTTTTTACATTTGGTTATCAATTATTCTTCAATTTACACAGTTTCACCGCATTTTATACGTGAGAAGCGGACGCGCAAACCAACGAAGAGATTCACTGCTTATCATTTGGTGACTTTTTGAACCTCCTCTATTAGTAAGAGTTCAAAAGCCTGCAAATTAGAAGCAAGAAGGTCGAGGCGGTGCAGTGAGGAGCATCGGAAC
>NZ_ML762460.1 GCF_009498735.1 Gracilibacillus oryzae
GTTCCCATGCCGAACACAGTAGTTAAGCTCTTCAGCGCCCATGGTAGTTGGGGCCTTGCCCCTGCAAGAGTAGGACGTTGCCAGGCACATATAATATTTTTATTATCGCGGGGTGGAGCAGTCTGGTAGCTCGTCGGGCTCATAACCCGAAGGTCGTAGGTTCAAATCCTGCCCCCGCAACCAAACTTATCTCACTACGTTGAAACAGCGTCTTTGTTAGATAACAATCGTGAATTAAAACTTATATTGGTCCGGTAGTTCAGTTGGTTAGAATGCCTGCCTGTCACGCAGGAGGTCGCGGGTTCGAGTCCCGTCCGGACCGCCATTATATGACTAACAAACCTTGAGAAATGACTTAAGGTTTTTTTTATTATGTAAAATATTAATACTCCAAAATGATAACACTTACCTCACATTTCTATTTCTCATCATACTCTAATTCTTCTAATCTAACTTTCTCACAATCAATCATTTTCATAATTTCTTCAAAGGTCGTAACTTCAAAAGGAAAATAAATCCCACCATTTATTTTATTGAAAAGCAATACTTTTGCTAACGCTGCTGTAACCATTGCAGTAATCCCATAATCGGAAAATGCAGACAAGCGCAAAGTTCTGGTGACTGGTTTATTTATGTGCATGCCTTTTGCTTCGATTATTAAAGAAACCTCTTCATGTTGAGATGGGTCATGTTTGATCAGTTTGCTAAAGATAGATGGATATTTATTTAGCAATGGGAGGATGTTTGCTTTTAAAATAAATAATACTTTTAAATTGAATATAGGATCATTCCAACTTGTCCAGTATTGAATGTCAGGAACAGCAAGTTTTGGAGATATGTAATTATACTCAGGGTGATGAATAAGACGAACAGTATGCTTATTATTTAATATGTCTATCGTCTTCTTCTCCTTAAATCCATGGATTGTTTCCCCATCGTAAATAACAGGCATGGAGATTAACTGTAACATATCTAATGCACCTGTTATGCCTACATTAGCATTGCTGCTTTGTATTAAACTAATATGGATATATTCAATTTTATCAAAGGATGTTATTGCTTTCTTAGCTAACAAACCAGACAGACCTGGGAGAAAACCAGCCATTACTATTGATGGCACACGATGAGCCTTTGCTTGCTCGTTTAACAGCAGGATCTGGTCGACTAGATTAGGGGATGTAGTTACATCAACACACAATATTTCACGGTTAATGCAAACCTTCTGAATATGAGGCTCTTTCTGCTGGATTGCTATGATAACAACATCTATGTTATCAATCACTTTTTCGACAGTCTGATGATCATTGATATTTAAGAGCTTAAATTCCACTTTGTTTTTAAACGATTTTTGCAGCTGTTTTCCTCGCATTTCATTATAATCAGTAATGACTAACTGAGCAGTCTTATCAAAGATTCTTAACACTTGTTCACATATTAATTTGCCCAATCTGCCACTTGCACCTACAACCATCACTTTTTTCATAACCTTGCTCCTTCATATGAAAGTCACTGCATACCTTTATCTTATCATAAATTCCAATTTGCAAAACGAGTAAATCTTTCAAAATCATCCGAACTTTTGCTATGATATGATTATAGCAATTAAATCAATAAAAGGGGATAATATGGAAGAATTTAAGTTTATCCAGTCAATTACACCAAAATATTACCGTCAGCCAAGTATTGTAAAAGGGATTGGTGATGATGCTGCTATTATTCGTCATCAGCAGGTTGACACCATTATGACGATGGACACAATGGTTGAGTCTGTTCATTTCTCGGAAAAAACGACAACACCATACCATATCGGTTATCGGGCATTGGCAGCTAATATCAGTGATATTGCCGCAATGGGCGGAACGGCAACTGCTTATCTTGTATCGATTGTCATTCCTGAACGATGGACGGATGATCAAATTCAGGAAATCTATCGGGGAATGATGGCACTTGCCCAAACTTTTCATATGGACCTTATTGGAGGAGATACTGTCTCAGGAACGGCGTTGACTCTTTCCATTACCGTAATTGGCGCCGTGCAAAAAGACAAGGCAAGGTACAGAAGTCAAGCTAAGAAAGGTGATGTTGTCTTTGTAACAGGTACCTTGGGGGATTCAGCTTGCGGCTTGCATATTTTACTTCAGGAAAAGGACTCTGAGCACTATCAATACTTTGTCGACAGGCATCAGCAGCCGATGCCAAGAATTGCATTTGTAGAGGCCTGTCAAGGTATAAAGCGGATGGCCTTAAATGATGTAAGTGACGGGATTGCAAATGAGGCAAATGAAATTGCCGCAGCTTCCAAGCTTTTATTAGAAATAGATTATAACAAAATACCGATGCAGGATAAGCTGAACGATTTTTCTGAACAGCAGCGGATAAATTGGGCGTTATCTGGTGGCGAAGACTTTGAACTGATTGGCACCATTTCTGAAGAGGAGTGGGATATACTTGAAAAAGCTGCGAAACATACAAATACACCTGTAACAAAAATTGGGACAGTAAAAGATAGAACAAGCAAAAACGGAACAGCATGGATTTACCATGATAATCAGTATAAGCGACTGGAGAAGTCTGGCTATACTCATCTAAAAGGGTGATTAATTATGAAGCAATATTTTTTTCAGACACAAACAGAAGAAGAAACAAAAAAATTTGCGGAAAAGCTGGAATTGTTAGTAAGACCAGGTGATGTCATCACATTGGAAGGCGACCTGGGTGCAGGGAAAACAACCTTCACGAAAGGCTTGGGAGCAGGACTTGGCGTGAGACGGACAATTAACAGTCCTACCTTTACGATTATAAAAGAATATATGGGAGAAATCCCGTTTTATCATATGGATGTCTACCGCTTAGAGGAAAGTGATGAAGACATCGGATTTGATGAATATTTTCAAGGGGATGGTGTCACTGTAGTGGAGTGGGCATCATTTATTGAGGATTTTCTGCCAAATGAACGGCTGGCTATTGAAATAAGAAGAAAAGACGAATATACTAGAGAAATTGCGATGACACCAACCGGAGAGCATTATGAGTTTATTTGTAAGGAGTTATATAGATGAATATTTTAGCAATTGATACATCCAATCAAGTAATGGGTGTCGCTATCTACAAGGATGGTCAAGTGCTGGCTGAATATACGACAAACATGAAACGCAATCATTCTATCGGACTCATGCCAGCAATTGATCATATTATGAAAGAAACAGATATGAAACCAGATCAATTAGACAGAATTGCTGTTGCGAAAGGGCCTGGATCTTATACAGGTGTAAGAATCGGCCTGTCTACTGCCAAAACAATGGCCTGGACACTGAATATACCGATTGTTGCACTGTCCAGTCTTGAGCTTGTTGCTTATAATGGTTTCGGTTTTGCGAAGTATATTTGTCCGTTTTTTGATGCAAGGCGCGGGTTAGTTTATACAGGATTGTATGAACAAACTGACAGCCATTTAGCTGTAAGAAAAGAAGAGCAAAATATTTCTTTTGAAGCATGGTTAGGACAGCTGAATGAAATGGAGGAGTCCATTTTATTCTTAAGCCAGGATGTAGAACTGCACCGTTCGATGATTGTCTCAATCTTAGGGGAAAAAGCTGTATTTCCGTCTGTTGATCAATTTCATCTCCCGAAAGCAGGAATACTGGCTTCATTAGCTGCAGACAGAGACCATGAACTAACTCATGAAATAACGCCGAATTATTTAAGGTTAGTGGAGGCGGAAGCAAACTGGCTAAAAGAACAGGAACGAAAGCGAAATGAGTAATCTGGCATTTCGGCAAATGACAGAAGCAGATATTGATCGGGTATATGAAATTGATTCATTATCTTTTCCAAAGCCATGGCCAAAAGATATCTATCAAGAGGAATTAAAAACAAATAATTTCGCCCGTTATTTTGTCGCAACGCTGGATGAAGAAATAATCGGTTACTGCGGTTCATGGATGATTCTGGACGAAGCACAAATAACGAATATAGCGATTGCACCTTCATACAGGGGCAATCACTATGGTGAAGGACTTTTTCAATATGTATTAAATTATGCCATTGCCAATGGGATCAAGCATTTGTCATTAGAAGTAAGAGTATCAAATCTGACTGCACAAAAGATGTACAAGAAATTTGGCCTTGTTCCAGGTGGAATTCGAAAAAATTATTATACAGACAATCAAGAAGATGCTTTAGTATTGTGGGTGAATTTATGAGTGAATATATATTAGGAATTGAGACAAGCTGTGACGAAACAGCTGCAGCAATAATAAAAGATGGGCGAGAGATTGTGGCAAATGTGGTTGCCTCTCAAATTGAGAGTCATAAACGATTTGGCGGAGTAGTACCAGAAATTGCTTCAAGGCATCATGTCGAACAAATCACACATGTGTTGGAAGAAACCTTTGAAAAAGCAGAATTGACGATGGACGATATCGATGCAGTTGCGGTAACAGAGGGGCCTGGTCTTGTCGGTGCACTGCTTGTTGGTGTGAATACGGCAAAGGCTCTGGCATTTGCCCATCATAAGCCGTTAATTGGTGTACACCATATTGCCGGGCATATTTACGCGAACAGATTAGTACAGGAATTTGACTTTCCTTTATTAGCACTGGTTGTTTCAGGCGGCCATACGGAGCTTATTCTCATGAAAGAACATGGCAGCTTTCAGATCATTGGGGAAACCCGTGATGATGCGGCAGGGGAAGCATATGACAAGGTTGCACGCACATTAAAGCTTCCATACCCGGGCGGTCCGAAAATTGATCAGTTAGCTCAAGATGGGCAGTCTGTCATTGATTTTCCAAGAGCATGGCTGGAAGAGGGTTCCTATGATTTCAGCTTTAGCGGGTTAAAGTCAGCGGTTATCAACACATTGCATAATGCCGAACAACGCGGGGAGCAATACCTTCAAGAAGATATTGCTGCAAGTTTTCAGGCAAGTGTTGTGGAAGTATTAGTGGAGAAAACCTATCGCGCTGCAAAAAATCATGGGGTGAAACAAGTGATTGTAGCAGGCGGAGTGGCAGCAAATAAAGGCCTCAGAAAGGCAATGGAAGAAAAATTTGCTGGGGAAGCGTCAGCTTTAATGTTTCCGCCTATCTCCTTGTGTACTGACAACGCGGCAATTATTGCAGCGGCGGGATCTGTTGCTTATAATCAGGGACATCGAGCAGGATGGGATTTGAATGCCAATCCTGGTCTTGATCTTGAGCGTTATGCTCAGAGAAATAAATAGAGGGAAGGGTTACTTATCAGTTGATGATTCGTAACCCTTTTTTCTTTTAATCATCTGGTGTGTACTCTAGTATATCTCCAGGTTGACATTCTAATGTTTTACATATCGCTTCCAATGTTGAAAAACGGATTGCCTTCACTTTGCCTGTTTTTAAATTGGAAAGGTTCACATGAGAGATGCCGACTTTTTCTGCTAAATCATTCAACTTCATTTTCCGTTCAGCTAATAGTCTGTCTAATCTTATTATAATTGCCATATGGATTCACGTCCTCACAATGTTGTATCATATTGTTCCTGAAGATAGGCGCCATAACGGAATATCTGTGAAATAACTAGGAGTAATGAGCCGATGATTAAGCCGGAAAAACTGATGTTAAGTATATTCATGCTAAAAATCTGTGTCACAAAAATACTGATACATATAGTAGCAATGTGTCCTGCTAATAATGCATTCCCAATAGCAGCAAACGCAATATTTCTCAGACGGACAGAGTTATTAATCGTGAAAGGTGTATGCCCATCTGTTATGGACCAAAGAATATAAGTTAATTGGCGGATTCCATAGAGAAGTACGGATGTATAAGTAAGCAGGTAGATGGAATGATAGGTGATAAATGCAGCTTTAGCCTGAAATCTTTCTGGTTCATAATTTGGCAGAACCTCCATTGGAATATTAATATTGAAGGAAAAACCCGCGTTTATAGGAATAGTTATTTGCCAAAAAATTAATCCTGGTGTTGCGGTAAATGCTTCCTCAGGTAAGAAAGCAGCCCTTATTAACATAACAACAGAAAATACGAAGTAAATCATCACAATCCAAGTGATAAGGCTTACATATTTGGAATTTGTTTTGACCTTGCTTTTTATTCTTTTTATTTCGGTAGTACTCATCACCAACACTCCTTCCATATATTGTTACTTTTATCATACTACGTTTTTAAAATTATTCAATAATAAATTAATAATAAACATTAAATTTTTAATATTATAAGTTAAAAACCAGCAATAAACACTGATAATAAAAAGCAGTCCTGTTTATGCACAACTTATTAACAGGGGAGTGAATAAGTTGATAAAATACTGATACAACAATGTTAAGAAATTGTTAATTTTGTGGATAAGTAAGCGATTTTTTGTGGATTGTGGGGATAAGTGTATGGATAACCTGTCACACCAACTATGAGTTATGAACAAAAATGTGGATAGTGAAAAAGCGAGTTACCTAAGGTAACCCGCTTTGTTGTTTGCTTAGAAGATGATAAATACTTGAGCTGATTAAAAAAGTTTATTCGTGCAGTTCTTCCCATTCTTCCATCAACTTCTCAACTTGTACTTTCAACTGATCACTTTTTTCCGTCAGCTCCAGTGATTTCTCATGGTCCTGGTAGATGTCAGGATCACATAACAACTCCTCAATGTTAGCAAGCTCTTCCTCATGTTGTTCCACTTCTGATTCAATTTCCTCAATTCTTCGCTGTTTTTTTCGCTCGGCTTTTTTAATTTCTTTTTCTTTTTCAAAGTCTGATTTTGTTTGTTGTCTCGCTGCTTCTTTTACTTTTGTTTCTTGCAGTTCTTTCAATTGAGCTTCCTCTTGCTTTTTCTCAAGGTAATAATCATAATCACCTAAATAAACCGTTGTACTGTCTGCCTGCATTTCGAGAACCTGTGTCGCTAATTTGTTAATAAAATAACGATCGTGTGAAACAAATAAAATGGTACCCGGATAGTCAATGAGTGCTGCTTCCAGAATTTCTTTACTGTCCAGATCAAGGTGGTTGGTAGGCTCATCAAGGAGTAAAAAGTTCGCTTTTTCCATCATCAGTTTGGCCAAGGCCAGCCGTGCTTTTTCTCCGCCACTTAAGGCAGACACTGGCCGTAATACATCATCACCACTAAACAGGAAGTTACCCAAAATGGTGCGAATATCTTTTTCATTCATGACAGGATACTCGTCCCATAACTCGTTCAGGACGGTTTTCTTTCCATGAAGCAATGTTTGCTCCTGATCATAGTAGCCAATTTGCACATTAGCCCCAAGCTGAATCGTCCCTTTAGCAGGATCCAATTGGCCGATAATATTTTTAAGCAGGGTCGATTTCCCGACACCATTCGGCCCGACAAGAGCCATGCTTTCCCCAATTGATAGATTCATATTCAAATTGGAAAAAATATAAGGCTCGGAAGGATCATACTGAAAGGCGAGATCATTAATTTTCAGCACATCATTCCCACTTCTTCGTTCAATGGAAAAAGAGAATTTCGCCGAACCTTCATCCCCCATTGGTTTATCCATAACTTCCATTTTCTCTAACTGTTTTCGTCTGCTTTGGGCACGTTTAGTTGTAGAAGCGCGGACGAGGTTTTTCTGAATAAACTCTTCCATTCGCTTAATCTCTGTTTGCTGTTTTTCATATTGCTTCAGGTCACGGTCAAAGTTGGCAGCTTTCTGGTCGAGATATTTGCTGTAATTGCCATGATACTTTGTTGATTCATTACGGGAAATCTCATAAACAAGATTGACCGTCTTATCAAGGAAATAGCGGTCATGGGAAACAATCACAACTGCTCCCGTATAGCCGTTAATGTAATTCTCCAACCATGTCAGTGTCTGAATATCCAAATGGTTTGTAGGCTCATCCAAAATCAGGACATCAGGTTTTGTTAACAAAAGCTTCCCTAATGCCAGTCTTGTTTTTTGCCCGCCGCTAAGTGTTGCAATCGATGTTTGCCACATGGATTCAGGAAAATCAAGCCCATTCAATACTGCTTTTATTTCTGCTTCATACTGATAGCCGCCGGCAGATTTAAATGCTTCCTGTTTCAGGTCATAATTGGATAATAACTGCTGGTATTTTTCCTGATTTTCGATTAGATCAGGATCACCCATCTGTTGTTCCATTTGACGCAGTTTCTTTTCTTCTATAATAAAATGATCGAATATCTTCAGCATTTCATCCCAAATAGTTTCAGTGGAGTCAAGTCCAGTATGCTGAGCCAGATACCCTAATGTTACTTCTTTCGGTTTATGAATTTCGCCTTCATCATAGCTCAATTGGCCGGAGATAATTTTTAATAATGTCGATTTTCCAGCACCATTCCGCCCGACAATGGCGATTCGATCATTTTGCTTAATTTCGAGTTTTATATTAGACAAGATCAGCTCTGCGCCGAATCTCTTGGTTAAATTGTTCACTTGTAAATAAATCATACTAGTTCACCTCATAGATGTAAGTTTATCCTACTTAACGGCTTAACTGCAAGTAGTCTTGTTTAACTTCATCACGATAAAGGTATAAATATACGGAAGGGTATTGCTTCAGCTGGATTGTGAATTAGTGAATTATTTCACGACTTTTCTGTTCATTTCTGTTAGAATAAAATGTAAGGACTATCATTCACTAAACTAAAGTAGTAGAATAAGGGGATTGAATAATGGTAAATTATAATAAAATACCTCAAGCTACAGCGAAACGCTTGCCTTTATATTATCGTTTTTTGAACAATTTACATATTCAAGGGAAAGACCGTGTTTCTTCAAAAGAGCTGAGCAATGCAATGAAAGTGGACTCTGCCACAATCAGACGCGACTTTTCTTATTTTGGAGCCTTAGGAAAAAAAGGTTATGGATACAATGTCGATTATTTGCTCGGTTTCTTCCGAAAGACATTGGATCAGGATGAGAATACACCTGTTGTATTAATTGGTGTCGGAAATTTAGGAACAGCGTTTTTAAATTATAATTTCACAAAAAATAATAATACGAAGATTGAAAAAGCCTTCGATGCTGATCCATCAAAGGTTGGCAAGAAGATTGGCAATATTCAGGTATACCATGTTGATGAATTGGAAGAACAAATAGGGGATATCCATGTTGCGATATTAACTGTACCTGTTGCGGAAGCACAGCCAATGGCCGATCGCCTTATCGAATCTGGAGTAAAAGGAATCTTAAATTTTACCCCTGCCAGAATTACGGTGCCAAATGATGTAAGAGTACATCATATCGACTTAGCTGTGGAACTTCAATCCTTGGTTTATTTTATGAAACATTATCCACTGGAAGAAATAGAATAAAAAAGGCATGTTGTAAACAGCCAATAAAAAATGGATTCGATCTCAATTTTGATGAACGAATCCATTTTTTGTCCTTTGAAGTGAGTATGGTGTTTATGCCAGATAGATTTTGATGGATTTTGATGGATTTTGGGGAAGAGAAGTGAAAGATAAGATATTCGGGGCATGTGTGAATGCTATGAGAGAAGGGAAAGCGGAGGCCAAGGTATTCGGAGCGTGAGTGAATGCCATGAGAGAAGGGAAAGTGGAACGCGAAGGTATTCAGAGCGTGAGTGAATGCCATGATAGAAGGAAAAGTGGAACGCCAAGGTATTCAGAGCGTGTGTGAATGCCATGAGGGAAGGGAAAGTGGAACGAGAAGGAATTCAGAGCGTGTGTGAATGCCATGAGAGAAGGGAAAGTGGAACGCTAAGGTATTCAGAGCGTGAGTGAATGCCATGAGAGAAAGGAAAGCGGAGCGCCAAGGAATTCGGAGCGTGAGTGAATGCCATGAGGGAAGGAAAAGTGGAGAGCCAAGGAATTCAGAGCGTGAGCGAATGCCATGATAGAAGTAAAAGCGGAGTGCCAAGGTATTCGGAGCAAGTTTCCATGGGAAGCAGCTCGTAAATGCATTCAAAATAGAAAAGAGAGTCTAAACTTCAGAGACATAAGCCTATGGTTAAAAAGTTCGGACTCTCTTTATAAAAGTGAAATGTTCTCCACATATTCTATTTTTTCTTATTGTTTTTCACTTTTTTAATTTTGAAGTGGAGGCTGATGAGCCGGATCCCGACAACAAAATCCACAGTTGCAAAAAATGCAAGTAAGATTGTAATAAAGTTAAACACAGAGTCTTCTACTGACTGAATCGCAATATAGGTAAACAATCCACCTAAAGCGAAATAAAAGAAAGCAGAAGGAAGTGGTGAAATTCTCATGATTTAAAAGCCTCCAAATAATATCAACTGTACCTCTTCCATCATTTTCTGCAGTTCCTCTGGGTCTATTGATAAGTTAACAATAACCGCAATGGTGTTCATCGACATATGAACAATGATTGGTACAATAATGCGTTTTGTTTCTACATAAATGAATGCGAAGACAGTTGCTGCTGCAATATATGTGAGCAGATGACTGAAATCATTATGCAATATAGCGAAAAGGAACCCGGAAATAATCGCTGCAAAAAAGAAATTCATTCTCTTATGCAAGGAGCCAAAGATTGCTTTTCTGAACACAAGCTCTTCCAGAATTGGCCCAAGTACAGAGATTATGATAATAAATATTGGTATTTGTCTTGCTACCTCCACAAGGACACGG
Organism: Gracilibacillus oryzae; assembly: GCF_009498735.1. Taxonomy (GTDB): domain Bacteria; phylum Bacillota; class Bacilli; order Bacillales; family Amphibacillaceae; genus Gracilibacillus; species Gracilibacillus oryzae. The sequence continues at coordinate 10,598 of NZ_ML762460.1, forward strand.
GTATTTTCCGACGAGGCAGTTACACCAAACACGTACCGCTCGATAAGGCCGGAAACATTTTGTGCAATAATCACAAGGAAGAATCCAAGCACTGACCACAGGATAATTTGTCCAATGCTTTTATCTTCTGATTGAAAGAAACTGCGGATTTCATCCCTGAGCAGATAACAAGATACTGCTAATGCAATAAGAAAAGTTGCAATACTCCATGAAACAGTTAAAATGATCGGATCGATATCTAAATTCTTTTCAAGCGGTATTACCAAGTAACTTGAAAGCTGCATCAGCACATATGTGGCAATTACATATATATACTTTTTCGGCAAAGTAGAACGACTCCCTTAATTTTATTTTTCTTTATATGATACGTATTTTAACACAAAAAAAGAATGAATTTGAAATATAAGACTATCTATAGAGAGTGGCAGGTAATTCTTTAAAAATTTTTTCTGGAATTATATACTTAATACTTGCAAAAAAAAATCGGATTCATTATTATAATAATTGTGTTAGCACTCCCCTGTCTTGAGTGCTAATAATCGACAAAAATATTAAAGTAGATATCAAGGAGGTTTATTATCGATGCTAAAGCCATTAGGTGATCGTGTCATTATTGAAGTTGTAGAGCAAGAAGAAAAAACAGCGAGTGGGATTGTTCTTCCTGATTCTGCGAAAGAAAAACCACAAGAGGGAAGAGTAGTTGCTGTTGGTTCTGGTCGTGTAGCAGACAATGGTGAGAAAATTGCACTTGAAGTAAACGAAGGCGAAACGGTAATTTACTCTAAATTTGCTGGTACAGAAGTTAAATATGAAGGTAAAGAATACTTAATTCTTCGTGAAAGTGACATCTTAGCGATCGTAGGCTAATTGTTCATACGAAGTCCATTTAAATAAATAACATAACATATTATTTTCAGGGAGGTTTTCTATAATGGCAAAAGAAATTAAATTTAGTGAAGATGCTCGTCGCTCCATGCTTCGCGGTGTGGATACACTAGCAAATGCTGTTAAAGTAACATTAGGACCAAAAGGACGTAACGTTGTTTTAGATAAAAAATATGGTTCTCCACTAATCACAAATGATGGTGTAACAATCGCAAAAGAAATCGAACTGGAAGATGCATTTGAAAACATGGGAGCTCAATTAGTGTCAGAAGTAGCTTCTCAAACAAATGATGTAGCAGGGGACGGTACAACTACTGCAACAGTTCTAGCGCAGGCACTGATCCAGGAAGGATTGAAAAACGTAGCTTCTGGTGCAAACCCTGTAGGCGTTCGCCGCGGAATCGAAAAAGCGGTTGAAGTAGCAACAGAAGAGCTTCGCAAAGTATCTAAACCAATCGAAAGCAAAGAGTCCATTGCACAAGTTGCGGCAATTTCTTCTGCTGACGAAGAAGTTGGTCAATTAATCGCTGAAGCTATGGAACGTGTTGGTAACGACGGTGTTATCACAATTGAAGAGTCTAAAGGATTCTCAACAGAGCTTGAAGTTGTAGAAGGTATGCAATTTGACCGTGGCTACTCTTCACCATACATGGTAACAGACCAGGATAAAATGGAAGCAGTTCTTGATGATCCATATATCTTAATTACAGATAAGAAAATCAATAATATTCAAGAAGTATTACCAGTACTTGAGCAAGTAGTACAACAAGGTAAGCCACTTCTATTAATCGCTGAAGATGTAGAAGGTGAAGCACTTGCTACATTAGTAGTGAACAAACTTCGCGGTACATTCAATGCAGTTGCTGTAAAAGCTCCTGGCTTCGGTGACCGTCGTAAAGCAATGTTAGAAGATATCGCTACATTAACTGGTGCAGAAGTAATCACTGAAGATCTTGGTTTAGATCTTAAAAATGCAACAGTTGAACAATTAGGCCGTGCTTCTAAAGTTGTTGTAACAAAAGAAAACACAACAATCGTTGAAGGTTCTGGTAACCCAGAAAATATCTCTGCTCGTGTTGCACAAATCCGTGCACAGGTAGAAGAAACTACTTCTGAATTCGATAAAGAAAAATTACAAGAACGTCTTGCAAAACTTTCTGGCGGTGTAGCAGTAGTAAAAGTTGGTGCTGCAACTGAAACAGAATTAAAAGAACGCAAATTACGTATTGAAGATGCATTGAACTCAACTCGTGCAGCGGTTCAAGAAGGTATCGTATCCGGTGGTGGTACAGCACTTCTTAACGTATACAACCAAGTTGCTGATCTTAAATTGGAAGGCGACGAAGCTACTGGTGTAAACATCGTACTTCGCGCATTAGAAGCTCCAGTACGTCAAATCGCAGAAAATGCTGGACTTGAAGGTTCAATCATCGTTGAACGTTTGAAAAACGAAGAAGTTGGCGTTGGTTTCAACGCAGCAACTGGCGAATGGGTAAACATGATCGACGCTGGTATCGTTGACCCAACAAAAGTAACTCGTTCAGCACTTCAAAACGCAGCATCTGTATCAGCAATGTTCTTAACTACTGAAGCAGTAGTAGCAGACATTCCTGAAGAAAATGCAGGCGGCGGCATGCCAGATATGGGTGGCATGGGCGGTATGGGTGGAATGATGTAGGAGAATTCCTGCACATCCCTCACGCTTTTGTGAAGCTGTTTAATGTATAAATAGTTTGTGAGTAGAAGGCTACTTCCTAATAAAAGGAGGTAGTCTTTTTTTGCTTTTATTATTTTTCTGTATCAAGGGATTTTATAAGTTATAATAGGTTTCATAGTATTTTTCGCGATAACGTGGTATACTGAATAACAAGAAAACGTATATTAAAAAAGACCGCAGTTGGTGCTGCGGTCCCTAGATACCCATTCTTTGAATAGGGGATTGGTGTTATCTAGTTCGTGATCATAAAATAGCCCTTCCCCATTTTGCCGAACAGGGGGGCTATTTTTTTGCGTTCAAAATAGCGACAACGACTGCGATTAGTGCGATGATCATCGTCGAAAACGAAATCATGAGCATTAACGCCTGGAATGTCGTCATGGCCTCACCCCCTTTCGGGGATAACACCAACCACCCTATCCTTAAGTTAAAGTGTCGAATGAATACCTATCATGTATTATACCATATATTAGCGTTTGCTCCTTTTGTTTTTCTTTTAAAATGCTGTAGTATCAAGGTTTTTGAGGAATATACCAAGTTTAAAAAAGCTAATATAACTTTCAGCTACTCATTATGAAAATTAAATTATGATGCATGGGGACTGTTCTACTGTTTCTAAGTAATAAAAATATTTAATAGTTACCACTATAAAATAATCGAATTGCATTTTAATTAACTAAATTGTAAATGATAAATGTGGTTATAAAGTTGTTAAGGGGGTGTAAACACAATTTTCCCAATTATTATTAACAAATATATTATCTTTTTATATATAATATTGAGTATACTACACATTTATAGTAATCTAATTAAGTAGAACAATTAATCACCAACAATGTAAGCGGTTGAAACCAAATCTTAAAAGGAAGAGGATGTTATAGGTATACTTATTTAATATATTTAGGAAAGAGAAATCTATTTCTGAGATTCTACAAGATATGTTAAGGGTAGTACAGACATCCAGAAAAATACTTAGTAATTTAAAAATTTTACCGTTATAAAATGATCACGCTTTCAATGGAACTGGTGAGAAGGGAAGAGAAATTATGAAAAACTCAATTGTAAAAACGTTAATCATTTGTCTTGTATTACTTTTCATGATACCGGTTATGGTTATGGGAAATGAACAAACTGATGCAGAACCATTAGATTTTGAACGTGCTTCTGTACATGATCCATCTATAATTAAAGCGAAAGATGGCAGTTATTATGTGTTTGGTTCACATATTGCTGTTGCTAAATCAAATGATCTAAGTAATTGGAGATCGATAGTGGATAGAGAATACCAAACGCCTGAGCCCTATATTTGGAAATCTGTCAGAAAACCTTGCAGAGTCTTTCGAATGGGCCGGAGAAAATGATGTTGACAGTAGAGGCGGTTTTTCTATATGGGCTCCTGATATTTTCTGGAATAATGATTATAAGTGGGAAAATGGAGATACAGGTGCTTATATGCTTTATTACAGCGCTTCATCAACATATATACGCTCTGCAATAGGTATTGCTGTATCAAAGGATATAGAAGGGCCTTATGAGTATACCGACACAATTATGTACTCTGGTTTTACAAATCAGGAAGCATATGACGATAACAGTGATGTGAATAAACATTGGGAAAATACGAATATTGCTGATCTTATTGATGAAGGCGTTTTCGACGCCCCAAATCCGGATTGGTTTACTAGTGATGGTAATTTTAATAATAAATTAGTTACCAACGCAATTGATCCTAATATTCTTTATGACGAAAATGGCGATTTATGGATGACGTATGGTTCTTGGTCTGGAGGGACTTTCCTTTTAGAATTGGATAAAGAAACAGGTACACCAATTTATCCAGGAGAAGATGGGGAAACTGCAGATGGTAGGATTATTGACAAATATTTTGGTACGAAAATTGGAGGAGGATATGGTAGATCGGTTGAAGGTACTTATGCTGTTTACGAGCAAGAATCCGGTTATTACTTCCTTTATCTTACTTATGGTGGACTTGCATCTGATGGCGGGTATCAAATCCGACAGTTTAGATCAGAAAATATAGAAGGACCTTATGTTGATGCTGCAGGAAATGATGCTGTATATCCCGATAGCTTTGATTTGGGAGTAGGTAATTTTCCAGGTAATGATGATCATAAAGAAATCGGGAATAAAATGCTAGGAAATTTCCTCTTTAAAAGAGATTTGGGAGAAGAGGGGACAGGAATTGGAACTGGTTATATGGCGCCCGGTCATAGTTCTTATATAGAAGAGGATGGAAAAGAATTTATTGTGACACATACTCGTTTCCCGCAACAAGGTGAAATGCACCAGGTTCGTGTGCACCAAGCGTTTAAAAATAGTGAACAATGGCCGGTTATGACACCATATCATTATGCGGGTGAAACCATTGAAGAAGTACAGGAAGATGATGTAATAGGTAATTACAAATATATTAACCATGGAAAAGAAATAACTGGTGAATTAACAGAATCAACGTGGATCGCATTAAATGCTGATGGTAAATTACCGGTGCTGTTTCAGGTAATTGGGAGCTTTATGATGATTACCGTGCAGAAATAACAGTGGAAGAAGAGACGTATGATGGTGTATTTATTCGTCAGTACGAACCCACATTAGGCAGTTGGGTCATGACATTTAGTGCAATGTCTGATAATGGTGTTGTAATCTGGGGAAGTAAGACGGAGAGTAAATCAAATCAGGAAATAGTTGAGGGTATTAAACAAGAACTATCAGATGCAATTCCTGCAAATGTTATTTCAAATATATCGTTACCAACGTTAGCGACACAGGGAGCAGAAATATCCTGGGAGTCTTCTCATCCAGAAGTTATTTCCTCTGGTGGAGTTGTGGATAGAGCTTCAGCTATTATTGGGGATGTTGAAGTTGAATTAACAGCAACCATTACACTAGGTGATGTGACAGAGGCTGTTAGCATTACGGTAACAGTCCCTACCCAACAAGAAGGTGGTTTATCTGCCTATTATGATTTCAATGATAGTTTATCCGATCAGTCGGGAAATCAAGAGGATGCAACCATTACCGGGGACAGATTGAATAACACTGGTGGAAACATCACCTTTGCTGAAGGTATAGCAGGAAAAGCTGCACAATTTGATGGCGAATCAGGTATAAGATTAGCAGATGGTTTAATTACCAGTGATAAGTATTCTATTTCATTATGGATGAAGCCGGAAGAAATCACCCAATTTACTACAACGTTTTTTGGTACTAGAACAGAAAACAATTGGATCAGTCTAGTACCAAACGCAGATGGCGTAAGCCGAGTGTGGTCATATAATGGCTCGGATTGGTATGATGCCAATTTGGATTTTATGATACCTACAGAAGAATGGACGCATTTTACTTTTACGGTAGACCAGGGGGAAGCAAAGATATACATCAACGGGCAAGAAGAATTTTCACAGGGGAATTTCCCAAATATTTTCACTGCGTCTAATGCACAATTTGGATTAGGTGTAAACTTCTGGGATATGCCATTTAAAGGTTTAATGGACGAATTACGCGTTTATGATGGACTAGTCCTTACAACGGAGGATGTTCAATCACTCTTTAACAATCCAGGAGACGGAGGAGATTTAGGAAATAATGAACAAACAAACACTGAGAACGATCTTCCGGAAACAGCTACAAATCAATTCAACTTACTTGCTATCGGACTACTAATAATGGCAGCTGGTGCTAGTATATTCTTTATTGTAAGACGGAGAAAAAATAACGATTAAATGATGACTTAAGCTATAAAATCTCTTTTAGTTATAACGAGTGAAATAAAAATATAAATAGAAAAATTAAGCAAACAAAATCTGGTTTGCTTTGATAGCAGTCTGTTTACAAGAAATGATCAAGATTATATTGATTATTACCTCAATAAATCAAAATTCACAAATGGGCATGATATCAGAAATAAATATTTACATGGAACAAATACTAATGACGAGGAACAATATGAAAAAGATTACTACTATATACTTAAATTGTTTGTCATAATAGTTATTAAAATAAATGATGACTTATGTGTAATGAGCATGAATGGTGATAAATGAAAAGGCAAAAATCTAACTCATAAACGAGGTAGGTCTTTTTTTTGAGCATGCTAAAGGATCATCATACTTGGTGTTATATCTAATGTATTATTGATATATGGAATATAAAAGAGTAATTACCTAAAATAGGTAGATAGCATTATAAAAAAGTGGTATATTAGTCTTAGTGTTTTAGTTTTAATTGTGATTTATCACATTAAAAAGGTCTCCAGCATTGGGAGGATAATAAGTATGAATATATTCGGCGGCTTCAAAATAGGAAATGATTTATTGTGGTCAATACTCACTGCTGATCCTTTGCTTACATTTATCATTATTCTATTTATTGCATTTTTTGGAGCTTATGGAATTATTATAGACATAGTAAGAGAATCTAGACTTAAAAGATCAGATATTAATGATATTGATGAAATGTCAGGTAACAAATTCGAAGAATACTTACTTGTATTGTTAAAAGGTAGAGGTTATAAAGTTAAATTAACTCCAAAAACAGGAGATTATGGCGCAGATCTTATTTTGTTGACTAATAATAAAAAAATTGTTGTCCAAGCAAAACGATATAAGAAAAATGTTGGAGTTCGAGCTGTTCAGGAAATAGTATCTGCTCAAAAGTATTATAAAGCGGATGAATGCTGGGTCATTACTAATAGTTTTTTTACCAATCAGGCTATTAAATTAGCAAGTTCAAATCACGTTAGATTAATTAACCGTTCAGAATTAATAGATTGGATGATTAAATATAATAAGAGTGCGTAATGATTTTTATGTATTAAATATCAATTTAAAAACTGCATAAAGGAGAAAATCTATCATGAGTACGTCTCAAAAATCAAAATATTTATCAACTACAGCGCTTTCGAAAGAGTTGAAAATGAATGTAAAGCAGGTATTTCAAATCCTTCTTGATAATGATTTAGTTAAAAGAGTAGATGACAACTGGGTTCTGACAGATAAAGGGGAGAAAGTAGGGACGAAAAAGAAACATCCTAAGATAGGTGAATACATAGCATGGAATGAAAATATTAAAAATAATAACATATTTAAAAAGATAAATGAAAACGATGATGTATTTATAAATGCAACGGCATTAAGTAAACACTTTGAAGTATCTAAATTTAAAATAAATCCTATTTTGTCAGAGCTTGGATTTGTGGAGAAATCTATTAAAGGATGGACTATGACAACTCTTGGCAAAAGTATAGGCGGGAAACAATGTGAATATGAAAGAACGGGAATTCCGTATGTAAATTGGCCTAAAAGTATTTTACAGAATAAAAGATTAGTAGAAACGATGAATGAAATAGCTGGAAAAGATACAGAATCAAAAGAAGAGGAAGATACAAAGAGTTCGGTTGGTTTCAGGCAAAAATATGAGGCTAATCACAGAGCAGCAGATGGTCATTACGTACGATCTAGAGCTGAAATGTTAATTGATAATTGGTTATACATGTCAGGAATTGTACATGCTTATGAGCGTAAATTACCAATTGAAGAGGATGTATATACTGACTTTTATTTACCAGTGGGTAGAGTGTATATAGAGTATTGGGGATTAGAGGATAATCCGAAATATCAGGCAAGAAAACAAGAAAAATTAGGAATTTATGATAAGTATGATTTTAATCTGATTCAGCTAAAAGATGCTGATATTCAGAACTTAGATGATATTTTACCTAAGAAATTATTGAAGTTTGGTATACAGGCTTATTGACATTATTTAATGAGTGACTGGTAAGAGGGTAATAGTTTACGATGGCAGAGACACATGATGACAAATTAAATTAGAATAGAATTAAAAATGTGATCCAACTGACGTTTATGTTACCTATATAACCGATAAGATTAATCTAGTGAGTAAGAAAGGATCCGCTTCACTTTTTAAAGTTTTAGAGATGAAGTAGTAAAAAAATGAAGGAGAGCGATATCAATGAAAAAATATTTATTTGTGTTAATCGCGATTTCTATGTTGCTAATAGCTTGTGAAGAAACCGGTGTAACAACATCAGAGTCAGCCAATGGAAATGCTAAAGAAGAAAATGTAAAGGGTGTAGTAGCTGAAGAAGATTTCGATAAAATGTATTCCGATCCACGCTCGTATCAAGATTATGAAGTAGAATATACAGCACAAGTCTTTGTAAAGCCAGAAAGAGATGAAGATGGTACCTATATACAGGCCTATGCTGATCCTGCTAATTACGAGCAAAATACAATTATATTTATAGCTGATCCAGATCTAGCTGTCGAGTCAGAAGATTACATCATGGTAAAAGGAATTGTTCGAGATCAATATGATGGAGAAAACCTAGTAGGGGGCTCTATTGCAGCACCTATGATAGAAGCAACTTCAATTGATGTGGTAGATTATATCACAGCCGTTTCTCCAACTATAGAAACAGTAGAAATCGATCAAGAAATCGATCAACATGGCTATGTAGTAGCGTTACAAAAAATAGAATTAGCTGAAAACCAGACAAGAGTATATGTGAAAGTATCTAATAATACGGATGATTCCATTTCTTACTTCTCGCATTCTACAAAGCTTATAGTAGAAAACCAGCAACTAGAGCCAGAGTACACCTATGAATCAGGTCTGTCAGAAGTTCAATCAAATATCTTAGCAGACGTAGAATCAGAAGGTGTCATCACTTTTCCATCCATCGATCCAGAAACAACTTCTCTTAAATTTCATTCAGAAGGTTATTCAGATAACTGGGAGTTAGAAATAGAACCATTTGTATTTGATGTGGTAATGGAATAATTATCTTTCTTGCTTTCATTACTCACTTGTATTGTTTCTTTTATAGCCGACCTGTGAAGTGACTTCACTTGTCGGCTATTATTTCTTTCATAATATTTACAAATAGTTTGTTGTAGAGGTGTTAAAAATGTTAAAAACAAGTACTTCGTCCTCCTTGGTTAAGAAAATTACTTAACTAATATAACCAGCTACTTTGTGAAAGTGAGACAAATAAAATAAATAACTAACAGAAATCGCTTCAAAAAATTTATAAATATACTATAAAATATCCCGGAAATAATTCTTATTTGGTTGGAATGGTTCTGGTGCATGGGGATGGTTCTACTGCTTCAGAAACAACAGAACCGTCCCGTTGCCTCAGTGTTAGTAGAATTTAGAAATTGAAATTTTCGATTAGCACTAGGTTAAAACGTAGAAACATAAACCCAAATTGGGAAACATAATGCTAATCGAGCATTTCGAATACAAAAACATAAAATTATTTTCTAAAACCCCTATTATACGGGGTTTTAGTTGTATAAAAGGAGAATTTTATAGATTAATTGATTTTTAAGTGCAATATTCCCACACAATGTTAAATAAATAAGCCGTATGAAAAGTAATAAAATCCAGTCTATAGACATAATTTTCCGTATGAAAATTTATAATAGTTTAAAATTATAATAATAATTATGGTATATTATGATTAGGTAATTTTTGCTAATATGTAGAAGTAAAAATGAATAAAAAAAATTATTAAATAATAGAGGGGTGAGATTATAGGTGTAAGTGTAGGTGGTTTAATGTTAGGTTTATTAAAACAGTTTACAACCTTCTTAAAACCCAATCTACAGTTTATCATGGTTATTAGGGGGAAATAAAAATTGAAAAAATTGTTAGTGATTGTGTTTGTTTTTGTTTTGACTTTAATTACAGGTTGTAGCAATCAAGAGCAAGTTGAAGAGGTTACGGAAAAAGAGGAAGTTGTAACAGAAGAGATAGAAGAGGTTAGCGTATCTGAATCTGCTGATGTAAGTTCTTCCCCTAGCGAAAATTCTAATAACAATATTGATACCCTAGAACAAGAGGTTCTCAACGGATTAAATTCAAACATGGAATTTTTTGAGGTAACATTTAACAAAGATGAAAAAGTATTTTTATATGACCCTATCCAAGAAAGAGTTCCTCAAAGGCTTTATAAAACGCTGGAAGGTGATATGGACGATTGGTCATATTGGCATGGAATTATTAATAATTTTAGAAAAATTTCTGAAACAGTTCAAAAATATCTTGGTGACGGTTATAAGTTAGTTGTGATAAATCCTAGTGATGAAAGTCAAGCAATTATTATAGTGGGGGATGGAACAATTATTTATGATTGGATAGAAGAACAGATAGAGAATTAAATGGAGCATACAATACAAAATCTATATTGGTCGCTAGAAAACAGTATACAACCTGCTGAAGTCAATTGAAAATAAATTAAATTTATTATTCTTTTAATGAGAATTGTAAAGGTATACGATTATAAACAATAATACACTGTTAATTTGTTGATGTTTTGAGTGTATATAAAAGTATAAACCCACGTTTATAAATGTTTGTAACAACTAAAGAGGAGAATCTATATCCGATATAATTTGACCTAATTAGGTAAGCATTTTCTAAATTAAGACCAGAGTAATATGCTTAAAATTGATACTACTATTCTTATACTGTAAAATATTGTATTGAAGTATCAGTAGATTAAAAGAAGAGGAGATTTTTATGTCTGAAAAAATAGAATATTATATTCAGAAAAGTGATTTAATTGGATTGATGTAAAAGATAAAGTTGACACAAAGCGATCGAAAGAATTAACTGATGTAGATAAGGTGTCGTTAAGGTTGTTTGAGAGGTTATTTGGCAAATATGCAGGGGCTATGGAATTATGCTCCAAGAAGCTTTATGTTCAAGTAGGCATTTTAACCCGTTCCATTTTTGAGGATTACCTGAATATCCTCTACATACAGAGAGCTCCGGAAGAAGAAAGGGCTAAGTTAGCAGCAAGATATTTGGATTACGCAAGCTTAGTAGAACCTTATATGTTATATAAAAATGCTAAAGATCTAGCGGAAAAATTAGGCGATGTTTCCCTCGTTAGTAAGGTTTACACTAGCGAGAAAATAAAAGAGATAGAAGAAAATAAGGAAACCTTTACTAATAAATACAACAATTCAAATAAAAGTTGGTCAGGATTAGACTTTGCTTCTGTTGCTTTAAAAGCAGGTGAGAAAGACAAATACTTCAGATATTACAGTTTATTAAGTAATGTAACTCATGGCTCACCGCTTGGCAATTTTACCGAAGAGAAAATTACTATTACAATTTATCTCAGCTTGACCAGTTTTGTTGCTTTAGCAGACTTAATTGGTGAAAATGGTTTGGCTACACAGGTGTGACCGTCAAGTAGAATGACACAATTTTTGCTTATTAATTTGAAACACTTGGTTGTCCAAATATAGTCGATCTAT
>NZ_ML762461.1 GCF_009498735.1 Gracilibacillus oryzae
AATAAAATGAATGTGAAGACTGTCCTGTACACAATTGTATCTCTTCTCATTCTCTTCACTTTCTTGGAAATATCGCACTTCTTAAGAGAAACAGGGTGGGTATATAATATGGTAACAGATAGGTAAAAGAAATGAACGGACTTTGGAAAAATCTAAGAATACCTTTCCTATATAACTTTTTGAATTAGTTAGGAGAGAATACTTATGTCTGATAAAACTTGGAAAAAGTTAGAGAGAATAGCTACTGTTATAGCACTTTTGACCGTTGGAATAACATGTGTTGTATTTTTTGAAGAACCATATGAAATAAAAACCAGCACACTAGGCATTGTTCTTTTAGGAATAATATTCATTTGCAGTGCATTTGGATTATTTGCCCATTATAGAGAAAAAACAGGAGGAGTCACCTTTAAGACGTTTTGGTATACAGCAGGTTTTCTGGTAGCAGCATATATAATGACCATAATTGTTGATAGGTTTTTTTGAAGGATATGGAGATTCTCAAATGAATACCAGCTTTGCAAAAGAAGGAAAAACAAAGAATTAACAAGGAGGTAATTTCCAGAATTATGTGGAAAATAGATTAGTATAGAAGGTGATCTCATTTGTCAAATTCCGCATGGAAGAAACTAACGATATATTCATGTGTAATTGGTTTGGTGCTAATGTTTGGGGCTATTTTTATATTAGGTGAGAATACGCCAAGAGGCTTTATGGTCGTTGATGCCGATCCAGTATTACTAGCAATTTTGTTTCCTATTACTGGTGTTTTGTTTTTTATCACATTCTTAGGAATAATGAGATCAATGATGGGCAATAAAATGAATGTGAAGACTGTCCTGTACACAATTGTATCTCTTCTCATTCTCTTCACTTTCTTGGAAATATCGCATTTTTTCAGAGAAACAGGGTGGTTGTATAATATGGTTATGGACAGGTGAAATAACTTTCCTATACAGCTTTTATAAATAGTTAGGAGAGAATACTTATGTCTGATAAAACCTGGAAAAACCTAGAGAGAATAACTAGTACAATCGCATTTTTAACCATTGGAATAATGTTCGCTGTTTTCTACGAAGAACCATACCAAATAAAATCCAGCCCTCTAGGGATTGTTTTCTTAGGAATAATCTTTATCTGTGGTGTAATTGGCTTGCTTGCTAACTATAGAGAAAAAACAGGAGGAGTCACCTTTAAAACATTTTGGTATGTTATTAGTTTTCTGATAGCAGCATATATAATGACCATAATTGTTGATAGGTTTTTTTGAAGGATTCCTTAATGAGTACTAACTTCGAAAGGTCATGTCCCAAATTACGTGGGAAATTTTGAATAGAAGGTGGTCTCCTTTGTCAAACTCAGTATGGAAGAAACTAACGATAATTACAGGTATATTAGCGGTTGGGATAAGTGTTGGGAGTATTTTTATATTAGGAGAGAACACACCAGAGGGCTTTATGGTGGTAGATGCCGATCGATCAACACTCCTTGCTTTAGATATAGTTACAGGTCTCTTAGGTTTTGTGTTCGTACTTGGAATGATGAGGTCCATAATGGGTAACAAGCTTAATATGAAAACTGTTATTTCTACCATTTTGATTATTATCGTTATTATCATATTCTTAGAGATTTCCCATTCTTTGAGAGGTGTTGGTGAATAGTTGGTATAGAAGATTCATAGGGGAAAAAAGGTGATGCAAATGTCAAATTCCGCATGGAAAAAACTAACGGTATATTCAGGCGTAACTGCTTTGGTGCTAATGTTTGGGTTTACCTTCATATTTGGTGAGAACACGCCAAGAGGTTTTACGGTTGTTGAATCTGATCCAGTTGTACGCGCGATTGTCTTTCCTGTAGCTGGTATTTTAGGTTTTATCTTCTTCTTAGGAATGATGAGGTCAATGAGGTGTAATAAAATGAATGCTAAGACTGTCCTGTACACCATTGTATCTCTTCTCCTTATCTTCACTTTCTTAGAAATATCGCACTTTTTCAGAGAAACAGGGTGGGTATATAATATGGTAAACAGATAGATAAAGCTGGAGAAAGTATATGTTATCAAGAGTTTATGGAGACCACACCATCACTATTATTACAGGAGGTAAGATATGAAACGACGAATTTTCTATTTTCTTATGATTCTTTCTTTTGCGACTATATTAATCAGCTGTTCCAACGAGAATTCTGCCAATGAAAACCAAGAGCAGAACAACGAGCCAACAGAAGAGAAAGAAGAAAACAAAGAACAGAACGAGGAAGAGCAAGAAGCAGTAGAAGTATCGACGGCTCCAGCTACTGCGACTGAGCCTGAAGAAATGGTACAAGAGGGACCTGGGGATATGGCTGCAATTGATAATATGGACAGTACGGAATGGACACAGGCAATAGCAGAATTACCGGAAGATTTAACGGCACAGGAAACATATAACCATCTTGTCCAATTGTTAGCAGCGGATTATGAAGAAGCATTAAAAAGATATGAAGAATTTAACCCATCCTTTCTCGTATCAGACGCACCGGGAAGTGAAGGAGAAGAATCAGAGGAAGAAGTAAAAGAACAGCGAATCGCATTATTACTAGATTCCAGTGGAAGTATGGGAGCAACGGTTGGCGGTGAGGTCAAAATGACAGCAGCGAAGGATGCACTGCAGCAATTTGTATCAGATCTGCCGGAAGAAACCAAGGTATTATTGCGTGTGTATGGCCATGTTGGAAGTGGAAGTGAAGAAAATAAAAAATTATCATGTGAGAGTACGGAAGTTGTTTACCCATTAAATACATATAATGAAAATACGTTTAGTGAGGCATTAGGTCAATTTGAACCGGCAGGATGGACGCCGCTTGCAAGCTCCATTTTAGCAGCGAAAAATGACTTGCAGGCAGAATCAGCAGAAAATGTGGAAAATATCGTTTACATCATAAGTGACGGGGAAGAAACATGTGGCGGTGACCCTGTTGCAGCAGCCAAAGAATTACATGAATCAGGCATTGCCACAGCTGTTAATATTATCGGCTTTAATGTAGGAAACGATGCACAAGTCCAGCTCAAGGAAGTAGCAGAAGCTGGTGGAGGTACGTTTACCAATGCTAATTCTGTTGAAGAACTATTCGAAACTGCCCAAGACAGTATAACAAAAGCAAGAGAATCGGTAGACAAAACAATGTGGCGCGCTACAGAAGGTGTCAACCTGACTTGGGATGCCATTCACAAAAATAATGAGGTTGATTCGATTGCCTCTTTCTTTGGCGATGTAGTTGATGACGAAAACAGCATGCTGCGTGACGGCTTGGATAGTCTGGAACAGGAAGAAATAATCACAGCAGAAACAGCAGAAGAGGTCACGACATTGCTTGAGGAACGAGCAGAAAAAATGGATCAATGGAATGAAGAAAAGAAGCAGACCCTCAAAGATCGTGTGGACGAAGAAGAGGAAAAAACAAGAGAGATCATGGATCAAATGAAAGAGCAAAAAGCAGAGAATTAAATATCTTACTGTTAAGGCAGGCTTTCTTATTGGATGATGAGGAAGCCTGTTTTTTATGCTTCGGAATAATTGTAAGAAGCGGGCGGGGAGGCGATCGCAAGAAGAAGGCGGGAAGTCGCAAGAAGGAGCGGGAAGTCGCAAGAAGAAGGCGGGAAGTCGCAAGAAGAAGGCGGGAAGTCGCAAGAAGAAAGCGGGAAGACGCAAGAAGAAAGCGGGAAGTCGCAAGAAGAAAGCAGGAAGACGCAAGAAGGGGGTGGGAAGTCGCAAGAAGGAGCGGGAAGTCGCAAGAAGAAGGCAGGAAGTCGCAAGAAGAAGGCGGGAAGTAGCAAGAAGAAGGTGGGAAGTAGCAAGAAGAAGGCGGGAAGTCGCAAGAAGAAAGCGGGAAGCCGCAAGAAGAAAGCGGGAAGTCGCAAGAAGGAGGCGGGAAGTCGCAAGAAGAAGGCGGGAAGTCGCAAGAAGAAGGCGGGAAGTCGCAAGAAGAAGCGAGGAAGTCGC
Source organism: Gracilibacillus oryzae (assembly GCF_009498735.1). GTDB lineage: Bacteria > Bacillota > Bacilli > Bacillales > Amphibacillaceae > Gracilibacillus > Gracilibacillus oryzae. The sequence goes on from NZ_ML762461.1 coordinate 3,981, forward strand.
AAGAAGGAGCTTTGAAGTCGCAAGAAGAAGGCGGGAAGACGCAAGAAGATGAGAAAGTGCAAATAAAAAGCGAAAGCTGCAAATAAGCTGAGGAAAGTGCAAATAAAAAGCGAAAGCTGCAAATAAGCTGAGGAAAGTGCAAATAAAAAGCGGAAACTGCAAATAAGTCGCAGGATGTGCAAATAAAGAAATGCAAAAACCCGGAAGCCTAGTCCAACTCCCGGGGCTCCAACTCTATCCCTCAATCCTGGCATCAGGACACCGCTTCTTCAGCTCATCAATAAAAGCTTCCTTTTCCTTCGGTGAAATTTTCACACTTCCGAAAATTGCATTTTTATAAAAGATTTCAAGCCCATCTCTTGCTGATAAAATTCTGTATCCTGCAAAGACAGCGTTTGTTGGCGCAGCTTTCGTTATCTTTTCATATCGGATCCTGCTTCTAATAGGCCCGCCTTTTACCAGTAAGTAATCTTGATAGAAAGCATATTTTACAGAAAACACACACCATAACAAGAAGCTTGTTACAATAAGAAACACCGCAATCAGTGTTAGAATTTCAGGTAATGCCATTCCTTCTTCCAAGAATATTGGAAAAAATGATGCTGCACCGAGAATGAGTAAGATAATTGTCATAAATCTAATAAAAAAAGCATCTACTTTAGAACGGAAAATCATTGGGTATTCTACCTCCCTTATCATAGTTATACGGATTATTTAAAGTAGAGGTTTCATTCTCATCGAAGACTCGCCTAATTAGCTGCTTTCCGCAATCTTCCCCAACACCACATCAGCTGCTTCCACCGCTCCACCCAAGCGTTGAAAATCAACAGCAAGCTCCTGCGCATTCTCAAAATAGCTCGCATCTCTCGAAATTCGATCAACAGCTTCCTTCAACTCCCGTGCTTTATGACCTTTCAGCCGCATTCCTGCCCCAAGCTCTGCCACACGTTCGGCGATCAACTTTTGTTCACTGTGAAAGGGATACAATATCATCGGCACACCAAAATAGAGACTTTCATTCACACTGTTCATTCCGCTATGAGTGATAAACAGATCGGCTCTTTGCAAAACGGAGAGCTGATTTACAGAATTCTCCACAGTAAAATTCTCTGGTATCTGCCCAAGGCTTGCCATGTCTGTTTTTTCCCCGATTGACATTACAATCTCATAATCGCTCCCGGCAAATGCCTTTATACAATTCTGGTAAAAATCTTTGTTCTGATTAAGTACAGTGCCAAGAGAAATATAAATCACTTTTCTGGCCTGCTCATTATACGCAGGAGATGTCTTGACAGTGGGACCAACAAACGTAAATTTTTCAGAAAAAGTCTCCGCCATTGGCTGGAATTGTCTTGATGTATAAACAATCGTGTCAGTATCGTTACTATTCTGAATAAGTGAGACAAATGAATCCACCTGATAGCCGTGCTCGTGAAGCTGCTTTATTTTTTTGTGAATTCGCGGCATTCCAAGGATCATGCGGAACATTTCTTTCATGCCTGGCTTCATCAGCTTTGCGGTATGCTGATTAAAGGCAAAGGAAGTAGTGGAGCAGACATAAGGAATGTTCAGTTTTTTTGCAAAAAGTTCTCCCCATAAACTAAAAGAATCGGATACAATTCAGTCAGGCTGCCATTCATGTAATTCGGCACAGACTTTTTCTTCCATTGCAATAGTCGTATCCACCATCATTTCGATTAATGCAGCAAAATCTCTTCCTGCCTTTTTCTTTAGTTCTTTTTCTGAAGTGTCTGGCAAAAATTCATCACAAGCTTCAAATTCTGCTCCGGCACGTTCAATTTTTTCCTGAAATACCAGAAATGAATAGTATCTGACCTGATGCCCTCGCGCAACTAACTCTGCTACAACTGGAATGGTAGGATTGGTATGTCCATGTGCCGGCAGTGAAAAGAATACGATTTTGCTCATTCTGTTTCCTCCTGATCTTCCGCTTGGCGAATCATCTCCGCAAATTCAAGGAAAGCATCACTTTTTAACACAGCGATCCCTTTAGTCTCATCTTCTCCAAGCACAATCAGCTTATCGCCTGCTTGAATTCCGTACCGATCCCTTGCCTGTTTTGGGATAACGATTTGTCCTCTTTCGCCAACCTTTACCACACCAAAAAAGTGTTTTCCTTTCGGGCCAAGCTGTTGTACCTCTTCTTCCTGCAGATCATTGGATAATTGATCGAGAGAAATCCTGAAAATATCAGCAAGCATTTTGCCTTTCTGAAGGTCAGGCAGAGCTTCGTCATTCTCCCATTTTGCGATCGTCTGGCGTGAGACGTTCAGCCTCTCTGCAAGTATTTCCTGACTCATTTTATTTCGTTTACGCAAAAGTCGAATATTCATACCAATCATATCGTCAACTCCTTATACAATTAACTATAAAGGAAAGAGTGGCGCGAATCTATCAACTATTGCTAACTTTTTTTGTTAAGGATTGTGGCGGATGTTACAAGCTTGGCTCTTGCTAAGGTTTACAATCTGGTTATGTTTGTAGAAAATAGGGCATATCACCATGGCTGTTTTCCAGCTATAATAAAAAAGAAATAAAAAAAGGAGGTCAATTATGAAAAGAAAACTTTCTATTTTATTAGCACTTATTGTAACCGTTTTCTTATTAGCGGCTTGTAGTTATGGAGGCGGCACGGAAGAGACTGGTTCAGAAAAGGAAGCACCGGAAACTTCAGGTGAAGCAACCGAATCGCAGGTGAATGAAGATGGAAAATTTGAGCCTGCTGTTGAAATTACTACAGCAAGACCTGTTGGCTCTGACTATGTTTTTATTAACGGAGAGGATATTCATAATAATGTTCATAACAAGTGGGCAGAGGAAACATTAGGAATTAAAATAAAAGATCTTTGGGAAAGTGCAGATAACAGTGCTTATCATACGCAATTAAGATTATCTCTTACTTCTGATGAAGAGCTGCCTGATGCCTTTATTGTTCAGGATACTATTTTGATTGATGACTTGATTCAATCAGGAAAGGTAATGGACATTTCCGAAGCCTTTGATCAATATGCATCCGACCGTCTGAAAAAACTTTATGAAGAAAACAGCTATGCGTTTAATCAGGTTACCCAGGACGGAAAACTGATGGGGCTGCCAATCTTTACAGCAGGTGATGGAACAAGTCCGGTTTTATGGATCAGACAGGACTGGCTCGAGAATTTAGGGCTTGATGCACCTGAGACAATGGAAGAATTTGAAGCAGTGATGGACGCATTCACAAATGATGATCCAGATGGCAATGGGGTTGACGATACATTTGGATTCAGTTTTGCCGGAAGAAATGGTTTCAATAACTGGATGTCTGATGTAGGCTTTGTCTTTGGTGCTTATACGGGCAATTATATCCCTGGGACCTATTTAGAAAATGAAGAGGGGAGATTGGTGTACAGCTCTGTCCAGCCAGGAATAAAAGAAGGCTTGCAAAAACTGAGTGAGTGGTACAGCAAAGGATACCTTGATCAGGAGTTAGCCGTTCTTGATGAAGTGAAAGCAACGGAAGCATTTATTCAAGGGAAATCAGGAATGATTGCAGCACCATTCTGGGCAGGAGGATGGCCATTAGGTGATATAAAATCAACGAATCCAGATGCAGTGCTGGAAGCATTTAAGTTACCTGTAGGCCCTGATGGCCAATCCGCACGTTTTATGAACAGCCTGAATGAAGGTAAAGTAATGATGTTCAGAAAAGACTTTGAACATATGGACGCATTCTTCCACTATTTTGATAAAATTTATGACAGAGTTTTTGAAACAGGCGAATTCCAGCATGGTTTCTTTGAAGGCTATGATTATGCCATGGTAGATGGGGAAGCTGTGTATGATCCAGCCAAATTCCCGACACCTTTAGATACGGCGGCTACACCAGGGAAGTACAATTTATTCTGGAATGTTCCAGAGATTCCGCTCAAGTCATCAGAAGATCATCATTATATTTATGAAGGAAATGAACCGCAAACAAGTGCACAGAAAGTCATTGCCCAAAGTGATGAGTCTGCGATAAAAGCAGGAGCGCTTAACTTTGAGATGCGGGACACGAATACAGCGAGCCTTTTCCTTGGCGCACCAACGGAAACAATGAAATCAAGAGGAGAGAACCTGCAGACATTAGAACTGGAAACATTTGCGAAGATCATTTACGGCGAATATCCAATCGATGGATTTGATGATTTTGTTGAGGAATATTACGCAAAAGGCGGACAGAATATTGAAGAAGAAATCAACGAATGGTATGACAGTATTGAAAAATAAAGCTAGTCGATGCTGAAAAAAATAGAATCCGGACATTTTTTACTCCAAAAAATCAGTTCGGGTTCTTTCTTTATTATGGGAGTTTCATAGCATCAAAACACGTGAGTGGCAGGAGAGTTATGCATCCAAGAAAGTATCATAAATGCACCACTCAAAAAAATCCAGTTTAAAGAAAGGGTAAACCTATATGAACCATTCTTTTACTCCCGGCCAAATATGGAAAGATGACAATGGTAAGCATATCAGTGCACATGGCGGCGGCATTTTACTGTACAATGACCGCTATTACTGGTACGGGGAAGATAACACAAAAGGGTATTACAATAACACCGGAATCAGCTGCTATTCATCAACGGATTTATACAACTGGAAAAATGAAGGGCTGGTTTTGAAGCAGGAAGATATGCCGCCAGAGCTTTGGGGTGAGAACCTTGGCAGGGTGGAACGGCCGAAAGTTATCTATAATAAAAAAACAGGCAAATTTGTGATGTGGATGCATGCAGAACAAAAAGGGTACGCATTTTCGATGGCTGGGGTTGCCGTCAGTGAGCACCCAACAGGTCCATTTGAGTTTTTATTTTGTGACAGGCCTGTCAAATACGAGCCGGAAAGAGGGTTTGACTCTCATACAAATGAAGAGGAATTAGGAAATTCATTCAGGGATATGACATTATTTGTTGATCATACCGCTGAAAATGACGGGGAAGCTGATGCTGCCTATGTAATCTACGCTTCAGAAGGAAACTGGACGATGTATATTGTGAAATTGAACAGTGACTATACTTGGATTGATCTACCAGAAGATGAGGGAAGGATCAGACCGCAATTTACCGAGGCACAGCTTGGTTTAGGGTGGTCACGCCAGTTTATTGATCAAATGAGAGAAGCACCAGCCCTTTTTTACTATAAAAATCAATACTTTATGATCACATCTGGATGTACAGGTTGGGATCCGAATCAGGCGGAAATTTCGGTTTCCAATCATCTGATGAAGCCTTTTAAACGTTTGGGTGATCCGTGTATAAATGATCACAAGCAGACGACTTTTGATTCACAGAGCACTTTTGTTTTACCTGTTAATCAGGAAAAAGGGGAGTTCATTTACATGGGCGATCGCTGGAATCCTAATTTTTTAGGCGCTTCCACTTATGTATGGCTGCCATTAAAAATACATCCAGATATACAGGCAGAGATTCATTGGAAACACAGCTGGCAGATAGAAGAGTTCTCTGAATAAATCAGATGCAAATACCGCACTCAAAAAAAGAAGTGCGGTATGTTAATTTTTATAATGTGCTTCTCTGTATTTCTGAGGGGTCATCTTGTAATGTTCCTTAAATAATCGAATAAAATATTGCGTTTTCTGATAACCCACCTCAAGCGAAATATCCGCAATTTTCCTGTTGGAAGTTAATAGCAAGGTGACTGCTTTTTGCATGCGTAATTGAAAAATATAAGAAGAAAGGCTCACCCCTGTTTCTTTTTTGTACATTCTGGAAAGGTAGACAGGATGTAAGTAAACATGTTCCGCAATATTCCCTAACGTTACATCTTTGTGCATGTTTTCGGATATAAAAGTATGAATTTGGGAGATTAGAAAATTTTTATTACTCTTCGAACCCGACTCCGCCTTGCTTAAATGATCGATACATTTTTTAACCCATTGTTTTATATTCTGAGGTGTCTGGATGCTGAATGGATTCTGGATAAACAGCAGACCTTCTGAAATATCGGCAAGTTCCATATTATTTTTTGCCGAGATATAGGAAAAACAACTGAATAAATAATACATCATTTCGATCAGGTGCTGTTGGGAATAATTGTCTTCCTTTTCCATCGTAGCAAGAATTGTTTCGACCTTCTCAAGTGCTTCATTCCAGCGTGAGGCTTCCATAAGATGCAGCATAGAAGGAACTTCATTTAAATGATGGAAATAGATCGGCGTTTTGGCATGATCAAAGTTTTTCATCAGATGAATTTTATCTTCATGTTGTTCTGTCAGCCTTAAGCTATAGTTAATGATTTGCATGTATTTCGAATGAAAATCTGTGTGAAGATGAAAAACCTCTGATTGAAAGATTACAACCGGAACTTTTAATAAATCTGTTATTGTTCGTTTCACACTGACGAGCTTCTCGTTAATAGATCCGATCTGGCTGGAAGGGATAATAAAATGGAAAAACTGATAATGATCGGTACAATACCAGAGCTTTTTCTCCGATAGAATCCCATCGAAAAGAATCTCTTCCGTAATATTTACAAATGCTTTCGTATAAAAATCAATCTCATTCCTGTCCACATTGCTGTGATCTCTGATCTGGATCGAGCCAATAATACATTCACTGCTATAAGGAATGTCGATAAGCAGTTCGGAAAGCTTTGTTTGCAGGTCTTTTTCCGAAAAAGCTTTTCCCTGTAACAATTCCAGTAGAAGCTGCTCTCTCATTACACTTAAGCTTTGCTGGTAATGGATTCTAGTATGACTTCTTTTCCTGTTTTCATTTGTGACATTATCGATCGCTGATTCTAACACTCTCTGCAGCTCCTCAGGCATCACAGGTTTCAACAGATATTCTTCCACACCATAATGAATAGCGGTTTGTGCAAATTCAAATTCGGAGTAGCCTGACAAAAGAATGATCTTTGGGGATAAATTATCGGATTGTATTAAGTGCAACAGATCAAATCCGCTTTTTTCGGGCATTCGAATATCTGTTATCAATAAAGGAATATCGTTCTCTGTTAGCAAATCATAAGCATCTTCCACACAATCCGCGCGATAAATAAAATCAATGTCCAGATCAAGCTCGTGGATACAGTCTTCTAAATAGTCCAATACAAAGCTTTCATCATCAACAAGTAAAATATTCATCTTTACCTCTCCTTTCTCAGCGAATGAGTTTTCGGAATCTTCGGGAATGTGATGGTTACTCTCAATCCACTGGGACTTCTTTGCTGGATCAATACATTTGCTTTACTGCCATAATAATGGCGGAGACGCTGGTTTATATTCCACAAGCCGTAGCTGTCTTTCTCTGATGCATTATTCTGATTGATCGTCGATAAGAGTGTATTCAGTTCTGCCGGGTGAAGACCTTTTCCGTCATCTTCAATAATAATCCGGCAAAATTCGGCAGAAGCTTCTCCCGTTACTTTAATCTCTCCAGCGCCCTTCCGTTTATCAATTCCGTGAATAATGGCATTTTCAATAATCGGCTGAATGGTCAGAGGAGGGATCATAACACTGTTCATCTCCTCATCAATATCTATTCTGTATATCAGCTGATTGTTTCGGAGACTTTGAACCTCCAGATAATTTTTCAGAAAAGATATCTCATCACAAAGCTCGGTTAGATCGGCATTTTTCCTCGTGATATAGCGGTAATATTTCGCAAGGTTGTCAGCCATTCTGATCACTGCTTCAGGTGACCGTTTTGCCATTGACACAATATAAAATAAGCAATTATAAAGAAAGTGAGGATTTATTTGGGATTGCAAATGCTTATACTGTGCTTCCCGGGTTCTCAGCTTTGCTTCATAAACATCCTCAATCAGTGCCTGAATTTTCTGTGCCATCCGGTTAAAACGGGAAAAAAGATAGTCAAACTCATTGTTTGCTTTAATGGTTACCCTGCTTTCATATTGTCCTCTTCCTAACTGATCGATTTTGTTCACCAAATGTTTCATGTTGTAGCGCAAGTGGCGATGCAGAAGATATGCCATCAGGATGCCTGTCATAAATAAGGTGAAAAGACACAAATAAATTAAATATTTAATATCGTTAAGTGGTGCCAGGAAACGATCAAGCTCTGTATAACTGACGATTTTGGCATCAAGTGAAGAAATATAGCGATAATGCACGGCATATTTAACCTTATCGCTCTCTGCTATCAAGGATCCTGATTCTTTGTTGAATGAAGGATCTGCTGCAATTTCAGCAATGATTGATTCCTCTATTCCATTACTGGAATAACTATTATTGTTGGAAAAATAAAAAAACGAATTCGCATTGCCTGACGCATTAATTAAACTCAGCACATTGTCCAGAAAATCAGAGGTAAAGCTTGTTTCTACAACCGTGATAACGTTTTCAATATTGTGTTCGACGACTAAAGGACTTGTGACCATAAAACTGAAGGTGAAATTACCATCTGCCGATAAGGTCGGAAACCATTTGTTTTTCGGTGCCTCAACAAGATAATTTTCATTATATTCTGTTTCACTATGTGTGGAGATGATTTCTTCTGTCTGTGGCCAATAGACGGTAAACTCATTAAATGACCGGATGATATTCTGCTGGATTTTCAGCTTCTCCTCTACATATTTCCGTTTCAAAAGGTGATCAATATTGCTGCTGAAGTCAAACGAGGAATTATAGGATGTGATACTTCTGTCATTGATAAGCAGAATGCTCATAATTTCCAGCTGATGCAGATCTTTTTCCAATTGTTCAACAGAATAATCAAGCTGTTTTCTTGTGGAACTTTCCAGACTTTCGCGCATGATACTTTCATTCAGTTTTTGTGTCAGGCCAAAAAGGGCGGAGCAAATGATCAGTAATAAGAACAAAGCCAACACAAGCTTGTTGAAAATTCTGTATTTAATCAATTTCTTCACCTGGCCTTTAGAAAATGGTTGCCAATGGGGCTACAGATGTTAATTACCTGTCATAGGTATGTACTGTTCAAGTTGATATAATAATAACAGATCATTATTTTTTTTCAATACACAATTTTCACATTTTTTGGTTGAAGGAGGGGTTAGGATGAAAGGAAAAGTAAGCGGATACAACGAAGGCGTGTTACAGAATCCTAAAGAAAAGCGAAAGCAAAACAGTTATCTTGCTTCATTTAATTTTAAACAAACATGGCCGCTGCATCTGTTAGTTTTGCCTGTCATCATTTTTGCGATTATTTTTAATTATTTGCCTATGTTCGGTAATATTATGGCATTTCAGGATTACAAGCCATGGGAAGGTTTTTTCGGATCACAGTGGGTAGGTCTCAAGCATTTTCAGGCATTATTTGAATTTGATGATTCTGTTCAGGTTATCTGGAACACATTTATTATCTCTGTTCTAAAGATCATCTTCGGGCTGGCAGTTCCGATTGTGATGGCATTATTACTCAATGAAGTTAGGAAAATGAGTGTAAAACGCAGTATCCAGACAATGGTCTATCTGCCGCACTTTCTCTCATGGGTAATTCTCGGCGGGATTCTGATTGATATCCTTTCTGTTAATGGCGGGATTGTGAACAGATTGCTGGAGACTATTTTCAATATCGAACCAATCTTCTTTCTCGGTGATGGGGACTGGTTTCGGACAGTGCTTGTAACAAGTGATATTTGGAAGGAATTCGGCTTTTCGATGATTGTCTATCTTGCTTCAATCAGTGGAGTGAATCCAGACCTTTATGAAGCGGCTGAAATGGATGGTGCGAACCGCTTTAAACAGACATTGCATGTTACATTGCCGGCAATGCTACCGATTATTATTGTTATCAGTACACTTCAGCTTGGGAACATTCTGAATGCAGGATTTGATCAGGTCTTTAACCTGTACAACCCGCTTGTCTATGATAAAGGGGATGTAATTGATACGTATGTTTATCGAATGGGATTAGAGAACGGGAATTTCAGTTTTGCCACGGCAGTAGGATTATTTAAATCTGTGATCAGCTTTGTCTTGATCGTTGTCGCCTACCGCTTAGCATTTAAGCTGGCAAACTACCGGATTTTCTAAAAAAGGGAGGGACAGAAAATGTATCATAAAACACTAGGTTACAAGATTTTCAGTATTTTCAATTATACCTTATTAATTTCATTGGCGATTTTATGTATCTTGCCGTTAATTCACGTCCTTGCCGTGTCATTCAGCGGGAAGGAAGCAGCAAGTGCCAACATAATTAATCTGCTTCCAATTGATTTTACAACAGAAGCATATGAAAAAACGTTCGGCAATCCCTTATTCCTGCAGACATTATACAACTCGTTCTACCGGACTGCTTTAGGCACATTTATTACAATGGCAGTGTTAGTTTTTGCAGGCTATGCTTTATCAAAAGAATTTAAGGGACGAAACTTTTACATGTGGTTCATTGTTTTTACGATGTTATTCTCAGGCGGGATGATCCCGAATTATATTCTGGTCAGTAATCTGAATTTGACCAATACGGTCTGGGCCCTTGTCTTACCAGGTGTGGTAAATGCCTTCAACCTGATTCTGTTAATGAACTTCTTCAAAACAATCCCAAAATCGTTGGAGGAAGCGGCCAAAATAGATGGCGCCGGGTTTTTCCGGATTTTGTTCCAAATCTATCTGCCATTGTCGATGGCTGGGATTGCGACAATCACGCTTTTTACAATGGTGGGGCATTGGAACTCCTGGTTTGACGGTCTCATTTATATGAGGGAAACATCGAATTACCCGCTGGCAACCTTTCTCCAGACAATTGTGGTCCAGCAGGATATGAGTAAAATCAGTACAAACCCGGAAGATCTAGAGAATTTATCCCAAAGAACAGTTAAATCTGCACAAATCTTTATCGGTGCACTTCCGATTTTACTTGTTTATCCGTTTCTGCAAAAGTACTTTGTCAAAGGAATTGTGATGGGATCAGTGAAAGAGTAGGGGGGAGATGTCCAGTGAATTTTCTTAAAGAACATAAGCTAATGCAAATGAATAATATTGAACTGCAATATGGGGAAGAAGCTTCTCTGCATCTGACTGCCTCACCTAAAGGTGGCGGGCTGCAATGGGAGCTGACAGACCATTCCAAAAAAGCATTTTTACAGAATGAATATTTTGCTGCGAAAGTTTTTCATCAGTCAGACGATGTGCTTGTGATCATTTGCCGGTTTGTTGAAGCAGGGGGAAGGTTCATTCAAGTTCATTTTGGCATCTTGCCCAATGTTCCTGTCAAGATTTGTTTGCCATTAAAAGCACTGAATGGGGAGAAGCTGTTTCTTGAACGTTATCCTAATGTGATGCAGACAGTTCTGAGAGGGGATGCCCATATCGATTTGGAAAGTATTCAGACAGTTTATATAGAGACACCATCATCACAAAATGGCAGGAGTTTTTCGCTATCCAATATGGAGCTGTTAACACATGAACCTAATTTCAAAAAGGAAAAAATCGTCTATGTTGATGAAATGGGCCAGAATAATTTCAGAGAATGGCCAGAAAAAATCCGTGACACCGAACAATTAACTGCTTCGATTAATCGAGCTCTTGATAATGATGGGAAGAGACCTTTTAAGATGGAAGGCGGGGAAAGTTATGCAGCGACTGGCTTTTTTCGTACCCAATATGATGGAGAGAAATGGTGGCTGGTAAATCCAGATGGGGAAGCTTTTTTCAGCATCGGTGTGAACTGTGTAAGAGCAAACAGTCCGATGAAAATCAAGGGGATGGAAAACTTACTTCCACCGCTTCCGGAAAAAGATGAAAAATTCGCCCCGGCATTTGAAGGTGATTTCTTCGATTTTCATCTTGCCAACCTGATCAGAGCATTCGGAGACAACTGGTATGATAACTGGATGAAGCTGACAAATAACAGATTAAAAGAATGGCAAATGAACACAATCGGCAACTGGTCTGATGAAAATTTTATTCAGTATTCCGATTTGCCATATGTTTTTCAAATGAATGATTTTCCCGAAACAGAGCAGAAGATTTACCGCGATTTCCCTGATGTTTTTGATCCTGCATATGAGCGGAATGCTCGAGAATTCGCCAAACAGTTGGAAAGTATCCGGGAAGATCGCAGAGTCGTTGGCTATTTTATGAGAAATGAGCCGCACTGGGCGTTTGTGGAAGACGTAAATCTGGTGGAAGTGATGCTCTATCAAAAGGAAACAACCTGCAGCAAAAAAGCCTTTGCCGATTACCTGGAGGAAAAGTATGCAGAGATTGACCGTTTAAATCAAGCATGGCAAACGAGATTAGCAAGCTTTGCTGATTTGCTTGTCCCGGAAAAACTGCGATTATCCCATTCCCTTGCACAAGAGAACGACTTTAGTGAATTTCAAAAGATACTTGTCAGAAAATATATTGAAATTCCGCTGACACAGTGCAGGAAAGTGGATCAGAATCATCTGAATATGGGGATAAGGTATGCCTGGATATCAAGTAAGGATTTGCTGGAGGGCTGTGAGCTTTTTGATGTGTTTTCGATTAACTGCTACCAAGACATGCCTGATAAGGATCAGATAGAATATATTAGTAAAAAGCTGAACATGCCAGTAATCATCGGCGAATTCCATTTTGGCGGAGCAGATGCTGGTCTCCCTGCTTATGGAATTAAAGCTGCAAGGAATCAGTCGGACAGAGGCAAGGCGTACCGCTATTATGTCGAACAAGGTGCTGCTATTCCCGGCCTTGTAGGTGTTCATTATTTTCAATATAATGATCAGCCTGTTTTAGGGAGATTCGACGGGGAGAATTATCAGATTGGCTTGATTGATGTGGCCCAGCAGCCATATCAGGATTTTATTGCAGAAATGTGCAAGGCGCATGATAATGTTTCTGAAATAAGGGCAGGAAGAAGGAAGCCATTTGATCAAATGCCGGTATTGATTCCGAAGACCGGGTTTTAATAAAAAAGCAAAACAAGTGTGAGAAGCACCTGTTTTGCTTTTTTCGCCTATTCTACCCCACTCAATACATCATTAGAACTTCCCGCTTCCTTCTGTATAACAGACAATGTCCCATCACCTTCCAGCACAATCGCCTCAACCTGCTCAAATGAACTCATTCCCTGCTTCCGCACGACTGCTTTCAAGTCTTCCATCCTGATGCGATGATGCTGCATGCTTTTTTCGAAAAATTGCCCATCACGATAAAGAAAGGAGGGAGACGCCTTCATAAAATCGGCAAATGTCTTGGAGTGGACGGACGATTGTGACACAATAAACTGAAGCACTGTCAGCATCAACAGAATGACAGCACCTTCTGCAAATGACACTTTATTATTAGTGAGGATGCTGGATAAAGTAGCACCATACGTAACGGTTATAATAAAATCAAACAAATTGATCTGTGTAAGGGTGCGTTTTCCGAATATTCTCAGGATGAAAATTAGAAAAGGATAAGCAAGCAGACACATGAGAAATGGCCGGATCAAACCTTTCCAGCTGTCAAATATTAGTGTATCAAGCATAAGGGAACTTCCTTTCTGAAACGGTTAATCTTCTATGGAGATACCCGTACAAGGAAGTGTTGAAACAGAAAAAAGGACAAAAGCAGACATTCACTCTGTCCCATCGTCCTTCTTCCCGATCCCGCTTATGACAAGACGAACGGCATCATCAATTTCTTCATCTGTAACAGTATAATCAGGCAGGAAAACTAAGCGTGAAACTAAAAATCCTCCCACAAACGTTATCACCATTTTCACGATTCTTTCTGCAGGGATGTCAATAAATTCGCCGCGTTCGATAAAATAATCGGCCACTTTATGGACACGGCTGAGAAAATTTTCAGAAAGAAACGGCAATAGATCTTTTTTCAATTCCTCATTATAAATAAGTTCCTTTACCACAACTCTTGCTATTGCTTTGTTTTCCAGGAAGAATGCAATCCTGTTTTTGAGAAAGGCTTTAAGGAATTCTTCAAATGACTCTACATTTGAGGCAATTTCGATGAACACTTCTTCTGCCATAACAGGAAACGTTTCTTTGAAAAAAGGAAGAATAACAGAAAGAAGCAGATTATCCTTCGTCCCATAATGCCTGAAAATAGTTCCTTCCGCGACTCCGGCCACTTTGGCGATCTCACTTGTCGAAGTATTGGCATACCCCTTTTCAGCAAAAATCTGGATGGCGGCTTCGACGATTTTCTGCTGCTTTTCTGTATGTTTTTTTGATAATTTTGCTTGAGCAATTAGTGCATCCAACAACTTACTTTCAGACAACTTCATACACGTCCCTTCATACTCCCACCATTATAGCTTACGGTACTTTTTCAGGGCAACTAAATTCAGGAAAATAAAGAGAATTGCAAAAATAACGAGAATGAGAAGGTCTCCGCTTATATCGGCAAATCCTAAGCCTTCATACATCACACCTTTTAACGCATCTGCTGCATAATACAATGGCATGATTTTCGCTAATAACTGCAGCCAGTCTGCCATCCCTTCCAGCGGCAGGATTCCGGAAAAGAAAATCTGCGGCACAACAACGATCGGAATAAACTGTACCATCTGAAACTCTGATGATGCGAAGGATGACAGCAGAATGCCAAGCGATAAGGCAACTAATGCAAGCAGCAGATTGATCATGATGACATTCCAGATCGAGCCAACAAGCACCATATCGAGAACATGAATCGCATAAAAAACGATCACAGCGGTTTGAAGCACAGCAAATACGCCAAAGCCGATTAAATAAGCTGTAACAATTTCCCCTCGTCTGATCGGTGTCGCCATTAATCTTTCCAATGTGCCTGATGTTCGTTCTTTCAGTAACCCGATCCCCGCGATTAAAAAGACGAAGAAGAAGACAAAAAAGCCGATCAGGATAGGGCTGAGCACATCAAAGAACTCTGTTTCACTGTCACCATATACATAATCTGTTTTCACAGGGGGAGCGGAACTATCTATCTTCATGCTGCTTTCACTCAGAGCCTGTGTCTGAATAGTTTGGTTGACGATTTGCTGGATCTGCACTTGCAGGGCCTTGGAGGTACCAGGATCACTGTTTAACAATGTCAGTTTCCATTCATTTTCTTCTTTTGTTAAAAAGGCCTCTAGGTCCTGCTCGATGATCGTTTCCTCTGTATCTGTAATTCCTTCCAATTGTTCGATTTCCATATTTGCTGCTTCCAGCTGTTCGATGATCTGATCATTGACATTTTCCACACCAATTGCTGGATCGACACTGTTGCCATTAAATACTAAATAAACAAGTGTAAGCACAAGTAATGGTGCTACAAATAATAGGGCTAATGTGCGCTTATCACGAAACATTTGCTGAAAAATTCTTCTCACTAATGCCGATATTCTCATCATTTTTCCCTCCCCGCGTTTAAAAAGACTTCATCAAAGCTTGTGGCATGATATTGCTCTTTGAGTTCTGCAGGTGTCCCTCTCGTAATAATGGCCCCGTCCCTGATCATCGCAATATAATCACATCGTTCCGCTTCATCCATCACATGTGTTGTCACAATAATCGTTTTTCCTGCTTCTTTTAACTGGATCAGCTCCTGCCAGATGCTCTGCCTTAACTCTGGATCAATTCCCACTGTTGGTTCATCAAGGATCAGAATTTTCGGGTTTTGAATCAAGGCAATCGCTAGAGAGAGGCGGCGCTTCATCCCACCGGAATATGCCGATACTTTTTTCGAAAGCTGGTCGGTAAGATTGACTAAACGTGCTGCATAAGTGATTCTTTCCTTCATTTCCGTTTTGCTCAGTTGATATAAGGAAGCGAAGAAGGTGAGGTTTTCTTTTCCTGTTAATTCTGGATAAAGGGCATCAGATTGTGCCATATAACCAATCTCCTGTAATAGGGAGAAATTAGGCACAGCTTGATTGAGCACAGAAATGGAGCCACTGTCGGGTTTCTCCATCCCGACGATCATTTTCACAAGGGTCGTTTTGCCAGCACCTGATGGGCCAATAAAACCGTAAATACTACCTTCTTGCATTGTTAAATCAATAGTGTTCAGGACGGTCTTTTCTTTAAAACGTTTGCTAATCTGCCGGATGGAAATCGTTTCATTCATGTGGGTTTCCTCCTCGTATTGTGAGTGAATACTCACTTATTTTATACCATAATATAGAAAAGGTTGTCAATGAGTGTTTACTCACTTTTTGTACGATATCCATAAAATCTTCCTGGCTGAAAGGAACGGTGTACTGTATCATAAGTTATGAAAATATCAATAGGGAGGTCTTCTGATGAAATTGGATTTATATGAGGGTGAGGGAAAAAGCTTGCCGCAAAAATTAACGTTATTCCTGCTTGAGACATTGATCCTGCTGGTGGGCGGATGGATTTTGTTCTTCCAGTCAGAGGAGTGGTCAGTGAGAAATGTTATTTTGTTTAGCCTGTTTGTTGTCGTATATGGGCGGATGTGTGTGACAATCTTTTATTTATTAAAAAGAAAAATGCCATGGAAGGAAGCCTTCTCTATTCCGATCGCTTTTTCGTTATATTATATTGGTTTTTCCCTCTTTTCTTTAACAACAGATGTGCCTCTAACCTTACTGGATCTAATCTATATCTTATTATTTTTAACAGGTTCCTATCTTAATACCTATTCTGAACTGCAGCGAAATGGATGGAAAAAAGACCCAGCAAACAAAGGGAAATTATACACAGAAGGACTGTTCCGCTACTCAATGCATATAAATTATTTCGGAGACCTGCTTTGGGTAACAGCATTGGCCTTGCTTACAAGATCTCCATGGGCAATGAGCATTCCAGTCCTTCTATTCTGCTTATTTGCTTTTTACAATATACCTGCACTTGATAAATACTTAGCACAAAAATACGGAAGACAATTTGATGATTACAGCAGGAAGACTAAGAAACTTATTCCTTTTATTTATTGAGGCGGTTGAATGCCATGAGATTCGGAGAAAAATTCGTGAAGGCATTCAGAAGGGGTGTGAATGCCATGAGATTCGGAGAAAAATTCGTGAAGGCATTCAGAAGGGGTGTGAATGCCATGAGGTTCGGATAAAAATTCGTGAAAGGCATTTAGAAGGGGTGTGAATGCCTTGAGATTCGGAGAAAAACTCGTGAAGGCATTCAGAAGGGGTGTGAATGCCAAGAGATTCGGAGAATAATTCGTGATGGCATTCGGAAGGGGTGTGAATGCCAAGAGATTCGGAGAAAAACTCGTGAAGGCATTCAGAAGGGGTGTGAATGCCAAGAGATTCGGATAAAAATTCGTGAAGGCATTCGGAAGGAGTCTGAATGCCAAGAGATTCGGATAAAAATTCGTGAAGGCATTCAGAAGGGGTGTGAATGCCATGAGTTTCAGAAAAAATTTCGTGAAGGCATTCAGAAGGGGTGTGAATGCCAAGAGATTCAGAAAAAATAGTCAAGTCCTTTTTTATGTGTAAATATAGATACAATGTTAACAACCTAATTCACATAATACATATTTGTTCTTTT
>NZ_ML762462.1 GCF_009498735.1 Gracilibacillus oryzae
CATTAGATTATTTAACACCGACTGAATACAAGTTAATCAACCTTTAAAAATTTGTTCGATTTAGTGTTGACATACCAAAATCTTCTAGATAAATAGGTGAATACTGCCAGTGAAATGTACCACCTCTGACATATTATTTATCACCTAATGAGAAAGAGTGTACCACAGAATGACCGTTTACATGATCTACATCTAAAAATGATTTAGTATCTTCAGATGTATATATAGAAATCACTTATGTATTTCGTAAGTGAAAAATTCACAAGCATATGAATAAAGATACCATAAAAACACGCCACCTATTATTGGGTGGTGTGTTTTTGATTTTTTGGAAGAATAATTGTCTATAATATCGTATATCTTTGCAGCTGCTTATAGAGCCCTTAGACTATTAAATGATATATATTTGTTGGAACACAATGATGTATAAGTAATCTTACTCATACTGATAAGATATACTCCGATCTTTGGAGATAATTTTGGAAACATAACTCTTAATAAGCTTGTGATACAGTTGGTAACACCAGCTATCATGTTTATAAAAAGTATAATTATGTCCATTTTATCCCTCCTATCCCCTTAGGCTAGAGACATATGGATCAGTAGCCTTTTGTATCATTTTACTTGACGGTCACAGCTTTTTCCAATATTTTAAATACAATCTATTGCGGAGTGGAATTATGCAGTACTATTGATTTTTATCTTCTGCTGTCTTCAGACCGCATAAACCCTTAACTATGATTAATTCGGTTATTGCTCAAATAAATGACACATTTAATTGGAATTTTAATTAAAAACCTACCGTGATCCATATGACGAATAATTCATACACGCAGTATTAAAAAAAGAGCCTATACAACAAGTAATGTACAAGAACTTGCATAATTCCAGCTCTTTCTTTTATTTCTTTGTTTAAGTAAAGCACCCGTTAGCTTAATAGCCAAGGTTCTTTTCTATACTTTTAAAATGAAACAAAGCGTAATTCCTTATTCAAGGAAAGCTACCCTTTAGTCTTTGCATAAAACTGATGGGAATAATAATTTGGTATTGTATAATATAATTTGGGTCGTTTATGTATTTTATATAAAGTGCAACAGATAAATTTCGATTTCTATACTTTAAAGGTGATGTTAAAGTTGACAAAACAAAAAAATAATAATAAATATCTATTTATACTCTTTGGCATGTATATAGCACTATTGGTATACTTCATGTTTTTCGGATTTGGCCGTCCGCAACGGCTTGTAGAGGTGCGAGAATTTCGGTATTCATTTGAATTTATTAGTATTCCTTTGTGGCTGCCTAACCATTTTTCAATAGATATTATTAAACTATGGATATTTTCTCTTGGTAACCTTTTAGCATTTGTTCCGTTTGGAATACTTGTTCCAATGGTGTTTGAAAAACATATAAAATCATACTTTCAGTTTATTTTCTTGTTTGTGTTTTTTATTCTATGCTTGGAAATTTTACAAATGGTAACTTATTTAGGTAGCTTTGATTTAACAGATATTGTTATAAATACAATGGGAGCAACAATTGGGTTCTGTTCATATCGAGTAAGTGTACGTATGAATACTTCAAGTAAGTATTTCGTTACTATGGGATTGTCCATTTTGGGGTTTTCCGTGCTGATGTTCCTTATAGCGTGGGTATTTAACAGTACAATCACTCCATACCTGCTAAAAACACTCACAATTGATTAATTATCGATATTAATGCGCATTTACCAATTCTTTTCTTCAACTAAACTGCCCCGTTAGTGCAACAAGCAAAATTTTGTTACCGTGTATAATTATTAGTGTATATAAAATTTTTCTGAGCATCGATAAATGCAAAAACGATATTGTTTGCATTATAGTTAAGACCATCATACACGCTTTATCTTAAAAAATGGAAGTCTAAACTGGAAAAAAAGTGTTTCATTTTATCAAGCAAGAACTGTGTCAACTCTTTCAAGCGGTCACAAAAGACCAATAATTCTTTTATCTTCTGGTATGATTTAAGTATGAAGTTATGTCACTTTGGGAATTTGTTCACATATAATAGCGTGGCAGGTTAGCGGGATAATGAGAAGGATTAATGTTAGAAAGGATATTGACTATGGACTATTTGAAAAAGAATAAGATACTTTTTGTCTTTATATTGTTCCTAGTAATCCCTCCCTGAATCTCTTCAAGTTAAGACGTTGTCCAATAGGATACGCATCAGGAGTCCGATATATTTTGGCTATACGTCCTCTTGACATATTCACAAAACTATTATATGATTCAGAATAATTAAAATTCTAAGCTATGATGAGGATTAAGAAATTAGGCTCTTATGTACAGAGAGCAAAGGATTTGCTGGAACCTTTGCCATAATCCCTGATTTCACAGTCGCCTCTGAGCTGTGTTCCTGAGCAACATTTATGAATAGTAAGGAATACCGGAAGGCACCCGTTATTGTGTCAATGGTTTCAAAAGTTTGAAACCTTCTGAGGTTATATGCTGTGAGGCATATAACAAATCAGGGTGGTACCACGGAAGTTAACCTCTTTCGTCCCTATATACGCAATTCCTGCGTGTATGGGGATGAAAGAGGTTTTTTAATTTAATATTTTTCGATTTAATATGATAAGAATTAAGCCACGAAGAGGATCAAGAAACAGGGCTCTTATGTACAGAGAGCAAAGGATTTGCTGGAACCTTTGCCATAATCCCTGATTTCGCAGTCGCCTCTAAGCTGTGTTCCTGAACAACACTTATGAAAAGTAAGGAATACCGGAAGGCACCCGTTATTGTGTCAATGGTTTCAAAAGTTTGAAACCTTCTGAGGTTATATGCTGTGAGGCATGTAACAAATCAGGGTGGTAACACGGAAGTCAACCTCTTTCGTCCCTTTATACGCAATTCCTGCGTGTATGTGGATGGAGGAGGTTTTTTGTTTTTTGAATAAATTCAATCATAAACTTTTGGAGGATGATGACTAATGAGAATGGAAAGCAAAATGAATTTATTTAACGAAGAATATCGAGAAAAATTGTTACAGTCTGATTATATAAACGGTTCTGAAATTTTACTTCGTTCGCTGCTATTAGAAGGAGTAGATTGTGTCTTCGGTTATCCTGGAGGAGCTGTATTATACATTTATGATGCAATGCATGGAAACAAAGATTTTAATCACGTTTTAACACGTCATGAGCAGGGGGCAATTCATGCTGCTGATGGTTATGCAAGAGCAACGGGTAAGCCTGGTGTATGTCTTGCTACATCGGGGCCAGGTGCAACCAATCTCGTGACGGGAATAGCCACTGCATATATGGACTCAGTTCCAATGATTATTATCACCGGCAATGTTGCGACTTCTGCCATTGGAAGTGATGCTTTCCAGGAAGCTGATACTATTGGTATTACTATGCCTATAACCAAACACAGTTATCAGGTACGGGATGTTGAGGACCTTCCAAGAATCATTCGTGAGGCATTTTATATTGCATCCACTGGCAGAAAAGGACCTGTGTTGATTGACATACCAAAGGATGTTTCATCTAACAAAACGAACTTTAAATACCCGGAGGAAATCGAAATCCGCGGCTATCAACCTAACCCGCAGCTTGATATGCGACAGGTAGAAAATTTGCTAAAAGCAATCGAAGAGGCTAAACGTCCAGTAATAATTGCTGGTGCTGGTGTCGTTCATTCTGGAGCACATGAGGAACTATTAGAATTTGTCAATAAAACACAAATACCTGTTACCACTACCCTTCTTGGATTAGATGGATTCCCAAGTGGACACCCGTTATCGATGGGGATGCCAGGTATGCACGGAACATATACAGCGAATACGGCAATACAAAATAGTGATTTGTTAATAAGTATTGGTGCCCGCTTTGACGATCGGGTAACGATGAAATTGGATGGGTTTGCGCCGAATGCAAAGATTGCCCACCTCGATATCGACAGATCTGAAATTGGAAAAAACATTAAAACCGAATTTCCTTGTCTTGGTGATATAAAGGCGGTGTTAGCATTAGCTAACGGAACAGTCAAGCCTGCTCAATCGGATGAATGGATCAATCAAATCATGAAAAATAAACAGAAGTTTCCGTTGAAATATCAAGATGATGATCAGGTACTAAAGCCACAGTATGTAATTGAAATGATTAACGAAACAACAGGCGGGGAAGCCATTATCACTACTGATGTAGGGCAGCATCAAATGTGGGCAGCTCAATTTTATAAATTCAATCACCCGCGCTCCATCATTACTTCTGGAGGACTTGGTACAATGGGGTTTGGTTTGCCTTCTGCCATTGGAGCACAAATTGGAAATCCAAATCGTTTAGTTATTTCCATTAATGGGGATGGCGGCATGCAGATGTGTGCTCAGGAATTAGCCATTTGCGCGATTCATAACATTCCGGTAAAAGTGGTAATCATAAATAATCAAGTGCTGGGAATGGTACGGCAATGGCAGGAAATTGTATACGAAGAACGTTATAGTCATATAGACTTATCTGGAAGTGTAGACTTTGTTCAATTGGCAAAAGCATATGGAGTAAAAGGACTTCAGGCAAAAACAAAAGAAGAAGCACGGTGCGTGTGGAAAGAAGCATTGGAGACTCAGGGTCCGGTCTTAATTGATTTCGTTGTACCTAAAGAAGAGGTGGTCTTACCCATGGTTTTACAAGGAACAACTCTTAGCGAAATGAAGATGGAGGGATAAATATCATGGAAAATCAAAAAACAATCTCATTATTAGTTAAAGATCATCCAGGCGTTATGCAAAGAATAACAAGTCTTTTTACAAGGCGTGGATATAATATGGAAAGTATAACAGTCGGACCTTCTGAAGAAACTGGTTTATCCCGAATCACCATCATTACCATTTGTGATGAAAGTCAAGTAGATCAGATCATCTTTCAACTGCAAAAATTAATGGAAGTCTTTGAAGCTACACTTCTCCGTCCGAAAAAAACGGTTACTAGCGAATTAGCTTTTATAAAAATGAATGTAGAGCCAAATCGGTACGGAGAAATTTTAAATCTAGTGGAAAAAAACCACGCAACTGTGTTAGACATCGGTTCAAAGACAATGATTATTCAGGCTGTTGGAGATACAGAAAGGATTGATGAAATTGTGGCACAATTGACACCTTATGGATTATGTCAGTTGTCTCGAACTGGTGTAATGGCGATGGAAAAGTAAAGTGAAAGCAAGAGTAGCATTGTATAAAACACTCTAATATCCATTTTACTTTAATATAGAATGAATCCGTTTTGAAAAAAAGCTTAATCAAAACGGTTTTTTTTCTTCATGAAGCATTATCCATTTTTCACAAAAAGGTTTGATCGTTTTCTATCTTTACTAGTCAACAACTCGACCCAACTAACCTAAATTTAGCCAATGAATACGGGCATGACCGTAACGAACCTGTATTATCGTCCGGCAGGCAAGGTTCCTGGTGTCGAAAGTGACATTTTAGATGAAGGGCATTCGAATCAATATCGATAGGAATACAGAGGTTAAGATAAAGATTTTCTTGAGAGGGTTGAAATGCGAAAATGGGCAATTGTTTCAAACAACTTATAAAAAGAAAGGAGGTAATTATATGAAAAAGAAATTAATATTTTTTGGAATAGGGATTCTGTTAGTTTTCATCCTGCTACTTGGTACATATAAATTAATGAATTCGAGAACATACCAGTTATTTGGAGGTTTAACCGATCAAGTGGAGACACATCAAAAGGTAGTTGCTTTGACTTTTGATGATGGTCCAACGAAGAATGTAAATCAGATTTTAACACTGTTGGACAAATACAATGCAAAAGCTACCTTTTTTCTAGTTGGTGAAGAAATAGAAAAACACCCAGAGGAAGCCAAAGAAATTGTAGATGCAGGACACCAAATTGGAAATCATACTTATTCTCATATTCGAATGGTATTCAAAACTCCTTCCAATATCAAAGAAGAAATAGAAAAAACAGACCAACTAATTCAAAAGGCTGGATATAAAGGTGAAATTGACTTTCGACCACCAAACGGAAAAAAACTGGCAGGATTGCCGTATTACCTAAATAAACACAATAGAGACACTATAACCTGGAATATTGAACCAGATAGTTATTACACCACTGCTTCTGACAAGATAAATTACGTGAAGGATAATATTAAACCAGGTTCAATTATCTTGATGCATCCAATGTATGATAACACTGGCAAAGAACTTCAAGCAATCGAAGGGGTCTTACAAGAACTAATAAACAAAGGATATACGTTTGTAACTGTCAATGAACTTCAGGAATTAGGAGTTCATAGATGATTCAAACATTAAAAAGGACTGTCAATGTATTTAGTTTTCTTATTAAACTGTTTCCGCCTTAGCTGAATTGAACAGCTTGTATCCAACGAGTTTGTTTTTACTGGAATAACATCTGGCAATGCTAACATTAGCAGAACAAAGTCAAGTGCTGCCATGTGCTGCATACCCCTCATCTATTTAATTGAGGTTAGAGAGATTATATCAAAAGGGTGCACTGAATCACTATACAATAAATGCTCGTTTTAAACTTAAAAAAGAAATATGATACGAGATTTTACCGAGAAGCAAAGGAAAGTCGAATTAATCTTAGTTAGAGGAATATGCAGTCTATAACCATCATCTTACCAGTATTTTATAGAACAAATCAGTCTGTAGAAAGCGGCTGAATTTGTAGTGCTCTTGTATTACATCTTATAATGCGCAACAAGTCATTTCCGTAATTGTGGAGAGTAAAACCAATAATTCTTTATTTCCTGATATGATTTAAGTATGAAGACAAAAGCATTGTTAATTTTTTTACTTAACGGGCAGGTTAATTCAATAATAATAAAATAGTTTTATTCTTTATAGAGTACAATTAAGATAAGAGGAGGATGTGGAGTGCCAACTACTAATAAACTCGGAAATATTGTGATTCTAAACGGAGCTCCTCGGTCTGGAAAATCAAGTATTGCAACGGTTGTCCAGAATACTTTTGATGGGGTATGGATGAATCTTGGTGTTGATACGTTTATGAAAATGACCCCTAAACAGTATCAACCAGGAATTGGTCTAAGACCAGGGGGAGAACGTCCTGATTTAGAGCCTTTAATTGTTACTTTATATCAAGCCATGTACGAGTCAATTGCTGCACACAGTCGTTTAGGTGTAAACGTTGTGGTTGATGTTGGGCATCATGATTTCTATTCAGCTCGGAGGGGTATTCTTTATAATTGTGCCAACCTTTTAAAGGACTTCCCTGTGTTATTTACAGGTGTCCGGTGTCCCTTAGATGTTGTCATGGAGCGAAGAATTGAAACTTGGAACAACGGGTACACAGAAAATGGGGACGTACCGCAACCCGTGATTCTATGGCAAAATTCCGTTCATGTGCCGGGTATTTACGATTTAGAACTTGATACATCGGTTTTAAGCTCTGAAGAATGTGCAGATGCTATCCGAATCCGATTAGAAACAGAGCCATATGGTACTGCATTTAAACAAATTGCAGATATGAGTAGAGAAAATTAAAACTATATTTCTTGTTCAACTAAGGGTGGAAGAGTTAAATAAGGTGATCATCGAGGAATGATTGCCTTCCTTTTTGCAAAAGATTAATAATTTCCGTAAATAAAAGTAGTTACCTATTCGTGGAACGAAAAATTATTGAACAGTTTCAATCCATTGGAGCGAATAAGTTTTGTAAATGAAAGATTTATTGCACTTAAAATAGGCTTGTTTCGTACTCTCACATTTTGAATATTTATTAGTAGATTAAAAACCAATAAAATTAATAATCATTATATTAGATTATGAAAAATGAATCTTTCTATTAATAAATATTAGTTTTGTGAAAATAAGGTTTTATATCCATTTTTTATAGTAAAAATGATCTGTATTTAATAAAATCCAGTGCAATATTTGGTATAAATTATCTAAATTTATAAATATATGAAGAAATGATTATACTAATGTAAGCGTTTTCGTGATATGGTTTAGTTGATATTTTGGAAGGAGGGATGATGTAGGACACCAGGAATAAACAGATAAATAAAAATCTAAAAAGGATGTGAGAGAATTGATTAGAAAAAATGCAAAAGTATTTTTCACAAGTCTCATCATTATGTTGTCTTTAGGTTTCTCTTTACAATCTGTATCTGCAAGTACTCCTAACTTCAGTATGACAGGGTTTGCTACATTTGATGGTGGAACAACTGGCGGTGAAGGCGGAGATACGGTAACTGTTTCTACTGGTGACCAAATCATTCAAGCCTTAAAGGATAAGGACGATAACACGCCATTAAAAATCTATGTCGATGGAACCATAACACCTGACAATACTTCAGACAGTAAAATTAATATTAAGGATATTTCCGATGTATCGATCATCGGGGTTGGAACGAACGGGGAATTTGATGGAATTGGTATAAAGGTATGGCGGGCAGATAATGTGATCATTCGAAATCTCACCATCCATGAAGTAAGGGCTGGCGATAAAGATGCCATCAGTATAGAAGGACCATCTAATAATATCTGGGTAGACCATAACGAATTGTATAATGATTTAAATGTGGACAAAGACTATTATGATGGGTTATTTGATGTAAAGAAAAATGCACATAATATCACCTTCTCCTGGAATTATGTCCATGACAGCTGGAAATCAATGCTAATGGGATCTTCTGACAGTGATGATGGAGATCGCAACATCACTTTCCATCATAACCATTTTGAAAACCTAAACTCACGTGTCCCTGCTTTCCGTTATGGAGAAGGGCATCTGTATAATAACTATTTTGAAGGGATCATTGATACGGGTATTAATGCACGCATGGGAGCAGAACTGTTGGTAGAGAACAATGTCTTCGAAAACTCAAAAGATCCATTAGGTTATTGGTACAGTGACGAGCCAGGTTATTGGAATGTGTCGAATAACTTATACTTGAATAGTACAGGAAGTCAGCCAACTTCTTCCACAACTAATTATACTGTATCTTATAATTATGATTTAACTCCTGTACAAGATGTCAAAGCAATGGTATCTCAGTTTGCGGGTGTTGGAGTGGTTCAGCCTTAAGAGTATAAAAGAGGTCCAACTTTTCACAAGCTGGGCCTTTTTTCTATGGGCGATTTAAGTTTTAGGGACTAGCTGTGATGCTTGATTTACCGAATAGGGATTGCACTTTTAATAGAACAAAAAAGATAGAACGTAACAATATGAGAAAGCAACGTATTCTAAGATGTAACTTCCAGTAATGATTAATATAATGGTTAATTGAAAGACTTTATAATTTTTTTGATTAACTTTTAGAATACCTTGTGTTAAAATCTTTATAAGAAGGCGCTTTCATTTATAAGCGTCTTCAAATATAAAGGGAGATGATGAGGCCGATGCAAAAAGTGTATTGGAAGGTAATCTTTTTTGGTTTAATTTTCTTTGGTGCAGGCAGTGCTTCTGTATCAGCAGCATTCTGGGAGATGGATGAACATCCAATGATACATGATCCTTCGATGATTAAAGAAGGGGACACCTGGTGGACATTTGGTACAGGTGAAGTTGATAAAAATGGGATACGTGTAATCTACTCACATGATGGACGCAATTGGAATGAAGCACCGGTTGTTTTCCCTCAACCTGTAAACTGGTGGCGTCAGTATGTACCTAACCATACCAGTGCTCAATGGGCTCCGGACATCCAATATTTCAATGGTCGCTATTGGCTGTATTACTCTGTCTCTTCTTTTGGATCAAACCAATCTCTAATAGGGTTATTGTCAACAGAAAGTATTGCATCGGGGAACTGGAGAGATGATGGACTTGTCGTTCGTTCGACAACCAATGATAATTATAATGCGATTGATGGAGATTTAGTGATCGATGAACATGGTCAGCCCTGGTTATCCTATGGTTCTCATTGGAGCGGGATAAAATTAACGAAACTGGATGCCCGGACGATGAAGCCTACTGGTCAAACCTATTCCATAGCTGCTAGACCTAATCATCCAGAAGGAGCAATCGAAGCACCAAGCATTACGTATAGAGACGGATACTATTACTTATTCGTTTCCTTCGATAAGTGTTGCGATGGTTTGAACAGTACGTATAAAGTAGCTGTTGGCCGTTCAACAGACATAACAGGACCTTACCTGGACAAATCAGGAAACAATATGCTTTACGGCGGTGGAACAATCTTTGATTCTGGTAATGATAAATGGATCGGTCCTGGTCATCAGGATGTACTAAATAATAATATTTTTGTACGTCATGCTTATGACGCTGATCGAAATGGTCTGCCAAGCCTGTTAATTAATGATTTATATTGGGACAGTCAAGGTTGGCCTACGTATTAATTATGATCACATATATTTCATATAACTTGATAATTTTTGCATGATGTCAGAAAAGACTCTGTTTAAAACTCTAATGGGGATCCATTATGCATGAAATAAGGGAACCGAGTCATGAAGCGGCTAAAAAAGATAGCCATAAACCTTTTCATTTAAAGGGGTATATTTTGATTTTTACCACAAAGTAAAGTCTAAAGTCGAATTAATTATAATTGGAGGAATAGGCGTTCCAAATCCAATATCCCCCAGAAGTTAGTTAATTTAATTTATGTATCAGTGCAGTTCAGATTTCAAATAATCTACATGCTCTCTTTGCTTATCCAAAATTTTATGAACAAGGTCAAGGCTTTTCTTATCAAGCTTATTATGAACTAATTTCTCAGCCATTTTTATTCCATAGAGATTTTCTCCTTTAATTGCATGCTTTAAAATTTCTTTTTCATCATTTGGTTTATCAAATATTTGGCTAATGAAAAGTTCCACTTTACCGATTATACCTTCACTAGTTTCTGGTGTGCCGTGGAGCTCCTGGATTCGTTCTGAAAGCATGTCTGCATGATGTTTTAAGTCTTTTTGGATAGAGATAAATCTATTACGAATGGGAGAAGAGTCATCAAGTTCTTTAATAAATTCTTCATAAAAATGTATCCCCATATATTGCCCTTGTAAAAACTTGTTGAGGGTTTTTATCACTATCTGATTTTCCAATGAATTCAATCCTTTCCATGTGATAGTTGGTTTTAGTATTAGCAAGATAAATGGGCTTCATACCAACTATTAAATGATAAAAATGGATACAAAAAAGAAGGTGATCGGCAAATATCTGCCTTCACCCTTTCTTTTAGTATTTAATTGCATTAATTAATATAGATTCTCCTTCAAAGGATTGAACAGTATCATTGTTTACTTTTACACGGAACTTTTTATGGATAGCAGGACTGGCCGTCATGATATAGCTGTTTAACATCTCTTTTACGTCTTCAGGCTGTTTCATACGATTAAACCAGCTTTCAAATTCAAAGGTTTTACGAAAGCCGATCCACTCACTAATTTCAAATCCGCTTAGTTCAATTTTTTGCAGCCATTCTGACTTTTTCAAAGCTCTGCTGTGGCTTGGATCCCGTTTTTTTCTACCGTATTATAAAACTGGTCCCACTCATCGTTTTCTGGTGCGACATTATCATCTAACAGGAAACGGCCTCCTTGTTTTAAGACCCGATAAACTTCGGCTATAAAGAAATCAATATTCGGAAAATGGTGAGGGGCAATACGGCAGGTAACAACATCAAATGATTCATCAGCAAATGGCATTTTTTCCGCATCTCCTTGAACATATGTAACATTGTTATGTCCGTTAGAAGTAATAAATTGTTCAGCAGCTGCTAACATTTCCTTTGTTAAGTCAAAAGCAGTAACTTTTTTTGCGAAAGGAGCCAGGGCATTGGCTGTGTGTCCACCACCTGTCGCAACATCGAGAACTTTTTCTTCTCCTGTTAACTCTGCCATCTTCACAATAAATGGGAGATCGGCTCCGTTTCGGTGAAGGTCACTTGATACATAATCACTTGCCGTTTTTCCAAACTGGTCTTGAACTGTTGACTTAATATCCACCTTTATCCCCTCCGCTTTTTCTTCATTAAATTCCAACTTATAACTTAATAATAGCTTAATATATTATTTAATGTAAATATTTCAAAAGT
Source organism: Gracilibacillus oryzae (assembly GCF_009498735.1). Classification (GTDB taxonomy): domain Bacteria; phylum Bacillota; class Bacilli; order Bacillales; family Amphibacillaceae; genus Gracilibacillus; species Gracilibacillus oryzae. The sequence continues at coordinate 12,051 of NZ_ML762462.1, forward strand.
TATGTTCCCTGTTCCCTATAACGGAATAGATGTTACCTTTCATTCCATTTTAAAAATTGGACCATATAATATTACTTTTTGACATGAATAAATTACTTTCTCGCATTCTAATTATTGTATCCGTTTTCTATAATTATAGATAACTAATGATATGGAGGAATATTATGAATACAAGATTATTTCAGAATCATCATGTACGTAAAGAAATCCCGCTTGATCCTGTCTGGGATTTTCATACCTTGGATGCAGAAGAGGAAAAGCAGAAGCTATTCCAAATGATTGTTCCGGCTTGTTGGGAGAGCAATCCGGAACTGGTTTCCTATAAGGGTAAAGCGCTATATTCTAAGAAGGTGACCTTTGGTGGAAATGTGCGACTGGTATTCAAAGGAATCAGCCATACCGCACACGTTTACCTCGACAAAAAGCAGATTGCATACCATTATAATGCATATACAGAATTCAGCGTTCTATTAGAGAATATCCCTTTTGGTGAACATTTACTCGAGGTGAAGGTTGATAATACATTTCATGAAGAGTCAGCTCTGCATGTTAGCAATGATTATTATTCTTATGGGGGGATTATCCGTCCGGTAGTAATGGAAGAGATAGATGAAATGTTTATAAGAAATGTCCATTTCATTCCATACCGGGAAAATGACAAATGGTATGCGTCTATCAGTGCATGAAGAAATGAATGTAACATTGAATATTAAGATCGGAGATGACGAGGTTTCGTTTACTGATAAAGTACTCCAGCCTAATGCGGAAACATTATTAAAGAATACCTTTGAATTTCCTTCTGCAACTGCCTACACATTGGAAAATCCTAATCTGTATATGATGGAAACCAGGCTTGTATCAGATAATAGAGTAGTTGATGATTTAATAGACAGAGTAGGCTTCCGGGAAATAAAAGTCAGCGGGAAGGATATTCTGTTTAATGGAGAAAAAGTGGTGATAAAAGGTGTAAACCGTCACGAAGATTATGCAGAATTTGGTTGTGCGATTCCGATTGAAGCAATGTATCGTGATATCGAAATCATTAAGTCATTAGGTGCCAATTGTGTTCGTACCAGTCATTATCCGAATGATGAGCGGTTCCTGGATTTATGTGATGAAAATGGGATTTTAGTATGGGAAGAATCTCATGCCAGAGGATTAAATGAAGAGCAGATGAGACACAAAAACTTTGAAAAACAGAGTTTGGATTGTATAAGAGAAATGATTGAGAATCATATCAACCACCCATCTATCTATGTGTGGGGCATTTTAAATGAATGTGTCAGCAACACGGAATTTGGGAGATCGTGCTATGCCAAACAGTTTGAATTGATCAGGAGCCTTGATTCCAGTCGTCCGGTCACTTTTGCCAGTCTTGAAGCTCATATAGGTTCAGATATGTGTCTGGATCTGGTTGATATTGTATCCTTTAATATCTATCCACGCTGGTATCATGATACTCCTGTAAAAGATTCATTGACTCATCTTAAAAAATCAATTAATGATACGGGAGGGGCAGGGAAACCATTATTGATAAGTGAAATTGGAGCTGGTGCTATTTATGGCCATCGAAGTAACAATCATGAAAAATGGACAGAAGAATACCAGCAGCTTGCATTATCTGAGCAAGTAACATCCATTTTGTCTGACGAAGATTTGAGTGGTGTGATTATCTGGCAATATGCAGACTGCCGAGTAGATAATGGATGGTTTCATGGAAGGCCGAAATCCCAGAATAACAAAGGATTAGTAGATATTTATCGGAGGGAGAAGCTTGCTTATCATACTGTAAAAGAGATTTTCCATGCTAATTAGGATTAGTTGAAGATAGACCAATATATGTGGTTCTTAAAAGCCGTTCTTTCAGTTTAAAACGGCTTTTTTATCTTTGTTCTAATAAAAAATTAAGAAACAAATTCAGAAGGCGGTACTTTATAATATTTCTTAAAGGCTTTAGAGAAACTGTAAGGATCAGGGTATCCGAGCATACTTGCAATTTGTTGAATGGAGTACTGTTTATTATAAAGTAATTCTCGAGCACGCTTCATTTTTAATTGGTAAATATATCGACCTGGTGTCACACCTAGTGTCTGTTTAAAATAAGTGATAAAATATTTCTCCGACATACCAGCTAGCCTGGCAAGCTCCCCAACTTTCAGGTTTTGGTGAATCTGTTTATGGACAAAATCAAATACAGGCTGAAGTTTATCCAAGTACTTGGCCTGTTTTTGATTGATTGGATCTTGCGTAAATTCCCCTCGATATTGCTTAAGTTCGTATTGTTCCATGATTTTGGCAATTAGAATCGTCAAACATCCTTTTAACCGTATCTCGGACATTGGTTTGTTCTGCTTATACAGGTCATACGTCTCCACAAAAAGTCGAATTTCCTCTTCAACAAGCATACTGTTCATTATGCCCGAAAGCTGAAAATTATCTAATATTTGGAGATGGTTCCCAAGACTAAGGTCAAAATGGATAAAGATAAATTTGCAGTGATCACTAAGAGTTGTGGCAGTGTAGGAAACTTGTGGACTGTAAAGAATTAATTCTCCTTCAGAAGCGATATGTACCTCGTCTCGTATCCGAATTTCTATTTGTCCTTCTTGAATGTACCATAAGTCATAATCTTTATGTTGTCTTCTCTCAATCCAACTATTTACATGCACTACTTCACTGCATGAATTGATCCGAAGTGTGACAAGCTCTGATAGCTCATTAAAAATATTTAAATTATCCATGGGTATATCAACTCCAGATTTTAGCAATCTTATTTTTAACCTATTATATCAAAAGAATTTTGGAGCGCGATAGAATATTACTATTTGACATGAAAGGAGTACTTTTATATATTCATTAAATTGGGTTCTCAATTGTGAATGATTCTTCGCAATCTTTTCACAGCGGTACAAAGATATGTAAACAGTCATTTAAAAAACAGTTAGACAACATGCCTATCATGAAGTATAATATGCTACTGTCAGAAGTGTATTTTTCCTTCCTGACAAGGACAATGATCACTATTTCGATCGTTTGATAAAAAGTATCCAAACATGGTATAAGTGTAAAGAAGCAGAGTTCTCTTTGCTTTTTATTTTTGATGGAAATATCAGAGGATTTCCTGATGCATCGATAATGAGAGGATTGGAGTTTTATGACAGATAATTTTTGGCGTGAATTACCACGACCGTTTTTTATATTAGCACCAATGGAAGATGTAACAGATGTTGTTTTTCGCCATGTAGTAAGCGAAGCAGGGCGACCTGATGTATTTTTCACAGAGTTTACAAATACGGAAAGCTATTGTCATCCAAACGGGCACCAGAGTGTGCGTGGGCGTTTGACTTTTACAGAAGATGAACAACCGATGGTAGCCCATATTTGGGGAGATAAACCAGAGCTTTTCCGCCAAATGAGTATTGGAATGGCGAAAGAGGGTTTTCGCGGTGTAGATATCAATATGGGCTGTCCTGTCCAGAATGTAGCAGCAAATGGGAAAGGATGCGGTCTTATCCGTCGTCCGGAAGTTGCAGCAGAACTGATTCAGGCAGCTAAAGCAGGCGGATTGCCTGTTAGTGTGAAGACAAGACTGGGTTACACGGATGTAGATGAATGGCGTGACTGGCTTACACATATATTGAAACAAGACATTGTGAATCTTTCTATTCATCTGCGTACGAAAAAGGAAATGAGTAAAGTTGATGCACATTGGGAACTGATTCCGGAGATTAAGAAACTTCGGGATGAGGTAGCACCAGATACCCTATTGACAATCAATGGGGATATTCCTGATCGTGAAACTGGCTTGAAGCTTGTCGAACAGTATGGTGTTGATGGGGTAATGATTGGACGAGGTATTTTTACCAATCCATTCGCCTTTGAAAAAGAACCGAAAGAGCATACAAGTAAGGAATTGCTTGATCTTTTAAGACTCCACCTTGATCTTTTTGATAAACATTCACAAACTGAACCTCGTCTGTTTAAGCCGCTGCGTCGCTTTTTTAAGATATATGTTCGCGGGTTCCGCGGAGCGAGCGAACTTAGAAATCAGTTGATGGAAACAGTGTCAACGGATGAAGTTCGGACATTGCTTGATGAGTTTGAGAGAATGTATGTTGATAATATTAATTAAATAAAATAATCAGCTGATCTGGCGCTTTAGCTCAATCTACATGTAAAAAAGCACTCACAGATACCAATGTTTGTGAGTGCTTTCTTTGATAGAATTTGTAAACGGCATAGCTAACGAAGATTGGAAATGGATAAACAATACTTGCAAACCAAATTGTAAGTGTTATCATAAAAATGATGTTTTTCACCATCTTCTGAATCATCCTCTATATCCTCCTTTAAATCAACCCTTTAAAAATATCATTCTATTTATCGTGAAGGAGGTAGACTATGTTGTATCAATTAAAAATATTTGAAAAATTTTATTATGGCTGGATCATTCTGATTATTGGCGGATTAGGTGTGTTCTTCTCTGGGCCAGGCCAGACCTATTCCAATTCCCAGTTTATTGACGTCTATATACAAGAATTTGGCTGGTCAAGAACAGAGGTGTCCAGTGTCTATTCTATTGCAACATTAATTGCAGGACTATTAATGATAATAGTAGGACGGTTTATTGATCGATTTGGTCCAAGAACAATGATGGTGATTATTGGAACATTGTTCTCCATTGCATGTTTTTATAACAGCTTTATATAAAGCATTGGAATGCTGGCATTAGGATTCTTTTGCGTTCGACTACTTGGGCAAGGAAGTATGACCTTAATTCCCAACACCTTAGTAGCACAATGGTTTGTCAAAAAGAGAGGAAGAGCATTCGGATTGAAAGCGCTCTTTGGATTTGCTGGAGCAATGTCTTTTCCGATTATTAATACATGGCTGATCCAAACATGGGATTGGCAGACGGCATGGAGGTTTTGGGGCTGTCTGTTATTATTTGTCTTCGTTCCAATAGCTTTCTTCGGAGTCAAGAACAAGCCTGAAATGATTGGTTTAAAGCCAGATGGTTTAGACCGGCCGGTAAGTGATGATAATCCAGATCCCTTAACAGTGAAAGTGGAGGATGCAGAAGAAGAATTTACATTAAAGGAAGCGACGAAAACGAGAGCATTCTGGGCAATTTTGATTTGTGTCAGTATTCCCGCAATGGTCAATACAGGCATCACATTCCATATCACATCGATCTTTCATACAAATGGTCTTTCTCTGGAAATGGCTGCATTAGTTTTAAGCTTAATGGCATTTGTAGGTATTCCTATCTCATTAATATCAGGGGTTATTCTGGATAAAGTAAAAACAAATTTAGTATTGCTTTTTATCTTTATCATTGAATTCTTTGTGCTTTTATTATTATTAGTCACCGATAACTTTTTTATGGCAATCTTATTTGGTTTATTATGGGGCCTTGCCGGGGGATTGGAACGAATAGCTTTTGGTGTCATTTGGCCGAATTATTTTGGAAGAAAACACATTGGCAGTATTAATGGAGTCGGCGCAACCATGATGGTTATCGGTTCTTCCCTTGGCCCATTGCCTTTTGGAGTTGGATTTGATTTATTCGGCGGATATAATGTCGTTATTTTACTTACGCTTATCTTTCCTGCAGTAGGGATGATATGTGCTTTATTAGCAGAAAAACCGAGAAAAACCAGTTAAATATAATACAACTATTAATATTAACATAGCCTTGTCCTAGTAATAGGGCAAGGCTAAAAATTTTCATAGCTGTGGAAGGAGTTCTTCATTTTCACTCACTCTTTGAGCTGTGATTTTTTGTATTCTCTTTGCTTTTGTGATCTTCCATTATATCATTCGTTGCTTTCTTAAATTCTTTCAATGTATGCCCAAATGCCCGTCCGATTTCCGGCAATTTGGAAGGGCCGAATATAACCAAAGCAGTTATGAGGATTAGAATTAATCCTGGAACACCTATACTTGATAACATCTGATAACCTCCTTTGATTACTCACTTTATTCCCGTTGTTTTCTTTTTTTATAGTAAAAATAGATGGCGATTATTACACCGATTATGATTAATCCATAAGCAATATCTGAATAATTATCCATCCATTGCAAGATAGTTTCCCAATTTTCCCCTAATAGAGCACCTGTGTAAATTAAGATAATATTCCATATTACCGTTCCGATTGTTGTAAAGAGAAGGAACAGCAAGAAGTTCATTCTGTTCATTCCAGCCGGTATGCTTATCAGGCTTCTTATCAATGGAATCATGCGGCAAAAGAAAATAGTCCAATATCCATATTTGGAAAACCAGTCATTAGCCTTATGCAGATCTTTCTTGGAAAATCGCAGGATATGCCCCCATTTGTCAATAAGCTTCTCCAGCCGGTCAACATTGAGCATTAAACCAATGCCGTATAGAACTACAGCACCCACGACGGAACCGATCGTTGCCGCAATAATAACACCGATAATTGTTAAATTAGAATAAGTGGTCATAAAACCGCTAAAAGGCAGCACAACCTCTGAAGGTATTGGCGGAAATAGATTTTCCAATGCCATCATGAAAAAAATCCCTAAATATCCGAACTGCTCCATTACATTTGTTACAAAGCTCTGCATATTACCCTCCATAAGAAGCAAGATTTAGTAGAAAAACTTACAAAAACACAAAATATAGTATTAAAGCTAAACCGATTCGATAAATAGCAAAAGGTGTCAGCTTAATTTTATTAATCAGGCGTAAAAAGAACCTGATGGAAATTAACGCAAAAATGAAGGCACTGATAAAGCCGGCCACAAAGAAAGGGATAACCTCTGCAGTAAAATACTGCCAATTGTCCAAAAGAGAAATGAAGCTTGCTCCCATCATAATCGGAACAGCCATGATAAAAGTAAAGTCTGCTGCAGCCCTGTGACTTATTCCTAATATAACACCACCGGAAATGGTAGAACCAGAACGCGAAAAGCCAGGCCATAAAGAAATACATTGGAATAAGCCAATTAGAAATGCTTGCTTCATGTTTAACTGATCTATTGTATCAATTTTTCCATGTCCCTTTTTAGATTTCCAGTCAGCAATGAGCATTAACACTGCTCCTGCTAGTAATCCAACTATCACTGTATTGATAGAAAATAAGTATTCATCGATGTAATCGTCAAACAGGAGACCCAAGGCACCAGCAGGCAGTAACCCGATAATCACATGTTTTATAGATAAAGTCTTTTTGCCTTTTTGGCTGTTGTCTATGTTAAGTAATTGCCTGAATCGGTCTTTAAATACAACCACTACTGCTAAGATGGACCCTAACTGGATGACAATCTTAAATGTATTGGCAACTTCCTGTGAAAAAAGCTCCTTTGAGTGGAGTAGTAAATCATCGACAATAATCATGTGACCAGTAGATGATACAGGTGCGAATTCTGTTAAACCTTCCACTACTCCTAATATAAACGCAATAATTATTTCTTTCATTAATTTAGCTCTCCTCTAACTGCTTTTGTTTTTAATTTCATTCCACGTGTTAACCATGTCCCAAGAGAACTCGGGCAGATGGGAGAATATTTCATTGGATCCGGTAATTTCTCCTGCAATATAGATAGATCCAAAAAAGAGAAAGCTTATGAATAATATTGCTAGATAGCATTCTATTATTTGTTTTATATTATCATTGTTTTTCATTGTTATGAATATCTCCTTTTAGCGGATGTTCAAAAAGCCACCAAATGATAAGCGGCGAATCTCTTCGTTGGTTTGTGCGTCCGCTTCTCACGTATTCAATCCATACGTTCCGATG
>NZ_ML762463.1 GCF_009498735.1 Gracilibacillus oryzae
TCGCTTCTAAAAGCTAGCTTGTTTCTTAAATATTCTTTCATACTGGTTGTTTTGTTCAGTTTTCAATGATCAATGTTGTTGCTGTTTTTTTTGCGACAGCTTTTATATTATATCAACTTAATTCGTCTTTGTCAACAACTTTTTATAAGTTTTTTTAACAAGTTTTTTTAAGTTTTTGCTGCGTGTTTCAGCGACGTATAATAATATACCATGCATTGAATTAATAAGTCAATAACTTTTTTATAAAAATTTATTTTATTGTATCTGCTATTTCTACAGGTGTTGCTGCACCATTATCCTTCGCCCAAAACATTGTATGTCGTTTTATTATTAATGTGCAACATAACAAGAAATATATCTATATAATACGAAAAGCAACCACTCCTATCTAAAAAACAAGGTGGTTGCTTTTATATATCCCTTAATTCTTCACCTTATACTTACGATGAGAAATCACATTACTCTTCGTTTCTTCTAAATATACTTCAACTTTTCCTGATACGATTAGAAATTCCATTACACTAACTAAATCATACATATATACTTCTAACTCTGGATGAACTTTTAATTCACCAAACCCCCATGGCTCCTCCCTCTTCTGCATAATCTCTATTAAATGTTCAGAACAGATGTCAATTATCTTATTTATTGAAAACTCGATAGCAATCAACATTAGCTCTACTTTCTTCTTTAAATCCTCTTTACTTCTAATAAGTTCTTCATACAACTTGTAAATTTGCGGATCAATTCTTTTGACTTGCTTCCATACCATCACTTCAGGATGATAACCTTTTTCTATTATAGAGATCCTTCCTAAATAATGCAGGGACCGTAACATTCTGCTGTAGGAATCTAAATAATCTTCTGATTGATACAGGTTCTTTCCTTCACTATAGTTTCTCGTTAATTTAGAGAATTCGATCGCCAGTTTCAATTTTCTTTTATCACTTGGAAAAACTCTTAGTGTCTCCTTCAAATCTTTTAAGTACTCATTCCGGTCATAAATAATCTTCCCATTTATTATCCATTCCATCGCCAGGCGGTATCTGCTAGTATTTATCCAGTCTTCCAGTACATCCTGTTGAATGACATGCAGAGCTGCCGATTTATTATTATATTCATAATGCTTCACAAGCCATTTCTGATCTGATTCTGAAACAACTACAAGTAAGATGGTATCAAAATTATCTGTCTCTGGACTGATCTCTTCGTTTTTCTCCATTATAAGAATACCAAGTGTATCTGGATTGCTTGCACGTTCTTGATATATTGGTCTTAAAATATCCTCCAAGAGAATTCCCCCTTATTTTTCATAGTATCTACAATTCGATAGATAACAGATGATTCCTTTTCAAAAAACACAAAATTTCGCAATTTCCATCCATTTACCCATTCATTTACAAAAAAATTACTAATAATAGAAAGGTATCCATTTCCATTGTGTATATGCTATACTACTATATGTACATAGCAATGACTACGGAGGAAAAGCAATGGCTGAAATAACATATAAAAACAAGATAAATCGAATTCGCTCCTTTGCATTAGCATTAATATTTATAGGTTTTGGCATTATGTATGTTGGCATATTATTCAGAAAAGCAGAATGGGTAATGCTGATATTTATTATATTAGGAACACTGGCAATTGTATTTAGTACGGTTGTCTATTTCTGGATTGGACTCTTATCTACCAGGGCTGTCCAAATAATCTGTCCTACATGTAACAAACCAACGAAAATGTTAGGGCGTGTTGATGCATGTATGCATTGTAAGCAGCCATTAACATTAGACAGAGATCTGGAAGGAAAAGAATTTGACGAAAGCTATAATTCAAAGAAAAAAGAACGCAAAAGCCGCTAACTCCAGATAGCGGCTTTTCTATTTGATTAGCAGCCGCTGTTGTTTCTAAAAAACAAAAACACACGACAACAAGCCGTGTGCGATACCATTGCTTTTATATAATTTGCTGTTTTTCTTTTTTACACTCTTGACACACACCATAAACTTCCAGTCTGTGATGAGTTACATCGAACCCTGTAATTTGCTCTGCTAATGATTCCACTTCATCCAGGCTTGGATAATGGAAGTCAACAATTTTGCCACAGCTCTCACAAATAATGTGGTAATGCTTAGAAGTATTACAGTCAAACCGACTAGAAGAGTCACCATAAGTAAGCTCTCTTACCAGCCCGATTTCACGGAATACACGCAAGTTATTATATACAGTAGCAACACTCATATTAGGGAATTTACCTTCCAGAGCTTTATAAATATCATCAGCAGTAGGGTGAGTTTCTGAATTTAATAAGAACTCCAACACCGCATGACGCTGTGGTGTAATTCGAACTCCAGATGACTTCAGTCTTTCAACAGCTTCCTGTAACATATGTTCAGACACCGTCATGCACCTCACTTTCTCCTACAAAATTGAAAAATTAATTGTTCTTCTGTTATTAGTTTACAATACAAACAGTATTAACACAATTATTACTTTATAATTCTTATAATTAGTGTACTCTTTATTAGCTTGTCCTGTCAATAAAAGTATATAGGCAAAAGCAGTTTTTTATTCTATATATCCGGAATTAATATATGCTCTTCTATCTGTAATTGGTTGTTCACATATCTTGCAGCAACAAATAAATAATCAGACAACCGGTTCATATATTGCAGAACCATTGGCGTATGTAATTCATCCTTTAGGCCGACTATCAGCCTTTCCGCTCTCCTGGTAACAGTTCTCGCGTGATGTAAGGCAGAAGCAGCAACATGACCAGATGGCAGGATAAAATTCTTCAATTCAGGTAATTGCTCCTGCCAGTAATCAATTTCTTCTTCTAATTTCTTTATATGCTTTTCTTCAATCCTCCACATTACTTCTTTCTCTTTCGGTGTGGCTAATTCTGAACCGATATGAAACAACACTGTCTGAACATGATGAAGACTTGTCTGCATCTTCTGTCTCTCTTCCCATTCATCAACTTCTGCCAGATGACTGACTGCCAGACCAATGATCGAATTAACCTCATCACATGTTCCATATGCTTCAACACGCAAGTCATTTTTCGCTACTCTCTTGCCATATATCAGGGAAGTTTCTCCGCTATCACCTGTTTTGGTATAGATACGCATAATTTGTTACCCTCCTTAATAAGAAGAAAGTGCAAGCAACTTAATGCCTGCACTATTGTCGTTTTCTAGTTATTTAATTCTTCACGAATATATTGCAGGGCATTATCAACATGTCCCTTTACTTGGACGTCTCGATACTCTTTCTGCAGAACACCTTCCGCATCAATAATGAAAGTTGAGCGAACAATACCCATATACTCTTTGCCGAATTTCTTCTTTAATTGCCAGACACCGAATTGCTCTGCCACTTCCTTCTCTTCATCGACCAGTAATTCAAACGGTAAATCATGTTTGTCGATAAACTTTTTATGGCTTTCCTCAGAATCAGGACTTACACCAAGGATTACAGCATTAACATCCTGAAAGCTTTCATAATTATCACGGAAATCACAAGCTTCTGTCGTACAGCCTGGTGTATCATCTTTCGGATAGAAATAAAGGACCACATTTTTCCCCTTATAATCGGAAAGCTTCACTGTTTCCCCTTTATTATTTGTTAATGAAAAGTCTGTTACTTTTTGACCTGTTTCTACTGTCATACATAATCCCTCCATTATTAAAAGTTCTCCTCTTAGGTTACTTGAAATAATAGAAAGTCTCAACTATTACCGACTGAGACGTTCCCCGTTCTTCCCTTGAAATACTTTTAGAAAAAAGGCTGTCGGCAGAATGTACCCAATGAGTGATTCAATTAATGCAAGCAGTCTGCCCCAGCCAATTGGTGTAATATCCCCATACCCTACTGTCATTAAGGTGACACCACTGAAATAAAAAGAGTGAGCCAATGTCTCGAATGGTGGCAATCGATGCAGTTTCCCATCATCTAACAAAATCACACCTTGAAAAGACAAAACAAAATATAAACAGGCAAATGATGTGAGAACAGTAAAATAGACAACAAGCAATGTATAAAAAATTTCATAGGAAAAATAGCTTCTTTTATGTACTTTTCCAAAGAGAAATGCATTTAAACTGCCGATTAGCAAAAAGATAATTAGTAAAATGGAGATAATGGCAATCAGCAAGTCGCCACCCCTTTTCCTGTTTATTTTTTCCTATCTTTAGTTTACGATAGATAAGTAGAGGTGATGACAATTGATGCGGATTTATATTGTAGAAGATGATCAGAAAATTCGAGATATATTGGAAGATTACTTAATGAAATATAATTATGAGATAGAAACAGTAAAAGATTTTAATGAAATCCAAACAGAATTTCAGCAGTTTGAGCCACATCTCGTTCTATTAGACATCAATCTGCCCAGGTTCGATGGATTCTACTGGTGCCGTAAAATCCGGACTATTAGTAATTGCCCAATCATTTTTATATCTGCACGTGACAGCGGGATGGATCAGGTAATGGCAATCGAAAATGGGGCTGATGATTATATTACCAAACCATTTCAACTGGAAGTAGTTTTAGCCAAAATTAAGAGTATCCTAAGACGCGTATATGGTGAATACCGCTCAGACAGACAATCTGCGGTTATCGAAGTAGAAGGATTGCATCTCGATACATCTACTTTCTATCTATCTTACCATGACAAGAATATTCTGCTGACAAAGAAAGAATGTTTACTTGCACAAGCTCTGCTTTCACAAGTAGAACAAATTGTTTCCAGAGAATTTTTATTAGAAAAATTATGGGATGATCAGGATTTTGTAGATGATAATACTCTTAGTGTTAATATGACCAGACTGAGAAAAAAACTTGCAGATCTTCATATCACAGATGCAATTACGACAATACGCGGCGCTGGTTATAAATTAGAAAAAGCATGGGTGAACTAGGATGATGGCATATTTAAAAGATCAATTAGCTTCGATCGTTTTTTTCTATTCTCAAATTGCGCTTGTTATGCTTATCGCACAATTGGCAAGCAGAATAAATGGTTTTACGATCAGTAATGGCAATTTATTTTATATGGTGGTTATTGTTTCTTTTTTCCTGCTTATTTATCACATTATACGCTATCTGAAATTTCGGGATATGTACCGGTTTACATCCCATGATACGACAGAAACAGCCTGGCTGCCTGATCCGCCCAACCAGCTAACAAGCCAAATTAAACAACATTACGAAAAACAATATGATGCTTATAAACAAGAGCTGGAAAAACTGTATGGCGAAAAAAAACAGGAAAGCATGTTTATGCAACAGTGGGTCCATCAGATGAAAACACCACTATCTGTCATGCAGCTGATATTGGAAAAAGAAGCCCATTCAATGCCACACGCAACAAAAAGTGATTTAGAGGAAGAATTAGACAGAATGAAGCACGGACTTCAACTTGCATTATATCAGGCAAGGCTGCAGCAATTTGAAAGAGACTTCTATGTGGAAAAAATCCGCTTCAGGGAACTTGTCCGTTCCGTTATCCAAGATCACAAATCAAGTTTTATCAGGAATCATGTCTATCCAAAAGTAGAAATAGATGATTCTGTAACCATCTATTCTGATCCTAAGTGGTTACGGTTTGTTTTGGAGCAGATTACCAGCAATTCGATTAAGTATGCCAGCGGAACAAAAACACAGATACTCTATACTGTCAAAAACACGAGCGGTGTCTATCAATTGCAAATAAAAGATGAAGGTATTGGAATTCCCCCACAAGATATAAAACGGATATTTGATCCATTTTTCACAGGACATAACGGACGTCATTATCAGGAATCAACAGGAATGGGACTATATTTATCCAAGGAGATTTGCGAAGCCCTAAACCACAAAATCAGTGTCCATTCAAAAGTAAACAAAGGAACAAGTGTAATGATAACGTTCGAAACAGGTTAGCCAGAGAAATCTTACATAATTGTAAGGTTTCCTTTTTATTTTGAAAGAATAAACAATAGGTTATGCTGTACTAAGCCATTATAATAAGATGAGAAGCTTCATAACAGAAAGGAAGAAAAAACTGATGACTATTCTGGAAGCAAAAAATGTATCCAAAGTCTACGGAACCAGACGCGGAATTGAACATAAAGCAATTGATAATATTTCGCTCTCGGTTACTAAAGGCGAATTTGTCGGAGTAATGGGACCATCAGGCAGTGGAAAAACAACATTGTTAAATGTCCTCTCTACTATTGATCGTATCTCTGCTGGGACCATTGAAATAAATAATCAGGATATAGCCAAATTATCAAAAGAAAAGCTGGCGAAGTTCCGCCGTAAGCAATTAGGTTTTATCTTTCAGGACTTTAATTTATTAGATACCTTAACAATTGCCGAGAACATTATGCTGCCTCTCACATTAGACGGATGGAAGGTAAAAGATATGGAACAGCGATTAGCAAAAGTATCGAAGCAATTGGAAATAGACACAATCTTAAGAAGGCGAAGTTTTGAAGTTTCTGGTGGACAAATGCAGCGTGCCGCTATTGCCCGGGCAATAATTCATGATCCTTCGATCATTTTCGCTGACGAACCAACAGGAAATTTGGATTCCAAAGCATCGAAGCAGGTAATGGAAGCATTGAGTCATTTAAATAAAGAAAAAGAAGCGACAACGCTAATGGTAACACACGATCCATTTGCTGCAAGTTTCTGTGAGCGGATTGTTTTTATTAAAGACGGGAAATTATTTAACCAGCTGGACAAAGGGGACAGCCGCCAGGCATTTTTCCAGGAGATATTAAATGTACAGTCAATGCTGGGAGGAGACACAGATGACCTTCAGACAGTTCGCCTTTAATAATGTAAAACGAAATGCAAGGCAATATATGAGCTATTTCTTCAGCTGTATGTTTTCTGTCGCGGTTTTCTTCATCTATGCCGTTATCATGTATCATCATGAGATTGATGGACATGAATTCCGGGCAAACGTCCAGCGCGGGATTATGGCTGTGGAGATGATTATTTTTGCCTTTTCTTTCTTATTTGTCCTTTATTCGACAGGGGCATTTATCAGGTCACGGAAAAAGGAATATGGTTTGTTAATGACTTTAGGTATCAGCAAACGACAGCTCAACTGGCTTCTTATTTTGGAGAACACCATCATTGGAGTTATTTCGATTGCCGCAGGAGTACTTGTAGGAATTTTATTTTCCAACATCTTTATCATGGTTTTCTCCCAGATTCTTGGGATTGAAGGAACATTAGGCTTTTATATTGCTCCTAAAGCTGTACTGCTTACTGTTGTAAGTTATTTTATTATGTTTGAACTGAATTCTTTGCTTGTTGTCTGGATCTTAAGAACAAATTCGATCATTGATTTGTTTCGTGGTGCAAAAGCTCCTAAACAAGTCCCGAGATTTTCGTGGGTTTTGAGCATCATAGGAGCAGGACTAGTTCTTTCAGCATATTATTTAGCTGCAACTGCAGATTTGATAACTATTTTCAACCGGATGTTTATCATTTTATTATTAATCATTCCGGGGACATATTTATTATACACCCAATTTTCTATTGCGCTGATTTCTATCATAAAAAATAGAAAAAAGCTTTATTTTCATAAAACAAATCTGCTGACAATTTCTGAACTTCATTATAAATTAAAAGATAATGCCAGATTACTTTTCTTTGTAACGATCTTAAGTGCCGTATCCTTTACAGCTTCAGGCGTTCTGTATGGTGCATATGAAAGTGCCCAAAACGAAGCGAATGCTTATATTCCTCATGACCTGTCTCTATTAACGGATGGAGAAGGAAATATAACTGGAATGGATCAGGAGATATCTAATATAATTACTTCTCTGGAGAAAGAGAATGTAGATTTTTCGGTGATTGATACTACAGGGATAAAAGCTGATATTGTCGATTCAGAGGAAGAAGAATCAGTGGATCTATGGGCATATTCTGATTATGCCGAATTTGCCAGATTAAATCATTCTTCTATTCATCCATTGCAGAATGATAATCAGGCATTTGTTCTATTACCTTATCTATTGACAAATATTGAGCGAGCTATACCAGAAACTTTAACTATTCGTACAGGAGATCATGAAGAAACATTACAGCCAGTTCCAATAGAAGCCGTAATGAATACGAATGTAAGGACAAGATATACAATCATTGTTGCAGACACCATTTATCAGCAATTCACTAATGCCGCAGATAAGCATGAATTATACCGCTATTCTGCCTTTTCGATCAGTAATTGGCCACAGCATACCGAACTGGTAAAAGAAATAACAGATGAAATAGATGATAACATCATATTAAGTACCGATTCGAAAGCAGACTTTTATCTGGCACTGAAGACAACTCTCTCCTATACACTTTTTTTCGGATTATTTATTAGTGTTCTATTTTTCCTGGCAGCAGGTTCGATCCTTTACTTCAAAATGTATCAGGGTTTAGACAAGGATATTGAGCAATACAAATCCTTATACCGAATCGGGCTGACACTGAAGGAAATGAAGCAGATCGCAACTAAGCAAATTGCTTTCTTATTCTTTATTCCGTTTGGTTTAGCTGTCCTTCACGCAAGCTTTGCCTTTCGTGCTTTGCAAAATATGCTGGCTTCATCAATTATTTTACCAAGTATTACTTTAATCAGCGGATATTTGGTTATTTACTCGATTTACTTTTTCTTTATAAGAAGTCTCTATATTGCTAAGCTAAAAAAAGTGATGTAAGTACGATTGTTTTTTCCTCTGTAATAGTTAATGCTATAATGAAAGATGCATTTTCTATTATGGAGGTTTTTTTATGCAATTTAATCAATCAGAAGCTTTACATAAAGAAGCACAAGAACATATCGTTGGCGGAGTCAACTCCCCTTCTCGTGCATTTAAAGGTGTTGGCGGGGGTACGCCTGTATATATGGAGAAAGCCGAAGGAGCATATTTTTGGGATGTTGATGGCAATAAGTATATAGACTATTTAGGTGCATATGGTCCGATTATTACAGGACATGCCCACCCACATATCACCAAAGCAATCAAAGAAGCAGCAGAGAATGGGGTATTATACGGGACTCCGACAAAGCTGGAGAATATCTTTGCCCAAAAGTTAAAAGAGGCAATCCCTTCAATGGATAAAGTCCGCTTTGTTAATTCCGGTACAGAGGCTGTGATGACAACAATTCGTGTCGCACGTGCTTATACGAAGAGGGAAAAAATCATAAAGTTTGCAGGTTGCTACCACGGCCACTTTGATGCAGTACTTGTCCAGGCGGGATCAGGCCCCTCTACATTAGGGAATCCAGATTCAGCCGGGGTAACACAGGCAACTGCGAAAGAGGTAGTTACCGTTCCTTTTAATGACATTGATGCGTTAAAAGAAGCACTTCAACATTGGGGCGACCAGATAGCGGCAGTACTAATTGAACCAATCGTCGGTAACTTCGGTATTGTGGAACCAGCACCTGGATTTCTTGAGCAAGTGAAAGAACTTACCCATGAAAATGGGTCCTTACTGATTTTCGATGAGGTAATTACTGCCTTCAGATTTACTTATGGCTCTGCCCAGCAAATCGTTGGAGTCGAACCTGATATGACAGCACTTGGTAAAATTATTGGCGGTGGTCTCCCGATTGGTGCCTATGGTGGAAAGAAAGAAATTATGGAACAAGTAGCACCACTTGGACCGGCATACCAGGCAGGAACAATGGCTGGAAACCCAGCCTCCATGTCATCAGGGATTGCTTGTCTGGAAGTATTAAGTGAACAAGGAACGTACGAGAAACTGGATAAACTCGGGGCATTGCTTGAAGACGGAATTTTAAAAGCTGCCGAAAAACATGGAATTCAGATAACGATTAACCGATTAAAAGGTGCGTTCACTGTTTTCTTTGGTAATGAAAAAGTGACAAATTATGCTCAGGCTGAAGCTACAAATAGTGAGAAATTCGGTCAGTTTTTCAAGCTCATGTTGAAGCAGGGAATTAACTTGGCTCCATCCAAATATGAAGCATGGTTTTTAACAATTGCTCATACAGAGGAAGATATTAAGAAAACAATTGAATGTGTGGATCAAGCATTTGAGCAGATGGCTGATTAAGAATAGTGCCAAGTATTTTTTCTTATACTGATATTACAGGGAACAATTTATGTGTTAGAAAAAGAGGACCAAATCGGTCCTCTTTTTTTTATGAAGTAATTGATTCTGGCTTTTCATCTTGCTTAGGTTTTATCAGGAATAGTGCAATCAGAAAAGCAATTATACTTAATCCTGCAAGGAGCCAGTACAATATACCACTAGACTTATCCATCATAATCGCAACAATTGGTGGTCCTGCTGCTACTCCGAGGAATCTCATACTGCTGTAGAGTGATGTAATCGTTCCACGCACTTCTTTTTTCAATCCTTCTGTGATCAGCGCATCCAATGCTGGCAATGATAATCCTATTCCCAATCCGGCAATCGACAGGAAAACGGTGAGTATAACCATAGAAGAATCTTCTTTTACGAAAAACAGCCCAACTGCCGCAATCAAATTTCCTGCAAAAATGGTCCACTTCATTGCTACTTTATTCTTTCCGATTTTTTTTCCGGCGGCAAAGGATGCGATACACAATAATAAAAGCGGGATAGCTAGTATCAATCCTTTCCAGGCGCCTTTCATGTCAAATTTATCTTCAAGAACTGTAGAAAAGTGAAAAAGAAACCCGAATAATATGAACATATTCAAACAACCGATGATAAAAATGGTGATGAGCCATTTACCATTATCAGCAAAAGCCTGTTTCACACCATGAAGAAACATCCGGAACGTTTTCTTTTCTTCATTTTTTTCCTTAGGCGGTTTAACCAAAAACAACACAAGCAGTATAGAGATAGCGCAGAAAATCGGGATGAATACAAAAGGCAAAAACCATATAATCACAGCA
Source organism: Gracilibacillus oryzae (assembly GCF_009498735.1). GTDB lineage: Bacteria > Bacillota > Bacilli > Bacillales > Amphibacillaceae > Gracilibacillus > Gracilibacillus oryzae. Next base: position 10,911 of record NZ_ML762463.1, read on the forward strand.
AGTAATGCACCAATAATGGGACTTAACACTTTCCCGAATGTATTCGATGTCTCGATAAGCCCAAGTCCTGCACTGACATCTTCCTCATCCTCAAACATATCACCAACAGTTGGTAAAACAACAGGAAAAGCGCCAGCTGCTCCAATCCCTTGCAGAAAACGCCCAATCATTATCATAAAATAAGGGTCTTCCATTTTCCATGCTGCAAATGCAGAAAGAATTCCTCCAACAGCAGTAATAATCAGACTCGGTATGATAACTTTTTTTCGACCAATCTTATCTGACAAATATCCTGCAATTGGTATAAGTATAATAGCAACAATCGAATATATTGTAATAATCAGACTCGATTGAAAGGAAGTGATTCCTATTTCCTCCTCCATTATCGGCAATATTGGGATTAACATAGAGTTTCCCAATGTCATCACTAATGGAATGGAGGCAAGTGCATATAAAGCCAACTTTTTGCCTTTCATTACGCTTCTCCTTCATCTACATACAATTTTGTTCCTGTTCCCTATTGTTTGCTTAAAAGAATTATTAATACTAACAAAAAAATGGCATAGAAATATTCACAGGATAACCGTTATGTCTGGATTATTTCGGGTTATATCCATTACATGGTATACTGATTACAACAAAAACAGGTGGTGATTTCATGAAACTCGGGGCAAGAATGTTGAAAACAGGAATTGCTGTTTCTGTTGCATTATATATTGCAACTCTCATTGGTCTGCCATCCGCTACTTATACAGGAATTGCCGCAGCTTTTGCCATTCAGCCAAACATTTTCCGCTCGTTCCAAACAATGTTTGAACAGATTTATGCGAATATTCTTGGTGTTATCTTTGCTGCAGTTGTAGTTTTCACATTAGGAAATGATCCAATTATTATCGGGATAACAACCATTATTGTTATCGGGGTTTGTATGTATTTGAAAATGAATGAAAATACGATATCCCTTGCAATCATTGCAGTACTTGCTGTAATGGAATCAACTGAAATGATGTTATTTAACTTTGCAGGATTACGATTGTTTTCATTAACACTTGGTATTGTTACTGCCTTTTTTGTTAATATGCTGTTTTTCCCGCCAAAATATGAATTGCGCTTATTCAAGCAAATCGATCAAATGACGGCAGATATATTGCAATGGCTAAGAATCTCTACAAGACATTTATCAGATGATCCTGCATTAAAAGGAGAAATTGACCGGTTAGACAAAGAGATTACCTACATTGATAATACATACTCTTTGTATAGTGAAGAGCGAATTTACCGGAGAAAATCAAGAGTTCCGAAAATGCGCAAACTGGTAATATTCAGACAAATGATTGTTACATCCAAGAAATCTCTCGAGACACTGCGGGCATTTTACCAATATGATGATAAGATCGATACAATCCCTAAAGAATTCCAGCAAGTGCTTTTTGATGAACTTGATAAGATCATTTACTCACATGAACGATTATTATTAAGTGCAATGGGGAAAATTAAAAAAAACCAGACAAAATCAGTGGAGGATATAACCACTCCAAGAATCCCGCACTTGGTTGATACACTAATCAAGGTTTATGAAAAAAATGAAACAGAGCGTTTGAGCCTCTTACCTCTTGCATCAAGGCTGTTGGAATATCACAAAGAAATTCTCCATTTGCAAAAGCTGCTCTACAGTTATCAAAAATTCCATGAGAACATTAACCTTAATTTCAAAAAAAGAAGAAGAAGAATAGTGCCATAAAGGGCTATTCTTCTTCTAATGCTTGTATTTGATATAAATTATAATAGCTTCCTCGTTTTTGCATTAACTCCTGATGTGTGCCTTCTTCCACGATCAGACCTTTCTCGACTAAAACAATCCGGTCAGCATGGGTAATGGTTGAAAGCCTGTGTGCTACAATAAATGTTGTACGATCTGAGGCTAATTTTTCTAATGCATCTTGAATTAGACTTTCACTTTCCAAATCAAGTGCAGAGGTTGCTTCATCTAAAATTAGTAATGGCGGGTTTTTTAAGAATACACGGGCTATGGCTATACGCTGTTTTTGCCCACCGGATAATTTTACCCCACGTTCACCGACAAGTGTTTCATAACCATTGGCTAAATCTGAAATAAAGCCATGGGCATTCGCAGCCTTTGCCGCCTCTATCACTTCTTCATCTGTTGCCAGAGGATTCCCCATCCGGATATTGGCAGCGATTGATTCACTGAATAATAAATTATCCTGTAATACCATACCAATCTTGTCTCTTAATGATCGTGCTTTTACATCTCGAATATCGTGACCGTCAATTAATATGCGGCCATCTGTCACATCATAAAACCGTGGAATTAAACTGATGATGGTGGATTTTCCCCCACCGCTCATCCCTACTAATGCAACAGTTTCTCCCTGTTTCACATTTAATGAGATGTCCTGCAGAACCATCTCTTCCTCACTGTCATAACGAAAAGAAACATGATCAAATTCAATGTATCCATCCACTTTCTGCAAATCTTTGGCATCTGGCTTATCTTTTATATCATATTTTTCATCAATAAATTCAAACACACGGTCCATTGATGCGATAGATTGAACTAATACTGTTGACGAGCTGATCAATCTTCGCAGTGGATTATATACCAGATCCATATATCCAAGAAATGCAGCAATCGTTCCGACAGAGAGACCTGAAGTTATCGCAAAATAACCGGCAAATCCAATTACCAGCAATGGAGCTACATCTGTAATAGTATTCATAACAGAAAAGGTTTTCGCATTCCAATCTGTATGGTCAATGGCACGATCGAGGAAATTTTGATTTTGTTTATCAAATTGTTCCTGTTCATAATCTTCCAATGCGAAACTTCTGGTTACAGGAATACCCTGCACCCGCTCATGCAGGTGTCCTTGTACTTGTGCCAAAGCTTGTGATCTGTTCTTAGTCAGTCTTCGCAGCTTGCCATAGAATATTTTTACCGATATTCCGTATAGAGGAAATAAAGCAATCGCAACAATTGTTAACCAGACATCCATCGACAGCATAATACCAATCGCAATAAGGATTGTAACCATATCTAACCAGATATTCATTAAACCTGTCATAATGAAGTTTTTCGTTTGCTCCACATCATGAATAACTCGTGAAATTATTTCTCCTGTCTTTGTTTTGGAATAAAACTGCAAACTTAACCGCTGGATATGATCAAATAATTTCTCGCGAATATCATATAATACTTTATTACCTGTCCACTGTGCTAAATATTGACGATAATATTCAACTGGCGGCCTCACTACTACGAATACTATTGCTGCAATTCCCATTAACCAGAATAACTCCGATAATTTATCAGATGTTGACATGACATCTGATCCAATAATATTATCGATAACATGCTTAACAATTAAAGGAATTAATAAAGGAATCCCAAATTTAATGATCCCTATTAATATGGTTATAATGATTTTCCATTTATACGGATAAACAAATTGTAAATAGCGTTTTATACTGTTCAACCTTGGTGTCACCTCTTTCCTAAACGTCCTTTTATCACAGCGCTAAGCAGCCTGATAAAAGTTCCGCTAATGATCATTAGGGACCACCCCTTAGTCTCCCTTTATGATCGGTAAGTCAAATATAATTCATACCATTGATCAACGAACTCAGGTGAGAATGGACCTTTTCTCTGTCTGATCCAATGAAGCAAGTGCTGCAAATTGTTTGTAAGAATTTTGTCTAATACTTTTGGATAGTTCATTTGTATTTTATGCAATTCATATTCATCTTCATCTAATAAAGTAAATGTCATATCTGGAAATACTTTCACATCTAAATCATAATCAATATATTTAACAGCGCCATCCTCAAATACAAATGGTGAGCTTATATTACAATAATAATAAATCCCATCATCACGCAGCATACCAATGATATTAAACCAGTATTTCACGTGAAAGAAACAGATCGCAGGCTCTCTTGTGATCCATGTTCTGCCATCACTTTCTGTTACTAATGTTTTATCATTCGCCCCAATTACACGATTATTGGTTCCTTTCAACACTGTCGTTGTATCCCAGACACGATGGAGCTGACCATTGTGTTTATAGCTTTGGATTTGAATTTTGTTGCCTGGCTCTAGGCCATCCATTCGTATCTTCTCCCCTTCACAATTTATTTAGTACTAACTATTATAACGATAAAAAAATAAAAAAGCGAATACCTGTACTCAGCTGACAAAAAAACAAACGAATACACAGTTAAGTATAGTAAAGAATGAAAAAACCGGTCCATCTCAATTGAAATGGACCGGTTCTCTTTAAAACATCATTTATTTTTTTTTGTTTTCAGACTGTTGATTTTGTGCTCTCACTTCTTGTACATCTGTTTCGCTGGCAAACTCAGTGCCAAATTTGCTTTGACCTTGTGCTGCTGCTTGATTTTGACGTCTTACTTCTTGAGCGTTTGTTTTGCTCGCGTTTGCTGGATTTTGTCTTTTAGCCATCATAATCACCTCCACGAAAGTTAATTTACCCAGCTGACTTCTTTTTATTCGATTATTTTTCGGGTAAATTTTTTATTAAATTTTCGTTAGAGTTGAGTATAATCAGGAAAAGTTAATCTGTTTTAGCATAGACTATTCAAGCAGCTGACGATAAACCTTTTGATGTGAAACAGGTAACGGATACTCACTGATTTCCTCTAGCGATAATGTCTTTTGATGCTGCTTTATATCATGTAGTTGATCACATTTGATTTTCACTACATTCAGTTCCCACGTAATATGAGAGAACACATGTCTCACTGGCTGCAGTTTTTCAATGGAATGGCCAGTTGTCTGATATTTTTCATTAATATATGGCAATAAGAGATTTTCACTGACTTCTGTTATTTCCACCATAGGGAATTGCCACATTTGCGCAAGCAAGCCTTCATTTGGCCGCTGTTCTAATAAATACTCATTGTCATTCACTTCTAAAACAAGGACATGGTATGCCTTCATCTGCTGTTTCGTTTTTTTAGTTTTAATCGGCAGCGTTTGTTCTATCCCCTTGTCATAAGCAATGCAATGTTCCTGAACGGGACATAATAAACAACTTGGATTTCTTGGAGTACAAATAAGGGCACCAAGCTCCATTAAGCCTTGATTGAATGCTGATGGGTTATCATGGGAAATTAATTGTCTGACAGCTTCTTCGAATATCTTCCTTGTTTTTACTTTTGCTATATCTTCTTCAATTAATAATATTCTTGACAGGACACGCATGACATTCCCATCAACTGCAGGCTCTGGCTGTCCGTAGGCAATGCTCAACACAGCTCCTTTTGTGTATGGCCCAACACCTTTCAACTTTCCAAATTGTTCGGCATCCTGGGGAACTTTCGCTTCATAGTCGGCCACAACTTCTTTTACCGCTGTTTGAAGGTTTCTGACACGGGAATAATAACCCAAACCCTCCCAGGCTTTCAGTACCTCCTGTTCGTCAGCTGATGCAAGAGCTTCTAATGTTGGAAAAGACTGAATAAAGCGATGAAAATAAGGAATAACTGTTTCCACTTTCGTTTGCTGCAACATGATCTCAGAAACCCAGACACGATAGGGATCCTGGTTCTCACGCCATGGCAGTTCTCTTTGTTCTTTCTCAAACCATGTGATTAAGTCATGGCGAAATTGGGGTATATTAATAGGGACAGATACTACATTAGATTGGTTTCTTTTCACAATTGCTCATCCTTCGTGATACAATGATGTTGTTAATTTATGAAAAAACTTGGCTTATAAGGGCATAAATACGCTTCCCGCACTGTGGACAGTTAACAAACCAAATAAAGGGGGCAGCTAAATGGATACAGCAACACATATTACGATGGGCATTGCTATTGGCGGTTTTGCTACACTGGATCCTGTGGTGCAACAAGATCCAACCCTTTTCACAGCAGTGATGGTCGGCGCAATCGTTGGCTCTCATGCTCCAGATTTTGATACTGTGCTAAAGTTGCGCAACAATGCTGCTTATTTACGAAATCATCGTGGAATTACGCATTCTTTGCCAGCAGTGGCGTTTTGGGGAATTGCCATTTCCTCTGTTATTTATTTATTTGTTCCAGAAGTCAACTTTCTTCATCTCTGGCTATGGACATTTTTAGCTGTTATTTTCCACGTGTTTGTAGATATTTTTAATGCATATGGTACACAAGCATACCGACCTTTCACCAGAAAATGGGTAGCATATGGATTTATAAGCACTTTCGACCCTTATATATTCAGCATCCATATTATTGGCATAATTGCCTGGATGCTTGGGGCAAACCCGGGCTTCACCTGGCCGATAATTTATTTCATCATTCTATTGTATTATATTAAGAGATATCTCGACAAGCGGGAAATCGTAAAATATATTCACCAAAATTTTGAAAATGTTAAGAGGGTGACCACATCACCTACAACAAAACAAAACATTTGGCGTATCGCGATTATTACAGATGATCATTTTTATGTAGGAAGAGTGGAAGATGGTCATATTAAAGTGGATGATCAATTCGAAAAGGTACCTGTTCCAGCAAATGAAATATTCTCTGTTGCAAAAACGGATAAAAATATATCTGCATTCCTTTCATTCTCCCCAATTTACCGCTGGGAATGGAATATATATGATGACTTCAGTGAGATCAGGTTTTACGATCTCCGTTATCGTAATGAAGGTCATTATCCGTTTGTTGCTGTTGTTCAAATTGATGACAATCTGAGAATTATGAATTCCTATACTGGCTGGGTCTTCTCAGAAGAGAAATTACAGAATAAATTAAAAACTATTAATCAGCTTCCTACTTAAAAAGTAGAAGGAATCCACTCCTTCTACTTTTTTTAATGTATTGGTTTATCATCATTCCCATATATAAGTTTTTTATATTTAGGATGTCTTTCTGCAAACTCTTTTATATTTGCCCCATACTGCTGGACCCAGTGTTTTACTATCTTATGTGTCGTTTCTGCGCCTTCATATTTTCTGCCTGCTTTTGCTCGGGTTGCTTCGAAATCTTCCCACAATAATTCAACCCAGCTTCTGGCTTCAATTAAGGATAAGTCGTCGTTCATTTCTTTTAGTTCTTTAGCCAAACTTTCAATCGCGTCTTGCATTCTTCTCACCAGCCTATTGGATTTCTCCTAAAATTGATAATGGCACAGCTTCCTCTTTTTCAAATTTTTGACCAAGCAGGTTAATTCGATGCCCCCATGCAAACACACCATTAATATACGTTATTTCAAATGTCTGCCCAGGATCTCCTGCCAGTTCATAACGCTTACCTTTATGAAAATCTTTGGGATTCACTAAGTAGGCTGCTGCCATTTGCATTTTCCGCTGCAATATTTCATACTCACTTACATTACCTAATTGTTCTGCCTTCTGAACTTTTTCTTTCAATATTGCAATCTCTGCACGTAATTCTTCCACTGTAAATGTACTGTATCTTCGTTCCATTATCCCACCACCAATTGTTATTATCTATTATTTTAGCACGGAGTTTGAACAGGGACAATTTAAGTGTGTGTTCAGAAAGCCGGCAAATTAGAAGCAAGAAGGTCGAGGCGGTGCAGTGAGGAGCATCGGAACGTATGGGTTGAATACGTGAGAAGCGGA
>NZ_ML762464.1 GCF_009498735.1 Gracilibacillus oryzae
TCCGATGGAATACAGGACAAAGGCCGCCTAGATCATTTTTATTATTTCCACTGTCTACTTGACAGGGGGCAGTTCATATCGAATGTTCGGGTTTTGTTACGTATAATATAGTTTTGTTGCAGCCTCGTCTTAGTAAAAAATCAGTTCTCAAACCAGTTATTTGCTATCGTCTGTTTAAACCAGTAATAACTGTCCTTTTTCGTCCGCTCTAACGTGCGATAGTTTACGTGCACAATACCGAAACGCATAGAGTATCCTTCCGCCCATTCAAAATTGTCCAATAATGACCAGGTGATATATCCTTTAACATTTACTCCAGAAGCAATGGCACGACTTAACGCAGTCAAGTGTTGTTGTAAATAACTGATCCTTCCATTATCCTTCACTTGACCATTTTCTGGTTCATCATTATAGCATGATCCATTTTCTGTAATATAAATTGGTATATCTCCATAACTCTCTTTAATTCGCATCAACACATTATAAAATCCTTCCGGGAAAATAGGCCAGCCTATATCTGTACGATCATAATTCATTTCTACCAATTCCCAATCTAGTAAACCACTATTTTCTTTGTAACGTGCAATATGTCCTGTATAGTAGTTGATTCCCAGAAAATCAACTCGCTGTTGGATCGCTTCCATATCTCCGTCCTTAATTTCTAACTGCACACCTTTTTTCTTAAACCAATCTAACATAAATTCCGGATAGTTGCCTTTGAATACTGGATCCATAAACCATTCAATATACCATCCAATTTCACGATTACATGCATCAATATCTTCTTGACGATTGCTGTATGGCTCAAGCCATGTTGTATTAGGAGCAAAACCAATTTTTCCCTCGATTCCTAAGTTGCGGAATTTCTTTACTGTTAAGCCATGTGCAACTAATAAATGATGGGAAATTTGGGTTGCCAATTGCAAATCTTTATTTCCCGGTGCATGTGCGCCAATATAATTAGATAAGAAAGAAATACACCATGGCTCGTTTAAAGTAAGCCAGCTTTTAATTTTGCCTGAAAATTCATTGAACATCAGCTCTGCATACTGAACAAAAGCATCTATAGTTTCACGATTATTCCAGCCACCTTTATCCTCAAGTGCTTGTGGCAAATCCCAATGATAGAGCGTGCACATCGGTTCAATACCTTTCTCTATCAATTTATCAACAAGTCGATGATAATACTCCAAACCTTCCTGGTTCACTTCACCTGTGCCATTCGGAAAAATTCTTGGCCATGCAACAGAAAATCGGTACACATCTACTCCCAGATCTGTTAATAACTCAACATCTTCTTCATAACGATGATAGCTATCACATGCTATGTCACCATTGTCACCATTAACTACTTTACCTGGTGTTTTAGAGAAGGTATCCCAGATGGAAGTTCCGCGCCCCCCTTCATTTACAGCTCCCTCAATCTGATAGGATGCCGTTGCAGTTCCCCATTTCATACCTTCTGGAAATTGAATAATTGCCATTTTATACTTCCTCCCTAATTTATAAAATTCGAACAAATTGCTGAAATGCATAATCGATATGATTCGGCAAATGTTCATGGCCAAACTCATGATACAATGTCATTTTCTTCTTCGATTTTATTTTGTTGTAAGCTGCATGTTGAGTAGATGGTGGACAAATATGGTCTCGCAATCCTGTCACCCAATTCACACTAGCATTAATTCGATTTGCCAGATGTTGAATATCTATATAGCCCAATTTTTTGAATACCTCCTGATGTCGACTATGCGTCGGATCAAAACATCGAAAATAATAAGCGATTTCTTCATATGCAGAGTTCTGAATATCCATATTCCATACTCGTTCGTAATCTGCCAGAAAAGGGTGTACAGCAAATAAATGTTTCACACTCGGTTCTAGAGCTGCACATGCCACAGCAAGCGCTCCTCCCTGGGACTGGCCATAGACACCAATTCGGTCAGGATCAACAGTATCCATTGATTTTAAAATTCTTACTGTTTGCACCGTATCCAGAAAAACTTGACGATAATAAAGCTTATCAGGATTTGGATCATCTAATCCACGAATGATATGTCCTTTAAAAGTAGGCCCTTTCGTCATTAGGTTATCCTCTGATTTCCCACCTTGTCCTCTACAGTCCAATGCTAAAACGGTAAATCCTTGAGCAGCAAAAGCTAGCTTATCTAACCAGTCACCACTATCGACTGAGTAACCATGAAAGATAGCTATTCCTTGTCCTGTAGTAATATCCTGATTAGGTTTTACAAGCTTTGCATGAACCTTTGCACCGCCGACTCCACGAAAATATAAATGATAGCAGCTCGCAAATTCAGGTTGAATAGCTGCCTCCTCTAACTCATAGTCTAATGATTGTTTTTCTAACTCTTGTAAAGCTCGGTCCCAATACAGGTCAAAATCATCTGGTTTTGGGTTAATGCCTAAATATTTTTCTAACTGATCCAGTGGCATATCTACATGCATATTATCCCTCCTTGACAACATCCTCTATTATTGCCTTTGATTATGTAAACCAGGATGTATTAAATGGTGATTTCACTCCTAAAGTCCATTATACTTATTTGGATGACTGGTAAGGAAATCGGTTTCCTTAATGAGACTAATAAATAGACAGGACTCACCCTGTTTTTTAATAATTCCTATATAGTATAACTAATAAACCCGTCAAACTGCTCGCATCATTATCAGTTTTCATCTCTTTAAGGATACCGGTTTCATTATACCATATCCTTTTCGTTTGAGCACTTGCAATTAACAACAGTTCGAGCCCTATTTATCCAAATAAACAGAGCTCGCCTTTGTTTTACAGATTTTTCACAGCTTTTATCCATTGATTTGCCATTAATAGATTTCCTGCACTATTCATATGAACACCATCTGTTGTTAAGTAATATCTACTATCTTTTTGTAAATATTCGATAAAGGCTTGATGTGTAGGAACAAGCAGGGTATCAAACTCACCAGCTAATTTATTTACAATTTCCACATACGCTTTTAGTTTTTGATTTCCTTCCGAATTAATCTCTTCATTAATTATGGTAGGTTCCATTAATATTATGTTAGCATGGGTCGCCGCTTTTATTTGACTTAATAACTTTCGATACTTTTGCTCAAATTTATCAGGGGCAACCTGTTCAAGTTCTGGTTGATCTAGCTGGCGCCATACATCATTAATCCCTATCGAAATGGATACAGTGTCTGGCATTAAGTCCAGAACATCCTCTTGCCAACGTGCCTCTAAATCGGTAATTCGATTTCCACCAATTCCTTTATTAAAAATCTCATAGTTTTTTTCAGGCTCTGTCACCCGTAAATAATCATGAATCAATCGAACATATCCACGGCCAATGCCTTCTGGGTCTTCATTTTTCCCCCATTCCGTGATACTGTCACCAATGAGAACTAAACGTTTTCCTAGATTCAATGACTTAGTTCCTCTCTATATTGATTGGTATATTTCTTTCTGAATGATACCACTTTTTCAATATTTTCTCTGCCTTTTTACCATAAATGTCAAAATCGAGGTCTTTATCTGCATCTTCAATCGGATATAGCTTTGTTTTCCAATCCCACCAGAAGAAACCGGCAAACCATGGCTTCTCCCAAAACACTTGTAATACAGATTGGTAAAAATTCGCTTGTTCCTCTTCGCTAAAAGGTAAGTCAGTATGCTCAAAATCCCATGGCATTGTGGCACAGCCTAATGCACTTCTACAGCCAATTTCCATAAATAAAATCGGTTTGTTAAATCTTTGATGCAGTTTTTCGAGTTTTAGAGATATTTTCTCCCATTCCTTCACCATATTTTCAACAGTGTCTCCTGGAACTTTCGCAACTGGATAATAAGCACTTGTACCAATGACATCTACTGCCATGGTTTGCATTGTAAATAACCGGTCCATCATAAATATTACGAACCTTTTTAATTAATTCACGCCAGTAAACAGTTTGTGCTTCTGTATTAATCATCTCACAACCGATACAGAACATTTCACAATCAAGCTCTTTAGCTAACTCCGCATAATGGATGGTAAAGTTAGTGTAGGATTCAAACCATTCTTCCCATTTATCAACAGCTTCTTCAGGGAAACCGATCCTTGCTCTCCAAATCCCGTCGCGACAATTAACTACAGGTTTCAAACATACCTTCAATCCTAATTTCTTTGCCTCATTAACCGCAAATTGAATATCTCGATCTGTCATCGTATTACTGTAATCAAACTGAATAGATGTTGAATGATACGTGTCCTGAAGCGCAAAAAAGGAAAGTGCTATCCATTCACTACCAGTTTCTTTTAGTTTTTGCAAGGAAGAAATTGCTTCCTCTGTTCTATATGCTCCACGTGTTGTATTCCAGCCATATGTCATTCCTTTTACAAACAATTCTTCCATTATTCACTACCACCATTTCTATTATTCTTCGTGTGTAATATGATATACACTACGAACCTTCAGATTATCTTCTAGATTCTTTAGAGTTACCGTATCTGGTAATAAAGATTTTTCAATCGTCACCACTTTGAGTTCATTTGCTGATAAATCAAAATAATTGTCGGATAGAATAACATCTTCTGCTAATTGAATTTCAATATACTTTGTATAGGAAGTTGCTGTTACTTCAATCATGAACTGCTCATCATTTTCTTTGAGCTGTGTCACCAGATTTGGATTAAGGAAGTCAAAATGCTTTGTTTTCGTAAAAATAACTGTAGCATTGCTGTATTTCTCATCATCAACATAAAGAATAGCTTCGAAATAACAATCTCGCTTTCTATCCTCTGTTAACAAATTGGTAAAATCAAGTGACTTACAGGATTTTGCCGTTGAAGCAGGAATATCAGCATGAAGCTCGCCTTGTTCTAAAATGTGAGATCTGGTATCCATCAACTTCCATTCAATCCGACATTTTATCCCACTTAAATGATCATTTGTTACATATATATTGACATCGCTCTCGCCTTCTTCTAATGATAAAAGAATCGGGTCATAGAATTTTTTAGTGAAATAATGCAATGCCTTCCATCTACCGAAATAATCAATACTTGACCATGAAGCAACAGGCCAGCAGTCATTTAATTGCCAGTAAAGAGAGCCCATGCATCGCCCTAAATTACGGCGCCAATGCTCTACCACGTATTTAATCGCCTCTGCTTGCAATAACTGTGAAGTAAAGAGCAATGCGTCAAAATCTTTTGGGTAAAGGAAATTCTCAGATAAATAATATAAAATTTTCCCATTTGCGTCATCATTTTTCTGATGCTTCTCCATAATTCTAGAAAAGATATTCCTATCCTCTGGCTCGGTGAATGATTTGATCGTTTTCATTGCAGGGAAGGATTGAAAACCGAACTCTGAACAAAATCGAAAATAATAATTGCGATAATCAGTGAATGGCTTTTGTCCATGCCAAACCTCCCAGTAGTGAACATCTCCTATATCTGGATTTCTCGGTTTGTCAAATCCACCTCCTGATGATGGGGAAGAAGACCAGTAAAAGGTTTGCGGATCATGTTCTTTTACAATGTCCGGTAATATAATTTCAAATAGCTTGATGTAATCTCTTCTCCAGTCTGCTTTCTTCGGCCATCCCCAAGGCTCCATCGCTTCTTCTACTTCATTATTTCCACACCAGATTCCAAGTGATGCATGATGACGAATTCGTTTGATTTGGTCAATTGCTTCTTGGCGGACGTTTTGTTCAAACTGTTCTGTTAATCGATAAACACTACATGCATACATGAAATCCTGCCAAACAATTAGACCATATTGGTCACAAAGCTCATAAAAATAGTCTTCCGGATAATGTCCTCCACCCCAAACTCTAATCATATTAAAGTTAGCTGCAACACTATCCTTAATTAATTGTTCCGTTCTTGACCTGGATGTTCTAGGTAACAGGTTATCTTCAGGTATGTAATTGGCTCCCTTCATAAAAATAGGATAGCCATTTATAACAAATTCAAAAGATTTACCCCACTCATCGTCTTCGTGTTTTACTTCAATTGTTCGTAGCCCGATGTTATGATTTTTCCTATCAATATGTTCTTCCGCCTTCTGTAGGATAATCTCTACGTTGTATAACGGCTGTTCTCCATATCCAGCAGGCCACCATATTTTTGGGTTCTCAATTGTAAACGAGAATTGCTCTGTTTGTTTTGCCTGATTGATTACTTGTTCTTCCTGCTTACCATTTGGATCTGTGATTTTTGCTAAAATGGCAAGGTTTGTATCCACTTCTTGCTCCAATTTTACTTGAACGTTTAAATGCACTAGATTCTGTTCATGCTTTTGCGCAATGTACACATCATTGATCCGATTTTCATTCCACATCACCAGCTCTACATCACGCCAGATTCCTAAATCAGGTATCTTCGGGCCCCAATCCCAGCCAAACATACTATGTGCTTTTCTTAAATGTTGATAGCCTTCCATCGCGTGATCGACACCAGATAAAGGATCACGCTGATGGATTTCCTCAATATATTGAATAGGAGAAGATAGAACCAACTCTATTGTATTAGTTCCTCCTTGAAGATAATCTTTAGCGCTCACTTCATAAATACGGTGCATATTATTTGTATTTGCTAGTTTTCTGCCATTGAGGAAAATCTCTGCTATCGTGTCAATTCCGTGGAATATTAGGGAGATATTTTCATACGCTAACGTTTGATTATCCAATTCAAACTGTTTCTGAAAAACATAATCCTGATTGGCAATCTCTTTCGCATTCTCTTCATTGTCACGATAAAATGGATCATCAATAACATTCGCTTCTAATAATGTGTTCATCACAGATGCTGGAAGTGTTACAGGATACCAATCGTTTTTGGATAATGCTTTCATTTTCCAATTTTGATTAAAGTTAAGCTTTTTCATATGCTACCTCTTCACTTTTTATTTGTAAAAGGAAGTCGTGCTATCCAACTTGATAGTACGACTTCCTAGAATATTACATTGATTTATTACGTGAAACTTATCAGGCAGTTATCACTAACGGTTAACGCGCGTGATAAAAGTCATGGATCACTCTCTCTGCCGGTTTTCCATAAACCGCATAATCTGTATCCAGATCTGCCTCAGCTTCGGGATAGAGTATTGCTTTCCAATCCCAAAGGCCAAAACCTTTCACCCAGTCTCTTTTACTTGTTTTCTCAAACATGTCACGGTAGAAAGCCGCTTGCTCTTCTACGTTTACTTCCCCTTCTAATGACCAATCGTTCGGAATATTAGCAGAACCTGTTCTACTTGGACATCCCGCTTCTGCGAAAAAGAACGGTTTATTAAAAGGTTTAATAATCTTTGCAATTCGATCTAATTGATTATCCCAGTCACCTAATGGATAGTAGCCACTTGATGAGATAACATCTACCTCGTCCCACCAACTTACATTTCCTTCCTGATACTTATCTGTGTTATAGGTAATTAAACCATTATAAGCTTGGCGAACCTCACGAATCAATTGACGCCATTCTTTCTCGCGCCTTTCTGTTTGTACCATTTCACAGCCGACAATAAACATTTCTGCTTCTTTCTTCGCTGCTATTTTTGCATAATGTAATTGATAGTCTGTATAGCTTCTAAACCAATCAGCCCACTTCGGTTCACAAGGAACATCTATATCAAAGAAATTAATATGTGCCCGCCATATCCCATCACTCGGATTTACGGTTGGCTTTATCATTACTTTTAAATCTAATGATCTAGCATAATCAATCATCTCTTCCAGCTCTTGGTCTGTTACCATATGTTCTCCACGATAAATCACATCTGTAGAGAAAGCCGTTTCCTGTGAAGCTGCTAAGGCAAAAATAACATAATTACTTGCTGTTCTTTCTTTCATTAGTTTCAAAGACTCTTTTGCTTCTTTCTTATTGAAATCTCCACGCTTTGCTCCCCAGCCAAACGTAAAGCCTTTAATATATTCCATCTATTTCTCTCCTTTTATTTCACTGAACCCGATGTTAAGCCATTATATATATATTTTTGCAATGAAATAAATGCGATAAATGTCGGGATAATAGCAAGCATAATTCCTGCACATATTACTTCCCATTCTGAACCATACGGTCCTTTAAATTTAAACAAAGCCGTTGATATTACTTGTAGATCTGTTTTTGGCATATAAAGAAAAGGTGTATAGAAATCATTGTATACATTTATCCCTTTTACGATAATAACTGTCACAATTGCTGGTGTTAAAAGTGGTAGAATTATTTTCCGGTATATTGTGAAATATGATGCCCCATCTAGCATTGCAGATTCATCTAATGATACAGAGATTGAACTCATAAACTGCAAGAATATATAGATTGCAATGATGTCTGTTCCAAGATATAGAATGACAGCTGCCCACATCGTATTAAACAAGCCTAATGAATTAACAATCTGAAAGGTTGCAACCTGAGTAGTTACTCCAGGGATCAACGTAGCTAATAGAAATGCGCCTAAGATTAACTTACTCCCTTTAAACTTAAAACGATTCAAAACAAACGCGACCATTGAACCAATAATTGTCGTCCCAACTATAGAAATAAGCAAGATTATTACAGTATTCTTGAAACCTGTCAGCATGTTACCCTCTATAAATGCTCGTTTAAAGTTTTCGAAATTTGTCCAATTCGATGGCGGTGTTAATGGTCCCGTATTGGTATATTCTGTTCCTGTTTTAAATGCAGCAAATAATACGATAAGGATAGGTAGAATTGCTGCAACGGCACCTATTATTAGTGAGCCATACTTTAATACATTTCCTGCCATATATTTAGCCTTCATCTTAATCCTCCTCCGAGAAGAATTTTCGTTGAACTGCAGTGACAATTACTACGATAAATAGTAATATTACTGCCATTGCTGATGCTAAGCCAATCTTCCCATATTTAAAGGCTGTGTCCACTGTTTGAATAACAAATGTGGCACTTCCATTTGATCCACCAGTCATAATATAAGGGATTTCAAACGCACTTAGTGCTCCACTTATTGCTAAAATTAAGTTTAATGAAACGATAATTTTAATACTTGGCAAGATAATGTACTTAAATTGATGCCAGCGATTCGCTCCATCAATTTCTGCCGCTTCATATACCTCTCCAGGAATAGACGAAATAGCTCCAAGGAAAATAATGAAGTTAAAGCCCATATATCTCCATACCGAAGTACCTGCTAATGATACGTTAATCATATCTGGATTTCCTAACCAATGGGTGGTTAAATCACCTAATCCAATTAAATTTAAAACAGTGTCTAGTCCACCATCAG
This sequence comes from Gracilibacillus oryzae, assembly GCF_009498735.1. Classification (GTDB taxonomy): domain Bacteria; phylum Bacillota; class Bacilli; order Bacillales; family Amphibacillaceae; genus Gracilibacillus; species Gracilibacillus oryzae. The sequence continues at coordinate 9,259 of NZ_ML762464.1, forward strand.
GTTGAAAGAATAACAAGAACATAAAACCTATGGCAACTCCATTTAATAAGTAAGGGAAAAAGATTACCCCTTTGAAGAAATTTTTCATTCTTACTTTGAAGCTTAAAATTGTTGCAAAATACAAAGCCAGACCCATCTGTACAAATGTACCGACAAAATAATACAAACTGACAATAAATACTCGAAAATACTCAGGATCAGTAAAGACCGTTTTATAATTCTCTAATCCGATAAATTCTTTGTCACTAAACCCATTCCAGTCAGTTAAGCTGTACCAAAACATATTAGCAACTGGTAAAAAAGAAAAAGTTCCTAATAACGCTAACGGTAAAATGAGAAATGATATAATAATCACCATACGTTGTGTTTTATAATTTAATTTTGAAAACATAGTTAGTTGTCGCACCTCCTGGTAAAAACTAAATGAAATTGGAAGAATTTGTTTTCCGAATTTCATTTAACTTTCACTTTTCTATCTGTTTTTTTATAATAAGAGATGGTTATAAGTAAGCGCACTATTCACCACTATTGATAAATAGTGCGCTGGTCTTTTTAAATTATTCCCCTACAATTTCATCGTAAGCTGCAGACCAATCTTCATTCCAGCTATTCATAATATCGTCATAAGACTCATCTCTGTTACCAATTGCTGCTTCAATGAGAATTTTTTTATTCGGTTCCAGCCATAAACCTACTTCAGATTCTTTATCAATTTCATCAAGTAACCCTTCCTTGCCTTCTGGAGCTGGAGTTAACATCGAGAATTGTGCTCCAGCTTCTTCCGCTTCAGCCAATGCAGGTGGTAATGAAACATCTTTCGATGCACTAATTCCACCAGCCTGTTCTACAGAATAACCAGATTCATGAATAAACCAATCTACCCAGGCAAAAGCAGCTTCTTTGTTCTCACTATTCTTATTTATAGAAATATTCAAGTCTGCTCCTAATGAGAAGATGGTATCTTCTGCATCAGTAGGGTATGGCATAATGGCAATATCATCCGCATTTTCTCCAGCACCTTGAACTTGTTCAAGTGCCCAGGAACCTAATACCATAGTTGCAATTTCACCATTGTTCATTCTTACTTTTGAAGCTTCCCAGTCAGTAGTCAATGGGTCTTCTTCAATTAATCCTTGTTCAGCCACTTCATACATTAAACTATAATGCTCATAATGTGGATCACCTGAATCAAATGGTGTTGGATCTTCTAACATATCTACATTATAGTAGTCTACATTTCCAGCAGTTGTCGTAACGGCACCTTCCCATTGTGTTAACGGCCAACCAGCAGCATAATTTGTATATAATGGAATAGCATCTGTATTGTCTTTTACTTTTTGTAGTGCTGCGATGAATTCATCTTGTGTTTTTGGTAATTCCGTCACTCCAGCTTCTTCAAACACTGCTTTATTATAAATAACACCAGTATAAGTTAATGCAATTGGAATACCATATACTGTTCCATCTACTTGACGTTCCTCAACACCTAAATATTTTTCATTCATATCTTCTAAAGTACCCATCGGCTCAAAGAATTTCGGAATGTCTTCAATTGGTACTTGTACCGGTAAATATTGAACATCCCCATAATCTTCGGTATTCATACGTGGCATAATTTCTCCACCGTAATCAGTTAATGCCTCAAAGTTCACATTTACATTAGGATATTTTTCGTTAAACTGATCTGCATAATCCTGATAAACAGTATCTACAATATCTGTTCTGTGCGTAATTACAGTAAGATCTCCCTCAATATCTTCCGGAGCTATTTCTTTCCAAGTTTCATACAAAGGAGCATCTCCTTCACCTGAACTTTCTCCAGCGCTTGCATTGTCTTCATTATCAGAAGAACAACCAGCAACAATTGCTAAAACTACTAACATGCTTGCAAAAAACACTAACAATTTTTTACTCATGTTTTTTGACCCCTTTCCTTTTCTATATAATCAATATAAAGTTAACGTTAAAGTTAACACTTGCTTAATAATAACTTGAAACCGTTTACTAGTCAATAGTTTTATTATATATATTTATTTTTATTTAAGTTACAGCATAAGGAGATATAAGTAATATCTAGTTAATAAGACGATAAATAAATCGTTTCATTATGGTTCTTCAACAAGTTAGCTGAAACTGCCACCCGTGGTATAGAGAATGGCATAGAAAAAACCGAACGATGATATAAGAATTACATCATCGTTCGGTTTTTGTTACCGGTTAGGAAAATATAAAATTTCAGAAAGGAAGGTTTAAGCGACGTAGTAGAATTTTTGAAGTTCCAAGTATAAGAAAATGTTTTCGTCCCTGCCTCTTTATCTCTATAGAAGATTCCTTATTCATTATTTGTTAATTGTTGAAATATGACATTTAAACAAACTCCGAGTATACATGGTCCAAAAGCTAGAAATGCAACTAAATTCCAAACCATTAGCATAAAGACACTTACCAGCAGAACTAAAATGATAAAGGAACGGAATGGACGTCTAATTGCTGTAACAAAAGCTAATGCAAATGAATTTTTCATCGTATGATTTTGAGTAATTAAAAAGTAAATCATATAAATGAAATTCAGATTAATTAACACTAATAAATAAATACAAACTATCACGAATGCTAAACTAATAACATGGTTAGATTGATTAATAAAAAACAACGCAACAAGTACGATAATGTTGAGAATGACAACACTAAAAGAAGTCCATCGATGCTGTTTATATTTATCATAGTGCGACTTAAAAAAATCTTTCATTTCCATGTCTTCCTGCTGCCAAATTACCATTCTAGAGGTTGCCCACAATGCTGCTACAGCAGGAAGCAGGCTATATAATACCAGCCCCTTTATGAGGTAAACCCAAAAATAAAAACTCATCTGAATTAATCGATAGATAAACTGAAACAGCCTATAAATAGACCCCGCCACTGTTTGACCCCCTTTAATGTAAAATGCTTCTATGTGACTTTTTTAAGTGTTGCTAACTAACCTATAGTGTAAAAGGCCAAGGTTTACACACACCTTGGCCGAGTTTATTTTATCTTTTGAACAGAATCGCGATATATAATCTTACCTTTTACAGCAACTCTACCAAATGTTGCAGAAGCATCATCCATCTTTTCACAAATAAATTTCACTGCATTTTTTGCCATCTCTTCAATATGGACTTCAACAGTTGTAAGGTTTGGGGTTGTGAGTGTAGCATATATATCATTGTCAAATCCAACAACTGAGCAATCTTTCGGGACTTCGTAACCACTTTTCCGCACTTTCTCTATCAATAAATGGGCAACCTGGTCACAATTACATACAAATGCAGACGGCAACTGTTTAGGTAAATCAAATTCAATAAAAACTCCTCGTTCATCTCGATCACTAATTATATAATCCTGATTCAAATGAATGTTATGCTCTAATAGCGATTTATAATAGCCTAAGAACCGATCCTGAATGCTACTTGTAGAAAAAAGATTACCGATATAACCAATTTCACGGTGGCCTTGTCTAATTAAGTAGTTTGTTAATTCATAAGCTCCATAAAAGTTATCTGTAATAACAGCATCCACATTATTATTTTCATCATAAAAGTCTAAAAATACTAACGGCATATCAATGCTTTGCATTAGTTCAATATATTCCCTTTTTGGTTGACCTAACAGAATAAAACCATCTACTCTTCGCTCATGGTAGATTCTTGGAAGTTTTAGATTATCTTCGTCATCACTTGGAAGAATGTGTATTATGCCATAATACCCCTTTTCTTCTAGTATCTGAGCAATTGATTGATAAATTTTTAAATAAAAGGACTGGGTCATACCAGTATAACGTTCAGGTATAATAACACATACATTATACGATTTTCCATCTTTCATTGATTTTGCCAAAGTGTTGTAACGATAACCCATTTTGTCTGCTAAATCTTTGATTTTTTCCTTTAACTCATCACTAACGCCCTCTTTATCGTTAAGTGCCTTAGAAATTGTTACACTGCTGACGTTCAGCTTTTTCGCAATATCCTTCATTGTTACGTTTGACTTCATGTTCTCACCCCAAACTTATGCCTGCCTATTTTCCAAACTAGTTTATAAATAAATTACTTTATATTATTAATTCATTATTACTTATTTTAGCCAGACAGTAAAGTACCTACACCTATTTAGGATAAATAATTATAGGTATAGGTACAGTAATTGTTGAATTAGGACTTATTCAGTTAACCTACAATCATTGGATGAAAGACAATTCCAATGTGTTTTAATAAATAATCAATTACTTGTTTAACAATTCTTCATTTTTCAAGATTAAATCTTTTCTTTGTTGTGCGTTTTCTAACGAACGATATAGATCTTCTGGAGTGTTAAAAGTATAATCAATTAATTGATTAATAGTAGTAGTTGCTACATGAATTCTTGTATCACTAGAAGCATAGTAAATAAATACCTCATTATTCTCATTTACAATTGCACCATTGCAAAAGATTACATTAGAGACATCACCAACTCTTTCCCTATCATATGGCGCTATAAAATGACCGCCTGGTAATGCAATCACTTTTGTCGGATCTTCTAAACTTGTCGCAAAAGTATACAATACATACCGCAAGCCTGCTGCTGTATTACGTACACCATGTGCAATATGAATCCAACCTTTATCTGTTTTGATAGGTGCAGGTCCTTGACCATTTTTCACTTCATAAATCGTATGATATTTTTTACCATGCATCACTTTCTCATCTTTAATCACCGGATTGTTAATATCTTTAGTTAAACCAAATGCAATTCCCCCACCTGAACCAGTTGAAATAAATCCATCCTGCGGTCGTGTGTAGAAAGCATATTTCCCATCAATAAATTCAGGATGCAGTACTACATTTCGTTGTTGTGGTGAAGGTGTTTGTATGTTGGGAAGCCTCTCCCAATCCTTTAAATTCTTTGTTCGAACTAACCCTGCTTGCGCAACGGCACTGGAAGTATCGAATTCACCAGTATTAGGGTCTTTACTCTCTGAGCAGTAAATTCCATAAATCCATCCATCTTCATGTTGCACTAATCGCATATCATAAATATTCGTTTCTTCTTTATCAATATCTTCCCATACGAGAGGTTTATCGATAAAAGTAAATTGATCTACACCATTGTCACTAACTGCTAAAGCAAAAATCGATTTTCGATCTAATCCTTCTAATCGTACAACCATATAATATTTACCCTCAAAATAGATTGCACCTGGGTTAAAAGTTGCATTGACACCTAACCTCTCCATAAAATGAGGATTCGTTTCTTTATTCAAGTCAAAGCGCCAATGTAAAGGGACATGGTGACGAGTTAAGACAGGAAATTTATATCTGTTATATACACCATTATAGAATTCTTCCTCTATCTCATTATGTCGATTGATTAATTTATTTTGTTCATCTAAAAGCTTATAATAATTTTCATGGATCATTTGCTAAAGCACCCTCTCGATATATTCTAAACAAAATCTACTATTATGGTACGATGTCTTCCACGGCTCGCCTATTGCTTTTACAGTTGGACTGCCATCCGCTTCTACCGACCAATACCACTCGCCGTTATTTCGGTTATCTACAACTTTTTCCTTTATATAATTCCAAAGCTCGATAATTATTTTTTCAAATTTAGGATCATTGGTGTGCTGATAGGCATTTAAATAACCGACCATTGCTTCTGCCTGAATCCACCAAATTCTAGTATAATCGTATTCATCCTCTACCTGCTCATTAATTAGAGAGCCGTCTTCTTGCATAGCATAATCTGCAATATTGTAAGCAATATCTAGTACCATTTGGTGATACTCAGGTTTATTTATACCTAATGTCTTAATCGTTTCATCCATCAACCAGCTAGCCTCGATATCATGGCCAAATGATTTCATATTGATAAGAGATTCCCATTCTTTATCAAAAAATACTCCTAAAAACTTGGAGTTCTTATCATAAATCCTTTGATAATGTGTTTCTAAAAGATCAATCAGTCTTTGTTTTAACTCCTCAGATGGGTGCGCTTTATAAAGATTGGTGTATGCTTCTAACACATGAATATGAGTATTCATTGTAATATCGGCTGTGACACCATTTTCACTTAGCATTTCATTTTTAACAGGATTCCAGAAACAATCGAACTCTTCCATATACGCACTATTCGACGTATTATATCCCTTTTCCTCTATTAAGTGATAGATTTCCAATGCAAGTTCCAATGCCTCATTTGAATTAGTGACACGATAATACTCACTCAAGGCGTAAATAGCAAAGGATTGGGCGTAGACATGCTTTCGAGTATCTATCGGCTCACCTTTATAATCTACTAACCAATAAATACCTTTGTTTGTTTCATCATAAAGCTTATCCCTTAAGAATTTGTATAGATGGTGAGCATATTCCAAATATTTCTTATTTTGTGTAACTCGATAGGCAGATGAAAAAGTCCATAAGAATCTAGCAGTAGCAATACCACCCTTGTCTGCCTCTTTATGGATAGTTAAGTCATGGTCTACAACGCCATAATATCCGCCATATTCATCATCTTTTAACCTCATCCAAAACGGTAGGATTTTATTTTCTAAATGTTGTTGAATTTCATTAGTAATTTGTATCAAGAGTTCGTAACCCCCTCTTTGTTTATCGATAACTTAATAAATAAATAATAATTAACTTATAATTAATTGTCAATTAATTATTCTTTCCATTCTAAAGATTTATCATGCTATAACCACTAAAAAGAGGCCGGGACATAACTAATAATGTTAACCCAAAACACGACCGGTACCATAATCAAGAGATGAACGCACATACTAAGCGCAGTCAAAACACAGAGACTAGTGGAATCCGGACGTGTCTGAAGACCCCGCATGAACAAAGGCGCAAGCGCCCGTTTAGAGACGTAGCGAGTGGAGCGAATCAACTGAGATAAATCACGCGGTGAGGTAACGAATCGATGATGACTTTCACCCAAGTGGCACGACGACAGGACGTCTAGTATTGACGTTGGTCACAGGACGTGACCGTAATTAGTCGATGAAAGGGCGACTAAGCCTCTGGTAAACCAATCGGCAAGTCTTCTTTATCGTAGGGCGCTTTCGCGAAGTCGCCTAGTTTCTGGCGTTCGGAGCTAGACATCTCTGTTTCTTTACTCTGAACAAAAAACCCGAAACAGATAAAAATTGATATGCTCCCCTTAAGGTAGACAGATTAAAAATATAAAATCTGTTCATCTTAAGGGGAGTTTTTATGTCTAAT
>NZ_ML762465.1 GCF_009498735.1 Gracilibacillus oryzae
TTTTACTGGTATATTTGGGTAAATAAGTGTTTCTTCTTATCTAGCGAAAACTGTCTACTTTAGTTTAGCAGTCACAGCAGAAGGGAAATAGAGCTAATGCCTATTCATAACAAACTAGTACGGGACAAGATCGCCGCCATTCTTGAAGAGAAACAGTTATCCTATACAACTAAGAAACTCCAGAATCATACATACAAACAAGAGCTGCTGAAAAAGTTAAAAGAAGAATGCCGGGAATATCGTGCTACTGATAATAATGAAGAAGCTGCAGAGGAATTAGCAGACATTCTGGAAGTAGATCTCGCATAGGGAAAAACTCATGGCTATTCTGAGCAGGAGTTGTGGTATGTGCGAGAACAGAAGATTAACGAGAGTGGTGATTTGATGAGAAGGACTATTTAATTGCTTTAAGGATATGATTTTCTGGAATTTTATTGTATAATACAGAGTGAAAACTAGATTGCTTTGAATATTCTGGAAGCATGAGAAAGCCCCCTAATGGTTTGGTATTTGGTCTTACTAATTATACCATTTACGGGGTTTTTTGACTTTAGAAAATCATATGATTTACCAAACTACATTAACTATTATATTTTCCCAAGTAAATCGAGACTTTTTCACTGGTCTCGAACCGTTCCTGTGTCGCTAGAAGTCTTTTTATCGCTAATGATGTAACAATATCACGTGTATTTCTGCGGTCTGCTACCTTCGTTGCATCGATATCTTCCAGGAAACTTTGATACATCTCACTTGATCCCGCACAGCCTATTTCTTTTTTTTATGGTAAATGCTACTTTGATCGTGCCTCGGAATGTGACGTTTTTAGTGCCTGTTTATTATATAAAATATCACTAAGCGTAACCCTTTAGTGAAGGCGTTATCACCATATTAAATCTGAGAAATTCGAATTTCAACCACAAAGTAAGTATTTTAATTGTATAATTGTAATCAACATTGTGTATGGAAATAATAGTTATACGGTAGATTATGGCAGAATTGATTGGCGTTATATAACTAATTAGTAATATTCAGGAATTTGATAGTAAGTATATATATATATTAAAAAATTTGGTAAAATAGGTAGATAGAAACCTATAATTTTACCTAATATCCAATCAGTTTCTAAATAACAAGTATTTATAAGGAATCAGAAAGGAGATCATCAATGAATGAACTGAATCTTCCAATATATGACCCTGCAAGAACTACCATAAAAAATATGAGGAACAAGGGCTTTGAATGGGAAGTTATTATAGATCGCTATGAGATATTAAAAGAATTAGTTCTGGATGATAAGATAGATAATGAGATATGGGGAAAACTTGTAAAAGAACAAAAAGAAGTCTACGAAAATCAGCAGTTCATTAAAAGAGGCGAAACAGATGCCGCTCTTGTTTCTAATAATGAAGATAATGGATGTTATGTACCTCTTGATTCTCAATCTTCCTGGCAGCTATACAGAAAAAAATTAAAGGAAAAGGGATTGAGAAAGGAGTCGATAGATCAACTTGAAGAAAATACTTTGAAGCTTCTTAGAAAACTCAGCAGGAATACAATGGATACAGGACCGATAAAAGGGCTGGTAATTGGTAAGGTTCAATCGGGGAAGACTGCCAGTATGGCTGGATTGATGGCCATGGCGGCTGACTGGGGCTGGAATACATTTATTATTTTATCCGGGATGATTGAGAATCTGAGGGAACAGACCCAGGAGAGGCTTATCAGTGATTTGGATGATGGAAATAACTATTGGCATTCGCTGCATAAATTATCAAAGCGCACGGACTTGGGGCAAAGAACACAAAATCTTAATTTTAATGAAAGGGCCCCTCACAGGTATTTAAATGTATGTCTTAAAAATAAAACGCGGTTGGAAAATTTGCTCGGTTGGTTCAAAGAGGATCCGAACAAATTGAAACAAATGAGAATCCTTGTAATTGATGATGAAGCTGATCAGGGAAGTATTAATACTAATAAGCTGGATGAGGCAGAAAGAACAAGAATTAATAAACTAATCATAGAGCTTGTTAATATTAATGCAAACGGTGTTAAGCCAAAGGCTCAAAATTATATCAGCTATACTGCAACACCGTATTCCAATTTTCTCAATGAATCTGCAGATGATTCTTTATATCCGAAAGATTTTATTGGAGTGTTACCGACAGCTGAGGAATACTTTGGTTCTAAGCAGATTTTTGGGGAAGAAGGAGCCGATGATGAACATCGTCTTGATGTTGTCAGGCTGATCAGTGAAGAAGACAAAGAAAGAATAAAGGATTTGCATACAAAACCTAATAATAGAATGCCGAGAAGTTTAGTTCAGAGTATATGCTGGTTTTTAAATGCTTCGTCCATTATGAGACTTTATAATTATAAAAAGCCTGTGAGCATGCTTGTTCATACAAGTCAGATACAATTACATCATATTAACTTGGCAAATGTTATTACAGATTGGATTAAAGATACTGAAAGCAATGTTATTTTGCAGTTATGTGAGGAGTTATATAAAAAGGAAAAGGGACGTTTCAGCGTGAAAGAATTCCGTGAAGGATTTCCCGAATATCCAACTCCTAATGAAGAACTAAATAATTACCCGGAATTCAGTGATATGAAACAGCATATTCTTGAGTTGATTAAATCAATCAGTCATATCATGATGGATGAAGAAGGCGAACTGAACTATCACAAAGGTATTCATTTATGTGTCGATAACAGTTCAAATACAGGGGTGAATGATGAGAATATGCATGTTCGACTGGCTTATCCTTCAAGTTCTAAACTGAAAGAGTTAGGTACTGCTCCGGCGTTCATCATTATTGGTGGTAGTACTTTATCGCGTGGACTGACTATTGAGGGCCTGGTAAGCACATACTTCCTTAGGGCAACTACAGCAGGCGACTCATTAATGCAGATGGGACGCTGGTTTGGATTTAGAAAGGGGTATGAGTTGTATCCAAGAATATGGATGACTGATAATACCTTTGATCAGTTTCAATTTCTTACTTCATTAGAAGAGGAACTTCGGGAGGAATTGAAGGAATATGAATTGGGGAATAAAAACCCTTCAGAATATGGCCCCAGAGTGAAAAATTCACCTAAAGTATCCTTTCTGAGAGTAACTGCAAAAAACAAAATGCAAAATGCTATACAAATCGATATGGACTTTTCCGGGGCATCAATTCAAACTATTCACTTCGAAAATAATCCTAAAGAGCTTAGAGATAATATTGAAGTCACTGAAGATTTCCTTAACAATAAGTGTGGGAAACCAATCAAATCCAAAATCTCAAATTCCCTTGTTTTTAAGGACATTGACTTTGAAACTATCAAAGAACAATTCCTCTTAAAGATTCATTTCAATGAGAGGTCAAGAGTCTTTAATGATATCAAAACATTCTGTGACTGGTTTGAGCAGGTTAAAGATAAGGAAATATTCAAAAACTGGAATGTTATTGTTTCTAGTGCTGGCCAAATACGGGACGAAGGAAGAATTACCTCTGAAAAGGAATGGAAAGTTGGTTCCTATACCTTGGGAATGGTAAATCGTTCAGCTAAAGCTTCTTCGAAGAAATATGGAAAAGATATGATCAATATAGGAGTCTTAAGAGGTCCGAGAGATTTATATGCAGATATCGATAAAACAAATGCTGGCAATGAATTCTCAAATGCAAAACAGAGCGAAGTAACCAGAATTAGAAAAGAATATGGTGTGGAAGATGTACCACAACTAATTATTTATCGAATATATAGAAAATCTGAAGCAAGAAATAAGAGCAAGGAAGTTGATGCTCCGAACAAAAGAATTGATCTGGATTTTTCCAATGACATGATAGGTTATGCAAAAGCATTGACCGTTAAAATTGATAAAGTTGATACTGAAGATATCGAGGAATAATATGGGGGGATTCAGGATGAAAATAGAAATTGCCAAAATGGAGAGAATGGCACAGACTGGGAGTTCTCTGCTAAGATTAATACAGAATGATCATACTCCCATACTGGATCTGCTAATAAGAGAGTCTGTACAAAATAGTGTTGATGCAGGAAATAATAGTGATTGGGTGAAGTATGACATAACTACGGTAAGTTTTGAAAAAAGCAATGTCACAGGATACTTTGAGGGCATTGGTGATAAGTTAAATGCAAGGTACAGTGAGGAAATGCAAAAAAGCATTGTCATTAGGGATTCAAACACTACTGGTTTGACAGGGCCTTTGCATCAGGAATACGTTAGAAATAATAATTTCGGAAACCTTCTGAAATTAGTTTATGAAATCAGTATGCCCCAAGAGAAGCTGGAAGCCGGCGGATCATGGGGCTTAGGTAAAACTGTTTATTTTCGTGTTGGAATAGGCCTGGTAGTATATTATTCGCGTATTAAAAATGAAGATGGTAACTATGAATCACGTCTGGCAGCTTGTTTAGTTGAAGACGAGACACATGAGGATAGGCTTCTCCCTGATGAAAGTGAATTAAAGAGGGGTATAGCATGGTGGGGACAGCCGCATAGCGGAAGTTCAACCAAACCATTAACAGGCGAAGGGGAAATCAGAGATATATTGCAGGCTCTTAATGTACAGGAATACAAGGGAGATGAAACAGGCACCACTGTTATTATTCCCTTTATTAATCAGGAAACTCTCATTCCAAAAAGGGAATCTAATATGCCATTTTGGTGGTACTCAAACATAGATGCTTATCTATATGTGGCGCTTCAAAGGTGGTATTCTCCCAGAATAGATAATGAATTATATCCTTATGGTGCTTATCTGAAAGCTTCTGTAAACAATCAGGATATTTTAAAAGAAAAAATGGAGCCAGTCTTTTCTTTAGTTAACAGCCTTTATACTCTGGCTTCTAGTGGGGAGTGGATTTCAAGCCTTAATATAGATAAGGGAATGGTGAATGTCGAAGAAATAAAATTATACCGTACTTTCAATAATAACATTGCAGGAAGAACGGCTTTTGTAAAGGTAACCAAAGATATTCTTAAAATGGGCGTGCCTAATAACAAACGGTCTCCATTAGAATATCTGGACCTGGAAGCTAGTGATAATAACAATCCTCCAATAGTACTTTATTTGAGAAAGCCAGGCATGGTAATAAATTATGAAACTGATGGAAAATGGACAAATGGCATAGAGAAGACTTCTGAAGAAGAATATATTATAGGAATTTTCGTACCGGATTCAGAAAATATGGTTACAGCATCTGATGCAGGTATCAGTTTAGACCAATATTTGAGACAAGGAGAAAAAGCGGATCACGCCTCTTGGTCTGATATCATTCTTGGAGATCGAAAGCTGACTATCGTAGAAAGGATACAAAAGAACGTTTCAACTACTATTCGGCAAACATATAACGATACAGAAAAAGAAAAAGGTTCTTCTAAAAGTGGTGCCCTCAGTAAGGCTCTTGCGAAAATATTATTGCCCCCTGTTGGTTTTGGAAAGTCTCCTGGAGGCGGAACAAATCCCCCTTCTGGTGGCAGCAGAGGTTCGAAACAAAATACCGGCAAATTGCAGATTGAAAAAACAGAGTTCGGTGAAGAAAATACTTTAATATTGGACTTTTACATTAATTTGCCAAAAAATACAACTTACTTGGAAATAGATTTGCAAATTGAATCAGAAGGTTCTAAGAAATTTAAAGGTAATGAATGGGAGAAGGATTCAGAGGTGGGTGTGCCATTCCCTGTGGAGATAATGGGTCTGTCTGTATCAGACAATTCCGGAAATGAATGCAAACATTTTCTGGTTAAGACTGACAGGTTTAAGAAAAACAGCAAGGTTCGTATAGAAACGACAGATATAGACCAGGTAAAAGGGAAATTAATCTTAGATAAAAAAGATCCAATGATCCAGCCCTCTCTGCAAGAAAATTTTATTAAGGATGGCGCCATATGAGTACATTGTTAACATTTTATAAAAATTTAGATGATGATTTATTTCAGAAAATTGGCTATAGTGAGCAGCCGATCAGAGCCTCTTATATAAATGAAGAAAATGAGCTAATTGAAATGGAAGTTGCACTTGAAGAAGGGCAGGAAAATACCTTTCACTTATTGGATCCCAAAGTTCATTTGGCAGCAGATGTGCATGATGTCAATTTGAATTTTGAATTGGAAATAGAGAATCCCCAGTTTTTGTTCGGTCCCAATGGATTATCAGACGAAGATGGAGTACTGGGAATAGCTGTAAGATGGTATTCCAGGGATTCAGCTCAGATGAAGATTCAGCCTGTTTCTACTCTGACTGCTTCTGATGAACACTTTTATAATGAAACTGAATTGACAATAGAAAAAGGAATAATTCGTGGCAAGTTAACAATTGAGATTATATTATATATGGCTCAGCCCGGTATAAAACAAAAACAGATTGCGTCGGGGACAGTACTTGGAACATTGCATTCGACTCTTATTCTAATTGATGGTAATTCTTCGATGTTTCCTATTCTTGAAGTCGATGATCCCTCCAGACCGCTATGGTGGGTTGAATGTAATTTTGAGGATCCATTATATGACAGTTTTACCGATGATAATGTAGCAATTATTATTAACATTGGTCACAGAAATGCCCGGCATTTAAAACTTGAAAAAGGAATTGGCTCTTCACCATTGCTCTTGGAAATATTAGCTACTGGAATGCAAATAATTATAGAGGAAGCAAAAGAAACAGGGGAGTGGGACGATATACTAAGGAACAGAAGTGAACCGGGAAGCATAGGGGAAGCTATATATTACTTCACGAACATGTTTTTATGGGATATTTCTTCTCCTAAGAAACTATTAAAATCTATACGAGATGATTTTAATGGGAGATTTTAAAAGAGGTGAAAAAATTGTGGAAGACTTTATCTAAAAATAATGCTGCAAAAGAGACTGCTTCATGGAAAACTGATCACATCCCAGTTCCTCACTTTGAAAATGATATGGCTCCTTTGAGAGAGAAATTAGTGGAGGCAGACTCAAACACTGTAAATTTTTTAAATGAAAATCAGAGTGAAATAAAGAATCGAAAAGATTACTTTTATGACTTGAAATTCGGCTTGGAATTATATCATATATTGAATGAGGAATACAATTTTTCTGAGAGGAATGCATCTGATGATGAGGTATGGATATATCTATCAATCCGAGTTGTTCCTGATTTAGTTTATAAGAGATGGGGTTTGACTGAAAGCAGGTTCTATAAACAAAGCAGAAGAATCTGGTTACGGACATTATGGTGGTATATTCATCTCTCATGGGCAGGAAGTAAAGAAGAAACATATAATCGCTTAAAAAGTTTTACTACTGACGAAGTGGTTCAGTTAGTGGAACGCTCAGGCCCTAGAGGCTACAGAATAGATTTAACACGTGAAATTATGAAACAATTCAGCTTTGCCTATGAAAACTCAGACAGGTTATTATTCAGAAGGATAATGAAGGTAAATACAGCCAGATTAAAAGTAATAGAACCCAGCCTGGCTCTAGGCGGTTTGGCACAATACGTTAAGGAGTTAATTGATTACTTTGATTATACAAACGGAGACACAAACAAAGAACCCGAAATTAAATATACCACAAGTAGCTGATCTTTTCTCCGGATGTGGGGGTCTTTCATACGGTTTTTATATGAAAGGCTTCAATGCCTTTTCCGGAGTAGAGTTAAATCAGCAGGCATGTAGTACTATTTCTTATAATCTCCATTGGAGAAATGGGGATAACAAAGAACATTTAAATAAAGATATTACAGATGTAACTGTTGAGGATTTAGGATTATATAAAGATAAAACAGTTATTACCATTGGAGGACCACCCTGTCAGGCTTATTCAAGAATAGGAAAATCAAAACTTAAGTCTTTAGGGGAAGATAGGTATGGGTTGAATGATAAAAGGGCATTTTTATACAAGGAATTTATTCGCTTGGCTTTAGCAGCTGATTCACAGGCTATAGTAATGGAAAATGTTCCTGAATCAGTTAATTTTCTTGGAATAAATATACCCCAGACTGTATGTAATATTTTAGAAGCCAATGGATATAATGCGATTTGGACAATTTTAAATTCTGCAGACTTTGGAGTGCCACAGACGAGAGAAAGAATATTTGTAATGGCTGTAAAAAAAGAAGTTGGAGTGATTGACCATCTTCCGACGCCCACTCACAAAAGCCCCGGGAAAATGAAAGAGTATAAAGAAAAATATCAGAAATTCACTCGACAAAAAAGTTTCCGGATTCCTGTCTTTCCCAATTCCAATCTGCCGTTATGGGTTAGTGTCCGGGAGGCAATATCCGACCTTCCTGTACTGTTTCCTAATGCACTAGATCCCTATAAAGCTAATAAAATGAGTACAAAAATGCCGTATCAATCACCGCCGTTAAATGATTACCAGAAGATAATGAGATCAAAATATAATATTACCTATACACAAAACATAGATGGGAATTCATTCAGAAAAACCTCAAGAGATTTTCGTATATTTGAAAAAATGCAGCCTGGAGATGATTACAGAAGGGCCCATGAGATAGCTGTAAAACTATTTGAGGAAGCACGTCTATTTCATAATATTAGTATTAATGATAAACAGGCATATCAAAAAATGAGAAAAGAATATGTGCCTCCTTATGATACCACAAAGTTTTTCAGCAAATGGAAAAAACTGAATCCTGATAAACCCTCCCATACATTGGTTGCCCATCTAGGTACTGACACATATAGTCACATACATCCATGGGAACCTAGAGGGATTTCAGTTCGTGAAGCTGCTAGACTCCAGTCATTTCCCGATGAGTTTACATTCAATGTACCTATGGGAGCTGCCTTCTCGCAAATCGGTAATGCTGTTCCACCACTTTTAGCACAAGGGGTGGCAGAAGCAATATTAAGAAACTTAAATATAACCATTTAGAGAGGAAGGATTTCATGAATATTGCGGAAGAAATTAGGAACAAGTTTGCCAGCTTGACAACTAATCATGCCATCCTACTTGAAAGCTCAGGGGGGGAATTTCCGTCCTGGGCGATAAAATTTAACGATGCATATGCTACAGCAATCGAAGTGGAGGAAGGGATAAAGATAAATGAGTCATTTGCCAATGTGTCATATTTTACAGACTATTTTACTATTGAAGGTATAAGTAAACATCTACTTATATTGTCAAGTAGCGAAATCAGACTCAGAAATGAATTCGCTGGTGTTTGTGCTATTTTTCTCGAACTGGGCGATGATAATTCAAAAAGAACAGCTATACAGAAAGATCCATTAGAATGGTGGATCAATTGGAAAGAACTTATCGGAAATAAAAGTGTTGATTCCACTGTACATGGCATTTTGGGTGAGCTGATTACACTATACTGGATGAAGAGAGACCTTGCAGAAGACATAACTGCATCAAACTGGACAGGACCGGACGGAAAGTCAACAGATATAGTCACTAGTACAAAGAAAGCTGAAGTGAAAACAAGTTTAATAAAATACAATAATATAGTAACTATTTCGAGCCAATTTCAGCTGGAAACAGTGTCGAGTATGTCCCTGATTTATATAAAGCTTGAAGAAATAGGGGAATTGGCACCTGGAGTCAATATAGTAAGCATAGATAAAATCGTGAAAATATTGTCAGAAGAGGGACTGGATGAAAACGAATTAAATAAGAAAATAAATAAAATGGGTTTGAAACAAAATTCGATGGATAGGAAAAGGAATTACAGGGTATTAGAAATGAATGAGTATCCTGTAAATGAAAAATTTCCATTACTAACTAAAGAATCATTTAAAGATAATTTTGACAAGGAAAGGCTATTGCAGCTTACTTACAAGATCGAGCTTGCAGGATTAGAAAGTAATAAAATAATACTTACTATTGATTGAATGGAGGTGTTAGCCACGGCTGATAAAATCTCAAAAGAAGCACGCAGCAGGAATATGGCAGCTATAAAGTCTGTTTCGAAGCTAGAGAATAAAATTAGCCGGGAACTGTGGAGAAAAGGTTTCCGATTTAGGAGAAATGAAAAATCTCTGTTTGGAAAACCAGGTATATCCATAAATAAATATAAAATAGTTATTTTTATTGATTCCTGTTTTTGGCATTAATGCCCTGTTCACGGTAACATGCCTAAAAATAACTCTGAATTCTGGAAGAAAAAGCTGGAAAGAAACGTAGAAAGAGATAGAGAAGTAACAAGAATATGGTAACATGCTTTTAAGGAAAATGTTAATGAGGCTGTTGATGAAATAATTACATTCATAAAGCTTCATAAGGAAAAATTATAAATACTGATAATAAAGTCGATAAGAGATAATAATTACCTGTCAAACGACACGATATCTAATGACAAAAGCAGCAGTTCCTTGATGCAAAATAGAGAGGAATTGCTTGTTTTTGATCACTAAAGAATCACAAGGAAATATATACCTATGGACTTTATCGGTATATATTAATGGTAAATAATTGTGCAATAGTAAGGAGTTTTATATGTGATGAACGAATAATCTTGAAATGACAGGATTATTTAGTTTTTTACCTTCCTAAGATAAGACAGTGTGGTGGTGAGATGATCATAATCCAATCATTGGTTCTGTTATAACTGTAATATAATTTAGCCAATTGACTTTTACTTCTTCTGATATGCTGCTGAAAACAGGTTCAACCTCCAAACAGATGCGATGAGCTGTATAAAAATAACGGAAACTCCATTAATAATCTTTATATAGCGTAGTGTAAGCATAATTTTAATTAAGAGTACTTTAGAATGGGTCATCAATTCATAATTGCGTTATGGTCAACTCATTAGAGACCTTAAAATATATTAAGTCATGTATTTTCAATTTGATATCATTATAACTTTTCAACAGGGATGTATTTTTTTGAAGAAAGATGTAGAATAATTAATCATAAGTATGCTAGAACCTATATTCCTATCATGGAAAGGGAGAGAAATGAAAGTGAGATTCTTTAAAGGAGAATTATTTAGTGGACCTGGAGGAATGAGTATGGGGGCGAAGGAGGCCTCTGTAACTCATCCTAAAACTGGTGAGGTTTTTTTTATTGAACATCGATGGTCCAAGGACTTTGACAGCGATACGTGTAAAACTTTTGGGAAAAATATATGCGGTGATGAGGAAGACCCATCTGTTCATTTAGGGCCAGTTGAAAAACTGCCTATAGGAAATAGAGATCTCCTGCCAGATATTGATTGTCTAACATTTGGCTTTCCTTGTAATGATTATAGTCAAGTAGGAAAAAGACATGGCTTAGAAGGAGAGTACGGTCCTTTATATTCTTATGGAGTAAAAGCCATAAAAGAATATCAACCGAAGTTTTTTGTTGCTGAAAACGTTGGAGGTCTTCAAAGTGCTAATGAGGGTAAAGCCTTCATACAAATTCTTTCTGAAATGGAGGAATGCGGATATAACCTGACGCCTCACTTATACAAGTTTGAAGAATACGGTATCCCACAGGCTCGTCATCGTATTATTATAGTAGGTATTAGACAAGATTTATATGAGTCAGGGGTTCATTACAAGGTGCCTGCACCAACAACACCACACAATTATAGAACTTCACTCGATGCTATAATTAATCCGCCTATTTCAGATTCTGCGTTAAACCATGAATTTCCTAGACATTCTCAAAAAGTCAAAGATATGCTTTCATATATTCCAGCAGGAGCTAATGCATGGCACCCGGGAATTCCAAAAGAGTTACAGTTAAAAGTTAAAGGTGTACGTATAAGTTCTATTTATAAAAGGTTAGATCCTGAGCGGCCTGCCTATACTGTAACTGGGAGTGGTGGTGGTGGCACACATATGTATCATTGGAATGAGAATCGGGCTTTAACCAATAGAGAAAGAGCCAGATTACAAACATTTGATGATGGATTCGAATTTATTGGCAGTAAAGTATCTGTGAGGAAACAGATAGGGATGGCTGTTCCTGTTAAGGGAGCAAAAGTTATATTTGAAGCAATTTTAAAAACATTTGCAGGTATCGAATATAACTATGTTGACCCTGAACCCAAAGTGCAATTAGGAAATCTAGTAAACAAAAAAAGTAAAAATGAAATTGCAAAGGAACTCACAGCGCTAGTGTAATGGTATATATCTCCTGCTATTATATGTAGAATTTTCACTTATATTCTAAATAAAATGTGATTACAGGACACTGTTAAGGCAGAGGACGAAAGGGTTGCTAGGTCTTTTGTGGATATCGGGAGTTGGCAGAGTATCTGAGAACAAGGTTAAATATGGTTAGGTATGAAGATGGTCATACCTAACCATATAAGCGTGGTAGAGGATATGGATGATTTTAAATAATATAGTAGTTTTATATTGAAGCAAAAAACTATCCTTCCATTCTGCTGAAGGTGGGACTTATATAATGAACAAAACTGAATTATTAAAACGTATTTCGAATTTATCCGTCTGGAAAAAAGGCGACCAACGTGCGCCACACAAGCCATTGCTTATTTTATTTGCCCTAGGACAATGGCAACTAACAGGTCAGAGGCATTTCTTATATGTAAATGTAAAACCGAAACTTGTTGAACTGCTGACTGAATTTGGACCAAAACGAAAATCTTATCACCCAGAACAACCTTTTGTCAGATTAGAAAGAGATGGTATTTGGGAATTGGATAAATCCATATTAATGAGTGATTCCTTTAATAAATCATTAATTGACTATCATGTATCAGGAGGGTTTACGGAAGAAGTGTACCAGCTGTTAGAATCTGACGGTGCATTACTCGATCAAATCGCCAATTCACTATTAGAACAACATTTTCCTGAAACATTGCATAATGAGATCTTACAGTCAGTCGGTTTGCAATTAATCTATTATAGAAGAAGAAAAAGAAACCCGGAGTTCAGAGAAAAAGTCTTGAGTGCCTATCAATATCAATGCGCAATATGTGGATTTCAGGTAAAGCTTAATCAACAACTGATCGGATTAGAAGCAGCACATATTAAGTGGCACAATATTGGGGGTCCAGACACGGAGGAAAATGGGCTGGCGTTGTGTGCATTGCATCATAATTTATTTGATAGAGGAGTATTTGCTGTTTCCCATGATTATAAAATCCATGTATCTGAACACGCAATTGGAAAAGGATCTTTTAACGATTTTGTGAAAAGGTATGATAAGCGCTTGATTTGCAAACCAAAGCAGAAAAATTATCTGCCAAGTGAAGAATTCATCCACTGGCATCTAAAGGAAGTCTATAAAGGGGATATAGAAAATATGTTGTAATCCTTGTAGGTTTAGCTGCTATCAAAAAATTAAAGCGTAAAAATATTGGAAGCATACCATTTAGAGAGCAAATTAGGTTCTCTTTTTCAGTTGATTTCGTTTTGAATCGGTTACACTTAGTTAGACAAGTTAGTTAAGGTCAGTTAGACTTGGTTCAAATAAAAAACCGAGGAGCGTTT
>NZ_ML762466.1:0-1764 GCF_009498735.1 Gracilibacillus oryzae
ACACCATAAAAAAGGAGTTAAAGAAATTTTGAGAAAACAATAGTATTTTAAAGATATTTGAATTATATAGAGGGAGGTAATTTAAGTGAATTTACAGTCTTTTTATCCTGTAATTATGTCGAAGGATGTAGAGTTAACCAGTGAGTTCTACCAGCAACATTTTGACTTTACTGTTACATTTAAAGCGGATTGGTATATTAGCCTGAAACAGAATAAAACGGATTATGAGCTGGCAATTTTAGACACAAATCATCAAACAATCCCTAAAAGCTTCAGTAACTCGATCCAAGGGTTAATACTGAACTTCGAAGTAGATGATGTAGATGCCCTTTATACAAGACTGATTCAACAAGAAAAACTTCCACTAGAACTTGATATCCGCGATGAAGAATTTGGTCAAAGACATTTTATTACAAGTGATCCAAATGGTGTGTTAATTGATCTGATAACGATCATTCCGCCAGCGCCATCCTTTCTTAAAAAATATTATGAAAAAATATGGGAGAATGAACAGGATGGCTGAATATGTCCCTTTAAAATATTATTTTGATGAGCAGCTAGCCGTCCGATTATCAACATTAATCAAGCCGCACTATCCTCTATTTCCACAAGATGCATTCATCCGAGAAGTTGCAAATAAAGTAATAAATAAAGAATTAAAGCAAAGGGTTGAAATAATTACAGATCTGTTAAAAGATAACCTGCCAGAAAATTATATTGATACATTAAATATTTTGCTGCATTGCCTTGGACCGGAAAATAGTAAGGAAGAAGGCATGTTTAAAGAGGGGTATTTTTTGATGCCGGTCGCTTTTTTCGTTGAAAAGTACGGAATTAATCATATGGATGCATCATTAAAGGCATTATATGAAATAACCAAACGACATACCTCAGAATATGCAATCAGGCCATATTTAAATGAAAATATGGAGCTGTGTATTCTTTATTTAGAAAAATGGATAAACGATGAGAATAGCCATGTCCGCCGTTTAGTTAGTGAAGGAACAAGACCAAGGCTACCATGGGCGAAGAAGATGGAACCAATTAAAAATGACCCGGCAAATAATCTGCAGCTATTAGAAAAATTAATCAACGATCCCTCAAAATATGTGCAAAAATCAGTCGCAAATCATATAAATGATTTAACCAAAGATTATCCAGAAGAAGTATTGACATGGTTAGAGAAGAATGTTATCTATAAAAACAGCTATCAGCCGAAGATAGTCATTCATGGATTACGTACTTTGCTTAAAAACAAGGATGACCAGGCGACGAAACTAGTAGAAATAATGAGAGGAAAGGTATGAAAACATCATGAGAAAGAGTAAGGAAGAAACAGAATTAACAATCCATAAACTAAAACAAATTGCGAAACAGCATTTTATTGAAAAAGGATATAGTCAAGTTGTCTTAGAAGAAATTGTACAGGAAGCTAACTTAACAAGAGGCGCGCTTTACCATCATTTTAAAAGTAAAAAAGCATTATTCTCAGCAGTTTTTGAAACCATCCAGCAAGAGGTAGCTGAATTTGTGGAAACAGAAGCGATGAAAACTGACGATGAATGGCTACAGCTTATGAAGGGTTGTCGTGCATTTTTAATTGCTGCAACGGAATCCAGGAATGTCAAAATCTTATTAATAGATGGTCCAGCGGTTTTGGGATGGGAAACGTTCCGCCAAATGGATGAGCGTTACTCGATGAAATCATTAAGAGAACAACTAGAAACATTGCAGAATAATAATCAATTGAAGGAGATCAGCATT
>NZ_ML762466.1:1774-11586 GCF_009498735.1 Gracilibacillus oryzae
AATGAATGAAGCTGCATTATGGATTACAGAACAGTCTGACCGAAAAGCAAGTATATCCGAAGCCGTTGAGACGATTGAGCTTTTAGTAGATGGAGTGAAAAGGAAATAAATTATTTTAGGTGCGAATAGAGAGGAGGTGGTTTTTAATGAATGTGGAAAAAAACTTGAGAACAACTGTGTTAGCTAGGATTGCTATTGTTTTTATTGTTACATGTGTGATCTGGATACTGATAAACACATGGAATAGTGGAGAATATAACCGTCTTTCTCATTTTCTAATGGGATTTTCTATTTCTGCTGTCATCATCTTGTTTATCTATATTGTCTGCAGGTTAGGAAAAACACCATGGACTGAGTTAGGATTTTCTAGTTTCAAATCAAATTTTTATGCTTTTATTTTCGGTTTTATTGTTTGGCTTCTACCTGCTTTGATTGGCACATTGCTATTGCTTTCATTTGGTATGGTTGAAGTTGAGGTGAAATCAAGCTGGCAAGAGATCATTTCTCATTTCTTTGTATTAGGATTTACTGTTTTTTTAATAGAAGCATTGCCGGAAGAATTGATATTTAGAGGTTATATTTTCTCACAACTTCAGAGAGTATGGAAAGATAGTCTCGTAATATTACTACAAATTATCTTATTCACCTTATTTGGTTATGTGATTGGTGCCATTTATTCTATTCAGCAACTGATGTTCATTCCAGGATTTGCATTTATTCTTGGATATTTAAGGGCAATCTCAAAGAATATTTGGGTTCCTATAGGGTTTCATTTGATAATAATGACAGTCACCCAATTATTAAGTCCTCTTCATAACCATTTTGTTGTAACTAATTTCTTCACACTTCAGTTTGTGGCGTTTATTTTATTGCCAAGTACAGCAGGCGCAATTATTTTGAGTTACAGAGCAGACAGAAGGAACAACATTGCCAAAAATTTGTAAAACTATTGGAAAGAAAAAGAAGACTAATACTGCGATTAGTCTTCAAATGCTAAATTAATTGGTTCATCCAATAGGACTTGTCCCAAATCAATGTGGGTGGTCGGCGTACTTTCATCTGTTTCGTTTAAACTGAAATTGTCCACCCATACTTTTCCTGTTCCATATAACAACACACCAAAGGAAATTATGGCACTTTCTTCTGGAACATCTAATACAATCGAATAGGGTGTCCAGTTCGTTGTACCGGTAATTGGCCGATCGTTCATATTATCGAATTGAAGCACATCCTCAGATGCATTATCCACTCTCATCCACATTCCAGCATATTCAGCTACTGCCTCCGTCTTTAGGAATCCTGTTAATTTTATTCTCTTCCCAGCATATTTATTTGCTTTAAATTGCTGCATCATTGTTCCGAAATCCCCACTATGGTTAGACTTGGATTTTAACACACCAGAAGCATTGCCCTGATGAACAATTTTATGATCAATACAAAGTTCATAATTATATGGGTTACTGCCACTTAAAAACCATCCTTTGATTTTTTCTTCCATTGATAAATCCTCCTTCTTTTCAAGCATTTCTCTCATTACTTTACGATATCTGCCAGGGGGTAAGTGAAATAATTGCTTGAACGATCTTGTAAATGCTTCCTGTGAATCGAATTGATAGTAAATAGCGATCGTTAAGATACTTTCTTCTGTATGAATCAGTGAACTGGCGGCAATGGTTAATCTTCTGAGGCGAATATATTTCGAAAAAGAAATCCCCATTTCCGTTTGAAAAACCCGGTGGAAATGATATTTTGAAAAACCTGCTATATTGGCAACATCTTCTGCAGTGACAGGTTCGTGTAAATGTTCTTCAATCCAATCAATCGTCTTTTGAATTGTTTTTTCATATTTCAATTCATCACCTCCTTGTTTTTTATCATAGCAAAATGTTGAAAGTAATATTTGATAATTATTGCTGAGAAGCAGGGAGCGGGAGGAGATTTAAAACGGGATAATTATTCAATCATAGTTACTATTTGGGAATTAGAAAAACTGGAAATGGAAAAAATTAATGCATCAGAAGGAATGATTAATTGGGAGATAAAGAGTGGATGAATTCTAAACAACTTTCTTTGCTCATCATTGTTAAGAAATCAAAAATATAATTTTAGTATTATACCGTTAGGGAGGCCTAACGGTATAAACTTTCTTATTATTAGTTTTGAATATACTTATTAAAAACGTCACCAAAGTCTTTTCTTGTATTCTCGTTATAAGTAGTATGTAACCAGTCATAAGCAAATTTCGTTGCTTTTTCAAATTCATCAGAAATTGTTCCATCATGGAAACGATTATCTGTGAAGAGTGATTTCGAAAGGTCCAGACTGTCTTTCGCATAATCTTTCATTCTCTCATTCTCATCTTGAATATGAGAGATGGAGACTAATGATTTATATAGATCGGCAATTGCTTCGCCTTCCTTTTTATCAATATCAACAGACATTGACTGGCCGCCTATCGTGAACTTAATTTCTAAATCCAGATCAATCGTTCCGGCTGTTTCAACAGACACATTTTTAATTGGAAAACGATAGTAGTCATAACGGTAAATATTGCGTTTACTGCTTGACGCCTTTTCACCATCTAAATGGATAAGGGCACGATTAGTAAAACAATATTCATCTGATTTGGATTTGATAAGGAAATGGATTTTCTCATCTTCTTCATGTAAAACATAATCATCTGACTCCGTTTTATCAAAATCTGCTGGACTAATAATCTTCCCGATGTCACTTAAACCTAGAGCATCACTTGCAATTTTTTTAAACATAAAAAGAATCCTCCTCAAAATTAAATATCCTGATGATCCCATTTTAACATAGATATAGAAATAGTTAATCCATTTCTCTGTTAATCTTCATTCACCAATCATATTAATCTATGAATGTTTTATCATCCTGTTACATAGAATGAGACATACATTACAACTATATGGGGGTATGTTAAATGAAAAAGAGAAAGTGGATTTTGCTGATTCTATCATTATCTGTCATGTCATTTGTTCTTATTGCTTGTGGATCAGATAGTTCTGAAAATGAAGTGAAAGAAGAAGAGCAAAGCGAGACAACTGAAACAGAAACAGAAGAAGAGTCTGCAGGAAATGAAGAAGCGGCAGAAGAGGAAGCTGCCGAAGAAGAGACCTTGGAATTCTTAAGCATGCTAACAGGCGGTACTAGTGGAACGTATTATCCACTTGGAGGAGAAATGGCTTCCATTATTACAGATGCAACTGGTGTTCAAACAGATGCGTTATCTTCGAATGCCTCTGCAGATAATGTTGTTGCACTGCAAAATGGTGAAGCAGAATTGGCTTTTGTTCAAACAGATGTAATGGATCATGCCGTACAAGGCATCAATTCGTTTGACGGCAACCCTGTTGAGAATGTTCAGGCAATTGGCTCTCTTTATCCTGAAACAATCCAGATTGTAACAAAGAAAGATTCAGGAATTGCTTCTGTCGAGGATTTAGCTGGGAAGAAAGTTTCTGTAGGTGCTCCTGGTTCGGGAACATACATTAATGCAGAACAAATTCTGGAAATTTACGGAATGTCTATGGACGATATTGAAGCACAAAATCTTGATTTTGGTGAATCAACTGGCGGAATCCAAGATGGCAATATTGATGCAGCATTTATTACATCAGGCACGCCTACAGGAGCTGTAGAAGGATTAGCGGCAACTGTTGATGTTGCGATTGTTCCAATTGATGAGGGTAAGATTGATGAACTGATTGAAAAATATCCTTTCTATGCCAAAGATACAATTACAGCAGGTACTTACGGCCTGGAAGAAGATGTTGTAACAGTTGCTGTACTGGCAATGCTGGCAGTGACAGACAATGTCCCTGAAGATATTGGCTACGAGATCACAAAGGCAATTTACGAAAATGCTGGCACAATGGCGCATGATAAAGCTTCTTTTATCACAACAGATTCAGCGCTTGACGGAATCGGTATTGAGCTGCACCCTGGTGCGAAAAAATATTTCGATGAACAAGGCGTATCACAACAATAAAAGAGAATTGTTCAACACGGTCGGCTGTTTAATCAAACAGTCGACCATTTCATAATCAAAAACATAAAAGGGTTATTAATCAATTTTATGAATGAGGTTTTAACAGTGTCAATCAACAAAACAGTTAGTATCTTTGTCTGCATTTCTGTAATTGCAGCATTCCTTTTTTTACTACCAATTAATACAGCACTCGTCTTTTATAAAGAGAACACGAATAAAATAGAAGCATATCTGCCTGTAAAAGAGGGCGAAACTTTTCACATAGCTTTCACCCATTCCATCCATTTAACAGATGTCATTGAAAAATATGAAGTCACTGCTGATTTGGAAATAAAACAAAATGAGATCGTTTACGAGCATTTTGGGATTGGAATGCCATCTAATGCCAGTGAAGGAGAACAGTTTGTATATGAGAATGGGAAGTATCATATTAAGAATTTAAATAATATCTTTCCATATATCAATATAAGAAATGGAAAGACTGTTTCCAGAAACCGGCTGATATGGGGAGAAGACAATGAACATACTGTCTGGTTTAATCAATATTTCGAACCAGGTGCCTGGTTCAGAATGAAAGTAGAGAAACTTACTTATTGGGAATATTTTAGAGGGGTGATGATAGATGGAGAAAGAGAGTGAAGCAACTGTAATCTCAGAAGATAAAAAGAAGGAACTGCTAGAAAAATATGATACAGATTCAACTACGAGAAATTTAACAGGGGTTTTAGCTAAAATAGTTGTAGGGATTCTGATTTTGTTTTCCTTGTTTCAGATATATACAGGTGTATTTGGCCAATATACTGCCTATATACAACGTACGGTTCATTTAGGTTTTGCACTTGCTTTAATCTTTTTCCTGTTTCCATTATTTAAAAATAAAAAGTCTTCAGCTGTGCCATGGTATGATTACATTCTTGTTGTTCTGGCAATCGCTGTCTGTGCTTATTGGCCGCTTTTTTATCAAACGCTTGTGCAAAAGGTTGGCGGGATTGATAACCTGCAAATGGTAATTGGCGGAATCGCAATTCTCTTAGTGTTAGAAGCATCAAGGCGTGCAGTTGGCTTGCCAATCACGATTATTGCGCTCACCTTTTTGTTATATGCAGTGCTTGGTCCTTATATGCCAGGTATACTTGCTCATAGAGGCTTAAGTTTTAACCAGTTAATTGATTCAATGTTTTTTACAACGGAAGGCATTCTAGGCACACCCCTGCAAGTTTCTTCTACCTACATTTTTCTATTTCTGTTATTTGGTGCTTTCCTTGTCCAGACTGGGGTTGGTCAATACTTTAATGATCTGGCATTGGCGATTGCCGGGAAAAGGACAGGCGGACCTGCCAAAGTGGCGATTTTCTCCAGTGCATTAAATGGCACCATTTCCGGCAGCTCTGTTGCGAATACTGTGACAACCGGATCTTATACAATTCCGATGATGAAGAAGTTAGGCTATCATAAAAACTTCGCCGGTGCAGTGGAAGCAACAGCATCTACTGGTGGCCAGCTGATGCCGCCGATAATGGGTGCAGCCGCCTTTTTGATGATTGAGTTTGCGGGAGAAAGTTACTGGAATATTGCCAAAGCAGCGATTATTCCGGCAATTCTTTATTTTGCAGGAATTTGGATTATGACACATTTAGAGGCGAAACGAATTGGTTTACACGGATTAAAGAAAGAGGAACTTCCCAATCGGAAAGAAGTTTGGAAAAAACTCCACTTATTGATCCCCATTGTTGCGATAGTTCTATTCTTATTTCAAGGATTTAGTGTTGAACGAGCTGCATTATATGGAATTTTAGCAACAATTATTGTTAGTTTATTCCGTAAAGATACAAGAATTACGCCAAAGAAAATTTTCCTGGCATTACAACAAGGTGCACGGACGGCTTTAGGGGTAGCAGCAGCAACAGCCTGTGCCGGAATTATTGTTGGTGTTGTGACTAAAACAGGCCTTGGTTTAAAACTTGGGAACAGTCTTGTAGACATCGCCGGCTCCTTATCATTCTCTGTTTCTTCTCAGCTATTGTTAACATTATTTTTTACCATGATTGCCTCAATCATACTAGGAATGGGGTCACCAACTACAGCTAACTATATTATTACATCAACCATCGCCTTACCTGCAATTTTGGCATTGAACAGCAGTTTAGAGGTGGCAATCCCTGTCTTGGCAGCCCATATGTTTGTGTTTTATTTTGGTATTTTGGCAGATATTACTCCGCCAGTAGCGTTAGCAGCTTTTGCCGCAACAGGAATTTCTGGTGGTGAACCTATCAGAACAGGTGTTAATGCAGCCAAACTCGCCATTGCGGCCTTTATTATTCCTTATATGTTTGTCCTGAATCCAACCTTACTGATGATTGATGCAAGTTACTTGTCGATTGGCTGGTCTTTACTAACTGCTTTGCTTGGCATGATGGTAATTGGTGCATGTATGATAGGATTCTGGTATCGCAGGCTGTATTGGTTTGAACGAATAATCGCATTAGCTGTCGGATTATTTCTTATGTATCCAGAAGGAATTTCTGATATAGTTGGACTAGGAGCATTTGCCGTTCTTTTTGTTATACAATTATTAACTAAAAAACGGGTAAATATATAATAGAAGAAAAGTAGGTGATGGTGTGCTGATCACCTGCTTTTTTGAAACGTTTCATAAGTGTGAATCGTATAGTTAACAGGGACATGAAAATGATTATTAATGAGACAGAAAAAGAGGTACATAGAATGAAAGATGATAAAAAAATAAAAAATTCGAATACAGTGTACCAAACAGCAGAAGATCAAGCCAGGGACTATTTTCTAACATTACAGAAGTTAATCCAGTCAGGCAGTGCATTCCAGACCCTGGAGAAAGATTTGGATTCATGGAGGAAAAAGCTCTCTATGTCAAAAATTTTATCTGTACCGACGAAGCTAATGCAGAATAAGGAATATTCCTCGTATATAGGCTGGTTAACTAAGGCTGGTATATTAACCAATTATTTGGATCGAAGTATATCATATATTTATTTGCGCGATTTAGGAAAGTCCTTAGAGTCGGAAGAAACAAGAGGGGAGATTCACCAGGTTGTTAAAGACTTGGAAAAAGATTTGACTAATTCCCATATTGGAGAGCCATTTAGCTTAGTGAAGTTGTATCGCTGGGCACAGAAAGAACGGATAGAATCTACGTTTATCTGGCTTATGGATAAATTAAAACTGGTTTCTGATTATATTCCAGAAAATATGGACAAAGATAATGCGAAGCGCAAACTGGTTAAAATTATTGGTGGAGTATTGCTTCACGAATTTGATGAGATGGACGAAGATACTTCAAGTTCTGAAAGAGTGAGGCGATTAGACCAAGCCATCCGTCTAGGATATTGCTATGGCCTAACCTACCCATTTATAGATGATCTGCTGGATGCGGATGTGTTATCAGACCATGAGAAAAAGCAGTATTCTGAATTGTTGCGCACCACTTTTGTTGAAAGAGATGTAGCGGAGTGGAAGGAATGGGAAGGGGAGAATGAAGCACTCATCCGGTTTGTTCATCAAGAGCTGGGAGAAGCATTTTCCTATATTAATAAGCAGATATCAGAAGAGATAAGAGAGAAATTTTTTGATCAGGTATTTATTTTTTATCAATCACAGGAAATGGACCGGGAGCGAGATTTATCTTATCCTGATTTTACAAATGAAGAACTCTATCTTCCTGTTATATTAAAATCCTCTTCCTCACGATTGCTTGTCAGATCGCTGATTAGCAATCAGGATGATGAAGTAGATATCCGAACATTTTATTACGGTATTTACAATCAATTATCCGATGATTTTACTGATTTATATCAAGACTTTCAAAATGGCGCTGTGACTCCTTATACTTATTATCTAGCCTATCATAAAGACCGCGATGACCTCATTAATCCATTTGAGTTATACTGGGCAGTAATTTCCTATTTAATTCACCATGTTTATCATTCCGATAAGAAAACAACTCATATTATTCTGAGTCGGGCAATCAATGGATTGAAACGGAATAAAGCGAGATTAGGTGAGGAGAAATACCATGAGGTGATGAATGTCTTTGCAAGGAATATCCAATCATTCCACCAATCCATTTTACATGTAATGAACCAGACGAATGATGTAGACTTTTTTGATAAACTATTGCGTGATCATATGCTGAAAACGATGAAACAAGAACGTGAGGAAAAAACAGCTTTCATTAATAGGGCCACAGAAATTAGAAGTGAGCTAAACAATACACTGCTGATTGATAAAAATCAGGAATTAAATGAACCAATTACTGATGCGGCGAATTACAGTCTGACTAGTGATGCCAAAAGGCTGCGACCGATTGTGGCTTCGATGGTGGCAACAGAAATTTATCAATTAGATCAAACTGCGATCAATCCACTGTTAAGATCATTAGAGTATATGCACACGGCTTCCTTAATCTTTGATGACTTGCCATCACAGGATAATGCCTCTTTTAGAAGGGGCAGACCGACACTGCATGAAACATACAATAGTGCAGTAGCTGAACTGACAGGTTTATTCTTAACCCAAAAGGCATATGAAGAACAAACAGCATTAGATCAATTTGAGACAAAAAATGTGCTTGAACTGATTCGATATTCTGCAAAAGTAACAGCAGATATGTGCAAAGGACAGGCAATTGATTTAGAAGCGAAAGGTAAGCAGCTGACTCTTTCTGAGCTGAATCAGATGTGTTATTTTAAGACAGGATTAGGATTCGAAGCGGCAATTATGATGCCGATGATACTGGCACAGGCTTCAGAGGATGAAAAGAAATTAATGAAAAAATATGCCTATCATGCGGGAATCGCTTTTCAAATAAAAGATGACTTGTTAGATGTCGAGGGACAAAAAGATGTAATTGGGAAGCCAGTCGGAAATGATCAGGATAATCACAGCTCAACATTTGTTTCTGTATTAGGAATAACTAATGCGAAAAAAGCGATGTGGGAACATTACTGTGCAGCGCAAGAAAGTTTATCTGCCATGCCTGAAAGGGCAAAGTTTCTAAAGTATTTACTTGATTATTTTGTGAATCGAGAAAAGTAATAGGCTGAGCGAGTGAGTTTAAAGGTAATATTTAGAAAAGTGAATTGTTGTTAAATGTTTCAAGGGGTTTTTATATTATACCGTGGTTGAGATACTGGGGGCTGTATGAGTTGCCAAAAGTATTGGGGAGAAGCTTCGTGAAGGTAGTAAGAGCGGTGGCCTGAATGTCAAGAGTGCCACCCAAAGTTATCGCGAAGGCATTCAGCAGTGTTCTGAATGCCATGAGCACGGCCCAAAGTGTTCGCGAAGGCATTCAGCGGTGGCCTGAATGCCAAGAGCACCATCCAGAGTTTTCGTGAAGGAATTCAGCGGTGGCCTGAATGCCAAGAGCACCGCCAAAAGTTTTTGCGAAGGCATTCAGCAGTGGTCTGAATGCCATGAGCACCGCCAAAAGTTTTTGCGAAGGAATTCAGCGGTGGTGTGAATGCCATGAGTGCCACCCAAAGTTTCCGTGAAGGAATTCAGCGGTGGTGTGAATGCCATGAGCACCGCCCAAAGTTTTTGCGAAGGCATTCAGCGGTGGCCTGAATACCAAGAGCACCATCCAGAGTTTTCGTGAAGGCATTCAGCAGGTACTGAATGCCATGAGCACGGCCCAAAGTTTCCGTGAAGGCATTCAGCGATGGTCTGAATACCATGAGTGCCATCCAAAGTGGTTAAGCCAGTATAATTGTGTAAAAAGAAAAGCCATTATAGCTTTCCTCATGATACAATGTTTTCAACCACGATA
>NZ_ML762467.1 GCF_009498735.1 Gracilibacillus oryzae
AATGACCTCTTTTGTCTGTACATTAATTTTCACATTACGTACTCCCCACACATCGTGCAAAGCTTCTGAAATCTTTGCTTCATCTTCTTTTTTAACATTTGGAATAGAAAATTTATGGGTAATCATTGCTGCACATCCTTACTTAATGAGATTGTTTTTTCGCTAATCCTTCACCCATACCATTTAAAAAGTTGATCATCATGTTAAGTGACCGTTTCACATTGGGGTCTTTCGTAGCCTTTAATAAACTCCATAAACTTGCATCTTCGGTTTGTTTCGTACTTTCTGATGCTTTTTCTACTCCTTCAGTTAATCCGCCAGCCAATTGCTGTAACTGTGCCGAATCAATTGATGCAAGGAGAGTAAACATTGTCATTGCGTTTTTTATCACATTATGCATACCTGGCTGATTGATTTGTTCGATTGCGATCGCACCAACTTTCTGGCGTGTCTTTAAAATGGCTTTCAATGCCGGAAGAACTTCTGCATTATGAAGTTCTTCTATAATTTCAATCGCCTCTTCAATCGCCTCCCGATTATCAGCAATCTTATTTAAGATTGCTGATAGATCTTCCGCACGTTCTTCTTTCACATTGCTTTCTATCCGCTCAATTTGCCTGATCGCTTTGGCCATTGTAAACCCCCTCACTTTTTAGTGTTTCTGGTATTGGGGTGAAATCTGCTCGTTTCCATTTCTTCTCAACTTCCACACCAATATGAGGCTGTGGGTTTCCAAATCGGAAATTGTGTTGAGGCAATGGCGATTCACCTTTTTGTTCAAGCAGATCCATTTTCACCTTCGCTTCTTTATAATTCGGTGTATGTGTATCTTTATCATAATAACTGCTTGTTAATTTATTGACTGCTTTTTCGCCATCTGCTGTATTCATTGGCAAATATAATTCTTTTCCTGTCACTCTGTCTGTTACCAACACACGGATTTTCACTTTTCCATAAGGAGAGATTAAGCGGACAAGCGAACCTGTCTCTATATTGCGTTCCTTAGCTAATTCCATGGATACCTCTAACCACGGACCTGGAACAATATGATGGATACCTTCGGAACGATCGGTCATATTACCTTCATGGAATTGCTCAAGCAGTCGACCATTATTTAAATGCAGATCAAATTCATCTTCATATTTCATTGGCGGTGTCCAGTCAACCGGGAATAGTCTCGCTTTCCCGTCTAAAAACTTGAATTTATCTTTGTACAGAAGCGGCGTACTTTCACCGTTAGGTTTCACTGGCCAGATTTGACTGTCCCAACCTTCCATGCGGTCATATTTGACTCCTGCAAAAATCGGAGCAAGCTGTGCTGCTTCATCCATAATTTCAGATGGATGCGAGTACTTCCAGTCAGCACCTAACTTATTGGCAAAATCCCGGAAAATTTCCCAATCAGGCTTGCTGTCCCCGAGCGGCTCTAATACTTGATGGAAACGCTGAATTCTACGTTCGGTATTAGTAAATGTTCCCTCTTTTTCCAAACTAGGTGCTGCCGGTAAGACAACATCCGCGAACTCGGCTGTTTTGGAAAAGAAGATATCCTGAACAACAAAGAACTCCAGCTTCTCAAACGCTTCATGAACATAGTTGATATTGGAATCAACAAGACCCATTTCCTCACCGAAAAGATACATTCCTTTTACTCGACCATCAGTTATCGCTTCAACAATCTGGTGGTTATTCAATCCTGGTTTTTTAGGAATCGTCGTATTCCATGCCTGTTCATATTTGGAGCGAACTTCATCATTTTCCACCGGTTCATAACCTGGCAGCCAGTTAGGCATTGTTCCGAAATCACTGGCACCCTGCACATTATTATGACCACGAAGCGGGAATGCTCCAGCACCTGGTTTTCCATAGTTTCCTGTTACTAAAAGCAAATTACTAATTGCTGTACTGGTGTCTGTTCCGCCCATATGCTGGGTAACACCCATTGCCCAGAGAATACATGTCCCATTTGATTCATGGATCATTTCTGCCACTTGAATCAATGTATCTTTTGCTAATCCTGTTACTTTCTCAGCATATTCTAACGTAAACTTTTCTAGAGATTTTTTGTAATCTTCCACTTGGTTGACACGGTCTTGTAAAAATTTCGCATCCTCCCAGCCTTGATCAAGGATATACTTAGTGACAGCTGACAACCAGACAAGGTCTGTACCAGGATTAGGGTGGATAAATAAATCAGCACGTTCAGCCAGGTCATGTTTCCGCAAATCAGAAACAAGCAGCTTCTGCCCATTTAACTTATGTGCTCGTCTGATTCTTGTTGACAAAACGGGATGAGATTCGGCTGGATTGGCTCCTACTACCATGATTAAATCCGCAACAGCAATATCCTCTATTGTTCCTGAATCACCACCGAT
Organism: Gracilibacillus oryzae; assembly: GCF_009498735.1. Classification (GTDB taxonomy): domain Bacteria; phylum Bacillota; class Bacilli; order Bacillales; family Amphibacillaceae; genus Gracilibacillus; species Gracilibacillus oryzae. The sequence goes on from NZ_ML762467.1 coordinate 2,376, forward strand.
TCCAACTGTCCGCATTAAACCAGCGGAAGCCGGTGTCTGACAGTATCTTGAACAGTTATCAATATTGTTTGTTTGAAACACAGAACGGGCAAGCTTTTGAAATAAGTAATTTTCTTCATTGGAACATTTGGATGAGGAAATGAATCCAAGGGCATCTGCTCCATCTTTTTCTTTAATAGATTGGAACTTTTCTGCCATAAGATTAAGTGCTTCTTCCCAAGTTGCTTCATGGAACTTGTCCCCTTTTCTAATCAGCGGTTTGGTTAAGCGTTCCTCACTATTGACAAAATCCCAGCCGAATTTTCCCTTTACACATGTGGAAATGCCATTAACAGGGGCGTCTTCTTTGGGCTGTACTCGTAAAATATCTCTTCCTTTTGTCCAGACTTCAAAGCTGCACCCGACACCACAATACGTACAGACTGTTTTCGTTTTCTGAATCCGGTCTTCCCGCATTGTCGCTTCTACATTGGAAATGGCAAAAATCTCTTTATAACCCGGCTCCACTTCTTTAGTCAGGTCAATCATAGGCTCAAGCATGTTTTTGGCCATTCCAGTCAGGAAACCAGCCTTACCAAGCATCGTTTTTTCCATTAATGCATTACACGGGCAAACTGTTACACAGTGTCCACAAGAAACACAAGAAGATTCATCAATTGGTACATCGTCATCCCAAATTACTCTTGGTTGTTCTCTTTCCCAGTCAATACTCAGCACTTCACTGACCTGCAGATCCTGACAAGCTTCTACACATAAACCACAAAGAATGAATTGATCAGGTTCATACCGGTAAAACGGGTGTGAAGTGTCTGGCGGATAAGGCTTTGCCTGAAATTCATATTTTTGATGTTCGATTTCCAAATATTCGGCGGTGTTATGTACAACACAATTTCCATTATTATTGTCGCAAACCGTACAATAGAGCTCATGATTTTTTAGAATCCGTGACATCCCTTCCAATTGTGCCTCTTTGGCAACTCCGGAGACAGAATTCACCACCATATCCGGTTGCGCATCAGTTGAACAGGCCCGCATCAATTCACCATTTACTTCTACATAGCAAGTGTCACATGTTTGAATCACACCAATCCCCAGATCAGGTTGTGATGAACAAATTCCAGGAATGTACACATCATTCTCAAGGGCTGCTTCTAAAATCGACTGCCCTTTCTTTGCGGTTATATTGCTGTCATTCACTTTGAGGGTAAAGCTTGTATCTCCCACGCTTCCCCACCTCCTTGAAAATATTCAGACATATTATAAGTATTAACAATTGAAACATTTGTATTACATGTATTGTGAAATTTTAAAGAAGAAGTTTCTACTTTGTTTTTGTGGAATAGATTGTTGCTTTTTAGTTGAGGATGATTTGAATAGAAATAGTGATAAGGCGTTTTATATTATTACAAAAAAAAGAAGCAGTTTCCTAATCAAACTGCTTCCTGTTGTTTCGCTTTTCTGTCTTTCAGTAATAACATGACATATAATATGATCGCAATTGTCACAGAACCAGCACCTGTAGCATAAATAAAACGATAGCCAAATGCGGAGGCAATCAAACCGAAGCCAATTGCCCCAATCCCTACCCCGAGATCGAAGAAAGAGAAGAATGTGGCATTTGCCATCCCTTTCCGATTCGCTGGTGACTGATTGATGGCCCACGCCTGAAGTGCCGGCTGGACTGTTCCAAATCCTAATCCGTACAACGCTGCTGCAGTATACAGAACAAAAGAATTTGGCAGCCATGCTAGAAATACCATTGCCACCAAGATTAAAAATGCTCCGGGAACAAAAACAGCTTTATGTCCTCTCCGATCATATAATTGCCCTGCAAATGCTCTGGTAATCATTAAGAAAAGAGCATAAATGAGAAAATATAATTCAATTCCCGCGATTCCTTCCTGATTGGTATATAACGGCAGAAAAGAAGCGATCCCTCCAAAACAAAAGGTTATAAAAAATAATAATAAAGAGGGGCGCAGTGCACTTTTTTCCAATACATCAAATCGCGGCGGGACAGCTTTTTTTGCTTCAGGATCCACAGGCTTGTACCTGATCTGACTTGACAGTAAAAAAGCAACTATACCTAATGCTGCACAAATCAGAAAAAGGGACATAAATGAGATATAATTATATAAGGTCAGCCCCAACACCGGTCCGACAGCAAGTGCTATATTGCCTGACAGACCAAAATAACCCATCCCTTCGCCGCGTCTTTTTTCCGGAATCAGATCTGTCGCAATGGTACCTGTAGCTGTTGTCGAGAAACCCCAGCCTAACCCTTGAACAATCCGCATCATAAACAAAAAGACAATACTTGTAATAAAGGCATAGGAGCCGATTGAAATAACAAATATCCCAAGCCCGATCATATATACATACCGTCTTCCCTTAGACTCTAATGCGTGTCCGGCAGTCGGGCGCAAAACAAATGCTGAAAATGTAAAAATACCTGTAATAAGACCGATTAACTGATCATTTCCGCCTAATTGCTGTACAAATAGAGGAATTGTCGGTAATGTCATCTGAAAACCTAAAAAGATAAAAAAATTTGCCATACAGATTAAGGCAAAATCCTTTGTCCAGATCTTTTCTTTTTTCTGTTGAGAGAAACTCACATGCAAGACTCCTTTATTTCGATAGTCGAAATATATTATAACGTAATAGACTGTGTGTTACTACCAATAAGGACAATAATTCAGCTTTTTTTGACTTATGCGCACCAGGCAGCAATCCAAATGAAAAAGGCGGAAGATGTCCCTTATCCCCGCCTTCTCTACTAATTAATAACCCTTCTTATAATCTACCACATTCACATTCGGCTCACCCGTTTCAAGATAATGCTTTAGATTAGGGATAAATATATCACGTATCACACGCTCGTCATAATATTCTGTTGCTCCCGCTGTGTGTGGAGTAATAATCACATTTTCCATCTCCCATAACGGACTTTTTTCCGGTAAAGGTTCTTCCTCAAACACGTCCAGTCCAGCACCAGCGATCTCCCCATCTTTTAAAGAATGAATAAGTTCGTCTTCTTTCACTATTTTCCCTCTGCCAATATTAATAAGGAAAGCGCTCTTCTTCATTTGCTGAAATTCTTCTCTCCCGAACATTCCAGTTGTTTCTTCTGTCAGTGGAAGTGTAATCACCACATAATCACATTGTGGCAAAAGATCCGCCAGCTTGTCAGGAGTATACATTTCATCAACATTGTCTGTCTGTTTTCCGGAATGACGGACACCGAGAACTTTCATCCCAAAAGCTTTTGCTATTTTAGCCGTCTCCTGGCCAATGGCACCAACACCGATAATACCGATTGTTTTTTTATGAATTTCTAATTTCAGTCCAGCATGGTGCCATGTTTTCTTTTCTTGCTGGCGGACATATGTATGAATATTGCGAGTTAAGGCGAGCATGAGTGCAAATATTGTTTCGGAAATAGGATAAGCGTGGATCCCATTGGCACTGGTCAAAGCCACATTTTTTTGCTGTAACTTTTCAAGCGGAAGACTGTTAACTCCTGCGCTAAATGTTTGAGCCCATTTAAGCTGATTATTGTTTTCCAGCAAAATCGGTTCCGCTGCCTTCCTCCAGTGTAATACTATTTCTGCTGATTCAAGTTCATTTTTTATTTTGTCTGGATCCTTGTCGGCTGTTACTTCCCAATCTGGAATAACCTGTTTGATCTCATCGATCAATTTTCCCTCAAGATTGGCGTTGATTGCTAATGTTCTCTTTTTCATAAAAGCCCTCCTTCTTTATATAACTACCCGCGTTTGATTATATCTTAACATTTTATTGAAGATTTTATCATTATAGACACCGGATTCCTATTTTCCTTTTTCTGAAGATAGGATGTATTGATATTAAATAATGGATTTGTAATCTTTGAGATGAAAAAGGATATAAAAAAACCTTTAAGAGAGATTCTCTTAAAGGTTTTTTCTGTTGCCTGGCAGCGTCCTACTCTTGCAGGGGCAAGGCCCCAACTACCATGGGCGCTGAAGAGCTTAACTACTGTGTTC
>NZ_ML762468.1 GCF_009498735.1 Gracilibacillus oryzae
AAACGCTCCTCGGTTTTTTATTTGAACCAAGTCTAACTGACCTTAACTAACTTGTCTAACTAAGTGTAACCGATTCACTGTTTCATATGCTCTTTCAGGAGAATATCCCTTCCCAACAAGAACCCCCATCAAAATAAATTCCTGCAATATATGTGTATCATTTATACCTCTTTTAACATCTTCTAACCCCTCGTTAACTAGAAATTCCGTATACTGTACCCATTCATCCGGTGTTTTACCGAACACATCTGTATTTCCATTGCTATGACCTTCTTCAGCCGCCATTGCGTCTTGTTTCGTAACATGAATTGTTCCAAATGGATGATTAGGTGGAGCATAAATAGAATATAGTTTCAAAGGAGTATTACCTGTATTGATTAAATTATGCCACATCCCTGCAGGTATTATGACGGCAGAATCATCATAGACATTTCTTTCAAAAGTTAAATTATTTTTATTTTTCCCCATTAGAGTTATACCCTGACCTTGTTCAATACGTAAAAATTGATCAACATTTGGATGCATCTCCAGGCCAATATCTTCTCCCGGCTCGAGACTCATTAAAGTAACTTGAAAATGCTCTCCTGTCCATAAAGCAGTCCGAAATGTATCGTTTTGCTTCGTTGCTTAATTGATATTAACGACTAACGGATTTGGACCGTAGTCTTTTAAGGGAATAGGAGGATTGCCGTTGGGTGATCGAAAACCGTTATACCCATAAACTTGATCTACTCCATTATGATTTGGCCAAAACCCTTGCTGGGTTCCAGATGAATACATTGGTGCATTTGCATAATAAGGATTTGGTGATAAATACGAATAAGGGTAAGGAACATTGTTCATTTTTCTCAATCCTTTCACATGTTTTATAAATATCCTATGCATGTGTCTAGGTAATGTACTTATAATTCCATGAGAAAAAACTTTACACGAATCGGTTATTTTGTAGAAAAAATGAAAAACGATTCTACGAATAGTTCCTTAACATATGACGTACCTATACACACTAACCCATTCAAGGAGCATAAAGTAAGATAGGAATTGAAACACAAGGAGGAAAATTATGTATTTTCTCAACATGATACCTATTTTCGTGCTCATCTAGAAAAAGATATTCAAAGTGCGATAAAGCCGAGTACAGTGCAATTATTTGTTATGAACAATTAGCGAACAGGGAACCCACCAATGTTATAAAAGAAAAAACACTTGAAATCCACCAAGACGAAGAAAGACATTTTGAAGATTTCATTAGCATTTATATGAATATAGCGGGGAAACAACCTGTATTTAACATAACGGAAGAATGCCCAAGTGATTTTAATGCAGGAATTGGTTTATCCTTAAGGATGAACAGGAAACAGTAGATTTTTATTTAGATATAGCCGATCAGGCAAAAGACCCTTCTATTAAGGATAGATTCCGTCGTGCAGCTGCTGACGAGCAAAATCATGCCGTTTGGTTTATGTATTTTTCTTTAAATGGAACAGAAAATAGAATAGTCAGTTGTCAACTAGAGAATTATGGAACAAAAGGAGTATTAAATGCTGCAATATTAACACCTGCTCAAATGTTGATATATGCACTTCAAGACGAATACTCGCACAAGCAAGGTAGATAATATATTGGAAAATTTCGGCTACATTCAAACCTTCTCCAGAATAAAACAAGCAGAAATAGAGATTATTGGGATGTATGATAAGTTCTTAGCATTCGATCTATCAGATGATAAGAGAACAGTTTATCACCATTTACGAAACCCCTCTCTAACTAATTCTGAGAAAACACCGGCTTTAAAATGGCATATCCCCGCAACAATGATTAATTCGACTTTCCTTTCCCTCAGGACAAAATAAAAATAGCCATAACCCTTTATACGACAGGGATTATGGCTATATTATGATAAATAATTTTGAATAGTTAAATTGTATTTAACGCGAACTTAATCTTGTTAGAAATTACACTACTCTCATTATCGCTCTTTCTTTTTTTAGCTAAAAGCGAGTGATAAATCGTAGCGTAAACGGTCCCTCTTATAAGTTTCCTTACTCATCAACTAATTAGGATGAGTGTGGAGCACATGGCAGCACTTTGACTTTTTGCTGCTAATAGCATTGCCAAAGTTATTGAAAATTATGTAGGAGAATAAATATATTATGGTGTTAATGGCTACTTTTCTATTAGTAGCCTTTTTGGTGTTGGAAAAACTAAAGAACCAATTCTTAAAATAAAGAACTTTTTAAAATTTTTTAATTGCATAGTTTATTTGTAGGGTTCAACAAAATTTTCTGTTTAATATTATAACCTCTTGTTCAATTGTTCAACTAAAGCACCCGTTTTACTTTAAGTATAATTCTTCACAATCATTATTCGACATTAGGTTGATTAATCATTAAAGTCTGTTATTATTTAATTGTTATTGACTATTTTAAGGAGTTGATATTTATGTTTTTAGCACCTTTATTTGAAAATGATGTACCAGTAGCACTCTCCTGCTCTTAATGGAGAGAATTTTAAATAGCATTTTCTCTCCGTTAGGGCATAGCTAGCCTAATTAAAAACGGAGGGTACAAACATGAAAAATACACTTATTGGTTCATTATTTTTAATATTAGCTTCAAGCATTTGGGGAGGTATGTATGTTGTCGTTAAAATAGTAGTGGCTGTCATACCACCATTAGAACTTGTATGGATGCGTTATTTAATAGCACTAGTTGCACTAGTCATAATTGGACTGGTGACTAGACAAAATTGGAGAATTAAAAGACGTCACTTTGGTATTATAATTGCTATTGCAATTATAGGGTACGTCATTTCCATTGTTACTCAAGAAATAGGTACAATTCTTTCTACTGCACAAATGGGTGCTATTATAACTTCTACAACACCTGCATTTATGGTTTTGTTTGCTAGTTTAATCCTTAAAGAACGTTTAACTTTAAAGAAGGTTATTTCAGTTAGTTTAGCCACTATTGGTGTGATTACCATTGTTGGAATTGATGATATTAATATGTCTAGCATGCTTGGTGGAGTATCACTTATTATAGCAGCATTAACATGGGCGTTAATGTCTGTACTAGTAAAACGTCTACCTAGTGATTATTCCCAAATTGTCGTTACGTCTTATGCTACTTTAATTGCTTTTGTTGTTTTAACTCCTTTTGTTATAACAAAATTACCAAAAATTGATATAAACGATTTAACTAATCCAACCATTTGGGGAGGATTAATTTATTTGGGTGTAATATCGACATCTATTGCATTTCTATTATGGAATCGTGGATTACAAATGTTAAATGCCTCCAGTGGTGGAGTTTTCTTCTTCTTTCAACCCGTTGTTGGAACATTATTAGGATGGTTAATACTAGGTGAAACGATTAGCATAACCTTTTGGATAGGTTCTGTTTTAATTCTCATAGGGGTCTTAATAGTTATTAAAGATAGACAAGAAGAACAAAACCATCCTTTATCTCAAAAACAAACAAACACATTTTAGGAGGCATTACTATGGCAACTTTCGACGATTTTCAAAAGCTAGATATGCGTGTTGGAGAAATTACCAGAGCAGAAGCGTTCCCTAAAGCAAGAAAACCAGCATATAAACTATGGGTTGACTTTGGAGAAGAGATAGGGATTAAACAAAGTAGCGCTCAAATAACAGATTGTTATGATTTGGATGAACTAATTGGTAAGCAAGTATTAGGAGTAGTTAACTTTCCTCCTATGAGAGTTGCTGATTTTAGTTCAGAGATTTTGGTAATGGGGGTTTATTCAGAACAAGGTGTAGTTCTTATAGAACCTGTGACCGTCAAGTAGAATGACACAATTTTTGCTTATTAATTTGAAACACTTGGTTGTCCAAATATAGTCGATCTAT
>NZ_ML762469.1 GCF_009498735.1 Gracilibacillus oryzae
TTATTGCCCATCATTGACCTCATTATCCCTAATAAAGTGATAAAACCCAATGTACCAATAATCGGTAATAAGATTGCAAGTAAGACTGGATCGGCATCCACTACCATAAAACCTCTTGGTGTATTCTCACCTAATATAAAAATAGCCCCAAACATTATTACCATAGCAGTTACACCTGAATATACCGTTAGCTTTTTCCATGTCTTATTGGCCAAGATGAACACCTCCCATACGATTTACACTTCAAATCAATCAATCTAATAATTGCATTATCAGTTATAAATTCCCTTTCCAACATACCATATTCTCTCATATTTTTAAAATGATTGGAAATATGAAGTGATAAATGGAAGTTTAGAAAATAATCCACTCTCTTCTTGCGACTTCCCCGCTTCTTCTTGCGACTTCCTCGCTCCTTCTTGCGACTTTCTGCGCTCTTCTTGCGACTTTCTGCGTTCTTCTTGCGACTTCCTGCGCTCTTCTTGCGACTTCCTGCGCTCTTCTTGCGACTTCCTGCGCTCTTCTTGCGACTTCGCGCTCTTCTTGCGACTTCCTCGCTCCTTCTTGCGACTTTCTGCGCTCTTCTTGCGACTTTCTGCGTTCTTCTTGCGACTTCCCGCCTTCTTCTTGTGTCTTCCCGCTCCCTTCTTGCGTCTTCCCGCTCCCTTCTTGCGACTTCCCACCTTCTTCTTGCGACTTCCCGCCTTCTTCTTGCGACTTCCCGCCTTCTTCTTGCGACTTCCCACCCCCTTCTTGCGTCTTCCCGCCTTCTTCTTGCGTCTTTCCGCCTTCTTCTTGCGTCTTCCCGCCTTCTTCTTGCGTCTTCCCGCCTTCTTCTTGCGACTTCCCACCTTCTTCTTGCGACTTCCCGCTTCTTCTTGCGACTTCCCCGCTTCTTCTTGCGACTTCCCGCTTCTTCTTGCGACTTCCTCGCTTCTTCTTGCGACTTCTCACTCTCTTCTTGCGACTTCCAGCATTTTTATTTGCAGCAGCTCCGATTTATTTGCAGTTTCCACTTTTTATTTGCAGCAGCTCCGATTTATTTGCAACTTCCGCTCTTTTCTTACGACTTATGCATAATTTTTTTTAAAAAGTGTGAACGAACTGAGAGTCTAAAGCCATTGCTGATAAAAAGGCCCAACATACGACAATTACCGTATGTTGGGCCTCATTTTACTATTTATCTACATTAAAGAATTTAATCTTATCTGTCATATCATTTGTCATTTCGCCTAGGCCTTCTGCTGAAGTGGTAACTTCTTCTGTTGATGCAGACATTTCCTGGGCGGAAGCGGAGATTTCTTCAGCAGATGCTGCTACATCTTCTGCGATTGCTCCTGTCTTCTCCAGTTCTCCTATGATCCGGTCTTTTTCGTTTTGAATCTTTACTGATGATTCTCTTGTTTCTTTTATTTTAGGTGAGATTGTTTCAACCGCATGAATTATTTCCTCAAAAGACTTGATGGTTGCCTGTAACTGATCTCTTTGTTCCAGCAGTTCTTCGTTCACTTCTTCTGTAGAGCTGACCATTTCACCAGTGTCCTGGAAAACTCCTTTGATAATTGTATCAATCTGGTCAGAAGACTCCCGGCTTTTTTCTGCCAATACCCTTATCTCGTTCGCCACTACTGCAAAGCCTTTGCCTGATTCTCCGGCTCTTGCTGCTTCAATTGCGGCATTCAGTGCGAGTAAATTAGTCTGGTCAGAAATGGAATTGATCAATTCTGTCATTTCATTGACATTGCGAATATTTAATTCTACTGATTTCACCTTATCGATTAATTCTCTAAATGTCTTATTAAGTGTTTCAAATGAAACTGTCATTCGGTTCATTTCCTCATTGCTTTCACTGGCCATAACTAAAATGGAATTAGTAGAATGATCCACCTCATTAATTGATTGATTCATAAAATCCAGTCCTGATCCGAATTGGGCAACTCTCGCATTCACCGTTTTTAACTGCTCATGCTGATCTGATGCACCTTCCGCAACAGTTGCAATAGCTGTTGCAACATTTTCTGATGTTGCACTCATTTGCTCTGAAAAAGAGGATAAGTTCTGGGCATGTTCATCGATACTGGCAGCATTGTCTTTAAAATTCCTGATAACATCAACCAGATTATGCTGCATGCTGTAAAGTGATCTGCCAATATCGCCAAGCTCGTCTCCCCGTTTCAGATCTTTTTCATTAAACTCATTTACCAGCTCACCATCTGCTACAAGTTTCGCAATCTGACTGTATTTCTTTGCTGTATTTCCCATACGGCGGGAGTATATTACGATAAGAGTAGTTACAACCGCTATCGCTACAATACTTGAAACAACAAAAATGGTTAATAACTGATTTAATGAACCGTACAAATTATTCTCACTTACACTAATACCGATTTTCCAATTGGTATTGGGAATAGTAGAATAATAGAAGAAATAGTTTTCTTGATCAGCCGTATATTCTGCTTCTCCTGATTCTTCCGCTAACATTTTTTCTGCAGCTGCTACTAAAGAGGAGTTGGGATCATCTAGAATGTTTTCACTTATCAGTCTTTCTTCTGCTACTCCTCCTAAGAACACTCCATCATCTTCAAACAAAACTGCTTGGCCATTAAAGTCGATTTTTGTCTCTGTAATCAGCTGTTGGATACTGCTAATATCAATATCAGCTGAAACGACGCCCATCAGTTCTCCAGCAGGTTGATAGAATGGATATGCTGCAGTTACCATAGACACATCTGTTGAAGGATCAATGTAAGCTTTTGTCCAGCCTCCATCTGGATTGGATGAACCTGCTTCATACCATTCAGTTGTCCAAATATCCGTGTCCCCTGTTGTATAGGAATCAGACAGAACAACTTCATTCCCATCTCTGTGTGCATATGGCGCATACTTCTCTACGTTACCAAATGCATATGGTTCAAACCAGACTCCCATCGCATATGTTTCCTTGTACATCGGTACATACTTTTGCAGCAGCTCATTATAATCATCTTCCGTTAAACTGTCAGCGTCTACTTCGACTGTTTTTGCATAGCTTTGTGCAATAGCTTTTTCCCGCTCAAGAATCAAATTGATTTGCTGAACAGTTTCCTGAAGTTTTGTCCTCATTGAATAATCTAACTGATCTGTAATAATATTTTTAGAAAAATTGTAACCAATTGTCGAGATTAAGATGAGAGCTATTACAATTACGGGAACAATAAAAGAAATTAATGATTTTGCAATACTTTTCTTACGTTGCTTTTTCACAAGATGCCACCTGCCTGCTATTATTTATTATTAATATCGACAAAATTCGTGGCATGTTAATCAAATAATATTATTTTGAATTGTAAATATTATCCTTTAAACTGTCTTCCCGTCATAACATTCTGCTGAGATTCTGCTCAACAAGGCTCTTTATTCCATTGCTCAGCCTTACCGAAAGAAAGCCTAAACGTCCACCTACCCTTGACCTGCCAAATACTCTGCCAGCATCCGATCAGACTCTGCTGCGATTTTCTCTTTTTCTTCTGGAGAGGGTTCCAGCTTTTCATGTGTCGCTTTTTTTCGGTAAACGGGATACCAGTCTGGCACGATATTATTCCTTGAAGATTGCCGTTTCTGCTTTGTAGAGTGAACCCTTTTTTCATTTTGTTCAACAGCCTCGGTCG
>NZ_ML762470.1 GCF_009498735.1 Gracilibacillus oryzae
CAAATAAAATTCATTGAAGTATTCCGATTCATCTTGTAAACGACTTTTGTTTTATTTTGAGCAAACGATTGCATATTTATTTTAAATAATATATAATAGCAAAATATTAGCTACTATAGTATATATCAGTTAATATAAACTAACCATTTGAATGTTTCCTGTTTTTACGTATAAAGGATTTATTAGTCATTTTGCGCAAACGATTGCATTAACAATGATGTAAAAAGGTGCATTCTAGTTTAGAACTAGTATTACTACCACTAAAAAGCATTAGGGATAGTTATATTAAGGATTCTACTATTTTATAGATCGCAGGAGGTCACAGTTATGCTTGAAGCAAAATCAATAAACGAAAACGTACAAATACCTAAACAATCACTTCCAAATTTACCGATTAGCACCATATGGATGATTAGTTTTGGCTTTTTAGGTGTGCAAATGGCATTTGCTTTGCAAAGTTCCAATATGGGTCGTATCTTCCAGACGCTTGGCGCTGACCCGACTCGATTAGGATTTTTCTTTATTCTGCCACCACTTGCTGGTTTAGTTGTCCAGCCTCTCGTGGGATATTTTTCTGATCGGACATGGAGTCCGCGGTTCGGCCGTCGGATTCCGTATTTAATTGTTGGTGCCATAGTAGCAGCAATTGTTATGGTACTACTCCCGAATGCAGGAAGCTTTGGCTTTGGATTTGGTTCCTTGATGGCGCTAACCTTTGGTGCAGTCGCTATTCTCTTTATGGATCTTTCATCTAATGTTGCAATGCAGCCTTTCAAAATGATGGTTGGTGACATGGTTAACGAAAAACAAAAAGGGTTTGCCTATTCTATTCAAAGTTTTCTATCAAACAGTGGTGCTGTATTAGCTAGTATTTTCCCTTTTATATTAACAATGATGGGTGTCGCAAATAGTGCTCCTATAGGGGTGATACCACCATCTGTTGTTATTTCTTTTTATGCGGGAGCAATTATCCTGATTATATGTAGTATATTTACAATAATTAGAGTGAAAGAGTATTCGCCATCTGAATACGCTACATACCATGGCATTACCAAAGAGTCGAATAAAGAAAAAGCAGGACTCTTGAAATTGCTTCGTAATGCGCCTAAAGTATTTTGGACAATTACACTAGTGCAGTTTTTCTGCTGGATGGGCTTCCAATATTTATGGACATATGGTACAGGGGCAATTTCTTCCAATGTTTGGAATACCTCTGATCCAACTACAACAGCGTATCAAAGTGCTGGTAATTGGTTTGGTGTGCTAACAGCTGTGCAATCAATCGCTGCAGTATTGTGGTCACTTGTCTTGTCTCGTGTACCGAATGATAAGCGTAAACCAGCATATGCTCTTAGTCTAGTACTCGGAGGTATCGGTTTTAGCTCCGTATTCTTTATTCAAAATCAATGGTTGCTGGTTGTTTCATTTTTCTTAATTGGTATAGCTTGGGCAGCAATGATGACGTTTCCTTTTACTATCCTTACGAATGCCTTGTCAGGGGAAAGAATGGGAACCTATCTTGGGTTATTTAATGGCAGTATCTGTTTACCTCAGATCATTGCTTCTTGTTTAAGTTTTGTTTTATTTCCAGCAATTGGATCATCCATGCCTGAAATGATTTTAATCTCAGGTATTCTACTTATCATTGGTGCGCTTTCTGTATCCGTAATTAAAGAAACAAGTGCTAGTTAAAACGGTTTATAAACCAAGGGGTTAAAAATGAATAAACAGTGGTGGAAAGAAGCGGTAGCTTATCAAATTTACCCATGGAGCTTTATGGACTCGAATGGAGATGGGATTGGAGATATTCTAGGTATCATATCTAAGCTGGATTATTTAAAAGTGCTTGGTATTGATGTTTTATGGATTTGTCCGATTTATCAATCTCCAAATGATGATAATGGGTATGACATAAGTGACTATAAAGGGATTATGAGTGAATTTGGAACAATGGATGACTTTAACCAGCTATTAGAAGAAACGCATTCCCGCGGTGCACCATGGGGACGGATCTAGCGTTTCATTCCCAACTGAATTCTTGCTATTACTGTTTATGTATGAATGGATACAAAGACGGTTCCCATTCATGTAAAAGGATATCTAAAATATCATCATAAAAAGGCAGTCAATATGAAAGCTGTCAAGTTTCCCCTTCGGTTTTCTGATGCATACTATCCCGTGGGAAGTCTGGTTTCTGACGGGAATTCCTTAAGAAAACCATAATAAATTTATCTTTATTCAGCCTCTTGCATTTACTGTCTAAATTTCCTCTGGGGACAGTTCTGAATGAAGCACGAGAACCTTCCCCGTATTTCCTACAACGGATTTTCCTATCACATCTCTTTGGGCGAGTGAGGGTTTTGATAGGTTGAGCGGGTTTTCCTATCACATCTCTTCAAGCGAGTGGGAGTTTTGATAGGTTGAGCAGGTTTTCCTATCACACCTCTTCAGGCGAGTGGGAGTTTTGATAGGTTGATGAGCTTTACCTATCAAATCTATTTGGGCGTTTGTGTGTTTTGATAGGTTGATGACTCTTAACATCATTATTTCATGCTCCAGCCCGAGTTTTGATGCTATGATCCTTTCTTCTTTAGTAACTCCATGCTAACATAATATTCCAAAAGAAAATATTGAATTTTTAAAAAAAAGACAGACAATCATTTTGATTATGTAATTCTTGCTCCCTTTAATTTAGCTTTCTGTCACTTTCAATTCCTTTTTGATAAAGGCTTTAATCTCACTAAAGTAAGGGGACTTATAAACAAAT
>NZ_ML762471.1 GCF_009498735.1 Gracilibacillus oryzae
TACGGAGTTACAAAGAAATAGATTAGATGAATCGATCTGGAAAGATCAGCCATAGGAGGTAACAGCCCTGTAATCGAAAATCTATTTCCTCCTGAGTGGATCCTGAGTACGGCGGAACACGTGAAATTCCGTCGGAATCCGGGAGGACCATCTCCCAAGGCTAAATACTCCCTAGTGACCGATAGTGAACCAGTACCGTGAGGGAAAGGTGAAAAGCACCCCGGAAGGGGAGTGAAAGAGAACCTGAAACCGTGTGCCTACAAGTAGTCGAAGCCCTTTTACGGGTGACGGCGTACCTTTTGTAGAATGGACCGGCGAGTTACGATCTCCTGCAAGGTTAAGCTGAAGAGGCGGAGCCGCAGCGAAAGCGAGTCTGAACAGGGCGTTTTAGTAGGGGGTCGTAGACCCGAAACCGTGTGATCTACCCATGTCCAGGGTGAAGGTCAGGTAACACTGACTGGAGGCCCGAACCCACGCACGTTGAAAAGTGCGGGGATGAGGTGTGGGTAGGGGTGAAATGCCAATCGAACACGGAGATAGCTGGTTCTCTCCGAAATAGCTTTAGGGCTAGCCTCAAGGGATGTATGTTGGAGGTAGAGCACTGATTGGACTAGGGGCCCTCACCGGGTTACCGAATTCAGTCAAACTCCGAATGCCAATCATATTACCTTGGGAGTCAGACTATGGGTGATAAGGTTCATAGTCGAAAGGGAAACAGCCCAGACCGTCAGCTAAGGTCCCAAAGTATACGTTAAGTGGAAAAGGATGTGGAGTTGCTTAGACAACCAGGATGTTGGCTTAGAAGCAGCCACCATTTAAAGAGTGCGTAATAGCTCACTGGTCGAGTGACTCTGCGCCGAAAATATACCGGGGCTAAACGTATCACCGAAGCTACGGATTGATCTTTGATCAATGGTAGGAGAGCGTTCTAAGTGCTGTGAAGTCAGACCGTGAGGACTGGTGGAGCGCTTAGAAGTGAGAATGCCGGTATGAGTAGCGAAATAGAAGTGAGAATCTTCTACACCGAATGCCTAAGGTTTCCTGAGGAAGGCTCGTCCGCTCAGGGTTAGTCGGGGCCTAAGCCGAGGCCGAAAGGCGTAGGCGATGGACAACAGGTTGATATTCCTGTACCACCCAATTCTGTTTGAGCAATGGGGGGACGCAGTAGGATAAGGAATGCGCACGACTGGAAGTGTGCGTCTAAGCAGTGAGTGAGTCAGATAGGCAAATCCGTCTGGCAATCACAAGCTGTGACAGGGAGGGAAATATAGTACCGAAGTTCCTGATTTCACACTGCCAAGAAAAGCCTCTAGTGAGGAAAAGGGTGCCCGTACCGCAAACCGACACAGGTAGGCGAGGAGAGAATCCTAAGGTGATCGGGAGAACTCTCGTTAAGGAACTCGGCAAAATGACCCCGTAACTTCGGGAGAAGGGGTGCTTTTCTTACGAAAAGCCGCAGTGAAAAGGCCCAAGCGACTGTTTAGCAAAAACACAGGTCTCTGCGAAGCCGAAAGGCGAAGTATAGGGGCTGACACCTGCCCGGTGCTGGAAGGTTAAGGGGATGCGTTAGCGCAAGCGAAGCGTTGAACCGAAGCCCCAGTAAACGGCGGCCGTAACTATAACGGTCCTAAGGTAGCGAAATTCCTTGTCGGGTAAGTTCCGACCCGCACGAAAGGTGCAACGACTTGGGCACTGTCTCAACGAGAGACCCGGTGAAATTATACTATGCGTGAAGATGCGCATTACCCGCGACAGGACGGAAAGACCCCGTGGAGCTTTACTGTAGCCTGATATGGAATGTTGGTACAGCTTGTACAGGATAGGTGGGAGCCTGAGAAGCGTGAGCGCTAGCTTACGTGGAGGCGCTGGTGGGATACCACCCTGGCTGTATTGACCTTCTAACCCAGAACCGTGATCCGGTTCGGAGACAGTGTCAGGTGGGCAGTTTGACTGGGGCGGTCGCCTCCTAAAGAGTAACGGAGGCGCCCAAAGGTTCCCTCAGAATGGTTGGAAATCATTCGAAGAGTGTAAAGGCAGAAGGGAGCTTGACTGCGAGACCTACAAGTCGAGCAGGGACGAAAGTCGGGCTTAGTGATCCGGCGGTACCGAATGGAAGGGCCGTCGCTCAACGGATAAAAGCTACCCCGGGGATAACAGGCTTATCTCCCCCAAGAGTCCACATCGACGGGGAGGTTTGGCACCTCGATGTCGGCTCATCGCATCCTGGGGCTGTAGTCGGTCCCAAGGGTTGGGCTGTTCGCCCATTAAAGCGGTACGCGAGCTGGGTTCAGAACGTCGTGAGACAGTTCGGTCCCTATCCGTCGTGGGCGTTGGAAGTTTGAGAGGAGCTGTCCTTAGTACGAGAGGACCGGGATGGACACACCGCTGGTGCACCAGTTGTTCCGCCAGGAGCATCGCTGGGTAGCTACGTGTGGAAGGGATAAGTGCTGAAAGCATCTAAGCATGAAGCCCCCCTCAAGATGAGACTTCCCATCATGTAAATGAGTAAGATCCCTCAGAGACGATGAGGTAGATAGGTTCGAGGTGGAAGCATGGTGACATGTGCAGCTGA
>NZ_ML762472.1 GCF_009498735.1 Gracilibacillus oryzae
ATCGGACACCTCGTATCATACCAAGGAGGCTTTTTGTATTCAAACCTCAAATTTCTTCATTACAGGAATGCTCCTTTTCATTGTTCCCCTTAGTTAACTCGAAATTCTTAATTCAATAATAACATAATATTCCATTTGTTTTTCGAAAATAAAAGACAATCACTGATTGCTTTTCTCAATTTTTAGCACTCGTTAATAGAATAAGCATTTACTCATGGACAAATATTCTCTCAGCAATTTCTTTATCATCATCTATTTTTTTAATCCAGACTTTTACGTCATCATTTACAACTAATTCATCTAACTTCTGTTTGCTTCCTTCTATATTGGTGTTTTCATCAATAAATATCTCATAAACTGGATAAGAAGCCTCTGGATCGGTAGCATGTGGGGCAATAACGATAAGGTTATCCTTTATATTCTCAATAAACATATTACGATAATCTGGATTGGTTTCTGTTTTTTCTTCTGTTACTTTTTCAGCGGGGTAATAATTAGTCTCAACATTTTCTATTTCCTGACTACTACAACCGTATAAAGCTATAATTGAAATCAATAAAATTAGAAAAAATCTCATTTATCCAACCTTCCCTTTATTCCACATTACTGCCACGTTACTTTAATAACTCCATGCTAACATAATATTCCAACAGAAAATACTGGATTTTTTCAAAAAAAAAGGAAGGCAAGCATTTTTGATTATCGCCTTCTGTAATTCTTGCTCCCTTTAGTTTAGCTTTCTGTCACTTTCAATTCCTTTTTGATAAAGGCTTTAATCTCACTAAAGTAAGGGGACTTATAAACAAATCCATCCTTATTCATTAGGACATACATTGGATAGGTTTCTACGTCCAATTTTTTAAGATTTTTACTCAGTTTCTCATCGTAAGGATGACCAACCACTTCTGTAATGTTATCCAGAATTACTTGGTTAGAATGCATGAAGGATTGGACTTCATCCATTTCATTACGAGGTGTCTCTCCATTATGATAGAACAGATGTAACCTGTAATTACTATGTTCAGGTTTTAACTCCTCGATAAACTCTTCGTATTTTGAACTAGTGCAACCGCTAAGAATGGCTAATACAAAAATACCCATTAACAAAAAGCTAAACAGATTAACTTTAATTTTCATTTATCCACCTCTTCCTAGGATCATTTAGAAATAGTTGCAACAAACTGAATTCTTGCTATTGCTGTTTTCTGTACGAATGGATACAAATACGGTTCCCATTCATGTAAAAGGTTATCTAACATATCATCATGAAAAGGCTGTCAATTTGAAAGCTGTCAAGTTTACCCCATCGGTTTCCTAATGCAGACTATCCCGTGGGAAGTCTGGTTTCTGACAGTAATTACTTGAGAAAACCATAATAAATTTATCTTTATTCAGCCTCTTGCATTTACTGTCTATATTTCCTCTGGGGACAGTTCTGAATGAAGCACGAGTACCTTACTCGTATTTTGCTGACATATCATTTCAACCAGCAATAAGTCCAACGGGTTTTCCTATCAAATCTCTTCGGGCGAGTGGGGGTTTTGATAGGTTGAGCAGGTTTTCCTATCATATCTCTTCAAGAGAGTGGGAGTTTTGATAGGTTGAACGAGTTTTCCTATCATATCTCTTCGGGCGAGTCGGAGTTTTGATAGGTTGAGCGGGTTTTCCTATCAAATCTCTTCGGGCCGGTGGGGGTTTTGATAGGTTGAGCGGGTTTTCCTATCATATCTCTTCGGGCGAGTGGGGGTTTTGATAGGTTGATGGGCTTTACCTATCAAATCTCTTTGGGCGTTCGAGTGTTTTGATAGGTTGATGACTCTTAACATCATTACTTCATGCTCCAGCCCGAGGTTTGATGCTATGATCTTTTCTTAACTGCATAACTCACGGCTTCACCCTAGGTTTTGATGCTATGACCCTTTCTTAACTGCAAAACTCCCGGCTTCATCCTAGGTTTTGATGCTATGATCCTTTCTTAACTGCAAAACTCACGGCCCCACCTGATGTTTTGATGTTATGATCCTTTCTTAACTGCATAACTCCTGAATTCACCCTAGGTTTTGATGCTATGATCCTTTCTTAACTGCAAAACTCACGGCCCGACTTGATGTTTTGATGCTATGATCCTTTCTTAACTGCATAACTCCTGAATCCACCCTAGGTTTTGATGTTATGATCCTTTCTTAACTGCAAAACTCACGGCCCCACCTGATGTTTTGATGCTATGATCCTTTCTTAACTGCAAAACTCACGGCCCCACCTCATGCTTTGATCCTTTCTTCCTTAATAACTCCATGCTAACATAATATTCCAAAAGAAAATATTGAATTTTTGCAAGAAAAGAAAGACAATCATTTTCGATAATCACCTTCTGTAACTCTTGCTACCTGCTATCTTAATAAAACTTCCATATATAATTCCGCACTCAAAATACCCCTAAAGATTAAAAGAACAATTATTAACACAACGCTATTTACGATTAAAGACACAATTCCCAATAAACCAAATACACACCCCAATGCAAAGGCTTCA
>NZ_ML762473.1 GCF_009498735.1 Gracilibacillus oryzae
GCGTATAATTCATCTTGAGTCCTCCTTGGGTATTAATTAAGGGTCCTTTTTCGTTGCAACGATCGGACACCTCGTATAATACCAAGGAGGCTTTTTGTATTCAAACCTCAAATTTCTTCATTACAGGAATGCTCCTTTGTTATAATCGAATATTAACATACATACAGAATGTTTGTAAATAGAAAATAAAATAAGACTTTAATCAGTGGTTTTTTTGTATCCCCCACTGATCATTAGCGAAACTTATCAGGACGCTTAGTGTCTGTTTATCCTCCGCATACTTACTTCGTGATACTTGAATCTTTTCGTTTAGGATATTTCAGATGGTTGGCGCTATAATAAAAAAATCACAACCCTTCCTACATAAAAAGTTGTGATTTTATTTTCACATTGTCCATTAGTAATTTCGCAAACCAATAGCCTGCCATACCACCAATAACATTCAATATAAGATCATCCACATCAAACTGACCAATTTGTAATGTAATTTGGGTGATCTCTACTAAAATAGTGAAACATGTAACTGTCAATAAAAGCAAGATGAATTTTCGATGGCGAGGAAATAACAGTGGCAGTAACAGTCCCAGAGGCAAGAACACTAATATATTTCCGACAATATTATTGAAAATAAATAAAATAGAAAAATGATCAGATTCTGTTATATAGCGAATGGTGTTTCTAAATGGAACCAAATTAGAATTTGCCAGAAAGTTGTCTATATACCGGCTGCTTTCTGAGGATGTATAAACATAAGGATTAGTATATATTCCGTTAAAATAATTCATAACCCTTGTTGCAATTCGCTGAAATAGTAATAAATATGAGCTAAAGCACAAATATAAAATGAACACCAGCCATAAGGTGATTCGATATATCTTGTACCAGGCATGATTCTTCAAAAATTTACCAACCTTTCTCAAACAGCTAACTAGTATGGTTCAGTATTCCAACCTTTCCTTGCAGCTGTTCTATTAAGTGAGAGGAATCCTCTTTATCTAACCAATCAAGGTATATATGTTTTTCCCTGTTATTTTCTAATGTAATGACTAGTATTTTATTTATTTTAGCAACATGCTTTATCTCTGCATAGGGGATTTTATAATTTGGCAAAAACATTTCTTTTAAGATTAGAGAGTTGTCATCAATAATAACATAGTCTTTTTCGGGCAGCTTAAAATAGTAGATTGCTCTGTATACCCGGAAACAGACAAAAACAAGGAAAATAGCTGTTAATATTAAAAAGACGACATAGCTTAGTTCATTATCAATAAACGTAATGATCCAGACTAAAATCACTAATGCTCCTGTTATTATAGAAAGAATTCCTTTGTTTCTCCATTTCGAACTATTTCCATATGTATAATGCACAGAAACTCCCTCCCTCTTCTCCTTTCAGCATAACATATTTCCGCAAATTTTGTAATTTTTTCTCAAAAAAGATAGTTTTGAAAAGTTGGATGTTCCAAAAGATGTTATTCCAATGAATGGTATTAATAAGAAAGGATTTATCAATAAAAAAAGTATCCATGATCAACTCTTCTGGGATGCGAGCTAATTCATGCATACTTTTTATTAACTGAAAATATTATTTGCTTACAGGACTAAATTCATGAACCCAGACTTGCATCTTAGGAATCCATGGCATTCCCGGATGAAGTGATAATATCGCTTCTTTATATGCCTCTAAATCAGCATAACCTTCCTTAATGGCATCTTCATCTGTAAGTTCGCCTAATTTTTGCTGGTAAACTTTATCTATAATAAATTGATGATCCTCTAATGTCATTGTCTCTCCAATATCTGCATATCGGCCATTTCTTCTTGTTGCACGTTTCTTCCCTTGCAGAACTTTCTCTATGTCAGCTGGAATTGTAATTAGTCTGTCAATCGTACATGTTTTTGGTGGCAATGCTTGATTTTCTTGATTGCTTGTCATCGTAACATCATGCCTTTCCTATATTCTATTATTAATCAGTTTATCAAGATTTGAAAGAAATGGTCAACGGAATTGATTACTGATTCAATAAAATTCCACGAATACCATCCCATATTTGTCCTTTGCAATTTTCCTCACGAGCCATAATATATCCTATATGGCAGGAAAGGAGTGTTTCGGTTGCCAGCTAAGAAAAATAAAGAAATGTCCAAAAGTCTAGCTAATCGATTATACCATGATAAGAACGTTTATTTAACACCTGAGGGAAAAAAACTTTTAGCAAAGATTCTAAAGAAATAATAGATATAGTTTTAAATAAAGTGAGACATTGATCATTTGAGGTGCTTACCGATCAGTAGCGAAACTTATCAGAATGCTTAGCGTCTGTAATAAGAGAGTGGAACATAACGATTATGTTCCACCCCAAGGACGAATGTTTTAAAAACAAATGACCCATAATAGGGATTATGTGCAGTAAGTAATAAAAGTTAATTTTGAGATTATGAGAGTGCAATGACGCCGCTACGTCCGATTGCTTCGCTTTCCGTGGGGACGGCCTCAGCTAACTTGTTGAAGAAACCCGCTTCACCAAG
>NZ_ML762474.1 GCF_009498735.1 Gracilibacillus oryzae
GAGGCCACTGAAAAAGTGTTCCTTTTTTTAGCCGCATCATGAGACAAAGTAGAGTTTAATAAAAATAGAGGGGATTTCCATCTAATTGGATGGAAATCCCCTCTATTATTGTCCTTATTTCTTTGATTTTTCATCGATTAGCTTCACGATCCTTTTGAGGTTGACCACAAATATGGTGGCTGCACTTTGGAGGCACATGCCAAATAAACCCGAGTTCGTGGCTTTATCGTACCCGTGTCGATTCTTTAATTCGCTATTTTTGGCTTCAATCATATAACGCTCTCGTGCCAGTGTCTGGAAAAGCTCCGTTTCCTGAAAAGCTTCCTGTTTTAGATGGGTGGTCGATTTGAGTGTTAGCGAATAACTCTTTGTTTTTGTTCCTTTATAACACCCTTCTTGTAATGGACAAACTTGGCATTTTTTTACATCAAAATAATAGCTTAATTGGGTATTTCGATTATCGCCTTCTTTACGTTTTTTGATTTTCTTTTTCGTAGATAAATGACCAGCTGGACAGGCATAGGTGTCGGCATCTTTGTTAAAGACAAATCCTTTTTCTTGTTCTTTTCCGTTCGTAATGACGGGATGAAGCCTGGAAACAAGTTGAAAATTCCCTTCTTCGCTATCCGCATATTTCAAATTCTCTGTTCCTGAATAAGCGCGATCGCCGATGACCGTATTCACCTTTATTCCCGCAGATCTCGACTTTTGGACAAGTGTCGGTAAATACTTTCCATCATTCTTTTCGCCTGTGGTTACTGTATGTGCGGTAATAATGCGGTTTATCGATAACGCTAGATGGGTTTTGTATCCAAAAAAAGCATGGTCTTGGGATTTATGGCCGATTCGGGCATCCGGATCTTCTGATTGGATGTCGGCTTCTTCGCAATCGGCAAGCACTTCTTCTAATAGATTGCACTTCTCTTGGACAGCTGGTAATGCCTTGATCGAGGTTTCCTCTTGAATCGTTTTTAACAACGCCTCGCAATAAGCACGCGTTTCCTTTACATCATCCAGAGTGGGCTTTTCTGGGAACTTTTCTTTCATCCCTTCATTAAATTGGTAGACTGTCTTTCGTAACAATTTCGCCTTTTCTTTCAAGAATTCATCGGCGGATTTCGCACAATAACGAGAGGAAGAGTGGGTCGCATCAACGATAATCGTATCATCCTCGATCACCCCATTTTCAATGGCGATTTCCACGGATTGTTGAATAAGCAAATCTAATAGATTTGACCCGGATTCTTCTGGTGAATTCTCTTCTCCTTCTTCCTTTTTCGGTGGTTCGATCCGTAACTTTCGAAACTTCGTTAACGAACTGGGGTGAATAACATCCTCTTCTGGTGCCATTCCCAGAAAATATTTATAAGCTAAATCCGTTCGGGATCGTTCCACCACGTCCACATCGGATAAGTTATGGATTTGTTTTAAGAGTAAATATTTAAACATACGAACAGGATGGACGGCATTGCGTCCATTATTATTACAATATCGGTGATGTAATGCCTCCTCAATAAAGGAAAAATCTACGAGGTCACTCATCCGTCGCAAAAAGTGATCCTTAGGTATCAGTTTGTCATAGAGTTCCATATAAGGACTTAAAATAAAGGAGGATTGTCTTTCGATCATATTCATCACCATTTCTATTTTTTTCGTTCTCTTTATTATACTAGAAATGAGAGAGGAACAGAATACATAGGAGAGCATTCGGGTGCTTAATAATATAAAATGCAGACCTCCTCCTCTTAGCGGAGGGGAACACGAAGACTCTAGTGGAACCTGGACGTGTCTGAAGACCCCGCAGGAAAGCGGGCTTTGCTTTCCGAGGAGGCTGAAGCCGTCCCCACTAGACGCGAAGTGTTCCATCGGAGCGATCATTCCGCACCCACTTGCTTAAGAGCGGGAAGGAAGTCTGTTCTATCCACCGCCTAAAATATGGAGGGGTTTTTCAGTGGCCTCGAACAG
>NZ_ML762476.1 GCF_009498735.1 Gracilibacillus oryzae
TGAATCGGTTACACTTAGTTAGACAAGTTAGTTAAGGTCAGTTAGACTTGGTTCAAATAAAAAACCGAGGAGCGTTTAAAATGACCAAAAAAGCGAGAAGAACTTTTTCAAAGGAATTTAAAGAACAAATGGTGCAGCTACATGTGTCTGGTAAACCGCGTTCGGAGATTATTAGAGAATATGAATTGACGCCTTCTTCTTTTGATAAGTGGGTTCGCCAGTATCATGATAATGGTTCGTTTCAGGAAAAAGACAATTGCACACCGGAACAAGAAGAGTTAATCAAACTTCGTAAAGAAAATCAAAAATTGGCCATGGAAAATGACATTTTAAAGCAAGCCGCGCTGATCATGGGACGAAAGTAGATGTGATCCGGAATAATCGTCACAAATACTCGGTATCAGCAATGTGCGGCGTCCTGCAAATTGCCAGAAGTACCTACTATTATGAAGCAAAGATTCGTGATGACCAGGAGGAAGAATTAACCGATCAGATTGTGGACATTTTTAAGAAAAGCCGCCAAAACTATGGTCAACGAAAGATAAAAGTGGAGTTAAAAAAGCTTGGCTGGACTGTGTCCCGACGTCGGATCGGACGAATCATGAAAGAACAAGGACTTGTTTCTAAGTATACCGTCGCTCAATTTAAGCCGTCCCAATCATCCTGTAATGAATCAGACGTAGGAAATGCGCTCAATCGAGCCTTTGACCAGGATCAAGAATTAAAAGTAGTAGTAAGTGACTTAACCTATGTGAGAGTGGGACAGAGATGGCATTATATCTGTGTTTTAGTAGATTTATATAATCGGGAAATTATTGGCCACAGTGCAGGACCTCATAAAAGTGCGGCCTTAGTTCAACGTGCCTTTGCATCCGTCCCATACAATCTTCATCAGCTTGAATTGTTTCACACCGATAGAGGCAGTGAGTTTAAGAACCAGCTGATCGATCAGGCATTAGAAACGTTTGGCATTGAGCGCTCACTGAGCGAAAAAGGAACGCCCTATGACAATGCCGTTGCGGAAGCTACATTCAAAACCATCAAAACAGAGTTTGTCAAAGGGGCTTATTTTACTGACCAACACGAACTTGACCTTGAACTTTTTGATTATGTTAATTGGTTCAATCACCTTCGAATTCACGGATCATTAGATTATTTAACACCGACTGAATACAAGTTAATCAACCTTTAAAAATTTGTTCGATTTAGTGTTGACATACCA
>NZ_ML762477.1 GCF_009498735.1 Gracilibacillus oryzae
CCAAGGCATCCACCGTGCGCCCTTCTTCACTTAACTATACTTACTTTCTTTATGAAAAAGTCGTTGGTTATTGTTTGATGTCTTGTCATTCTCAGTCAGTTCAGACTCCTAAATGATCAGTCGTCTTCACTTCCTAAGATTCTTATCTAGTTTTCAAGGTACATTTTTATAATGGTGGAGCCTAGCGGGATCGAACCGCTGACCTCCTGCGTGCAAAGCAGGCGCTCTCCCAGCTGAGCTAAGGCCCCACAAACTATATTTTTGTAATGGTCGGGAAGACAGGATTTGAACCTGCGACCCCTTGGTCCCAAACCAAGTGCTCTACCAAGCTGAGCTACTTCCCGTAAAATGGCGCGCCCGAGAGGAGTCGAACCCCTAACCTCTTGATCCGTAGTCAAACGCTCTATCCAATTGAGCTACGGGCGCTATATGGTGCCGAGGGCCGGACTCGAACCGGCACGGTGGAAACCCACCGCAGGATTTTAAGTCCTGTGCGTCTGCCAATTCCGCCACCCCGGCATGAGAATATTACATCTTAATCATTCGGCAAACTAAACGATTAAATTCTCTGGAGCGGAAGACGGGATTCGAACCCGCGACCCCCACCTTGGCAAGGTGGTGTTCTACCACTGAACTACTTCCGCTAAACTTATTAAATTAATGTGGTGCGGGTGGAGGGACTTGAACCCCCACGTCGATAGACACTAGATCCTAAGTCTAGCGCGTCTGCCAATTCCGCCACACCCGCTAAAAAATGGTGAGCCATGGAGGATTCGAACCTCCGACCCTCTGATTAAAAGTCAGATGCTCTACCAACTGAGCTAATGGCTCTGAGTGGTGCCGGCCAGAGGACTTGAACCCCCAACCTACTGATTACAAGTCAGTTGCTCTACCAATTGAGCTAGACCGGCATAAATGGTGGAGGATGCAGGGCTCGAACCTGCGACCCCCTGCTTGTAAGGCAGGTGCTCTCCCAGCTGAGCTAATCCTCCTGTATTTCGCCTGGCAACGTCCTACTCTTGCAGGGGCAAGGCCCCAACTACCATGGGCGCTGAAGAGCTTAACTACTGTGTTCGG